>NZ_KE138680.1:1385732-1454824 GCF_000408325.1 Escherichia sp. KTE52
CATCCGACATTACTGCGGTGCTGGAGTTTGGCAGCAGTGCCGGATGCGGCGCGAGCGCTTTGTCCGGCCTACGTTTTAATGCCAGCAAAAATGGTGAATCACCTGGGTGATCAACTCGCGGGTGGGTTTAATAAACCGTGTCTCCAGATATTCATCAGGCTGATGGGCTTGATTGATTGAACCTGGTCCTAACACCAGCGTCGGGCATAGCGTCTGAATAAACGGTGCTTCGGTACAGTAGTTCACCACTTCGGTCTGTGCGCCGAGCAATTTCTCAACCACTTCAACCAGTTGATGATTCGGCGGGCACTCATAGCCAGGGATCGGCGGATGCAGTTCTTCGACCGTCAGACGACCCGGCCAGCGTTCGCTTACCGGTGCCAGCGCGTCGTTGAGCAAGCCGTTAAGTTCATTGAGCGTCATGCCTGGCAGCGGACGAATATCCATATGCAACTCACAGCAGGCGCAAATTCGGTTAGATGCGTCACCGCCGTGAATATGCCCGAGGTTGAGCGTGGGATACGGTACGGTAAACGCTTCATAGTGATAGCGTTCTTTAAGGTCGTCACGTAATTGTAAAATATGGCCGATGGCGTCATGCATCAGCTCGATGGCATTCACCCCGCGTGCCGGATCGCTGGAGTGCCCCGACTGACCCATAATGCGAATGGCGTTAGAAATATGGCCTTTATGTGCGCGTACCGGTTGCAGTGACGTCGGTTCGCCAATGATGGCGCAATCCGGGCGCAGGGCGGTGGTTTCGGCAAAATAACGCGCTCCGGCCATACTGGTTTCTTCATCGGCAGTCGCCAGAATGTAGAGCGGCTTTGCAAGCTTCGTAACGTCGACATCGCGTAGTGCATCAAGGATAAACGCAAAGAAGCCTTTCATGTCGGCGGTGCCCAGACCATAGAGCTTGCCGTCATGCTCAGTCAGCGTAAACGGATCGCGCGTCCAGCGCCCGTCATCAAACGGCACGGTATCGGTATGCCCCGCCAGCAACAAGCCGCCAGCGCCGTGTCCGCAACTTGCCAGCATATTAAATTTGTTGCGTGTTCCCGGCAAGGGCTGCACTTCCACATTGAAGCCCAAATCTTTGAACCAACCCGCCAGCAGAGTGATTAAATCTGCATTGCTTTGATCGAGCGCTTCTTCCGTGGCGCTTATTGAAGGTGTGGCAATCAGAGCACGGTAGATCTCGATAAATGGCGGTAATTTGTTTTTCATTGTTGACACACCTCTGGTCATGATAGTATCAATATTCATGCATTAATTGTGAATAAAAATACACTAACGTTGAGCGTAATAAAACCCACCAGCCGTAAGGTGAATGTTTTACGTTTAGCCAGGCAAACAGACATAAGAAGGTGAATAGCCCCGATGTTGAATACGCTGATTGTGGGTGCCAGTGGTTACGCTGGCGCAGAGCTAGTGACCTATGTAAATCGCCATCCGCATATGAACATAACCGCTTTGACTGTTTCAGCGCAAAGCAATGATGCGGGAAAGTTAATCTCCGATTTGCATCCGCAGCTCAAAGGCATCGTTGATCTGCCACTGCAGCCGATGTCGGATATCAGCGAGTTTAGCCCAGGGGTGGATGTGGTGTTTCTCGCCACTGCCCATGAAGTTAGCCACGATTTAGCACCGCAGTTTCTTGATGCAGGCTGTGTGGTATTCGACCTTTCCGGCGCATTCCGCGTTAACGACGCCGCCTTCTATGAAAAATATTACGGCTTTACCCATCAATACCCGGAACTGCTGGAGCAAGCCGCTTATGGTCTGGCGGAGTGGTGCGGCAATAAATTAAAAGAAGCGAATTTGATTGCGGTGCCGGGGTGTTACCCGACGGCAGCGCAGTTGGCGCTTAAACCGTTGATTGATGCCGATCTTCTAGATCTCAATCAGTGGCCGGTCATCAACGCCACCAGCGGTGTAAGCGGTGCAGGACGTAAGGCAGCGATTTCTAACAGCTTTTGTGAAGTCAGCCTGCAACCATACGGTGTCTTTACCCATCGCCATCAACCGGAGATCGCTACACACCTTGGTGCTGACGTGATCTTCACCCCGCATCTGGGCAATTTCCCGCGCGGCATTCTGGAAACGATTACCTGCCGTCTGAAACCGGGCGTGACCCAGGCGCAAGTAGCACAAGTGTTGCAACAGGCATATGCGCATAAACCGCTGGTACGGTTGTATGACAAAGGCGTTCCGGCGCTGAAAAACGTTGTCGGGCTACCGTTCTGCGATATCGGTTTTGCCGTTCAGGGCGAGCATCTGATTGTGGTGGCGACCGAAGACAACTTATTGAAAGGTGCGGCGGCACAGGCAATCCAGTGTGCCAATATTCGTTTCGGCTATGCGGAAACGCAGTCTCTTATTTAAGGGTGCAATGATGAATCCATTAATTATCAAACTGGGCGGCGTATTGCTGGATAGTGAAGAGGCGCTGGAACGGCTGTTTAGCGCACTGGTGAATTATCGCGAGTCTCATCAGCGTCCGTTGGTGATTGTTCACGGCGGCGGCTGCGTGGTGGATGAGTTGATGAAAGGGTTGAATCTGCCGGTGAAAAAGAAAAACGGCCTGCGCGTGACGCCTGCGGATCAGATAGACATTATCACTGGCGCACTGGCGGGAACGGCAAATAAAACCCTGCTGGCGTGGGCGAAGAAACATCAGATTGCTGCTGTGGGGCTGTTTCTCGGTGATGGCGACAGCGTCAAAGTGACCCAGCTCGATGAAGAGTTGGGCCATGTTGGACTGGCGCAGCCAGGTTCGCCTAAGCTTATCAACACGTTGCTGGAAAACGGTTATTTGCCGGTGGTCAGCTCTATTGGTGTGACGGACGAAGGGCAACTGATGAACGTCAATGCTGACCAGGCCGCGACGGCACTGGCGGCAACGCTGGGTGCGGATCTGATTTTGCTTTCTGATGTCAGTGGCATCCTCGACGGTAAAGGGCAACGAATTGCTGAGATGACCGCGGCGAAAGCAGAACAACTGATTGAGCAGGGCATTATTACTGACGGCATGATTGTGAAAGTGAATGCGGCGCTGGACGCTGCACGCACGCTGGGCCGCCCGGTGGACATCGCCTCCTGGCGTCATGCGGAACAGCTTCCGGCACTGTTTAACGGTATGCCGATGGGGACGCGGATTTTAGCTTAATTTTTGTTGGCCGGAGGCACAGCTTCCGGCATTGAATTTCAAAATAAGGAAACAGAGTTATGGCACTTTGGGGCGGGCGTTTTACTCAGGCAGCAGATCAACGGTTCAAACAATTTAATGACTCATTGCGCTTTGATTACCGTCTGGCGGAGCAGGATATTGTCGGCTCTGTAGCCTGGTCCAAAGCCCTGGTAACGGTAGGTGTGTTGACCGCAGAAGAGCAGGTGCAACTAGAAGAGGCGCTGAACGTGCTGCTGGAAGACGTTCGCGCCAGGCCACAACAAATCCTCGAAAGCGACGCCGAAGATATCCATAGCTGGGTGGAAGGTAAACTGATCGACAAAGTGGGTCAGTTAGGCAAAAAACTGCATACCGGGCGTAGCCGTAATGACCAGGTAGCGACTGACCTGAAATTGTGGTGCAAAGAGATGGTCAGCGAGTTGCTGGCGGCTAACCGCCAGTTGCAATCGGCGTTGGTGGAAACGGCGCAAAATAATCAGGACGCAGTGATGCCGGGTTATACCCACCTGCAACGCGCTCAACCGGTGACGTTCGCTCACTGGTGCCTGGCCTATGTTGAGATGCTGGCGCGTGATGAAAGCCGTTTGCAGGACGCGCTTAAGCGTCTGGATGTCAGCCCGTTAGGTTGTGGTGCGCTGGCGGGAACGGCCTATGACATTGACCGTGAACAACTGGCTGGCTGGCTGGGTTTTGCCTCGGCAACGCGTAACAGCCTGGACAGCGTTTCTGACCGTGATCACGTACTGGAACTGCTTTCTGCCGCCGCCATCGGCATGGTGCATCTGTCGCGTTTTGCCGAAGATCTCATTTTCTTTAACACCGGCGAAGCGGGTTTTGTCGAACTGTCTGATCGCGTGACTTCCGGTTCATCCTTAATGCCGCAGAAGAAAAACCCGGATGCGCTGGAGCTGATTCGTGGGAAATGTGGTCGTGTCCAGGGCGCATTAACCGGCATGATGATGACTCTGAAAGGGTTGCCGCTGGCCTATAACAAAGACATGCAGGAAGACAAAGAGGGCTTGTTCGACGCACTCGACACCTGGCTGGATTGCCTGCATATGGCAGCGCTGGTGCTGGATGGGATTCAGGTGAAACGCCCGCGTTGTCAGGAAGCGGCGCAACAGGGTTACGCTAACGCCACTGAACTGGCGGATTATCTGGTGGCAAAAGGCGTACCGTTCCGCGAGGCGCACCATATTGTGGGTGAAGCGGTGGTGGAAGCCATTCGTCAGGGCAAACCACTGGAAGAACTGCCGCTGGCTGAGTTGCAGAAATTCAGCAAGGTGATTGGAGAAGATGTGTATCCGATTTTGTCGTTGCAATCGTGCCTCGACAAACGTGCGGCAAAAGGCGGCGTCTCACCGCAGCAGGTGGCGCAGGCGATTGCTTTTGCAAAGGCGCGGTTGGTGTAACTTGTTTATATCGCTCCCCTGAAAACGGGGAGTTTGCCTTATCATGCCTACGTAGTGTTGCGCTTTGTAAGCCAGATAAGGCGTTTACGCCGCATCTGGCAGGAATTTATCATCATCCTGATGCCCCTGAGTTTTACGTCCAGCCACAGCCATTCTTCGTCACATTCCTTTTAATTCTTGCGTCTTCTTTACGTTTACTTTTCCTATAAAAATCATTTTCAAATACATCAAACAATACATATTTTAATTAATTGAATATAATTAATTTCTATTGCTGTGTTCATTTTTAAGATTAATGGAATTTGTTATGTGATTATTTAACGTGTTGTTTTAACGATGATGGTTAATATTGTAGGCAATATTTAAGGATATTTCTGTTCCTCGGCGGAAAATTTTATTTTTAATGTGATCACGGTTGAATAATCACTTTTTCTTCCTTGTATGGTAGTAGGCATAAAATTAAGTTTAAAACGTCTATTTAAAACACAGGAGAGTGCAATAATGAAAATTATTGCTGCGGACGTTTTTGTCACTTGCCCCGGGCGTAATTTCGTTACGCTTAAAATAACCACTGAAAGCGGACTTTGTGGGCTGGGAGATGCCACATTAAATGGTCGTGAATTGTCGGTCGCTTCCTATCTGAAAGATCATCTTTGTCCACAATTAATAGGTCGCGATGCCAGCCGTATCGAAGATATCTGGCAATTCTTTTATAAAGGTGCTTACTGGCGGCGTGGCCCCGTCACGATGTCGGCAATCTCTGCCATTGATATGGCGTTATGGGATATCAAAGCTAAAGCAGCCAATATGCCGCTGTATCAACTGCTGGGTGGCGCTTCTCGCGAGGGCGTGATGGTCTATTGCCACACCACCGGGCGTACAATTGATGAAGTCCTTGAAGACTATGCAAAACACCAGCAAATGGGCTTTAAGGCGATTCGGGTGCAGTGCGGCGTGCCGGGTATGCAAACTACCTATGGCCTGGCGAAGGGAAAAGGGCTGGCTTACGAACCGGCAACCAAAGGCCAGTGGCCGGAAGAACAATTGTGGTCTTCAGAAAAGTATCTCGATTTTACGCCGAAGCTCTTTGAGGCCGTGCGCAACAAGTTCGGTTTTAATGAACATCTGTTGCATGACATGCACCATCGCCTTACCCCTATTGAAGCGGCGCGCTTTGGTAAGAGCATTGAAGATTACCGCCTGTTCTGGATGGAAGACCCGACACCTGCCGAGAATCAGGAATGTTTCCGTTTGATTCGCCAGCATACCGTGACACCAATTGCGGTCGGAGAAGTCTTTAATAGTATCTGGGATTGTAAGCAGTTAATCGAAGAGCAGTTAATTGACTATATCCGCACGACGATTACCCATGCTGGTGGAATTACCGGGATGCGACGGATTGCCGATTTTGCATCGCTTTATCAGGTGCGTACCGGTTCGCATGGCCCTTCTGATTTATCGCCCATTTGCCATGCGGCAGCACTGCATTTTGATCTCTGGGTGCCTAACTTCGGTGTTCAGGAGTACATGGGTTATTCCGAACAAATGCTTGAGGTCTTCCCGCATAGCTGGCGCTTCGACGCGGGTTATATGCACCCAGGCGATGAACCAGGGCTGGGTATCTCCTTTGATGAGAAGCTGGCGGCGAAATATCCGTATGATCCGGCGTATCTCCCCGTTGCGCGTCTGGAAGACGGTACATTGTGGAATTGGTAGTGATTTAAGCGAAACCGTATATCTGTCGCTTAATTTATTTATTGAGTAATCAAATCTATTCAATTTTCTCAAGGAGTATAAAAATGGATGTTGATTTGCCAGGTAGTGTTGCGGGTAATAAACCGCAACGGATTCGCCGTATTCAGACGGTGGCGCTGGTTTTATTATTTATGGCGGGAATCGTTAATTTTCTCGATCGCTCATCATTGAGCGTGGCAGGCGAGGCGATTCGTGGCGAGTTAGGATTATCAGCCACAGAGTTTGGCGTTTTACTTTCTGCATTTTCTCTGTCTTATGGTTTTTCACAACTGCCTTCCGGTATTTTGTTAGATCGTTTTGGTCCACGAATTGTGTTAGGCGCAGGATTAATATTCTGGTCATTAATGCAGGCATTAACAGGAATGGTTAATTCCTTTAGCCACTTTATTATTATGCGTATTGGACTGGGTATTGGTGAAGCGCCGTTTATGCCTGCGGGGGTGAAATCTATCACCGACTGGTATGCGCAAAAAGAACGCGGCACGGCGCTGGGGATCCTTAACTCATCTACCGTTATCGGTCAGGCCATCGCGCCCCCTGTTCTTGTATTGATGCAACTGGCGTGGGGCTGGAGGACGATGTTTGTCATCATCGGCCTGGCGGGGATTCTGGTTGGGATTTGCTGGTACGCATGGTATCGCAACCGGGCGCAGTTTGTCCTGACCGATGAAGAACGAGCGTATCTCTCTGCACCGGTTAAGCCGCGTCCACAATTGCAATTTAGCGAGTGGCTGGCGCTGTTTAAACATCGGACAACCTGGGGGATGATTTTAGGTTTCGCTGGTGTCAACTATACCGGTTGGCTCTACATTGCGTGGTTACCCGGTTATTTGCAGGCTGCGCAAGGTTTCAGTCTGGCAAAAACCGGCTGGGTGGCGGCGATTCCTTTCCTTGCGGCGGCAGTCGGGATGTGGATCAACGGTATTGTTGTCGATAGACTGGCGAAAAAAGGCTACGACCTGGCGAAGACGCGTAAAACGGCCATTGTTTGCGGTTTGATGATGTCGGCATTAGGGACGTTGCTGGTGGTGCAATCTTCCTCGCCTGCGCAGGCGGTGGCGTTTATCTCAATGGCGCTGTTCTGCGTGCATTTCGCGGGAACATCGGCATGGGGACTGGTGCAGGTGATGGTGTCAGAAACAAAAGTGGCTTCCATCGCTGGTATTCAAAACTTTGGCAGTTTTGTCTTTGCTTCCTTTGCCCCGATCGTGACCGGCTGGGTAGTGGATACTACGCACTCGTTTAATCTGGCGCTGGTTATTGCGGCCTGCGTGACCTTCATCGGCGCGCTGTGTTACTTCTTTATCGTCAAAGATCGCATTGAATAAATATTGGGTCTGGCTCTCTTGTGGGAGCCGGGCGAAATAAAAAAAAGCGGATCCTGGAGATCCGCAAAAGTTCACGTTGGCTTTAGTTATTCGAGTTGAGAAACTCTCGAAACGGGCAGTGACTTCAAGGGTTAAAGAGGTGCCGCTCCGTTTCTGTGAGCAATTATCAGTCAGAATGCTTGATAGGGATAATCGTTCGTTGCTATGCTACCTATCGCCATGAACTATCGTGGCGATGGAGGATGGATAATGAATATTCGTGATCTTGAGTACCTGGTGGCATTGGCCGAACACCGCCATTTTCGCCGTGCGGCAGATTCCTGCCACGTCAGCCAGCCAACCCTGAGTGGGCAAATTCGTAAGCTGGAAGATGAGCTGGGCGTGATGTTGCTGGAGCGGACCAGCCGTAAAGTGTTATTCACCCAGGCGGGAATGCTGCTGGTGGATCAGGCGCGTACCGTGCTGCGTGAGGTGAAAGTCCTTAAAGAGATGGCAAGCCAGCAGGGCGAGACCATGTCCGGGCCGCTGCACATTGGTTTGATTCCAACGGTCGGGCCTTACCTGCTACCGCATATTATCCCGATGCTGCACCAGGCTTTTCCGAAGCTGGAAATGTATCTGCATGAAGCCCAGACCCATCAATTACTGGCGCAACTGGACAGCGGCAAACTCGACTGTGTGATCCTCGCACTGGTGAAGGAGAGCGAAGCATTCATTGAAGTGCCGTTGTTTGATGAGCCAATGCTGTTGGCAATCTATGAAGATCACCCGTGGGCTGATCGTGAATGTGTACCGATGGCCGATCTGGCCGGGGAAAAACTGCTGATGCTGGAAGATGGTCACTGTCTGCGCGATCAGGCAATGGGCTTCTGCTTTGAAGCGGGGGCGGATGAAGATACACACTTCCGCGCGACCAGTCTGGAGACGCTGCGTAACATGGTGGCGGCTGGTAGCGGTATCACTTTACTGCCTGCGCTGGCCGTGCCGCCGGAGCGTAAACGTGATGGCGTTGTTTATCTGCCGTGCATTAAGCCAGAACCACGCCGCACTGTTGGCCTGGTTTACCGTCCGGGTTCGCCGCTGCGCAGTCGCTATGAGCAACTGGCAGAGGCCATCCGTGCAAGAATGGATGGCCATTTCGGTAAAACGTTAAAACAGGCGATTTAAGCCGTTTAGCGCCGCGACCCGATAGGCTTCCGCCATAGTCGGGTAGTTAAAGGTGGTGTTGACGAAGTACTCAATCGTGTTGCCGCCACCTTTCTGTTCCATAATCGCCTGACCGATATGAATAATTTCGGCAGCGCGCTCACCAAAGCAGTGAATTCCCAGAATCTCTTTTGTTTCCCGATGGAACAAAATTTTCAACGTGCCCACGTTCATCCCGACAATTTGCGCACGAGCCAGATGTTTAAACTGGGCGCGGCCCACTTCATACGGCACTTTCATCGCGGTCAGTTGCTGTTCCGTTTTACCGACCGAGCTGATTTCCGGAATGGTGTAGATGCCGGTAGGGATATCTTCAATCAGATGCGCGGTGGCTTCGCCTTTCACCAGCGCCTGTGCGGCAATGCGTCCCTGGTCGTAGGCCGCCGACGCCAGGCTTGGATAACCAATCACGTCGCCCACCGCGTAAACGTGCGGCTGCGCGGTCTGGTACATGCTATTGACCTTTAGCTGACCGCGGCTGTCAGTTTCCAGTCCAATGTTCTGTAACGCCAGTGAATCGGTATTACCGGTGCGACCGTTGGCATAGAGCAGGCAGTCTGCTTTCAGCTTTTTGCCTGACTTCAGGTGCATGATCACGCCGTCGTCACAGCCTTCGATCTTCTCGTACTCTTCGTTGTGACGGATCACCACGCCACTGTTCCAGAAGTGATAGGAGAGAGAATCTGACATCTCCTGATCCAGAAATGCCAGCAGGCGATCACGGGTGTTGATCAGATCGACTTTCACATCCATTCCACGGAAGATCGACGCATATTCGCAGCCGATCACCCCGGCACCGTAGATAAGTACATGGCGCGGTTCGTGATGCATGCTAAGAATCGAGTCGCTGTCGTAAATGCGCGGATGGGTAAAATCGACGTCTGCCGGATGATAAGGGCGAGAACCGCAGGCAATGACATATTTTTCTGCGGTCAGCGTTTCTACCGTGCCGTCAGGGCAATCCAGCGCCAACGTGTGCTCGTCAACAAAGCGAGCGTTTCCCTGCAATATTTCGCAGTGATTACGTTCGTAAAATCCCTGACGCATGCGCGTTTGTTGATTAATCACATTATCGGCATGGTTGAGGATATCGGCAAAAGAAGAGCGGAGCAGCCGTGAATGATCGCTATAAAGAGGGTTTTGATTAAATTCTATAATGCGGCTGACAGCGTGACGGAGGGCTTTCGACGGAATGGTGCCCCAGTGGGTGCAACCGCCGCCAACATTTTGATAACGCTCGATAACTGCGACGCGCGCACCTTGCTTAACCAGACCCATTGCAGCGCCTTCGCCGCCGGGGCCGGAACCTATTACTATGGCATCGTAATCGTAGGAATGTGACATGGTAGGGCTTACCTGTTCTTATACATAAAAGCAACAGAATGGTAACATTTTATCGCGGGTAAGCCAATTGATCCCCGTCATTTATCTGGTTATATCGTGAGCGGCCTTTGCTTTGTCTGCTCCTTCCCTGTCTCATTAATTCGCAATTAAACGCTTTTTCTTATGGCAGATAGTTTTATCTTGCTGAAAAGTGCCTTTTTGTTATTGTCTCCGTGAAATCATTTTATAAAACAAATAGATACATATTTTATATTGATTGGTTATTTGTATTTATACCATCAATGTAATCCGTTAATTAGCCTGTTTATCAGTGAATAAAGGAATAGCCGATGATCGAACACTCTATTCGTGGGTTTGAGGAAGAACTGCGCGAGATCCGCTATCAGATCCATGAAAATCCGGAGCTGGGGTTAAAGGAGTTTAAAACCAGTGCTCTGGTGGCGGAAAAGTTACGCCTGTGGGGTTATGAAGTTGAACAAGGGCTGGCGACGACGGGCGTGGTCGCTACCTTAAAAGTCGGTGACGGAGAGAAAAGTATTGGCTTGCGTGCCGATATGGATGCGCTGCCAATTTATGAAAATAGCGGCAAGTCCTGGGCCAGTAAACATCCCGGTTTAATGCATGCCTGCGGGCATGACGGACATACCACAATATTGCTGGGTGCCGCGCGCTATCTTGCTGAAACCCGCCGCTTTAACGGCACGTTGCGCCTTATCTTCCAGCCAGCGGAAGAAATGATTAACGGCGGCGAGATCATGGTTAAAGAAGGACTTTTTGACCGTTTCCCCTGCGATGTCATTTTCGGCATGCATAACATGCCCGGTCTGCCAGTGGGTAAGTTTTATTTCCAGCCCGGAGCGCTGATGGCGTCAATGGATCAATTCCATATTACGGTTCGTGGTTGTGGCGGACACGGTGCGATCCCTCACAAAGCGATTGATCCGGTGCTGGTTGCCGCACATATCACCACCGCATTACAAAGCATTGTGTCGCGCAATGTCGATCCGCTGGAAGCCGCAGTCATTACCGTCGGCAGTATTGTTGCGGGTGAGGCCGCTAACGTCATTCCTGATAGTGCTGAGATGAAAATTAGCGTCCGCTCTCTTAGCCGTGAAACCCGGCAACTTCTGTTGGCCCGTATTCCCGCTCTGGCACAAGCCCAGGCTATCAGCTTTGGTGCTACGGCTGATGTGACGCATGTTAACGGTACTCCGGTGTTGGTCAACGATGAAGAGATGGCGCGCTTTGCCTGGCAGGTGGCGTGTAAAACGTTTGGTGAAGATCGGGCCGGGTTTGGCATCAAGCCTCTGATGGGCAGTGAAGATTTCTCTTTCATGCTGGAAGCCCAGCCGAAAGGTGCTTTTTTGCTGTTCGGTAATGGCGATGTCGGGGAAGGGGCATGCATGGTGCATAACCCAGGTTACGACTTCAACGATGCAAGTCTGGTTCCGGCAAGCAGCTACTGGGGCGCACTGGTGGAAGCCTGGCTGCAATAAATAAAACAACACACAACATCACTATCTGGCAAGGAACATGGAATGACGGCGATCGTAAATGAAACAGTGGACGTAAAGAAAAAGCCCAGCGGCAAACGGGTGATTTTTGCCTCGGCGTTTGGCAATGCGCTCGAATTTTTTGATTTTGGCGTTTACAACTTTTTTGTGGTCTATATCAGCACGCTTTTCTTTCCACCCAGTGCCGATCACAATGTCGCGCTGTTACTGGCATTTGCAACGTTTGGCGTGAGCTTTTTTATGCGCCCGCTTGGCGGGATTATCGTTGGTGCCTGGGCCGATCGTTTCGGGCGTAAACCGGCGATGGTGTTTACCATTGCCCTGATGAGTCTCGGTACGCTGATGATCGGCATTGCGCCAACATATGCGACGGCGGGATATTGGGGAACAGCGACGCTGGTGCTGGCGCGCCTGATTCAGGGCGTTGCGGCAGGCGGTGAAGTCGGTGCCTCAATGTCTTTGCTGGTTGAGTCAGCTCCGGCAAATCGTCGCGGCTTTTACAGTAGCTGGTCGCTGGCGACCCAGGGGCTGGCAACGACCTTTGGTGGTGTCGTCGCTTTGGGTTTGAGCGCATGGCTGCCGTTCGCCACAGGTTCAGAAACCGTAATGGCGGAGTGGGGCTGGCGTGTACCGTTTTTTATTGGTGTGCTGTTAGCGCCCATCGGTTGCTGGCTGCGCCTGAGTCTGGAAAACGATGTGCCTGAACCTGTGCACCATAAAAAAGCCGCAGCCAGCGAAAGCGCGTTTTCTCTGCTCTTGCAACATAAAGCAACCATCGTTAATGGTGTTTTACTCGCTATTGGTAGTACGGTTGCAACCTATATCTCCCTCTTTTACTACGGCACCTGGGCTGCGAAGTATCTGGCGATGCCTCAACACTATTCTCATGCAGCGATGTTACTGGCGGGCGTTATTACGTTTGTGGGGGCGTTGTTGGTGGGGATGCTGTGTGATTCGGTCGGGCGTAAAAAGCTGATTTTAATCTCCCGGGTGATGGTGTTGATCTGTAGCTGGCCATCGTTCTGGCTGTTGGTGAATTATCCCAGTCCCGGCATGTTGCTGACGGTGGTTTTCGTGATGGTCAGCTTCACCACGCTTGGCGGTGTACCGGTAATGTTGCTGATTTCCGAACTGTTACCGAAACGGATTCGGGCATTGGGCTTCGCACTGGTTTATAGCATTGGCGTAGCAATCTTCGGCGGGTTTGCGCAATACTTTGCCACGCAATCCATTGTGTTACTGGATAGCCTGACGGCGCCAGCGTGGTATCTGGGCGGAGGTACGTTGTTGTCGATGCTGGCGTTGTTGTTTGTGAAAGAACCGGCTAAAGAGTTGCAGTAAATGTGTTTTATTGCGTTACCGTTCATTCACAACACTGGAGCAATCCAGTATGTTCATTCTCTGGTATAGTGCCAACAGTACTTTTGGCAAGGATTTAGACATCGTGATGGGCGTAAGAGCGCAACAAAAAGAAAAAACCCGCCGTTCTCTGGTGGAAGCCGCATTTAGCCAATTAAGTGCTGAACGTAGCTTCGCCAGCCTGAGTTTGCGTGAAGTGGCGCGTGAAGCGGGCATTGCTCCCACCTCTTTTTATCGGCATTTCCGCGACGTAGACGAACTTGGTCTGACCATGGTTGATGAGAGCGGTTTAATGCTGCGCCAACTCATGCGCCAGGCGCGTCAGCGTATTGCTAAAGGCGGGAGTGTGATCCGCACCTCGGTCTCCACATTTATGGAGTTCATCGGTAATAATCCGAACGCCTTCCGGTTATTATTGCGGGAACGCTCCGGCACCTCCGCTGCGTTCCGTGCCGCTGTTGCGCGTGAAATTCAGCACTTCATTGCGGAACTTGCGGACTATCTGGAACTCGAAAACCATATGCCTCGTGCGTTTACTGAAGCGCAAGCCGAAGCAATGGTGACGATTGTCTTCAGTGCGGGTGCCGAGGCGTTGGATGTCGGCGTCGAACAACGTCGGCAATTAGAAGAGCGACTGGTACTGCAACTGCGAATGATTTCGAAAGGGGCTTATTACTGGTATCGCCGTGAACAAGAAAAAACCGCAATTATTCCGGGAAATGTGAAGGACGAGTAATGAAACAAGCAAATCAAGATAGAGGTACGCTGCTGCTGGCGCTGGTTGCAGGCTTATCGATCAATGGTACTTTTGCGGCGCTGTTTAGCTCCATTGTGCCATTTTCTGTATTCCCGATTATTTCCCTGGTGCTGACGGTCTACTGCCTGCATCAACGTTATCTTAATCGCACTATGCCGGTAGGTTTGCCGGGTCTGGCTGCTGCCTGTTTTATTCTCGGTGTTCTGCTGTACAGCACGGTGGTTCGTGCGGAATATCCGGATATCGGTTCTAACTTCTTCCCGGCCGTGCTGTCCGTCATTATGGTGTTCTGGATTGGCGCGAAGATGCGTAACCGTAAGCAGGAAATTGCTGAGTAATCAGTATCATGCTGGATGCTGGCGCATCCAGCATGGGTTTTACTTAGCGGTTAGTAATACGCCGCACTCCATATGGTGCGTGTAGGGGAACTGATCAAACAGAGCCAGACGTTCAACCTTGTGCGTCTGGCTTAATGTTTCCAGATTCTTACATAACGTTTCCGGGTTGCAGGAGATATACAAAATACGCGGATACGCCTGCACCATTTTCTCGGTTTCACTGTCCAGACCGCTGCGCGGTGGGTCGACAAAAATGGTTTCGCACTGATAACTCTTCAGGTCGATACCTTGCAGACGGTTAAACTCACGCACGCCATTCATCGCTTGAGTAAACTCTTCCGCCGCCATACGAATAATTTGTACGTTATCTATATGGTTAGCAGCAATATTGTATTGCGCGGCAGCGACCGACGGCTTGGCGATTTCGGTGGCTAATACTCGATCAAAATTGCGCGCCAGAGCTAATGAAAAATTACCGTTGCCGCAGTACAACTCCAGTAAATCGCCTTTTGAGCCTTTGGTAACATCCAGCGCCCATTCCAGCATCTGAATATTCATCGCCGCGTTTGGCTGGGTGAAGCTGTTTTCTACCTGACGGTAGATCATCTCTTTCCCTGCGACCGGCAGACGCTCATCAATGTAATCCTGATCCAGCTCGATTTTTGTTTTCGTTGCCCGACCAATCAAATGCACATTCAGATTCTGCGCTCGCAGTGCATCGCGCAGGGCTTCTGCCTGCTGACGCCACTCGTCATCCAGCTTTTTATGGTACAGCAGAGAAACGACGGCCTGATTGCTCAATGTGGTGAGGTAATCAATCTGGAACAGCTTGTGGCGCAGAACGGGATTATTACGCACACCCGCAATCATCGCCGTCATCAACTGGTTGATCAGTTCACTGGCGGCGGGGAAGCTATCTACGCGGATGCGGCTTTTGGTCTGTTGATCGAAAATGATGTGGTACAGGTCATCGCCATCGTGCCAGATGCGGAATTCTGCTCGCATCCGATAATGACTGACCGGCGAGCGAAACACTTCCGGAACCAGGTCAGAAAACGGCGCCATCATACTTTGTAAACGTACCACTTTTTCGGCTAACTGCGCTTCATACTGTTCTGTTGGAAGGTGTTCGGGGGTCATGATGTATCCTGAAAATGAAATGTACGCGGCGATTGTAGGGATTGCTCATCAGATGTCCAGATCTTGATGAATTCCTATTTATGCGCGACGTCTGGACAGCAACTTGTTACAACCTGTAGCATCCACTCGCCGGTCCTGTGAGTTAATAGGGAATCCAGTGCGAATCTGGAGCTGACGCGCAGCGGTAAGGAAAGGTGCGATGATTGCGTAATGCGGACACTGCCATCCGGTGGGAAGTCATCATCTCTTTGTATCCTCAGATACCCCTCCAAGCCCGAAGACCTGCCGGCCAACGTCGCATCTGGTTCTCATCATCGCGTAATATTGATGAAACCTGCGGCATCCTTCTTCTATTGTGGATGCTTTACAATGATTAAAAAAGCTTCGCTGCTGACGGCGTGTTCCGTCACAGCCTTTTCCGCTTGGGCACAGGACACCAGCCCGGATACTCTCGTTGTTACTGCTAACCGTTTTGAACAGCCTCGCAGCACTGTGCTTGCTCCAACTACCGTTGTGACACGTCAGGATATTGACCGCTGGCAGTCGGCCTCGGTGAACGATGTTCTACGTCGTCTGCCGGGCGTGGATATCACCCAGAATGGCGGTTCAGGTCAGCTCTCTTCTATTTTTATCCGTGGTACAAACGCCAGCCATGTATTGGTGTTAATTGATGGCGTACGCCTGAATTTGGCGGGGGTCAGTGGTTCTGCCGACCTTAGCCAATTCCCTATTGCGCTTGTCCAGCGAGTTGAATATATCCGTGGACCGCGATCTGCCGTTTATGGTTCTGATGCAATAGGCGGAGTGGTGAATATCATCACCACGCGGGATGAATCCGGCACGGAAATTTCAGCGGGATGGGGAAGTAATAGTTATCAGAACTACGATGTTTCTACGCAGCAACAACTGGGGGATAAAACACGGGTAACTCTGTTGGCCGATTATGCCCATACCCATGGATTTGATGTTGTCGCCTATGGCAATACCGGAACGCAAGCACAACCAGATAACGATGGTTTTTTAAGTAAAACGCTTTATGGTGCGCTGGAGCATAATTTTACTGACACCTGGAGCGGCTTTGTGCGCGGCTATGGCTATGATAATCGTACCAATTATGACGCGTATTATTCTCCCGGCTCACCGTTACTCGATACCCGTAAACTCTATAGCCAAAGTTGGGACACCGGGCTGCGCTATAACGGCGAGTTGATTAAATCACAACTGATTACCAGTTACAGCCACAGCAAAGATTACAACTACGATCCGCATTATGGTCGTTATGATTCGTCCGCGACGCTCGATGAGATGAAGCAGTACACCGTCCAGTGGGCAAACAACGTCACCGTTGGTCACGGTAATATCGGCGCGGGTGTTGACTGGCAGAAGCAAACTACGACGCCAGGCACTGGATATGTTGCAGATGGGTATGATCAACGTAATACGGGGATCTATCTGACCGGGGTACAACAAGTTGGCGATTTTACGTTTGAAGGTGCTGCACGCAGCGATGATAACTCACAGTTTGGTCGTCATGGCACCTGGCAAACCAGTGCTGGTTGGGAGTTCATTGAAGGCTATCGCTTTATCGCTTCTTATGGCACGTCGTACAAGGCACCTAATCTTGGGCAACTGTACGGTTTCTACGGTAATCCGGATCTGAACCCCGAGAAAAGCAAACAGTGGGAAGGTGCGTTTGAGGGGTTAACCGCCGGGGTGAACTGGCGTATCTCCGGGTATCGTAACGATATCAGTGACCTGATCGATTATGACGATCACATCCTGAAATACTACAACGAAGGGAAAGCGCGGATTAAAGGCGTCGAGGCGACCGCCAATTTTGATACCGGACCGCTAACACATACGGTGAGTTACGATTATGTCGACGCACGTAATGCGATTACCGACACGCCGTTATTACGTCGTGCTAAACAGCAGGTGAAATATCAGCTCGACTGGCAACTGTATGATTTTGATTGGGGTATTACTTACCAGTATTTAGGTACTCGCTATGATAAGGATTACTCATCTTATCCCTATCAAACTGTGAAAATGGGCGGTGTGAGCTTGTGGGATATTGCGGTTGCATATCCGGTCACCTCTCATCTGACTGTTCGTGGTAAAATAGCCAACCTGTTCGACAAAGATTACGAGACAGTCTATGGCTACCAAACTGCAGGACGGGAATACACCTTGTCTGGCAGCTACACCTTCTGAACCACGTCCCACCGTGCTGGTGTTTGACTCCGGCGTCGGTGGGCTGTCGGTCTATGACGAGATCCGGCGTCTCTTACCGGATCTCCATTACATTTATGCTTTTGATAACGTCGCTTTCCCGTATGGCGAAAAAAGCGAAGAGTTTATTGTTGAGCGCGTGGTGGAAATTGTCACTGCAGTGCAAGAACGTTATCCCCTTGCATTGGCGGTGGTGGCTTGCAACACCGCCAGTACCGTTTCACTTCCTGCATTACGCGAAAAGTTTGACTTCCCGGTTGTCGGCGTCGTTCCGGCGATTAAACCCGCAGCGCGTCTGACCGCTAATGGCATTGTTGGACTGCTGGCAACTCGCGGAACAGTTAAACGTTCTTATACCCATGAGTTGATCGCGCGTTTCGCCAATGAATGCCAGATAGAAATGCTCGGTTCGGCAGAGATGGTCGAGCTGGCTGAAGCGAAGCTGCATGGCAATGAAGTTTCTCTGGATGCACTAAAGCGTATCTTGCGCCCGTGGTTAAGAATGAAAGAGCCGCCAGATACTGTTGTTCTGGGATGTACCCACTTCCCTCTATTACAAGATGAACTGTTGCAGGTGCTGCCAGAGGGAACCCGGTTGGTGGATTCAGGCGCAGCGATTGCCCGCCGAACGGCCTGGTTACTGGAGCATGAAGCCCCTGATGCAAAATCAGTCGATGCGAATATTGCCTTTTGTATGGCAATGACGCCAGAAGCTGAACAGTTATTGTCCGTTTTACAGCGTTACGGCTTTAAAACGCTCGAAAAACTGACAGTTTCAGGCTGATTTGATTGAAACTTGCGCATTCGGAAAATTATTTTAAATTTCCTCTTGTCAGGCCGGAATAACTCCCTATAATGCGCCACCACTGACACGGAACAACGGCAAATAAGCCGCCGGGTCAGCGGGGTTCTCCTGAGAACTTCGACAGAGAAAAGCGGAAAAATGCTTGACTCTGTAGCGGGAAAGCGTATTATGCACACCCCGCGCCGCTGAGAAAAAGCGAAGTGGCACTGCTCTTTAACAATTTATCAGGCAATCTGTGTGGGCACTCGAAGATACGGATTCTTAACGTCGTAAGACGCTAAATGAATACCAAGTCTCAAGAGTGAACACGTAATTCATTACGAAGTTTAATTCTTTGAGCATCAAACTTTTAAATTGAAGAGTTTGATCATGGCTCAGATTGAACGCTGGCGGCAGGCCTAACACATGCAAGTCGAACGGTAACAGAAAGAAGCTTGCTTCTTTGCTGACGAGTGGCGGACGGGTGAGTAATGTCTGGGAAACTGCCCGATGGAGGGGGATAACTACTGGAAACGGTAGCTAATACCGCATAATGTCGCAAGACCAAAGAGGGGGACCTTCGGGCCTCTTGCCATCGGATGTGCCCAGATGGGATTAGCTAGTAGGCGGGGTAACGGCCCACCTAGGCGACGATCTCTAGCTGGTCTGAGAGGATGACCAGCCACACTGGAACTGAGACACGGTCCAGACTCCTACGGGAGGCAGCAGTGGGGAATATTGCACAATGGGCGCAAGCCTGATGCAGCCATGCCGCGTGTATGAAGAAGGCCTTCGGGTTGTAAAGTACTTTCAGCGGGGAGGAAGGGAGTAAAGTTAATACCTTTGCTCATTGACGTTACCCGCAGAAGAAGCACCGGCTAACTCCGTGCCAGCAGCCGCGGTAATACGGAGGGTGCAAGCGTTAATCGGAATTACTGGGCGTAAAGCGCACGCAGGCGGTTTGTTAAGTCAGATGTGAAATCCCCGGGCTCAACCTGGGAACTGCATCTGATACTGGCAAGCTTGAGTCTCGTAGAGGGGGGTAGAATTCCAGGTGTAGCGGTGAAATGCGTAGAGATCTGGAGGAATACCGGTGGCGAAGGCGGCCCCCTGGACGAAGACTGACGCTCAGGTGCGAAAGCGTGGGGAGCAAACAGGATTAGATACCCTGGTAGTCCACGCCGTAAACGATGTCGACTTGGAGGTTGTGCCCTTGAGGCGTGGCTTCCGGAGCTAACGCGTTAAGTCGACCGCCTGGGGAGTACGGCCGCAAGGTTAAAACTCAAATGAATTGACGGGGGCCCGCACAAGCGGTGGAGCATGTGGTTTAATTCGATGCAACGCGAAGAACCTTACCTGGTCTTGACATCCACAGAACATTCCAGAGATGGGATGGTGCCTTCGGGAACTGTGAGACAGGTGCTGCATGGCTGTCGTCAGCTCGTGTTGTGAAATGTTGGGTTAAGTCCCGCAACGAGCGCAACCCTTATCCTTTGTTGCCAGCGGTCCGGCCGGGAACTCAAAGGAGACTGCCAGTGATAAACTGGAGGAAGGTGGGGATGACGTCAAGTCATCATGGCCCTTACGACCAGGGCTACACACGTGCTACAATGGCGCATACAAAGAGAAGCGACCTCGCGAGAGCAAGCGGACCTCATAAAGTGCGTCGTAGTCCGGATTGGAGTCTGCAACTCGACTCCATGAAGTCGGAATCGCTAGTAATCGTGGATCAGAATGCCACGGTGAATACGTTCCCGGGCCTTGTACACACCGCCCGTCACACCATGGGAGTGGGTTGCAAAAGAAGTAGGTAGCTTAACCTTCGGGAGGGCGCTTACCACTTTGTGATTCATGACTGGGGTGAAGTCGTAACAAGGTAACCGTAGGGGAACCTGCGGTTGGATCACCTCCTTACCTTAAAGAAGCGTTCTTTGAAGTGCTCACACAGATTGTCTGATGAAAATGAGCAGTAAAACCTCTACAGGCTTGTAGCTCAGGTGGTTAGAGCGCACCCCTGATAAGGGTGAGGTCGGTGGTTCAAGTCCACTCAGGCCTACCAAATTTGCACCGCAAATTTGAAGAGGTTTTAACTACATGTTATGGGGCTATAGCTCAGCTGGGAGAGCGCCTGCTTTGCACGCAGGAGGTCTGCGGTTCGATCCCGCATAGCTCCACCATCTCTGTAGTGATTAAATAAAAAATACTTCAGAGTGTACCTGCAAAGGTTCACTGCGAAGTTTTGCTCTTTAAAAATCTGGATCAAGCTGAAAATTGAAACACTGAACAACGAAAGTTGTTCGTGAGTCTCTCAAATTTTCGCAACACGATGATGGTTCGTAAGAAACATCTTCGGGTTGTGAGGTTAAGCGACTAAGCGTACACGGTGGATGCCCTGGCAGTCAGAGGCGATGAAGGACGTGCTAATCTGCGATAAGCGTCGGTAAGGTGATATGAACCGTTATAACCGGCGATTTCCGAATGGGGAAACCCAGTGTGATTCGTCACACTATCATTAACTGAATCCATAGGTTAATGAGGCGAACCGGGGGAACTGAAACATCTAAGTACCCCGAGGAAAAGAAATCAACCGAGATTCCCCCAGTAGCGGCGAGCGAACGGGGAGGAGCCCAGAGCCTGAATCAGTATGTGTGTTAGTGGAAGCGTCTGGAAAGGCGTGCGATACAGGGTGACAGCCCCGTACACAAAAATGCACATGCTGTGAGCTCGATGAGTAGGGCGGGACACGTGGTATCCTGTCTGAATATGGGGGGACCATCCTCCAAGGCTAAATACTCCTGACTGACCGATAGTGAACCAGTACCGTGAGGGAAAGGCGAAAAGAACCCCGGCGAGGGGAGTGAAAAAGAACCTGAAACCGTGTACGTACAAGCAGTGGGAGCCTCTTTAATGGGGTGACTGCGTACCTTTTGTATAATGGGTCAGCGACTTATATTCTGTAGCAAGGTTAACCGAATAGGGGAGCCGAAGGGAAACCGAGTCTTAACTGGGCGTTAAGTTGCAGGGTATAGACCCGAAACCCGGTGATCTAGCCATGGGCAGGTTGAAGGTTGGGTAACACTAACTGGAGGACCGAACCGACTAATGTTGAAAAATTAGCGGATGACTTGTGGCTGGGGGTGAAAGGCCAATCAAACCGGGAGATAGCTGGTTCTCCCCGAAAGCTATTTAGGTAGCGCCTCGTGAATTCATCTCCGGGGGTAGAGCACTGTTTCGGCAAGGGGGTCATCCCGACTTACCAACCCGATGCAAACTGCGAATACCGGAGAATGTTATCACGGGAGACACACGGCGGGTGCTAACGTCCGTCGTGAAGAGGGAAACAACCCAGACCGCCAGCTAAGGTCCCAAAGTCATGGTTAAGTGGGAAACGATGTGGGAAGGCCCAGACAGCCAGGATGTTGGCTTAGAAGCAGCCATCATTTAAAGAAAGCGTAATAGCTCACTGGTCGAGTCGGCCTGCGCGGAAGATGTAACGGGGCTAAACCATGCACCGAAGCTGCGGCAGCGACACTATGTGTTGTTGGGTAGGGGAGCGTTCTGTAAGCCGTTGAAGGTGTGCTGTGAGGCATGCTGGAGGTATCAGAAGTGCGAATGCTGACATAAGTAACGATAAAGCGGGTGAAAAGCCCGCTCGCCGGAAGACCAAGGGTTCCTGTCCAACGTTAATCGGGGCAGGGTGAGTCGACCCCTAAGGCGAGGCCGAAAGGCGTAGTCGATGGGAAACAGGTTAATATTCCTGTACTTGGTGTTACTGCGAAGGGGGGACGGAGAAGGCTATGTTGGCCGGGCGACGGTTGTCCCGGTTTAAGCGTGTAGGCTGATTTTCCAGGCAAATCCGGAGAATCAAGGCTGAGGCGTGATGACGAGGCACTACGGTGCTGAAGCAACAAATGCCCTGCTTCCAGGAAAAGCCTCTAAGCATCAGGTAACATCAAATCGTACCCCAAACCGACACAGGTGGTCAGGTAGAGAATACCAAGGCGCTTGAGAGAACTCGGGTGAAGGAACTAGGCAAAATGGTGCCGTAACTTCGGGAGAAGGCACGCTGATATGTAGGTGAAGCGACTTGCTCGTGGAGCTGAAATCAGTCGAAGATACCAGCTGGCTGCAACTGTTTATTAAAAACACAGCACTGTGCAAACACGAAAGTGGACGTATACGGTGTGACGCCTGCCCGGTGCCGGAAGGTTAATTGATGGGGTCAGCCGCAAGGCGAAGCTCTTGATCGAAGCCCCGGTAAACGGCGGCCGTAACTATAACGGTCCTAAGGTAGCGAAATTCCTTGTCGGGTAAGTTCCGACCTGCACGAATGGCGTAATGATGGCCAGGCTGTCTCCACCCGAGACTCAGTGAAATTGAACTCGCTGTGAAGATGCAGTGTACCCGCGGCAAGACGGAAAGACCCCGTGAACCTTTACTATAGCTTGACACTGAACATTGAGCCTTGATGTGTAGGATAGGTGGGAGGCTTTGAAGTGTGGACGCCAGTCTGCATGGAGCCGACCTTGAAATACCACCCTTTAATGTTTGATGTTCTAACGTGGACCCGTGATCCGGGTTGCGGACAGTGTCTGGTGGGTAGTTTGACTGGGGCGGTCTCCTCCTAAAGAGTAACGGAGGAGCACGAAGGTTGGCTAATCCTGGTCGGACATCAGGAGGTTAGTGCAATGGCATAAGCCAGCTTGACTGCGAGCGTGACGGCGCGAGCAGGTGCGAAAGCAGGTCATAGTGATCCGGTGGTTCTGAATGGAAGGGCCATCGCTCAACGGATAAAAGGTACTCCGGGGATAACAGGCTGATACCGCCCAAGAGTTCATATCGACGGCGGTGTTTGGCACCTCGATGTCGGCTCATCACATCCTGGGGCTGAAGTAGGTCCCAAGGGTATGGCTGTTCGCCATTTAAAGTGGTACGCGAGCTGGGTTTAGAACGTCGTGAGACAGTTCGGTCCCTATCTGCCGTGGGCGCTGGAGAACTGAGGGGGGCTGCTCCTAGTACGAGAGGACCGGAGTGGACGCATCACTGGTGTTCGGGTTGTCATGCCAATGGCACTGCCCGGTAGCTAAATGCGGAAGAGATAAGTGCTGAAAGCATCTAAGCACGAAACTTGCCCCGAGATGAGTTCTCCCTGAGACTTTAAGTCTCCTGAAGGAACGTTGAAGACGACGACGTTGATAGGCCGGGTGTGTAAGCGCAGCGATGCGTTGAGCTAACCGGTACTAATGAACCGTGAGGCTTAACCTTACAACGCCGAAGATGTTTTGGCGGATGAGAGAAGATTTTCAGCCTGATACAGATTAGATTAACCGGCGATAAGCGGGTTGATAACAGAATTTGCCTGGCGGAGATAGCGCGGTGGTCCCACCTGACCCCATGCCGAACTCAGAAGTGAAACGCCGTAGCGCCGATGGTAGTGTGGGGTCTCCCCATGCGAGAGTAGGGAACTGCCAGGCATCAAATAAAGCGAAAGGCCATCCGTAAGGATGGCCTTTTTGCGCTGGTGAAAACTCTTCCTGTCGTTATATCTACAAGCCATCCCCCCGCAGATACGGTAAACTAGCCACGTTTTTGCATCAGGAAAGCAGCTATGAACCACTCCTTAAAACCCTGGAACACCTTCGGCATTGATCGCAATGCGAAGCACATTGTATGCGTGGAAGACGAAAAACAACTACTCAATGCCTGGCAGCATGCAACCGCAGAAGGACAGCCAGTTCTTATTCTGGGTGAAGGAAGTAACGTACTTTTCCTGGAAGATTACTGCGGAACGGTGATTATCAACCGGATCAAAGGTATTGAAATTAACGATACGCCTGATGCTTGGTATTTACATGTTGGGGCGGGAGAAAACTGGCATCATCTGGTGAAATACACTTTGCAGCAAGGTATGCCCGGTCTGGAAAATCTGGCATTAATTCCGGGCTGTGTCGGCTCATCGCCTATCCAGAATATTGGTGCTTATGGCGTAGAATTACAGCGAGTTTGCGATTATGTTGACTGCGTTGAACTGACGACAGGCAAGCAAGTGCGCTTAACAGCTAAAGAGTGTCGTTTTGGTTATCGTGACAGTATTTTTAAGCATGAATATCAGGATCGCTTCGCCATTGTAGCCGTAGGTCTGCGCCTGCCAAAAGAGTGGCAACCTGTACTGACCTATGGTGACTTAACTCGTCTGGAGCCTTCAACGGTGACACCACAGCAAGTATTTGATGCGGTGTGTCATATGAGAACTACAAAACTTCCCGATCCAAAAGTGAACGGTAATGCCGGTAGTTTCTTCAAAAATCCTGTTGTTTCAGTCGAAATGGCTAAAGCGTTACTGGCACAATTTCCAACGGCACCTAATTACCTCCAGGCGGATGGTTCAGTAAAACTGGCTGCTGGCTGGCTCATCGATCAGTGTCAGCTAAAAGGGGCACAGATTGGCGGGGCTGCGGTACATCGTCAACAGGCGCTAGTTCTTATTAATGAAGGCAATGCGAAAAGTGAAGACGTCGTACAACTGGCACATCACGTAAGGCAGAAAGTCGGTGAAAGATTTAACGTCTGGCTTGAACCCGAAGTCCGCTTTATTGGTGCATCAGGTGAAGTGAGCGCAGTGGAGACAATTTCATGAAGGATAATACTGTTCCACTGAAATTGATCGCCCTGTTAGCGAACGGCGAATTTCACTCCGGCGAGCAACTGGGTGAAACGTTGGGAATGAGTCGGGCGGCTATTAATAAACACATTCAGACACTGCGTGACTGGGGTGTTGATGTATTTACCGTTCCGGGCAAAGGATACAGCCTGCCTGAACCAATCCAGTTACTTAATGCCGAACAGATATTGAGTCACCTGGATGGTGGTAATGTTGCTGTGTTACCGGTGATTGATTCTACGAACCAGTACCTCCTTGACCGTATAGGAGAGCTTAAATCGGGCGATGCCTGTGTCGCAGAATATCAGCAAGCGGGTCGTGGTCGCCGTGGGCGGAAATGGTTTTCTCCTTTTGGCGCAAACTTATATTTATCAATGTTCTGGCGTCTGGAGCAAGGCCCTGCTGCGGCGATTGGTTTAAGCCTGGTTATCGGTATCGTGATGGCGGAAGTACTACGCACGCTGGGAGCTGATAAAGTTCGTGTTAAATGGCCAAACGACCTCTATCTGCAGGATCGCAAGCTGGCGGGTATTCTCGTTGAACTGACGGGCAAAACCGGCGATGCGGCACAAATTGTCATCGGTGCCGGGATCAACATGGCCATGCGTCGAGTCGAAGAGAGTGTCGTTAATCAGGGATGGATCACCTTGCAAGAAGCGGGGATCAATCTGGATCGTAATACTCTGGCAGCCACGCTTATACGTGAATTACGGGCGGCGCTGGAACTCTTCGAGCAAGAAGGACTTACTCCTTATTTGGCTCGTTGGGAAAAACTGGATAATTTTATTAATCGCCCAGTGAAACTTATCATTGGTGATAAAGAAATATTTGGGATTTCGCGCGGGATAGATAACCAAGGTGCATTATTGCTTGAACAGGATGGGATAATTAAACCCTGGATGGGCGGTGAAATATCGCTACGAAGCGCAGATAAATAAAAAAAGGGAGCAATAGCTCCCCCTTTAAATTATTTGCGTAGTCTGACTTCTTCTACCGCATGATTAGCACTTTTGGTCAGGATCAGGCTGGCACGTTCGCGAGTAGGAAGAATATTTTGCTTTAAGTTCAGCCAGTTGATTTCCTTCCAAAGCGTCAAGGCAGTATTGATCGCTTCTTCTTTTGTTAATTTAGCGTAGTTATGGAAATAGGAATCCGGATCTGTAAAAGCGCCTTCACGGAATTTCAGGAAGCGGTTGATATACCATGTCTGCAGTAAATCTTCAGGAGCATCAACATATATCGAAAAATCGACAAAATCAGAAACAAAAACATGATGCGGATCGTGTGGGTAATCCATACCGCTCTGTAAGACATTTAATCCTTCAAGAATTAAAATATCAGGCTGCACGACAGTTTTATCGCCATCCGGGATCACATCATAAATAAGATGCGAGTAAACCGGTGCTGTAACGTTTGGCACTCCCGATTTTAGATCGGAAACAAACTTCACCAGACGATGCATATCGTACGACTCCGGGAAGCCTTTCTTCTTCATCAGACCACGTTCTTTAAGCACTTTGTTGGGATGAAGAAAACCATCGGTGGTGATCAGTTCAACACGACGGTGTTCCGGCCAACGGCTTAATAGAGCCTGTAATACACGGGCGGTCGTACTTTTCCCCACCGCAACGCTACCCGCGATGCTGATAATGTAAGGAATGCGTTGTCCGTTAGTACCAAGAAATTGTTCCAGAACTGCCTGACGGCGCAAGTTTGAGCTTATATAGAAGTTCAGCAAACGCGATAAAGGCAAATAGATCTCGGCAACTTCTTCTAACGAGAGATCCTCATTTATACCTTTGAGACGGGCGATCTCATCTTCCGATAACGTCATAGGTACGGAATCACGCAGAGCTGCCCACTGGTTGCGGTCAAACTGTAGGTAAGGCGTCATTAACGTTTGCTCTTTTATACTCATAAGCATGTTTCTGGCGATCATAGCTCTATCGGCAAAGCGATATTTGCCATGGCGCGTCACAGTTCTGTTGAATGGGTTAATGGGCAGGAGGGTAACACCAGATTGGGAGGAATAATAAGAAAAAATCTCTTTCGACAAGCTATCGTTGAAAAGCAATGTGACAGATATTCCATCTACTAAAAAGAATTGTGTTTTAGCTTGGTGCATTGTTAAACAGAATGATGCTGAAAAAGTATGCTAATCTGTCCCCAGTTTGACTGTTTCTTCATCGCGTTGTGTAAAATGTGACCGATAAAACAAATTATGCAATTTTTTAGTTGCATGAGCGCGCATGTCTCCATAGAATGCGCGCTACTTGATGCCGACTTAGCTCAGTAGGTAGAGCAACTGACTTGTAATCAGTAGGTCACCAGTTCGATTCCGGTAGTCGGCACCATCAAGTCCGGTGGGGTTCCCGAGCGGCCAAAGGGAGCAGACTGTAAATCTGCCGTCACAGACTTCGAAGGTTCGAATCCTTCCCCCACCACCAATTTCGGCCACGCGATGCGTAGCCCGAGACGATAAGTTCGCTTACCGGCTCGAATAAAGAGAGCTTCTCTCGATATTCAGTGCAGAATGAAAATCAGGTAGCCGAGTTCCAGGATGCGGGCATCGTATAATGGCTATTACCTCAGCCTTCCAAGCTGATGATGCGGGTTCGATTCCCGCTGCCCGCTCCAAGATGTGCTGATATAGCTCAGTTGGTAGAGCGCACCCTTGGTAAGGGTGAGGTCGGCAGTTCGAATCTGCCTATCAGCACCACTTCTTTTCTCCTCCCTGTTTTTTCCTTCTGTTTATTGCATTCAACAAGTCGGGCATGTTGCCTGGTTGATGTGGTGATATCACCGATTTATCCGTGTCTTAGAGGGACAATCGATGTCTAAAGAAAAGTTTGAACGTACAAAACCGCACGTTAACGTCGGTACTATCGGCCACGTTGACCATGGTAAAACAACGCTGACCGCTGCAATCACTACCGTACTGGCTAAAACCTACGGCGGTGCTGCTCGCGCATTCGATCAGATCGATAACGCGCCGGAAGAAAAAGCTCGTGGTATCACCATCAACACTTCTCACGTTGAATACGACACCCCGACCCGTCACTACGCACACGTAGACTGCCCGGGGCACGCCGACTATGTTAAAAACATGATCACTGGTGCTGCTCAGATGGATGGCGCGATCCTGGTTGTTGCTGCGACTGACGGCCCGATGCCGCAGACCCGTGAGCACATCCTGCTGGGTCGTCAGGTAGGCGTTCCGTACATCATCGTGTTCCTGAACAAATGCGACATGGTTGATGACGAAGAGCTGCTGGAACTGGTTGAAATGGAAGTTCGTGAACTTCTGTCTCAGTACGACTTCCCGGGCGACGACACTCCGATCGTTCGTGGTTCTGCACTGAAAGCGCTGGAAGGCGATGCAGAGTGGGAAGCGAAAATCCTGGAACTGGCTGGCTTCCTGGATTCTTACATTCCGGAACCAGAGCGTGCGATTGACAAGCCGTTCCTGCTGCCGATCGAAGACGTATTCTCCATCTCCGGTCGTGGTACTGTTGTTACCGGTCGTGTGGAACGCGGTATCATCAAAGTTGGCGAAGAAGTTGAAATCGTTGGTATCAAAGAGACTCAGAAGTCTACCTGTACTGGCGTTGAAATGTTCCGCAAACTGCTGGACGAAGGCCGTGCTGGTGAGAACGTAGGTGTTCTGCTGCGTGGTATCAAACGTGAAGAAATCGAACGTGGTCAGGTACTGGCTAAGCCGGGCACCATCAAGCCGCACACCAAGTTCGAATCTGAAGTGTACATTCTGTCCAAAGATGAAGGCGGCCGTCATACTCCGTTCTTCAAAGGCTACCGTCCGCAGTTCTACTTCCGTACTACTGACGTGACTGGTACTATCGAACTGCCGGAAGGCGTAGAGATGGTAATGCCGGGCGACAACATCAAAATGGTTGTTACCCTGATCCACCCGATCGCGATGGACGACGGTCTGCGTTTCGCAATCCGTGAAGGCGGCCGTACCGTTGGCGCGGGCGTTGTAGCTAAAGTTCTGAGCTAATTGCCGATAACATTTGACGCAATGCGCAATAAAAGGGCATCATTTGATGCCCTTTTTGCACGCTTTCGTACCAGAACCTGGCTCATCAGTGATTTTCTTTGTCATAATCATTGCTGAGACAGGCTCTGTTGAGGGCGTATAATCCGAAAAGCGAATACGCGTTTCGATTTGGTTTGCCTCGCGATCGCGGGGTGAAAATGTTTGTAGAATACTTCTGACAGGTTGGTTTATGAGTGCGAATACCGAAGCTCAAGGAAGCGGGCGCGGCCTGGAAGCGATGAAGTGGGTCGTTGTGGTGGCATTGCTCCTGGTGGCAATTGTCGGCAATTACCTTTATCGCGACATTATGCTGCCGCTGCGTGCGCTGGCCGTAGTAATTCTGATTGCTGCAGCGGGTGGTGTCGCGCTGTTAACGACAAAAGGTAAAGCAACCGTTGCTTTTGCCCGTGAAGCGCGTACCGAAGTCCGTAAGGTCATTTGGCCGACTCGCCAGGAAACATTGCACACCACGCTGATTGTGGCTGCGGTTACCGCAGTAATGTCACTGATCCTGTGGGGACTGGATGGTATTCTGGTTCGCCTGGTATCCTTTATCACTGGCCTGAGGTTCTGAGATGTCTGAAGCTCCTAAAAAGCGCTGGTACGTCGTTCAGGCGTTTTCCGGTTTTGAAGGCCGCGTAGCAACATCGCTGCGTGAGCATATCAAATTACACAACATGGAAGAGTTGTTTGGCGAAGTCATGGTCCCGACTGAAGAAGTCGTTGAGATCCGTGGCGGTCAGCGTCGCAAAAGCGAACGCAAATTCTTCCCTGGCTACGTCCTCGTTCAGATGGTGATGAACGATGCGAGCTGGCACCTGGTGCGCAGCGTACCGCGTGTGATGGGCTTCATCGGCGGTACTTCCGATCGTCCGGCGCCAATCAGCGATAAAGAAGTCGATGCGATTATGAACCGCCTGCAGCAGGTTGGTGATAAGCCGCGTCCGAAAACGCTGTTTGAACCAGGTGAAATGGTTCGTGTTAATGATGGTCCGTTCGCTGACTTCAACGGTGTCGTTGAAGAGGTTGATTACGAGAAGTCTCGTCTGAAAGTCTCTGTTTCTATCTTTGGTCGTGCGACCCCGGTAGAACTGGACTTCAGCCAGGTTGAAAAAGCCTAACACAGCGATCAAAAAAGCGGCGATTAAATCGTTGCACAAGGCGCGAGATTGGAATACAATTTCGCGCCTTTTGTTTTTATGGGCCTTGCCCGTAAAACGATTTTTTATATCACGGGGAGCCTCTCTGAGGCGCTATTACCCAACTTGAGGAATTTATAATGGCTAAGAAAGTACAAGCCTATGTCAAGCTGCAGGTTGCGGCTGGTATGGCTAACCCGAGTCCGCCAGTAGGTCCGGCTCTGGGTCAGCAGGGCGTAAACATCATGGAATTCTGCAAAGCGTTCAACGCAAAAACTGATTCCATCGAAAAAGGTCTGCCGATTCCGGTAGTTATCACCGTTTACGCTGACCGTTCTTTCACTTTCGTTACCAAGACTCCGCCGGCAGCAGTTCTGCTGAAAAAAGCGGCTGGTATCAAGTCCGGTTCCGGTAAGCCGAACAAAGACAAAGTGGGTAAAATTTCCCGCGCTCAGTTGCAGGAAATCGCGCAGACCAAAGCTGCCGACATGACCGGTGCCGACATTGAAGCGATGACTCGCTCCATCGAAGGTACTGCACGTTCCATGGGCCTGGTAGTGGAGGACTAAGAAATGGCTAAACTGACCAAGCGCATGCGTGTTATCCGCGAGAAAGTTGATGCGACCAAACAGTACGACATCAACGAAGCTATCGCTCTGCTGAAAGAGCTGGCGACTGCTAAATTCGTAGAAAGCGTGGACGTTGCTGTTAACCTCGGCATCGACGCTCGTAAATCTGACCAGAACGTACGTGGCGCAACTGTACTGCCGCACGGTACTGGCCGTTCCGTTCGCGTAGCCGTATTTACCCAGGGCGCAAATGCTGAAGCTGCTAAAGCTGCAGGCGCTGAGCTGGTAGGTATGGAAGATCTGGCTGATCAGATCAAGAAAGGCGAAATGAACTTTGACGTTGTTATTGCTTCTCCGGATGCAATGCGCGTTGTTGGCCAACTGGGCCAGGTTCTGGGTCCGCGCGGCCTGATGCCAAACCCGAAAGTGGGTACTGTAACGCCGAACGTAGCTGAAGCGGTTAAAAACGCTAAAGCTGGCCAGATCCGTTACCGTAACGACAAAAACGGCATCATCCACACCACCATCGGTAAAGTGGACTTTGACGCTGACAAACTGAAAGAAAACCTGGAAGCTCTGCTGGTTGCGCTGAAAAAAGCAAAACCTACTCAGGCGAAAGGCGTGTACATCAAGAAAGTTAGCATCTCCACCACCATGGGTGCAGGTGTTGCAGTTGACCAGGCTGGCCTGAGCGCTTCTGCAAACTAATGCCTTTACGTGGGCGGTGATTTTGTCTACAATCTTACCCCCACGTACGTTAACGAAAGTTAGCGGCTAAAAAGATTTGTTCGTTGGAGCCTGGCCTAATCCAGGCCTCCGTCGAAGACCGCAGGTGTTTCGTAAGAGACTTAATACCCTGCGTAGACGGTGACAGAACGCTAAGATTATTTTTTTATATTCTGGCTTGTTTCTGCTCACCGTAATTAAGACGCTCTCTCCGTTTGGAGGAGTGAAGTGAGTTCCAGAGATTTTCTCTGGCAAACATCCAGGAGCAAAGCTAATGGCTTTAAATCTTCAAGACAAACAAGCGATTGTTGCTGAAGTCAGCGAAGTAGCCAAAGGCGCGCTGTCTGCAGTAGTTGCGGATTCCCGTGGCGTAACTGTAGATAAAATGACTGAACTGCGTAAAGCAGGTCGCGAAGCTGGCGTATACATGCGTGTTGTTCGTAACACCCTGCTGCGTCGTGCTGTTGAAGGTACTCCGTTCGAGTGCCTGAAAGATGCGTTTGTTGGTCCGACCCTTATTGCATACTCTATGGAACACCCGGGCGCTGCTGCTCGTCTGTTCAAAGAGTTCGCGAAAGCGAATGCAAAATTTGAGGTCAAAGCCGCTGCCTTTGAAGGTGAGCTGATCCCGGCGTCTCAGATCGACCGCCTGGCAACTCTGCCGACCTACGAAGAAGCAATTGCACGCCTGATGGCAACCATGAAAGAAGCTTCGGCTGGCAAACTGGTTCGTACTCTGGCTGCTGTACGCGATGCGAAAGAAGCTGCTTAATCGCAGTTATCTGTTTAACGCATTCGCTTACGTATAAACTTATTCTGATATTCAGGAACAATTTAAATGTCTATCACTAAAGATCAAATCATTGAAGCAGTTGCAGCTATGTCTGTAATGGACGTTGTAGAACTGATCTCTGCAATGGAAGAAAAATTCGGTGTTTCCGCTGCTGCTGCTGTAGCTGTAGCTGCTGGCCCGGTTGAAGCTGCTGAAGAAAAAACTGAATTCGACGTAATTCTGAAAGCTGCTGGCGCTAACAAAGTTGCTGTTATCAAAGCAGTACGTGGCGCAACTGGCCTGGGTCTGAAAGAAGCTAAAGACCTGGTAGAATCTGCTCCGGCTGCTCTGAAAGAAGGCGTGAGCAAAGATGACGCTGAAGCACTGAAAAAAGCTCTGGAAGAAGCTGGCGCTGAAGTTGAAGTTAAATAAGCCAACCCTTCCGGTTGCAGCCTGAGGAATCAGGCTGATGGCTGGTGACTTTTTAGTCACCAGCCTTTTTGCGCTGTAAGGCGCCAGTAGCGTTTCACACTGTTTGACTACTGCTGTGCCTTTCAATGCTTGTTTCTATCGACGACTTAATATACTGCGACAGAGCGTCCGCTCTGTGTAAATCGCAATGAAATGGTTTAAGCGTGATAGCAACAGGCATTGCGGAAAGTATCCATTTTCCGGTCAACAAAATAGTGTTGCACAAACTGTCCGCTCAATGGACAGATGGGTCGACTTGTCAGCGAGCTGAGGAACCCTATGGTTTACTCCTATACCGAGAAAAAACGTATTCGTAAGGATTTTGGTAAACGTCCACAAGTTCTGGATGTGCCTTATCTCCTTTCTATCCAGCTTGACTCGTTTCAGAAATTTATCGAGCAAGATCCTGAAGGGCAGTATGGTCTGGAAGCTGCTTTCCGTTCCGTGTTCCCGATTCAGAGCTACAGCGGTAATTCCGAGCTGCAATACGTCAGCTACCGCCTTGGCGAACCGGTGTTTGACGTCCAGGAATGTCAAATCCGTGGCGTGACCTATTCCGCACCGCTGCGCGTTAAACTGCGTCTGGTGATCTATGAGCGCGAAGCGCCGGAAGGCACCGTAAAAGACATTAAAGAACAAGAAGTCTACATGGGCGAAATTCCGCTCATGACTGACAACGGTACTTTTGTTATCAATGGTACTGAGCGTGTTATCGTTTCCCAGTTGCACCGTAGTCCGGGCGTCTTCTTCGACTCCGACAAAGGTAAAACCCACTCTTCGGGTAAAGTACTGTATAACGCGCGTATTATTCCTTACCGTGGTTCCTGGCTGGACTTCGAATTCGATCCGAAGGACAACCTGTTCGTACGTATTGACCGTCGCCGTAAACTGCCTGCGACCATCATTCTGCGTGCCCTGAACTACACCACTGAACAGATCCTCGACCTGTTCTTCGAAAAAGTTATTTTCGAAATCCGTGATAACAAGCTGCAGATGGAACTGGTGCCGGAACGCCTGCGTGGTGAAACCGCATCTTTTGACATCGAAGCTAACGGTAAAGTGTACGTAGAAAAAGGCCGCCGTATTACTGCGCGCCACATTCGCCAACTGGAAAAAGACGACGTAAAACTGATCGAAGTCCCGGTTGAGTACATCGCAGGTAAAGTAGTTGCTAAAGACTATATTGATGAGTCTACCGGCGAGCTGATCTGCGCAGCGAACATGGAGCTGAGCCTGGATCTGCTGGCTAAGCTGAGCCAGTCTGGTCACAAGCGTATCGAAACGCTGTTCACCAACGATCTGGATCACGGCCCGTATATCTCTGAAACCTTACGTGTCGACCCAACTAATGACCGTCTGAGCGCACTGGTAGAAATCTACCGTATGATGCGTCCTGGCGAGCCGCCGACTCGTGAAGCCGCTGAAAGCCTGTTTGAGAACCTGTTCTTCTCCGAAGACCGCTATGATCTGTCTGCGGTTGGTCGTATGAAGTTCAACCGTTCTCTGCTGCGTGAAGAAATTGAAGGTTCTGGTATCCTGAGCAAAGACGACATCATTGATGTTATGAAAAAGCTCATTGATATCCGTAACGGTAAAGGCGAAGTCGATGATATCGACCACCTCGGCAACCGTCGTATCCGTTCTGTTGGCGAAATGGCGGAAAACCAGTTCCGCGTTGGCCTGGTACGTGTAGAGCGTGCGGTGAAAGAGCGTCTGTCTCTGGGCGATCTGGATACCCTGATGCCTCAGGACATGATCAACGCCAAGCCGATTTCTGCAGCAGTGAAAGAGTTCTTTGGTTCCAGTCAGTTGTCTCAGTTTATGGACCAGAACAACCCACTGTCTGAGATTACGCACAAACGTCGTATCTCCGCACTCGGCCCAGGCGGTCTGACCCGTGAACGCGCAGGCTTCGAGGTTCGAGACGTACACCCGACTCACTACGGTCGCGTATGTCCAATCGAAACCCCTGAAGGTCCGAACATCGGTCTGATCAACTCCCTGTCCGTGTACGCACAGACTAACGAATACGGCTTCCTTGAGACTCCGTATCGTAAAGTAACCGACGGTGTTGTAACTGACGAAATTCACTACCTGTCTGCTATCGAAGAAGGCAACTACGTTATCGCCCAGGCGAACTCCAACCTGGATGAAGAAGGCCACTTCGTAGAAGATCTGGTAACCTGCCGTAGCAAAGGCGAATCCAGCTTGTTCAGCCGCGACCAGGTTGACTACATGGACGTATCCACCCAGCAGGTGGTATCCGTCGGTGCGTCCCTGATCCCGTTCCTTGAACACGATGACGCCAACCGTGCATTGATGGGTGCGAACATGCAACGTCAGGCCGTTCCGACTCTGCGTGCTGATAAGCCGCTGGTTGGTACTGGTATGGAACGTGCTGTTGCCGTTGACTCCGGTGTAACTGCGGTTGCTAAACGTGGTGGTGTCGTTCAGTACGTGGATGCTTCCCGTATCGTTATCAAAGTTAACGAAGACGAGATGTACCCGGGCGAAGCAGGTATCGACATCTACAACCTGACCAAATACACCCGTTCTAACCAGAACACCTGTATCAACCAGATGCCTTGCGTGTCTCTGGGTGAGCCGGTTGAGCGTGGTGATGTGCTGGCTGATGGCCCGTCCACCGACCTCGGTGAACTGGCGCTCGGTCAGAACATGCGCGTGGCGTTCATGCCGTGGAACGGCTACAACTTCGAAGACTCCATCCTCGTCTCCGAGCGTGTTGTTCAGGAAGACCGTTTCACCACCATCCACATCCAGGAGCTGGCGTGTGTGTCTCGTGACACCAAGCTGGGGCCAGAAGAGATCACCGCTGATATCCCGAACGTGGGTGAAGCTGCGCTCTCCAAACTGGATGAATCCGGTATCGTTTACATTGGTGCGGAAGTGACCGGTGGCGACATTCTGGTTGGTAAGGTAACGCCGAAAGGTGAAACCCAACTGACCCCAGAAGAGAAACTGTTGCGTGCGATCTTCGGTGAGAAAGCGTCTGACGTTAAAGACTCTTCTCTACGTGTACCAAACGGTGTATCCGGTACGGTTATCGACGTTCAGGTCTTTACTCGCGATGGCGTAGAAAAAGACAAACGTGCGTTGGAAATCGAAGAAATGCAGCTCAAACAGGCGAAGAAAGACCTGTCTGAAGAACTGCAGATCCTCGAAGCGGGTCTGTTCAGCCGTATCCGAGCTGTGCTGGTAGCCGGTGGTGTTGAAGCTGAGAAGCTCGACAAACTGCCGCGCGATCGCTGGCTGGAACTGGGCCTGACCGACGAAGAGAAACAAAATCAGCTAGAACAACTGGCTGAGCAGTATGACGAACTGAAACACGAGTTCGAGAAGAAACTCGAAGCGAAACGCCGCAAAATCACCCAGGGTGACGATCTGGCACCGGGCGTGCTGAAGATTGTTAAGGTATATCTGGCGGTTAAACGCCGTATCCAGCCTGGTGACAAGATGGCAGGTCGTCACGGTAACAAGGGTGTAATTTCTAAGATCAACCCGATCGAAGATATGCCTTACGATGAAAACGGTACGCCGGTAGACATCGTACTGAACCCGCTGGGCGTACCGTCTCGTATGAACATCGGTCAGATTCTGGAAACCCACCTGGGTATGGCTGCTAAAGGTATCGGTGACAAGATCAATGCCATGCTGAAACAGCAGCAGGAAGTCGCGAAACTGCGCGAGTTCATCCAGCGTGCCTACGATCTGGGCGCTGACGTTCGTCAGAAAGTTGACCTGAGTACCTTCAGCGATGAAGAAGTGATGCGCCTGGCTGAAAACCTGCGCAAAGGTATGCCGATCGCAACGCCGGTATTCGACGGTGCGAAAGAAGCGGAAATTAAAGAGCTTCTGAAACTTGGCGACCTGCCGACTTCTGGTCAGATCACCCTGTACGACGGCCGCACTGGTGAACAGTTCGAACGCCCGGTAACCGTAGGTTACATGTACATGCTGAAACTGAACCACCTGGTCGACGACAAGATGCACGCGCGTTCTACCGGTTCTTACAGCCTGGTTACTCAGCAGCCGCTGGGTGGTAAGGCACAGTTCGGTGGTCAGCGTTTCGGGGAGATGGAAGTGTGGGCGCTGGAAGCATACGGCGCGGCATACACCCTGCAGGAAATGCTCACCGTTAAGTCTGATGACGTGAACGGTCGTACCAAGATGTATAAGAACATCGTGGACGGCAACCATCAGATGGAACCGGGCATGCCAGAATCCTTCAACGTATTGTTGAAAGAGATTCGTTCGCTGGGTATCAACATCGAACTGGAAGACGAGTAATTCTCGCTCAAACAGGTCACTGCTGTCGGGGTAAAACCCGGCAGCGGATTGTGCTAACTCCGACGGGAGCAAATCCGTGAAAGATTTATTAAAGTTTCTGAAAGCGCAGACTAAAACCGAAGAGTTTGATGCGATCAAAATTGCTCTGGCTTCGCCAGACATGATCCGTTCATGGTCTTTCGGTGAAGTTAAAAAGCCGGAAACCATCAACTACCGTACGTTCAAACCAGAACGTGACGGCCTTTTCTGCGCCCGTATCTTTGGGCCGGTAAAAGATTACGAGTGCCTGTGCGGTAAGTACAAGCGCCTGAAACACCGCGGCGTCATCTGTGAGAAGTGCGGCGTTGAAGTGACCCAGACTAAAGTACGCCGTGAGCGTATGGGTCACATCGAGCTGGCTTCTCCGACTGCGCACATTTGGTTCCTGAAATCGCTGCCGTCCCGTATCGGTCTGCTGCTCGATATGCCGCTGCGTGATATCGAACGCGTACTGTACTTCGAATCCTATGTTGTTATCGAAGGCGGTATGACCAACCTGGAACGTCAACAGATCCTGACTGAAGAACAGTATCTGGATGCGCTGGAAGAGTTCGGTGATGAATTCGACGCGAAGATGGGTGCGGAAGCTATTCAGGCACTGCTGAAGAGCATGGATCTGGAGCAAGAGTGTGAAACTCTGCGTGAAGAGCTGAACGAAACCAACTCCGAAACCAAGCGTAAAAAACTGACCAAGCGTATCAAACTGCTGGAAGCATTCGTTCAGTCTGGTAACAAGCCAGAGTGGATGATCCTGACCGTTCTGCCGGTTCTGCCGCCAGATCTGCGTCCGCTGGTTCCGCTGGATGGTGGTCGTTTCGCGACTTCTGACCTGAACGATCTGTATCGTCGCGTCATTAACCGTAACAACCGTCTGAAACGTCTGCTGGATCTGGCAGCGCCGGACATCATCGTACGTAACGAAAAACGTATGCTGCAGGAAGCGGTTGATGCCCTGCTGGATAACGGTCGTCGCGGTCGTGCGATCACCGGTTCTAACAAGCGTCCTCTGAAATCTTTGGCCGACATGATCAAAGGTAAACAGGGTCGTTTCCGTCAGAACCTGCTCGGTAAACGTGTTGACTACTCCGGTCGTTCTGTAATCACCGTAGGTCCATACCTGCGTCTGCATCAGTGCGGTCTGCCGAAGAAAATGGCGCTGGAGCTGTTCAAACCGTTCATCTACGGCAAGCTGGAACTGCGTGGTCTTGCTACCACCATCAAAGCTGCTAAGAAAATGGTTGAACGTGAAGAAGCTGTCGTTTGGGATATCCTGGACGAAGTTATCCGCGAACACCCGGTACTGCTGAACCGTGCACCGACTCTGCACCGTCTGGGTATCCAGGCATTTGAGCCGGTACTGATCGAAGGTAAAGCTATCCAGCTACACCCGCTGGTTTGTGCGGCATATAACGCCGACTTCGATGGTGACCAGATGGCTGTTCACGTACCGCTGACGCTGGAAGCCCAGCTCGAAGCGCGTGCGCTGATGATGTCTACCAACAACATCCTGTCTCCGGCGAACGGCGAACCAATCATCGTTCCGTCTCAGGACGTTGTGCTGGGTCTGTACTACATGACCCGTGACTGTGTTAACGCCAAAGGCGAAGGCATGGTGCTGACTGGCCCGAAAGAAGCTGAGCGTATTTATCGCGCTGGCCTGGCCTCTCTGCATGCGCGCGTTAAAGTGCGTATCACCGAGTATGAAAAAGATGCTAACGGTGAATTAGTCGCGAAAACCAGCCTGAAAGACACGACCGTTGGCCGTGCCATTCTGTGGATGATTGTACCGAAAGGTCTGCCTTACTCCATCGTCAACCAGGCGCTGGGTAAAAAAGCAATCTCCAAAATGCTGAACACCTGCTACCGCATTCTCGGTCTGAAACCGACCGTTATTTTTGCGGACCAGATCATGTACACCGGCTTTGCATATGCAGCGCGTTCCGGTGCATCTGTTGGTATTGATGACATGGTCATCCCGGAGAAGAAACACGAAATCATCTCCGAGGCAGAAGCAGAAGTTGCTGAAATTCAGGAGCAGTTCCAGTCTGGTCTGGTAACTGCGGGCGAACGCTACAACAAAGTTATCGATATCTGGGCTGCGGCGAACGATCGTGTATCCAAAGCGATGATGGATAACCTGCAAACTGAAACCGTTATTAACCGTGACGGTCAGGAAGAGAAGCAGGTTTCCTTCAACAGCATCTACATGATGGCCGACTCCGGTGCGCGTGGTTCTGCGGCACAGATTCGTCAGCTTGCGGGTATGCGTGGTCTGATGGCGAAGCCGGATGGCTCCATCATCGAAACGCCAATCACCGCGAACTTCCGTGAAGGTCTGAACGTACTCCAGTACTTCATCTCCACCCACGGTGCTCGTAAAGGTCTGGCGGATACCGCACTGAAAACCGCGAACTCCGGTTACCTGACTCGTCGTCTGGTTGACGTCGCGCAGGACCTGGTGGTTACCGAAGATGATTGTGGTACTCATGAAGGTATCATGATGACCCCAGTTATCGAGGGTGGCGACGTTAAAGAGCCGCTGCGCGATCGCGTACTGGGTCGTGTAACTGCTGAAGACGTTCTGAAGCCGGGTACTGCTGACATCCTCGTTCCGCGCAACACACTGCTGCACGAACAGTGGTGTGACCTGCTGGAAGAGAACTCTGTCGACGCGGTTAAAGTTCGTTCTGTTGTATCTTGTGACACCGACTTTGGTGTATGTGCGCACTGCTACGGTCGTGACCTGGCGCGTGGCCACATCATCAATAAAGGTGAAGCTATCGGTGTTATCGCGGCACAGTCCATCGGTGAACCGGGTACACAGTTGACCATGCGTACGTTCCACATCGGTGGTGCGGCATCGCGTGCGGCTGCTGAATCCAGCATCCAGGTGAAAAACAAAGGTAGCATCAAACTCAGCAACGTGAAGTCGGTTGTGAACTCCAGCGGTAAACTGGTTATCACTTCCCGTAACACCGAACTGAAACTGATCGACGAATTTGGTCGTACCAAAGAAAGCTACAAAGTGCCTTACGGTGCGGTACTGGCGAAAGGCGATGGCGAACAGGTTGCTGGCGGCGAAACCGTTGCAAACTGGGATCCGCACACCATGCCAGTTATCACTGAAGTAAGCGGTTTTGTTCGCTTTACTGACATGATCGACGGCCAGACCATTACTCGTCAGACCGACGAATTGACCGGTCTGTCTTCGCTGGTTGTTCTGGATTCTGCAGAGCGTACCGCAGGTGGTAAAGATCTGCGTCCGGCACTGAAAATCGTTGATGCTCAGGGTAACGACGTTCTGATCCCAGGTACTGATATGCCTGCGCAGTACTTCCTGCCGGGTAAAGCGATTGTTCAACTGGAAGATGGCGTACAGATCAGCTCTGGTGACACTCTGGCGCGTATTCCGCAGGAATCTGGCGGTACTAAAGACATCACCGGTGGTCTGCCGCGCGTTGCAGACCTGTTTGAAGCTCGTCGTCCGAAAGAGCCGGCAATCCTGGCTGAAATCAGCGGTGTCGTTTCCTTCGGTAAAGAAACCAAAGGCAAACGTCGTCTGGTTATCACCCCGGTAGACGGCAGCGAACCGTACGAAGAGATGATTCCGAAATGGCGTCAGCTCAACGTGTTCGAAGGTGAACGTGTAGAACGTGGTGACGTTATTTCCGACGGTCCGGAAGCACCGCACGACATTCTGCGTCTGCGTGGTGTTCATGCTGTTACTCGTTACATCGTTAACGAAGTACAGGACGTATACCGTCTGCAGGGCGTTAAGATTAACGATAAACACATCGAAGTTATCGTTCGTCAGATGCTGCGTAAAGCCACCATCGTTAACGCAGGTAGCTCCGACTTCCTGGAAGGCGAACAGGTTGAATACTCTCGCGTCAAGATCGCAAACCGCGAACTGGAAGCGAACGGCAAAGTGGGGGCAACTTACTCCCGCGATCTGCTGGGTATCACCAAAGCGTCTCTGGCAACCGAGTCCTTCATCTCTGCAGCATCGTTCCAGGAAACTACACGTGTCCTGACCGAAGCCGCTGTTGCAGGTAAACGTGATGAACTGCGCGGTCTGAAAGAGAACGTTATCGTTGGTCGTCTGATCCCAGCCGGTACGGGTTATGCGTATCACCAGGATCGTATGCGCCGCCGTGCCGCAGGTGAGGCTCCGGCTGCACCGCAGGTGACTGCAGAAGACGCATCTGCCAGCCTGGCAGAACTGCTGAACGCAGGTCTTGGTGGTTCTGACAACGAGTAATCGTTAATCCACAAATAACTTAAAAACCCGCTTCGGCGGGTTTTTTTATGGGTTTAGTTCAGAATTCATATAGTTAACCAGAAATATTAAGAAAGGCAGGGCGAAACGAGGAAGAAGCTTTTCGCCCTGGACAACATTCCTGCTGACGGCACTACCATAAAAAAACGGAAGACTTTCAACAAGTTTCCGTTTTCCATCTTTCGTAACTGCTCGGAATAAATTTATGCTCTTACATTCAGTCTCAAAACCGTTGCGAGGCGCGTCCCAGATAGCTGTCCCAGTCTTTCCATACCGGCTGCAAGCCTTGGGCGGTCAACGCGGCGGCAACAACTTCTGGCCTGCGATCGTCGTGCGGTGAGAATTGTTCCAGTTCAGGGCGACCGTCGGCATAGCCACCTGGCTGCGTTTTCGAGAAGGCGCTGACGTTATTTATTGCCAGCGGAATAACGCGATCGCGAAACCACGGTGATTCCCGCGTGGAGAGTGAGAGTTCAATCTCCGGCGCAAACAGGCGGAAGGAGCAGATGGTTTGCACTAGCTGGCGTTCATCCATAATCGACGCTGGTTCAATGCCGCCAGTACATGGCCGCAACCGTGGGAAGGAGACAGAGTAGCGGCTTTGCCAGTAATGCTGTTGCAGCCACAGCAAATGCTCGGCAACCATGTAGCAGTCAACGCGCCAGTTGTCGGAAAGGCCGATTAGCGCGCCAAGGCCTATCTTATCAATCCCCGCACGACCCAGTCGGTCTGGTGTTTCCAGTCGCCAGAAGAAGTCCTGTTTTTTCCCTTTCAGATGATGGCGGGCATACGTCGCCTCGTGATATGTCTCCTGATAAACCATTACCCCATCCAGACCAAGTTGCTTTAACTTGGCGTATTCCGCTTCTGTCAGTGGTTGTACTTCCATCTGTAGCGAAGAGAACTGTTCACGCAGGATAGGAAGGTGGCGACGAAAGTAATCCATCCCTACTTTCGCCTGATGTTCACCGGTGACCAGCAACAGATGCTCAAAGCCCATTGCCTTAATAGCGGCGCTTTCCCTGGCGATGTCTGCTTCATCCAGCGTTTTGCGCTTGATGCGATTGCTCATGGAAAATCCACAATAGGTGCAGTCGTTAGCACAAAGATTAGAAAGATAGAGCGGGACGTAGAAGTTGACGGTATTGCCAAATCGTTGGCGTGTCAGACGTTGCGCCCGTTGGGCCAGTGGTTCCAGATAATCACTGGCGGCAGGCGAGAGCAATGCCATCATGTCGTCGCGGGTAAGTGACGGCGCATTTAGCGCCCGCTCTACGTCAGCGGCCGTTTTACTGTTGATGCGCAGACGGATGTCGTCCCAGTCCAGTTCTCGCCAGCGATTGCTGAAGGTTTTCATGCTGAAACCTCCAGAAATCCGGTCAGTGGGCTGGTGGCATGAGCAAAGCTACTTCGGCTGCCAGGCCCAGCCTGACGCGCCAGCAGGCCAGCTTCTACTGCCAGACGAAATGCTTTTGCCATGTTGATGGGATCGTCCGCGACGGCAATCGCTGTATTTACTAATACGGCGTCGGCCCCCATTTCCAGCGCCTGCGCGGCATGACTCGGAACGCCGATGCCCGCATCAACCACCACCGGAACCGTGGCTTGCTGGATAATAATCTCCAGCATGGCGCGGGTTTCCAGTCCCTGATTAGAGCCAATTGGTGCGCCGAGCGGCATTACCGCCGCGCAACCGACTTCTTCCAGACGTTTGCACAATACCGGATCGGCACCGCAGTAAGGCAGCACGACAAACCCCTGCTGCACCAGTGTTTCGGCGGCTTTCAGGGTTTCGATGGGATCGGGCAACAACCAGCGGGCATCAGGGTGAATCTCCAACTTCAGCCAGTGTGTGCCTAACGCCTCACGTGCCAGGTGAGCAGCGAAAATGGCTTCTTCTGCTGTTTTCGCCCCGGAAGTATTCGGCAGCAGCGTCATACCCGCAGCGATAAGCGGATCGAGGATAGCGTCGTTGTGCTGGCGCAAGTCGACGCGTTTCATTGCCAGCGTCACCAGTTGACTGCCGGAAGCGCGGATCGCCTCCACCATCAGTTGCGAAGAGGCGAATTTCCCGGTGCCGGTAAACAGATGTGAATCAAACGTTTTGTCCGCAATACGTAACATCTCACCCCCCAGCAATAACCTGAAAAAGCAGGATCTGGTCGCCATCCTGCACGATATGTTGCGCCCATTGCTCGCGCGGGACGATTTGTTGATTAATCGCCAGCGCTGCGCCCGCTTGTTGTTGATTGAGTTGCTCCAGCAGCTCGTGAACAGTTTGTCCGGCGGCGAACTGCATCGGTTGATCGTTAAACAGGATCTGCATTGCATCCTCCACATACAGGGCATTCTGTGGCGCGGCGCAACGCCAGGCTGCGCCACTGGTTCGATTTACCGTCGAACAAACGGAGTTCTCCCGCAGGTGTCTCTATATCGCTTAATAACTTAATTGCTTCCAGTGCCTGCAAAGTACCCATAACCCCGACCACCGGGCCAACCACGCCCGCCGTGCGGCAGTTGCGTTCAGGCTCCAGGTTATCCGGCCACAGACAGCGATAACACCCCTGTTCCCAGGGCGGCGTCAGTACCATCAACTGACCACCAAAACCGACCGCGCTGGCGGTGATAAGCGGCGTGTTGAGTGCCACGCAGGCGGCGTTAATCTCCTGGCGAGTCGCCATATTGTCGGTACAGTCGAGCACCACATCGGCTTGTGCTACCGCATCTTTTAAGGCATGACCCGTTAGCCGTTGTTGTAATGCCATCAGTTGAATATCGGGATTCAATTGCGTCAGTCGCTGTTGGCAGACCTGCGATTTCGGGCGGTCGATATCTTCAGTGGTAAAGAGGATTTGCCGCTGCAGATTACTCAAATGCACATCGTCGTCATCTGCCAGCACCAGAGTTCCGATACCAGCGCCAGCCAGGTACAGCGCAGCAGGCGTACCCAGCCCGCCAAGGCCGATAATCAGCACCTGGCTGTCGAGCAGTTTTTGCTGGCCTTCAATGGCGATGTCATCGAGCAGGATTTGGCGGCTATAACGCATAAAATCACGGTCATTCATCGCCAACTCCTGCAATTTCCAACAACTGAGCTGTTGCCGCACGCCAGTCTGTCGCCTGGGTAATGGCACTGACGACGGCGATGCTACCGACACCCGTCGCCATCACCGCAGGTGCGCGCGCCAGACTGATACCGCCAATCGCCACGGTGGGATAATCAGCCAGGCGCTCAATGTGCCGAGCCAGTTGCGCCAGCCCCTGCGGCGCGGAAGGCATCTGTTTGGTTTGCGTGGGGAACACATGCCCCAGTGCGATATAAGAAGGGCGTGCTGCCAGCGCGACGTCGATTTCCATGTCATCATGGGTCGAAACGCCCAGCCGCAGGCCTGCCGCGCGGATAGCGGCGAGATCGGTGGATTGCAAATCTTCCTGCCCCAGATGGACACCATACGCCTGATGCCTGATCGCCAGTTGCCAGTAATCGTTGATAAACAGTCGTGCGTTATAGCGGTGACCCAGTTCAATTGCCGCTACGACATCAGCTTCCACCTCTTCATCGCGCTGATCTTTAATGCGTAGCTGGAGGGTGCGCACGCCCGCGTCCAGCATGCGTTCGATCCACTGCACACTGTCCACTACTGGATACAGCCCTAAACGAAAAGGTACACGAGGAAAATCAGGCTGATACATCATGCTTCCTCCTTACGCAGGTAGATTTCTCCGCCTCTGGCGCGGAAGTTCTCCGACATATCCGCCATTCCTACTTCAATGGTTTGCGCGGCGGCATAATCGCGCACTTCCTGGCTGATTTTCATCGAGCAGAATTTCGGTCCACACATCGAGCAGAAATGGGCGACCTTGCCAGACTCTTGCGGCAGGGTTTCATCGTGGTAAGCGCGGGCGGTAAACGGATCGAGGGCCAGATTAAACTGGTCTTCCCAGCGAAATTCGAAACGGGCTTTCGACATGGCGTTATCGCGAATTTGTGCGCCCGGATGCCCCTTTGCCAGGTCGGCGGCGTGGGCGGCAATCTTATAGGTGATAAGTCCCTGCTTAACGTCTTCTTTATTGGGCAGACCCAGGTGCTCTTTTGGCGTTACGTAGCAGAGCATCGCGCAGCCAAACCAGCCAATCATCGCTGCGCCAATCCCCGAAGTGAAATGGTCATAGCCCGGCGCAATGTCGGTAGTCAGCGGCCCGAGGGTATAGAACGGTGCTTCGTGGCAGTGCTCTAACTCCTCGGTCATATTGCGGCGAATCATTTGCATCGGCACATGCCCGGGGCCTTCAATCATCACCTGCACGTCATATTCCCAGGCGATTTTGGTCAGTTCGCCCAGCGTATGCAGCTCGGCAAACTGTGCTTCATCGTTAGCATCCTGAATCGAACCGGGACGCAGGCCATCGCCCAGCGACAGCGAAACGTCATAAGCGGCGCAGATTTCACAAATTTCGCGGAAGTGTTGATAGAGGAAGTTTTCCTGATGATGGGAGAGGCACCATTTCGCCATAATCGAACCGCCGCGCGACACAATACCGGTCAGACGTTTAGCGGTCATTGGCACGTAGCGCAGGAGAACGCCCGCATGAATCGTGAAGTAATCCACACCTTGCTCGGCCTGTTCCAGCAGCGTGTCTCGGAACGTTTCCCAGGTAAGATCTTCAGCGATCCCGTTAACCTTTTCCAGCGCCTGATAGATCGGCACAGTACCGATCGGCACCGGGCTGTTGCGCAAAATCCACTCGCGGGTTTCGTGAATATAGCGACCGGTAGAGAGATCCATCACAGTATCCGCTCCCCAGCGCGTGGACCACACCAGTTTTTCCACTTCTTCTTCAATGGAAGAGGTGACCGCTGAGTTGCCGATATTGGCATTCACTTTCACCAGAAAGTTGCGACCAATGATCATTGGCTCAGATTCCGGATGATTGATATTGGCGGGGATAATGGCGCGTCCGGCAGCGACTTCGTCACGGACAAACTCCGCGGTGATATTTTCCGGCAGGCGAGCACCAAAGCTCATACCCGGATGCTGGTGGCGCAAAACTTCGCTACGGATGCGCTCGCGCCCCATGTTCTCGCGAATGGCGATGAACTCCATCTCCGGCGTGATGATGCCCCGGCGGGCGTAGTGTAACTGCGTAACGCGATGGCCTGCTTTGGCGCGTTTTGGCGTTAATACGCCGCTAAAACGCAGTTCATCGAGGCCATCATCCGCCAGTCGCGCTTTAGTGTAATCGGAACTGCGAACGGTGAGTGCTTCAGTGTCGCCGCGTGCATCGATCCACGGCTGGCGCAGTTTTGCCAGCCCTTGCTGTACGTTAATCGCGATTTGCGGGTCGCCATACGGGCCGGAGGTATCGTAGACCGGAATCGCTTCATTTTCTTCGTACTGTGGCTGTTCTTTGCTGCCGCCGATTAGCGTCGGGCTAAGCTGGATCTCACGCATCGGCACGCGCACGCCAGGATGTGTGCCGGTGATGTAAATCCGTTTTGAGTTGGGAAAGGCGGTGCCTTCCAGGGTATCGATAAAATGTTGGGCCTGGGCGCGTTGCTCGCGGCGGGTCAGTTTTGTTGCAGACATAGCTCATTCCAAAAGTTAAGGACGTGGCTTGTCAGACGACGGATGAAGCAAGAGATGATCGCCGCAAAGGCGATGCAATAGCAGATTAACTCTTGTTCCCTTCGCAGGTATTAGCCTGATCAGGTTCCGCGGATCCCGAATGAACGGTCTCAGCCAGTTAAGGCACTCCGACAAGAAATTAGCCCCGCAAACGGGGCGTTGAATGTAAATTACGCGTTAACAGCGCATAACTCAAGCAAGATGTTTGAGGCGGGCAGCGTCAAGCACCAGCAGAATTAGCTTATCTTCCAGCACAAAGCGTGCTTCCAGCGCTTCACCGATGTCAGATAAAACCTGTTGAAACTCAAGATAATTATCATGATCTATGGCGGTTTCCAGACTGGAATCGTAGTAATCCATAATCTGCTGCGTGTTGGCTTCCAGTTGCGGCCAAATCTTCGCGGCGCGAGCGAGCTGCCCGTTGCCTTCCAGTTTATGCAGAATGCGCTCATAAATACTGAAATGCCCGGCAGAAAGGTAATCGACCAGACTCTGGCAAAAATCATCAAGGGCTTTTTCGTTTAGCCTCATGTACGATTCTTTGCCAGGCTTAATGCCAACCAAATTGTAGTAAGCCACGAGCAGATGCTTACGTACATGTAGCCAGCGATCAACCAGTTTGTTACTTCCTCTGACGTGTTCCGTCAGGTTATCGAGCTGGTTAAGCATGATTGACTCCGCAAGTTTGTCTTCAAAAACTGCTCAGTGAGAATGTAAAAAACATGTTAAACATGCCAGTGAAGCAAAGGTAGTGCAAGAGCTATGGATCGTATAATTGAAAAATTAGATCACGGTTGGTGGATAGTCAGCCATGAGCAAAAATTATGGTTGCCGAAGGGAGAATTGCCATATGGCAAAGCGGCAAATTTTGATCTTGTGGGTCAGCGCGCACTGCAGATAGGCGAATGGCAAGGAGAACCTGTTTGGCTGGTACAACAGCAGCGTCGCCATGATATGGGCTCGGTGCGCCAGGTTATTGATCTGGACGTCGGGCTGTTTCAATTAGCCGGACGCGGCGTGCAACTGGCGGAGTTTTACCGTTCGCATAAATACTGCGGATATTGCGGGCATGAAATGTACCCAAGCAAAACCGAATGGGCGATGCTGTGCAGCCACTGCCGTGAGCGTTACTACCCACAAATCGCTCCCTGCATTATCGTTGCCATCCGTCGCGATGATTCGATCCTACTTGCCCAGCATACCCGGCATCGTAACGGTGTCCATACGGTACTCGCCGGATTTGTCGAAGTCGGAGAAACCCTCGAACAGGCGGTCGCGCGGGAAGTGATGGAAGAGAGTGGCATCAAAGTCAGGAATTTGCGTTATGTGACCTCTCAGCCGTGGCCGTTTCCTCAGTCGCTGATGACTGCGTTTATGGCGGAGTATGACAGTGGTGACATCGTGATTGATCCGAAAGAACTGCTGGAGGCGAACTGGTATCGCTACGACGATTTACCATTATTGCCACCACCGGGCACTGTGGCGCGCCGTCTGATAGAAGATACGGTGGCGATGTGTCGGGCAGAGTATGAGTGATGATACACTGACCGCCTGACGCACTAAGGAACAGCCAAAATGACCGAACTCAAAAACGATCGTTATCTGCGGGCGCTGCTGCGCCAGCCCGTTGATGTCACTCCAGTATGGATGATGCGCCAGGCGGGTCGTTACCTACCGGAATATAAAGCTACTCGCGCTCAGGCGGGCGATTTTATGTCGTTGTGCAAAAACGCCGAGCTGGCGTGCGAAGTCACCTTGCAGCCGCTACGTCGCTATCCGCTGGACGCGGCGATTCTGTTTTCCGATATTCTCACCGTTCCGGATGCAATGGGGTTAGGACTCTATTTTGAAGCCGGAGAAGGCCCGCGATTCACCTCGCCAGTCACCTGTAAAGCAGACGTCGATAAACTGCCGATTCCGGATCCGGAAGATGAACTGGGTTACGTGATGAACGCAGTACGTACCATTCGTCGCGAACTGAAAGGCGAAGTACCACTAATTGGTTTTTCCGGCAGCCCGTGGACGCTGGCGACCTACATGGTGGAAGGCGGTAGTAGCAAAGCTTTCACCGTGATCAAAAAAATGATGTATGCCGATCCGCAAGCGCTGCATGCGCTACTCGATAAATTGGCGAAAAGCGTCACCCTGTACCTGAACGCGCAAATCAAAGCCGGTGCGCAAGCGGTGATGATTTTCGACACCTGGGGCGGCGTGCTCACCGGACGTGACTATCAACAGTTCTCGCTCTACTACATGCATAAAATTGTCGATGGGTTGCTGCGTGAAAACGACGGCCGCCGTGTGCCGGTAACACTGTTTACCAAAGGCGGTGGACAGTGGCTGGAAGCGATGGCGGAAACTGGTTGCGATGCGCTGGGTCTCGACTGGACAACGGATATCGCTGATGCGCGCCGCCGCGTGGGTAATAAAGTCGCGTTGCAGGGCAATATGGACCCATCGATGCTGTATGCGCCGCCAGCCCGCATTGAAGAAGAAGTGGCGACAATTCTTGCCGGTTTCGGTCATGGTGAAGGTCATGTCTTCAACCTTGGTCACGGCATTCACCAGGATGTACCGCCAGAACATGCCGGTGTCTTTGTGGAGGCAGTACATCGGTTGTCCGAACAGTACCACCGTTAAGGAGTGATTATGGATCTCGCGTCATTACGCGCTCAACAACTTGAACTGGCCTCTTCTGTGATCCGCGAGGATCGACTCGATAAAGATCCCCCGGATCTGATCGCCGGAGCCGATGTTGGGTTTGAGCAGGGCGGAGATGTGACGCGAGCGGCGATAGTGCTGCTGAAATATCCCACTCTTGAGCTGGTGGAGTATAAAGTGGCTCGCATCGCCACCACCATGCCTTACATTCCTGGTTTTCTTTCCTTCCGCGAATATCCTGCGCTGCTGGCAGCGTGGGAGATGCTGTCGCAAAAACCGGATTTAGTGTTTGTCGACGGTCATGGGATCTCGCATCCGCGTCGTCTTGGCGTCGCCAGTCATTTTGGCTTATTAGTCGATGTGCCAACCATTGGCGTGGCGAAAAAACGGCTATGCGGTAAATTCGAACCACTCTCCAGCGAACCGGGCGCGCTGTCGCCGTTGATGGACAAAGGCGAGCAACTGGCCTGGGTCTGGCGTAGCAAAGCGCGCTGTAATCCGCTGTTTATTGCTACTGGTCATCGGATCAGCGTGGATAGCGCGCTGACGTGGGTACAACGCTGCATGAAAGGCTATCGTCTGCCAGAACCAACGCGCTGGGCGGATGCTGTGGCCTCGGAACGTCCGGCGTTCGTGCGCTATACAGCAAATCAGCCCTAATTCAGGTAAACTGCGGATAATTTCCGTATTTGAGAACACAACATGTTACAAAACCCGATTCATCTGCGTCTGGAGCGCCTGGAAAGCTGGCAGCACGTTACTTTTATGGCCTGCTTATGCGAACGCATGTACCCCAATTACGCCATGTTCTGCCAGCAAACCGGCTTCGGTGATGGGCAGATTTACCGTCGCATTCTTGATCTCATCTGGGAAACGCTGACTGTCAAAGACGCAAAAGTGAATTTCGACAGTCAACTGGAGAAATTTGAGGAAGCTATCCCTTCAGCAGATGATTTCGATCTGTACGGTGTTTATCCGGCAATCGATGCCTGCGTGGCGTTAAGTGAACTGGTTCATTCGCGTTTGAGTGGCGAAACACTGGAACACGCTGTGGAAGTCAGTAAGACTTCCATCACCACCGTTGCGATGCTGGAAATGACCCAGGCTGGTCGCGAAATGAGCGATGAAGAGCTGAAAGAAAACCCGGCCGTTGAGCAAGAATGGGACATTCAGTGGGAAATATTCCGACTTTTAGCCGAGTGCGAAGAACGCGACATTGAGCTGATAAAAGGCCTTAGGGCAGACCTGCGTGAGGCGGGTGAGAGCAATATTGGTATAATTTTTCAGCAATAAGACCAGAAAACGTGAATTAACGCCTGATTTGTCGTACCTGGAGTCTTCCCTTTCGCCCCCCGTCTGGTCTACATTTGGGGGGCGAAAAAAAGTGGCTATCGGTGCGTGTATGCAGGAGAGTGCTATTCTGGCATTTCCGTCGCACTCGATGCTTAGCAAGCGATAAACACATTGTAAGGATAACTTATGAACAAGACTCAACTGATTGATGTAATTGCAGAGAAAGCAGAACTGTCCAAAACCCAGGCTAAAGCTGCTCTGGAGTCCACTCTGGCTGCAATTACTGAGTCTCTGAAAGAAGGCGATGCTGTACAACTGGTTGGTTTCGGAACCTTCAAAGTGAACCACCGCGCTGAGCGTACTGGCCGCAACCCGCAGACCGGTAAAGAAATCAAAATCGCCGCAGCTAACGTACCGGCATTTGTTTCTGGCAAGGCACTGAAAGACGCAGTTAAGTAAGATTGCGTGGCAGTGAACAGTTTTAACGAAGGGGTGGTTTCACCCCTTTTGTCTTTCTGGCGTCGCACATTGATGCTGGCAGGCGTGCTGTTTCTCTCTGCCTGTAGCCACAACTCTTCACTTCCCCCTTTTACCGCCAGTGGGTTTGCCGAAGACCAGGGTGCAGTGCGCATCTGGCGAAAAGACAGCGGCGATAATATCCATCTGCTTGCCGTGTTCAGTCCGTGGCGCAATGGCGATACCACTACCCGTGAATACCGCTGGCAGGGCGATAACCTCACGCTTATCAATATCAACGTTTACAGCAAACCGCCGGTGAATATCCGCGCACGCTTTGACGAGCGCGGTGATCTGAGCTTTATGCAACGTGAATCCGACGGGCAAAAGCAGCAGCTTTCTAACGATCAAATCGATTTATACCGTTATCGTGCAGACCAGATCCGCCAGATTAGCGACGCCTTACGTCAGGGGAGAGTGGTACTGCGTCAGGGACGCTGGCATGCGATGGAACAGACTGTGACTACCTGCGAAGGGCAAACTATTAAGCCTGATTTAGATTCGCAGGCGATAGCGCATATCGAGCGCCGCCAGAGCCGCTCTTCTGTTGATGTGAGCGTGGCATGGCTGGAAGCGCCCGAGGGTTCACAATTACTGTTAGTGGCAAACTCTGACTTTTGTCGCTGGCAACCCAACGAGAAGACGTTCTGATTTACCAGTGGCCCATACCCATATGGCCGCCACCACCTCCGCAGCCACCGTAACCCATGCCCATTCCGACACCGCGTGGAATACCCGCTTCAGCCATCGCAATATCCCGTTTAACTCGCAATTCATCTAATGACTGACGTAAAGTCTCCATCTCTTTGGCGACCGCGTTAATTTTGCTGCTATCCGGTGGATTAGCGGCTAACAGGGCGTTGTATTCATAACGCTTCGTCACCAGTTGTTGTTGCAGCGCGCTGCTTTGGGCGTAAAAGTCATTATGGATTTTCTGCCACGCAGTTTGTTGTTCGCTGGTCAAAGGCGCTGCATTTTGCTGCCACATACCGTGTCCGCCGTGGGCAAATGCAGTTGTTGAGCCTATCGCCATTGCTGAAAACGCCATCATCACCAGGGCAATCTTCGTGTTCCGTTTCATGGTTAATCCTCCAGTGGTTGTCTTACTTTACGTATTGCATCTTTCGTGCCAACGATGAAACACCGATGTAACGGGCAATCTGGCGCGGTTAGCGAGTAAAAATGACCCGCTTGTGGTGGGTAGCGAGTCATTTTTACTCATTGAAAGATAAGCGTTTGTGTTACAGCGCAGGGTAGGGGGCAATAAAAGATGGCATGATTTGTGCTGTCAAAAAGGGATGAACAGGCAAAGAAGAAGATGCGTTTTATGCAACGTTCTAAAGACACATTAGCCAAATGGTTAAGCGCGATCCTCCCCGTAGTCATTGTTGGGCTGGTGGGATTGTTTGCGGTGACGGTGATTCGCGATTATGGGCGGGCAAGCGAGGCTGACCGCCAGGCATTACTGGAAAAAGGTAATGTGCTCATTCGCGCTCTGGAGTCAGGAAGTCGCGTAGGGATGGGGATGCGAATGCACCATGTGCAGCAACAGGCACTTCTGGAAGAGATGGCAGGCCAGCCAGGGGTGTTGTGGTTTGCGGTCACCGATGCGCAGGGCATTATCATTCTTCACAGTGACCCAGAAATGGTCGGGCGTGCACTCTATTCGCCTGATGAAATGCGGCAGTTAAAGCCAGAGGAAAACTCCCGCTGGCGACTGCTTGAGGACGCGGAAAAAACGCCTGCGCTTGAGGTCTATCGTTTGTTTCAGCCCATGTCAGCCTCCTGGAGGCATGGGATGCATAATATGCCGCGCTGTAACGGCAAACCTGAGCCACAGGCAGATGCACAACAGGCTATTTTTATCGCTGTTGATGCCAGTGATCTGGTTGCAACCCAGATTGGGGAGAAGCGCAATACCCTGATTATTCTCTTTGCTCTGGCGACGGTATTGCTGGCGAGCGTGTTGTCATTCTTCTGGTATCGCCGTTACCTTCGCTCGCGCCAGTTATTGCAGGATGAAATGAAGCGCAAAGAGAAGCTGGTGGCGCTGGGGCATCTGGCGGCAGGCGTCGCCCACGAAATCCGTAACCCACTTTCATCGATTAAAGGACTGGCGAAATATTTTGCCGAGCGCACGCCCGCGGGGGGCGAAGCGCATCAACTGGCGCAGGTGATGGCGAAAGAAGCCGACCGTTTGAATCGCGTGGTGAGCGAACTGCTGGAACTGGTCAAGCCAACGCACCTTGCTTTGCAGGCGGTGGAGCTCAATACCCTGATTAACCATTCATTACAACTGGTGAGCCAGGACGCTCAGAGTCGTGAGATACAGTTGTGCTTTAACGCTAACAACGGGTTGCCGGAAATTCAGGCCGACCCGGACAGACTGACTCAGGTACTGTTAAATCTTTATCTCAATGCTATTCAGGCTATTGGTGAGCATGGCGTGATTAGTGTGACGGCAAGTGAAAGCGGCAATGGCGTGAAAATTAACGTTACCGACAGCGGTAAGGGAATTGCGGCAGATCAACTGGAGGCTATCTTCACCCCGTACTTCACCACCAAAGCCGAAGGCACCGGGCTGGGGCTGGCGGTTGTGCATAATATTGTTGAACAACACGGTGGTACAATTCAGGTCGCCAGCCAGGAGGGGAAAGGTGCAACATTCACCCTCTGGCTTCCGGTGAATATTAATCGTAAGGACCCACAAGGATGAAGCACGATAACATCGATATTCTGGTGGTGGATGATGACATTAGCCACTGCACCATCTTGCAGGCATTGCTACGTGGCTGGGGCTATAACGTCGCGCTGGCGAACAGCGGGCGACAGGCGCTGGAGCAGGTGCGGGAACAGGTTTTTGATCTTGTGCTTTGCGATGTGCGAATGGCGGAGATGGACGGCATCGCCACGCTGAAAGAGATTAAAGCGTTAAATCCGGCAATTCCGGTGCTGATTATGACCGCTTACTCCAGCGTCGAGACGGCGGTAGAAGCGCTGAAAACCGGGGCACTGGATTATCTCATCAAGCCGCTGGATTTCGATAACTTGCAGGCAACGCTGGAAAAGGCGCTTGCTCATACGCAGATTGTCGCTTCTGAAACGCCTACCGTGCTAGCCAGCCAGTTTGGGATGGTTGGGAAAAGCCCGGCGATGCAACACTTACTCAGTGAAATAGCCCTCGTCGCACCATCGGAAGCCACGGTGTTGATCCACGGCGATTCTGGCACTGGCAAAGAGTTGGTTGCCAGAGCAATTCACGCCAGTAGCGCACGTAGTGAAAAACCGCTGGTAACGCTCAACTGTGCGGCACTCAACGAATCCTTACTGGAGTCCGAATTGTTCGGTCATGAAAAAGGGGCGTTTACCGGTGCCGATAAACGGCGGGAAGGGCGCTTTGTTGAGGCGGACGGCGGCACGTTGTTTCTCGATGAAATTGGCGATATTTCTCCAATGATGCAGGTTCGTCTGCTGCGTGCCATTCAGGAGCGTGAAGTCCAGCGTGTTGGCAGCAACCAGACTATTTCTGTCGATGTCCGGCTGATTGCCGCGACCCATCGCGATCTTGCCGCAGAGGTGAATGCCGGGCGTTTTCGCCAGGATCTCTACTATCGACTGAACGTGGTGGCGATTGAAGTGCCGGCGCTACGTCAACGGCGGGAAGATATTCCTCTGTTGGCAGATCATTTTCTGCAGCGCTTTGCTGAACGTAATCGCAAGGCGGTAAAAGGCTTTACGCCGCAGGCGATGGATCTGCTAATTCACTACGACTGGCCGGGGAATATTCGTGAACTGGAAAACGCAGTGGAACGGGCGGTGGTGCTACTGACCGGGGAATATATTTCCGAACGCGAGCTGCCGCTGGCGATTGCCAGTACGTCGATTCCGCTGGTGCAAAGTCAGGATATTCAGCCGCTGGTGGAAGTGGAAAAGGAGGTGATTCTGGCGGCGCTGGAGAAAACGGGCGGCAACAAAACCGAAGCCGCCCGCCAGTTAGGGATCACGCGCAAAACGCTATTGGCAAAACTGTCGCGTTAGTTCTGCTCGCGTTCGATGGCGCGCCAGCCGATATCTTTCCGGCAGAAGCAATCATCCCAGTGGATATCGGTCATTAAGGCATAAGCGCGTTTCTGCGCTTCTGCCACGGTATGACCCAGCGCAGTGACGCACAGTACGCGCCCACCGCTGGTGATCACCTGCTCGTCATCTGCCAGTTTCGTACCCGCATGGAACACTTTGCCGTCTTCCACTTCTTCCAGCGGCAGGCCGTGGATCACATCGCCGGTGCGGTAATCCCCTGGATATCCACCCGCAGCCATCACCACGCCGAGAGAAGCACGTTCATCCCACTCGGACGTTTTCTCGTCCAGCTTGCCTTCACAGGCCGCCAGGCAGAGTTCAACCAGATCGGACTTCATGCGCAGCATAATCGGCTGGGTTTCCGGATCGCCAAAGCGGCAGTTAAACTCGATAACCTTCGGATTACCCTGTTTGTCGATCATCAAACCCGCGTAGAGAAAACCGGTGTAGGTGTTGCCTTCCGCCGCCATGCCTTTTACGGTTGGCCAGATGATGCGTTCCATCGTGCGCTGATGAACTTCATCGGTCACCACTGGCGCAGGAGAGTAAGCACCCATCCCGCCGGTGTTCGGCCCGGTATCTTTATCGCCTACGCGTTTGTGATCCTGGCTGGTGGCCATTGGCAGCACATGTTCGCCGTCCACCATCACGATAAAGCTCGCTTCTTCGCCGTCGAGGAACTCTTCGATCACAATGCGATGACCCGCGTCGCCAAAAGCGTTGCCCGCCAGCATATCGTGAACAGCCGCTTCAGCTTCTTCCAGTGTCATCGCCACGATAACACCTTTCCCGGCGGCCAGACCGTCCGCTTTGATAACGATCGGTGCGCCTTTCTCACGCAGATACGCTAATGCAGGTTCTACTTCGGTGAAGTTCTGGTATTCCGCCGTAGGGATCTTATGGCGGGCCAGGAAATCTTTAGTAAATGCTTTCGAGCCTTCCAGTTGTGCGGCACCTGCGGTTGGGCCGAAGATTTTCAGCCCAGCGGCGCGGAAGGTATCAACCACGCCTTTCACCAGCGGTGCTTCCGGGCCGACGATGGTTAGGTCGATCTTTTCGTTTTGCGCGAAATCCAGCAGCGCCGGGATATCGGTCACGCCGATAGCGACGTTTTGCAGCGCAGGTTCCAGCGCCGTTCCCGCATTACCTGGTGCGACAAATACGGTCTCAACCAGCGGCGATTGCGCCGCTTTCCAGGCCAGCGCGTGTTCGCGCCCGCCGTTACCAATCACTAATACTTTCATCTGTCGCTCCATTAATGGCGGAAGTGGCGCATGTCGGTGAAGAGCATCGCAATACCGTGCTCGTCGGCGGCAGCAATCACTTCGTCATCGCGGATAGAACCGCCAGGCTGGATTACGCAGGTCACGCCCGCAGCGGCGGCGGCATCAATACCGTCGCGGAACGGGAAGAACGCGTCAGAAGCCATCGAGGAACCTTTCACTTCCAGACCTTCATCGGCGGCTTTAATACCGGCGATTTTCGCGGAGTACACGCGGCTCATCTGGCCCGCGCCAATCCCGATGGTCATATTGTTTTTGGCATAGACGATGGCGTTGGATTTCACGAACTTCGCCACCTTCCAGCAGAACAGCGCATCACGTAGTTCCTGCTCGGTCGGCTGGCGTTTAGTCACCACGCGCAGTTCTTCTGCGCCAACCATGCCCAGATCGCGATCCTGAACCAGCAAACCGCCATTCACGCGTTTGAAATCGAGGCCCGGAACACGCTCGCCCCACTGACCACAGGTCAGGACGCGCACGTTCTGTTTGGCGGCGGTGATTTTCAGGGCTTCTTCGCTGGCGGACGGCGCAATGATCACTTCAACAAACTGACGGGAGATAATAGCCTGCGCGGTTTCAGCATCCAGCTCACGGTTAAAAGCGATAATGCCGCCGAATGCGGAGGTTGGGTCGGTTTTATACGCGCGATCGTAAGCATCAAGGATCGTGCTGCTGATGGCGACACCGCAGGGGTTAGCGTGCTTCACAATCACACAGGCTGGCTCCGCAAATTCTTTCACGCATTCCAGCGCCGCATCGGTATCAGCGATGTTGTTATAGGAAAGGGCTTTACCCTGAACCTGGATTGCGGTGGCAACGGAGGCTTCTTTCACATTCTCTTCTATATAGAAGGCAGCTTGCTGGTGGCTGTTTTCACCGTAGCGCATATCCTGCTTCTTAATGAAGTTCAGGTTAAGTGTGCGCGGGAAGCGGCCAGCCGCTTCTTTACTCTCGCCGTGATAAGCCGGAACCATGCTACCGAAGTAGTTGGCGATCATGCTGTCATAGGCGGCGGTATGTTCGAAGGCTTTGATGGCGAGGTCGAAACGGGTATCAAGAGTCAGAGAACCTTCGTTGGCATCCATCTCTTCAATAATAGCGTCATAGTCGCTGCTCTTAACAACGATAGCGACATCTCTATGATTCTTGGCGGCGGAGCGCACCATGGTTGGGCCGCCGATATCGATGTTCTCAACCGCATCTTCCACTGAGCAGCCTTCACGGGCCACGGTCTGGGCGAATGGGTACAGGTTAACGACCACCATATCGATAGGTTGGATCTGATGTTCTTCCATAATGGCATCGTCCTGACCGCGACGGCCCAGAATACCGCCGTGCACTTTTGGATGCAGGGTCTTCACGCGTCCATCCATCATCTCCGGGAAACCGGTGTAATCGGAAACTTCGGTCACCGGCAGGCCTTTTTCTGCTAACAGACGGGCAGTGCCCCCTGTAGACAGCAGCTCCACACCGCGTGCAGAAAGTGCCTGGGCGAATTCGACGATACCGGCTTTGTCAGAAACACTGAGCAGAGCGCGGCGGACTGGACGACGTTGTTGCATGGTAAATCCCCTGGATTTGACTATTACAGAGAGCGTTAGCTGAATTTTTCGCAAAAAACTCAGCTAACGCCCCTAACGGGGCATCTTTATTTTTCGCCCGCATTGTAACGAAAACGTTTGCGCAACGCTCGCGAATTTTTTTGTTTCGATGGTGATCTCGATTTTGATTGCCATTAGCGGTTCAGGAATACAGAAATAACGCTGATGATTGTGGATAACTCTGTGTGTAAAAAGGTATAAAGCGGGGTTTTGCTGGGGAATGCAGCAGTTAGTCATTTTTTTGCAATTTTTCTATTGCGGCCTACGGAGAACACCCTATAATGCGCCTCCATCGACACGGCGGATGTGAATCACTTCACACAAACAGCCGGTTCGGTTGAAGAGAAAAAATCCTGAAATTCAGGGTTGACTCTGAAAGAGGAAAGCGTAATATACGCCACCTCGCGACAGTGAGCTGAAAGCCGCGTCGCAACTGCTCTTTAACAATTTATCAGACAATCTGTGTGGGCACTCGAAGATACGGATTCTTAACGTCGCAAGACGCTAAATGAATACCAAGTCTCAAGAGTGAACACGTAATTCATTACGAAGTTTAATTCTTTGAGCATCAAACTTTTAAATTGAAGAGTTTGATCATGGCTCAGATTGAACGCTGGCGGCAGGCCTAACACATGCAAGTCGAACGGTAACAGAAAGAAGCTTGCTTCTTTGCTGACGAGTGGCGGACGGGTGAGTAATGTCTGGGAAACTGCCCGATGGAGGGGGATAACTACTGGAAACGGTAGCTAATACCGCATAACGTCGCAAGACCAAAGAGGGGGACCTTCGGGCCTCTTGCCATCGGATGTGCCCAGATGGGATTAGCTAGTAGGCGGGGTAACGGCCCACCTAGGCGACGATCTCTAGCTGGTCTGAGAGGATGACCAGCCACACTGGAACTGAGACACGGTCCAGACTCCTACGGGAGGCAGCAGTGGGGAATATTGCACAATGGGCGCAAGCCTGATGCAGCCATGCCGCGTGTATGAAGAAGGCCTTCGGGTTGTAAAGTACTTTCAGCGGGGAGGAAGGGAGTAAAGTTAATACCTTTGCTCATTGACGTTACCCGCAGAAGAAGCACCGGCTAACTCCGTGCCAGCAGCCGCGGTAATACGGAGGGTGCAAGCGTTAATCGGAATTACTGGGCGTAAAGCGCACGCAGGCGGTTTGTTAAGTCAGATGTGAAATCCCCGGGCTCAACCTGGGAACTGCATCTGATACTGGCAAGCTTGAGTCTCGTAGAGGGGGGTAGAATTCCAGGTGTAGCGGTGAAATGCGTAGAGATCTGGAGGAATACCGGTGGCGAAGGCGGCCCCCTGGACGAAGACTGACGCTCAGGTGCGAAAGCGTGGGGAGCAAACAGGATTAGATACCCTGGTAGTCCACGCCGTAAACGATGTCGACTTGGAGGTTGTGCCCTTGAGGCGTGGCTTCCGGAGCTAACGCGTTAAGTCGACCGCCTGGGGAGTACGGCCGCAAGGTTAAAACTCAAATGAATTGACGGGGGCCCGCACAAGCGGTGGAGCATGTGGTTTAATTCGATGCAACGCGAAGAACCTTACCTGGTCTTGACATCCACAGAACATTCCAGAGATGGGATGGTGCCTTCGGGAACTGTGAGACAGGTGCTGCATGGCTGTCGTCAGCTCGTGTTGTGAAATGTTGGGTTAAGTCCCGCAACGAGCGCAACCCTTATCCTTTGTTGCCAGCGGTCCGGCCGGGAACTCAAAGGAGACTGCCAGTGATAAACTGGAGGAAGGTGGGGATGACGTCAAGTCATCATGGCCCTTACGACCAGGGCTACACACGTGCTACAATGGCGCATACAAAGAGAAGCGACCTCGCGAGAGCAAGCGGACCTCATAAAGTGCGTCGTAGTCCGGATTGGAGTCTGCAACTCGACTCCATGAAGTCGGAATCGCTAGTAATCGTGGATCAGAATGCCACGGTGAATACGTTCCCGGGCCTTGTACACACCGCCCGTCACACCATGGGAGTGGGTTGCAAAAGAAGTAGGTAGCTTAACCTTCGGGAGGGCGCTTACCACTTTGTGATTCATGACTGGGGTGAAGTCGTAACAAGGTAACCGTAGGGGAACCTGCGGTTGGATCACCTCCTTACCTTAAAGAAGCGTTCTTTGAAGTGCTCACACAGATTGTCTGATGAAAATGAGCAGTAAAACCTCTACAGGCTTGTAGCTCAGGTGGTTAGAGCGCACCCCTGATAAGGGTGAGGTCGGTGGTTCAAGTCCACTCAGGCCTACCAAATTTGCACCGCAAATTTGAAGAGGTTTTAACTACATGTTATGGGGCTATAGCTCAGCTGGGAGAGCGCCTGCTTTGCACGCAGGAGGTCTGCGGTTCGATCCCGCATAGCTCCACCATCTCTGTAGTGATTAAATAAAAAATACTTCAGAGTGTACCTGCAAAGGTTCACTGCGAAGTTTTGCTCTTTAAAAATCTGGATCAAGCTGAAAATTGAAACACTGAACAACGAAAGTTGTTCGTGAGTCTCTCAAATTTTCGCAACACGATGATGGTTCGTAAGAAACATCTTCGGGTTGTGAGGTTAAGCGACTAAGCGTACACGGTGGATGCCCTGGCAGTCAGAGGCGATGAAGGACGTGCTAATCTGCGATAAGCGTCGGTAAGGTGATATGAACCGTTATAACCGGCGATTTCCGAATGGGGAAACCCAGTGTGATCCGTCACACTATCATTAACTGAATCCATAGGTTAATGAGGCGAACCGGGGGAACTGAAACATCTAAGTACCCCGAGGAAAAGAAATCAACCGAGATTCCCCCAGTAGCGGCGAGCGAACGGGGAGGAGCCCAGAGCCTGAATCAGTATGTGTGTTAGTGGAAGCGTCTGGAAAGGCGTGCGATACAGGGTGACAGCCCCGTACACAAAAATGCACATGCTGTGAGCTCGATGAGTAGGGCGGGACACGTGGTATCCTGTCTGAATATGGGGGGACCATCCTCCAAGGCTAAATACTCCTGACTGACCGATAGTGAACCAGTACCGTGAGGGAAAGGCGAAAAGAACCCCGGCGAGGGGAGTGAAAAAGAACCTGAAACCGTGTACGTACAAGCAGTGGGAGCCTCTTTAATGGGGTGACTGCGTACCTTTTGTATAATGGGTCAGCGACTTATATTCTGTAGCAAGGTTAACCGAATAGGGGAGCCGAAGGGAAACCGAGTCTTAACTGGGCGTTAAGTTGCAGGGTATAGACCCGAAACCCGGTGATCTAGCCATGGGCAGGTTGAAGGTTGGGTAACACTAACTGGAGGACCGAACCGACTAATGTTGAAAAATTAGCGGATGACTTGTGGCTGGGGGTGAAAGGCCAATCAAACCGGGAGATAGCTGGTTCTCCCCGAAAGCTATTTAGGTAGCGCCTCGTGAATTCATCTCCGGGGGTAGAGCACTGTTTCGGCAAGGGGGTCATCCCGACTTACCAACCCGATGCAAACTGCGAATACCGGAGAATGTTATCACGGGAGACACACGGCGGGTGCTAACGTCCGTCGTGAAGAGGGAAACAACCCAGACCGCCAGCTAAGGTCCCAAAGTCATGGTTAAGTGGGAAACGATGTGGGAAGGCCCAGACAGCCAGGATGTTGGCTTAGAAGCAGCCATCATTTAAAGAAAGCGTAATAGCTCACTGGTCGAGTCGGCCTGCGCGGAAGATGTAACGGGGCTAAACCATGCACCGAAGCTGCGGCAGCGACACTATGTGTTGTTGGGTAGGGGAGCGTTCTGTAAGCCGTTGAAGGTGTGCTGTGAGGCATGCTGGAGGTATCAGAAGTGCGAATGCTGACATAAGTAACGATAAAGCGGGTGAAAAGCCCGCTCGCCGGAAGACCAAGGGTTCCTGTCCAACGTTAATCGGGGCAGGGTGAGTCGACCCCTAAGGCGAGGCCGAAAGGCGTAGTCGATGGGAAACAGGTTAATATTCCTGTACTTGGTGTTACTGCGAAGGGGGGACGGAGAAGGCTATGTTGGCCGGGCGACGGTTGTCCCGGTTTAAGCGTGTAGGCTGATTTTCCAGGCAAATCCGGAGAATCAAGGCTGAGGCGTGATGACGAGGCACTACGGTGCTGAAGCAACAAATGCCCTGCTTCCAGGAAAAGCCTCTAAGCATCAGGTAACATCAAATCGTACCCCAAACCGACACAGGTGGTCAGGTAGAGAATACCAAGGCGCTTGAGAGAACTCGGGTGAAGGAACTAGGCAAAATGGTGCCGTAACTTCGGGAGAAGGCACGCTGATGGTAGGTGAAGCGACTTGCTCGTGGAGCTGAAATCAGTCGAAGATACCAGCTGGCTGCAACTGTTTATTAAAAACACAGCACTGTGCAAACACGAAAGTGGACGTATACGGTGTGACGCCTGCCCGGTGCCGGAAGGTTAATTGATGGGGTCAGCCGCAAGGCGAAGCTCTTGATCGAAGCCCCGGTAAACGGCGGCCGTAACTATAACGGTCCTAAGGTAGCGAAATTCCTTGTCGGGTAAGTTCCGACCTGCACGAATGGCGTAATGATGGCCAGGCTGTCTCCACCCGAGACTCAGTGAAATTGAACTCGCTGTGAAGATGCAGTGTACCCGCGGCAAGACGGAAAGACCCCGTGAACCTTTACTATAGCTTGACACTGAACATTGAGCCTTGATGTGTAGGATAGGTGGGAGGCTTTGAAGTGTGGACGCCAGTCTGCATGGAGCCGACCTTGAAATACCACCCTTTAATGTTTGATGTTCTAACGTGGACCCGTGATCCGGGTTGCGGACAGTGTCTGGTGGGTAGTTTGACTGGGGCGGTCTCCTCCTAAAGAGTAACGGAGGAGCACGAAGGTTGGCTAATCCTGGTCGGACATCAGGAGGTTAGTGCAATGGCATAAGCCAGCTTGACTGCGAGCGTGACGGCGCGAGCAGGTGCGAAAGCAGGTCATAGTGATCCGGTGGTTCTGAATGGAAGGGCCATCGCTCAACGGATAAAAGGTACTCCGGGGATAACAGGCTGATACCGCCCAAGAGTTCATATCGACGGCGGTGTTTGGCACCTCGATGTCGGCTCATCACATCCTGGGGCTGAAGTAGGTCCCAAGGGTATGGCTGTTCGCCATTTAAAGTGGTACGCGAGCTGGGTTTAGAACGTCGTGAGACAGTTCGGTCCCTATCTGCCGTGGGCGCTGGAGAACTGAGGGGGGCTGCTCCTAGTACGAGAGGACCGGAGTGGACGCATCACTGGTGTTCGGGTTGTCATGCCAATGGCACTGCCCGGTAGCTAAATGCGGAAGAGATAAGTGCTGAAAGCATCTAAGCACGAAACTTGCCCCGAGATGAGTTCTCCCTGAGACTTTAAGTCTCCTGAAGGAACGTTGAAGACGACGACGTTGATAGGCCGGGTGTGTAAGCGCAGCGATGCGTTGAGCTAACCGGTACTAATGAACCGTGAGGCTTAACCTTACAACGCCGAAGATGTTTTGGCGGATGAGAGAAGATTTTCAGCCTGATACAGATTAGATTAACCGGCGATAAGCGGGTTGATAACAGAATTTGCCTGGCGGAGATAGCGCGGTGGTCCCACCTGACCCCATGCCGAACTCAGAAGTGAAACGCCGTAGCGCCGATGGTAGTGTGGGGTCTCCCCATGCGAGAGTAGGGAACTGCCAGGCATCAAATAAAGCGAAAGGCCATCCGTAAGGATGGCCTTTTTGCGCTGGTGCGGAAAAAATGCCGGATGCGATGCTGGCGAGCCTTATCTGTCCTGCGCAGGGTTACGGTAGGGGTCAGCAGCGCATTATTCCCCCACATACGCCAGATTCAGTAGCGGATACGGTTTCCCCAGCTCGTCGACTTCCGAACGCCCGGTAACGTTAAATCCCATCTTCTTATAGAATCCTACTGCTTGCTCATTTTGCTCATTAACGTTGGTTGTCAGTTCCGTGGCCATCGAGAGCGCATGTTCCACCAGTAGTCGACCTACGCCATACCCGCGCGCATCAGAATCGACAAATAGCGCATCCATATGCTGCCCGCTTAGCAACATAAACCCAATCGGTTGATCCCGCTCATTAACCGCAACCCACAGCGGTGCTTCTGGCAGAAACGAACTCACCAGCTCTTCCAGTTCGACCCGATAGTCTGCAGACAAAAAATGGTGGGTAGCATCGACAGAACGACACCAGATCGAAACCAGTTTTTCCCCTTCCTCATGCCGTGAACGGCGAATTCTAATAACCATTTCCACTCCTTTTATTCATGCTTATATTCTAACTCAGCCTTTTTCTTGAAACTTTCTCACCTTGAACATGCAGGCTCGACATTGGCGAATTTTCTGGTTATCTTCAGCTATCTGGATGTCTAAACGTTTGAACGTATGTAGTGAGGTAATCAGGTTATGCCGATTCGTGTGCCGGACGAGCTACCCGCCGTCAATTTCTTGCGTGAAGAAAACGTCTTTGTGATGACAACTTCGCGCGCGTCTGGTCAGGAAATTCGTCCGCTAAAGGTGCTTATCCTTAACCTGATGCCGAAGAAGATCGAAACTGAAAATCAGTTTTTACGCCTGCTTTCAAACTCTCCTTTGCAGGTCGATATTCAGTTGTTGCGCATCGATTCTCGCGAGTCGCGCAACACGCCTGCAGAGCATCTGAACAACTTCTACTGCAACTTTGAAGATATACAGGAACAGAACTTTGATGGTCTGATTGTAACTGGCGCGCCGCTGGGTCTGGTGGAGTTTAATGACGTCGCTTACTGGCCGCAGATCAAACAGGTATTGGAGTGGTCGAGAGATCACGTCACCTCGACATTATTTGTCTGTTGGGCGGTTCAGGCCGCGCTTAATATTCTCTACGGTATACCCAAGCAAACCCGCACCGACAAACTTTCGGGTGTATACGAGCACCACATTCTCCATCCTCATGCGCTTCTGACGCGTGGATTTGATGATTCATTTCTGGCACCGCATTCGCGATATGCAGACTTTCCGGCAGCGTTGATTCGTGATTACACCGATCTGGAGATTCTGGCAGAGACAGAAGAAGGGGATGCGTATTTGTTTGCCAGCAAAGACAAGCGCATTGCCTTTGTGACGGGCCATCCCGAATACGATGCGCAAACACTGGCGCAGGAATATTTCCGCGATGTAGAAGCCGGACTAACTCCGGATGTACCGTATAACTATTTCCCGCATAACGATCCGCAAAACAAACCGTGTGCGAGCTGGCGTAGTCACGGTAATTTGCTGTTTACCAACTGGCTCAACTATTACGTCTACCAGATTACGCCATACGATCTACGCCACATGAATCCAACGCTGGATTAATCTTCTGCGGCGATCGATCGTTAAGCGATTCAGCACATTACATCAGGCACCTTCGGGTGCCTTTTTTATTTCTGAAACGTCACTCATCAAGTGAATTAATTTTATTATTATTGTTATCAATAAGTTAATTGATAATTAAATTAAAAATGGAAATTGTTTTTGATTTTGCATTTTAAATGAGTAGTCTTAGTTGTGCTGAACGAAAAGCGCACAACGATCCTTCGTTCACAGTGGGGAAGTATTCGGATCCATGACGAGGAGCTGCACGATGACTCAACAGGCAACAACAACCGATGAACTGGCTTTCATAAGGCCGTATGGCGAGCAGGAGAAGCAAGTTCTCACCGCCGAAGCGGTAGAATTTCTGACTGAGCTGGTGACGCATTTTACGCCACAACGCAATAAACTTCTGGCAGCGCGCATTCAGCAACAGCAGGATATCGATAACGGGACGTTGCCTGATTTTATTTCGGAAACAACTTCCATTCGAGAAAGTAATTGGAAGATTCGCGGAATTTCTGCGGACTTACAAGATCGCCGGGTAGAGATAACCGGACCCGTTGAGCGCAAGATGGTGATTAACGCGCTAAACGCTAATGTGAAAGTCTTCATGGCTGACTTCGAGGATTCACTGGCCCCGGACTGGAACAAAGTGATCGACGGGCAAATTAACCTGCGCGATGCGGTTAACGGCACCATCAGTTACACCAACGAAGCAGGTAAAATTTATCAACTCAAGCCCAATCCGGCGGTTTTGATTTGTCGGGTACGCGGCCTGCACTTGCCGGAAAAACATGTTACCTGGCGTGGTGAAGCAATCCCTGGCAGCCTGTTTGATTTTGCTCTCTACTTCTTCCACAACTACCAGGCGCTGCTGGCAAAGGGCAGTGGTCCTTATTTTTATCTGCCAAAAACTCAGTCCTGGCAGGAAGCTGCATGGTGGAGCGAAGTCTTCACTTACGCAGAAGGTCGCTTTAACCTGCCGCGCGGCACCATCAAGGCAACGTTACTCATTGAAACCTTGCCTGCTGTATTCCAGATGGATGAAATCCTTCACGCACTGCGCGACCATATTGTCGGTCTGAACTGCGGTCGCTGGGATTACATCTTTAGCTATATCAAAACATTAAAAAACTATCCCGATCGCGTCCTGCCAGACCGCCAGGCAGTGACAATGGATAAACCGTTCCTCAGTGCCTATTCACGTCTGCTGATTAAAACCTGCCATAAACGCGGTGCATTCGCGATAGGCGGCATGGCGGCCTTTATCCCGAGTAAAGATGAAGAGCGCAATAATCAGGTGCTCAACAAGGTAAAAGCGGATAAAGCACTAGAAGCCAGCAACGGTCACGATGGTACGTGGATCGCCCATCCAGGCCTTGCTGATACCGCTATGGCGGTATTTAACGACATCCTCGGCTCTCGTAAAAACCAGTTAGAAGTCCTGCGCGAGCAAGATGCACCGGTTACTGCCGAACAACTGCTGGCTCCTTGTGACGGTGAGCGTACCGAAGAAGGCATGCGCGCCAATATTCGTGTGGCCGTGCAGTACATCGAAGCATGGATCTCCGGCAACGGCTGTGTGCCGATTTATGGTCTGATGGAAGACGCAGCAACGGCAGAGATTTCCCGCACCTCTATCTGGCAATGGATCCACCATCAAAAAACGTTGAGCAATGGCAAACCGGTGACCAAAGCACTGTTCCGCCAGATGTTGGCTGAAGAGATGAAAGAGATTGCCCATGAATTGGGCGAACAACGTTTCAATAGTGGGCGCTTCGATGATGCTGCTCGCCTGATGGAACAGATCACCACTTCCGATGAGTTAATTGATTTCCTGACCCTGCCAGGCTACCGCCTGTTAGCGTAAACCACCACATAACTATGGAGCATCTGCACATGAAAACCCGTACACAACAAATTGAAGAATTACAGAAAGAGTGGACTCAACCGCGCTGGGAAGGTATTACCCGCCCATACAGCGCGGAGGACGTGGTGAAATTACGCGGCTCGGTCAATCCGGAATGCACGCTGGCACAACTGGGCGCGGCAAAAATGTGGCGACTGCTGCACGGTGAATCGAAAAAAGGCTATATCAACAGCCTCGGCGCACTGACTGGCGGTCAGGCGCTGCAACAGGCGAAAGCGGGTATTGAAGCGGTTTACCTGTCTGGCTGGCAGGTAGCGGCGGATGCTAACCTGGCGGCCAGCATGTATCCGGACCAGTCACTTTATCCGGCAAATTCAGTGCCAGCGGTAGTGGAGCGGATCAATAACACCTTCCGTCGAGCTGATCAGATCCAGTGGTCCGCAGGTATTGAGCCGGGCGATCCGCGTTATGTTGATTATTTCCTGCCGATCGTTGCCGATGCTGAAGCCGGTTTTGGTGGTGTCCTGAATGCTTTTGAGCTGATGAAAGCGATGATTGAAGCCGGTGCAGCGGCAGTTCACTTCGAAGATCAGTTGGCGTCAGTGAAAAAATGCGGTCACATGGGCGGTAAAGTGCTGGTGCCAACCCAGGAAGCGATCCAGAAACTGGTCGCGGCGCGTCTGGCTGCGGATGTTACAGGAGTTCCGACCCTGTTGGTTGCACGTACTGATGCCGATGCAGCAGACCTGATCACCTCCGATTGCGATCCGTACGACAGCGAATTCATCACTGGTGAACGTACTAATGAAGGTTTCTTCCGTACCCATGCGGGCATTGAACAAGCTATCAGCCGTGGCCTGGCTTATGCGCCATATGCTGACCTGGTTTGGTGTGAAACCTCTACGCCAGATCTGGAACTGGCGCGCCGTTTTGCCGACGCTATTCATGCGAAATATCCAGGCAAGCTGTTAGCCTACAACTGCTCGCCGTCGTTCAACTGGCAGAAAAATCTCGACGACAAAACTATTGCCAGCTTCCAGCAGCAATTGTCGGATATGGGTTACAAATTCCAGTTTATCACCCTGGCGGGTATCCACAGCATGTGGTTCAACATGTTCGACCTGGCAAACGCCTATGCGCAGGGCGAGGGGATGAAGCATTATGTTGAGAAAGTGCAGCAGCCGGAATTTGCTGCTGCGAAAGATGGCTACACCTTCGTTTCTCACCAGCAGGAAGTGGGTACGGGTTATTTCGATAAAGTGACGACCATTATTCAGGGTGGCACATCGTCGGTTACCGCACTGACCGGCTCTACCGAAGAATCGCAGTTCTAAGCAACCGACAATTGTTGTTGGCTGTAGACCGGATAATGCGTTTACGCCGCATCCGGCAATGAGCGCCTGATGCGACGCTTGCGCGTCTTATCAGGCCTACAAATGTTGCAGAC
>NZ_KE138680.1:1455324-1478686 GCF_000408325.1 Escherichia sp. KTE52
AATGAGCGCCTGATGCGACGCTTGCGCGTCTTATCAGGCCTACAAATGTTGCAGACGCGTAGGCCGGATAAGGCGTTTACGCCGCATCCGGCAATCAACGCCTGATGTGACGCTTGTGCGTCTTATCCGGCAATTCACAGCTCCCGATGAGGGCAACAAATGCCGCGTGGCCTGGAATTACTGATTGCACAAACAATTTTGCAGGGTTTCGATGCCCAGTATGGTCGATTCCTCGAAGTGACTTCCGGGGCGCAGCAGCGTTTCGAACAAGCCGACTGGCACGCTGTCCAGCAGGCGATGAAAAATCGTATCCATCTTTACGATCATCACGTGGGTCTGGTGGTGGAGCAGTTACGCTGCATTACCAACGGCCAAAGCACGAATGCGGCATTTTTACTGCACGTCAAAGAGCATTACACCCGGCTATTGCCGGACTACCCGCGCTTCGAGATTGCGGAGAGTTTTTTCAACTCCGTATACTGTCGGTTATTTGACCACCGCTCGCTTACTCCCGAGCGGCTTTTTATCTTTAGCTCCCAGCCGGAACGCCGCTTTCGTACCATTCCGCGCCCGCTGGCCAAAGACTTTTACCCCGATCACGGCTGGGAATCACTGCTGATGCGCGTTATTAGCGACTTGCCGCTACGCCTGTGCTGGCAGAATAAAAGCCGTGATATCAACTATATCATTCTTCATCTGACGGAAACGCTGGGGACAGATAACCTCGCTGAAAGTCATCTACAGGTGGCGAACGAACTGTTTTACCGTAATAAAGCCGCCTGGCTGGTGGGCAAACTGATAACGCCTTCCGGCACGTTGCCATTTTTGCTGCCGATCCACCAGACGGACGACGGCGAGTTGTTTATTGATACCTGCCTGACGACGACCGCCGAAGCGAGCATCGTCTTTGGCTTCGCGCGATCCTATTTTATGGTTTACGCGCCGCTGCCTGCCGCACTGGTCGAGTGGCTACGGGAGATTCTGCCGGGTAAAACTACCGCAGAACTGTATATGGCTATCGGTTGCCAGAAGCATGCCAAAACCGAAAGTTACCGTGAATATCTCGTTTATTTACAAGGATGTAATGAGCAGTTTATTGAAGCGCCGGGCATTCGTGGGATGGTCATGCTGGTGTTCACGCTGCCGGGCTTTGATCGGGTATTCAAAGTCATCAAAGACAAATTCGCCCCGCAGAAAGAGATGTCAGCGGCTCACGTCCGCGCCTGCTATCAACTGGTAAAAGAGCACGATCGCGTAGGAAGGATGGCGGATACCCAGGAGTTTGAAAACTTTGTACTGGAGAAGCGACATATTTCCCCGTCATTAATGGATTTGCTGCTTCAGGAAGCGCCAGAAAAAATCACCGATCTGGGCGAACAAATTGTGATTCGCCATCTCTATATCGAACGGCGGATGGTGCCTCTCAATATTTGGCTTGAACAGGTTGAGGGTCAGCAACTGCGTGATGCTATAGAAGAGTACGGCAACGCTATTCGCCAGCTTGCCGCCGCCAATATTTTCCCCGGTGATATGCTGTTTAAAAACTTTGGCGTCACCCGACACGGGCGCGTGGTGTTTTATGATTACGATGAAATTTGCTACATGACGGAAGTGAATTTCCGCGACATCCCACCGCCGCGCTACCCGGAAGACGAACTCGCCAGCGAACCGTGGTATAGCGTCTCGCCGGGCGATGTTTTCCCGGAAGAGTTCCGCCACTGGCTATGCGCCGACCCACGCATTGGTCCACTGTTCGAGGAAATGCACGCCGACCTGTTCCGCGCCGATTACTGGCGCGCTCTACAAAACCGCATCCGCGAAGGACATGTGGAAGATGTTTATGCATATCGGCGCAGACAGCGGTTTAGCGTGCGGTTTGTATAAATCAGAGGCGAAAAGTCACCGCATTCCACCATACGCCAGCGTTACTTCCTTCGCCGCTTTAATTACCATCGCGCCAAACTCAGTCACGCGGTCATCGGTAATACGTGAAATCGGCCCGGAAATTGAAATTGCGGCAAACGGTTCGCGGTGTTCATCGAAAATACACGCAGCCAGGCAACGCAGTCCCAGCGCATGTTCTTCATCATCAAATGAATAACCGCGTTTGCGTGTCTGCGCGAGGTCTTCTTTTAAATGCACAGGAGAAACCAGCGTCGCGTGGGTATAGGCATGTAACCCTTTGCGATGCAGCAGCTTTGTCACCTGTTCTTCACTCAGTTGAGCCAAAAAGGCTTTACCGGCACCGGAAGCATGCATCGGCAATTTACCGCCAATAGGGGCGGACATTCGCATCAGATGCGTACACTGCACCTGATCGATAATAATCGCCTCGTGATCGCTTTGATCGAGCACCGCCATATTGACCGTTTCGCCAGATTCTTCCATCAGATCGCGCAGTATAGGATGGACAATAGCTAACAAATTACGGCTCTGGAGAAAACTGCTACCGACCATAAATGCATGCGCGCCGATCGCCCAGTGACCCAGCTCACCGACCTGACGCACAAAGCCCTGTTGTTGCATAGTGGTTAGCAGACGGTGGGTGGTGGAGTTGGGTAATCCGGCTTGCTGTGCCAGTTCGGTTAGTGCCACACTGCCATTGGATTCGGCAATCCACTCCAGTAATTTCAGGCCACGCGTTAAAGACTGAACCTGTCCAGTCGCGGGGGCGCTGGTTGCGGCAGGTTTTCTACCGCGTTTTGCGGGAATGGGTGCGACCATGACAGCCTCCTTTTTCTGTATCGTGGAAATCATTTTCATTTTTATTGTTAACTAATGCAACAGTTGCTGTACTGATCCGATGAGTTAATGTTGAACAAATCTCATGTTGCGTAGTGGCCGCTTTTACCACTGATGCGTTTGTGCCAGTATGGTTTGTTGAATTTTTATTAAATCTGGGTTGAGCGTGTCGGGAGCAAGTGTGAGCAGCAAAGTTGAACAACTGCGTGCGCAGTTAAATGAACGTATTCTGGTGCTGGACGGCGGTATGGGCACCATGATCCAGAATTATCGTCTGAACGAAGCCGATTTTCGCGGTGAGCGTTTTGCCGACTGGCCGTGCGATCTAAAAGGCAACAACGACCTGCTGGTGCTCAGTAAACCTGATGTGATTGCCGCGATCCACAACGCTTACTTTGAAGCGGGCGCGGATATCATCGAAACCAACACCTTCAACTCCACGACTATTGCGATGGCGGATTACCAGATGGAATCCCTGTCAGCAGAAATCAACTTTGCAGCAGCGAAACTGGCACGTGCCTGCGCTGACGAGTGGACCGCCCGCACGCCGGGGAAACCACGCTACGTTGCTGGTGTTCTCGGCCCAACCAATCGCACAGCATCTATTTCTCCGGATGTAAACGATCCGGCATTTCGCAATATCACCTTTGACCAACTGGTGGCGGCTTATCGTGAATCCACCAAAGCGCTGGTGGAAGGCGGTGTAGACCTGATTCTGATTGAAACTGTTTTCGACACTCTTAACGCGAAAGCGGCGGTCTTTGCGGTGAAAACCGAGTTTGAAGCGCTGGGTGTGGAGTTGCCGATTATGATTTCCGGCACCATTACCGACGCCTCCGGGCGCACGCTCTCCGGTCAGACAACCGAGGCATTTTACAACTCCCTGCGGCATGCCGAAGCGCTGACCTTTGGCCTCAACTGCGCACTGGGGCCAGACGAACTGCGTCAGTACGTGCAGGAACTTTCGCGTATTGCCGAATGCTACGTCACCGCGCACCCGAATGCCGGGCTGCCAAACGCCTTTGGTGAATACGATCTCGATGCTGACACAATGGCGAAACAGATTCGCGAATGGGCTGAATCTGGTTTCCTGAATATTGTCGGCGGCTGCTGTGGCACGACGCCACAACATATTGCTGCGATGAGCCGTGCAGTTGAAGGATTAGCACCGCGCAAACTGCCTGATATCCCCGTAGCCTGCCGTTTGTCCGGACTGGAGCCGCTGAACATTGGCGACGATAGTTTGTTTGTTAACGTTGGTGAACGAACTAATGTAACCGGTTCCGCTAAGTTCAAACGCCTGATCAAAGAAGAGAAATATAGCGAGGCGCTGGACGTGGCGCGTCAGCAGGTGGAAAACGGCGCGCAGATTATCGATATCAACATGGATGAAGGGATGCTCGACGCCGAAGCGGCGATGGTGCGTTTCCTCAGTCTGATTGCTGGCGAGCCGGATATCGCTCGCGTGCCGATTATGATCGATTCTTCGAAATGGGACGTCATCGAAAAAGGACTGAAGTGTATTCAGGGCAAAGGCATTGTTAACTCTATCTCGATGAAAGAGGGCGTTGAAACCTTTATCCATCATGCCAAATTATTACGCCGTTACGGTGCGGCGGTGGTGGTAATGGCCTTTGACGAACAGGGCCAGGCCGATACCCGCACACGGAAAATCGAGATTTGCCGTCGGGCGTACAAAATCCTCACCGAGGAAGTCGGCTTCCCGCCGGAAGATATCATTTTCGACCCGAACATCTTCGCTGTCGCCACCGGGATTGAAGAGCATAACAATTACGCGCAGGATTTCATCGGCGCGTGCGAAGACATCAAACGCGAACTGCCGCACGCACTCATCTCCGGTGGCGTCTCCAACGTTTCCTTCTCGTTCCGTGGCAACGACCCGGTGCGCGAAGCTATTCACGCGGTGTTCCTCTACTACGCCATCCGTAACGGTATGGATATGGGGATCGTCAACGCCGGACAACTGGCGATTTACGACGATCTGCCTGCGGAACTGCGCGACGCGGTGGAAGATGTGATCCTTAACCGTCGCGACGATGGTACAGAGCGTTTACTGGAACTTGCCGAAAAATATCGCGGCAGTAAAACCGACGACACCGCCAACGCCCAACAGGCGGAGTGGCGCTCGTGGGACGTGAAGAAACGCCTGGAGTACTCGTTGGTCAAAGGCATTACTGAGTTTATCGAACAGGACACCGAAGAAGCTCGTCAACAAGCCGCTCGCCCGATTGAAGTGATTGAAGGGCCGCTGATGGACGGAATGAACGTCGTCGGTGACCTGTTTGGTGAAGGGAAAATGTTTTTGCCGCAGGTGGTGAAATCGGCACGCGTTATGAAGCAGGCGGTGGCGTATCTCGAACCGTATATTGAAGCCAGCAAAGAGCAGGGTAAAACCAACGGTAAGATGGTGATCGCCACCGTGAAGGGTGACGTGCACGATATCGGTAAAAATATTGTTGGTGTGGTGCTGCAATGTAACAACTATGAAATTGTTGATCTCGGCGTGATGGTGCCAGCGGAAAAAATCCTCCGCACTGCCAAAGAGGTGAATGCTGATTTGATTGGTCTTTCGGGGCTGATCACGCCGTCGCTGGACGAAATGGTCAACGTGGCGAAAGAGATGGAGCGTCAGGGCTTCACCATTCCGCTACTGATTGGCGGCGCGACTACCTCAAAAGCGCATACAGCGGTGAAAATCGAGCAAAACTACAGCGGCCCGACGGTTTACGTGCAAAACGCCTCGCGCACCGTTGGTGTTGTGGCGGCGCTGCTTTCCGACACTCAGCGTGACGACTTTGTCGCTCGTACCCGCAAAGAGTACGAAACCGTGCGTATTCAGCACGGGCGCAAGAAACCGCGCACGCCACCGGTCACGCTGGAAGTGGCGCGCGATAACGATTTCGCTTTTGACTGGCAGGCCTATACGCCGCCTGTAGCGCACCGTCTCGGCGTGCAGGAAGTCGAAGCCAGCATCGAAACGCTGCGTAACTATATCGACTGGACGCCGTTCTTTATGACCTGGTCGCTGGCCGGAAAGTATCCGCGCATTCTGGAAGATGAAGTGGTGGGCGAAGAGGCAAAACGCCTGTTTAAAGACGCTAACGACATGCTGGATAAATTAAGCGCTGAAAAATCGCTGAATCCGCGCGGCGTGGTTGGCCTGTTCCCGGCAAACCGGGTGGGTGACGACATTGAAATCTATCGTGATGAAACACGCACGCATGTGATTAATATCAGCCACCATCTGCGCCAACAGACGGAAAAAACCGGCTTTGCTAACTACTGCCTCGCTGATTTTGTGGCACCGAAACTCTCCGGCAAAGCGGATTACATCGGTGCATTTGCCGTAACTGGCGGGCTGGAAGAGGACGCGCTGGCTGATGCCTTCGAAGCGCAGCACGATGATTACAATAAAATCATGGTGAAAGCGCTTGCCGACCGTTTAGCCGAAGCCTTTGCAGAATATCTTCATGAGCGCGTGCGTAAAGTCTACTGGGGCTACGCGCCGAATGAAAATCTCAGCAACGAAGACCTGATCCGCGAAAACTATCAGGGCATCCGCCCGGCACCAGGATATCCGGCCTGCCCGGAACATACGGAAAAAGCCACCATCTGGGAGCTGCTGGAAGTGGAAAAACACACCGGCATGAAACTCACGGAATCTTTCGCTATGTGGCCTGGCGCATCAGTTTCGGGTTGGTACTTCAGCCATCCGGACAGCAAGTACTACGCAGTGGCACAAATTCAGCGCGATCAGGTTGAAGACTATGCCCGCCGTAAAGGTATGAGCGTTTCTGATGTTGAACGCTGGCTGGCGCCGAATCTGGGGTATGACGCCGACTGATTCACAAATCTGTCACTTTTCTTTACAACAAACAGGGCACTCACGGAGTGCCCTGTCTCTTTATTGATAGTAAACACATATACTGGACTTATATCAGACCGGAAAAGCGCTTCCGGAACTGTTTCAGGCACATATAACGATAAGGAGAACCTGAACTCGTGTTAACACTGCTTCACCTGCTTTCTGCCGTCGCCCTGCTGGTCTGGGGGACGCATATTGTTCGAACAGGCGTAATGCGTGTCTTTGGCGCACGGCTGCGTACTGTCCTTAGCCGGAGCGTCGAAAAAAAGCCGCTCGCCTTCTGTGCGGGGATTGGCGTTACGGCACTGGTGCAGAGCAGTAATGCCACCACCATGCTGGTGACGTCGTTTGTTGCCCAGGATCTGGTTGCTCTCGCGCCTGCGCTGGTGATTGTGCTGGGGGCCGACGTCGGAACGGCGCTGATGGCGCGGGTTCTCACCTTCGATTTATCCTGGTTGTCGCCGCTACTTATTTTTATCGGCGTAATTTTTTTCCTCGGACGCAAGCAGTCGCGCGCCGGGCAACTGGGCCGCGTCGGTATTGGCCTTGGGTTGATTTTGCTGGCACTGGAGTTGATTGTGCAGGCCGTAACGCCGATCACCCAGGCGAACGGTGTTCAGGTGATCTTTGCCTCGCTGACCGGCGATATTCTGCTGGATGCGCTGATTGGCGCGATGTTCGCCATTATCAGCTACTCCAGCCTTGCCGCGGTACTGCTGACTGCGACTCTGACTGCTGCGGGCATTATCTCTTTCCCGGTGGCGCTCTGCCTGGTTATTGGCGCTAACCTTGGTTCCGGCTTGCTGGCGATGCTCAACAATAGCGCCGCTAATGCTGCCGCACGTCGTGTCGCGTTGGGCAGCCTGCTTTTTAAGCTGGTGGGGAGCCTGATTATCCTGCCGTTTGTCCACGTTCTGGCAGAATCAATGGATAAACTGCCTTTGCCGAAAGCGGAACTGGTTATCTATTTCCACGTCTTCTATAACCTTGTGCGCTGTCTGGCGATGCTGCCATTTGTCGACCCGATGGCACGGTTTTGCAAAACCATTATTCGCGATGAACCCGAACTGGATGCCCATCTGAAACCAAAACATCTGGATGTCAGCGCGCTGGATACGCCGACCCTTGCTCTGGCGAATGCCGCCCGTGAAACACTGCGCATCGGTGACGCGATGGAACAGATGATGGAAGGGCTGAATAAAGTGATGCACGGCGAACCGCGTGAAGAGAAGGAGTTGCGCAAGCTGGCGGATGATATCAACGTCCTCTACACCGCGATTAAACTTTATCTGGCGCGGATGCCAAAAGAAGAGTTGGCGGAAGAAGAATCACGTCGCTGGGCGGAGATTATCGAAATGGCGCTCAACCTTGAGCAGGCTTCCGATATTGTCGAGCGCATGGGCAGCGAAATTGCCGACAAATCACTGGCAGCACGGCGGGCGTTTTCGCTTGATGGGTTGAAGGAACTGGATGCGCTCTATGAGCAATTGCTCAGCAATTTAAAACTGGCAATGTCGGTGTTCTTCTCTGGCGATGTCACCAGCGCTCGCCGTTTACGTCGCAGTAAGCATCGCTTTCGCATTCTTAATCGCCGCTATTCCCATGCCCACGTCGATCGCCTGCATCAGCAAAACGTGCAGAGTATTGAAACCAGTTCGCTACATTTAGGTTTATTGGGAGATATGCAGCGTCTGAACTCGCTGTTTTGTTCGGTGGCTTACAGCGTACTGGAACAGCCAGATGAAGATGAGGGACGGGACGAGTATTAATATTGTGAATCCTGTAGGCCTGATAAGACGCGTTAAGCGTCGCATCAGGCACTATGTACAAGATGCCGGATCATGCATCCGGCAATTCACTTAAAAACGGTGACCCGCTTCCAGCGGCACGGCTTCTTCACCGGCCTTAAACACATAAGTGGTATTCGGGCCGCCAAGCGTAGCGTGACCTTTACTTACGGTGATCCAGTTACCTTCCGGCAGACCAATAATCGTCAGTTCTGGCGCTACCACCAGTAATTCGCGAATACGCTGCTCGCGCGTTTCACCTTTGTGACCTTCCGGCAGCGCGTTGGTGAAGTGCGGGTTGATTTGCAGCGGGAACAGATTCAGCGCATCGAAGCCCTGCGGATCGACAATCGGCATATCGTTGGTCGTGCGAATGGTTGGGCAAGCGAGGTTAGCGCCTGCGCTCCAGCCAATATACAGCGCGCCGCGTTTCACTACGTCAACAATCGGTGCCAGCAGACCGCGCACACGGCATTCTTTCAGTAACTGGAAAGTGTTGCCACCGCCGACAATCACGATCTCCGCATTTTCAATCGCGGCAACAGGATCGGCAACGCTATGAATACCAGTGACAGAAATGCCAAGTGGGGCAAGAACTGCGGTCGTTTTGGCGGTGTAATCATCCCAGGTTTGCGTTACGCCAGCGAAAGGAATAAACACCGCGGAACGGCGACCCTGCAACTGTTCAGCAATCAGCGGCAGCGCATGTTCCAGCCAGGCTTTTCCCGGCAGCGTCGAGTTACTCAATAAAAGCAGTTCCATTACTTCTCCGGTTAGTAAGAAATCACGGAAGGCATGCTACCACTGTGAATTTAACCGCTTACTGACATGGCTCACGATGTCGCGTATTGAACCTGGAAAGCGTCTCGCAAGTTTGAATGTTCAGGCGTGACAGGTATTCGCAACAGCGGTATTTTCCGACAAATTTTTAAGGAAACTGGAGGAAAAATGCTCGCTAATTACGCTACTTTTAGACAGCGTATGCGCATCATGATGGAGGGAATTATGCGCACAATGTCGAAGGTGAAAAAATCTGTCAATGTTTCGCTGCCCCCCGAGATTCTGGAAGAGGCACGTAAATCCTGTCGCTGATGTATTAAAGCATGCCATTGTTGTCCGGCGGTCAGACTTGCTCAGCTATCTGGCGGTAAACCACCTGTAAAAGTTTGTCCGGTGGTTTCAATTGCTGGCCTGGACCACATGGTGATGACAGGAATACCGCTAAAAGAGTTGGGAGAACGTATAGCTGATCTTAGTCAACAGCGAATCGAACTGCGTGATGCTATCGATTTTCTATTAAACGGCTATTAATGCTGGTACGTAACTTATCGTATTCCGCATAAATCCTGTTTTTCGGGAGGAGGAGGTAAGGTATATTCCGCGTTTCAGAGGAGAATTTATGCTGCCCGACTCATCAGTCCGTTTAAATAAATACATCAGCGAAAGCGGAATTTGCTCACGCCGCGAAGCGGATCGCTATATCGAGCAAGGCAATGTGTTCCTTAATGGCAAGCGTGCCACTATTGGCGATCAGGTAAAGCCCGGTGACGTTGTAAAAGTAAACGGTCAGTTGATCGAGCCGCGGGAAGCCGAAGATTTAGTGCTTATCGCCCTGAATAAGCCCGTGGGCATTGTCAGCACTACGGAAGATGGCGAGCGCGATAACATCGTCGATTTCGTCAATCACAGCAAGCGCGTGTTCCCGATTGGTCGCCTGGATAAAGACTCCCAGGGGCTGATTTTCCTCACTAATCACGGCGATCTGGTCAATAAGATCCTTCGTGCTGGCAACGACCATGAAAAAGAATATCTGGTGACGGTCGATAAACCGATTACCGAGGAGTTTATTCGCAGCATGAGTGCGGGGGTGCCAATCCTCGGGACAGTGACCAAAAAGTGCAAAGTTAAAAAAGAAGCGCCGTTTGTCTTTCGTATTACCCTGGTGCAAGGGTTGAACCGTCAGATCCGTCGTATGTGTGAACATTTTGGCTACGAAGTGAAAAAGCTGGAACGTACGCGCATTATGAACGTCAGCTTAAGCGGCATTCCGCTGGGTGAATGGCGTGATTTAACCGACGATGAGCTTATCGATCTCTTTAAACTCATTGAAAATTCCTCTTCCGAGGCGAAGCCCAAAGCGAAGGCCAAACCGAAAACGGCAGGCATCAAACGCCCGGTGGTGAAGGTGGAGAAAACAGCGGAAAAAGGTGGCCGCCCGGCATCAAACGGCAAGCGTTTCGCCTCGCCGGGGCGGAAGAAAAAAGGTCGTTAATCAGCGTTTGCCACGCGTCGACGTATTTGCCGACCAACTGAATGACGCTTCAGGATCCGGTTTATAAGCCTGCTTTTTCTTCAACTGGCGGGCTTTTTTCGCTTCAGCCTCACGCTCAACCATTAATTTATCGATGTACTCTTTCTTAATGCTGTTGGTTTCGGCGTTGGTCAGCACGCGGCCATGTGCAATACGCGCTCGATCCAGCAGCGTCTTCAGTTCGCGCTGTTCACGCTCAGTCATCTCTTTTTGAGTAATGCGGGGGAGTGCCATGATGGTGCCCTCTGTTAATCGGATAGCTCAGTGTACGGGAATTCATTTGCGAGCAGAACCGATAAGATTCATTTGCGTTCTCTTTTATTTTTATGTTTTTAGCTAATTAGCGATAAATACATATAAAAATTTAACGGAAATAATTCTCTGGTAACTGTTCAAATTTAATTAATCTTTTATTATTCAATGTGTTAAATCTTAGAGTCCATTTCTGGCTCGTTTCTCGCAATAACGCTATCGCATTGATAACATTTCTGTTTTCAGTGGTCTGGCGCGGGTTAGTTAATATCAAAGGATGAGTCAAATGCCATTAAATGGAGTCAGTGCTGCGATGCGTGAACGGGTATCGCAGCAGTTAAAGGAAATTGAATGGCGGTATGGCGTGAAAGTGCTGTACGCCTGCGAATCGGGGAGTCGCGGCTGGGGATTTGCCTCGCCAGACAGCGATTACGATGTGCGTTTTTTGTATGTTCACCCGCTGGAATGGTATCTGCGGGTAGAGTCACCACGCGATGTTATCGAACTGCCCATCGACGACGAGCTGGATGTTTCAGGTTGGGAGTGGCGCAAGGCGCTGGGATTATTGAAAGGCGCGAACCCGACGCTGATTGAATGGCTGGATTCGCCGGTGGTCTATCAGCAGGATGAAGAAACGATAACGGCGCTTAAGGCGATGGTGCCGAAGTGGTTTTCTCCGCTACGTGCACGCTGGCATTACTATTCGATGGCGCAGAAAAACTTCCGCGGCTATTTGCAGGGCGACGAAGTTCGGCTGAAAAAATATTTTTACGTGCTGCGCCCGCTGCTGGCCGTGCGCTGGGTCGAAGCGGGTAAAGGCGTACCGCCAATGCGCTTTGCTGAGTTACTGGCGGGAAGTGAGTTGGATGCGGCCTTACGTGCAGAAATAGATGAATTGCTGGAACGTAAACAGCGCGCGGGAGAAGCGGAATATGGACCGCGCCGTCCATTGCTACATGTGTTTATTCGTGCGGAACTGGCGCGCGGGGAAATTCCACCAGTGTTACCGGACAGCAGGGAAGGCGATGTCAGGGAGTTGGATCGTCTGTTGATGACGACAGTGATGGGGAAATAAATACGGCCCGGGGCATATCATCCGGGCCGTACTGTTTTTACTCAAACAAATTACTATGCAGTTTCTGCACCACCTGATCGGCGTCTGCGCCTGGCACCAGGAAGCACAGGTTATGGCTGGAAGCGCCGTAGCAAATCATGCGGATGTTGAACGGTTCCAGTACGCCAAAGACCTCTTTGCCGACGCCGCAGGCTTTTGACAGGTCGTTGCCAATCAGTGCCACCAGCGCCAGGCCTTCTTCCACTTCTACCCGGCACAGTGCCGAAAGCTCCATCAGTAAGGATTGCGTCAGCAACGTATCGCCGGTAGATGTTGATCCGGTAGTGTCGAGAGTTAACGCCACGCTTACTTCTGACGTCGTAATTAAATCTACCGAAATATTATGTCGCGCGAGGATGCCGAAAACCTCCGCGAGGAAGCCGCGGGAATGCAGCATATTCAGGCTATGTAGGGTTAATAGCGTTTGTTTACGGCGCAGGGCCAGTGCGCGAAATAGCGGTGGATTTTCGGTGGTATTACACACCAGCGTACCGCCAGCGCGCGGATCTTTGCTGGAGCCGACAAATACCGGAATATCGCTGCGTACTGCAGGCAACAACGTTGCCGGATGCAGCACTTTCGCGCCAAAGGTCGCCATTTCAGCGGCCTCTTCAAAAGCAATTTCATCTATGCGTTTTGCTGCGGGCACCACGCGCGGATCGGTAGTGTAGATGCCGGGGACGTCAGTCCAGATATCCACACGAGATGCGTGTAAAGCTTCCGCCAGCAAGGCTGCAGTATAATCGCTGCCGCCACGACCAAGTGTTGTGGTACGGCCTTTACTTTCTCTGCCAATAAATCCCTGAGTGATGATTAAACTTTCACTGAGTCGTGGGGCCAACTGCAACGCAGCCAGTTCCGCCAGTGCAGTAACATCCGGCTCCGCACGGCCAAATCGGTCATTGGTACGCATCACTTTACGCACATCAAACCACTGTGCCTGAACATTGCGTTCGCGCAGGATCTCAACAAACAGCAGAGTAGACATCAGCTCGCCGTGGCTGACCAGTTCATCTGTTAACGCCGGAGAGGTTGCCAGTGCCGCTGCTTCGGCCAGAATGGTAATGTTCTCCAGTAGACGTTCAATCTCTTCACGGACGACGTTCGGGTAACGCAGGCGTTCCAGAATAGCGAACTGAATATTGCGAATGGCATCGAGTTTTTCGAAACGCTCAGCCGGTTCCAGACCTTCGGCTAGTGCTACCAGCAGATTGGTGATCCCTGCGGAAGCGGAAAGCACAACTAAACGCACATTCACATCAGAAAGCACAATGTCAGCGCTGCGGTTCATGGCGTCGAAATCAGCCACGCTAGTACCACCAAATTTGGAGACAACAATATCGGGCATAACAACCTCGTGTCAGGGAATGAAAGAAGCGACCATGGCACAAAGGCAAAACAGAAACCGGTGCAGGCGCAGACCGTATTTATAAATAAAAGGTGTAGCGGAGTGTGTCAACGCTGGGATTATGCGGATTATTCATGCAGCGCTGGTGGCCAGAAATTGTGCTTATAACAGCTATACTGTTTTATCCATTTCGGCGGTTGAACGAGCTAAAGACACTAAAACCATCACATTTTTCTGTGACTGGCGCTACAATCTTCCACAGTCACAATTCTCAATATCAGAAGAGTATTGCTAATGAAAAATATCAATCCAACGCAGACCGCTGCCTGGCAGGCACTACAGAAACACTTCGATGAAATGAAAGACGTTACGATCGCTGAGCTTTTTTCTAAAGACGGCGATCGTTTTTCTAAGTTCTCCGCAACCTTCGACGATCAGATGCTGGTGGATTACTCCAAAAACCGCATCACCGAAGAGACGCTGGCGAAATTACAGGATCTGGCGAAAGAGTGCGATCTGGCTGGCGCGATTAAGTCGATGTTCTCTGGCGAGAAGATCAACCGTACCGAAAACCGCGCTGTACTGCACGTGGCGCTGCGTAACCGTAGCAATACGCCGATTCTGGTTGATGGCAAAGACGTGATGCCGGAAGTCAACGCGGTGCTGGAGAAGATGAAAACCTTCTCGGAAGCGATTATTTCTGGTGAGTGGAAAGGTTATACCGGCAAGGCAATCACTGACGTGGTAAACATCGGTATCGGTGGTTCTGACCTTGGTCCGTACATGGTGACTGAAGCGCTGCGCCCGTACAAAAACCACCTGAACATGCACTTCGTTTCTAACGTCGATGGGACTCACATCGCAGAAGTACTGAAAAAAGTGAATCCGGAAACCACCCTGTTCCTGGTGGCGTCTAAAACCTTCACTACTCAGGAAACTATGACCAACGCCCACAGTGCGCGTGACTGGTTCCTGAAAGCGGCTGGCGATGAGAAGCACGTTGCGAAACACTTTGCGGCGCTCTCCACCAACGCGAAAGCTGTTGGCGAGTTTGGTATTGATACCGCTAACATGTTCGAGTTCTGGGATTGGGTCGGCGGTCGTTACTCTCTGTGGTCAGCGATTGGTCTGTCGATTGTTCTCTCCATCGGTTTTGATAACTTCGTTGAACTGCTTTCCGGTGCACACGCCATGGACAAGCATTTCTCCACTACTCCGGCAGAGAAAAACCTGCCTGTACTGCTGGCGCTGATCGGCATCTGGTACAACAATTTCTTTGGCGCGGAAACTGAAGCGATTCTGCCATACGACCAGTATATGCACCGTTTTGCGGCGTACTTCCAGCAGGGCAATATGGAATCCAACGGTAAGTACGTTGACCGTAACGGTAACGTGGTGGATTACCAGACTGGCCCGATTATTTGGGGTGAGCCAGGTACGAACGGTCAGCACGCGTTCTACCAGTTGATTCACCAGGGAACCAAAATGGTGCCGTGCGATTTCATCGCCCCGGCTATCACCCATAACCCGCTCTCTGATCACCACCAGAAACTGCTGTCTAACTTCTTCGCTCAGACCGAAGCTCTGGCGTTTGGTAAATCCCGCGAAGTGGTTGAGCAGGAATACCGTGATCAGGGTAAAGATCCGGCGACGCTCGATTATGTTGTGCCGTTCAAAGTGTTCGAAGGCAACCGCCCGACCAACTCCATTCTGCTGCGCGAAATCACCCCGTTCAGTCTGGGTGCCTTGATTGCGCTGTATGAGCACAAAATCTTTACTCAGGGCGTGATCCTGAATATCTTCACCTTTGACCAGTGGGGCGTAGAGCTGGGTAAACAACTGGCGAACCGCATTCTGCCGGAGCTGAAAGATGATAAAGAAATCAGCAGCCACGATAGCTCGACCAATGGTCTGATTAACCGCTATAAAGCGTGGCGCGGTTAATCATCGTGCATTTCTGATGCCGATATGTAGGCCGGATAAGGCGTTCACGCCGCATCCGGCAACCGGTGCCTGATGCGACGCGGTCGCGTCTTATCAGGCCTACAGGTCGATGCCGATATGTACATCGCATTCGGCAATTAATACATAGCTCGATTGACTAAATAGCCTTAAAAACAATGCCGACTATAAGTCGGCATTGTTTTATCAGATAAATCCCCTTGCCGGTGATTTAACGAAAATCATACCGTGAGGTTAATCCTAAAATATATTTTTAGTCTGTGTTAATTTCAGAAAATACGCAGGGAATTTATTTTTATATTTATTTTAACTGAATGATTTAACTGATTGTTTTCATATTATAAAAATATATAGTTGATATTCATTCCAATTATCCTAAAACCCCTTCACTAATTCCCCGCGGCGTAATTCGTATGCTTTAGTTGTGTATACTCGATCCCGCCCGAAATGTTTTTGGGTAAATCTCCATTCATTCAATGAAGGGAAATTATTATGAAAAAAGTTCTGTATGGCATTTTTGCCATATCTGCGCTTGCGGTGACTTCTGCGTGGGCTGCACCTGTACAGGTGGGCGAAGCGGCAGGGTCAGCAGCAACGTCGGTTTCAGCGGGTAGTTCCTCTGCGACCAGCGTCAGCACCGTAAGCTCGGCGGTGGGCGTCGCGCTCGCGGCAACCGGTGGCGGTGATGGTTCTAATACCGGGACCACAACAACCACGACCACCAGTACTCAGTAATAAAGTATGTATCCCCAAAATAATTCGAGTCATCGCATCTGTGGCTTGAGGTATGAAGGGATTTACCATAACCACACTCCGGTGTGGTTATTCTGCCCCTCTGGAGAAGAGTCGTGAAGCGACCTGTACTCATTCTTATCTGCCTGTTATTACAGGCCTGTTCAGCCACTACTCAAGAACTGGGCAACTCACTGTGGGACAGCCTGTTCGGTACGCCGGGCGTTCAGCTTACGGACGATGATATTCAAAATATGCCCTACGCCAGCCAGTATATGCAGCTTAATGGCGGTCCACAGTTATTTGTCGTTTTGGCCTTCGCTGAAGACGGACAACAAAAATGGGTTACTCAGGATCAGGCCACCCTCGTTACGCAACATGGTCGTCTGGTGAAAACCCTGCTCGGTGGCGACAACCTGATTGAAGTAAATAATCTTGCTGCCGATCCGCTGACCAAACCCGCACAAATCGTTGATGGCACAACCTGGACTCGCACGATGGGCTGGACCGAGTACCAGCAGGTGCGCTACGCCACAGCTCGTTCAGTCTTTAAATGGGATGGTACTGACACCGTCAAAGTCGGCAGCGATGAAACCCCGGTTCGCATGCTGGATGAAGAAGTCTCCACCGATCAGGCGTGCTGGCATAACCGTTACTGGATCGACAGCGAAGGACAAATTCGCCAGTCGGAACAGTATCTCGGTGCAGATTATTTCCCGGTGAAAACCACGCTCATCAAGGCAGCAAAACAATGATTAAACAAACAATTGCAGCGTTGCTTTTGAGCGTAGGGATGTCATCGGTCTTGGCGGCGGGAACCGTCAAGGTGTTTAGCAATGGTAGTCGCGAGGCAAAAACGCTGACGGGCGCAGAGTATTTAATCGATCTGGTGGGGCAACCACGACTGGCAAATAGCTGGTGGCCCGGTGCGGTGATTAGCGAAGAGCTGGCAACGGCGGCGGCATTGCGTCAACAGCAGGCGTTGCTGGCACGACTGGCGGCGTTGGCCGCAGATTCCAGCGGTGATGATGCCGCCGCTATTAACACCTTACGCCAGCAAATTCAGGCGTTGAAAGTGACGGGCAGGCAAAAAATCAATCTTGATCCCGATATGGTGCGCGTTGCCGAACGCGGTAACCCGCCGTTGCAGGGCAACTACACGCTGTGGGTCGGATCTCCGCCGTCAACGGTCACGTTGTTTGGGCTTATTAGTCGTCCAGGCAATCAGCCATTTACCCCAGGTCGTGACGTGGCGAGTTACCTCTCCGGTCAGAACCTGCTTAGTGGTGCGGATCGCAGCTACGCATGGGTTATTTATCCAGACGGTCGCACGCAAAAAGCGCCGGTGGCTTACTGGAACAAGCGTCACGTAGAGCCGATGCCCGGCAGCATTATTTATGTTGGCCTGGCGGACTCCGTTTGGAGTAAGACGCCAGACGCCCTGAACGCCGACATTCTTCAGATTCTGACGCAGCGGATACCCCAATAATGAAAAAAAGACATCTGCTTAGCGTACTGGCGCTGGGCATTAGCGCGGCCTGCTACGGCGAAACGTATCCTGCGCCTATCGGGCCGTCGCAATCAGATTTCGGCGGCGTCGGTTTGTTGCAAACGCCCACCGCCCGTATGGCGCGGGAAGGGGAGCTTAGTCTCAACTACCGCGATAACGATCAGTACCGTTATTACTCAGCTTCAGTGCAACTCTTCCCGTGGCTGGAAACGACGCTGCGCTATACCGACGTGCGTACCAGACAGTACAGCAGCGTCGAAGCGTTCTCTGGCGACCAAACGTATAAAGATAAAGCCTTCGATCTTAAACTGCGTTTGTGGGAAGAGAGTTACTGGATGCCGCAGGTGGCTGTTGGCGCGCGGGATATCGGCGGTACGGGGCTGTTTGATGCGGAATATCTGGTCGCCAGCAAAGCCTGGGGGTCGTTTGATTTCACACTCGGCCTGGGGTGGGGATATCTGGGCACCAGCGGTAACGTGAAAAATCCGCTCTGTTCAGCCAGTGACAAATATTGCTATCGCGATAACAGCTATAAACAGGCGGGTTCTATCGACGGCAGCCAGATGTTCCACGGCCCGGCCTCGCTGTTTGGGGGAGTGGAATACCAGACGCCCTGGCAGCCGCTGCGCCTGAAACTGGAGTATGAAGGCAATAATTATCAGCAGGATTTTGCTGGGAAGCTGGAGCAAAAAAGTAAGTTTAACGTCGGGGCGATTTATCGCGTTACCGATTGGGCCGACGTTAACCTTAGCTATGAACGTGGCAACACCTTTATGTTTGGCGTCACGCTGCGCACCAACTTTAACGATCTGCGCCCGTCGTACAACGATAACGCCCGACCGCAATACCAGCCGCAGCCGCAGGATGCCATTTTGCAGCATTCGGTGGTGGCGAATCAGTTAACGCTGTTGAAATACAACGCCGGGCTTGCCGATCCGCAGATCCAGGTGAAAGGCGATACGCTGTATGTTACCGGCGAGCAGGTGAAATATCGCGATTCGCGCGAAGGGATCATTCGTGCCAATCGGATCGTGATGAACGATCTGCCGGATGGGATCCGCATGATCCGTATAACGGAAAATCGGCTTAATATGCCGCAGGTGACCACTGAAACGGATGTCGCCAGCCTGAAAAATCATCTTGCCGGAGAGCCGCTGGGTCATGAAACAACGTTGGCACAAAAACGCGTCGAACCGGTGGTGCCGAAGTCCACTGAACAAGGCTGGTATTTTGACAAATCGCGCTTTGATTTCCATATCGATCCAGTACTGAATCAGTCAGTTGGTGGCCCGGAAAATTTCTATATGTACCAGCTTGGCGTGATGGGGACGGCGGATTTGTGGCTAACGGATCATCTGCTGACTACCGGCAGCCTGTTTGCTAACCTGGCGAATAACTACGACAAGTTTAACTACACTAACCCGCCGCAGGACTCCCATCTGCCGCGTGTGCGTACTCATGTTCGTGAATATGTGCAGAACGATGTTTACGTCAATAACCTGCAAGCCAACTACTTCCAGCATCTGGGCAACGGCTTCTATGGCCAGGTCTACGGCGGCTATCTCGAAACCATGTTTGGCGGTGCAGGGGCAGAAGTGTTGTATCGTCCGCTGGATAGCAACTGGGCGTTTGGGCTGGATGCTAACTATGTGAAACAGCGCGACTGGCGTAGCGCGAAAGATATGATGAAGTTTACCGATTACAGCGTGAAAACCGGACATCTGACCGCGTACTGGACGCCATCTTTCGCCCAGGATGTGTTAGTCAAAGCGAGCGTCGGGCAGTATCTGGCAGGGGATAAAGGCGGTACGCTGGAGATTGCCAAACGTTTTGATAGCGGCGTGGTGGTGGGTGGCTATGCCACGATCACTAACGTTTCGAAAGAGGAGTACGGGGAAGGGGATTTCACCAAAGGCGTGTATGTCTCTGTACCGCTGGATCTCTTCTCGTCCGGCCCGACCCGCAGTCGTGCGGCAATTGGTTGGACACCGCTGACGCGCGACGGTGGTCAGCAACTTGGGCGTAAGTTCCAGTTGTATGATATGACCAGCGATCGTAGCGTAAATTTCCGTTAAGTCATGGGAAAGGTGCCAGCTTTCGCAATCACTGGCACCCTCATTCTTAATGGCCTGTCGAGCCATCAGGAACGCAGTTCACCCCCGGTTTACGATCTGGTGTGTAAAGGCGAAAACATTCTGTCTTCCTGTCCGTCGATATAGGTTGCAGGTCTGGTTGCCTGAGCGACTGAGCCATCATTGGGCTGGAGACATTGCTTTGCGGAAGGTCGGCTTTATCAGCAGTACCGAGCGGACCGGCAAAAGCAGGAAGAACAGAGACTGATAACAACAAAGCAGCAAAATAAGGCTTCATTTTTACCACCTTTATCAGGTTAGGTTTTATTTGTTCCAGAGGAACATTGTCGATTTTTCGCGCTTTGTTGGTGGCTGGGAATCACCTGAATGGGTGATTTTTTGGGGGCGCGTGTCTTGCCGGAGGCACAGTCAGGCGCGGTTTATCCGGCCTACGGGGAGCCGCATCCGGCGCTGGCGGGAGGAGCCATCTAAATCCAGGTTGAACAAAACATACACAAAAAATATAGATCTCCGTCACATTTTTACGTTATACAGGAAGCTCGCCACTGAGTTGGAGGGCTGTTATGACGTCGCTATCTCGTCCCCGCGTGGAGTTTATCTCCACTATTTTGCAGACCGTACTCAATCTTGGCCTGTTGTGCCTGGGCTTGATTCTGGTTGTCTTTCTCGGCAAAGAAACGGTGCATCTGGCTGATGTGCTGTTCGCACCAGAACAAACCAGCAAATATGAGCTGGTGGAAGGGCTGGTGGTTTACTTTCTCTATTTCGAATTTATCGCCCAGATTGTGAAGTATTTTCAGTCCGGATTTCACTTTCCCTTACGTTACTTTGTCTATATCGGGATCACCGCCATTGTGCGCTTGATCATCGTCGATCATAAATCGCCACTGGATGTGTTGATCTACTCTGCAGCGATCCTGTTACTGGTGATCACGCTATGGCTGTGTAATTCGAAACGGCTGAAGCGGGAGTAAAAAAGAGGCGCTCCGAAGAGCGCCGAATAACAGTCACAAGTTAGGATAACGTAAGTTGAGGGTGCAGCGGCATAACATTGGCATAACAACATCTTTAACCTTTCACACCACCCGCCGTCAGGCCGTTGACCAGCCAGCGTTGAGCCAGCAAGAAGACGAGGGTGATCGGTAATGCAGACATCACAGCAGCGGCAGCAAAGTCACCCCACAGGTAGTTTTGTGGGTTGAGGTATTGCTGCATACCCACGGCCAGGGTGTAACTGTTCACATCACGCAGTAACAGCGACGCGACCGGAACTTCAGTAATAGCAGCGATAAATGACAGGATGAACACCACTGCCAGAATCGGTACTGACAGCGGCAGCAGGACGAGGCGGAAGGCCTGCCACGGCGTCGCGCCATCCAGCGCCGCCGCTTCTTCCAGCGAGCCATCGATAGTTTCGAAATAACCTTTGATCGTCCAGACGTGCAGCGCAATCCCCCCCAGGTAAGCAAAGATAACGCCGCCGTGGGTATTCAGGCCGATGAACGGAATGTACTCACCCAGGCGGTCAAATAACGCATACAACGCGACCAGTGAGAGTACCGCCGGGAACATCTGGAAAATCAGCATCCCTTTCAGCAGCGTCGCTTTGCCAGGGAAGCGCATACGGGCAAAGGCGTAGGCGCAGGTAGTGGAGAGCGCCACAATACCAATCGCAGAAATCCCCGCGACTTTCACCGAGTTCCACAGCCACAGCAGTACCGGGAACGGCGGTGGCGTAACGCGACCATCCGCCTGTTCAACGCTAAAACCTAACGCCAGTTTCCAGTGATCCCACGAGATTTGCTCCGGGATCAGGCTGCCGGTCGCGAAGTTCCCCTGGCGCAGCGAGATGGCGACGACCATTAGCAGCGGGAACATAATCGCCGCGATAAAAAGTAGCAGTAGCAGGTGAGTAATAAATAAACGTACTTTTTGCGATTTCGGTTGGACCATTGCCATTTTTGTTATCTCCCTTAATCAAACTTCATTCGCGTGGCTTTCAGGTTCACTATCGCCAACGCACCCACCAGCAGGAAGATCAGCGTGGCAATCGCTGCCGCCAGACCGAAGTCCTGACCACCGCCGCCTTCAAAGGCGATACGGTAGGTGTAGTTAACGAGCAGGTCGGTATAACCGGCTGGTGTGGTGGTGCCAAGACGATCCGGGCCGCCATTGGTCAACAGTTGAATCAGTACGAAGTTGTTAAAGTTAAAGGCGAAGCTGGCGATCATCAGCGGTGTTAGCGGCTTGATCAGCAGCGGCAGCGTGATTTTAAAGAAGTTCTGGAATGGGCCTGCGCCATCCATCGCAGAGGCTTCATACAGATCGTCTGGAATCGCTTTCAGCAAGCCCATGCAGAGGATCATCATGTACGGATAACCCAGCCAGGTGTTGACGATAATCAGCATCGTCCGCGCAGTGGTTGGATCGCTGAACCAGGCGGGCTTCACGCCAAACAGTGCGCTCAACATCATGTTGATTTCACCGAAGCTCTGGTTGAACAACCCTTTGAAAATCAAAATTGAAATAAATGAGGGGACGGCGTAGGGCAGAATCAGCAGTACGCGGTAGATAGCTTTGCCGCGCAACGCTTCCCATTGCACCAGACAAGCCAGCACCATGCCGACTGCCACCGTTAAAAAGACAGTGATCAGTGAGAACATCACGGTCCAGACGAAAATCGCGAGGAACGGTTTCTGAATGCCTTCGTCGGTGAAGACGCGGGTAAAGTTTTTCCAGCCGGTGGTTACGGTATAACCCGGACTTAACTTTTCGTCGCCCCAGTTGCCGTCGGCGGTAATGGACTGGTAAAAGCCTGTCTGGTCATTCGGGCGATACTTTACACCACTCTGGTTATTGGTCAGCGTACCATCATCGCCCAGCGTGTAGAGCGGCTGCGTACCGGAGAACTGGCGCAGGGAGCTCATCATCACTTTGTTGTCATCCGGGAGAATGGCGGTAATGTTGCTCAGTGCCTGACGATTTTGGGTAATCACGCGCAGATTTGCGCGCTCGCCTTCAGGCAGTGTGGCGCTTTCTTTCAACTGTAGCTTTTGCTCGCCGCCAAATTTAAAGGCGTCGGAGAGATAATTCTTGCCGGTTTCACCATCGGTAAGCGCCAGTTGCCACTCATCACCTGCCGGATAAAGACCGAAGTTATAGGTTTTTCCCGCTTGCCAGGAACGATCCAACAGAACTTCCTGGGCGCGTTCAAAAGTAAGCTGGTTGGTGCTGCTGTAGTTGGTGAAGGCGATGGCGATGGTGCAGACCAGAGGGAAGAGGACGAATAAGCCCATTCCGGCCATTCCCGGATAGACATAGCGCCAGGCATAGGCTTTACGGTTGGCGAAAATATACAGCCCCGCTGAACTCAAAATCAGCGTGGTAATGGCGAACAGGTATTCCCCTTGTGCGTACATTAAAACTACAAGGTAACCCACCAGCAGGCCAAGCAGACCTAACACTGACCATTTCAGCGCGTCGCTTTGCCACCAATGTTTCTTTTTAATGACATCCATGGGGTTCTTCCTCATTCCTGGACGGATAAATGATTACACCGCATCCGGCAACAACTGCCTGATGCGACGCTGGCGCGTCTTATCAGGCCTACATACGTTTCGTTTTT
>NZ_KE138680.1:1479264-1483508 GCF_000408325.1 Escherichia sp. KTE52
CGGATAAGGCGTTTACGCCGCATCCGGCAATCAATGCCTGATGCGACGCTGGTGCGTCTTATCAGGCCTACATAGGTTTCGTTTTCCAGGCCGGATAAGGCGTTCACGCCGCATCCGGCATTTAACGGCATTACTTGGTGATACGACCCTGTGCATCTTTCAGCGCGGCATCAACAGTCTGGCGACCGCTGGCAGCGTTGATCACTGCGGTACGCACGGCATACCAGAAGGCGGACATCTGCGGGATGTTCGGCATGATTTCGCCGTTTTTGGCGTTATCCATGGTGGCGGCAATGCGTTGATCTTTCGCCAACTGATCCTGGTAAGACTTCAGCGCCACGGCACCCAGCGGTTTGTCTTTATTCACTGCTTCCAGACCCTCGTCGGTCAGCAGGTAGTTTTCGAGGAACTCTTTCGCCAGTTCTTTGTTCGGGCTGGCAGCGTTAATGCCTGCACTCAGAACACCAACGAATGGTTTGGAAGGTTGTCCCTTGAAGGTCGGCAGCAGCGTCACGCCGTAGTTCACTTTGCTGGTATCGATGTTGGACCATGCCCACGGACCGTTGATGGTCATCGCAGTTTCACCTTTGTTAAAGGCTGCCTCTGCGATGGAGTAATCAGTATCCGCATTCATGTGTTTGTTTTTAACCAGATCAACCAGGAAGGTCAGACCCGCTTTCGCGCCAGCGTTATCCACACCAACGTCTTTCACGTTGTATTTATCGTTTTCATACTTGAACGCATAACCACCGTCGGCGGCAATCAGTGGCCAGGTGAAGTACGGTTCTTGCAGGTTGAACATCAGCGCGCTCTTACCTTTCGCTTTCAGTTCTTTATCCAGAGCCGGGATTTCTTCCCAGGTTTTCGGTGGGTTCGGCAGCAGGTCTTTGTTATAAATCAGCGATAACGCTTCAACTGCGATCGGATAAGCAATCAGTTTGCCGTTATAACGAACAGCATCCCAGGTGAAAGGATACAGTTTGTCCTGTAACGCTTTGTCTGGGGAGATTTCAGCCAACAGACCAGATTGGGCATAGCCGCCAAAGCGGTCGTGCGCCCAGAAAATAATGTCCGGACCATCGCCAGTTGCCGCAACCTGGGGGAATTTCTCTTCCAACTTATCTGGATGCTCAACGGTAACTTTAATTCCGGTATCTTTCTCGAATTTCTTACCCACTTCTGCGAGGCCGTTGTAGCCTTTATCGCCGTTGATCCAGATTACCAGTTTACCTTCTTCGATTTTGGCGAGAGCCGAGGCGGAAAACATCATCGTCGTTAAAACAGATAATGCGAGGATGCGTGCACCTGTTTTTATTTTCATAATCTCTGGTCCTTGTTGGTGAAGTGCTTGTGAAAACGCCTGAACGGACTCTAGTTTCTTTATACGGCAACCTCTTTCCATCCTCCTTGCCCCTACGCCCCACCCTCGTTTTGTGTGATCTGCGTCGCAGAAATAGCCGTATTGCGGGGAGGCGCACACAAAGTTGCCATGTTTTTTGCAAGCAATATCACGAATTTCCTTACTTCTCCTCGGATTAGTATGCAGACACCATCTTCTCATCCTCCCGCCTCCTCCCCCATAAAAAAGCCAGGGGGTGGAGGATTTAAGCCATCTTCCGATGACGCATAGTCACTGCATCATGAATGTTGCTGTCGATGACAGGTTGTAACGAAGGGAGAAGGGCATGGCGAGCGTACAGCTACAAAATGTAACGAAGGCCTGGGGGGATGTGGTGGTATCGAAAGATATCAATCTCGACATCCACGAAGGTGAGTTCGTGGTGTTTGTCGGACCATCTGGCTGCGGTAAATCCACTTTACTGCGCATGATTGCCGGTCTTGAGACGATCACCAGCGGCGACCTGTTCATCGATGAAAAACGAATGAACGACACCCCGCCAGCAGAACGCGGCGTCGGCATGGTGTTCCAGTCCTATGCGCTCTATCCCCATCTGTCTGTGGCAGAAAATATGTCGTTTGGCCTGAAATTAGCAGGCGCAAAGAAAGAGGTCATCAACCAGCGTGTTAACCAGGTAGCGGAAGTGCTGCAACTGGCGCACTTGCTGGATCGCAAACCGAAGGCGCTCTCCGGTGGCCAGCGTCAACGTGTGGCGATTGGTCGTACGTTGGTGGCCGAGCCAAGCGTGTTTTTACTCGATGAACCACTTTCCAACCTCGATGCAGCGCTGCGCGTACAGATGCGTATCGAAATTTCCCGTCTGCATAAACGGTTGGGTCGCACAATGATTTACGTCACTCACGATCAGGTCGAAGCGATGACGCTGGCCGACAAAATCGTGGTGCTGGATGCCGGTCGCGTGGCGCAAGTCGGGAAGCCTCTTGAACTGTATCACTATCCGGCAGACCGCTTTGTCGCCGGTTTTATTGGTTCACCGAAGATGAACTTCCTGCCGGTGAAAGTAACTGCTACCGCAATCGATCAGGTCCAGGTTGAGCTGCCGATGCCAAACCTCCAGCAAGTCTGGCTTCCGGTTGAAAGCCGCGATGTTCAGGTCGGTGCCAACATGTCGCTGGGCATTCGCCCGGAACATTTACTGCCAAGCGATATCGCTGACGTCATCCTTGAGGGTGAGGTTCAGGTGGTCGAACAGCTTGGCAACGAAACGCAAATTCATATCCAGATCCCTTCTATTCGTCAAAACCTGGTGTACCGCCAGTCTGACGTGGTGTTGGTAGAAGAAGGTGCCACATTCGCTATCGGCCTGCCGCCAGAGCGTTGCCATCTGTTCCGTGAGGATGGCACTGCATGTCGTCGACTGCATCAGGAACCGGGCGTTTAAGCATCCTACAAAAGACACAGAGCCTGTGACAGGTGATGTGAAAAAAGAAAAGCAATGACTCAGGAGATAGAATGATGATTACTCTGCGCAAACTTCCTCTGGCGGTTGCCGTCGCAGCGGGCGTAATGTCTGCTCAGGCAATGGCTGTGGATTTCCACGGTTACGCTCGTTCCGGTATCGGCTGGACAGGGAGCGGCGGTGAACAACAGTGTTTCCAGACCACTGGCGCTCAAAGTAAATACCGTCTTGGCAACGAATGTGAAACTTATGCTGAATTAAAATTGGGTCAGGAAGTGTGGAAAGAGGGCGATAAGAGCTTCTATTTCGATACTAACGTGGCCTATTCCGTAGCACAACAGAATGACTGGGAGGCCACCGATCCGGCTTTCCGTGAAGCGAATGTGCAGGGGAAAAACCTGATTGAATGGCTGCCAGGTGCCACCATCTGGGCTGGTAAGCGTTTCTATCAGCGTCATGACGTTCATATGATCGACTTCTACTACTGGGATATTTCTGGTCCTGGTGCCGGTCTGGAAAACATCGACGTTGGTTTCGGTAAACTTTCCCTGGCAGCAACGCGTTCTTCTGAAGCGGGCGGTTCTTCCTCTTTCGCCAGCAACAATATTTATGACTATACCAACGAAACTGCGAACGACGTCTTTGACGTGCGTTTAGCGCAGATGGAAATTAACCCGGGCGGAACCTTAGAGCTGGGTGTCGACTACGGTCGTGCCAACCTGCGTGATAACTATCGTCTGGTTGATGGCGCATCGAAAGATGGCTGGATGTTCACTGCCGAGCATACCCAGAGCATCCTGAAAGGCTTTAACAAGTTTGTTGTTCAGTACGCAACAGACTCTATGACCTCACAGGGCAAAGGGCTGTCGCAAGGGTCTGGCGTCGCATTTGATAACGAACACTTTGCTTACAACATCAACAACAACGGTCACCTGCTGCGTATCCTGGATCACGGTGCGATTTCTATGGGTGACAATTGGGACATGATGTACGTGGGTATGTATCAGGACATCAACTGGGATAACGACAACGGCACCAAATGGTGGACCGTCGGTATTCGTCCGATGTACAAGTGGACGCCTATCATGAGTACCTTGTTGGAAGTGGGCTACGACAACGTCGAATCCCAGCGCACTGGCGACAAGAACAACCAGTACAAAATCACCCTCGCACAACAATGGCAGGCTGGCGACAGCATCTGGTCACGCCCGGCTATTCGTGTCTTCGCAACCTACGCCAAGTGGGATGAGAAATGGGGTTATGACTACAACGGTAGTTCCTCTTCTAACCCGAACTACGGCAAAGCTGTTCCGGCGAACTTCGAAGGCGGTAGTTTCGGTCGTGGCGATAGCGATGAGTGGACCTTCGGTGCCCAGATGGAAATCTGGTGGTAATAGCAAAACCTGGGCCGGATAAGGCGTTTAC
>NZ_KE138680.1:1483969-1717018 GCF_000408325.1 Escherichia sp. KTE52
GCCGAATGTAGGCCGGATAAAGTGCTTGCACCGCATCCGGCATAAAAACAGGTTGTCATTATCTATAAAGGGCGTAAGCCCCTCTGTTTATCGGGTTTAGCGCGCTATTGCCTGGCCACCGCTGAACTCCAGATTTTGAGGTGAAAACAATGAAAATGAATAAAAGTCTCATCGCCCTCTGTTTATCAGCAGGGGTGCTGGCGAGTGCGCCTGGAATCAGCCTGGCCAACGTCAACTACGTACCGCAAAACACCAGCGACGCGCCAGCCATTCCATCTGCCGCGCTGCAACAATTAACCTGGACACCGGTCGACCAATCTAAGACTCAGACGACCCAACTGGCGACCGGCGGCCAACAACTGAACATCCCTGGTATCAGTGGCCCGGTTGCCGCATACAGCGTTCCGGCCAATATTGGCGAGCTTACTCTGACGCTGACCAGTGAAGTGAACAAACAAACCAGCGTATTTGCGCCGAATGTGCTGATTCTTGATCAAAACATGACGCCATCGGCCTTCTTCCCCAGCAGTTATTTCACCTATCAGGAACCCGGCGTCATGAGTGCCGATCGCCTGGAAGGGGTTATGCGCCTGACGCCAGCACTGGGGCAGCAAAAGCTTTATGTTCTGGTCTTTACCACTGAAAAAGATCTCCAGCAGACGACCCAACTGCTCGACCCGGCAAAAGCCTATGCCAAAGGCGTTGGTAACTCGGTGCCGGATATTCCAGATCCGGTTGCCCGTCATACCACTGATGGCTTGCTGAAGCTGAAAGTGAAGACCAACTCCAGCTCCAGCGTGTTGGTAGGGCCGCTGTTTGGTTCTTCCGCTCCTGCTCCGGTTACGGTAGGCAACACGGCAGCGCCAGCCGTAGCTGCGCCTGCTCCAGTGTCAGCGAAGAAAAGCGAACCTATGCTCAACGACACGGAAAGTTATTTTAATACCGCGATCAAAAACGCTGTCGCGAAAGGTGATGTTGATAAGGCGTTAAAACTGCTTGATGAAGCTGAACGTCTGGGATCGACATCTGCCCGTTCCACCTTTATCAGCAGTGTAAAAGGCAAGGGGTAATTACGCCCCACAGTGCTGATTTTGCAACAACTGGTGCGTCTTCTGATGCACCTTTTTTTTCTCTCCCTTGGTGATTGTTGCGTTATTGTTGCGTATTAGATCACTTAATATGCTTTACATCTCCCGTTAACGCTTTTCTGCGATACAATGCCTTTACGTTATGTAACGGAGAGTTCGGCATGTCACACCCCGCGTTAACGCAACTGCGTGCGCTGCGCTATTTTGCAGAGATCCCTGCGCTGGAACCGCAACTGCTCGACTGGTTGTTGCTGGAAGATTCCATGACCAAACGTTTTGAACAGCAGGGAAAAACGGTGAGTGTGACGATGATCCGCGAAGGGTTTGTCGAGCAGAATGAAATCCCCGAAGAATTGCCGCTGCTGCCGAAAGAGTCTCGTTACTGGTTACGTGAAATTTTGTTATGTGCTGATGGTGAACCCTGGCTTGCCGGGCGTACCGTCGTTCCTGTGTCAACGTTAAGTGGCCCTGAGCTGGCGTTACAAAAATTGGGTAAAACGCCGTTAGGACGCTATCTGTTCACATCATCGACATTAACCCGGGACTTTATTGAGATAGGCCGTGATGCCGGACTGTGGGGACGACGTTCCCGCCTGCGATTAAGCGGTAAGCCGCTGCTGCTGACCGAACTGTTTTTACCGGCATCACCGTTGTACTAAGAGGAAAAAAATATGGAGTGGAGTCTGACGCAAAATAAGCTGCTGGCGTTTCACCGCTTAATGCGTACGGATAAGCCAATTGGCGCGTTACTGCTGCTCTGGCCAACTTTGTGGGCGCTGTGGGTGGCGACACCAGGTGTTCCCCAGCTCTGGATCCTGGCGGTGTTTGTTGCTGGCGTCTGGCTAATGCGCGCCGCCGGTTGTGTAGTGAATGACTATGCTGACCGTAAGTTTGACGGTCATGTTAAGCGCACGGCAAACCGACCGCTTCCCAGTGGCGCGGTGACTGAGAAAGAGGCGCGCACACTGTTTGTGGTGCTGGTGCTAATTTCGTTCTTACTGGTGCTGACGCTGAATACGATGACCATTCTGTTGTCGATTGCTGCGCTGGTGCTGGCATGGGTTTACCCATTTATGAAACGTTATACCCATCTACCGCAAGTGGTGCTGGGCGCGGCGTTTGGCTGGTCGATTCCAATGGCTTTTGCCGCAGTGAGTGAGTCAGTACCGTTAAGCTGCTGGCTGATGTTCCTCGCCAATATTCTCTGGGCGGTGGCTTACGATACTCAGTACGCGATGGTTGACCGTGACGACGACGTAAAGATTGGCATTAAGTCCACGGCAATCTTGTTTGGTCAATACGATAAGTTGATTATCGGCATTTTGCAGGTCGGCGTACTGGTACTGATGGCGATTATTGGCGAGTTAAATGGCTTAGGCTGGGGATATTACTGGTCAATTCTGGTAGCGGGCGCGCTGTTTGTTTATCAACAAAAACTGATTGCCAACCGCGAGCGTGAAGCCTGCTTTAAAGCGTTTATGAATAATAACTATGTTGGCCTGGTACTATTTTTAGGGCTGGCAATGAGTTACTGGCATTTCTGATGATGTAAAAAAAGTCGGATGATTATGGACTGCACCTTAATCAGTTGGGTGTCCAACTTTTGGGGTGCAGTCCATTATCCGGCTTTTTTCTGTGAAAAGCTGCCTGATGCGCTGCGCTTATCAGCTCTACATAACACATCGCAATTTATTGAATTTGCAGGTCATGGTAGGCCAGATAAGGCGGTTTCGCCGCATCCGGCAACGCTCACCAATTACCCTTCGCCCTGCGTCGCACTCTCAATCGTCAAACGCACATCGGATGTAATCAACTCCGCCAGCAACTGGTACACCTTCATCGTCTCTGCCGGTTCGGCGTCGCCGCTGTCGCTGATATACCCTTCATCACGCAGCGTCAGCACCAGAGAACTGAACACCGCTTTGTCGAAGAACTCCGGTGCGTTGATGCCGTGTAGCACAGAGAGACGTTGTGCCACGGTGCGGCTCTCTTTTTCCAGCGTACCGCGGTTGATTGACGGGTTGGCGCTCAGCAGCCAGAAAGTGATGGCATAACGTTGCAGCGTTTCTCGCGCACCTGCGGCAAGCAACTGAAGCGTGCGGGAATGCGCCGGGTTGATATGCAATTCATCATCTTGCAGCGTAATCAGCCCCTGACGTTGCATCTCATTCGCCAGCGCATCAATCACACCCGGTAATTCGTCGCGATCCCAGCGTAGGAACAGCTCTGCTTTCAGCATTGGATACAGCACATTGACGTGCTCCATCAATACGTCGCGGGAGATGTGGCGATGCTGCGTTACAATTGCCGCCATCAGTGAAGGCAGAACCAACATATGCGCAATATTGTTGCGATAGTAGGTCATCAGCACCGCTTGCTCACGCGGCAGAATGATGATGTCACCGATGGTGTCTTTCTCGACTTCAAACTTGTTCATCTGCAGCGCGTGATCGATAAGCTCACTGGCGCTGGCTGAAGGCACCGTTGAATCCGCGGAGTAAGGCACGTTGCGCATCAAATCGAGATAACAGTTGAGTTGCTCGGTTAACTGCTCGCGGGTGAGTGAGCGCTGACGTGACGCCAGAAGCGCAGTACAGCACAGGTTCATGGCGTTTGCCGCCCCTGCGTTGTTAATGCGTACCATCAGATCGGCGGCAATGTTATTCACCGTCGGCGTTAACCAGGCTGGACGCACCGCTTCGATGGGGTCGATTGATTCGCGCCAGTCCGGCACATGCTGGTTGAGATAGGTCATCAACGGCATTGGTTCACCGAAGTTGACATAGCCCTGTCCAAGATTACGCAGTTTGCTTAAGCCGCGCAGCATCTGTGGCAGGCTCTCTTTCTCTTTCGTCGCGCCGCGCAGTTCTTTGGCGTAAGTCCCCACTTCCATGACGTGCTCATAACCGATGTAGATCGGAATCAGCGTAATCGGGCGTGTACCGCCACGCAGCATCGCCTGAATGGTCATCGACAGGGTGCCGGTTTTTGGATCAAGCAGACGCCCCGTTCGCGAACGCCCACCCTCCACAAAGTACTCAACGGAATAACCACGGCTGAACAGTTCACCGAGATATTCGCGGAAAACTGTGGAGTAGAGTTTATTGCCTTTAAACGTACGGCGAATAAAGAACGCACCCAGACGGCGGAAAATCGGCCCGGCAGGCCAGAAGTTCAGGTTGATCCCAGCGGCGATATGCGGCGGCACCAGCCCCTGGTGATACAGCACGTAAGAGAGCAGCAGGTAGTCCATGTGACTGCGATGGCAAGGCACATATACCAGCTCATGACCGTCGTGGGCCAACTGGCGAACGCGCTCGGCGTTATGGACGTTGATGCCCTGATAAAGCCGGTTCCAGGTGAAGCCCAGAATACGGTCAGTCAGGCGGATCATCTCGTAAGAGAAGTTCGCCGCAATCTCTTCCATCAGCGCAATAGCGTTTTGCTGCGCTTTTTCATGGGAGATTTTTTTGCTGCGGGCTTCATCTTCTACCGCTTTGGCAATGGCGCGGGAGGCAAGTAGCTTATTGAACAAGTCCTGACGGGCAGGCAGGCGTGGACCCACGGCAGCAAGGCGCTGGCGGGCAAAGTGCATACGTGCCACGCGCGCCAGTTTCTGGGCGATAATTTTATCCGTGCCGTGTTCATCAGCCATGCGACGCAGCGAAACTGACGGCGAGAAACGCACAAAACTGTCGCGACCAAGCCACAGTACGGCGAAAAATTTCTGCACGCCGTTGAGTATACGCAACGGTGGGTTTACTTCGCCTTTTTCGCGCCCCGGCGCACGACCAAACATCACCGATACCGGCACCATCTGCACATCCAGATTCGGGTTGCTGCGGTGCAGGTCGAGATAATCGTGGAACAGCTTAATGGATTCTTCTTTTGGCGTGTAATAGGTGAAAACACGCGGCCCGCCGTGAATAAACACATAGCGTGGCAGCAGCGTGCCGTCGATCTCCAGCGGCTCTAATGGGTCGGGCAGATCATGTGCCAGACACTGGGCGCGCAACGTCAGCAAATCCGCTTTTGAGTTGTACGGTAAAACGTACATAATTGGACGAGAGGTATCGAGTCCCAGTTCCGGGGCAGGATCTGCCGGAATAGACTTGCTTTTTACCAGGATGCTTAATGGTAAATTCAGTAATTTGTAGTAAATTCGTGGCCAGCCGGACATAAACGATGTAAAGCCTCTGGTTAATAATGCAAATGCGCGGCAAGGATAGCAGAAAGTCATGGGAAATTCTGTGGTATCCGCTCATGTTTCGCGCGGCGTTATGCAAACCCGAGTCATCGGATTTAACGGTACACTGATATTGACGCTCATAATGTAAAAAGGTTCTTTCAATGGCCAATAATACCACTGGATTCACTCGAATTATCAAAGCTGCTGGCTATTCCTGGAAAGGGTTACGCGCAGCATGGATCAACGAAGCGGCATTCCGTCAGGAAGGCGTTGCGGTATTGTTGGCGGTGATCATCGCCTGCTGGCTGGATGTGGACGCGATAACCCGCGTACTGCTTATTAGCTCCGTCATGTTGGTCATGATCGTAGAAATTCTCAATAGCGCCATCGAGGCCGTAGTTGACCGTATTGGCTCCGAATACCATGAGCTTTCCGGGCGAGCGAAAGATATGGGGTCCGCGGCGGTGTTGATCGCGATTATCGTCGCAGTGATTACCTGGTGCATCCTGTTATGGTCGCATTTTGGATAACCCTTCCAGAATTCGATAAATCTCTGGTTTATTGTGCAGTTTATGGTTCCAAAATCACCTTTTGCTGTATATACTCACAGCATAACTGTATATACACCCAGGGGGCGGAATGAAAGCGTTAACGGCCAGGCAGCAAGAGGTGTTTGATCTCATTCGTGATCACATCAGCCAGACAGGTATGCCGCCGACGCGTGCGGAAATCGCGCAGCGTTTGGGGTTCCGTTCCCCAAATGCGGCTGAAGAACATCTGAAGGCGCTGGCACGCAAAGGCGTTATTGAAATTGTTTCCGGCGCATCGCGCGGGATCCGTCTGTTGCATGAAGAGGAAGAAGGGCTGCCGCTGGTAGGCCGTGTGGCTGCTGGTGAACCGCTTCTGGCGCAACAGCATATTGAAGGTCATTATCAGGTCGATCCTTCCCTGTTCAAACCGAATGCCGATTTCCTGCTGCGCGTCAGCGGGATGTCGATGAAAGATATCGGCATTATGGATGGCGATCTGCTGGCAGTGCATAAAACCCAGGATGTACGTAATGGTCAGGTCGTTGTCGCGCGTATTGATGACGAAGTTACCGTTAAACGTCTGAAAAAGCAGGGTAATAAAGTCGAACTGCTGCCAGAAAACAGTGAGTTTAAACCGATTGTCGTTGACCTTCGTCAGCAGAGCTTCACTATTGAAGGGCTGGCAGTTGGGGTTATTCGCAACGGCGACTGGCTGTAATATATCTCTGATACCGCGATGCCGCCTGGCGTCGCGGTTTGTTTTTCATCTCTCTTCATCAGGCTTGTCGGCATGGCATTCCTCACTTCATCTGATAAAGCACTCTGGCATCTCGCCTTACCCATGATCTTCTCCAATATTACCGTTCCCTTGCTGGGGTTGGTTGATACGGCGGTTATTGGTCATCTTGATAGTCCGGTTTATCTGGGCGGCGTGGCGGTTGGTGCAACGGCGACCAGCTTTCTCTTTATGCTGTTGCTGTTTTTGCGTATGAGTACTACCGGGCTTACTGCACAGGCTTTTGGTGCTCAAAATCCTCAGGCATTAGCGCGGGCGCTGGTGCAGCCGTTGCTGTTGGCGTTGGGGGCTGGGGCGTTGATTGCTCTACTGCGTACGCCGATTATCGATCTGGCGCTGCATATTGTTGGCGGTAGCGAAGCAGTGCTGGAACAGGCGCGGCGCTTTCTTGAAATCCGTTGGCTAAGCGCCCCGGCGTCGCTGGCGAATCTGGTGCTGCTTGGCTGGTTGCTCGGTGTGCAATATGCCCGTGCGCCAGTGATTTTGTTAGTGGTTGGCAATATCCTCAACATTGTGCTGGATATCTGGCTGGTGATGGGACTGCATATGAACGTGCAGGGCGCAGCGCTGGCGACGGTTGTTGCAGAATATGCGACGTTGCTGATTGGTCTGCTCATGGTACGTAAAATCCTCAAACTGCGCGGTATCTCCGGCGAAATGCTGAAAACAGCCTGGCGAGGAAATTTCCGTCGCTTACTGGCGCTTAACCGCGACATCATGCTTCGCTCATTGCTGTTGCAACTCTGCTTTGGCGCAATAACGGTTATTGGCGCGCGGCTGGGGAGCGATATTATCGCTGTTAACGCGGTTCTGATGACGTTACTCACCTTCACCGCCTATGCGTTGGATGGCTTTGCCTACGCCGTTGAAGCGCATTCTGGTCAGGCGTATGGCGCGCGTGACGGTAGTCAATTGCTGGATATCTGGCGCGCAGCGTGCCGCCAGTCAGGTGTCGTGGCACTGTTGTTTTCTGTAGTTTATCTGCTGGCAGGGGAACACATTATCGCGTTGCTGACCTCGTTAACCCAAATTCAGAATCTGGCCGATCGTTACCTTATCTGGCAGGTCATTTTGCCGCTGGTGGGAGTCTGGTGTTATCTGCTGGATGGCATGTTTATTGGCGCAACGCGCGCCGCCGAAATGCGAAACAGCATGGCAGTGGCAGCGGCAGGTTTTGCACTTACGTTACTCACATTGCCGTGGTTGGGTAATCATGGGTTGTGGTTGGCATTAACCGTCTTTCTGGCTCTGCGCGGGCTTTCTCTGGCGGCTATCTGGCGGCGTCACTGGCGCAATGGAACCTGGTTTGCTGAAACGTGATGGTTAAAAATTCTGAATAAATAATCCTGAGCCAAATTCCTGACTACACTTAATCCCACGTTCAGAAGAAAAGCGAGCGTACTCTCATTCACCACCTAACGATGAGGACTTGAATATGAATAAAGACGAAGTCGGCGGTAACTGGAAACAGTTCAAAGGTAAAGTGAAAGAGCAATGGGGAAAACTGACCGATGATGATATGACGGTCATTGAAGGTAAACGTGACCAGTTAGTGGGTAAAATCCAGGAACGTTACGGTTACCAGAAAGATCAGGCAGAGAAAGAGGTTGATAGCTGGGAAAAACGCCATGATTACCGCTGGTAATTAATCCCTCCTGCCCGATGTGTACAAGGAAGTACGCCCTCTTAACGTGGTTTCTTTTTCACCTGTACAGAGTGGTCATGCTGGCACTGATCATGATGGCGACACGCTTCTATTTCCACGCATGCTGCACATAATCCGTGCGCTTCAATCACATTATGCCGCAGGGCAAAACCCATTTTTGCCGCCAGTGTATGCATGATGTCTTCTACACCTTCCGCACACTCTTCTTTCACTGCGCCGCAGCGATCGCAAATAAACATTGCGGAGGTATGAGTTGGCTGATCGAACAGATGGCAGAGCACATAGCTGTTGGTGGATTCCACCTTATGTACAAAACCCTGCTCAAGCAGAAAATCTAGTGCGCGATAAACCGTTGGCGGCTTGGCTTGCGGCTCGGCTTCACGCAGCAAATCAAGCAGATCGTAGGCGCTGATTGCCCCTTCCTGCAGACTCATCAAACGCAACACTTCCAGGCGCTGCGGGGTCAGGCGCACATTTCGCTGCGCACAGAGTTTCTCAGCCTGCGCTAATAACTCCTGCGTTGTGGTCTTTTCCATTGGGCACCTCAAAGTGGGGTTAAGAATGTCCTTACTTTACCATAGTTCTCACTTAAACGCCGAGAACAGGGGACATAGCTGTCACATTGCCTGATCGCATATTCGTTATGCTATAGTAGCGCCCCAAATTCACCGGATGCTTAAAAAATCGCCATGTCAGCAGAATCACAAACCGCTTATCCCGCACACCGTTTCTCGATTGCTCCTATGCTCGACTGGACGGACAGACACTGCCGCTATTTCCTGCGTCTGCTTTCCCGCAATACGTTGCTCTATACCGAAATGGTGACCACCGGGGCGATTATTCACGGTAAAGGTGATTACCTGGCGTACAGTGAAGAAGAGCATCCGGTGGCGTTGCAGTTGGGTGGAAGCGATCCGGCGGCGCTGGCGCAATGTGCGAAGCTGGCACAAGCGCGCGGATACGATGAGATCAACCTGAATGTTGGCTGCCCATCTGACCGGGTGCAGAACGGGATGTTTGGCGCGTGCCTGATGGGCAATGCGCAATTGGTAGCCGACTGCGTGAAAGCGATGCGCGATGTGGTGTCGATTCCGGTGACGGTGAAAACGCGTATTGGCATTGATGATCAGGACAGTTATGAATTTCTCTGTGATTTCATCAACACTGTTTCCGGCAAAGGTGAATGCGAGATGTTTATCATCCACGCGCGTAAAGCCTGGCTTTCTGGTTTAAGTCCGAAAGAAAACCGTGAAATCCCGCCGCTCGATTACCCGCGCGTCTATCAACTGAAGCGTGATTTCCCGCATCTGACGATGTCGATTAACGGTGGTATTAAGTCACTGGAAGAGGCTAAAGCGCATTTGCAACATATGGATGGTGTGATGGTCGGGCGCGAGGCGTATCAAAACCCCGGCATTCTGGCGGCGGTGGATCGTGAGATTTTTGGTTCCTCGGATACCTATGCCGATCCGGTGGCGGTGGTACGAGCCATGTATCCGTACATTGAACGCGAGCTTAGCCAGGGTACGTATCTCGGTCATATCACCCGCCATATGTTGGGGTTGTTCCAGGGGATCCCTGGCGCGCGGCAGTGGCGGCGTTATTTAAGTGAAAATGCCCATAAAGCAGGTGCCGATATTAACGTGCTGGAACGCGCGCTCAAACTGGTGGCGGACAAGCGTTAATTTTTCACCATAAAGTAGTCAAATTCACTACGCCCTGCGCACGGTCGCGGGGCGTTTTCTTTGATAAATCAATATATTAGTTTTTGGCATGATTCTTGTAATGGCAGCAAGAGATTTCATTTTTGGGAGAACATCATGCTGGAACTACTTTTCGTTATTGGCTTTTTTGTCATGTTGATGGTCACTGGTGTTTCGTTGCTGGGTATTATCGCCGCGCTGGTTGTGGCGACGGCCATTATGTTCCTCGGCGGTATGCTGGCATTGATGATCAAGTTGTTGCCGTGGCTGTTGTTGGCGATTGCAGTAGTGTGGGTAATCAAGACGATTAAAGCACCAAAAGTGCCGAAATATCAGCGCTATGACCGCTGGCGTTACTAAGGGATTGTGCGGATGATCACAACCTAAGGTTTTATCCTTAGAACAAAATAGGAATTGATAATCAAATCTGTCACTATTGCGCGTCAAACAAATTCATCGAGCTGTACCCTACATACAGCCGAACTATAAAAGAAAGGGCTTCCCAGGTGGAAGCCCAATTTCTTTATGGGATCAGTAGACTGGAACCCTGCGTTGCCCGGCTTTCCAGAATCTCATGCGCGCGCCGCGCATCCTTCAGCGGATATTTTTGTTGCTCCGCGACATCGACCTTAATCACGCCGCTGGCAATTAATGAAAACAGTTCATTACTGGCTTCGGTTAACTCATCCCGCGTGGTGATATAGCCTTGCAAGGAAGGGCGCGTCACATACAGCGAGCCTTTCTGATTGAGAATGCCTAAGTTCACACCGGTAACCGCGCCTGATGAGTTGCCAAAACTGACCATTAAACCGCGACGTTGCAGACAATCCAGCGACCGTTCCCAGGTATCTTTGCCTACGGAATCGTATACCACGCGCACTTTCTTGCCGTCGGTGATCTCTTTTAATCGCTCGACCAGATTTTCGTCGCGATAGTTAATCACCTGCCATGCCCCGGCTTTTATGGCACTTTGTGCTTTTTGCGCGGTGCTCACGGTGCCAATAAGTTTCGCCCCTAAGGCTTTCGCCCACTGACAGGCTATCAGGCCCACACCACCCGCCGCGGCATGAAACAGGAATTGCTCGTCAGGTTTGATTTCATAGGTTTTACGCAGCAGATAATAAACCGTTAAGCCTTTCAGGAACGAGGCGGCAGCTTGCTCAAAAGAGATCGCTGCTGGCAGAATCGCTGCTTTATCAGCATTGACGTTATGCACAGAACTGTAAGCCCCTAATGCCGCCTGCGCATAGACCACGCGATCGCCTGCTTTAATATGTTTCACACTACTGCCGACTTTACTTACTATGCCAGCCGCTTCGGTGCCTAATCCACTGGGTAGTGATGGCGGCGGATAAAGGCCGCTGCGGATATACGTGTCGATAAAATTGATGCCAATCGCTTTATTTTCGACCTGGATTTCATTCTCTGCTGGATCGGCAGGAGTAAACTCCACGGCTTGCAGTACTTCCGGGCCACCATGCTTGTGAAATTCGATGCGCGTTGCCATTTAAACTCCTTTACTGAGCGACATATCTGTTTTAAGCCTAACAGTAGTCGCCAGGCCACGCGGGGATTTTTTCCGGTCTGCGGTCACAACCCGGAATATCTCTGGTCAGTATGAAACAGCGTCGCCAAAATCCAGTTTTGCCACTGGTGCTCAAAGTTGGTTAGCGTTAATACGCCTCGCTCACGGCACGGGCGAGTCCAGGTTTGGTAACTATTAGCATCCAGACAAACACAAATCATAAATTGCCGGGCATCCTGATTTTCAGGCCGAAAACGCCAGGTCAGGAGTGGCCCACCGGGTGTTTGCGGTGCGATACCGGCTTCACCATCATAGATCGCTCTGGCACCACGACTTCCTCCACCGTTTTCGATATAGCATTGTAAAGAGCGCAGTACCGCCAGCGCCAGTTGCGCACTTTGCCGCCACTGGAAAGATTGGGCGAGGCTGTTTTCATCGCTTTGAATACCTTCCCGGCGAATATCTTCACAGAGTGTTGCTATGGTTTGCGTGGCAGCGTTGAGCCCCTGTGTATGACACAAAATTGCGGCATGGTGGCTCATGGTATTTTGTATCGCTTCTCGCACGTCGTCGCGCAGCAGTCCTTGATTCAGGTACTGTTGCGCCTCGTTAATCGTACTGAGAATTTGTTGCCTCTCGAGAGGGAGGTTTTGGCTTTTCTGATGAGCAATATGCAATGCACAGCGGCGGGCAAAAACTTGCCCGGCATTGAGCGCTGATCCACCAGGGCGCGTGACACCATGTGTTCCGGCATTTTCTCCGACAGCATAACAACCAATTAGCGAGGTACGCCCCCAAATATCAACATCAATTCCGCCATTAAGATGTTGATTGTTTAACGTAAATTTTAGTGGTGAGGCAGTCAGGTCATGACCATGCATCTGATACAAACGAAGAGCCAGTGGATTCATCTGTGTTAATCGCGCCAGTGGTTGCGCCAACAGAGCGTGATTTTCTTGCAGATAGCCGATGACATCATCATCCAGTTCCTGCAGGTTGAATGGCGTTCCGTCCGCTGCGGGGGCCGGTTCCTGCAGAAAATCGAGGAAAACATCGCGCCCTTTTTGTGTCTCCTCATATACCGCGACATCTAGCAGGCTGGAGCCATAGTCCAGCATTCGTTCCGCGTGAAACGGCCATTGGTAACCTTTGCGAAATATAGCGGAGGCCAGCATACGAGTCGTGGGGTAATAAGCTGCCAGAAAATTATACTGACGTCCGGAGTGGTCCTGCGAGTAGATGCGCGGCATTGCTTGCATGTAAGTACCGGAAAGATTCCACGGAAACTGGCTGCGCGGTGTACCGATACCAAACTGACTTTCCGTAAGATTCACCAGGGTTATACCTGCTTCCAGTGCCATGCCCAACGCACTAAAGCAGTTCACCGGATAGACACTGTCACGATAAAGTTCACCAGGCCCGCCCGTGGCTAAAACCAGATGTTGGCAGCGAATCACTACCATTCGCCAGGGATTATCCCGACAGGCTTTATCGATTGCGATCACCCCTGCGACTCGTCTATTTTCTCCTTCATCACTGGTCAGGATACGAATCGCTGTTGTGTGATCGCAAAGAGGGATATTAAGGCGCATTGCCTCCTGAGCCAGCACCTTAACCATCAGGCGCGATGTGCGTGGGCCGCAACAGGTTGCGCGGCCAAACTCATCGTGATCGGTTTGATAACGCAACGTTGCGCCAAAGAGATCTTCTGGCAGATCCAGACCCAGATATTTCAGTACTTCACAGGTGTTCACTGATCCGACGGCCTCAACATATGCAGTGTCATAATCCATCGAACCACCCGCCGCCAGAGAGTCACTTAATGCCAGAAAATGGTCACCATTTGCACGAGTATTGGCGGTGTGAAGCGTTTGTTTATCAGAACCAGAACAGGCGGAAGTGCCCCAGAAGGCTTTGCTGGAGGCTACCATCACATCGACATTCTGTCGCTTGAGCTCAACTGCGGCACGCCACCCGGCGGCACCGCTTCCCAAAACCAGAGTGTTGCAAAGGTACTCTGGCAATAGTGAACCGTTGAGGTCGATATACCCGCTGGTCTGAGCCAGCGGTGCGTAATGGGGCATTTTCACGTCTATCAGGGAATCGATAATGGATTCAGAGACATTATGCGTCATGGTATGACCCCGTAGTTTGATTGCGTCGGGAGACGGTGATCACGCTTGCATCGGCCAGATCATCAAGATCACGATCGCGTGTTTCTGGCGCAAAAAAGGTCGCAATGATCGTGCCAACGGTCAACAGACTGAGGTAAATCGCAATTGGCATCCAGGCGGCAATACCGCTTGGATCGTTGGTGTGAATTACCCAGGAGATGATGGCTGAGCCAACCAGCGGGGCGATCCCACCCGCGATAACTGCAGAAACTTCCCTTGCCAGTGCTACGCCAATATAACGATGGCGGGCACCAAACAATTCCGGCAGGAAAGCGCCCTGAGCGCCGAACATCCCCCATGCCCCAACACCCAACGCCAGAGAAAGAGAGACAATCGTGACCGGAACATTGCCGTGGCTGAAAGACCACCATACCGGAAAGGTGATCAATAGCTGAAAAATTGCCAGGCTGCGATAGACAATAACCCTGCCGAAGCGGTCTGTCAGCCAACCAGCAACGGGCACCATAATTGCGCCTACCACCACCGCGGACATTAGACACAGTGTGCCGACCGATTTATCCAGCCCAACCACACCAACGATATAGCTAATAGCTAAAGCCTGATAAATCGAAGAGCCGCCGTTTTCTGCCAGGCGCAAACCAATCCCCACGAAGACGTTGCGGCGTGACGTTTTCAACAAATTGCGTAAAGGTGATTCTGTAACTTGTTGGCGAGCTTCAAGTTTGGCGAATGACGGTGACTCTTTAAGATGCAGACGAATATAAATGGCCACCGCGATAATCACCACGCTGGAGAGGAAGGGCAGACGCCACCACCAGGTTTCGGCAAGATTTGTCACATTGTGGAGCAGGATGAAGTAAACGGCAGATGCCATAAACGTGCCAATCTGAATACCAAGGAACGGCAGCGCAGCGTAATAACCCCGTTTGCCGTTGGGGGCATATTCGGTCATCAGTACAGCCGCTCCAGCCTGTTCCGCACCCGCGCCAAGCCCTTGTAACAGGCGTAATGCGATAAGCATGATCGGTGCCCAGATCCCTGCTGTTTCGTAGGTGGGTAAAACCCCAATCAACGTGCTGGCGATCCCCATTAACAACACCGTTGCGAGCAGGACAAATTTACGTCCCAGACGATCACCTAATGAGCCGAAGAGAATGCCGCCTACCGGTCTGACGGCAAACCCGAGAAAGTAAGTACCAAAACTGGCGATAAGCGCCATTCCCGGTTCCTGATTAGGAAAAAAGAGTGGCCCAAAAATAATGGCGGAGGCCAGGCTGTAAAGTGCGAAATCGTAGTATTCCAGTGCGCTGCCGAGAGAGCAGGTCCACGCCGCGCGACGCAGATCTGCTGATGAAACATTCGTTTTTTCAGCTAGTTGTGTAGGTTGCATGATGTATCTCCTTTCAGACGGATAAAAGAGATCCGCCCAAAATCAATGGGATTCTGCGTTGTTGTTAAAATCCAAAATGAAACGTTAAGTTATCGGGCGCTAAAGTTCGGTTGACGCTTCTCGGCAAATGCCTGACTGCCTTCACGAGCATCTTGAGTAGTGGAGGAAAAAGCGCCAGCCAGTGCTTCAAGCGTTGAGGCCACGGCAATACCTTCACCGGCATCAATAACCTGTTTGGCTAGCTGCACAGCAATGGGAGCGCGCTGGGCGATACGTTGTGCCAGTTGCTGCCCGGCATCGTGTAACGCTTCTCTGGCGACAACACGATTTACCAGTCCGCAGGACAGTGCACGTTGCGCATCCAGTGGTTCGCCCGTAAATATCAATTCTTTCACCAGTGAGCGCCCAATCAGTGCCGTCAGCCGCTGAGTACCTGACCAGCCAGGCACTGTCGCCAGCCCGGTTTCTGGTAGCGCCATCCGTGCTTCGTCGCTACAAATACGGATATCGGCGGTAGCAGCCAGTTCCAGGCCACCGCCATAGGCGAGGCCGTGCATCAGAGCAATTACGGGCTGTGGCAGTTGTGCCAGTGCGTCAAATGCCTGATGACCGCGACGGATCCAGTTGCGCCACATATCGAGCGCAGAAAGAGAGGACCAGCGATGAATATCCGCGCCGACACAAAATGCTTTTTCACTGGCACTGGTCAGTAGTACCACGCGGATCTCCGAATCAGTTTCCAGCGTATGGCAATGTGTCAGTAGCTGTTCAAGCATCTCCGGAGTTAATGCGTTGAGTTTCGCCGGGCGGTTAATCACCAGTGTGGCAACGAAATCGTTGCGCAGGAGGTCAATGGTGCCGTTACTCATGGTCACTTCCTTGTTGAAAATAGAGGGGATTCATTAACTTGAGATCGTCTGCCAGACGGAGTGGGGCATCGCTTTGGGAGAGAATGTCGCGTTCAGGCTCAATACCCGGGGCAATTTCCGTGACCAGTAACCCGTCTGGTGTTAATTCCAACACGCAGCGTTCAGTGATGTATTGCACTTGTTGACCTCGCGCCATCGCGCGTTTGCCAGAGAACGTCACGTGGGCGACTTCTTGCACCAGTTTTTTGGCTTTGCCTTCTTTAATGATACGTAGTTGGCCATCTTCCAGTTGTAGCTGTGCACCTGCATTGAAAAAGCCAGAGAAAATAATCCGCTTCGCATGTGAAGTGATATCAATAAAACCACCGCATCCGGCAGTCACATGTGGACGAGCGGGCAGATGCGAGACGTTTACTGAGCCATCTGCGCCGATTTGTAAAAATGACATCAGAGTGAGATCAAAGCCACCGCCCTGGAAATAGGTGAATTGCTGGGGAGAGGGCAAAAATGCTTCCGCATTAGAAGCGCAGCCGAACTGAAATTCCAGCAGTGGAACTCCGCCAATCGCCCCTTGTTCCAGCAGCCAGGTGACGTCACCGTGGCGACCTTGTTCCAGCAAAATACGCGGCACGTTGGCAGAAATACCAAAGCCAATATTTACCGCATCACCACGTTGTAGTTCTTGCGCGACTCGCTGGGCAATAACCCGCGCCGGGCTATGTTCCATATAACTAAAGTCTGACAGCGGACGACTGATTTCGCCGGAAATAGCAGGTTCGTATTGCGTTTGCGTGGTTTGTGTTTGTTCCGGTGCAATTACGATGTAATCCACCAATACACCAGGAATACGCACCTCTTTTGGTTTCAGGCTTCCGGCAGCAACCTGCCGTTTTACTTGCGCAATTACGATTCCACCGTTATTGCGAACGGCGGTGGCTTGTTCCAGTGGCCCAAGATAAGCCCCTTCATGTTCATAAGTCAGATTGCCGCGTTCATCGGCAGTAGTAGCGCGAATGATAGCCACCTGGGGCACGATACTGGGGAAAAACAGCCAGTCGTCGTTAGCAAATCGAACACGTTCAACCAGAGATTGTTGCGCCGCTTTTTCATTCATTGCACCGCCCTGCAACAGGGGATCTACATAAGTATCCATACCTGTTTGTGTCAGCACGCCAGGGCGATGAGCCGCGGCTTCCCGGTGCATATCAAATAAGATCCCGGAAGGCAGATTCCAGGCGGGGATCGCGTTGTCATTGATCATTTGCCAGATTAACGGAGGCGTCATTGATGATGGCCCGGAGGGGTAGGAGCCTGCGATCACTTTTGCCAGTAAGCCCGGTTGCGCCAGATGATCGACACCTTTTACGCCATACATATCACCTGCAGCGATAGGGTGGATGGTAGTGATGTTTTGCGGATGTCCGGCACGTTGAAAGCGTTCACCTATTGCCGCCAGCACGACATCCGGGCAACCCATTCCACTGGAGGAGGAGACGGTGACAACTGCGCCATCAGCAATCAAATCTGCAGCTTCCGATGCAGTGATCGTGCGTACAGAGCACATAATAATTTCCTTATTTCGATATAAAAATAATTAAAAATATGCATGTATAACAATGTAATAGTGATTATAAATTAATTGGAACGATCTAATTTATGCGTAATTTGTACGATTGGTGTGCAAAAAAAACAATAAGCGAAGTGTGAATCTGTGATCGAAACGACGATCTCCTGCGATCCCGGGGGTAACGGATCGCATGAGCAAAAGGAGATTATGATAAAGTAAATGCCTTGATCTTATGGGGGATTGGAGTAGTCATGGCGAAGTCGGATACAGGAAGAAAGCGGGTAACATTAACCGATGTTGCACGTGCGGCTGGCGTTTCGAAATCGACCGTGTCGCTGGTACTCAACGACAGTCCGTTGATCAAAAAAGAGACTCAACAAAAAGTCCAACAAGCCATTGAGCAATTAGGCTATGTCTATAACCGTTTTGCCGCCAATCTACGTTCGCAAAAATCACTGACTATCGGCGTGGTGATTGATGATTTGACCAACCCTTTCTTCGCTGAATTTACAATGGGCCTTGAGATGACGCTGGCGGAGCACGGTTTTATCACCGTAATGTCCAATACCTCCCAGCGTAGCGATCGGCAAAAACAGGTACTTGATACCTTGCTGGAACACCACGTCGCGGGCATTGTCCTCTGTCCAGTAAACAGCACCTCAGAAGCCGATTTACAGCGTTATGCCAACAGTTCCACACCCTTATTAATCACGATGCGCCCTCTGGACTGGCAACAATTGCCCGTCGATTACGTTGGCGTGGACAGCCACGCCGGTGTCCGGGAAGCTACGGAATATCTCATTCAACAAGGACACCGGGACATCGTGTTTATTGGGGGGCTTACGCACCATATGCGTTATCAGGGATATCTGGAGGCGATGAACCATCATGGTTTACAACCGTGGAGTACTGATGCTTTTTCGCTGCGTGCTGAACCGACTCAGGCCAACGGCTACCAGTTGATGCAACAACTGTTAGATATGCCTTCGCCACCGACAGCAGTAATTTGTTATAACGATCTCATGGCTTTTGGCGCGGAATCGGCGTTAGGCGAAAGAGGGGTGCTTGCCGGAAAAGATATTTCGCTGATTGGTAATGACGGCGTGGCGGCTTGCGCTTACAGTAACCCGCCGTTAACCACCATTGCGGTAGAACCACTGGCGCTGGGGAAACAAGCGGCGCAGCAAATTCTACGGCGTATCGCGCAACCTGATGCGCCGCTCAGCCATTACGTTTATCGCCCAACCCTGCAAATTCGCGCTTCCACCGGAAAGCAGGGGCGTTAAATGCTGTAGCGAGAAACCGTTTCTCGCTATACTCTCTTGTCCCCCGTTCAACATCAGGTAACACCATTCGTTATGGCAGGCAATAAACCCTTCAACAAACAACAAACTGAACCCCGCGAACGCGATCCACAAGTTGCCGGGCTGAAAGTGCCTCCGCACTCGATCGAAGCGGAGCAGTCGGTGTTGGGCGGTTTAATGCTGGATAACGAACGCTGGGATGATGTGGCCGAGCGTGTGGTGGCAGACGATTTCTACACCCGTCCGCACCGTCATATCTTTACTGAAATGGCGCGTTTGCAGGAAAGCGGTAGCCCCATCGACCTGATCACCCTGGCAGAATCGCTGGAGCGCCAGGGGCAACTCGACAGCGTTGGTGGTTTTGCCTATCTGGCGGAACTGTCAAAAAATACGCCAAGTGCGGCAAACATCAGTGCATATGCCGACATCGTGCGCGAACGTGCCGTTGTCCGTGAGATGATCTCGGTTGCTAATGAGATTGCCGAAGCCGGTTTTGATCCGCAAGGACGCACCAGTGAAGACCTGCTCGACCTTGCTGAGTCTCGCGTCTTTAAAATTGCCGAAAGTCGTGCCAATAAAGACGAAGGACCGAAGAACATCGCTGATGTGCTCGACGCCACGGTGGCGCGTATTGAGCAACTTTTCCAGCAGCCGCACGATGGTGTAACCGGTGTTAATACCGGCTACGACGATCTCAACAAAAAAACCGCGGGTTTGCAGCCGTCGGATTTGATCATCGTCGCGGCACGTCCGTCGATGGGTAAAACGACATTTGCGATGAACCTCGTTGAAAATGCGGCGATGTTGCAGGATAAACCGGTATTGATCTTCTCGCTGGAGATGCCATCAGAACAGATTATGATGCGTTCTCTGGCGTCACTGTCACGTGTTGACCAGACCAAAATCCGTACCGGGCAGCTTGATGATGAAGACTGGGCGCGCATTTCCGGCACGATGGGCATTTTGCTCGAAAAACGTAATATCTATATCGATGATTCCTCCGGCCTGACGCCAACGGAAGTGCGTTCCCGCGCGCGCCGTATTGCCCGTGAGCACGGCGGCATCGGGCTTATCATGATCGACTACCTGCAATTGATGCGCGTACCGGCGCTTTCCGATAACCGTACGCTGGAAATTGCAGAAATCTCCCGCTCGCTAAAAGCGCTGGCAAAAGAGCTGAACGTGCCGGTGGTGGCACTCTCGCAGTTGAACCGCTCTCTGGAACAACGTGCCGACAAACGCCCGGTCAACTCTGACCTGCGTGAATCCGGCTCCATCGAGCAGGATGCGGACTTGATCATGTTTATCTATCGTGATGAGGTTTATCACGAAAACAGTGATTTAAAAGGCATCGCGGAAATTATTATCGGTAAACAACGTAACGGCCCAATCGGGACGGTACGGCTGACCTTTAACGGTCAATGGTCGCGCTTTGATAATTACGCAGGGCCGCAATACGACGACGAGTAATAATTATTTTATAAATCAGGTAATTAAAGCAAACACTTATCAAGGAACACAAATGCAAGCGGCAACTGTTGTGATTAACCGCCGCGCTCTGCGACACAACCTGCAACGTCTGCGTGAACTGGCACCTGCCAGTAAACTGGTTGCGGTGGTGAAAGCGAACGCCTACGGTCACGGTCTGATTGAGACCGCGCGAACGCTCCCCGATGCTGACGCTTTTGGCGTCGCCCGTCTCGAAGAAGCTCTGCGGCTTAGAGCGGGGGGCATCACGCAACCTATTTTGTTACTGGAAGGTTTTTTTGAAGCAGACGATTTGTCGACGATCTCCGCTGAACATCTGCATACCGCCGTGCATAACGAAGAACAGCTTGCTGCTCTGGAAGAGGCTAATCTGGAGGAGCCAGTTACCGTCTGGATGAAACTCGACACCGGTATGCACCGACTGGGCGTGTTACCGGAACAAGCTGAGGCGTTTTATCAACGACTTACGCAATGCAAAAACGTCCGTCAGCCGGTGAATATTGTCAGCCACTTTGCTCGCGCTGATGAGCCAAAATGCGGCGCGACTGAGAAACAACTCGATATCTTCAATACCTTTTGCGAAGGCAGGCCCGGCAAGCGTTCAATCGCCGCATCGGGTGGAATCTTGTTATGGCCACAGTCGCATTTTGACTGGGTGCGCCCCGGCATCATTCTTTACGGTGTATCGCCGCTGGAAGATGGCTCCACCGGTGCTGATTTCGGTTGCCAGCCAGTGATGTCTCTGACCTCCAGTCTGATTGCTGTGCGTGGGCATAAAGCCGGGGAGCCTGTAGGTTATGGCGGAACATGGATCAGCGAACGTGATACCCGTCTTGGCGTTGTGGCGATGGGTTATGGCGATGGCTACCCTCGCGCAGCTCCGTCCGGTACGCCAGTGCTGGTCAATGGCCGCGAAGTGCCAATCGTCGGGCGAGTTGCGATGGATATGATCTGCGTAGACTTAGGCCCAGAGGCGCAGGATAAAGCGGGTGATCCGGTGATTCTGTGGGGTGAAGGTCTGCCGGTTGAGCGAATCGCTGCAATGACAAAAGTAAGTGCTTACGAACTTATCACGCGCCTGACGTCAAGGGTGGCGATGAAATACGTCGATTAATCGTTCAGCAATATTTGATTGTCTGTGCCGGGTGTGGTGTGAAAGCCTTATCCGGCCAGCAACGCGATGTAAATTCAATAAATTGATACACTCTTGTCGTTTGTGTCACTGGAGGTTTTGCGTTTTTCATCAGCCGCGCTACGTTATTAATTGCCGCTCATTGCTAAACATCCTCTCGATCTTCCCCATCTTCCGGTTTATTGTGTTTTAACCACCTGCCTGTAAACCTGGAGAACCATCGCGTGTTTCAAAAAGTTGACGCCTACGCTGGCGACCCGATTCTTTCGCTTATGGAGCGTTTTAAAGAAGATCCTCGCGGCGACAAAGTGAATTTAAGTATCGGCCTGTACTACAACGAAGACGGGATTATCCCGCAACTAAAAGCCGTCGCAGAAGCGGAAGCGCGCCTGAATGCGCAGCCTCACGGCGCTTCGCTTTATTTGCCGATGGAAGGGCTTAACAGCTATCGCCATGCTCTTGCGCCGCTGTTGTTCGGTGCGGACCATCCGGTGTTGCAACAACAGCGTGTGGCGACCATTCAAACCCTCGGCGGCTCGGGGGCATTAAAAGTGGGCGCTGACTTCCTGAAACGCTATTTCCCTGAATCAGGCGTCTGGGTCAGCGATCCTACCTGGGAAAACCACGTAGCAATATTCGCCGGTGCTGGATTCGAAGTGAGCACTTACCCCTGGTATGACGAAGCGACCAACGGTGTGCGTTTTAGCGACTTGCTGGCGACGCTGAAAACACTGCCCGCCCGCAGTATTGTGCTGTTGCATCCGTGTTGCCATAACCCAACAGGCGCCGATCTCACCAATGACCAGTGGGATGCGGTGATTGAAATCCTCAAGACACGTGAGCTTATCCCATTCCTTGATATCGCCTATCAAGGATTTGGTGCTGGTATGGACGAGGATGCCTATGCCATTCGCGCCATTGCCAGTGCCGGATTGCCCGCTCTGGTGAGCAATTCATTCTCGAAAATTTTCTCGCTGTACGGCGAACGTGTCGGCGGTCTTTCGGTAGTGTGTGAAGATGCCGAAGCCGCAGGCCGCGTGCTGGGGCAATTGAAAGCCACTGTGCGCCGTATTTACTCCAGTCCGCCGAATTTTGGTGCGCAGGTGGTGGCAACGGTGCTGAATGATGAGGCGTTGAAAGCCAACTGGTTGGCAGAAGTAGAAGAAATGCGTACCCGTATTCTGGCAATGCGTCAGCAACTGGTGCAGGTGCTGAGTACTGAGATGCCGGGGCGTAATTTCGATTATCTGCTTAAGCAACGCGGTATGTTCAGCTATACCGGTTTAAGCGCCGCCCAGGTTGACCGACTGCGTGAAGAGTTTGGTGTTTACCTGATCGCCAGCGGGCGTATGTGCGTGGCGGGGCTTAACTCTGCAAACGTGCAGCGTGTGGCAAAGGCATTTGCTGCGGTGATGTAAGGTTCGCCAGCAGGCGGTTGAATAGCCGCCTGCTCTATTATTCTATGGAAATACATTAAGTTATTAAATATTAACAAACATGGGCTGGTCTCATGTGATCCTGCTCCCTTTCTTCACAAAAGCCGCAGATAATCCTTCCTTTCTCACACTGCTGGCGTTATGGTCAGATGGTTTTTTCAACAAATATCACAATAAAAAGTTTCAACTTACTGACTATTTAGGGAAAAATATGCGCAAGATCACACAGGCATTGAGTGCCGTTTGCTTATTGTTCGCTCTAAACAGTTCCGCTGTTGCACTGGCCTCTTCACCTTCACCGCTTAATCCCGGCACTAACGTTGCCAGACTTGCTGAACAGGCACCTGTCCATTGGGTATCGGTCGCACAAATTGAAAATAGCCTCGCAGGGCGTCCACCAATGGCGGTTGGGTTCGATATTGATGACACGGTTCTGTTTTCCAGCCCCGGATTCTGGCGCGGCAAGAAAATATTCTCGCCAGAAAGCGAAGATTATCTGAAAAACCCGGCCTTCTGGGAAAAGATGAACAACGGTTGGGATGAATTCAGCATTCCAAAAGAGGTTGCACGTCAGCTAATTGATATACATGTCCGCCGCGGCGACGCTATCTTCTTTGTGACTGGCCGTAGCCCAACGAAAACAGAAACGGTTTCAAAAACATTAGCTGATGACTTTCATATCCCGGCAACCAGTATGAACCCGGTCATTTTTGCGGGCGATAAACCAGGACAAAACACAAAAACGCAGTGGTTGCAGGATAAAAATATCCGAATGTTTTATGGTGATTCTGATAACGATATCACTGCCGCGCGTGATGTTGGCATTCGTGGTATCCGTATTCTGCGAGCCTCCAACTCTACCTACAAACCCTTGCCACAAGCGGGTGCTTTTGGCGAAGAGGTGATCGTCAATTCAGAATACTGACAGAGCGGGAGAGTATGACACTCTCCCGAATGCTGTTTTTTTAATCAAACCTTTATCCTTTCGCTGTCTTGCTGCAAACTGATTAAGAGAGTTTTATCAAGGAGCAGCACATGTGGTATCAAAAAACGCTCACGCTTAGCGCCAAATCTCGTGGATTCCATCTGGTAACGGATGAAATTCTGAATCAACTGGCTGATATGCCGCGTGTTAATGTTGGTTTACTACACCTGTTGCTGCAACACACCTCCGCCTCTCTGACACTTAATGAGAATTGCGACCCCACTGTACGCCATGACATGGAGCGTTTTTTCCTCCGTGCGGTTCCCGATAACGATAGCTATGAGCATGACTATGAAGGAGCAGACGATATGCCTTCTCATATCAAATCCTCAATGCTGGGGGTATCGCTCGTATTGCCAGTGCATAAAGGGCGTATTCAGACCGGCACCTGGCAGGGGATCTGGCTGGGGGAACATCGTATCCACGGCGGATCGCGTCGCATCATCGCGACACTACAAGGGGAGTAAAAAATGACTATTTCGGAGTTGCTACAATATTGCATGGCAAAACCAGGCGCAGAACAGAGTGTGCATAGTGACTGGAAAGCAACGCAAATCAAAGTTGAAGATGTGCTGTTTGCGATGGTGAAAGAGGTGGAAAATCGCCCAGCGGTTTCGCTGAAAACCAGCCCGGAATTGGCGGATCTTCTGCGTCAGCAGCACAGTGATGTTCGCCCCAGCCGACATCTGAACAAAGCGCACTGGAGCACTGTTTATCTCGATGGCTCGCTGCCGGATTCGCAAATCTATTATCTGGTCGATGCGTCGTATCAGCAGGCGGTGAATTTGCTGCCGGAAGAAAAACGTAAATTGCTGGTGCAACTCTGAAAGGAAAAGACCGTTCAGCAAGCGGCCTGAGAATGATGACAAACACAAAATTGCCTGATGCGCTACGCTTATCAGGCCTACGTAATCCCTGCAATATATTGAAATTGCATGTTTTTGTAGGCCGGATAAGGCGTTCACGCCGCATCCGGCAAGAACAAAGCGCACTTTGTCAATAATCTGAGGCCGCTCAGAAAGCGGCCTTAACGATTACAGCATTGGCTTGAGGAAGCGCGCTGTATGCGATGCTTCACACTCTGCGACGGTTTCTGGCGTGCCGGAGACGAGGATCTCACCGCCGCCGCTGCCACCTTCTGGCCCCAGATCAACAATCCAGTCAGCGGTTTTGATCACGTCGAGATTGTGCTCAATCACCACAATGGTATTGCCCTGATCGCGCAGTTTATGCAGAACGTCGAGCAGTTGCTGAATATCGGCAAAGTGCAGACCGGTGGTCGGTTCATCGAGAATATACAGCGTCTGCCCGGTGCCGCGTTTTGACAATTCACGCGCCAGCTTCACACGCTGGGCCTCACCACCGGAAAGCGTGGTTGCTGACTGCCCGAGACGGATGTACGTCAGACCAACATCCATCAGCGTTTGCAGTTTACGCGCCAGTGCGGGCACAGCATCAAAGAACTCACGCGCTTCTTCGATGGTCATATCCAGCACTTCGTGGATGGTTTTACCTTTGTACTTAATCTCCAGCGTTTCGCGGTTATAACGTTTACCTTTGCACTGGTCGCACGGCACGTAAATATCCGGCAGGAAGTGCATTTCCACTTTGATTACACCATCGCCCTGACAGGCTTCGCAGCGCCCACCACGGACGTTAAAGCTGAACCGTCCAGGCGTATAACCGCGCGCACGGGATTCCGGTACGCCCGCAAACAATTCGCGTACAGGCGTAAACACGCCGGTATAGGTCGCCGGGTTGGAACGCGGAGTACGACCAATTGGGCTTTGGTCGATATCGATGACTTTGTCGAAATGCTCCAACCCCTGAATATCGCGATAGGGTGCAGGTTCAGCAATTGTTGCGCCATTCAACTGGCGTTGGGCAATCGGGAACAGCGTGTCGTTAATCAGCGTCGATTTACCAGAACCTGAAACCCCGGTGATGCAGGTAAACAGACCTACCGGCAGCGTCAGTGTCACATCTTTCAGGTTGTTGCCGCGCGCGCCTGTCAGTTTCAGCACTTTTTCCGGATCTGCGGGTACGCGTTTCTTCGGCACTTCAATTTTGCGTTTACCGCTCATGTACTGGCCGGTTAACGACTCCGGAACTGCCATAATCGCTTCCAGCGGACCTTCCGCGACCACTTCACCACCGTGTACACCTGCGCCCGGGCCAATGTCGATGACATGGTCAGCCGCGCGAATAGCGTCTTCGTCGTGCTCCACCACAATCACGGTATTACCGAGATCGCGCAGGTGGATAAGCGTACCCAGCAGGCGTTCGTTATCGCGCTGATGCAGGCCGATAGACGGTTCATCCAGCACGTACATCACGCCAACCAGCCCTGCGCCAATCTGGCTTGCCAGACGGATACGCTGGGCTTCACCGCCGGAAAGGGTTTCTGCCGAGCGGGAAAGTGTCAGGTAGTTCAGCCCGACGTTAACGAGGAATTTCAGGCGGTCGCCAATCTCTTTAAGGATTTTTTCCGCAATCTTCGCGCGTTGCCCGGCGAGTTTGAGATTGTTGAAGAACTCCATCGCATGGCCGATGCTCATGTCAGAGATGGCAGGCAGCGGTGTATTCTCAACATAAACGTGGCGTGCTTCACGGCGCAGACGCGTCCCTTCACAACTGGCGCACGGACGATTGCTAATAAACTTGGCTAACTCTTCGCGTACCGCGCTGGATTCCGTTTCTTTATAACGGCGCTCCATATTGTGCAGCACGCCTTCGAACGGATGGCGGCGGATAGACGTATCGCCACGATCGTTCATGTATTTGAATTCGATATTTTCCTTGCCAGAACCGTAAAGCACCACTTTATGCACGTTCGCACTCAGGCTGCCCCACGGCGCTTCGACGTCGAACTTATAGTGGTCTGCCAGTGATTTCAGCATCTGGAAGTAATAAAAATTACGGCGATCCCAGCCGCGGATCGCGCCGCCCGCCAGCGATAGTTCCGGATTTTGGATCACTCGGTCAGGATCGAAATATTGTTGAACGCCGAGGCCGTCACAGGTCGGGCAGGCGCCCGCCGGGTTGTTGAACGAAAACAGACGCGGTTCCAGTTCGCGCATACTGTAGCCGCAAATCGGACAGGCGAAGTTGGCGGAAAAGAGCAGCTCTTCCGCTTTCGGATTGTCCATATCGGCAACCACCGCCGTACCGCCGGAAAGCTCCAGCGCCGTTTCAAATGACTCCGCCAGGCGTTGGGTAAGATCGTCACGCACTTTGAAACGATCAACTACCACTTCAATCGTGTGTTTCTTTTGCAGTTCCAGTTTCGGCGGATCGGAAAGATCGCAGACTTCGCCATCAATACGTGCGCGGATGTAACCCTGACTCGCCAGATTTTCCAGCGTTTTAGTGTGTTCGCCTTTGCGCTCTTTAATGATTGGCGCGAGTAGCATCAGACGTTTGCCTTCCGGCTGCGACAGGACGTTGTCTACCATCTGGCTGACGGTTTGCGCCGCCAGCGGGACATCGTGATCCGGGCAGCGCGGCTCACCGACGCGAGCGTACAGCAGACGCAAATAGTCGTGGATTTCGGTGATTGTCCCCACCGTGGAGCGCGGGTTGTGGGACGTCGATTTCTGTTCAATCGAGATGGCGGGTGAAAGCCCCTCGATATGGTCGACATCCGGCTTTTCCATCAGTGACAGAAACTGCCGCGCGTAGGCGGAAAGGGATTCAACGTAACGACGCTGCCCTTCGGCATATAAGGTGTCGAAAGCGAGCGAGGATTTGCCAGAACCCGAAAGCCCGGTAACGACAATCAGTTTGTCGCGGGGGATAACGAGGTTGATATTTTTGAGATTATGGGTGCGGGCGCCCCGAACTTCGATCTTATCCATTCACCTTTCCCGGATTAAACACTTTTTGCCCGGCGGCATGGCGCTACCGGCGATCACAAACGGTTAATTATGACACAAATCGACCTGAATGAATATACAGTATTGGAATGCAGAATCCGGAGTGCTGTGTAACAATGTCGGACCATGTTTGTTTCCCGGAACCGAGGTCACATCGTGGTAAAACCGCTATTGGTAATGCTACAATCGCGCGTTTACACTTATTAGACCGTTTTTTTCAGGAGACACGAACATGGCCAGCAGAGGCGTAAATAAGGTTATTCTCGTTGGTAATCTGGGCCAGGACCCGGAAGTACGCTACATGCCAAATGGTGGCGCAGTTGCCAACATTACGCTGGCTACTTCCGAATCCTGGCGTGATAAAGCGACCGGCGAGATGAAAGAGCAGACTGAATGGCACCGCGTTGTGCTGTTCGGCAAACTGGCGGAAGTGGCCAGTGAATATCTGCGTAAAGGTTCCCAGGTTTATATCGAAGGTCAGTTGCGTACCCGCAAATGGACCGACCAATCCGGTCAGGATCGCTACACCACAGAAGTCGTGGTGAACGTTGGCGGCACCATGCAGATGCTGGGTGGTCGTCAGGGTGGTGGCGCTCCGGCAGGCGGTAACATCGGGGGCGGTCAGCCGCAGGGCGGTTGGGGTCAACCTCAGCAGCCGCAGGGTGGCAATCAGTTCAGTGGCGGCGCGCAGTCTCGCCCGCAGCAGTCCGCTCCGGCAGCGCCGTCTAACGAGCCGCCGATGGATTTCGATGACGATATCCCATTCTGATTTTGTTTTAAAACAATAGATTATATTGTTTTAAGGTAGGTGATTAACGCATCTGCCAGGGATAAAAAAGAAGCCTCCATATGGAGGCTTCTGCATATCACACCAAAATCATTGGCCATTGTGGCGGTGCCTGATTTGTGGTTTCCACTATTACCGACTCAATATTGTGCCAGATTGCGGCAATATCCATCATTGTGATTCCGAGCAGTCCCATCGCGAACCAGCAGGCGGAAACAACGCCCAGACCACTACTGATCACTGCCAGCCCGATATAATCAGACCGCCGAAAACGGATGTTGAGCGTACTAGCCAGAAACATCAGTATGGCGCTAAGAAGCTGCCAGCGAAGAAGAACCACGCCCGTGGTGAGGGTAGCCATCAAACATTTCCTCAGAAAATTGCCAGACCCTGGACAGCGCGGCATTTCTCACGGGAGGCGTGGTACACTCTGGCTATCGCGGGGCTTTCAGAACACAAAAATGAAACACTTTTGCTGTTTCATAAATTTCGTGAACTATATCACAATTGGTTGTTTGTTAGCCAGATTATGCCGCGACTTTATTACTGCACTAATGATGTGGTTTATTCAGTGATGTCGAGGCAATGTACAATAAAGAAATATTGTAATTTCCTGCCTGACCTGCATTTTTCCAACAAAGCTCTTTTGATATCAGCGAGTTATTTTTATGCAAATAACGATTATAAAGGTATCAATTTCAAATCAGGCAAAAGTGCTATTTATACCGTAAGATTTATCTAACGTCGTCGGTAGTCAAGGTTTTCACCTTGCAATGACCAGGTATAACCAGGCAGGGAATTGATAGAAATGAGTCAAAGTGCACGACGCAGGATGCTGGCGTTGCCGGGCATCATCTTTGTGGTACTCCTTCCTGTTATCCTTTCACTATGGATTGCCCTCCTTTGGGCTAAAGCGGAAGTGAATAATCAACTTCGTGCTTTTGCCCGGTTAGCCCTGGAGAAATCCGAGTTGGTCATTCAGCAGGCAGATTTAGCGAGCGACGATGCAGAACGCTATCAGGGACAAATTTGCACTCCCACTCATCAACAACAAATGCTGAATATTATCCGCGGTTATCTTTATATCAACGAATTGATATATGCCCACGATAACCTTTTTTTATGTTCAACATTAATAGTTCCCGTTAACGGCTACAGGATGGCGTCAGCAAACTATAAGCGTGAACCTGATGTCTCAATCTATTATTACCGTGATACGCCTTTTTTCTCAGGTTATAAAATGACCTATATGCAGCGAGGAAACTATGTCGCGGTAATTAACCCTTTATTCTGGAGCGAGGTAATGTCTGACGATCCGACGCTGCAATGGGGGGTTTATGATACGGTGACGAAAACCTTTTTCTCTTTAAGCAAACAGGCCTCCGCAGAAAATTTTTCACCATTGATTCATCAGAGGGAAATAACCGTACAGCAGAATGGTTATTTATATGCGATAGTTCATTCAACAAAACGTCCCATTGCCGCTATCGTAGCAACCTCAAACCAGCGTATTTTTTCGCATTTTTATAATCACCTTGTATTTGCCTTGCCGGCAGGTATTTTGGGCAGCCTGGTGCTGCTTTTACTCTGGTTGCGTATAAACCAGAAGTACCAGTCTCCTGAGCGTAAATTGCAACGTGCTCTCGAAAAACGGCAACTTTGTCTCTATTACCAGCCAATTGTTGATATTAAAACGAATAAATGTATTGGCGCTGAGGCGTTGCTACGTTGGCCGGGGACTCAGGGACAGGTAATGACGCCAGCGGAGTTTATTCCACTGGCGGAACAAAAGGGGCTAATTGAGCAGGTTACCAATTATGTCATTAATAGGGTGTTTGACGATCTCGGTGCCTGGCTGGCGAAACATCCTGAACTCTCTATTTCAGTTAACTTATCCGCCTCTGATTTTCATACTTCAAGGGTGATTGCCCTAACCAATCAAAAAATCGAGCAATTTACCGTGCGTCCGCAGCAAATTAAATTTGAAGTCACTGAACATGCGTTTCTTGATGTCGCCAAAATGACGCCGATTATTCTGGCTTTCCGTCAGGCTGGTTACGAAGTGGCGATCGATGATTTTGGTATTGGCTACTCCAACTTGCATAATCTTAATTCATTGAATATCGATATCTTGAAAATCGATAAATCGTTTGTTGAGACGCTAACCACGCACAAAACCAGCCATTTGATTGCAGAACACATTATCGAACTGGCACACAGTCTGGGTCTAAAAACGATTGCAGAAGGGGTGGAAACTGAGGATCAGGTCAACTGGCTGCGCAAACGCGGCGTGCGCTATTGTCAGGGTTGGTACTTTGCAAAGGCGATGCCGCCGCAGGTTTTTATGGCATGGGCAGAGCCAGTACCCGCGCATGACGTCATGCGCGGGCAGTAAACCCTAGATCCGGTGGCGATAATCGCTGGGAGTGCGATCAAACTGCCGACGGAAAACGCGGGAAAAAGTCTGCTGTGAGACATAGCCCAGATCCATCGCGATATCAAAAATAGGGCGTTCGGTGGTGCGCAACTCAACGGCAGCCAGTAGCAGGCGGCGTTGACGAATGTAATCGCCAAGCGTCTGATGTGTCACCGTACGGAACATCCGCTGTAAATACCACTTTGAATAACCTGATTTTTTCGCCACCACATCAATGTTCAGCGGCTGGTCGATATGCTCGTCAATCCATGCGATAAGATCCTGAATAATTTTCTGATGGGACATAAATCTGCCTCTTTTCAGTGTTCAGTTCGTTAATTCATCTGTTGGGGAGTATAATTCCTCAAGTTAACTTGAGGTAAAGCGATTTATGGAAAAGAAATTACCCCGCATTAAAGCCTTGCTTACTCCAGGCGAAGTGGCGAAACGTAGTGGAGTGGCGGTATCGGCGCTGCATTTCTATGAAAGCAAAGGTTTGATTACCAGTATCCGTAACAGCGGCAATCAGCGGCGGTATAAGCGTGATGTGTTGCGATATGTCGCCATCATCAAGATTGCTCAACGTATTGGTATTCCGCTGGCGACCATTGGTGAAGCGTTTGGTGTGTTGCCCGAAGGGCATACATTAAGTGCGAAAGAGTGGAAGCAACTCTCATCACAATGGCGTGAAGAACTGGACCGGCGAATTCATACCTTAGTTGCGTTGCGTGACGAACTGGACGGCTGTATTGGTTGCGGCTGCCTTTCGCGTAGCGACTGCCCGTTGCGTAACCCAGGCGATCGCTTAGGCGAAGAAGGTACTGGTGCGCGTTTGCTGGAAGATGAACAAAACTAAAGCGCCACAAGGGCGCTTTAGTTTATTTCCGGCCTTTGTCTTTCACTCTATCCCGCTGGTACACAGGAGGGTTTCCCCCGACGTCAACACACCTCATTCGAGCACGTGGTGGAGGTTCCGGTTGGTGTTGATACTTTAATTGTATGCCACCGCCGTTTCTTCGCCAGTGCAAAGTGATCCTTTTTAGCCGCAATATTTTTTTCATCTTGCGTGATTTTTTACCGCAAACTTTTGCTACAAGTTGCCTACAAATGCCGTAATTTTGCGCATCGACGATAACGTTTGCGCATCAGTTGCCTGGTTTTTCATCGTCAATACAAGAAAAGGGAAAAAAGCAGCAAACTTCGGTTGAAAAAGCCGCTATGATCGCCGGATAATCGTTTGCTTTTTTTTACCACCCGTTTTGTATGCGTGGAGCTAAACGTTTGCTTTTTGCGACGACCCCGATTGTCGCAAACCAGAAGCAGGAAGATAACGTTTCGCTGGCAGGGGATTGTCCGCCACGCATCTTGACGAAAAATAAACTCTCAGGGGATGTTTTCTTATGTCTACGCCATCAGCGCGTACCGGCGGTTCACTCGACGCCTGGTTTAAAATTTCACAACGTGGAAGCACTGTTCGTCAGGAAGTAGTTGCCGGGTTAACAACGTTTCTGGCGATGGTCTATTCGGTTATCGTCGTTCCGGGCATGTTGGGCAAAGCGGGCTTCCCGCCAGCGGCCGTTTTTGTTGCGACTTGTCTGGTTGCCGGGATGGGTTCTATCGCGATGGGGTTGTGGGCCAATCTACCATTGGCTATCGGCTGCGCCATCTCCCTGACTGCATTTACCGCATTCAGCCTGGTGCTGGGGCAACATATCAGTGTTCCGGTGGCGCTGGGTGCTGTGTTCCTGATGGGGGTGCTGTTTACGGTTATTTCCGCAACAGGTATCCGTAGCTGGATTTTGCGCAACTTACCGCACGGCGTGGCGCATGGCACGGGGATTGGTATCGGCCTGTTTTTGCTGCTGATTGCTGCCAACGGCGTCGGTCTGGTGATTAAAAACCCGCTTGATGGTTTGCCGGTTGCGCTGGGTGATTTCGCGACATTCCCGGTGATTATGTCGCTGGTAGGTTTGGCTGTGATCATCGGCCTGGAAAAACTGAAAGTACCGGGTGGCATTCTGCTGACCATTATCGGTATCTCGATTGTGGGCCTGATCTTCGATCCTAATGTCCATTTCTCCGGCGTTTTTGCCATGCCTTCATTGAGTGATGAGAACGGCAATTCGCTAATTGGCAGCCTGGACATTATGGGGGCACTGAACCCACTGGTCTTGCCGAGCGTGTTGGCGCTGGTGATGACGGCGGTCTTTGACGCTACCGGAACCATCCGTGCAGTTGCTGGTCAGGCGAATCTGCTGGATAAAGACGGGCAGATTATTGACGGTGGTAAAGCACTAACTACAGACTCCCTGAGTAGCGTTTTCTCCGGCCTGGTTGGCGCGGCACCGGCTGCGGTATACATCGAGTCTGCGGCGGGTACAGCGGCGGGCGGTAAAACCGGCCTGACGGCTATCACCGTTGGCGTGCTGTTCCTGCTGATTCTGTTCCTCTCTCCGCTCTCTTATCTTGTTCCGGGTTACGCAACGGCTCCGGCGCTGATGTACGTTGGCCTGCTGATGCTGAGCAACGTGGCGAAAATCGACTTTGCTGATTTTGTCGATGCAATGGCGGGTCTGGTAACGGCAGTATTCATCGTGCTGACCTGTAACATCGTAACAGGCATCATGATCGGCTTCGCGACTCTGGTGATTGGCCGTCTGGTCTCTGGCGAATGGCGTAAGCTGAACATTGGTACGGTCGTTATCGCTGTGGCGCTGGTCACCTTCTACGCGGGTGGCTGGGCTATCTAATCTTTAATAAGATTCTGAAAACGGGTAGCAATTGCTGCCCGTTTTTATTTTCTCCGTACATTGTGTGAGCTTTTGCGATATTCTGAAAAACTGAGAATCCGGGTATAAAACCTTTCTCAAATCATAAAAAACATCGCAAACAGGGAACGCATGGAAATCTTCTTCACCATACTGATAATGACCCTCGTGGTCTCGCTGTCCGGGGTGGTCACTCGTGTCATGCCCTTTCAGATCCCGCTTCCGCTTATGCAAATCGCCATTGGTGCGCTACTGGCGTGGCCGACGTTTGGTTTGCATGTGGAATTTGACCCAGAACTCTTTTTAGTCTTATTTATCCCGCCGTTGCTGTTCGCGGATGGCTGGAAAACGCCGACCCGCGAATTTCTTGAGCATGGCCGGGAGATCTTCGGTCTCGCGCTGGCGCTGGTCGTCGTCACCGTGGTCGGCATTGGCTTCCTTATTTACTGGGTGGTGCCAGGTATTCCGCTGATCCCCGCTTTTGCGCTGGCGGCGGTGCTCTCTCCGACCGATGCTGTAGCGCTCTCCGGGATTGTTGGAGAAGGGCGCATACCGAAAAAAATTATGGGCATCTTGCAGGGCGAAGCGTTGATGAATGACGCCTCCGGCCTGGTGTCGCTGAAGTTTGCCGTGGCAGTCGCGATGGGGACGATGATCTTCACCGTTGGCGGCGCGACGGTCGAATTTATGAAAGTGGCAATTGGCGGTATTCTCGCCGGTTCTGCGGTGAGCTGGCTGTATGGTCGCTCGTTGCGTTTCCTGAGTCGCTGGGGCGGTGATGAACCGGCAACGCAGATCGTACTGCTGTTCCTGCTGCCGTTCGCCTCTTATCTTATTGCCGAACATATTGGCGTTTCCGGCATCCTCGCAGCGGTTGCCGCCGGTATGACCATCACCCGCTCCGGTGTGATGCGCCGTGCGCCGCTGGCGATGCGACTGCGTGCCAACAGCACCTGGGCGATGCTGGAATTTGTCTTTAACGGTATGGTGTTCCTGCTGCTGGGCCTGCAATTGCCGGGCATTCTGGAGACGTCGCTGATGGCGGCGGAAATCGACCCCAACGTCGAAGTCTGGATGCTCTTTGTCGATATCGTGCTGATTTATGTCGCCTTAATGCTGGTTCGTTTTGGCTGGTTGTGGACGATGAAAAAGCTCAGTAACCGCTTCCTGAAGAAGAAGCCGATGGAGTTTGGTTCGTGGACCACACGAGAAATCCTGATCGCGTCTTTCGCTGGGGTGCGCGGGGCAATCACTCTGGCCGGTGTGCTCTCCATTCCTCTGCTGTTGCCGGATGGTAACGTCTTCCCGGCGCGTTATGAGCTGGTGTTCCTGGCGGCTGGCGTGATTCTCTTCTCGCTGTTTGTTGGTGTAGTGATGTTGCCTATTTTGCTGCAACACATTGAAGTCGCGGATCATTCCCAGCAGTTGAAAGAGGAACGCATTGCACGCGCGGCAACGGCTGAAGTAGCGATTGTGGCGATCCAGAAAATGGAAGAACGTCTGGCGGCGGACACCGAAGAGAACATCGATAACCAGTTGCTCACAGAGGTGAGTTCTCGTGTGATTGGTAACCTGCGTCGTCGCGCCGATGGGCGTAATGATGTTGAAAGTTCAATCCTGGAAGAAGACCTGGAACGCCGCTTCCGTCTGGCGGCACTGCGTTCTGAACGTGCTGAACTGTACCACCTGCGCGCCACGCGGGAGATCAGCAACGAAACGCTGCAAAAATTATTGCACGATCTTGATTTGCTGGAAGCGTTGTTAATTGAAGAAAATCAGTAACGCTCTGACGGCGTAAGATAGCCTGACGCAATCGGTAAAAAGGTGCAGTACATCGCACCTTTTTACCGTTGGTCAGGCGACCAGGGACAAACGGAGATTAATGCGCGCGGCCCTGCTCAACGCCAAAGCCGGTCTGGGAACGGATAAATTGCGCACGGAACAGTTCACGCTCGCGCGCGCCTTCCGCTGAATTATCGGTTGCCGAGAAGAACCAGATACCGAGGAATGCCACGGAGATGGAGAACAACGCCGGGTATTCATACGGGAAGATGGCTTTTTCGTGACCGAGGATCTGCACCCAAATCGTTGGGCCGAGGATCATCAACACTACCGCTGTAATCAGGCCTAACCAGCCGCCCAGCATCGCACCACGCGTAGTCAGTTTCGACCAGTACATGGAAAGCAGAATGATTGGGAAGTTACAGCTCGCGGCGATAGCAAACGCCAGACCCACCATGAAGGCGATGTTCTGATTCTCAAACAACACGCCGAGGATAATCGCAATCACACCCAAAATCAGCACGGTGATTTTCGATACCCGCAGCTCTTCACGTTCGGTCGCGCCTTTTTTGAAGACGTTGGCGTACAGATCGTGAGAAACCGCCGATGCGCCTGCCAGCGTCAGACCTGCAACCACCGCGAGGATGGTGGCGAAAGCAACCGCTGAAATAAAGCCGAGGAACAGGTTGCCGCCCACCGCATTGGCCAGGTGAACCGCCGCCATGTTGTTACCGCCAATAAGATGGCCCGCCGCATCTTTATATTCCGGATTTGCACCGACCAGCATGATCGCACCAAAGCCGATAATAAAGGTCAGGATATAGAAGTAACCCATAAAGCCGGTGGCGTAGAACACGCTCTTACGCGCTTCGCGAGCATCGCTAACCGTAAAGAAGCGCATCAGAATGTGCGGCAGACCTGCCGTACCAAACATCAGTCCCAGCCCCAGCGAGAGTGCGGAGATTGGATCTTTTACCAGCCCGCCCGGCTTCATGATGTCGACACCTTTCGGGTGTACTGCCATCGCTTCGCTGAACAGATTGTTGAAGCTAAAACCGACGTGCTTCATCACCATAAAGGCCATAAAGCTGGCACCGAACAGCAGCAAAACGGCTTTGATAATCTGTACCCAGGTGGTTGCTAACATGCCGCCAAACAGGACATACATCATCATCAATACGCCAACCAGAACCACGGCGATGTGATAGTTAAGGCCGAACAGCAGCTCGATCAGTTTACCCGCACCAACCATTTGGGCGATGAGATATAGCGCCACCACCACCAGAGACCCACAGGCCGAAAGAATGCGGATTGGCCCTTGTTTCAAACGGTATGAGGCGACATCCGCAAAGGTATAGCGACCCAGGTTACGCAGACGTTCGGCAATCAGAAACAGAATGATTGGCCAGCCTACCAGGAAGCCCAACGAGTAGATCAGGCCGTCATAACCGGAGGTAAACACCAGCGCGGAGATCCCCAAAAATGAGGCGGCAGACATATAGTCACCGGCTATCGCCAGACCGTTCTGGAAGCCGGTGATATTACCGCCTGCGGTGTAGTAGTCGTTACGGGAACGCACGCGTTTTGATGCCCAGTAGGTGATACCAAGCGTAAACACGACGAAAATCAGGAACATAATAATCGCCTGCCAGTTTGTTGGCTGGCGTTCTACGGCCCCGCTAATGGCATCCGCGGCGTTCGCTGCGAAAGGGAGTGTGGCGGCAAGCGCCGTCATAACTCTTTTCATGACGCTTGTACCTCATGCAGGACTTCGTTATTAAGGCGGTCGAATTCGCCGTTCGCCCGCCAGATGTAGATACCAGTGAGAACAAAGGAGATCACAATCACCCCGACGCCAACGGGAATACCGCGTGTGACGCTGGTGTTCGGATTCAGCGGAGTGCCCAGCCAGCCAGGCGCAAAGGCAATCAGTAAAATAAAGCTGATATAAACTGTCAGCATAATAATCGACAGGATGGTGGCAAACCGTTGCCGTTTTTCGACCAACTCCCTGAAATGCGCATTGTCTTCTATCCGCTGATAAATAGTGCCATTCATCACAGATTCTCCAGAGGTAATGTAGGGATTGTTTTAATTCCCGCTCCCTTGTGGGAGAGGGTTAACGCCCAGGTAACCCATAGCCTGATGCGCCTTTTCAGGCCTACAGCCGTTGCCGAATGTAGGCCGGATCGCATCAGGCAATTGTGGGTTACGATGGCATCGCGATAGCCTGCTTCTCTTCAAGCAGCTTCTCGACCACGCCAGGATCGGCAAGCGTCGAGGTATCGCCCAGGTTGCTGGTATCGCCCGCCGCAATTTTGCGCAAAATACGGCGCATAATTTTGCCGGAGCGGGTTTTAGGCAGGGAGTCGGTCCAGTGCAGCACGTCTGGCGTCGCCAGCGGGCCAATCTCTTTACGCACCCAGTTGCGGACTTCTGCGTACAGTTCTGGTGACGGTTCCTCCCCGTGATTAAGCGTGACGTAGGCGTAAATCGCCTGGCCTTTAATATTGTGCGGAATACCGACCACCGCGGCTTCGGCTATCTTCGGATGCGAAACCAGCGCCGATTCAATCTCCGCAGTCCCCAGACGGTGACCAGAAACGTTCAGTACATCGTCCACACGCCCGGTGATCCAGTAATAACCATCTTCATCACGACGCGCGCCGTCGCCGCTGAAATACATATTTTTGAAGGTGGAGAAATAGGTCTGTTCAAAACGTTCATGATCGCCAAACAGCGTACGCGCCTGGCCCGGCCAGGAGTCAGTCATCACCAGGCTGCCTTCGGTCGCGCCCTCCAGCGGATTGCCTTCGTTATCTACCAGTGCCGGTTGCACACCGAAGAACGGACGCGTTGCCGAACCGGCTTTCAGTTCGGTAGCGCCAGGAAGTGGGGTAATCATGAAACCGCCGGTTTCGGTCTGCCACCATGTGTCGACCACCGGGCATTTCTCGTTGCCGATTTTCTTCCAGTACCACTCCCACGCTTCCGGGTTTATTGGCTCGCCTACTGAACCGAGAATGCGCAGCGACGAACGGTCGGTGCCTTCAATCGCTTTATCGCCTTCCGCCATCAGTGCGCGAATGGCTGTTGGCGCGGTATAGAGAATATTGACCTGATGCTTATCCACCACTTGCGCCATACGGGCAGGCGTCGGCCAGTTTGGCACACCTTCAAACATCAGCGTGGTCGCGCCGCAGGCCAGCGGGCCGTACAGCAAATAACTGTGCCCGGTAACCCAGCCCACATCGGCGGTACACCAGTAGATATCACCCGGATGATAATCAAAGACGTATTTAAAGGTGAGCGCCGCGTAAACCAGATAACCGCCGGTAGTGTGCAGCACGCCTTTCGGTTTTCCGGTAGAACCGGAGGTATAAAGAATAAACAGAGGATCTTCGGCGTTGACCTCTTCCGGCTGGTGCTGATCGCTGGCTTGCTCAACCAGGTCGTGCCACCACAGGTCGCGGCCTTCCTGCCAGCCGATTTTTCCGCCAGTACGCTTCAGTACAATGACATGTTCAACGCTGGTGACATTCGGGTTTTTCAGTGCGTCATCAACGTTTTTCTTCAGCGGAATGCTGCGCCCGGCACGCACGCCTTCATCAGAGGTGATCACCAGTCGTGAGTTAGAGTCGATAATGCGCCCGGCCACCGCTTCCGGCGAGAAGCCGCCGAAAATCACCGAATGCACCGCGCCAATACGGGCGCAGGCCAGCATTGCGACCGCAGCTTCCGGCACCATTGGCATATAAATCGCCACAACATCGCCTTTTTTAATGCCCAGCCCGAGCAGGGTATTGGCGAAGCGGCAAACGTCGCGATGCAGCTCTTTATAGCTGATATGTTTGCTCTGGCTGGCGTCGTCGCCTTCCCAGATGATGGCGGTACGATTGCCGTTTTCTTGTAAATGGCGATCAAGGCAGTTTGCCGCCAGATTCAGCGTGCCGTCTTCGTACCATTTAATCGAGACGTTACCCGGGGCAAAGGAGGTGTTTTTCACCTTCTGGTACGGTTTGATCCAGTCGAGAATTTTTCCCTGTTCGCCCCAAAAAGTATCTGGTGCGTTAATGGATTGTTGGTACATCGCCTCATACTGCTGAGGGTTTATCAGGCAATGGTCTGCGATGTTGGCAGGAATAGTGTGTTTGTGAATTTGACTCATGCTTTTGTTCTCCTTGTAGGATGTTAATAATATGTGGCATAAGCGTTAAATGTAGGGGTATTGGTAGTTTTGTTTAGTATTTGGGCGGCAGATCACGCAAAAGCAGAATAGTGCAAATAAACGGCAGGGTATTTTTGAAGGTCACTAACAAAAGTTGATTAATTCTTTGAGGAACATGCAGTTATGCATACCGTTGGAAACGGGAAAAATACCGACTAACTCTAAAGTGGTATTTTACATGCGCTTACAATTGATTAAAGACAACATTCAGAGTGTGGTTATTTGTTACACATAGGGGCGAGCAATGTCATGACAGTGTATGTGCGGTTACTGTTATGAAAAAACAATAAAAACTGCCATTGCCTCAATGGCAAAATTTGGATGAAGCCCCTATGACAAGGATAAAAATAAACGCACGCCGTTTCTTCAGCTTGTTGGTTCCTTTTTTCTTTCTCACTTCTGTTCATGCTGAACAAACGGCCGCTCCCGCGAAACCTGTAACTGTGGAAGCGAAGAATGAAACCTTTGCCCCGCAGCATCCCGATCAATATCTCTCCTGGAAAGCCACCTCGGAACAGTCAGAGCGTGTTGACGCACTGGCGGAAGATCCACGACTGGTGATCCTGTGGGCGGGGTATCCTTTCTCGCGCGATTACAACAAACCGCGCGGTCATGCCTACGCCGTTACCGATGTGCGCGAAACCCTGCGTACCGGTGCGCCGAAAAATGCCGAAGATGGCACGATGCCAATGGCCTGCTGGAGTTGTAAAAGCCCGGACGTGGCGCGTTTGATCCAGAAAGACGGAGAAGATGGTTACTTCCACGGTAAATGGGCGCGCGGGGGCCCGGAAATCGTCAACAACCTGGGCTGCGCTGACTGCCATAACACCGCTTCGCCAGAGTTCGCCAAAGGCAAACCAGAGTTAACTCTTTCCCGTCCGTATGCGGCACGTGCGATGGAAGCCATTGGTAAGCCTTTTGAGAAAGGTGGTCGTTTTGACCAGCAGTCGATGGTCTGCGGTCAGTGCCACGTGGAGTATTACTTTGACGGTAAAGATAAAGCCGTTAAATTCCCGTGGGATAACGGCATGAAAGTCGAAAATATGGAGCAGTATTACGACAAAATTGCCTTCTCCGACTGGACCAACTCCCTGTCGAAAACGCCGATGCTGAAAGCGCAACACCCGGAATATGAAACCTGGACTGCGGGCATTCATGGCAAAAACAACGTGACCTGCATCGACTGTCACATGCCGAAAGTGCAGAACGCGGAAGGCAAACTCTACACCGACCATAAAATTGGCAATCCGTTTGATAACTTCGCCCAGACTTGTGCGAACTGTCATACCCAGGACAAAGCCACGCTGCAAAAAGTGGTCGCGGAGCGTAAACAGTCGATTAATGACCTGAAAATCAAGGTTGAGGATCAACTGGTTCACGCTCACTTCGAAGCGAAAGCGGCACTGGATGCAGGCGCTACGGAAGCCGAGATGAAGCCGATTCAGGACGACATCCGTCATGCCCAGTGGCGTTGGGATCTGGCGATCGCTTCCCACGGCATTCATATGCATGCACCGGAAGAAGGTCTGCGGATGCTCGGCACGGCGATGGATAAAGCCGCTGATGCGCGTACCAAACTGGCGCGCCTGCTGGCGACCAAAGGTATCACCCATGAAATCCAGATCCCGGATATCTCGACCAAAGAGAAAGCCCAGCAGGCAATTGGCCTGAACATGGAACAAATCAAGGCCGAGAAGCAGGACTTTATCAAAACGGTGATCCCGCAGTGGGAAGAGCAGGCACGTAAAAACGGTCTGTTAAGCCAATAACCCCGTTCCGCCTCGCAAGGGGCGGAAAACACAATGGAGTGAATATGAGCGTATTACGTTCGTTATTAACTGCCGGGGTGCTGGCGTCGGGCCTGTTGTGGAGCCTGAACGGAATTACCGCTACCCCTGCAGCGCAGGTATCTGATGATCGCTACGAAGTTACCCAGCAGCGTAACCCGGACGCCGCCTGTCTGGACTGTCATAAGCCAGACACCGAAGGTATGCATGGCAAACATGCTTCCGTTATCAATCCGAATAACAAACTGCCGGTTACCTGCACCAACTGTCACGGCCAGCCGTCGCCGCAACATCGCGAAGGGGTGAAAGATGTGATGCGCTTTAACGAGCCGATGTACAACGTTGGAGAGCAGAACAGTGTCTGTATGTCCTGTCATCTACCGGAACAGTTGCAAAAAGCATTCTGGCCGCACGATGTTCATGTCACTAAAGTGGCGTGCGCCAGTTGTCATTCCCTGCATCCACAGCAAGATACGATGCAGACGTTAAGTGACAAAGGACGGATTAAGATTTGCGTCGATTGCCACAGCGATCAGCGCACCAATCCGAACTTTAACCCGGCGTCTGTTCCGTTGCTTAAGGAGCAGCCATGACCTGGTCTCGTCGCCAGTTTCTCACCGGCGTCGGCGTGCTGGCAGCCGTCAGCGGCACCGCAGGGCGCGTGGTGGCGAAAACGTTGAATATCAATGGCGTGCGTTACGGCATGGTGCATGACGAGTCGTTATGCATCGGCTGTACCGCCTGTATGGATGCTTGTCGGGAAGTGAACAAGGTGCCGGAAGGTGTTTCGCGCCTGACGATTATTCGCAGCGAGCCGCAGGGCGAATTTCCTGATGTGAAATATCGCTTCTTCCGTAAGTCTTGCCAGCACTGTGACCATGCGCCGTGCGTTGACGTCTGCCCGACCGGTGCATCTTTTCGCGATGCCGCCAGCGGGATTGTCGATGTTAATCCGGATCTCTGCGTCGGTTGTCAGTACTGCATCGCCGCCTGTCCGTACCGCGTGCGCTTTATCCATCCGGTCACGAAGACCGCGGACAAATGCGACTTCTGCCGTAAGACCAATTTGCAGGCCGGTAAGCTGCCCGCGTGCGTTGAGGCTTGCCCGACGAAGGCGCTGACATTTGGCAATCTGGATGATCCCAACAGTGAAATTTCAAAACTGCTGCGCCAGAAAACCACTTACCGCTACAAGCTGGCGCTGGGAACCAAGCCGAAGCTGTACCGCGTGCCGTTTAAATACGGGGAGGTAAGCCAATGACTCAGGCTTCCGCATTTCATTTTGAATCGCTGGTGTGGGACTGGCCGATTGCCATCTATCTGTTTTTAGTGGGAATTTCTGCGGGGTTGGTGACGCTGGCTGTGTTGCTGCGTCGTTTCTATCCACAGGTGGGCGGTGCAGACAGTACGTTGCTGCGTACCACGCTGTTTGTCGGGCCTGGCGCGGTGATCCTCGGTTTGTTGATCCTCGTCTTCCACCTGACGAAGCCGTGGATCTTCTGGAAACTGATGTTCCACTACAGTTTTACCTCGGTGATGTCGATGGGGGTGATGCTGTTTCAGCTCTACATGGTGGTGCTGGTGCTGTGGCTGGCGAAAATCTTTGAACAAGATTTGCTTGCCCTGCAACAACGCTGGTTGCCGAAGCTGGGGATCGTGCAAAAGGTTCTGACCCTGCTGACGCCTGTTCATCGCGGGCTGGAAACGCTGATGCTGGTGCTGGCGGTGTTGCTGGGGGCTTATACCGGTTTTCTGCTGTCGGCGCTGAAATCGTATCCGTTCCTCAATAACCCGATTCTGCCGGTGCTGTTCCTGTTCTCCGGCATCTCGTCCGGTGCGGCAGTGGCGCTGATCGCCATGGCGATACGCCAGCGCAATAACCCGCATTCCACGGAAGCGCACTTTGTTCACCGTATGGAAATACCCGTTGTATGGGGTGAAATCTTCCTGCTGGTGGCGTTTTTCGTCGGTCTGGCGTTGGGCGATGACGGTAAAGTGCGGGCGCTGGTGGCAGCATTGGGCGGCGGTTTCTGGACAGGATGGTTCTGGCTTGGCGTTGTCGGGCTGGGGCTGATTGTGCCAATGCTGCTCAAACCGTGGGTGAATCGCAGTTCCGGCATTCCCGCCGTGCTGGCGGCGTGTGGAGCCAGCCTGATCGGTGTGTTGATGCTGCGCTTTTTCATTCTCTACGCTGGGCAGTTGACGGTGGCGTAGGCCAGAAAAGAGGTGGTTTCTGGACGTATTCCTTCCTGAAGTCGGTTTTCTGGCGTTGTTGTTAAGTCTCGGGGTCAACGTGTTGACCCCGTTGACGACCTTCGTGGGTGTGCGACTGCGCTGGCCTGCTATGATGCGGCTCACCAGCATCGGCACTCTGGCACAGTTCGCGCTCCTGCTGCTTGCCTTTGGCGTACTGACGTATTGTTTTCTCACCAGCGATTTCTCGGTTATTTATGTCGCTCAACATAGCTACAGTTTGCTGTCGTGGGAACTCAAACTGGCGGCGGTGTGGGGCGGTCATGAAGGTTCGTTGATGCTTTGGGTGCTGTTGCTTTCCGCCTGGAGCGCGCTGTTTGCCTGGCATTATCGGCAGCAAACCGGGTCGCTATTTCCGCTCACGTTAGCCGTTTTATCTCTCATACTCGCCGCGCTGCTGCTGTTTGTGTTGCTGTGGTCTGATCCCTTTGTGCGCATATTCCCACCAGCAATCGAAGGCCGCGATCTCAATCCGATGCTGCAGCATCCAGGTCTTATCTTCCATCCGCCGCTGCTTTATCTCGGCTATGGCGGTTTGATGGTGGCGACGAGTGTGGCGCTGGCGAGTTTACTGCGCGGCGAGTTTGATGCAGCCAGCGCCCGTGTCTGCTGGCGATGGGCGCTGCCGGGGTGGTGTGCATTAACGGCGGGGATCATCCTCGGTTCCTGGTGGGCCTATTGCGAACTGGGTTGGGGCGGCTGGTGGTTCTGGGACCCGGTGGAAAACGCCTCCTTATTACCCTGGCTTTCTGCCACTGCGCTGCTGCACAGTTTGTCTCTGACTCGTCGGCAGGGAATTTTCCGCCACTGGTCGCTGTTGCTGGCGATAGTTACGCTGATGTTGTCGCTGCTGGGTACGTTGATTGTTCGTTCCGGCATTCTGGTTTCGGTTCATGCGTTCGCGCTGGATAACGTTCGCGCCGTGCCGCTGTTCAGCCTGTTTGCACTGATTAGCCTTGCGTCTTTGGCGCTGTATAGCTGGCGGGCGCGGGACGGTGGCTCTGCGGTGCGTTTTTCGGGGGTATCGCGGGAAATGTTAATTCTCGCAACGCTGTTACTGTTTTGCGCGGTGCTGCTGATCGTACTGGTGGGAACGCTGTATCCGATGATTTACGGCCTGCTGGGCTGGGGGCGTCTCTCCGTTGGTGCGCCGTATTTTAATCGCGCGACATTACCGTTTGGTTTGTTGATGCTGGTGGTGATTGTGCTGGCGACGTATGTCTCTGGCAAACGTGCACCGCTTCCGGCGCTGCTGGCACATTCTGGTGTGCTGTTATTTGCCGCCGGGATCGTGGTTTCCAGCATTAGCCGTCAGGAGATCAGCCTGAATTTACAGCCGGGTCAGCAGGTGACGCTGGCGGGTTACACCTTCCGTTTTGAACGCCTCGATCTGCAAGCCAAAGGCAATTACACCAGCGAAAAAGCGGTAGTGGCGCTGTTTGACCATCAGCAACGTATTGGTGAACTGACGCCGGAGCGGCGTTTTTATGAAGCGCGCCGTCAGCAAATGATGGAGCCGTCTATTTGCTGGAACGGCATCCATGACTGGTATGCAGTGATGGGGGAGAAAACCGGGCCAGATCGATACGCTTTTCGTTTGTATGTACAAAGCGGCGTGCGCTGGATCTGGGGGGGAGGGTTGTTGATGATTGCGGGTGCATTGCTAAGCGGATGGCGGGGGAGAAATCGCGATGAATAAATTGCTTCTCACGTTACTGTTGATATTTGCCTGTTTTGCACACGCCCAGGTCGTAGACACCTGGCAATTCGCCAATCTGCAACAACAGGAACAGGCGTTAAATATTGCCAGTCAGTTACGTTGCCCGCAGTGTCAGAATCAGAACTTACTGGAATCCAACGCGCCGGTGGCAGTCAGTATGCGTCATCAGGTTTACAAGATGGTGGCGGAGGGGAAAAGCAAAGCTGAGATTGTCGGCTGGATGACCGAACGCTACGGTGATTTTGTCCGCTATAACCCACCGCTGACCAGCCAGACGCTGCTCCTGTGGGCGCTGCCAGTGGTGTTGTTACTGCTGATGGCGCTGATCCTCTGGCGGGTGAGGGGGAAACGATGAAACAGCCTCAAGTGCCGGTAAAAACGCTGGTGGCGCTGGCGGTTGTGATGGCGCTGCTCTGTATCGGCGGTTATCTGTTAAGTCCGAAATGGCAGGCGGCACGTGCGGAGTATCTGCGCCAGCGCGATCCGTTACATCAGTTTACCAGCCAGCAAACACCGGAGACACAGCTTCAGGCATTGCAGGATAAAATTCGCGCCAACCCGCAAAATAGCGAACAGTGGGCGCTGCTGGGCGAGTATTACCTGTGGCAAAACGATTACAGTAATTCGCTGCTGGCGTACCGTCAGGCGCTGCGACTGCGCGGTGAGAACGCTGAACTGTACGCGGCGCTGGCGACGGTGCTTTATTACCAGGCCAGCCAGCATATGACCGCCCAGGCTCGTGCGATGATCGACAAAGCCCTGGCGCTGGACGAAAACGAAATCACCGCCCTGATGCTGCTGGCTTCTGATGCGTTTATGCAGGCGAACTACGCGCAATCCATCGAACTATGGCAAAAAGTGATGGATCTCAACTCACCCAGGGTAAACCGGACACAGTTGGTTGAGTCGATTAATATGGCAAAACTGCTGCAGCGGCGATCGGATTAATCATCCGGAGCTGAAGATTATGTTATTGAGCTGCATAAAAATTAACCGAATGAACGCATTCAGAAAATAATCACCAATCAGTATTATTGCAAATTAAACAAATAAAAATCTTTCCATAACAAATGGTTATGCATTAATCTTGCCATAAACTCGCGTTATTATGCATTAATGCAGCGAAAAGCTCTGTTGTTAAAGGGTTGCGCAACATACCGCGCAAATGATACTGATCATAAGCGTTAAAAAAATCTACAAACCAACGCAACACAATTCATGCCCTGGCAGTATGTCACGTTCTCACGTTTTTGAACGGGAGAGCGGCGCTCCATTGAGGAAGTTATTCTGATGAAAAATATAAAATTCAGCCTGGCCTGGCAGATTCTGTTTGCTATGGTGCTGGGCATTCTCCTGGGAAGTTACCTGCACTACCATAGCGACAGCCGCGAATGGCTGGTCGTCAATTTGCTCTCTCCGGCGGGTGATATTTTTATCCACCTGATCAAAATGATTGTTGTGCCGATTGTTATCTCCACGCTGGTTGTTGGGATTGCAGGTGTTGGTGATGCTAAACAACTCGGACGAATTGGCGCGAAAACCATTATCTACTTCGAGGTGATCACCTCCGTCGCTATCATTCTGGGGATCACTCTGGCGAACGTCTTCCAGCCCGGTTCCGGGGTGGATATGTCGCAGTTGGCGACTGTCGATATTTCGAAATATCAGAGCACCACGGAAGCGGTACAAAGCAGTTCCCACGGCATAATGGGCACTATTTTGTCGCTGGTGCCGACGAACATTGTGGCGTCGATGGCGAAAGGCGAAATGCTGCCGATCATCTTCTTCTCGGTGTTGTTTGGTCTGGGACTTTCCTCCCTGCCCGCGACGCATCGTGAACCGTTGGTGACCGTGTTCCGCTCCATCTCCGAAACCATGTTTAAAGTGACTCACATGGTGATGCGTTACGCGCCGATTGGTGTGTTTGCGTTGATTGCGGTGACAGTAGCTAACTTTGGTTTTTCTTCTCTGTGGCCGCTGGCGAAACTGGTGCTGCTGGTGCATTTTGCCATTCTGTTCTTTGCGCTGGTGGTGTTGGGAATTGTGGCGCGCCTGTGCGGGTTAAGCGTCTGGATCCTGATTCGTATTCTGAAAGACGAGCTGATTCTGGCGTACTCCACTGCCAGCTCTGAAAGTGTGCTGCCGCGGATTATCGAGAAGATGGAAGCCTACGGCGCACCAGCGTCAATCACCAGTTTCGTGGTGCCAACTGGTTACTCCTTTAACCTCGATGGTTCGACGCTGTATCAAAGTATTGCCGCTATCTTCATCGCCCAGTTGTATGGCATTGACTTGTCCATCTGGCAGGAAATCATTCTGGTACTGACGCTGATGGTGACCTCGAAAGGGATTGCTGGCGTGCCGGGCGTGTCGTTTGTGGTGCTACTGGCAACGCTGGGTAGCGTGGGGATCCCGCTGGAAGGCCTGGCGTTTATTGCCGGTGTTGACCGTATCCTCGATATGGCGCGTACTGCGCTGAACGTGGTGGGTAATGCGCTGGCGGTGCTGGTAATTGCCAAGTGGGAACACAAATTTGACCGCAAAAAGGCGATGGCCTACGAGCGTGAAGTGCTGGGCAAATTTGATAAGACTGCGGATCAGTAATTGAAGATTGCCGGGAAGTTATATCCACCCGGCAATGTGTGGATGCCTGATGCGACGCTTACCGCGTCTTATCAGGCCTACGCCAGACTGCACAATAGCCTGATTTAGCGTAATTTTTGTAGGTCGGATAAGGCGTTTACGCCGCATCCGACACCCCAATTTTAGCCATTAGTTAACTTTTCAAATTCTTCACATCCGGTATCAAACCCTTCCATACAGCTCAGGTTCAACCAGTGCAGCGCCTTTTGTTTGTTCTTCTCGATAAAACCTTCTTCACCGTTTAAGAACATCATTCCCGCCCAGTACTCGGAATACCCGGTACGGGAAATGGTAGAGCTACGCTTGAAATACCAGGTTGCTTTGTCATCGTCGGCCTTGATGCCCACGCCGTTGGCGTAAATTAAGCCAAGCAGCATTTGGGCATCAACGGCGGAGTCGTTCTCCAAATCTTCCGAGGCGTTTTCTAACAGTGAAATCGCTTTCGGATAATCCGGTTTACCTGCCTGGGTATTAACCAGAATATGTGCCAGCGTCACTTCACCTTCTTTACTGCCAGCTTGCGCCGCTTTTTCGGCAAGCACTTTTGCTTGTGGATAGTCCAGACTGACCGGATTAGTGATTTTGATCTGCGCTAACAGCGCGCAGGCATCGGCATCACCGCTGTCAGCGGCTTTCTGTGCCCAATATTCGGCTTTGCTCAAGTCGCCGGAGCTAAACCAGCTATCGGCAAGAAAATATTGTGCGCGTTTATCTCCGGCCTCTGCTGCCTTTACATACTGGCTGCCTGGCTCGGAGTCGTCTGCGTGGGCAAAGAATGTCAAAAATAACATCAAAGTGATAATTTTTTTCATTTTGATAATGAGGTTTGGTAGGGTATAGACAGTATAAAGTGTTCGGATGGACAAAAAAACAACTGTAAAAAGACCTGCAGGCAGAATGATTTAATGCGATGTAAGGATTTTTAATCCATCCGATGCTCACCTTTTTCCAGAGCGTTGCGATCGAAAAATCGCTGAATTTTCCCCCCATCCATCATTGCCGCCCGGTCAGACATGTGCGCGATGACATCTGCATCGTGGCTGACCAGCAGATAGGTCATTTGGTGCTTCCGCTTCAGTTGATTCAACAAATTAAGAATTTCCGCTTGTACCGACATATCCAGTGCTGAGGTGGGTTCATCCAGCAGAAGAAGTTGTGGCCGTAATAATAGGGCGCGAGCAATAACCACACGTTGTCGCTGACCACCGGAAAGTTGATGCGGGTAGCGGCGAGCGGCGTCGGCAGGTAAACCAACTTGTTCCAGTGCGGTATGGACGTGTTTTTCTATTTCACGTTCACCACGGATTTTGAGTGGTTCAGCCAGCGTTCGCCACAACGTATGATTGGGATGCAATGAGGCATAGGGATCCTGAAACACCATTTGCACATTGCGGCGGAGATCGCCCTGAAAACGCATGCCTGGTTTGATGGTGCGCCCAAACAGCGATACCTGGCCGCGCCAGTCGCGCTGTAATCCGGCAATTACGCGCAAAATTGTGGATTTTCCACAGCCTGATTCGCCAATTAAGCTAAATGTTTCTCCGGCATTAACCGAAAAACTGGCGGCTGAAACTGCGGTTTTCTCAGCAAAAGTAACCTGCAAGTGATTAATTTCAACAATCGTCATGGTATTTCTCCGGCGTCATCGCCGTCCTGTCCAGCGTCGGCAGCATCTGTCCGTAAGTTTGCGCACTCGGGCGGCAAGTCCACAGTGTGCGCGTGTAAGGGTGTGTTGCTGTGGGTAGCGCATCGGCGCGCATTTCATCCACCTTACTTCCCTGATACATCACCAGCACCCGGTGGCAAAATTGGGCAACTAATGGCAGGTCGTGACTGATCAGCAGCATCGCCATCTGTCGTTGTTCACACAGGGTCACCAGCAGTTCCAGAATCTGATTGCGCAGGCGAACATCCAGTGCCGATGTTGGCTCATCGGCAATCAATACCCGGGGATTGTTGATGAGCGCAATTGCAATCATCACTCGCTGCCCCATCCCGCCAGAAAGTTCTCGTGGATAGCTTTGCAACACTCGCGTATTAAGGCCGACAGCCTGAATTGCGGTATTTATTTTCTCTTCTTTTTCGCGGCGACTCAGGCGTTGGTGAAGCGTAAGTGCCTCTTCCAGTTGCGCTTTCACAGTTTTCACAGGATTAAGTGCATAACGCGGATCTTGCAATACCATTGCGATATCGTTACCGCGCAGTTGTTGCCATCCACGCGCGTTAAGGGTGAGCGCATCACGACCCAGGATGTTAAGTGTGTCTGCGGTTACCACTCCGGGTTTGCGTACCAGCCCCATCAGGGCGCGGGCGGTCATGGACTTACCCGAACCTGACTCACCGACCAGCGCCAGACGCTCATTGCCTAATGTAAAACTGATATTGTTAACGACCCGGGAACCCGGATAGTCGACACAGAGATTGTTGATACTAAGGCGCGGATCAGTCATGTTGTGGCTCCAGAACATCGCGCAAGCCATCGCCCAGTAGATTAAAGGCCAGGCTGGCAATTAAGATAATTGCGCCGGGCGCGGCGGCAATCCACCATTGATCGAAAATGACCTGCATACCATCAGCGATCATGGCTCCCCATTCCGCCATTGGCGGACGAGCACCAAGACCAAGAAAACCCAGGCCAGCAGCCGCCAGAATGATGCCTGCTAAATCCAGCGCCAGGCGGACAATGGCCGATGGCAGGCACAATGGCAAAATATGACCAATAAGCAGACGCCAGCCGCGGATGCCCATCATCTCTGCAGCAGCAAGATAATCACTGTGTCGTAGACGTTGGATCTCACTGCGCGCCTGACGCGCATAAGCGGGCCAGGTGGTTAACGCCAGCGCCAGCGCGCCGTTAACCAGCCCCGGCCCCAGCATGGCAACGAAAGCAAAGGCCAGAATCAAACGCGGCATTGACATCACCACGTCAGTAAAACGCATCAGCACGCGTTCCAGCCAGCCACCATAGTATCCGGATAAAATGCCAATCAGCAGGCCGACCGGGAGTGTAATGATGGTCACCAGTGCCACCAGACCCAGCGCTGGTCGGCTGCCGTAGATTAAACGTGAAAGCAGATCTCGCCCGTAACTATCTGTTCCGAGCCAGTGCTGGCTACCCGGCGCTTGTAACCGTGCAGCCGCATCCTGCCAGTTAGGATCGTGAGGAGCCAGCCACGGCGCGAAGAGCGCAATTAGCATCAATAACAGGATAATTATCAAACCGCAGAACGCGGCGGGTGAATGACGCAAACGGCGTAAAAAGAGAAACATCGGCATCAGCGCAACCTCGGATCGGTCAGCCGGATCAGCAGGTCGGTGAGGTTATTTATCAACACAAAGCAGACGCCAATCAGCAATGTTCCCCCCATGATTGCTGTAGTGTCGCCCGCGAACAGCGCCGTGGTGAGATAGCGCCCAATGCCAGGCCATGAAAAGACAGTTTCTGTCAGTACCGCGCCTTCCAGCATCGATGTATAGGCGAGAGCGATAACGGTGAGCAAGGTGCCGCGAATGTTGGGCAAAACATGACGTAGCAAAATTGTCATCTCGCTGGCCCCTTTGGCGCGCGCCAGCAGAATATATTCTTTATTCATTTCGCCAAGACAAGCGGAACGTGTCAGGCGCGTAATACTGGCGAGTGAGAAGTACGCCAGTAATAAAACCGGCAGTATCAAATGGTTGATGGCATTGGTAAACGCCTCGCGATCGCCAGAAAGCCACGTATCAATCAGCGCAAATCCGCTGCGGGGGTCAATGGTGAATTGATAAATATCATCCAGCCGACCCGGTCCGGCACTCCATTGCAGTCTGGCGTAAAACAGTGCCAGCATCAGCAGACCAAGCCAAAAAATGGGGACGGAATTTCCCAGCAGAGTCAGTGTCCGCACGGCGAAATCCAGCGGTGAACCGACATAACGGGCGCAAAGTACACCCGCAATAACGCCGACAACGGAGCCGACAATAAGCGCCAACGTCGCCAGTTCCAGGGTCGCCGGAAACGCCGATAGCAAGTCCTGGAGAACCGGTTGCCCGGTAGCGCTGGCAATGCCGAGATCGCCGTGAGCCAGATTCACCAGGTAATGCCAGAACTGGACGGCTAACGGTTGATCTAACCCTAACTGGTGGCGCACCTGATCATAGGTGGACTGGCTGGCGTGATCGCCAACGATTTGCAGTACCCGATCGACCGGTGAGAGGGCCGAAAGCGCAAAGGTAATCAGCAGCAGGCCGAGCAACGTCAGAGAGACGGTAAACAGTCCCTGCAAGAGCGCGAGTAGAGGGCGTTTGCCTCGCCATCTCGCGTGAGTGGAAAAAGCGGCAGACATGATCTTTCCATACAGTGAAAAATCAGCGACTGGTCTGCAGTGCGGACCAGCCCTGGTAACCGCGCCCGATAACGTTGTCGGGCGCGAGTGGCGTACAGGATTATTTGGTTACCTGATCAAACCAGACCATATCGGCATTCAATCCTTGTTGATAACCCTGCACATTATCACGCATGACAATTTGCGTTTTGCCTTGATCAATAAAGACATACGGGGAACTACGTTGCAGTTCTTGTTGCATTTTTTTATATAAATCAAGACGTTTAGCATTATCGGGTTCAGCGACTGCCGCCAGCGTTTCTTTGTTCAGTTCCGGGATTTTCCAGCTATTTAACCCGGCAACGGTGCTGGATTTGCCATCGTTATAGGCGAAAGAGCTGGCGTTGGAATGTGCGTCAAAATAATCAGGCAACCACATACGAATGGCCCCCTGATGCTGATGGGCGCGAACCCGTGAGTAAACCTGGCTCCCCGCGGCTGGCAGCAAATCCACTTTTACACCACCCTGAGCAAAGCTGGCCTGAATTGACTGCGCGATGGTAATAAATGGCGGTTTATTTTCGACATCAAGCGTGAAGTGCGGGTCTTTGATTCCAGCTTTAGCGAGGATCTCTTTTGCTTTGGCAGGATTAAAGGTGAACGGTGTCTCTTCCAGTGCTCCGGGGAAACCTACTGGCAGGAAACTTTGATGGGTAAAGTATTGTCCTTTCAGCAGATTTTTGGTGATGCCGTCGTAATCGACCAACCAGCGAGCAGCTTCCCAGAACGCAGGATTACTCATCAGCGGGTTATCCTTGTTGCCGGTATTAAAGGCCAGATAGTTCTGCTCAGCGGAGGCAATACTCATCACTTTGACGCCAGGTTTACCCTGTAATGCATCAATTTGGTCTGCCCCCAGATCGCGAGCCATATCAGCATCGCCTTGTTGGATTAGCAGGCGACGCGTTGCAGGATCGGGAACATTTTTGATGATGACGCTTTTCAGCTTCGGTGCGCCGGTCGGTGAACTGGCGTTGGCTTCCATCACGATGGCCTGATGCGGTTGGTAGGTACGCATTTTAAACGCGCCGCTGCCAGCGGAATGCATCTTCAGCCATTCATTACCAAAGTCGTTATTTTTGGCGTTTGGCGCAACCAACTTCTCGTCAACAATTGAGGCAATTGGCGTAGAGAGAATATTCAGCGCCAGCGCCGGACTGACGTCAGCACTCCACTGTACCTGGACAGTATGGTCGTCGATTTTCTTCAACTGGCTGGCGATATTTTCCGGTTGCCAGCCCAGTACATTGAGAATAAACGCACCGGACTTATTCAGCGTGACGGCACGGATATAAGAGTAAATCACATCTTCCGGGCGCACCGGATTACCGGAGGCAAATTTCGCATCGCTTTTGAGTTTTATGGTCAGCGTTTTTGCTACAGGATCAGCCTGCCAGCTTTCGGCCAGAATCGGAGTGATTTTCGCGGGATCGTTACGATCCGGCTGCACAACGCGTTGATACAGGCTTGGTACAGTCTGAATACTGGAGAGTTCATTAGCTTCTGCCGGATCCAGACTCACAATATCATCCAGTCCCTGGGCAACAACCAACGTATTCGGCGGTGTCGCGGCAAAGGCGGTGGCGGAAATTGCGCTTAATACCAGTAAAGATAATAGTTTTTTAATCATATGCTTCCCAATCCCTGAAGTTACTTTGAGGTTATCAATACGCTATCTGACGGGGCATTACTGCATAAATTGCGCCAAAATATCCCTTTAATAGAGCATGTTAGACGGTCGATGATTTCTCACCTTGCCGAAATTTTAATCATCAAATGTAAAGTATTATTACGTTAGGCCGCGATGGGAATTGAGTAAAGATAATTCTCATTTGCACTTGTGATTGGATGAGAATAACAACGGAGAGGATGTCGCTGATAACCAGGATGGACTGGTCTGACTGCGCGGGTATGTATAAAAAATCCGGAAACGGATGAGCGTTCCCGGATTGATACAAAGGCGTTGGGTAATACCGTCGCCTTTAACGTGAGTTAAAGCGGTATTACGCCAGCGCCGCTTCGCGCAGGCGAGTTTTCAACTTGTTGTACTCGTCAATCACGTACTGCTCGGCGGCGCGCTGATCGGAAATCGGCTCGACGCGCACGGCGCAGTATTTGTACTCCGGCGTTTTGGTAATCGGGCTTAAGTTTTCGGTAACCAGCTCGTTACAGGCACCAATCCACCACTGGTAGGTCATGTAAATCGCCCCTTTGTTCGGACGATCGCTGACCTGCGCGCGGGTGATAATTTTGCCTTTACGCGAGTGCACCCAAACTAGTGCCTCATCTTCAATACCCAGACGTTTTGCGTCTTCGGTATTGATTTGTGCGTAGCCAGGTTCATCAGCCAGAGCTGCCAGTGCCGCACAGTTACCGGTCATCGAACGACAGGAGTAGTGCCCAACTTCACGCACCGTTGACAGTACCATTGGATACTCGTCGGTGAGTTTGTCGATTGGCGCTACCCAGTCGCAGGTGAAGAACTGCGCCAGGCCGTTCGGGGTATCAAACTTCTCTTTAAACAGATAAGAAGTCCCCTGATCGGCATCTGAAGTATCGCGGCAAGGCCACTGAATGAAGCCCAGTTCGCCCATTTTCTCGTAAGTCGCACCGTAGAAATCCGGGCACAGATGACGCAACTCATCCCAGATCTCCTGGGTATTGTTGTAGTGCATCGGATAACCCATACGGGTGGCAATTTCACTGATGATTTGCCAGTCCGTTTTCAGATCCCACTTCGGTTCAACCGCCTTGAAGAAACGCTGGAAACCACGGTCAGCCGCAGTATAGACACCTTCATGTTCGCCCCACGAGGTTGACGGTAAAATGACATCCGCCGCTGACGCAGTTTTGGTCATAAAGATGTCCTGGACGATGACCAGTTCCAGATCTTCAAAGGCTTTACGTACTGCCGACAGTTCCGCGTCAGTTTGCAGCGGATCTTCGCCCATAATGTACGCCGCACGGACTTCGCCATGCGCTGCGCGGTGCGGTAACTCGCTGATGCGGTAACCGGTATGGGCTGGCAGACTTTCTACACCCCAGGCTTTGGCGAATTTCTCGCGGTTAGCCGGATCTTTCACGTACTGATAGCCAGGATACGTATCTGGCAGTGCGCCCATATCGCAGGCACCCTGCACGTTGTTCTGACCACGAACCGGGTTAACGCCCGCATGCGGCTTACCGAGGTTACCAGTCAGCATTGCGAGGCTGGTCAGAGAACGCACGGTTTCCACGCCCTGATAGAACTGGGTAACACCCATGCCCCACAGAATGGATGCGCTTTCCGCCTGGGCATACATCCGCGCCGCCTGACGAATCTCACTGGCACTGACGCCGGTGATATCTTCAACCGATTCCGGCGTGTAGCCTTCAACGATTTTACGATACTCTTCAAAGCCTTCCGTACGGGAAGCGACGAACGCTTTGTCGTACAGATTTTCTTCAATAATGACATGGCCCATCGCATTTAACAGCGCGATGTTCGAGCCGTTTTTCAGTGCGATGTGCATGTCAGCAATGCGCGCAGTTTCAATTTTGCGCGGATCGCAGACGATAATTTTCGCCCCGTTACGTTTAGCGTTAATCACGTGATTCGCTACGATCGGGTGGGAATCCGCTGGGTTATACCCAAAGACGAACACTAAATCGGTATTATCAATTTCGTTAATGGCATTGCTCATTGCGCCGTTACCGACCGATTGGTGCAGACCTGCAACCGATGGGCCGTGTCAGACGCGAGCGCAGCAGTCAACGTTATTAGTACCAATAACGGCGCGCGCAAATTTTTGCATTACATAGTTGGTTTCGTTACCCGTACCGCGCGAGGAGCCGGTCGTCTGGATGGCATCCGGACCGTACTTCTCTTTGATGGCGCTCAGGCGCTCGGCAACGTAATTTAGTGCCTCATCCCAGGAAACAGGTTCGAGTTTGCCGCCACGCTGGCGACGGATCATGGGGGTTTTCAGGCGCGGGGTCAGGATCTGGGTATCGTTAATGAAATCCCAGCCATAATAACCCTTCAGACACAGAGTACCCTGGTTGGTTTTCCCCTGCGCTGCCTCCGCCCGGACGATTTTGCCGTTATCGACGACCAGGTTGATTTTGCAACCTGATGCGCAATATGGGCAAACCGTGACGACTTTTTTCATCGGTCTCGCTCCAGTTAATCAAATCACGCATACGCGCTCTCGACTACAGTATGCATCTTTTATGCCACCTTTTATTTGGGGACATTCCCTGATATTACGGGCGCTTTTTGTTCAAAACTCTGACGAAAAACAGGCTGTCGTCAGTTTTGACGTGACGAAACGATATGCCGCGTGACAGCCATCACGCGACGTCTGTTTTATTTCTTCTCAACGATCGGGGCAGCCTGATACCCGCCGCCCAGCGATTTCATCAACTGAATACTTTGAATCACGCGGCGACTATCCAGCATGAGTAAGGACATTTCTTCGGCAAGTACCGGCAACTGGGCTTCGGTTGCCTGTAAACGGCTGGTTAATCCACGTCTGTAGGCGGCGTCGGCGGCGCGCTGGGTGAAGCGAGTCGCTTCTACGCGTTCTGCCTGCATCTCCCGTTCTTCATTCAGCGTTTGCAAACGCGTGCCATTGACTGCAACGTCGCGCACCACGTTCAGTACTGACTGGTTGTAACGTTCAATCATTATGTTGCTGGCGGCGCGCGTGCCTTCGAGATTGGCATTCAGGCGTCCACCGTCAAACAGCGGCAATTTCAGACCTGGTATGAAGTTGAACTGGCGGCTGGTTTTTTTGAACAAGGTGTCCAGGTGAATGGAATCCAGTCCGAAAAACGCTTTGATATCAAAGCTCGGGTAGAACAGCGCCCGTGCGGAATCCACCTGATTTAATGACGCCTGAACATACCAGCGCATGGCTTGCAGATCCGGACGTCTGGCGAGCAACTCATAAGAGAGCGTCGCCGGAATGCCAGTCTGTACTTGCGGTAACGCCACCGGTTTGATCTCTGGCATATCGCTGGCTCCCGCGCCAATCAATGCGCGCAGGGATTCTCGCGTTTCGGTGATTTGCCCTTTGACGGCAGCAATTTGTTTATCGACCGCCAGAATCTGTGCCCGCGCGCCGTGGAAAGGCACTTGCGCTTCCAGACCATGCGTCACTTTACTCTGGTGCGCTCTCACCGCGTAATCAATCACACTGCGGGTTTGTTCTAACAGATCGAGCATCTGGTAGCTGGCCTGCATACTGTAATAAAGCTGCGCCACGCCAGTGGTCAGCGATAACTCCACCGCTGCGGTTTCTGCCAGAGCCGCGTTATGCGCGCCAATGGCGGCAGCAAGCGCTGAGCGATGCACACCCCACAAATCGAGATCCAGTCCAGCAAACAAACCTACTGTAGCTTCGGTATAGTACGGCCCGTCCATTCCCAGTGCGGGCGCATCCATCGCATAAGGGCTTAAAAAGCCGTTTGCCGAAACGCGCTGGCGGTTAAGCATCCCTAACGCCGCAACCTGTAATTGTGAACCGGCATCTAACAAATCAGCTTGCGACTGCGTTTTTTCCTCCCGCAATTTCGCTTCAGCGAGGGTGTGCGAACCGCTTAACGTCCGTTGGATCAGCGCATCCAGTTGTGGATCATGAAACTGTTTCCACCACTGTGCTTGTGGCCAACCGGAACTGGCCAGATGGATATCATCGGCAAGTTTGATTTGCTCTGGTTCAAGTTGTTGATGAGGGGCTGAATCCTTACGCACCAACGCACAACCGGAAATCAGCGTCGCGCTGCCGAGAATGCTGCACAACAACAAGCGTGAAAGTTGACGATTGATCATTGAGTGGCTCCTTGTGCCTGTTCCGTGGCGGGCGTTAATGCCGGGGCAGTCCAGTCTGGCAAGTGGGCGATGAGCTGACAGACGTGTTGCTCCTGTTTTAATAAGGTGGGCAGGATGGCCTGCGAGGCAGGTGTCTCTTCAAGCGCTATCACTGGCGAATGGCTGATTGTGGTTGCCAGACCCGTGGAGTATTTCTCCAGCGCCTCAGCAAACTGGCTTGCCCTGTCCGGCTGGAGCGCGTGATCCAGTGCCTGCGCCGAGTTCCAGGTAGCGTCCCAGGCGTGAAGAAGGTCACGGCTCTGGCGAATCACTGTTTGCGAACGTTCAACCAACAAAGCACGCTCTGAGCTATCTAGTTGACGCTCCAGCGCCACACGTTGACACATCTCTTCACAGGCATTAATCGCTGCATGCAGACCAATACGAATTTGTATATAGGTACGCAGCGTTGTAGCTTCCTGCTGGCGAGGAATACGCATCAGTTTGCTTAACATACCCAGCGCGCCAGCCAGTTTTTGCGGTAGTGTGCGCGCTTCGCTTTCAGGCCAGACAAAGGTGTAAATCACTGCCGATACCGCAGTGCCGATAAGAATACCGATGGCGCGATCGCGTATTTCCACCAGGTCATACACCGGACCAAAAACGTTTTCGAGTGTGGCGAGCGCGAAGGTCACCACCATCTGCGTTCCGATATAAGAAGAACGTTCAGAGCTGGTGGCAACCCACGCCCCCAACAGGAAAATCGGTGCCAGCACAAACAGCAATTCGACAATATTGTCCAGCCAGGGGATGACTAAAATGGTCATTAGCAGCGCCAGAATTGCCCCACAAAAAGCCCCGCCAAAACGCAACGCCATCTTCTGGTACGATGAACCAACATTTGGGTTAGCGACGATCACGCAGGTCAACATACAGGTGTGAATGCCTTCCCAGTCCACGCCGCTATAGAAGGTGTAACAGATTAAACAGGCCAGCAGCGTTTTCACTGCATAGCGCATATAGTCCGGATTGGTAAAGGCATCGGGTACGAATGAAGGTGGTTTGGCGGCGGGTGTCGGCGGCGTATGCGGGTCCATCTGACCAAGATGTAACAGCGTCTGGCAGATATTCTCCAGGTTACATTCCCGCGCCGCCATTGCTTCCTCTTCACTTAACCGCCAGTTGCTTTTCCAGCATTGACCTTGTGCAATAGCATGTTGCAGTTTGTTGATTTCCAGGGCTAGTTTTTGCCGGAACTCAATGATTGCCAGCGAGTCAGCAAACGCGGTGGGATCGTAGCGATTCAGCGTCGAGTAAATGTAGGTTACCGTTGCCACGCAGCTTTGCCACCATGCGCTATGGGTTCGCCAGTCGGCGTCATCCGCGAGGCAAAAGACACTGAGTTTTTGCAGCGCCAGCGCCTCTCTTTCAATCCGCGTTTCAGGTAGTGGCGTGAGGCTTTCTGTCATGTGGCTTACCGCTTCATCAAGTCGGTCATTAAGTGCCTGATGCATTTGCGTGATGGCGCGGCTGGGAAACCACAACACGCCGATTAACGTCATCAATAACGTCGGGTAGAGGCCGACAACAATACACCACAGCGTTAAGCGCACGACGACTTCCGGATAATCGAGCATGGCGGGGAAGGTTTGCCCGTAAATGGCGACGATAGCGACGGCAAAAAAGACCAGCCCCAGCCGATGGGTGCGCATCAAAAACATACAGCCCATCAGGATCGGCCCGGCGATGATCAGTCTGATCAACGGTTCGCTGTAAGACCATTTGTAGATCAAAAACAGGCTGCCGATCTCCAGCACTGTGGCGACCACAAACAGGAACGCCACAAATTTGGTGTAAAACGCGTTCGACTGAATACCGTAAAACAGCACTGCCAGTGATAACGCCACGAAGGGGATCTCGAAGGTCATCGAGATTAGCACTACCAGCAGGCAGCCTACCCAGAGCTGCACGGTCTGCGGCACGCGACCTGGCCGTTGCTCGCTTAGCTCTTCATGAAAGAACGCCAGCAGCCTGACCACCGGTAATGGCAGGGAGTTGAGGGCGCTCATTATTGCGGCTCAAGATTAGCGACTGCCGATGCGCCGATACGGAACATTTCCGGGTCAGGTTTATCGACCATGATTTTGACCGGAAAACGCTGGGCAACGCGGACCCAGTTAATAGAACGAGACACTTTCGGCAGACCGCCAAGCACCAGACCACCGTCATCCGGCAACACACCGTAGCCAATGGAATCTACTTTACCTTCGAAGGTTTTGCCGCTGTCGCTCATCAGGCGAATTGTCGCAGGCGTACCGGCATGAATGTTTTTCAGATCGGTTTCGCGGAAGTTGGCGATCACGTACCAGTGACGGGTGTCGATTAGCGTGAAAATAGGATGCATCGCGGAGGCAAATTGCCCAACCGAGGTTTTGAGGGAAATCACCCGACCATCGAACGGTGCGCGAACAGTGGCCATTTCCAGATGCAGTTTGGTCAGGGCAATATCCGCTTCGACCGCCGCGCGTTGCGCGACCAGTGCATCGACGCCGCTAACGGCGCTGGCGGCTGACTGTGCCTGCAACAATACAGCATTAAGATCGGCTTCTGCCGCACGCTGTGCGGTTCTCGCGCGGTCTACATCTTCCGCAGAGACAAAACCTTCCTTCAGTAGCGGCTCGGTACGGCGTAATGTATCGTTGGCCTGTTTGGCAGCGGCGCGAGCTTTTTCTACCGTGGCGTTAACCGAGTCAGCACCGAACTGTTGGGCATTAACGCTACGCTGAGTGAGCATAATTTGCTTATCCAGCGCGGCGAGGGAAGCTTCGGCTTTCGCCAGATTAGCTTCGTACGGGCGCGGGTCGATGCGAAACAGTAAATCACCTTGTTTAACTGCCTGGTTGTCGGTGACTGCCAGTTCTACAATGCGACCGCTGACTTCCGGTACTACATCAATGGTATCGGCTGACGCGTAAGCGTCGTTAGTTGATGGCGCACTGTCGACGCGCCAGATAACAAAAACAGCGGCAACCAGTGCCAGCGCAACCACCAGCAGGGCAGGGAATTTACTGCGAGGAGCTTTTTTCGGCGTACTTTCCATGAGCGCATCTCAAAATAGATTAGAAAAATGCCAGCCAGAACAGCATGGCGTAGAGAGCAAAAAGGGCGGTATAAATAATTCCGACAAATGCCAGATTGATATTTGCCCGCTGAATAATTCGCCTTGTGATGAGAGTCACAATAAGGCTGGCAATAACGCAGAAAAACCAGCCGGGATAATAAGCGCCGATTACCGGGATCGCCGGAGATAATGAGCATCCCGAAACCATGAAGACGGGAATTATCCAGGTTGCTTTTTTGAGTTGCATCACCATGCGAGAGAGAACTGTTGGCATAATAAATACATCCTGTCTGCTGCGAACAATATCTGTAGTGAATGTCAATATCCATTGAAGGCGTCAGTATGGCTATTTTCTTGTGGAATAAAAATAGCTTTATTCAGCCACCGCATTCATAACTTATTTATTTTATGTATTAGTTAATGATTTATATTTTTAATATAAATGCTTTCGGGAGCTTAATTGCCCCCGAAAGTGAGTGGAATTAATTTGGGGTAACGATATTCACCCACAAATCAAAATTATCCAGACAGGCAATAATTTCTTCCAGTTTCGCACCATTGCCAATAATTTTGGCTTTCTTCGCTTTTACCAGCTCTGCCATTTTCGCCTGTCCGGTCAGCACCGCGTGCAGATCTTCACGGCTGATGTAGAAAGCGGCGTTGGCTTCAGGCTGCAGCGTTTTACGGTAGTTAAGCACGCTATCGTTCAGCGTCAGGTTGAGGTTATCGCCGTTACTCATATTGAAGTTCAGGCTGATATTTTTGCCAGCGGCTTTTTCGCTATCGAGGCGCACGGACATAAATTCGAACAGCATTTCGACTGACATCCCGCGAATGGTGTCCGGGGAACCGGTGGTGCCGTGGCTGAACTTATGTACTCCTTCGCGCAGCTCTTTCGCACCAGTCAGGTAGAAACCGCGCCAGGTGGCGGACTCGGCCTGATAACCAAGCTGTTCAAAGTTTTTGGCTTGCAGATTTTTCGCTACCTGGTCACCCGGATTGGCGGCAATCACCTGTTTCAGTAATTCTGCCGACCAGCGGTAATCCCCTTGCTTATTCGCTTCCTGTGCCAGGTTGATCACGCGCGCGGAACCGCCCAGCGCCTGTACATAACGCTTGCCCATCTCCACCTGACCATATAGATGCAGGTTAGCCGGATTGCCATCGTAGTAGCCAAGATAGAAGTTATACACCGCGCGGGCGTTATGGCTAACAGAGCCATAGTAGCCGCGGCTGGCCCAGTTGTTGGCAAGTGCTGGCGGCAACTTAATCATGTCTCCGATTTCATTCATGGTGTAGCCCTGGTTTGCCAGGTGCAGGGTCTGATCGTGAATGTACTTGATGGTATCGCGATATTTACCAATATAATCATTGATATGCTTATTGCCCCAGACTGGCCAGGTGTGTGGCATAAACAGTACTTCCGCTTCGTTACCCCACATATCCAGCGTTTCGTTCAGGTACTCGGTCCACTTGCTGGTGTCGCGGGTTTTCGCGCCGCGCAGGGTGTAGAAGTTGTGCAGGGTGTGAGTGGCGTTCTCGGCGGTGCACAGCGCTTTCAGGGCCGGAATATAGAAATGCATTTCCGCGGGTGCTTCGCTGCCTGGGGTCATCAGGAAGTCAAACTCCAGACCATCGATAATCATCTTCTCGCCAGTTCTGACAATTGTTTTGGTTGGCGCAATAATGCTCGGGTCGCCGGTCGCCAGCGTAACACCGAGGCCATTACCCACGTTGCCCTGTGCGTTGTGCGGCAGTAACAGGCCGTAAGAGTAAAGGGCTCGGCGGCTCATGATGTTACCCGCCAGCACGTTTTCGCTGATAGCTTCGTCCATAAAGCCTGCCGGAGCGATTACCTGAACTTTCCCTGATTTAACATCAGCTTCAGTGATAATGCCTTTCACTCCGCCATAATGGTCGGCGTGGCTGTGGGTGTAGATAACGGCAACAATTGGTTTTTGCGGACGATGCTGGAAGTAAAGGTCAAGTGCGGCTTTCGCGGCTGGCGGCGTCACCAGTGGGTCGATAACAATAATCCCTTTCTCGCCTTCAACGAACGTAATGTTAGAGATGTCCTGACCGCGCACTTGATACATTTTATCGGTGACTTTAAACAGGCCAGAAATGCCGTTGATCTGCGACTGACGCCACAGACTGGGATTTACGGTTTCCGGTGCGGCGGCATTAATATCAAATTTGTAATCATCTGCCCGATAATAAACTTTTCCGTTAGCATCACGCAGAATACCTTCATCCAGTAGCGGGGCGATAAATCCACGTTGGGCATCGTCAAAATCCTGACGATCGCTAAACGGCAATGATTTGGCGTAGTTCTGGTTAATTTGCTGAGTATATTGGCTGGCAGCCTGAGCTTCTTCTTTCGCGTAAGCGGTATTTACCATCATGCCGCTGGCGGCGGTTAATGCAATAACAATCCTGCTCAAACGGAATAACCGTGAGTTATTCATATAAATCTCCATTTATCATTTGTGTCGTAAATATATGACCCATACAAAATACGTCATTTGAAACTGGCGTTATCATAATTGGGAAACTTCGACTTTAATAAGAGTAAGTGTGAGCAGAACACGCTATTTTATTAGGCATTAGTGCTGAAGAAGGAAGACGGCGATAGTTTTATTTTTTCTATAAATAATACGAAACGGTTTATTCTTTAATTATATATATTAACGGTAATATCGTTAGCATAGCGGGATTTTGATTTGTGGTACAGGTGTCGGCATTTCGATAGCGGCGAACAAGTTTGCCGGAGTTCGTGCGGTCGTCTGTAGCGAACCTTATTCCGCGCAACTCTCGCGGCAACATAACGACACCAACGTGCTGGCTTTTGGTTCACGAGTGGTTGGCCTCGAACTGGCGAAAATGATTGTGGATGCATGGCTGGGGGCGCAGTACGAAGGCGGTCGTCATCAACAGCGTGTGGAGGCGATTATGGCAATAGAGCAGCGGAGGAATTGAGATTCATCCACTGTTTGCATGGATGAGTAATGACTAATGTGGATAGAGTCTCTTTCTGAGGTTAGTTAATGAAACGCTATCCGCTGTTATTTTTATTTACCCTGCTCACGCTGACCGCTGTTCCGACTCATGCCGATATTATCGATGACACCATTGGCAATATTCAGCAGGCGATTAACGACGCTTATAATCCTGACCGTGGACGCGATTATGAAGATTCGCGTGATGACGGTTGGCAGCGTGAAGTGAGCGACGATCGTCGCAGACAATATGATGATCGCCACCGCCAGTTTGAAGATCGCCGCAGGCAACTGGATGACCGCCAGCGCCAGCTTGATCAGGAGCGTCGGCAACTGGAAGATGAAGAACGGAGAATGGAAGATGAGTATGGGCGTTAGTCGGATCGTTTTTGCCTGATTGCTGGTTAACCCCGGTTCCAGTTTATCCGCAACGATCGCCTTCAGAAGCGTAACTCACTCCTCGACTCTGTGTATAACAAAGTCACTTGTGACAAGAACGTCTGTTCACATCGCGGGAGGACGAGCCTCCCGGTGGGGCTTATTTTGTGGGCTGCTGTTTAACGACATTAATCATCCACGGCACTCCATATTTATCGGTGACTTTGCCGAAGCCATGCGCCCAGAAGGTTTCCTGCCAGTCCATTTCGATTTTTCCATTGGCAGCAAGGTTGTCAAACCAGCGTTTCCCTTCTTCGACCTGTTGCGAATCGAGCACCAGCGTAAAGCCGGAGTAGCTGGCTTTTCCTGACGGTATGGCATCGCTCATCATGATATCGCTACCGGCAATGCGCACGTTAGCATGGGCGATGGCAGTATCGGGGAATTGCATTCCTGATGGGCAGCCTTCGGCGCTTTCCTGTGCGGGTTTCGGCATTTCTCCGAAGCTGATTTTATACAGTAGTTCCGCGTCCAACGTGCGTTGATAATAGGCTATTGCGTCGGCACAGTTACCGGCAAAAGAGATGTAGGGACTTAACGGCATGATGGTAACCTCAGTGAAGAGAAGTCAGTTAAGTGTAGTTTGAATTTTGTACAGATGAAGAGTAGGCCTGATAAGACGCGGCGAGCGTCGCATCAGGCATTGGCACAGTTGCCGGATGGTGTGGGAATTTGTAGGCCTGATAAGACGCGGCGAGCGTCGCATCAGGCATTTGGCACCATTGCCGGATGCGGCGTAAACGCCTTATCCGGCCTACGGATAGCGCGGGAATTCCCCGGCCTGATACGATGTGCAAGCGTCGCATCAGGCATTGGCACCGTTGCCGGATGCTTCGCACCCGGCAATCGAAATCAGTTCTTTTTCACAAACTCAGATTTCAGTTTCATCGGGCCAAAACCATCGATTTTGCAATCGATGTTATGGTCACCTTCAACCAGGCGGATGTTTTTCACTTTGGTGCCGATCTTCAGCATCGAAGAGCTACCTTTTACCTTCAGGTCTTTAATGATGGTAACGCTGTCGCCGTCAGCCAGCAGGTTGCCGTTAGCATCTTTAACGATCAGCTCGTCGCTTTCCTGTGCAGGTTCAGCGTCGTTCCATTCGTAGGCGCATTCCGGGCAGATGTACATGCCGTTATCTTCGTAAGTGTATTCGGAGTTGCATTTCGGGCAGTTTGGTAATGACATGTGGATTTCCTCAAAGTCAGCAGGGCAAAAGCGCCAAAAAACGGCAGATTGCCGAAAAAGGCCGCAATTATACACAAAATCCCTGAGTTTGTCGGGGGTACTGCTGATTTTAGACGACAAACGTTTTCATTTGAAAGACAACGCAAAAAGAAAATAATCTTTTTGCCTCCATTTATTATTTAAGTTAAGGTTAGCTCTCTTCTTGTTCTTTTTTTAATTCAATTATTATTTCTATCTTTCTGACATTTTAAATGTATCGGAAGAGGCTTATTCATTCGGATAAAAACACTATATTAATTATAAGAGTTATTTACTGCTGTAATTATAAAATCCGAAAGCAGAACTAAAAAACAATCTGGCTAAATAAAAGTAATAAAATTTGCTTTAAGGAAGAATTTTCCATGTACACACAGACAATATATGAGTTAAGTCAGGAGGCTGAACGCCTGTTACAGCTTTCCCGACAACAGTTGCAGTTACTGGAAAAAATGCCTCTCTCTGTACCCGGAGAAGATACACCACCACTGACTTTGCCCTGGGGGCAGCATAATATCGACGAGCATCATGCCATGTTGAGTAATGAGCTGCGTAAAATCTCCCGTCTGGAAATGGTGCTGGCGATTGTTGGCACCATGAAAGCAGGGAAATCAACCACCATTAACGCTATTGTTGGCACTGAAGTTCTTCCTAATCGCAACCGTCCTATGACTGCGCTACCGACGCTTATTCGCCATGCTCCGGGGCAAAAAGAACCGGTGTTGCATTTTTCGCATGTCGCGCCAATCGACCGTTTAATCCAACAATTACAACAGCGCTTGCGTGATTTCGATATTAAACATCTGACCGATCTGCTGGAAATAGATAAAGATATGCGCGCACTTATGCAGCGGATCGAAAATGGCATCGCTTTCGAAAAATATTATCTTGGTGCCCAGCCTATTTTTCATTGCCTGAAAAGTTTGAATGATTTGGTGCGTCTGGCGAAGGCGCTGGACGTCGATTTTCCCTTTTCTGCTTATGCCGCCATTGAGCATATTCCAGTGATTGAAGTGGAGTTTGTCCATCTGGCGGGGCTGGAGAGTTATCCCGGGCAGTTAACGTTACTGGATACTCCCGGGCCAAATGAAGCCGGGCAACCACATCTACAAGAAATGCTTAACGAGCAACTGGCGCGCGCCTCCGCAGTGCTGGCGGTACTGGATTATACGCAACTGAAGTCAATCTCCGATGAGGAGGTTCGTGAGGCGGTTTTAGCGGTGGGGAAATCAGTACCGCTGTATGTACTGGTCAATAAGTTCGATCAGCAGGATCGGAACAGTGACGATGCCGAACAGGTGAGGGCGCTGATTTCCGGGACGCTGATGAAAGGTTGCGTTACGCCTGGGCAGATATTTCCGGTGTCGTCGATGTGGGGCTATCTGGCGAATCGGGCACGCCATGAGTTAGTCAACAACGGTAAATTACCAGCACCGGAGCAACAACGCTGGGTGGAGGATTTTGCTCATGCGGCGCTGGGCAGGCGCTGGTGTAACGCCGATCTGGCGGATATCGACCATATTCGTCATGCTGCCGATCAACTGTGGGACGATTCGCTATTCGCCCAACCGGTTCAGGCGTTACTCCATGCCGCCTACGCTAACGCGTCGTTATATGCTCTGCGATCTGCATCGCATAAGTTGTTGAATTACGCCCTGCAGGCGCGGGAATATCTGGATTTTCGCGCACACGGGCTGAACGTCGCCTGCGAACAATTGCGGCAAAATATCCGCCAGGTTGAAGAAAATATGCAGCTATTGCAGCTCAATCAGGTACAGGTGAGTGGCGAGATTAAACATGAAATCAAGGTGGCCCTGACGTCAGCCACCGACTTTCTGTGTCAGCAGCAAAATGAGGTGAATGCCCAGTTAGCTGCGCTGTTTCAACATGATTCGTGGCCGTTAAGTGAGATCCGCACCCGCTGCGAGACGTTGTTACAGACGGCACAAACCAAAATCAGCCGTGACTTCACGCTGCGTTTTACTGAACTGGAATCAACCCTTTGCCGGGTGTTAACCGATGTTATTCGTCCCATTGAGCAACGGGTTAAAACGGAATTGAGTGAGTCCGGGTTTCGTCCTGGATTTCATTTTCCTGCTTTTCACAGCGCAGCTCCCCACTTCAATACTCGTCAGTTGTTCAGCAATGCAATATCTCGCCAGGAAAAAACGGATGAGCAGATCACCCGTTTTGGCATTGTGCGTGAGACTTTCTCGCGCTGGCTGAATCAGCCCGACTGGGGGCGGAGTAGTGAGAAATCTCCGCCGGAGGCTATTGATTACAGCGCGCTACAACGAATGTTAACCGCGGAAGTCGACCTTTATTGCCAACAAATGGCTAAAGCTTTGGCGGTTCAGGTCGATGATTCTGTCACGGCAGACATGAGCACTTTTTTTGCTGATTTCGCTTTATGCTTGACGGAATTACAGACGCGTTTACGCGAAAGCCTGGCTCTGCGTCAACAAAATGAATCTGTAGTTAAGATGATGCAGCAGCAATTGCAGCAGACTGTGATGACTCACGGCTGGATTTATACGGACTCTCAGTTGTTACGCGATGATATTCAAACACTTTTCACGGCAGAACGATATTGACTAAGACGTTACTGGACGGCCCCGGTCGCGTGCTGGAGTCGGTTTATCCCCGCTTTTTAGTGGATCTGGCGCAGGGCAATGACGCCCGCTATCCACAAGCCCATCAGCAGCAGTTTCGCGAACGGCTGATGCAGGAGATCCTTGCTCGCACACAGCTTCAGACGTGGGCGAACGCAGGAATGTTAAATGCGCCGCTTAGCCTGCGCCTGACATTGGTGGAAAAACTGGCGGCGATGCTTGATCCCGCTCATCTGGCGCTGACGCAGGTCGCGCAACATCTGGCACTTTTGCAAAAAATGGATCACCGCCCACAATCTGCTTTCCCGAAACTTCCGCAGCAAATTGCCGCGTTGTATGGGTGGTTTTCCAGCCGTTGTTGCTGGAAGGAAAAAGCGTTAATGCAACGAGGATTACTGGTGCAGGCGGGCGAGCAGAGCGCGCAAGTTTTTACCCGCTGGCGTGCTGGTGCGTATAACGCCTGGTCGTTGCCTGGGCGTTGTTTCATTGTTCTGGAAGAGTTGCGCTGGGGGGCGTTTGGTGATGCCTGCCGTCTGGGAAGCCCGCAAGCGGCGGTGTTGTTGCTTGACGATTTGCGCGTGAAAGCGACGCAATATCTGGCCGAAAGTATCAACGCAGCACCGACTACTCGTCATTATTACCCTCAGTGGTTTACCTCTCCCACTACCCCGACTGGCGGAGATTATGCTGACTTTTTAAGCTGGCTGGGCAAGTGGTCCGATGCCGATAAACAGCCCGTTTGCTGGTCAGTAACCCAACGCTGGCAAACTGTCGCGCTGGGGATGCCACGGCTCTGCTCAGCACAGCGTCTGGCGGGGGCGATGGTAGAGGAAATCTTCACTGTAAATTAAGTGTAAATAATCGGTTACACCAATGAGTGTTAAACGAAATCCATGTGTGAAGTTGATCACAAATTTAAACGCTGGTAGGGTAAAAAGGTCATTAACTGCCCAATTCAGGCGTCAACAGGTTTGGTTGTACAGTTCTTAATCAGAACGTGTAAATAAACCCGCTACGCTTGTTACAGAGATTGCACCCTGCAATTCCCGCTCCCCTTTTGCGGGCGCCACGTCGATTTGCCTGACGTGTGCGGAAATGGGCTTACTCTGCGAGGAAAGCTATGCTGAAAAGGAAAAAAGTAAAACCGATAACCCTTCGTGATGTCACTATTATTGATGACGGTAAACTGCGAAAAGCCATTACTGCAGCATCGCTGGGTAATGCAATGGAATGGTTTGATTTTGGTGTTTATGGTTTTGTTGCTTACGCATTAGGTAAAGTCTTTTTCCCTGGGGCTGATCCCAGCGTGCAGATGGTTGCTGCACTTGCCACCTTCTCCGTTCCCTTTCTGATTCGACCGCTTGGCGGGCTCTTCTTTGGTATGTTGGGCGATAAATATGGTCGCCAGAAGATCCTCGCTATCACCATTGTGATTATGTCGATCAGTACATTCTGTATTGGATTGATACCGTCCTATGCCTCGATTGGTATTTGGGCACCGGTTCTGCTGTTGATTTGTAAGATGGCGCAAGGTTTCTCGGTCGGCGGCGAATATACCGGAGCATCGATATTTGTTGCGGAATACTCTCCTGACCGCAAACGTGGCTTTATGGGTAGCTGGCTGGATTTCGGTTCTATTGCCGGGTTTGTTCTGGGCGCGGGTGTGGTGGTGTTAATTTCTACCATTGTCGGTGAAGAGAACTTCCTCGACTGGGGCTGGCGTATTCCGTTCTTTATCGCTCTGCCGTTAGGGATTATCGGACTTTATCTACGTCATGCTTTAGAAGAGACACCAGCGTTCCAGCAACATGTTGAGAAACTGGAACAGGGCGACCGCGAAGGTTTGCAGGATGGCCCGAAAATCTCGTTTAAAGAGATTGCCACGAAGCACTGGCGCAGCCTGTTGACGTGTATTGGTCTGGTGATAGCCACTAACGTGACTTACTACATGCTGCTGACCTATATGCCAAGTTATTTGTCGCATAACCTGCATTACTCCGAAGATCACGGGGTGCTGATTATTATCGCCATTATGATCGGGATGTTGTTTGTGCAGCCAGTGATGGGCCTGCTGAGTGACCGTTTTGGCCGTCGTCCGTTTGTGATCCTCGGTAGTGTTGCGCTGTTTGCACTGGCGATCCCGGCGTTTATTCTGATTAACAGTAATATCATCGGTCTGATTTTTGCCGGACTGTTGATGCTGGCAGTGATCCTCAACTGTTTTACGGGCGTTATGGCCTCAACGCTGCCAGCGATGTTCCCGACGCATATCCGTTACAGCGCGCTGGCGGCGGCATTTAATATTTCGGTGCTGATTGCCGGTCTGACGCCAACGCTGGCGGCATGGTTGGTAGAAAGTTCGCAGGATCTGATGATGCCAGCGTATTACCTGATGGTAGTGGCGGTGATTGGTTTGATTACCGGCGTGACCATGAAAGAGACGGCGAATCGTCCGTTGAAAGGCGCGACACCGGCGGCGTCAGATTTGCAGGAAGCGAAGGAAATTCTCGTTGAGCATTACGATAATATCGAGCAAAAAATCGAAGATATTGACCACGAGATTGCCGATTTGCAGGCGAAACGCACTCGCCTGGTACAGCAACATCCGCGAATTGATGAGTAACCTGAAACGGATTACCTGATGCGACGCTGTCGCGTCTTATCAGGCCCCCAATCGGTCTGACCCGACTCTTAAGGTTCACTTAATCTCTGGCGTGCATACTCTCCTCCAGTTCAATGGAGGAGAGTGCAATGAAAAACCGTATTTATGAAAGTTTAACTACCGTGTTTAGCGTGCTGGTAGTAAGCAGCTTTCTTTATATTTGGTTTGCCACGTATTGATCTTTCTTCAGCCGTATCCAGGCGCGCGTGCCGGAAGTCTCTTCCCGGTTTTGCAGGAAAAACTGCCCGTGATGCAACTGCGTGATGCGGCTGACAATACTTAATCCCAGACCAATTCCGCCATAACGGCTGTCCATCCGTACAAACGCTTTGCTCAACTCTCCGCATTTACTCTCATCAATACCAGGCCCTTCATCTTCAACTGCCATTACCGCACCGCCATCTTCTTGCAGTTTAATCATAATGTTGCTGCCTTCGGGACTATAGCGATGGGCGTTTTCTACCAGGTTACGCAACAACATGCGTAGTAGAGTGGCGTCGCCCTGGACAGTGATGTCGGCGGCGCTTTCTGGCAACAGCAAGGTTTGCTGACGCTGGTCGAGCATGGTGCTGAGTTCGTCATAGGAGGGCAGGATCACATCATCCAGCAACTTTACATGCTGGTAATTACCCGAAGAGAATGACTGTCCGGCGCGCGCCAGTTGTAACAACTGGGAGACGCTGGCCATCATCTGATCGAGCCGCGCGACTAACGGCGCTACGTCAATGTTGTGCGTTTTCGCCATTAACTCCAGATGCAAACGTACCCCTGCCAGCGGCGTTCGTAGTTCGTGAGCGACGTCAGCGGTAAACAGCCGTTCGTTATCCAGCGTGCTGGTCAGGCGACTGACCAGATCGTTCAATGCAGAAACTACCGCTTCGATTTCGAGGGTGGCACTGTGAATAGCAATAGGTGTCAGGTTGTCGGCGGTACGCGCTTCCAGCTCTTTTTGCAGTTCCGCCAGTGGGCGGGTGATGCGAAGTACCGCCTGATAGCAGATAAACAGCGTCAGACTGACCATAAACACGCCAGGAACAATCAGACTGGCGACCGCCTCACGGATTTCACGCATGATGTGGCGATCGTTGTTGCGATTGTCGCGCAGCGCCTGCTCAAATAGCTGAATCTGCTCGGTGCTTTCATGCCATAGCCAGAAAACGCTGATCAGCTCAAATACCAGCAGAATTGCCCCAATGGTCAATATCAGCCGTTGACGCAGCGATATTGGTCGACGCAGAAAACGCATCAGGTTCAATTAGTTTTCCTCATTAGCGACCAGCATATAGCCAAAGCCGCGCACGGTGCGGATACGGGCTTTGCCCACTTTGTCGCGCAAGTTATGGATATGCACTTCCAGGGTATTCGTTGAGGGTTCGTTGTCCCAGTTGTAAATGTCGTTGTAGAGAATTTCCCGATGCACCGGACTACCCGCCTTGAGCATCAGGCGCGACAGCAGGGCATATTCTTTTGGTGTCAGGATCAGCTCTTCACCGCCCATCCATACCTGACGGCGACCCATATTCAGCGTCAGGTTGCCAACCTTCAGCTCGCTTTCGCCCTGATTATTATGGCGTCGCAGCAGGGCGCGGATGCGGGCGTGCAACTCTTCCAGCGCGAAAGGCTTCACCAGATAGTCGTCGGCACCGACATCCAGCCCGGCGATTTTGTCGGTAAGCGTGTCGCGGGCGGTGAGGATCAGTACCGGCAGGGTGTATTTTTTCTGCCGGATACGAGCGAGAAAATGCAGTCCATCTTCGTCGGGTAAACCTAAATCCAGCACCACCAGGCTGTAATGACCGGCTTCCAGGCTTTGTTCCGCCATCCGCGCGGTCGTGACGCCATCACACGCGTAGCCTTCAGTTTGTGCCGCCAGAATCAATCCCTGCAATAACAGTGTATCGTCTTCAACAATTAGAATTTTCATTCAGTCGTTCTCCTGCATGCCTGCAGAATATCATCCGCGGCTTGATAATACTTCGTCTCGACGCCGGTTAATCCCAACAGGGTTGAGAATAAATTGTCCTGTGAATAGTGCTGCGTTTGTGCTTGTTTTTGCAGGCAGCTTTGATCAACCTGATACCGTTTTTGATAATCCTCCGACAACCACAGCAGCATCGGAACCTGCTTTTGGCTATCCGGGGCGATGCTATAAGGCAAGCCGTGTAGATAGATGCCATTTTCACCTAACGATTCACCGTGGTCAGAAAGATAAATCAGGCTGGTGGTAAATTTATCCTGATGTTCTTTCAGCAGATTAATCGCTTTATCAACAATATAGTCGACGTAGAGCAACGTATTGTCGTAAGTATTGACCAGTTGCTCTTTGGAACAGGTCTGGATCTCGTTGGTGTCGCAGGTGGGAGTAAATTTCCTGAACTGCGGTGGATAGCGGTTGTAATAGGTCGGGCCGTGGCTGCCGATGGTGTGTAAGACAATCACCCCATCGCCTTGCAGATTATTGATGTACTCCTCCAGCCCGTGGAACAGCACTTCGTCATAGCATTCGCCGTTGATGCACTGACCGGGTAAGTTCAGGGCAGTGACGTTCTGATGAGGCACGCGGTCACATGCGCCTTTGCAGCCGCCATCGTTGTCATTCCATAGTACGTTGATGCCTGCCCGCTGAATGATATCCAGCACGCCTTCCTGGTGTTGTGCCAGCTCTTCTTTGTAATGCTCGCGCGGCATATCTGAGAACATGCACGGTACGGAGACAGCCGTTGCTGTGCCGCAAGACGCAGTATTAGGAAAATAGATCACGTTATCTTTCGCCAGTCGCGGGTTGGTTTCACGCGGGTAGCCATTGAGTGAGAAATTCTCCGCCCGCGAGGTTTCCCCGACGATCAAAATGGTCAGGTTTTTCCGGTTTCCTTTTTGCATTAACGGGTTGCGGTGTGCGTCCTCACCAATGCGTACCAGTGGCAGATTTGCCAGTCGCTGGTGGGAATACCATGACCAACTGGCAACAATGCTGTTGGAGGGGCTTAAAGATTTCACCAGCTCTTTGTTGTTGCGAAACAGCGAGGCGTAGTCTTTATAAAAAAGCACGGCAACCAGCACAATCAGCAGTACAGATATCAGGATACTGGCTCCACGGAAAAGAACACTGCGCAGGCGCGAGGCAGCAGGTTTGATTTTTATCCAGCAGGCAATCAGCGCAGCAAGTACGCCGCTTAACCCTAGCGTTAGTAACATGCGTGGCGTCATCAACGCATAACTTTCCGCCGGTGTGGTATCAATGATATTGGCAATCATCGAACGGTCGATGACGATGCCATAAGTCATGATGAAATATTGCGCAGATGCGCCAACGAGAATAAACAGACAGGCTAGTGGTCGATTAAGCCATAAGAAAGAGCCTAGTGTCAGAACAATATTAATCACGCTGAACGCGACGACTGGCATCGACAAGAAAACCAGCACGTTATGCAGCGAATCCAGCGGTAACGCCTGTAACACCTGTTTAAAAAAGGCAATGTTCAGGCAGATAGCAATATAAAAAGAGGCCAGCAATAGCCAGGCGAGTAAATTCAAAGAGGGTCTTTTTAAAAGGCGCTTTAACATCACGGTGTTTCCATCGAACAAAGTGCGCATATGCTCGCAAAGCAAAGTTAAGCCAACCTTAAGTTCTTAAGGTTGGCTTTTATGTTTGCTGGATTAAGGAGGCTTAATCTTTGCTAATGGGTGGATCTAAAGGATACGGGTTTTTATGCAGCCGGTTGTAGTTCAGCGTGTACATAGCGGTGATCACCATCAGAGTGACAAATGACCACATGACTTCTTGTGCACCAGAACCAACCACCGCCCAGATGCAATAAAGGAAGGCGATAGTTGTGATGACCAGATACGCCGGACGCGCTTTGCCAAAGTGACCGTGGCCTAAAAGCAGTAAAGCTGCACAGGTATAAAGATAAGGCACCAGGGTAAAGATAACCGATACGGAAGAGACCAGACCGAACTCTTTGGTTGCGTTTGGTGAGATGCTGCTGAACTGGAAGATAGTCATCAGGATACCAACGATGATCAACCCGGCTACCGGTGTGCCTGCTTTGTTGACGCGGGCAAAAATCGGTGGGAACAAACCGTCATCGGCAGCGGCTTTCGCCGTTTGTCCAGCCAGTAACGTCCAGCCGCCGAGCGAACCCAGGCAACCAGCCGCCGCACAGAAGGAGACAATGGCTCCTGCGGTATCACCCAGCGCCATCCGTGCAGCATCACCGAATGGCGAGGCGGAAACGCGCAGTGCGGCATTCGGGATCATCCCCATAATTGCCGTGGTCGAGAGCACATAGCAGACGGCAGCAATCAGTACCCCACCAATGGTGGCAATAGGGACGTTGCGTTTCGGGTTTTTCACTACACCCGCTGCAACAGAAGCACTTTCTACCCCGATAAATGACCACAGCGTTACGTTTAAGGTGCTTTGAATTGCGCCGAAAGTGCCCAGACCGCTAACGTTCCAGGCCGCCATATAGGTTTCTCCGTGGAACCAGAACCAGCCGAATACGGCAATCCCGACGATGGGGATCAGCGCCAGTACAGTGGCGATGGCCTGCACGCGGGTAATCATTTTCGGCCCGACGATATTAAGCAGAACGAAGATCCACAGCACCACAACACAGGTGATAGTTAATACCAACGGATCTTTCAGTACCGGGAAGAAATAGCTCAGGTAGCCGACGCCAATGACCACCATAGCAATATTGCCGATCCAGCAGGCCAGCCAGTAGAGAACGTTAGTTTGATACCCGAGGAAAGGACCAAAACAGCGGCGCGCGTAGGCATATGAACCGCCAGGGCTGGGATCGAGGAACGACATTTTGGCGTAAACCATCGATAAAGCCAAAGCACCGATAATTGTCACCAGCCAACCATATATAGCAATCCCCCCCGTCGAGGCCAGATTTGCAGGTAACAGAAAAACACCTGACCCCATAATATTCCCCGACACCATCAGGGTGACGGGGATTAAGCCCACTTTGTGAGCATCAGCATCCGAAGACATAATAAAACTCCTGCGAAGGCGAGCTTCGTGACAATAAATTACGTCATATCATACGCCTGCATTCGCGTGTTGAATTATCGTCGGCTGGCTTATCGCTGATGCTGTTATTAATATATCTCTTCGTTAAGGTTATAAATCAGGCGATAGAACGTTCTCTATGCTGGCTAACATAATGGAGTGGGGTCATGCCATAGAAATCTTTAAATACAGAAATAAAGTAAGACGTACTGTTGTAGCCACAGGACTGTGACACCTGTGAGATATTTTTACCATCCATCATTAATTCATTTACGGCATAACGCATCCGGCAGGTGGTTATTATTTGGCTATAACTGGTGTTTTCGCTTTTCAGCTTTTTCTTTAACAAACTTGGGCTAAGGCATAAACAACTGGCTACCATACTAAGATTCCAGTCTTTATGGATATCGCTTTCAATGATTTGATAAACGCTGTCGCTAACACAATTACGTAACATATGCATTAGCAGTGAAAGGAATTTTTTACTGTCGAGAAAACGAGATAGTACAGTGAATAATAATGCACGTGTTCGTTCCTTTTCCGACTCTGTTTCAGCGGGCATTATGCTGTGTTGCGCTGCGACGCGAAACACCTCTGGTGTCAGGCATGACAGGGAAATAAAAGGCGTGGCGCTACGCTGCCAGACCGGTATTTTCGAGAGATCTTTATTCAGAAAACGGAGATAATCTTTGATGATGTCGAGGCTAATATACGCAACCAAAGTGTTATTCAGAGAGGAGACGTCGATAATATTGTTTTCACAACTTAATAACGTTATATGGTTAGCTTTCAAACTTATAGGTTCTTTCCCATTCACTCTTAGCCAGACATCTTTTTCAGTTAATAAAACTATACAAGGTTGGTTGCTGCAAATCCTCATACATGTACTCCTGAAATGCAAAGAAAATAGTGGATCTCGCCAACATAGAGAGATACCGGGGACTGGTTATATAATTGTATGACGAATCAAAACATGCATAAAAATAACGTGTTTTGCTAATATTACAAATTTTTATAGTAATTTCTCATGTACAAAAATTTTTACAGAGTGAAGAAGTGTAAATAACAAACAAAAAAAGCGCGGGGTGGGACCGCGCAAAAAGTATGACATTTTTGTTTGCAGCAATTTTTATGAAAACGTTGCCATACTCAAAAGGCCTCAGGCCAGGCGGCGTAATGTTATTTAAACAATTACGCCTTCAGCGGAATAGTGGTTACGCTTTCACACACATTACGTGGTAAATACCGTCAATAATTTCGGTGCCTTCCGTTTCGTGTTCAAAACCAGGGAAATGATGATCCCAGGATTGCAGTGAGCGTAAATAGCTTACTTGTGGGCTGTTTTTATCGCCAAAGTTTTCACCGGAAAGCAGCATTGGGATCCCGGGCGGATATGGGATGACTGAGTTCGCCGCAATACGTCCCGGCAGGTTTTCAATGGATACCAGTTCAACGTTGTTATCGACAATTGCGTTGTATGCTTCGCGCGGAGTGATTTCTGCCACCGGCAGGCCGGAATAGGCTTCGTTCAATCGTGCGCCAGGATTGTTTTCTTTCAGCCAGGCAAACATTTTGTCGCCCAGATCGTGAATACCCATGTTCGCATAAGTGTCAGGATATTGTTCAACAAGTTCCGGCATTACCTGAGCCAGCGGGGTGTTAGCGTCGTAGTGGCGTTTGAAGGAACAGAGGGTGTTAGCCAGCGTTCCCCATTTCCCACGGGTTACGCCCATTGAGAACAGGAACATAATCTGGAAGTCGGTGGTACGGGTGGGCACAATGCCGTGGCGACCCAGCCATGCGGTAACCAGTGCCGCCGGAACACCGGTTTCTTCCAGTTCACCGTCTTCACCCATCCCCGGAGCGAGGATGCTGACTTTAATCGGGTCAAGCATACTCCAGTTATCCGGAATATCTTTGAAGCCGTGCCAGCTTTCGCCCGGATGCATTACCCAGCAGTCCTGAACGGTGGTCAGCAGTTTGTGCGGTGCGTCGGCAAAGTCATAGGTTTTGCCGGTTTCCGGATCGGTAACCACTTCTTTATTCCACGGCTTAAAGAACCAACTACCTTCGTCAGCAAACTCTTTATACAACCGTGCCATTGCCTGGCGGAAATCGACCGCTTCGTCGATCACTTCCTGAGTCAGCGACAGGCCGCTGTTGCCGTCCATCATTGATACAGCCACATCGTTTGACGCGCAGATGGCATATAGCGGGGAAGTGGTGGCATGCATCATGTATGCCTGATTAAAGCGGGAGAAGTTAATCGCGCCGCGGCCTTCACGTACATGAATATAAGACGCCTGCGACAGTGCATTCAGCAGTTTATGAGTGGAGTGAGTGGCGAAAACGGTAGGACCGCTGTGATCACCCGGCTCACCGCGCATCGCGTAGTGATCGGCATAGATCGGATTAAAACGTGCGTAACCGTACCAGGCTTCGTCGAAGTGCAGACGATCGGCGGTTTTTTCCAGCAGATCCTGCGCGTCTTTGGCGTTATAGCATACGCCGTCATAGGTGCAGTTGGTTACCACGCAGTAAGAGGGTTTTTGCCCGACTTTGTCTTTGGTCAGCGGGCTTTCGCTGATTTTCTTCTGCAAGGTTTCAGGCTGCATTTCCTGCGGATAGATTGGCCCGATAATGCCGTAGCGGTTGCGGCTTGGCACCATGTATACCGGTTTCGCGCCAGTCAGCATTAAACCTTGTTCGATGGATTTGTGGCAGTTACGGTCAACAACAACCACGTCGTTATCTGTCATGCAGGCTTGCATGATGGTGCGGTTAGACCCTGAAGTGCCGACGACGACTGACCAGGAGTGGTCGGCACCAAATACGCGCGCGGCATATTTTTCGCTTTCGCCAAATGCGCCAGTATGGTCAAGTAAAGAACCGAGGGAAGTTCGTTCGATGCCCATGTCGGTGCGGAACAGGTTTTCACCATAGTAGTCATGGTAGAAACGTCCGGCGGGGGTTTTAGTGAAGCCAACACCGCCCTGGTGACCTGGCGCGGCCCAGGAGTACTCATGGATGCCGCTATATTTCATCAGCGCGCTGAACAGTGGCGGCAATAGCTGTTGGCGGTAACGGGACATCGCTGCGATGGCGCGTCCGGCGATAAAGTCAGCGGTATCTTCCAGAATCCAGGCGAATTCATCGACAAGCTCCAGCAGATCGCGATCCAGCGCGGCGATTGATTTTTCCCGGTCGCCTAACAGGAATACCGGCACATTTTGCTGACGCTCATGAAGCTTACCGATCAATTCTCTGACATTTTGGTGTTCGTCCGGATGCTCCATTTGATAACTGAACATCAGACAATCAATGGCTTCATTTGAAGAGAGAATGGCAAAGCCATCATCAAAGGAGGTGGATTTAATCACGGTAACATTTTGTTGGCTCAAGGCATTTGCCAGACGCTCAACGGCGCTACCGACCCAGGTGTCCTGATGTAGAAACTCGCTTTCAACAATTAATACTTTCATCATTGCTTACCCGGTTGTGAAGGAATCTTCGCTGCGGGCAAGTATCTTCCGGGCATTTCAGGCTGTAAAGTGATTGAAAAACAAGCGTTTTTAAAATTTTTATATTATAAACAAAAGTTTAAATTAATTTTTTAATTGATTTTCAATGTTTATTATCGACAGCTAAATTATTTTTTTGGCTGATACTGATATCGTTTTTAGCCGGGAAGCATCTGGCGGCGTTGTTGGCTAAGTTTTCGGTATTGTTGCGGCGACATGCCGACATATTTGCCGAACGTGCTGTAAAAACGACTACTCGAACGAAAGCCTGCCGTCAGTGCAATATCGAGAATACTTTTATCGGTATCGCTCAGTAATGCGCGAACGTGGTTGATGCGCATCGCAGTAATGTACTGTTTCATCGTCAACTGCATGACCCGCTGAAATATCCCCATTGCATAATTGGCATTAAGTTTGACGTGCTCGGCCACATCGTTGATGGTCAGCGCCTGATCATAGTTATCCGCAATAAAGCCCAGCATCTGGCTGACATAAAACTGCGCATGGCGCGAGACGCTATTTTTGTGCGTGCGCGAAGTTTTATTGACCAGAATAGGCTCCCAGCCGGAGAGGCTAAATCGCTTGAGCATCAGGCCAATTTCATCAATGGCGAGCTGGCGGATTTGCTCGTTTGGGTTGTTCAACTCCTGCTGCCAGCGGCGTACTTCAAACGGACTAAGTTGCTGTGCCACCAGTGATTTAATCACCATGCCGTGAGTCACATGGTTTATAAGGTCTTTATCCAGTGGCCAGGAGAGAAACAAATGCATTGGCAGATTAAAAATTGCCATGCTCTTGCAGGTTCCGGTATCGGTTAGCTGGTGCGGCGTACAGGCCCAGAACAGCGTGATATGGCCTTGATTGATACTTACGTGTTCATTGTTGATCAGGTATTCCACATCGCCATCGAAAGGCACATTTACCTCAACCTGACCATGCCAGTGGCTGGAGGTCATGACATGCGGCGCGCGAAATTCAATTTCCATCCGCTGATATTCCGAGTATAGCGACAGCGGGCTGCGGGTCTGCTTTTCATCACTGCTGCACATAAATGTGTCTGTATTCATCGATAGCCCTCTTTCCTGGATTATCAGAATCATGGCAGAAGTTGGCAGGGGTGACTGCGAATGACGACACAAAACGTAAAGAGAGAGGAATGGACAGGGCTTTATAAGGGCTAATTACTCTGTTTTTTAGGCAATTTATTCCCGAAAACTCAGATTTACTGCTAAGCAACCCAGGATCTGAGTTTTTGGGAATGCTCAACGGGGAAGCCGGAGGTTTTCTGCGAAATCGCCTGCCATGATGAAATCATTCAAGCAAGCCAGGAGACCTGAATGATGTCTGCACCCAAAATTACTTTTATCGGCGCTGGTTCGACGATTTTCGTTAAAAATATTCTTGGTGATGTGTTTCATCGCGAGGCGCTGAAAACGGCGCATATTGCCCTGATGGATATCGATCCCACCCGCCTGGAAGAGTCGCACATTGTGGTGCGTAAGCTGATGGATTCAGCAGGAGCCAGCGGCAAAATTACCTGTCATACCCAACAGAAAGAAGCCTTACAGGATGCTGATTTCGTGGTGGTGGCATTTCAGATTGGCGGTTATGAACCCTGTACGGTCACCGATTTTGAGGTTTGTAAGCGTCACGGTCTGGAACAAACTATTGCCGACACGTTGGGGCCGGGCGGCATTATGCGCGCGCTGCGTACCATTCCGCATCTGTGGCAGATTTGTGAGGACATGACGGAAGTGTGCCCCGACGCCACCATGCTGAACTACGTTAACCCGATGGCGATGAATACCTGGGCAATGTATGCCCGCTATCCGCATATCAAACAGGTAGGGTTGTGCCATTCGGTGCAGGGAACGGCGGAAGAACTGGCGCGCGATCTCAATATCGATCCCGCTACACTGCGTTATCGTTGTGCAGGTATCAACCATATGGCGTTCTACCTGGAGCTGGAGCGCAAAACCGCAGACGGCAGTTACGTGAATCTCTATCCGGAACTGCTGGCAGCCTATGATGCGGGCCAGGCACCGAAGCCGAATATTCATGGTAATCCCCGCTGCCAGAATATTGTGCGCTATGAAATGTTCAAAAAGCTGGGCTACTTCGTCACGGAATCATCAGAACACTTTGCTGAATATACGCCGTGGTTTATTAAGCCAGGCCGTGAGGATTTGATTGAACGTTATAAAGTGCCGCTGGATGAGTACCCGAAACGCTGCGTTGAGCAACTGGCGAACTGGCATAAAGAGCTGGAGGAGTATAAGAATGCGTCCCGGATTGATATTAAACCGTCGCGGGAATATGCCAGCACAATCATGAACGCTATCTGGACCGGTGAACCGAGTGTGATTTATGGCAACGTTCGTAACGATGGCCTGATTGATAACCTGCCGCAAGGATGTTGCGTGGAAGTCGCCTGTCTGGTTGATGCTAATGGCATTCAGCCGACTAAAGTCGGTACGCTACCTTCGCATCTGGCAGCACTGATGCAAACCAATATCAACGTACAAACGCTGCTGACGGAAGCGATTCTCACGGAAAATCGTGACCGTGTTTACCACGCCGCGATGATGGATCCGCACACCGCCGCTGTGCTGAGCATTGACGAAATTTATGCTCTTGTTGACGACCTGATTACCGCCCACGGCAACTGGCTACCCGGCTGGTTGCACCGCTAATACGCTACTGCGCCGGGGTATGTCTTCCGGCGCACACCTCTGACGATACCAATAACAGAAGGCGGGCGTTGGTAACAGCGACCCGATACCCTATGAGCATTTCAATGACGACAAAACTCAGTTATGGATTTGGAGCGTTCGGGAAGGATTTTGCGATCGGCATTGTGTATATGTACCTGATGTATTACTACACCGATGTTGTCGGGCTGTCGGTTGGTTTGATTGGTACTTTGTTTCTGGTGGCGAGGATCTGGGATGCTATTAACGATCCGATTATGGGGTGGATCGTAAATGCTACGCGATCGCGATGGGGTAAGTTTAAGCCCTGGATCCTGATCGGTACGTTGGCTAACTCTGTAATCTTATTTCTTCTCTTTAGCGCGCATCTGTTTGAAGGTACTACTCAGATTGTCTTTGTTTGCGTGACCTACATTCTTTGGGGCATGACTTACACCATAATGGATATTCCCTTCTGGTCACTGGTTCCAACCATAACCCTCGATAAACGTGAGCGAGAACAACTGGTTCCTTATCCGCGCTTTTTTGCCAGTCTGGCGGGTTTTGTTACGGCAGGCGTGACGCTGCCATTTGTTAATTATGTCGGCGGCGGCGATCGGGGATTTGGCTTTCAGATGTTCACACTGGTGCTGATTGCGTTTTTTATTGTGTCGACCATCATCACTCTGCGTAATGTGCATGAAGTCTTTTCGTCAGATAATCAATCGTCTGTCGGAGAAAAACACCTGACACTAAAAGCCATCATTGCGCTTATTTATAAAAACGATCAGCTTTCCTGCCTGTTGGGAATGGCTCTTGCTTATAATATTGCCAGCAACATTATCACCGGCTTTGCTATCTATTATTTCTCGTATGTTATCGGTGATGCGGATCTGTTTCCCTATTACCTGTCGTATGCGGGAGCAGCTAACCTGGTGACGTTAGTGTTCTTCCCGCGTTTAGTTAAATCATTATCCCGACGTATTTTATGGGCCGGAGCCTCTATTCTTCCGGTATTAAGCTGTGGTGTTCTTCTGTTGATGGCATTAGTGGGCTATCACAACGTCGCTCTTATTGTGATAGCCGGTATTTTGCTGAATGTGGGGACGGCGCTGTTCTGGGTATTACAGGTCATCATGGTGGCAGATACCGTTGACTACGGTGAATATAAATTGCACATCCGCTGTGAGAGCATTGCTTATTCCGTGCAGACGATGGTGGTGAAGGGCGGTTCGGCATTTGCGGCTTTTTTCATTGCAGTTGTGTTGGGGATGATTGGCTATGTCCCGAATGTTGAACAGTCTACGCAAGCCATATTAGGTATGCAGTTTATTATGATTGCTCTACCTGCTCTGTTCTTCATGGTCACGCTGATTCTCTACTTCCGTTTCTATCGCCTCAATGGCGACACGCTGCGCAGGATCCAGATCCATCTGCTGGATAAATATCGTAAAGTGCCCCCCGTACCTGTTCATGCTGATATTCCGGTCGGTGCAGTGAGCGATGTGAAAGCCTGACGGACGTTGGCAATAGCGAATGAAAACATTGCCTGATGCGACGCTGGCGCGTCTTATCAGGCCTACAATAAGAAATGTAATTGATTGAATTTGCACATTTTGTGGGCAAAATAAGGCGTTTACGCCGCATCCGGCATAAACAAAACGCAGGTTGTCATCCGGTTATCAAGCCATAGCGCCGTAACTGGTGGCAGTGAAAGCGAGCGAGGAATATCACCGCGGTTAATGCGCCCAGCAGCGCACAGAACATATCGGATTGCGTATCCCACTGGTCGCCCTGGGTGCCGAGAAAATCATCCGCGCCCTGGCCCATCGCCAACGCTGCCCACCACTCAACCAATTCATACATTGCGCTTATCGCCAGCGCCACGCAGCAGACCAGAAACGCTACCATTTTACGTCCGCGCACGTACATCCCACGCACAAGGATCTCTCGCGCCACCAGTGCAGGCACCAGCCCCTGAAAAAAGTGCCCCAGCTTGTCATACGGATTACGACTCAGCCCCAGCCATTCCTGCACTTCAAAACCGATGGGAACTTTTGCGTAGGTATACTGACCGCCAACCATCAGGATGATGGCGTGAAAGAAAATCAGCGTATAGAGCAAGGGCGTTAATGGATAACGTCTGGCGGTGGCAAGCAGCAACGGTACGACAATAATCACTGGCGTCACTTCCATCAACCAGGTCAGTTTGTCATGAGCCGAAATGCCGGTGTAAATCAGGATGAATGTTAGCGCCAACGCGCCAGTGTTAAGAATTAACGGCTTGAGTGTGCGGATCATGGTGAGTTCGCAAGTCAGGGAAAATACTGACTATTCACCAGTAAGCGTGAAATTACAATCGCAAAAGAGGTGGCCCGGGGGGATCACCTGGCAGTATACCGCCAGGCGCCGGGCCGAAGAGGTTACTTAGTGCAGTTCGCGCACTGTTGATTGACGATCTGCTGGAAGAAGTCGTTGCCCTTGTCATCGACCAGGATAAACGCCGGGAAATCTTCCACTTCGATTTTCCAGATAGCTTCCATACCCAGCTCCGGATAGGCAACACATTCCAGATGCTTAATGCTCTGCTGTGCCAGCACTGCCGCCGGGCCGCCAATGCTGCCGAGGTAGAAGCCGCCGTGTTTATGACAAGCGTCGGTGACCTGCTGACTGCGGTTACCTTTCGCCAGCATGATCATGCTGCCGCCGTGGGATTGCAGCAGATCCACATAGGAGTCCATACGTCCTGCGGTAGTTGGGCCAAGTGAACCGGAAGGATAACCAGCAGGCGTTTTGGCCGGACCTGCGTAGTAGATCGGGTGATCTTTGATGTACTGCGGCAGTTCTTTACCGGCGTCGATCAGTTCTTTCAGCTTAGCGTGCGCAATATCGCGACCAACGATAATCGTGCCGGTGAGCGACAAACGGGTGGAAACCGGATACTGCGAAAGCTGGGCGAGGATCTCTTTCATCGGACGGTTAAGGTCGACTTTCACCGCTTCGCCTTCACCTGCCTGACGTAGCTCTTCCGGAATGTACTGGCCTGGGTTGTGCTCCAGTTTTTCTATCCAGATACCTTCGCGGTTGATTTTTGCTTTGATGTTACGGTCAGCGGAGCAGGAGACGCCCATACCTACCGGGCAGGATGCGCCGTGACGCGGCAGACGGATCACGCGGATGTCGTGGGCGAAGTATTTACCGCCAAACTGCGCGCCGAGGCCGAGCTTCTGGGCTTCTTCCAGTAGTTCCTGTTCAAGCTGGACATCGCGGAATGCCTGACCGTGTTCGTTCCCTTCCGTCGGCAGTTCATCGTAATAGTGAGCACTTGCTAACTTAACGGTTTTCAGGTTGGTTTCAGCGGAAGTTCCACCAATCACAAATGCGATATGGTACGGCGGGCAGGCTGCGGTGCCGAGGGTGCGCATTTTCTCAACGAGGAAGTTTTTCAGTTTGCCGGGGGTTAGCAGGGCTTTCGTTTCCTGGTAGAGATACGTTTTGTTGGCAGAGCCGCCACCTTTGGCAACGCAGAGGAATTTGTACTCGTCGCCATCTACCGCGTACAGGTCGATTTGCGCAGGCAGGTTAGTGCCGGTGTTAACCTCTTTGTACATATCCAGCGGCGCGTTCTGTGAATAGCGCAGGTTATCTTCGATATAGGTGTTATAGACACCTTTTGACAGGGCTTCTTCATCACCGCCGCCGGTCCATACGCGCTGACCTTTTTTACCGACAATGATCGCGGTGCCGGTATCCTGGCAGGTCGGCAGCACGCCTTTGGCAGCGATTTCAGAGTTTCTCAAGAATTGCAGCGCCACATACTTATCGTTTTCGCTGGCTTCTGGGTCGTGAAGAATAGACGCAACCTGTTTCTGGTGGGCCGGACGGAGCATGAAAGATGCGTCGTGGAAGGCTTGCTGCGCCAGCAGGGTCAGGGCTTCTGGTTCCACTTTCAGAATGGTTTCACCGTCAAATTCGGCAACGCTGACGTAATCGGAGGTGAGCAGATAATATTCGGTATTGTCTTTCCCCATCGGGAAAGGTGCCTGGTAGATAAATGGTTTGTTTGACATAGCTTCCAGCCTGTAACTCTGTATTTGTTATACGAAAATTGCGTGCCGCACAGCGACGGGCAGCACGCATAGTGCAATTACAAGAACCCGTACATCGCGGCGAAGATCCAGCCAAAGACGCAGGATACGCTCACGCCAATCAACCCTGGCAGAATGAAGCTGTGGTTGATGACGAAGCGACCGATGTGGGTGGTTCCGGAACGGTCAAACTGAATCGCTGCCAGGTCGCTAGGATAGGTCGGCAGGATGTAATAACCGTAGCAAGCCGGTGCTGAAGCCACGATGTATGCCGGGTCAACGCCGATCGCCAGTGCAACCGGAACAATGGCTGCCAGCGCTGCGGCCTGGGAGTTCACAAACTTGGAGACCAGCAACAGAACAATGGCATAAGCCCACGGATACTCTTTCACCATTTCGCCCAGTACGCCCTGAATTTCAGACATATGCGCACCGAACATGGTTTCCGCCATCCACGCGATACCGTACACCGCCACGATGGCGATCATACCGGAACGGAAGACTTCGTTTTTTGAGATAGACGCGGGATTGGTTTTGGTCAGGATAATAATCAGCGCCCCGGTCAGCAGCATAAACATCTGAATAACCAGTACCATTGATAGCGGTTTGCCACCAAAAGATGGACGCAGGTCTGAATCAGCACCGAGAAGCGCGACCACGGCGATTGCCCCGAGGAAGATCCACATTGCCAGCCAGTTGCTTTTCGGCAGTTTTTTATCCAGCAGCGTAGCGGTATCACCGTAAACATACTCTCGGTTTTCCGGTACAGAGATGAATTTCTGGAATTCTTCGTCTTTATCCAGATCTTTACCGCGGAACCAACTGAAGATACCGATCGCCAGGATTCCTAACAAGGTAGATGGGATGGTGATAGCGAGCAGGTCAAGGAATTCAAGATGACGACCGTCAAAGGTGACGTTACCCAGCATTGCGACGAGTGATACTACCGCAACGGACACCGGACTGGCGATAATTCCCATTTGCGCGCCGATAGAACTCGCCGCCATCGGGCGTTCCGGGCGAATGTTGTTCTTAATGGCGACGTCATAGATGATCGGTAGAATGGTGTAGACCACGTGGCCAGTACCGCAAAGAATGGTCAGTATACAGGTGACAAACGGCGCGACAATGGAGACATATTTCGGGTTGCGGCGCAGCAGTTTTTCGGCAATTTGCAGCATGACGTCAAGGCCGCCAGAGGCTTGCAAGGTCGCAGATGCCGCCACCACCGCGATGATGACCAGCATTACATCAACGGGGGGTTTACCCGGCTGAAGGTGGAAGACGAAGACCAGAATGACCAGGCCGATACCGCCTAATAACCCCAGCGCGATACCGCCCTTTCTGGCACCATAAAACAGACATATCAGTATTATGATAAGTTGGATAGTAAATAACATGTGTGAACCCTCGCGATAATCCCATTTAAATTCTTGTCGAATAGATCACAGTCACGTTCTGTTTTGGATGAACTGTTTTCAGAGCCTGACTAAATATCCGTTTGGTCGTTACTGGCTTGAGTAAATACTTCACAGTAAATATTGGCTGATTAAAACAGCAGAAAATTTATGCACTGTGATAAGTGACTTTTTCAGAGAGAAATACTCTCTGGCGATGGGTTTATCGTTTATGTTTTGCAGATGTTAATGACTTGTTTGTTTGCTATCTTGTTGATATTTATCAGTCTGTTTTTGTTCTACAGGAAGATGTCATTAAGTTTATAGATTATTCTGATCTACCTATTTGTGGGTAAAAATACACATAATGCAGGTAACATAATAGTTAATTAACTTTTGTTAGCGTTTTGAAATTAAAAACTCTATTTATCCGAAAGGATATTAATTTGCTGGACTGAAGAAGGGAAATTATATTTGATCTGGCACAAGTTTTACTGATAGGGGATGTAACTTGTGCCAGTGCTGGTTTGCGTTACTACAATAATTGTTACTTCCAGATAACGAATAACGCTTTATTGACAATATTGCTTCAGTAATGAGTAATGCTCTGCCTGAATACGGTAACGATAAACCGGACGACCAGTGACACCATAATGGATGCTGGTAACTAAGATGTGGCAATTCACCAGCCAGATCAAATATTTACGGCACGAAACGCGTGAGATGTTAACCTCGTTGGCCAACTCGTCGGTTGAAAACTCATAGTCCTGATGAGCGTCAATCCACTGGCACAGCGTGCGTAAAGTCTGTGGCGTTAAGCCTTTCGGCAGACGACGCGTATCCTGTTCGTTGGATGAACTGCCATGAATTAGCTGGTCCAGTTCCGCCTGGTCGTAATACTGCTGCTTCTCCAGCGCCATTTTTTTTTGTCGCCAGCCGGTGAGTGCCTCTTCAAAACGTGATGCCTGGAAGGGTTTAATCAGGTAATCAACGACGCCGTAATGTAGTGAATCTTTAATAGTTGCGGCATCGGCAGCGGAAGAGATGACAATCACATCGCTTTTGCAGTGAGCGTTGTGCAGGGCGGGCAGTAAATCGAGTCCATTCTCTTTTTGCATATAGATATCGAGTAATATCAGGTCGATGGAGGTGTCGCTGTTGAAGATAATCTCTTTGGCTTTCTCAAGCGTAGAGGCGGTGCCGCAGCACTGAAAGCCCGGTATCTGTGCGACATAGCGGCGATTTAGTTCCGCTACCATTGCGTCGTCATCGATAATTAATACATTAATCATTTGCTCGACCTCTCCCCATCCCAGGGTAATTGGACAAAAAATTGTGTGAAAATTCCGGGTTCTGATTCCACGGCAATGCTGCCGCCGAGATTTTCAACCTGTTGTTTGACAAGTGCCAGACCGATGCCTCGTTCGCTTCCTTTTGTCGAGACACCTTTGTCAAAAATGTGATCGATTTTATCGGGGGGAATCCCCGGCCCATCATCGTTAATTTCACAGTGCAGCAAGCCGTGACGATAGTGTAACGTGACGCTGATTTCGCCACCAGGTTGCGGCCCTAATGCCTCCAGCGCGTTTTCTATCAGGTTTCCCAGCGTGGTAATTAGCGTCGCGACCTGATCTTCACTACCACTGTCTGGCAACTGGCTTTCACTGTTTAAAATCAGCGTATGGCCTAAATCGGTCGCACGGTTAATCTTGCTGATTAAAAAACCAGCGATAACCGGAGATTTGATCTTACCCAGCAGAGAGCCAATCTCTTCCTGATAGTTGTTGGCTGTTTTGAGAATGTAATCTTCCAACTGCTTATAACTCTTCAGATGCAATAATCCGAGAATCACGTGCAATTTGTTCATAAATTCGTGGGATCGTTCACGAAGGGCATCGGCATAGTTGACCAGACCGTCCAACCGTTGCATCAGCTTACGAACTTCTGTTTTGTCTCTGAAGGTAGAGATGGCTCCGATGATAATGCCATTACTGCGCACCGGAACGGTGTTGATCAGTAAGAGTCTGTCTTTAACGGTCACCTCTTCATCTCGTCGCGGCGTGCCGTCGCGTAACACTTCCGAGACATCAACTACCTGCGACCATGCCTGACTAAGTGTCGATAACTTTTCGTCATCCTGCGATTTGTGGTAGTTGAGCAGTTCTTGCGCGGCATCATTAATTAGTGTGACTTCGCCACGAGCGTCCACGGCAACGACGCCTTCCTTGATCGATTGCAGCATTGCCTGGCGTTGCTCAAACAGAGTAGAGATTTCGTAGGGTTCCAGGCCGAACAGGATGCGCTTAAGTACTTTGACCAGTATCCAGGTGCCCAGACCGCCAACCAGCACACCGAATAAAATTGACCAGATAATGCTCCAGCGGCTGTCATTGATCTGCTGTGTTACACGGCTTAACTCCAGACCAATCGCCACCACGCCGATCTGTTTATGATTTTCGTCGTAGACAGGGGTAAATACGCGTAAGGCTTGCGCCAGAAAACCGTGATTAATAGCAACATTTTCCTCGCCGTTCAAAGCTTTAAGGATGTCATCACCTTTAAATGGCTGACCAATTCGCGGGGCTTCAGGGTGTGAGTAGCGAAGACTTTGCATATCGGTAATGACAATAAACAGCAGATCGTTCCGTTTGCGTACATCTTCAGCGATGGCCTGGATACCGCTCTCCTGCGGTGTTTTTTGTAAGCCCCGTCGGATTTCCGGCGAGTCAGCAAGGGTTCGCGCCACAGCCAGCGCCTTGTTGGCTAGTCCGTCACGCGTCATATCGCTGATCTGCGAGAAGTAAATCAGATGCACTACCAGCAACACCGAGAACAGCACTGCGCTGACCATTAAGATCACCGTGGTACTGAGTTTCATCGGACGTTTGCGTAACATGCGGCAGGGCAGTGAATGTCTCATCAGCTTCCTTGTATGACAAATTTCCTAAGCATTATCCCTGATGATGCGGGTAATTCAAAGGGAGTAAGGGGGATTGGCTATTTGGAGCAGAGGAGCTGGTCATTGAAACTGCCAGTGTCGTCTGGCGATTCGGGAGCTATGCTTATAGCGAAAACCATACTTTTGATGGGGGAAGGTCATGGATCAAGCTCTACTGGATGATGGTTATCGCTGCTATACCGGCGAAAAGATAGATGTCTGGTTCAACACCGCGATGTGTCAGCATTCCGGCAACTGCGTACGTGGCAACGGCAAGTTATTTAATCTCAAACGTAAGCCGTGGATTATGCCGGATGAAGTTGACGTCGCTACCGTAGTGAACGTTATTGATACGTGCCCAAGTGGCGCACTGAAATACCGTCATAAATAAGCGAGGGAAAAATGGAAATACGTGAGGGCCATAATAATTTTTATATTAATGATGCGCAGGGAAAGCAAATAGCAGAAATTGTCTTTGTGCCAACCGGAGAAAATTTAGCCATTATCGAACATACCGATGTTGATGAAAGTTTGAAAGGGCAGGGGATTGGTAAACAACTGGTGGCAAAAGTCGTGGAAAAAATGCGCCGGGAGAAACGAAAAATTATCCCGCTGTGTCCGTTTGCGAAACACGAATTTGATAAAACGCGTGAGTATGATGATATTCGTAACTGATGGGAGAGTGTGGAGTAATGATATTTTCATGTTCTGCGTAACGTCATTCAGGAGAGTATCTGAAGGGTAGGGGGATGCACAAATAATGGTCAGAGAGAGCGTTTTTTTGTCCCAAATCATCCCCTCTATTGAGCAAAAAAAAAAGAATATCTCCTATATGAGAATCATCAATCGGGGTTAATAAACTTTGCATCCCCAGGGCGTATAATATTGATAGGAGTCATTTTATGGAAGGTATAAACAGGTTCAAAACTTACGTTGTTTCTTTTGATTATCCATCATCTTATTACTCAGTTTTCTTAAGGTTAAGGTCGTTAATGTATGATATGGATTTCTCCTCTATAGTTGCTGATGAATATGGAATACCACGACAATTGAATGAGAATGCTTTCGCAATAACGACATCATTAGCCGCAAGTGAAATTGAAGATTTAATCAGGCTCAAATGCTTAGACTTACCAGATATTGATTTTGACCTCAACATTATGATAGTCGATGACTATTTCCGTCAGTTCTACAAATAGATGGGAAGGATAAGAAGATATTCAAAATGGCACTATTCTCTAAAATATTAATTTTTTATGTGATTGGTGTGAACATATCCTTTGTCATTATCTGGTTTCTCTCACATGAGAAAACACATATTCGTTTACTTAGTGCATTCCTGGTAGGAATAACCTGGCCAATGAGCCTGCCCGTGGCATTACTTTTTTCTCTCTTTTAGGAGCTGTGGTTGAGTGGACCCGCTGGTTATCTTGAAACGAAGCGTCTCTCCTCAAAGCTGGACTTGCGGAACGACGAACGAAGCAGTCATCAGGCTGCTTCGTTCATTAAAGTAAAACTTATTTCTGTGGGCGCATAGCCGGGAAGAGAATAACGTCGCGGATAGTATGACTGTTAGTAAACAGCATAATCATTCGGTCGATACCAATACCTAAACCAGCGGTTGGCGGCAGACCATATTCCAGCGCAGTAACGTAATCTTCATCGTAGAACATGGCTTCGTCGTCACCTGCAGCTTTAGCGTTAACCTGCTCCTGGAAACGTTCGGCCTGATCTTCTGCGTCGTTTAATTCGCTAAAACCATTACCGATTTCACGACCACCGATGAAGAATTCAAAACGGTCGGTGATTTCCGGGTTAACATCATTACGGCGCGCCAGCGGCGACACTTCCGCCGGATACTCAGTAATAAAGGTTGGCTGAATCAGATGTGCTTCTGCCACTTCATCAAAGATTTCGGTGACAATACGTCCCAGCCCCCAGCTTTTCTCTACCGTAATACCGATAGATTCGGCTAATGCTTTAGCGGCATCAAAATTATCCAGGTCTGCCATATCGGTTTCTGGACGATATTTTTTGATTGCTTCGCGCATGGTGAGTTTTTCAAACGGTTTGCCAAAATCAAACACATGCTCACCATAAGTGACTTTAGTTGTACCCAGTACCTCTTGTGCCAGGGTGCGGAACAGTGACTCCGTCAGTTCAATCAAATCGTGGTAATCCGCATACGCCATGTAGAGCTCCATCATCGTGAACTCAGGATTATGACGAACAGAAATACCTTCATTACGGAAGTTACGGTTGATTTCGAATACTCGTTCAAAACCACCTACAACCAGGCGTTTCAGATACAACTCTGGCGCAATACGCAGGTACATATCCAAATCAAGAGCATTGTGATGGGTAATAAATGGGCGAGCAGATGCCCCACCTGGAATTACCTGCATCATCGGGGTTTCTACTTCCATAAACCCACGAGCGACCATGAACTGGCGGATAGCGGCCAGAATTTTTGAACGAACAACAAAAGTTTGACGGGATTTATCGTTAGCGATCAGGTCCAGATAACGTTGACGATAACGGACTTCCTGGTCCTGTAAGCCATGAAATTTATCTGGCAAGGGACGCAGTGCCTTAGTCAGCAGGCGTAACTCAGTACAGTGAATGGAAAGCTCGCCAGTTTGTGTCTTAAACAGCGTACCGCGTGCGCCGATAATGTCACCCAAATCCCATTTTTTAAACTGGTCGTTATAAACACCTTCTGGCAGGCTATCTCGCGCAACGTACAGTTGAATACGGCCACCTACATCCTGCAACGTTACAAAGGAGGCTTTCCCCATGATGCGACGGGTCATCATTCGGCCAGCAACCGAGACTTCAATGTTTAAGGATTCCAGTTCCTGGTTATCCTTCGCATCAAATTCCTCGTGCAACTGGTCAGAGGTATGGTCGCGGCGAAAATCATTGGGAAACGCCACACCTTGCTGACGCAGTGCTGCCAGTTTTTCGCGACGATTTCTCAGTTCATCATTAAAATCAATAGCCTCATTGGCTCCCCGTGTTTCTTGTTCAGACATTTTGGTTCCTCTAAATCCAGCTTTCAATTTAGCGTAGATAAAGAGACAGATCGGTACACTGTATTATCTGCCTCGACTATTAATAACTCAGTTTATCTTATCGAAACCAACGCTCACCTCAAGTTGATATCACTAATAAATAATCATAAAAATAGTTTAAATATCTTATTAATCTTGATTTGCTAGAGTGATTAACTAAAAGTCAATTTATTCATAACCAATTGTTTTCACGGCAGTTAATCGTTGCTTTCCTGTATCATATTGGTCGGCGTGCTAAACAGAAATCGGGTAGCAAAGGCCAATACCACGATGATCGCGACACAAGCCAACGTCCACTCTCCCATCTGGGAAAAGAATCGCTGGTAAGCTGCAATTGCCATACCGCTAATTTGCGACTCTGTCGTCTGTTGTGCCACTACGCCTGCCAGCCAGTTGGCGACCGCGCCTGTTGCCAGCATATAAATACCGGTTAATACGCCAGACATTTTCAGGCGCGTGATTTGCGCAATCGCCACCGGATCAATAAAGAGTTCGGCAAAGCCCATTAGCGCCAACCCGGATATCATCACGCCCATTGACGCTTGACCGCCAGCCGCTGCATGTCGGGCATCAAATGCCAGCAACATAAAGCCACAAGCCATCAGCAGTAAGCCAAAGGCAAACTTCAGCCAGACGCGCAATGTTGAGTTGCCGCGGCTTTCTGGCGACGCCAGCCAGGCAAGTACAACCCCAGCGAGCATCACCGCAATTGCATTCACCGACTGGAATAGCGCAGTAGGTACTTCAATATTGAATGCCTGACGATTCACAAAGCGATCGATAAACAAGCTGATGGTACTGCCGCCCTGTTGTGCCAGTACCCAGAACAACGTCCCGACAAACATCAACAATACAATTTGCCAAAGAGCACGGCGGTGTTCGGGGAATTTGATCATCATGCGGGCAATGATTTGTGCAGCAATAAGGCAAACGATCGCCAGCAAATATCCGGACCAGTCGTTTTCCAGCAATAGGGTAAAAAATACCGGGGCTAAACAGAGCATCACCACCAACCAACTCCATACCGGCAAGGCAAACTTCACGCGAGTGAGTGCTTTTTTATCCATACCTCGCGTGGATTGGAAATGACGATGACCACTCAGGAATATCAACAAACCGATAAACATGCCGCCGCCCGCAAGGGCAAAGCCAACATGCCAACCATACCACTGTGCAGCCAGGCCACAGGCGATGGGGGCGGCGATAGAACCGATATTGCCCGCGGCATATAGCAGCGAAAAACCACCATCACGTCGATGATCGTCCGCGTCATAGAGCTCGCCAAGTAAACAGCTAATGTTTGATTTGAATAAACCGTAACCACAAATAATGATTGCCAGCGCCAGATACAGGCTAAAGGTTGAATTTGTATCAATGCCCAGTACCACATGGCCAAGGGTCATTAACAGCGCGCCGGCAATTACTGCAGTGCGGTTGCCGAGCAGGCGGTCGGCAAGCCAGCCGCCGAGAATAGGGGTAACATAAACCAGAGATGCATATGCGCTGAACAGGCTGATGGCATGGTTATCATCAAAACCAAGCTGATGGGTGAGATAGAGAATGAGTAAGGCACGCATGCCGTAAAAACTGAAGTACTCCCAGATCTGGATCGCCACGATATAGTATATCGCGCGCGGCTGTGAGGGTGTTTTCATGTGTTCTCCTTATGAGCAAAAAAGGGAAGTGGCAAGCCACTTCCCTTGTACGAGCTAATTATTTTTTGTTTTCTTCTTTCAATACCTTAACGGTATAGCGGCCATCAGCCTGACGGTATGCACCGTGAATGTCGGTTTCAAAGCCCGGATAGTGAGCGCCGATTTCACACAGCATCTGCAGGAACTCCAGAACCGGACGGCTTTCTTCGGTGATCATTTCACCCGGCATTACCAGAGGAACTCCCGGCGGATACGGAAGGATCATATTGGCGTTAATACGACCTACCATTTCGTCGAGGTAAACTTCTTCGGTCATACCGTGCAGCTCTTTCTGGAACGCAGCATACGGAGTCATTACCATCGTCGGCAGAACTTCAAATGCGCGATACATCAGATCCGGCAGATTGTGGTGAACAATCAGTTTGTGGATATTCTGCGCCAGTTCCTGAATACGCATGTTTTCATAGAATTCAGGATCTTCACGATACAGAGACGGCAGCATGTTTTTCACACGCAGGTTCAGGTCGAACGCACGTTTGAAGTCAGTCAGAGCACGCAGCAGGCTCAGTGCTTTGGTCTTATCGATACCGATGCTGAACAGGAACAGCAGGTTATACGGACCGGTCTTCTCAACAACGATGCCATGTTCGTCGAGGTATTTCGCCACGATGCTGGCCGGAATACCGAACTCGCTCATGGTGCCGTCTTTTTCCATCCCCGGAGTCAGCAGGGTGACTTTGATCGGGTCAAGATACATGTGTTCATTATCGATGTTTTTGAAGCCGTGCCAGGTGCTGTCAGAACGCAGCGGCCAGCATTCAGTGGTATCGATATGATCCGGCTGCCATACATCAAAGAACCAGCCATCAGATTCCGTTCTCAGGCGTTTGATCTCTTTACGGAACTTGATCGCACGTTCAATGGAACCGTTGATCAGACGCTTACCGGCATTACCTTTCATCATCGCCGCAGCGGTTTCAGTGGAGGCCACGATACCGTAGTGCGGAGAGGTGGTGGTGTGCATCATGTAGGCTTCGTTAAAGGTTTCTTCGTTTACATCACCTTTAACGTGGATCATGGAAGCCTGAGAGAATGCCGCCAGCAGTTTGTGAGTGGACTGGGTTTCATAAATCACTTTCCCTTCTACACGGCCACCGCTCATACCACATTTACCTTCGTAAATTGGAGAGAAGTTGGTGTAAGGCACCCATGCGGAGTCAAAGTGGATGGATTTTACATCCAGTGTTTTCTTGATGAAGTCGGTGTTGTACAGCAGACCATCATAGGTAGAGTTAGTAATTACGGCATGTACCGGCCAGGTTGCGTTTGGTGTTTCTTTAACGCGCTTAGCAATGGTAGCGTGCTGGAATTCACTCTGTGGGATACCACCAAGAATACCGTAAGCGTTACGGGTCGGGCGGAAATAGATTGGTGTAACATCGCTCATCATCATCAGATGGGTCAGCGATTTGTGGCAGTTACGGTCAATCAGAATGGTGCTGCCTGCCGGAGCCGAGTACATACCGACAATTTTGTTGGCAGTGGAAGTACCGTTAGTCACCATGTAGCTGCGGTCTGCGTTAAATACGCGGGCGATATACTGTTCTGCTTCTTTGTGTGGACCGCTGTGATCCAGCAGAGAACCCAGTTCAGATACTGAAATGGAAATATCAGATTTCATGGTGTTCGGACCAAAGAAATCATAGAACAGGCTACCTACCGGGCTTTTCTGGAATGCAGTACCGCCCATGTGACCAGGAGTACAGAAAGTATATTTACCTTCACGAACATATTTAAACAGTGCTTTGGTCAGCGGAGGCAGAATAGTGTTGATATATTCGTCAGTGGTCTGCTTGATCTTGTTAGCAATATCATCAGCAGCACCCAGCGCATATTCAAAGAAGCTAATCTGTAAACGCAGATCGTTCAGGCTTACATCGAGAGTGGAATACGTATTAGCGAACGCGTACAACGGCAGGTTCTCGTTCATTTTGCTAATTTCTTCGCACAGCTCGAGATTATATTTATCCCAGTCAAAAATAACACCGCACAGACGCGCATTGTTTTCGATCAATTTTAATAAGTCGTCACGGTCGTTCGGGTAAACAATCTGGAAGTTCAGACGTTCAAGCGCGCGATGAAGTTCACGGATGGGTTCTTCTTTAAAATAAACCCCCATGTGATTCAATATTGCAATAACGTTCATAGTCATATCTCCAGGTAAAGAAGGCCCCTCCCAACACATGGGACAAAATGAAAGGAGGAGCCTCGGAAAATACTTTTAATTAATGTGCGTTAGATGCTGTGTGGTTATCCATTGAGTGGCTCTGGCGCTCGTGCATTTTGCGAGCGTAGAACATCAGGATAATCAGGCTGACGATGAAGGTTCCTGCCAGCTCGAAGGAGCTTGCACCCATCAGAGCGATGAAGCAGAACACGCAACCCAGTACAGAGCAGATCAGGCTGACAAAGTTGCGGATGTTAACGCCTTCAAAACGAATCAGGTCAACGCAAGAGTAGAAGTACGGCAGCATAGTCAGCAGTACTGCGATACCGGTCAGTTCACCAAACAGGTCAGATGCTTTACCACCGGCAGAGTTCATCAGGGTGATCAGGATCATCAGGGCAGTCATTTTCACAGCAGCCAGCAGCAGACCTTTTTTCGGAATACCGTTGCTGTCGACTTCGCCATAAACTTTCGGGAAGTTACCGTCGTTAGCGGCACGCACACCTGCCTGGCCTACCAGCATCATCCAGGAACCCAGAGACGTCAGGCATGCAAAGGCGGTGAATGCAGAAACCAGCGGCGCAGCCCAGTTACCCAGGATAGTAGAAGCACTGATTGCAAACGGAGCACCGGAAGCTGCCATTACAGAAGACGGATACATACCGGAAAGCACTTGAGTTGCAGCAATATAAACAATACCTGCTAAACCAGTACCCAGCATGGTTGCCAGTGGAACGGTACGTTTCGGGTTTTTAACCATACCCGTACTTACCGCTGCGGATTCCACACCCACAAAGGCCCACAGGCAGAGCAGAATACTTTTAATGATCGCATGGCCATCAGTGGTATTAGCAGTGTTCCAGTTAGCTGCATAAGTTGCAGCATCAAACCAATGCCAGCCAACAATAGCAGTCATAACTACAGGAATAAGAACCAGCACCAGACCAATAGTGGTTAAACGGCTTACCCAAGTACCGCCGAGCATATTTACAAAGGTAAATATCCAGACGATAGCAATACAGGCGATACCCGCCGGGACAGGATCATTTAATACCGGGAAGAAGGTGGAAAGATAAGATACAGCGGTAATACCAATCGCCAGGTTACCAATCCAGTTAGCATGGTAATAAAGAACACCTGTCTGAAAACCAAATGCAGGAGAAATTTCTCCGGCATAAGCAATTGGGCCACCTTGTTGCGGGTTTTTTGTTGCCAGTCGGGCATATACATAAGCCAACGACATTGCACCAATAATAGAGATAATCCAACCCCAGATAGCAATACCACCGATACTTGCAAGGTTCGCAGGTAATAATGCAATACCGCTCCCCATCATATTACCGGCAACAACACCGGTACAGGCAAATAGCCCGATCTTCTTGGCAGAACTCATGCTCTTCTCCTAATTTCATTTTTGAATTTGGAGTCCGGGTCATGATGCGTAACTATTTACTGACCAGACCAAACTGGCGACAAGATTACTCAAAAAAAAAGATTAATCCTAAAGATTAGGTGAAATAATACAAAAGTTTATGTAAGTGAGAATTTGAGCTCTCCATTAACAGATAAGAATCGCAAGTTGATATCATGAAAAGATAAACATTTAATGTTTACAATGGGTTATGTTCAGGTTTGTGGTTAAAATTATGTAATAAAAATTATGCGACAAATAAAATGCCGCAACATATTATACCAATAAAAACACACAAAAATTCAACATCCAGTATTCCCGTGCATGAATCAACGCGGGAGTCACTTATTCTGAAGCGAGAAATTTATCGAGATAAGGAACAACATAAGGAACAGAAGTCTGGAATATACCATTTTCAATCCAGTAAAGGGTGTTTGTACCAGGACGTAAATTAAAGGCTGTGAGATATGCATCAGCAGCTTCACGGTTCATCCCCTTCATTTCGTAAACTTTGCCAAGCAACACATAGTTTAGCCAGGACATTTCAAGATCAATTCCAGTATTTATCGCCTGATACGACTCCTCTATTTTTCCATTTTCCAGGGCACTGACAGCTTTTATTTGATAGAAAATGGCTAGATTATTCATGCCCGGCATTGTAGCAATGTTATCAATTTCTGTATTCAGTGCTGCTAATTGTTTTTCATCTAAAGGGTGCTGAGAATGACGTACTATATCAACTAATGCTTTTTCTGCTCTCGCATAGATAAATTCAGGAGATGATTCAATAATCTCACCTAATAATTCACTGGCACGGTTCAATGATTTTTCATCACCATGCATTAAATAATCATGCGCTTGATAAAAATTAGTTAATAAAGCACCTCGATGAGGCAATATTTGTTGGAACATCTCCTGCATTCGTTGTGGCCACGGTTGATTCAATGCCTTTGATAAACTCTCAAGTAAATCATTTTGAATTGCCAACTGGTTACCGTTAGTGATGACATAACGTTTATCCAGCATGGTTGAACCATCTGCATTGTCTACCAATTTCACCGACATAAAGCACTGCTGAGCGCGGTATTGGCGTTGATTAACAAATGCAATAGATAACGTTTTACCAGAGCTGCTCGGTTCATCAATGTTGTAGTTAATTTTGTCATGCACCATAAAGGTGGAGAAGGTATTAAGTGACGTAGCCACCAAATCGCCCACACCTATCGCGTAAGAGCGCTGATACGGAGAAGTCCAATTGTTACAACTGTTATTCACCATATTAATGTCAATATCGCGTGGATTGAGCAAAATACGCGATTTACTCAAAGGAAGACGCGTTTCCAGGCTGGAGAATGCCACGAGTACGACACAGATACCTAACGACAACAGGAAAAAAAACCATACCCAAAAGGCAGTTAATCGTTTGCATCTAACTGGGGGATGTTCAGGTGGCTTTGGGGGGTATTGGATATCTGGACTGTGGATGGGGGGATCTGTGTCAGGAGTCGCCTCTGGTATAGGAGGAGACGAAGATAACATCATTTCCTCCCCTTCCTCTTCGCTGCACCATATAACCGGAACCATTAATTTATAACCGCGCTTCGGTACAGTAGCGATATAGACAGGACTATCTTCATCATTATCTTTTAATGACTTACGCAGTTCTGAGATACTCTGTGTTACAACGTGATTGGTGACGATACTCCTCTTCCACACATTATCGATAAGTTCATCTCTACTAAGTACTTCACCACTATGTTGAGCAAAGAAAACCAGAAGATCGATTAATCGTGGCTCCAGGGTTAGTTGACGCCCGTTGCGACTTATTTGGTTTATGGACGGAGTAACAAGCCATTCGCCAACGCGAACTACAGGTTGTTGCATAATAGAAACTCACTCGAAAAGGGACTGGCCCAATGATAATTGCCATAACCTATTTTTACCATCTATTGATGAATGTCTTTACATATTATTGGTGAATAGAATACGTTATTCTTACCAGCCATAAACTTCTTGATTACATAGCCTTACGAAAGAACTTTAATGAGAACCAGAAGTAATTTGCCTTACCATCAAAATTCATCATCTTTGCCAAAGAAAAATGTTCAGAAAATAATTCCCGGAAAATGGCCCGAAGCGCTTACTATTTTAATGGATTGTTAGTCTTTGCATGAGCAAACGGACTGATACATTTTTCTTTGTTCGCATTCAGAATCTCATCAGTCGGCGTTCTGTTTATGGATGCATTACGCTCCTGATGACGTCATTTGACGTTCAACAGCATTACGGGGCCGCGCGACATTTCGCGTCAGTCAGTGCTATAGCTTAGGGACAAATTTTCTCGAACCGGGATATACCCGCAAAATGCTGGTGATGTGGGGGAGAATCGGGTTGAGTTCGGCAGAATTGATTTGGAGGCAGAACGCTTAAATTGTGGCGTCCTGAAACGAAAAACGGACCTCCGTGGAGGTCCGTTTATATGAATTTGGTGCCCGGACTCGGAATCGAACCAAGGACACGGGGATTTTCAATCCCCTGCTCTACCGACTGAGCTATCCGGGCAACGGGGCGCATTAAACCGTAATCTGCACATCTCGTCAACCTAATTTCAGTAAAAACGATTCAATTGCTTAAGTTTGCGGCAAATCGCTTGTTTTCTGTATTTCTGTCAGGTCAGTGCCCCGCCCTGACGGCAGCGGGCGAAGCGCAGGATATCTTCCGCCAGTCGGTGTGCGGTGTCGACATCCGCCTGGCTGCGATTCACCAGCATGCGACTTAAACACCCTTCCAGCACCAGTTCCATCTGCTTTGCCACCATTGCCGGGTCGTCAACTTCCAGGGTGGTTAACAGTTCGTGGGTGAAATCATACGCCGCGCTTTTTTGCTGATCGGCCAGTTGATGGATAGGGTGGTCGGGATCGGGATAAAACGTGCAGGCAGCGATAAACAGACAGCCCGGATAGCGGTTGTTTTTAACGCATTCTGATAATGCCTGATAACGCGCCAGCAGCTTTTGTTCAGCAGACTGCGTTTCATCCAGCATCAGTTGACGACGCCAGACATCTATCTGTTGGCTAAGATAGCGCAGCGCATCGTAGAGGATGGCCTCTTTGTCTGGCCAGAAACGCTGGAGCGCTTCCAACGGATAATCCACTCGTTCAGCAACCATCTCCAGCGTAGTGTTAGCAATCCCTTGTAACTCTAATAATTTCAGGGCTTCTCCCAGTACATCTTCACGTTGCACGCTATTTTCCTCCGTCTTTCCCACTGAAGTGTCGTTCACGGTTGGCGATCGCGCAAATGTGCGCTGAAGGTTTCTGCATCCATAAAGCCCGTGACTCGTGCTTGTGGATGCTCCTGACCTTGTCCGTCAAAAAACAGAATCGTCGGTAGGCCAAGGACATTTAGATGTTTTAACAGCGCCACATCTTGTGCGTCGTTGGCAGTGACGTTGGCCTGAAGTAATACCGTGTCTGCTAACGCTTTTTGCACCTGCGGGTCACTGAAGGTGTATTTTTCGAACTCTTTACAGGCGACGCACCAGTCGGCATAGAGATCTAGCATTACCGGTTTGCCTTTGGCTGCAACGAGCGCCTGATTTAACTCATCTACTGTTTTGATTTTTTTAAAGTTGAGATGGGCCTGAGATTGTGCCGTGCTCGTCGCGCCAAACGCCCAATCCTGGAGTGGGCGCACGCTTACCAGCGCGGCTGCCAGCAGGATAATTTGTACCATGCGCATCCAGCCGCGTTTGGCTTGTAAGCTGGAGACAAACGCCCAGCCAAAGAACGCGACGCCAAGCGCCGACCACAAGCGTAATCCCCAGGCATCGCCAATCACCCGCTCCAGCAGGAAGACCGGCAGCGCCAGGATTACAAAACCAAACGCGGTTTTGACCTGTTCCATCCACGGACCGCTTTTCGGCAGCAGACGGTTGCCGAAGACAGTAATGAGTATCAGCGGTAGTCCCATGCCCAGCGCATAGAGATAAAGTGTACCGCCGCCCAGCCACATGTTCCCGCTTTGGGCGATATACAGCAGAATCGCGCTAAGTGGCGCGGTAGTGCATGGTGAACAGATCAATCCGGCAATTGCGCCCATAACAAACACACCGCCAGGCGAGCCGCCTTGCTGGCGATTACTCATCAGCGTGAGGCGTGTTTGTAGGGAAGAGGGAAGTTGCAGGGTAAACAAGCCAAACATCGACATCGCCAGCAAGGTAAAGACGATAGCGAGGCCGATAAGCACGTAAGGATGCTGTAGCGCCGCCTGGAACTGTAATCCCGCGGCGGCAACCACCAGACCCAGTGCCGTGTAAGTCAGCGCCATCCCCTGAACATAAATAAAGGTCAGCAGCAATGCTCTGGCGGTGGATAGCCGCTGTTTACCGCCCAGTACGATGCCGGAAATCAGCGGGTACATCGGCAGCACGCATGGTGTGAAGGCGATGCCGATACCGATCAACAGCGCCCAGAGTGCAGAAAAGGGCAGTTGCGCGGCGGGTTGCTCTTGCTGCGGAACTGGCGCAGGTTGTGGCGCCGCGTTGTTGGTGAGCACTTCGCTTAACGGCACTATTTTAGTTTCTGGCGGATAACAGAAACCGGCGTCGGCGCATCCCTGGTAAGTAATCGTCAACGTCGCACCAGCACCCGCCTGATTGATGGTAACGGGAAGCGTCAGCCGCCCACGGTAAATCTCGCTTTTGCCGTAAAACTCATCTTCATGCCAGACACCTGACGGCAGTTGCACGTCGGCAATCTTCGCCTGTTCAGGCGTAATACGGATCTGTTTACGGTAGAGGTAATAACCGTCTTTGATCTGCCAGCTCAGATTAAGGTCATGCTGGTTTTGCTGAAAATCAAAAGCAAAGGCTTGATCCGCGGGGACAAATTGGGAACGTCCAGGCGCGTCGAATAATCCGGCAAAAACGGAAGTGCTGCAAAATAGCAGGATCAGCGTAAAGATGCGTTGAGCCATGAGAGGTAATCTGTGTCTCCATGTGTAACAGGTAAAACCAGAAGTTCAGGTGTTTGATAAGGATGATGAGCCTTCAGGCATTCCAGCAGTGCCTGCTGGTGAGCTTTATCGGTTTTTAAGATCATCTGTACTTCATATTCCTGTTCCAGCTTACCCTCCCAGTAATAGAGAGAGGTTGCACCGGGGATCAGGGTTGCGCAGGCCGCCAGTTTTTCTGCCAGCGCTTTGGCAGCCAGATCCTGGGCTGTCGCTTCATCCGGCGCGGTACACAGCACCACGACAGACGCGGTATTCGAACTTTTTTCATCAAGCATAAACACCTCGCTAGAACAGATGGAACCGCAAGAGAGAGGTCACTATACAACGGACGAGGGAAGGATGTTAGTCGGTGGGAAAGAAAGCGGGGCGTGAACGCCCCGCGATTTGTTATTACAGCATCACACTGCCCAGCAGGAAGCCGAAGCAAACGGCCAGGGCAACACCCAGAGTACCCGGGATGAAGAACGGATGGTTGAAGACGAATTTACCGATACGAGTTGTACCCGTGTCATCCATCTGTACCGCAGCAACCAGCGTCGGGTAGGTCGGCAGAATGAACAGGCCAGACACGGCTGCGAAAGAAGCAACAGCGGTCAGCGGAGAAACGTTCAGCGCCAGAGCCATCGGCATCAGTGCTTTTGCGGTTGCAGCCTGAGAGTACAGCAGAGCAGAAGCAAAGAAGAAGATGACAGCCAGCAGCCACGGATGACCCTGAATCACTTCACCAGCGGTATCTTTGATCCAGTCGATGTTGTTGGAAACGAAAGTATCGCCCAGCCATGCAACACCCAGGATACAAATACAGGCGCTCATACCTGCTTTGAAGGTGCTGGAGTTGAGGATGTTGTCGGTATCCACTTTGCAAAGAATAGTGGTCAGGGTTGCAACACTCAGCATGATAATCAGGATGGCGTTAGTGGTGTTCATCAGCGGTTTCTCAACCAGACCCATGCTCGGGCTGTTGATGATCGCATAGATAACCACGCCGACTACGCCCAGCAGGAACAGCCAGACGGACGCTTTCGCGCCTTGTTTGATTTCAATCTGCTTCTCACCGCGCAGTTCAACTAAACCTTCTTCCAGACGCTTGCGATAAATCGGATCGTCAGACAGCCTGGAATTGAACAGCATGGTGACCAGGAAGGACATCACCAGAACCGCCAGCAAGGTGGACGGGATGACCACGGAGAGCAAATGGAGGTAGCTGATGCCGTGACCTTCCATTACGGAAGACATGTAAACCACTGCCGCAGAGATTGGCGATGCGGTGATCGCAATCTGCGCGGAAACTACCGCAGTAGACAGTGGACGGCAAGGTTTAACGCCTTGTTCCTTCGCTACTTCAGCGATAACTGGCAGCGTTGCCAGAGAGATGTTGCCAGTGCCCGCAAAGATGGTCAGGAAATAGGTCACGATCGGTGCGAGGATCGTGATGTATTTCGGGTTACGGCGCAGCAGCTTTTCTGTCTGGTGAACCAGATAGTCCAGACCGCCAGCAACCTGCATGGCAGAAATAGCAGCGATAACCGCCATGATAATGGAAATTACATCGAACGGAATGTTACCAGGCTTGACGCCGATAGCGGCAAGAACCAGCACCCCCAATCCACCTGCAAAACCAATACCAATTCCCCCTAATCTGGCGCCCAAAAAGATCGCCAGCAAAACGATGATGAGTTCTACAACTAGCATATTAGCCTTCCTTGTTTTTTAACAAGTTGATATCAGGTTGTTGTTTTTAAGTTACTGCTCACAAGAAAAAAGGCACGCCATCTGACGTGCCTCTTTTATTTGTACTACCCTGTACGATTACTGTTCGCTTTCATCAGTATAGCGTTTTGCTTTGTAAGCCGGATGCATCAGGTTCTGTACGGAGAAAATATCGTCTAGTTCCGCTTCAGTCAACAGACCGCGCTCCAGAACGACTTCGCGCACGCTCTTACCTGTTTCGGCACAGATTTTACCCACGATGTCACCGTTGTGGTGACCGATGAACGGGTTCAGGTAAGTGACGATACCGATAGAGTTGTAAACGTAACCTTCACACACTTCTTTGTTAGCAGTGATGCCGTTAATGCATTTTTCCAGCAGGTTGTAGCAAGCATTGGTCAGAATGTGAACGGATTCAAACATCGCCTGGCCAATGACCGGCTCCATAACGTTCAACTGAAGCTGACCTGCTTCTGCTGCCATGGTAACAGTGGTGTCGTTACCGATGACTTTGAAGCATACCTGGTTAACTACTTCCGGAACTACCGGGTTTACTTTTGCTGGCATGATAGAAGAGCCTGCCTGCAGTTCCGGCAGGTTGATCTCATTCAGGCCGGCACGTGGGCCAGAAGAGAGCAAGCGCAGGTCGTTACAGATTTTGGACATCTTCACAGCCAGGCGTTTCAGCGCGCCGTGAACCATAACGTAAGCGCCGCAGTCAGAGGTCGCTTCGATGAGGTCTTCAGCCGGAACGCATGGGAAGCCAGTGACTTCAGCCAGTTTTTTCACTGCCAGCGGAGAGTACTCTTTCGGCGTGTTCAGGCCAGTACCGATGGCAGTTGCGCCAAGGTTAACTTCCAGCAGCAGTTCAGAGGTACGTTGGATGTTTTTCACTTCCTCTTTCAGCAGGATGCTGAAAGCGCGGAATTCCTGACCAAGGGTCATTGGTACTGCGTCCTGCAGTTGGGTGCGACCCATTTTCAGGATGTCCTGGAATTCGACAGCTTTACGCTCAAAACCTTCGCGCAGTTGGTTAATAGCATCTACCAGTTTAATCAGGGAAGAGTAAACTGCGATGCGGAAACCGGTCGGGTAGGCGTCGTTGGTGGACTGACATTTGTTAACATGGTCGTTCGGATTCAGGTACTGATATTCACCTTTCTGGTGTCCCATCAGTTCCAGACCGATATTGGCCAGCACTTCGTTGGTGTTCATGTTTACGGAAGTACCTGCGCCGCCCTGGTAGACGTCTACCGGGAACTGATCCATGCATTTTCCGTTATTCAGGACTTCATCACATGCAGCAATGATTGCATTCGCTACACTTTTAGGAATGGTTTGCAGCTCTTTGTTTGCCATAGCTGCGGCTTTTTTAACCATTACCATACCGCGAACAAATTCAGGAATATCGCTGATTTTGTTGTTGCTGATATAGAAGTTTTCAATCGCTCTCAGAGTGTGAACACCATAGTAGGCATCAGCTGGAACTTCCCTGGTACCCAACAGATCTTCTTCGATACGAATGTTGTTTGACATGTGAACCTTCTTTTTCAAGCTGCCAATGATTTGCTTTAAACACACAGAATATATGTGGTTTCGAATGTTTTTCGACCGACGATTATCCCCTGCATCAGTCGAATACTCGGGATCATATGTTGCTTGAGGATTTCTACCGTAATCTGGATCACTTTAAGTGTCGGTTTTTACCCCTTAATTATTAATTTGTGAAATAGATCACCGCTTTGGGATTACTACCAAAAATAGTTGCGCAAACGTCTTGAAATTTTGCTAATGACCACAATATAAGCTGAACGCGATTCGCAACCCATTCAGGCGGCCGGATTTAACCGGTTGCTATTACAGGAGAAACCTTTGCGCTGGTTACCTTTTATTGCCATTTTCCTTTATGTCTATATTGAGATTTCAATCTTTATTCAGGTTGCCCACGTATTGGGGGTATTACTCACTCTTGTGTTGGTTATATTCACGTCAGTTATTGGTATGTCGCTGGTACGTAACCAGGGATTTAAGAATTTTGTGCTGATGCAACAAAAAATGGCGGCGGGAGAAAATCCGGCGGCGGAAATGATTAAAAGTGTTTCGTTGATCATTGCCGGTTTGCTGCTTTTATTACCGGGCTTTTTCACCGATTTCCTCGGTCTTCTTCTTTTATTGCCACCAGTGCAGAAACATCTGACCGTGAAGTTGATGCCGCATTTGCGTTTTTCCCGTATGCCGGGCGGTGGATTTAGTGCCGGAGCCGGTGGCGGCAATACTTTTGATGGTGAATATCAGCGTAAGGATGACAACCGCGATCGCCTTGATCATAAAGACGATCGTCAGGATTAATGTTGAAACGCCGGATTATGTGGTTATGCCATTTTCCGGCGTTTTTCGTTTCGGCAGGAACAACCACAGCCCCGCCAGCATGATCAATGCATACACGCTTTTCCAGCCGACCATCGCCAGCAACAGGATGCATAGCAGTCCGCCAATCACCGCCAGTAGCCGATAACGTCCCTTCAATAATTTACAGCCAGCCAGCATGCACAGCAGATAGATCATAATAAAGATGCCGTTGGCATAAATGATGAGTGCGTCCAGATTGATCTCTAAAGTGTGAATCACCAACGTGCTCACCACGCAACAGCCGAGCACTGCATTGAGGGCATTGTTCGGGATATGGCGAGAAGAGAGGCGCGCCAGGTAGTGGTTGGGTTTATCTTGCGCCTGCGACCAGACCAGGCGGGCGAAACTCTGTATATAAATGTTGAGGCTGGCAAAGCAGGCCAGATAGCCAATCACGCAGGCAATCCACAGCGCCCCTACACCGAACAGTTGCACCACAATTTCCGGAAGCGATGCTGCCGCCGCCATTTTTTCACCGTAGGCGTCGAAGTGTAAGACGACAACCGTACCCCCCCAGTAGACTAAACCTGCCAGCACCAGACCAATCATCAGAGCGCGGGGGAAATCACGCTCCGGATTTTTAAATTCTGAGGCAAGGTGAGCAAACGCCTCCAGACCGACAAAGCACCAGAACATTACCGATAACGCAGCAAATAGCCCGGAAAGTTCGATATCACCTGGCGCAGGGAAGGGGATATTCGCAGGTTTAATATCGGCCGCCCACCAGACGGCGACAATCAGCGCGACGATAAGTCCGGCAATAACCGTTTGTAGATTCGCACTGGAACTGGCACCGCGAGTACCGATATACCACACCAGCGCCAGCGTACCGAGTTCAGCCATCAACAGTTGCCAGCCATGCCAGCCAAACATCGCCTGGCCGAATCCGGCGGCAATTTGCAGCGCAGCGGGCAAGCCAACGGGAATAACTGATAAAAATAACCAGCCTGTGACTCGCTCAAGCCGCGAACCGAACGCCATGCCGACAAAATGCGCCACACCGCCCGCGCTGGGGTAGTGGCGACCCAGAATCGCAAACACGATCGCAATCGGGAAAACTAAGATTATCAGAACAGGCCAGGCCCACAGGCTATTATTGCCTGCCACCAGGGCGGCTAAGGCAGGAACGGCAAACACGCCGGTGCCTAACAATGAAGTCGATAACAGGCCGATGCCCTGGGCCAGCCCCAGTTCTTGTTTGAGTCCACTCATGGGTTGATGTCCGATTGCGCCCAAATTTTGGGCAACTGCGCAGGTTTTTGATGGTAGCACAATCAGATTCGCTTATGACGACGATGTCGAAATTGCGATGAAACGTGAGGTGAATCAGGATTTTTACCCGATTTTGTGCTGATCAGAATTTTTTTTCATTTTCCCCCTTGAAGGGGAGAGGCCTCATCCCCATTTCTCTGGTCACCAGCCGGGAAACCACGTAAGGTCCGGCGTCACCCATAACAGATACGGACTTTCTCAAAGGAGAGTTATCAATGAATATTCGTCCATTGCATGATCGCGTGATCGTCAAGCGTAAAGAAGTTGAAACTAAATCTGCTGGCGGCATCGTTCTGACCGGCTCTGCAGCGGCTAAATCTACCCGTGGCGAAGTGCTGGCTGTAGGCAATGGCCGTATCCTTGAAAATGGCGAAGTGAAGCCGCTGGACGTGAAAGTTGGCGACATCGTTATTTTCAACGATGGCTACGGTGTGAAATCTGAGAAGATCGACAATGAAGAAGTGTTGATCATGTCCGAAAGTGACATTCTGGCAATTGTTGAAGCGTAATCCGCGCACGACACTGAACATACGAATTTAAGGAATAAAGATAATGGCAGCTAAAGACGTAAAATTCGGTAACGACGCTCGTGTGAAAATGCTGCGCGGCGTAAACGTACTGGCAGATGCAGTGAAAGTTACCCTCGGTCCGAAAGGCCGTAACGTAGTTCTGGATAAATCTTTCGGTGCACCGACCATCACCAAAGATGGTGTTTCCGTTGCTCGTGAAATCGAACTGGAAGACAAGTTCGAAAATATGGGGGCGCAGATGGTGAAAGAAGTTGCCTCTAAAGCGAATGACACTGCAGGCGACGGTACTACCACCGCAACCGTACTGGCTCAGGCCATCATCACTGAAGGTCTGAAAGCTGTTGCTGCGGGCATGAACCCGATGGACCTGAAGCGTGGTATCGACAAAGCTGTTACCGCTGCAGTTGAAGAACTGAAAGCGCTGTCTGTACCGTGCTCTGACTCTAAAGCTATTGCTCAGGTTGGTACTATCTCCGCTAACTCCGACGAAACCGTAGGTAAACTGATCGCTGAAGCGATGGACAAAGTCGGTAAAGAAGGCGTTATCACCGTTGAGGACGGTACTGGTCTGCAGGACGAACTGGACGTGGTTGAAGGTATGCAGTTCGACCGTGGCTACCTGTCTCCTTACTTCATCAACAAGCCGGAAACTGGCGCAGTAGAACTGGAAAGCCCGTTCATCCTGCTGGCTGACAAGAAAATCTCCAACATCCGCGAAATGCTGCCAGTTCTGGAAGCTGTTGCAAAAGCAGGCAAACCGCTGCTGATCATCGCTGAAGATGTTGAAGGTGAAGCTCTGGCAACTCTGGTTGTTAACACCATGCGCGGCATCGTGAAAGTGGCTGCGGTTAAAGCACCGGGCTTCGGTGATCGTCGTAAAGCAATGCTCCAGGATATCGCTACTCTGACCGGTGGTACTGTAATCTCTGAAGAGATTGGTATGGAACTGGAAAAAGCAACCCTGGAAGACCTGGGCCAGGCTAAACGTGTTGTGATCAACAAAGACACCACCACCATCATCGATGGCGTGGGTGAAGAAGCTGCAATCCAGGGCCGTGTTGCTCAGATCCGTCAGCAGATTGAAGAAGCAACTTCTGACTACGACCGTGAAAAACTGCAGGAGCGCGTAGCGAAACTGGCAGGCGGCGTTGCAGTTATCAAAGTGGGTGCTGCTACCGAAGTTGAAATGAAAGAGAAAAAAGCACGCGTTGAAGACGCCCTGCACGCGACCCGTGCTGCGGTAGAAGAAGGCGTGGTTGCTGGTGGTGGTGTTGCGCTGATCCGCGTAGCGTCTAAACTGGCTGACCTGCGTGGTCAGAACGAAGAGCAGAACGTGGGTATCAAAGTTGCACTGCGTGCAATGGAAGCTCCGCTGCGTCAGATCGTACTGAACTGCGGTGAAGAGCCGTCAGTTGTTGCTAACACTGTTAAAGCTGGCGACGGCAACTACGGCTACAACGCTGCAACCGAAGAATACGGCAACATGATCGACATGGGTATCCTGGATCCAACCAAAGTAACTCGTTCTGCTCTGCAGTACGCAGCTTCTGTGGCTGGCCTGATGATCACCACCGAGTGCATGGTTACCGACCTGCCGAAAAACGATGCGGCTGACTTAGGCGCTGCTGGCGGTATGGGCGGCATGGGTGGCATGGGCGGCATGATGTAATTGCTCTGCACCTCGCAGAAATAAAGAAACCCTCAGGCAGAAATGTCTGGGGGTTTTTCTTTTAGTCATCTTTCTAGTATAAGATTCAAACACGGACGACGCGAGGGGCGTCCAGCTCATTGATTATGGGGAATAACATGCACGTAAAATACTTAGCAGGGATTGTCGGTGCCGCGCTACTGATGGCGGGTTGTAGCTCCAGTAACGAATTGAGTGCTGCCGGTCAGAGTGTTCGCATTGTGGACGAGCAACCAGGCGCAGAGTGCCAACTTATTGGTACTGCGACAGGTAAGCAAAGTAACTGGCTTTCCGGACAACACGGCGAAGAAGGCGGTTCTATGCGTGGTGCGGCAAACGATCTGCGCAATCAGGCTGCCGCAATGGGCGGTAACGTGATTTATGGTATTAGCAGCCCGTCGCAGGGGATGTTGTCCAGCTTCGTTCCGACTGATAGCCAGATTATCGGCCAGGTTTATAAGTGCCCGAACTGATGTGATTCCGAGGCTGGGTGACAAACGTATAATTGCCTGATGCGCTTCGCTTATCAGGCCTACATCAGGCATTGCAACTGATTGAATGCTTGAGAATTTATAGGCCGGATAAGGCGTTTACGCCGCATCCGGCATGATCAACGATCACGTTATCAGTCATTTCAGGCTGGATGGCTCCAGCCTCGCATTAGCAAAGATGGGATTATTTCGCTTGTAGCGCGGCTTTGCTGATGGACTGAACACGTAAGTGATGCAGTATGCGTAAGCATTGATCCTGGGTCAGCGGTTGGGCGTTATTTGCCGCTACGGTGCGAACGTAGACCTGACACGGCACTCCAGCGAGCTTTTTCAGTCGAGGGCTGAAATCAAGCATCCGGCGGGTGATGGCCTCCACTTCTTTACCTGCTGTCGCTTCACGTGTTTTCACCACTGCACCGCTAAATTGTTCTTTGCCACTTTCATCTTTAAAGCGATAAAGCACCGCCAGATAATGGCTAAACAAGTTTTGTTTCCATTCTGGCTGTGAATAGGTGTCATATTCCAGATTACCATTATCCTGGCAGTCGACGTCATATAATGGCAGGAAATCTAACAGCGATGTAATACGTAATGCCAGTTCACGCATTTCCGCATTATTAATTGCGTGAATGATTGCTCGCGCCAGCATTTCAATTTGCAGTTCATTGACAACTAATTCAGATTTGCTGCCGTCATGCAGAGTTAATAGGAATGTGAGATTTTCACCCTGATTATCGGTAAGTTCCAGTGTATTTACACGGCGATTAATATCAGCATTTTTAAGTTCTTCAATCTGAATTTGAGGAATATTTTCTGCCATCTTTTTCATGGCCTTATCGCGCGCTTGCTCATACTGAAGACGGTGATCAGCCTCCAGTTTATGCTTTTGATGCAGACGGCTTTCCAGCGCTATCAGCAGGTCGCGCAGTTCCATCACAGACATGAAGAACAACGATTCTTTATTGCGAGGCTCTTTTATTTTCAGTGCCAGTGCAATGAAGTTATTACTCTTGCGAATAACACCAGTGTTAACACCCTTGATGCTTATGGCCATGTAGGTTCTCCCTAACCATTTCTCAATAAAATAAATAATATTAATTTATAAGCCAGATAAATGGGCTTGGTAGTAATAGTTGTTAAAATAACATAAATAGCGGCGCTCGCTCTATATAAACAGAAAAGAAAGGTTAATTATTGATATCAGCTATATAAATAATAAAAATAGCAAAGCATATGAATAATTAATGGTTATGCAACGGAAAAGATTAAACTTCCCTATTTAATGACAGGTCGCTGTACGCGTGTTCGTTGCTCTTGCCGGATGCGACGTAAACGCCTTATCAGGCCTACAGTTCATTGAAAATTCAATCAGTTGCAATGCATCATGTAGGCCTGATAAGCGCAGCACATCAGGCAATTTCACATTTATCATCAGCTTCAACTTCCCTGTTGAATCAGTTATTGCTGACGTAGCTGCAAATCCAGCGGTGTTTTGCTGGGTTCTCCGCCTATCTCACGCGCCAGTTTTGGCACCAGATATCCCGACACCAGCGTCAGCAACTCACGCATAATCTGCCGTGCTTCATCATCGCTCACCATGAAATGCGCCGCGCCCTGCACTTTATCGAGCACATGCAGGTAATAGGGCATCACGCCCGCGTCAAACAACGCATTACTCAGGTTTGCCAGCGTTTGCGCGTTGTCGTTCACGCCACGTAACAGAACACTCTGGTTAAGCAGGGTGACGCCCACGCGTTTTAACTTAGCCATCGCCTGACGGAATGTTTCATCCACTTCATTGGCATGGTTGATGTGATTCACCAGCAGGATTTGCAGCGTAGAACGGGCAAAGCGTTCAACCAGCGCCTCAGTGATGCGCGCCGGGATCACAATCGGCAGACGGCTGTGAATACGCAGACGTTTGATGTGCGGGATGGCTTCCAGTTGCGTGAGCAACCAGTCCAGTTCGCGATCTTTCGCCATCAGCGGATCACCGCCGGAGAAAATGATCTCGTCCAGTTCTGGATGTGCGGCAACATACTCAAGTGCAGTCTGCCAGTTACGCTTGTTGCCCTGATTTTCGGCATACGGGAAGTGGCGACGGAAGCAATAGCGACAATTTACCGCACAGCCACCTTTCACCAACAGTAATGCCCGGTTGTGGTATTTATGCAACAAACCAGGCACCACGCTGTGCTGTTCTTCCAGCGGGTCGGTGGAAAAACCGGGGGCAGTGATATACTCATCTTGCGAGGTAAGTACCTGACGCAAAAGTGGATCGTCAGGATTGCCTTTTTCCATGCGATCGATAAATGAGCGGGGCACGCGCAGGGCAAACAGCTTTTTGGCGCTGCGTCCGGCCAACAGTTTTTCGTCCGCGTCTATATTCAAAAGACGCAGAAGTTCATCAGGATCGGTCACAACATCGGCAAGTTGCGCTAACCAATCTTCTCTGGATGGGGTGTTTAGGGTTACAATATGCGCCATTTTGTGGCTTAGCTACCAATTAACAAATTTCAGAGGGCCTTATGGCAACGTACTATAGCAACGATTTTCGTGCTGGTCTTAAAATCATGTTGGACGGCGAACCTTACGCGGTTGAAGCAAGTGAATTTGTGAAGCCGGGTAAAGGCCAGGCATTTGCTCGCGTTAAACTGCGTCGTCTGCTGACCGGTACTCGTGTAGAAAAAACCTTTAAATCTACGGATTCCGCTGAAGGCGCTGATGTTGTCGATATGAACCTGACTTACCTGTACAACGATGGTGAGTTCTGGCACTTCATGAACAACGAAACCTTCGAACAACTGTCTGCTGATGCAAAAGCAATTGGCGACAACGCGAAATGGCTGCTGGATCAGGCAGAGTGCATCGTGACTCTGTGGAACGGCCAGCCGATTTCCGTTACTCCGCCGAACTTCGTTGAACTGGAAATCGTTGATACCGATCCAGGTCTGAAAGGTGATACCGCAGGTACTGGCGGCAAACCAGCTACCCTGTCCACTGGCGCTGTGGTTAAAGTTCCGCTGTTCGTACAGATTGGCGAAGTTATCAAAGTGGATACCCGCTCTGGTGAATACGTATCTCGCGTGAAGTAATACGGTTGTGGTGCGGCCTGCTGGCTGCACCATCACTTTTCAGGTCAGAGATGATGAAACGCCTTATCCTTCTTGTTTTGCTTGCCAGTACGCTGCTCACGGGCTGTAACACCGCTCGCGGTTTCGGTGAAGATATCAAACATCTCGGCAATTCCATTTCCCGCGCTGCCAGCTAATTTCCTCTTCACTTCCGAAAAATCATCAGATTCCCGTCATTTTTGGTGATGTTGTCTATTATTAATTTGCTATAGGCAAACACAAATAACATTACCTAAAAGGAAGATATTATGGTGAAGAAGACAATTGCAGCGATCTTTTCTGTTCTGGTGCTTTCAACAGTATTAACTGCCTGCAACACCACGCGTGGCGTTGGTGAAGACATCTCTGATGGCGGTAACGCGATTTCTGGCGCAGCGACGAAAGCGCAGCAATAAGCAATAACGGTACGACAGGTTTGTCGTGCCGTTTGTTTTTCCCGGCGGTAATCACTGCTGTAACCGTTGAAATTTCCTCTTAAATCGGCAAAATGCTTCTTTCACTATCAGCTTTGCGGGACGACCCGCAAACGCATCGTTTCACCGGGGACGGCCCCATTTCTCCGGAGTATTATATGTCCTGGATTATCCTGTTTATTGCTGGTTTGCTGGAAGTCGTCTGGGCGGTAGGCCTGAAATACACCCACGGTTTTAGTCGTCTGACGCCAAGCGTAATTACCGTGACGGCGATGATTGTCAGTATGGCGTTGCTCGCCTGGGCAATGAAATCGCTACCGGTAGGTACAGCTTATGCTGTCTGGACGGGGATTGGCGCAGTCGGGGCGGCGATCACCGGTATTGTGCTGCTCGGTGAGTCTGCTAGTCCGATGCGCCTGGCGAGTCTGGCGTTAATCGTACTGGGGATAGTTGGTCTGAAACTCAGCACCCATTAACTGCCGGGTTGCTGTACCCAGATAAACTTACTGACATCAAATCCTTCCCGGGTTGCGACCGCCAGCATCTCCTGTTTAACTTCGCTAGAAATAGTTGGCGTGCGGGAGAGTATCCACAGGTAGTCGCGATCCGGGCCGCAAACCAGCGCGTGGCGATACTCCCGGTCGAGCGCAATGACGTTATAGCCGCCATAGAAAGGGCCAAAGAATGACACTTTCAGCGCTGCGCGATGCGGATCTCCGGTAAAGTACGCTTTCCCTTCGCTCTGTTGCCACATCTCCCTGTCCGGATTATAGCCTTTGTTGATGACATTCAATCCACCATCATCCCGCAGGCTATATGTCGCGGTGACTTTCTCCAGTCCGCGTTCAAAGCGGTGATCAAAACGGGCAATCTCATACCAGGTGCCAAGATAGCGCTTAGCGTCGAAATTATTCACTACGGTCACGCCACGCGGCGGCGTAGGTGAACTACAGGCAACGACAAGAAATGCTGCTGTCGCTGCGGCAACAAGAGGGAGCAGGCGCATAGATGTTTCCTTACTGGTTTTTTTCTAAGTGTAGATGACAGCAAGGAAAAGCGGAGAAAAGGCCCGTAAATTCGGGCCATCTTCGTTGTTATTGCAAAGCGTTGAGGATCTGCCAGGCGGCGGCGACTCTCACCGGGTTTGGATAGTTTTTGTTAGCCAGCATCACAATACCCAACTCTTTTTCTGGGATAAATGCGACATAGCTACCAAATCCGCCGGTCGCCCCTGTTTTATGTACCCATGATGTGCGCACAGCAGGAGCAGGGGGCGTAATCGCTTTTACTGGTCGTGCTGCCAGTGCAATTTTATTGTCGCTGCCATTAATGATGCTGTCAGGATTTACCGGCCAGTCCAGCATTTCCCAGCCCAGGCCTTGATACATATCGCCAATTTTCCAGTAGCGAGATTGCGCCAGTTGGATACCTTGCTGAAGTGTTTTGTCATTGATATTACGAGGATCTATATTGCTTTGTAGCCAGCGGGCCATGTCTTCAATCGTCGATTTCACACCGTAAGCTTCAGCATCTAACGCCCCTGGCGAAACATGCACCGCCTTACCTTCGCGATATCCCCAGGCGTAATTCTTTTCTTCTGCAGGCGGCACATTAATCCACGTATGGGTGAGTTTGAGTGGCTGGAAGACACGGGTATCCATTGCCTGTTCAAAGCTCAAACCAGACGGCTTCACAGCTAGCGAGCCGAATAAACCGATACTGGAGTTGGCATACAGACGTTGTGTTCCTGGCGTCCAGTCAGGCTGCCAGTTTTGATAGAAGCGCAGCAAGTCGCTTGAGGATTTAACGTCATCCGGCACTTGCAATGGCAGGCCGCCAGCGGTGTAGGTTGCGAGATGTAATAGCGTGATCCCGTTCCACTGTTTAGCGGTAAGTTCAGGCCAGTATTTTGTGACGGGATCGCTTAGATTTATTTCCCCTCGAGCAATAGCGTCGCCACCAAGTACGCCCGTAAATGTTTTGCTGACCGAGCCTAACTCAAACAACGTTTGCTGCGTGACGGGCTGCTTTTTATCTACGTCCGCATAGCCCCAGGTAAAGTAATAAGGTTTGCCCTGGTAAATCACTGCAACGGCCATGCCCGGGATTTTTTGTTGTTCTATAAGCGGAGTCATTGTGCGATGCACAATATCGTTGAGCTGTTGGGGGGCGGCAAGTGCGGAGCAAGAGGCGGTAATCAGTAAGGCGCAGAGCGTCATTTTGAGCATAAGGTCTGGTTCCCATACAAAACGGCCCGCCATAGGCGGGCCGGATTTACATTGGCGATGCGTTAGATTGTAACGACACCAATCAGCGTGACAACTGTCAGGATAGCAGCCAGACCGTAGAAAACCCATTTGCCCGCAGGCACGTGGATTTTCAGATCGTGCATCGCGTGGTGCATACGGTGTAAACCACACCACAGCGGCAGAACGATCATCAGGAACAGGAATACGCGACCAATGAAGCTCTGCGCGAACGCCAGAACGCGTTCGTAGCTCAGAGCATCACCCGGAAACAGTCCCAGCGGCAGCATAATGCCGACCAGCAGGATCATTACCGGTGCAATGATTGCGCTCCACATACCACCGGCCCCGAAAAGGCCCCAGAATACCGGTTCGTCAGAACGCTTTGGATTTGGATTAATCATCTCAGGCTCCTTACCAGTACAAGGCTACAAACAGGATTACGATGGTGGCAACCACGGTTACCGCCCAGAGACTTTTGATAATTGGCTCTGGTCCCATTTTTTCGTCTTTTACAATGATATTGGCCGCTTTCGGTGCCAGTTCAAACCAGGTTTTGGTGTGCAGCAGAGCTGCCGCCAGAGTGATCAGGTTAATGATCACGATAACCGGGTTTTGTAAAAAGTCGACGAATCCCGCCCAGGCTTCCGGGCCATTTTTCAGGGCAAACAGCCCGAAAATCAGTTCAATGCTGAACCACACAGCCGGAACCGCCGTGCCTTCGCGCAGCATGTAAAAGCGATAAAACGGCAATTTTTTCCACCAGGTGGACGTCATTGGCCGTACATACGGTTTACGTTTAGTCGTCATGTTGCACTCCTTAGCGTGGTTTCAGGGTCGCGATAAGAAAGTCTTTCGAACTTTCTACTTTGCCCTGCTGAATGGCCGCAGCCGGATCGACGTGTTTCGGGCAGACTTCGGAGCAGTAGCCCACGAAAGTACAGCTCCATACGCCGTTCTGGCTGTTCAACTGCGCCATACGCTCCTTCTTACCGTGGTCGCGGCTATCTTCGTTATAACGATGCGCCAGCGTAATGGCAGCCGGACCGATGAACTCTGGGTTCAGGCCAAACTGCGGGCACGCGGCGTAGCACAGACCACAGTTGATGCAACCGGAGAACTGATGATACTTCGCCATCTGCGCCGGGGTCTGGATATTAGTACCCTGATCCGCGGTGCGGGAGTTGCCAATGATGTATGGTTTGATCGCTTCCAGACTTTCGATGAAGTGGGTCATATCGACGACCAGATCGCGTTCGATCGGGAAGTTAGCTAGCGCTTCAACCTTCATACCGTCGGTGTAGTCACGCAGGAAGGTTTTACATGCCAGTTTCGGCACGTTGTTGACCATCATGCCGCAGGAACCACAAATCGCCATACGGCAGGACCAGCGGTAGCTCAGATCCGGTGCCAGGTTGTCTTTGATATAGCCCAGCGCATCCAGTAATGAGGTGGTTGCGTCATAAGGTACTTCATAAAATGCGCTATGCGGTGCGGTATCGACTTCCGGGTTATAGCGCACCACCTCGATTTTCAGGTTCTTCATCTCAGCCATTCGCCTTCTCCTTCTTATTGGCTGCTTCCGCCTTATCGGCTGCATCCGCTTCGCCACCGTAAACGCGTTTAGCTGGCGGCAGCGTAGTAATCTTCACGTCGCTGTACTCCAGGCGAGTAGTGCCATCAGCATCGCGGAAGGCGAGGGTGTGTTTGAGGAAGTTGACGTCGTCACGCTCGGTGCAACCTTCGTCCAGACGCTGGTGCGCGCCGCGAGACTCTTTACGCGCCATTGCGGAGTGCGCCATACATTCGGCAACGTTCAGACCGTGACCCAGCTCGATGGTGTAGAGCAGGTCGGTGTTGAACACGCTGGAGGTGTCGGTGATGCGCACGCGCTTGAAGCGTTCTTGCAGCTCCGCCAGTTTGTCGATGGTTTTCTGCATCAGTTCCGGCGTACGGTAGATACCGCAGCCTTCTTCCATGGCCATGCCCATTTCGTCGCGGATCTTCGCCCAGTTTTCGCCGCCGTCCTGGTTAACCAGATCTTTCAGACGCTGTTCAACGGCAGTAGCCTGTGCATTGATTGCCGCATCGTTGCCATTACCAGCGGTAGATGCGCGCTCCATAGCTTGCTCACCGGCCAGACGACCGAAGACCACCAGTTCTGCCAGTGAGTTGGATCCCAGACGGTTTGCACCGTGCAGACCTACAGAGGAACATTCACCGACGGCGAACAGACCCTTAATACGGGTTTCGCAGTTCTGATCGGTTTCGATACCGCCCATGGTGTAGTGCGCGGTCGGACGTACCGGAATCGGTTCTTTAACCGGATCGACGCCAACGTATGCTTTTGCCAGTTCGCAGATAAACGGCAGACGTTCGTGCAGTTTTTTCTCACCCAGGTGACGCAGGTCGAGGTATACCACATCGCCGCGTGGTGTGGAGATGGTGTTGCCTTTACGCCATTCGTGCCAGAAGGCCTGAGAAACTTTGTCGCGCGGACCCAGTTCCATATATTTGTTTTTCGGCTCGCCCAGCGGAGTTTCCGGGCCCATGCCGTAATCTTGCAGATAACGGTAGCCATTTTTGTTGACCAGAATACCGCCTTCACCGCGGCAACCTTCGGTCATCAGGATACCGGAACCCGGCAGACCGGTCGGGTGATATTGAACGAATTCCATGTCACGCAGCGGAACGCCGTGGCTCAGTGCCATGCCCATACCGTCGCCAGTAACAATGCCGCCGTTGGTGTTGTAGCGATATACGCGACCCGCGCCGCCGGTAGCCATAACCACCGCATTAGCACGGATTTGCACCAGCGTACCTTCCATCATGTTCATTGCCACCAGGCCGCGAACGTGACCATCATCGACCAGAATATCCAGCACGAAGTGTTCATCAAAACGCTGGATCTGCGGGAATTGCAGAGAGGTCTGGAACAGCGTGTGCAGCATATGGAAGCCTGTCTTATCGGCGGCGAACCAGGTACGCTCGATTTTCATACCGCCGAAGCGACGTACGTTGACGCTACCATCCGGGCGACGGCTCCATGGGCATCCCCACAGTTCCAGTTGAGTCATTTCAGTTGGGCAGTGGTGGACGAAATAATCCACGACATCCTGCTCACACAACCAGTCGCCACCCGCTACTGTATCGTGAAAGTGATATTCGAAGCTGTCATGATCCTGCGCGACAGCGGCGGAGCCCCCTTCTGCGGCAACGGTATGGCTGCGCATCGGGTATACTTTTGAGATTAGTGCGATTTTTGCATTTGGATTTGCCTGCGCGGCAGCAATTGCAGCACGTAATCCCGCGCCACCGGCACCTACAATGGCAAGATCGGCTTGAAAGGTTTGCACGACATTCCTCCAGATTGTTTTTATCCCGCAGCACCGTACTTCAGGGTAAGTGTCTGAAAGCTACGGTCTGCGAACGCTATTCCACTGCTCCTTTATAGGTACAACAGTATAGTCTGATGGATAAGTCTGAAATTTGACGAGATCGATTTTTTTAGCGTGCCGGGAGGCTAAATTATCACTGAAGATGATTAATTTAATTACTAAACCATCATATTGCGGTTTTTTTAGTCACAGCCCACCGTTGATTGATTTCTGCGTAAAATTTGTCTCGCCGTCGCGTTGCGAGTAGACTTCGTGCCCTTGTCAAAAACTGGAGATTTTACTATGAGCGAAACGGCATCCTGGCAGCCGAGCGCATCCATTCCTAACTTATTAAAACGCGCGGCGATTATGGCGGAGATCCGTCGTTTCTTTGCCGATCGTGGAGTGCTGGAGGTGGAGACGCCTTGTATGAGCCAGGCGACGGTAACCGATATTCATTTGGTCCCGTTTGAGACACGTTTCGTAGGCCCCGGGCACTCGCAGGGGATGAATCTCTGGTTAATGACCAGCCCGGAATACCACATGAAACGCCTGCTGGTTGCCGGTTGTGGTCCGGTATTCCAGTTGTGCCGCAGCTTCCGTAATGAAGAGATGGGACGTTATCACAACCCTGAGTTCACTATGCTGGAGTGGTATCGACCGCATTATGATATGTATCGGTTGATGAATGAGGTGGACGACCTCTTGCAACAGGTGCTGGACTGCCCGGCGGCAGAAAGCCTTTCTTATCAACAAGCTTTCTTGCGTTATCTGGAAATAGACCCGCTTTCTGCTGACAAAACGCAACTGCGAGAAGTCGCGGCGAAACTGGACTTGAGTAACGTTGCAGACACCGAAGAAGACCGCGACACGTTGCTGCAACTGCTGTTTACCTTTGGCGTGGAACCGAACATTGGTAAAGAAAAACCAACGTTTGTGTACCATTTCCCGGCCAGCCAGGCATCACTGGCACAAATTAGTACGGAAGATCATCGGGTCGCGGAACGCTTCGAGGTCTACTACAAAGGTATTGAGCTGGCGAATGGTTTCCATGAATTGACGGACGCTCGTGAACAGCAACAACGCTTTGAGCAGGATAACCGTAAACGTGCGGCGCGTGGTTTACCACAACATCCTATCGACCAGAACCTGATTGACGCCCTGGAAGTTGGTATGCCTGACTGTTCCGGCGTGGCGTTAGGTGTTGACCGCCTGGTGATGCTGGCATTGGGCGCTGAGACACTGGCGGAAGTCATTGCCTTTAGTGTCGACCGGGCATAATTCTGAAAAGCTAGCTCAATCGCAACACAGAATGGCGTAGCTGACGCCATTCTGTAGCAGATGTTTTCATTTTCCCGCTAAAGCGCACAATTTAAGACTGGATGTTTGCTATCATCCAGGTATCAATTCTGTATTAGTTTTATTGTTGCCTGCCAATCGGTGGGTAGTGCAGTTAATTGGCGCGTTTAATATATGCGCTGAAATGAAGGATGATTCCATGCCTCACACGATAAAAAAGATGAGTCTAATTGGGCTCATATTGATGATCTTTACTTCAGTATTCGGTTTTGCGAATAGCCCATCGGCTTATTATTTAATGGGTTATAGTGCGATTCCATTTTATATATTTTCTGCATTATTATTCTTTATTCCATTCGCCTTAATGATGGCTGAAATGGGGGCGGCCTATCGCAAAGAAGAGGGCGGTATCTATTCCTGGATGAATAATAGCGTTGGGCCACGTTTTGCTTTCATCGGCACCTTTATGTGGTTTTCCTCTTATATCATCTGGATGGTGAGTACTTCCGCTAAAGTTTGGGTGCCGTTCTCAACATTCCTCTATGGTAGCGACATGACTCAGCACTGGAGTATTGCCGGGCTGGAGCCTACGCAGGTTGTTGGTCTGTTGGCTGTCGCATGGATGGTTCTGGTTACCGTCGTCGCCTCAAAAGGGATTAATAAAATAGCCCGTATTACTGCGGTAGGTGGTATAGCAGTAATGTGTCTTAATTTAGTATTACTGTTAGTGAGCGTTGCTATTTTGTTATTAAATGGTGGTCATTTCGCACAGGATATTAATTTTGTGGTATCTCCAAATCCGGGATATCAGTCCGGTCTGGCGATGTTATCTTTTGTCGTATTTGCTATTTTCGCTTACGGTGGAATTGAAGCTGTTGGCGGTCTGGTTGATAAAACGGAAAATCCTGAAAAGAATTTTGCTAAAGGTATTGTTTTTGCCGCTATTGTTATTTCGATTGGTTATTCCCTGGCAATATTCTTATGGGGCGTCAGCACTAACTGGCAGCAGGTATTAAGTAATGGTTCGGTTAACCTTGGCAATATTACTTATGTACTGATGAAGAGCCTTGGGATGACGCTGGGTAATGCACTGCATTTGTCGCCCGAAGCATCATTGTCGCTGGGGGTATGGTTTGCGCGTATTACCGGACTTTCGATGTTCCTCGCTTACACGGGGGCGTTCTTTACGCTTTGCTACTCGCCGTTGAAAGCAATCATCCAGGGGACGCCGAAAGCATTGTGGCCGGAACCAATGACGCGTCTGAACGCGATGGGAATGCCGTCTATTGCGATGTGGATGCAGTGCGGGTTGGTTACTGTCTTCATCCTGCTGGTTTCGTTTGGCGGCGGCACCGCATCGGCGTTCTTTAACAAGCTGACGCTGATGGCGAATGTCTCCATGACCATTCCGTATCTGTTCCTTGCCCTGGCATTCCCGTTCTTTAAAGCGCGTCAGGATCTCGACAGACCGTTTGTTATTTTCAAAACGCACATGTCAGCAATGATTGCCACAGTGGTTGTCGTATTGGTGGTGACGTTTGCTAACGTCTTTACCATCATCCAGCCAGTAGTCGAAGCCGGAGACTGGGATAGCACATTGTGGATGATTGGCGGCCCTGTCTTCTTCTCGCTGTTAGCAATGGCGATTTACCAGAACTATTGCGGCCGCATGGCGAATAAGCCTGAGTTAACCTTAGATTGATTGTATGCAATAACAACTCATCGCCAGCCCGGCGATGAGTTGTCTGAAAAGGAAGATGTCATGGATGGCACGGGGCGGGGCCCGCTGATAACCGAAGATCAAATCAGAGCACTGCAATTTTCTGCTGGGGATGTAGCGGAAATAGAGCAGACTATTCTCTCTTTTTTCGATGCCTGCCATACCCGTAAAATAGCGATGGTGGTCGGCAATACCATTAATACCCTCAAAGATCGAGACCGGAATCGGTGGCGAAACCTGTCGGATATTTATTGCGCTTACCTTATCAGGTTCCTGGTTTTTCGTGGCGAATTGGTCGGATACGGTGATTTGTTCAGAATGCGTTTTAGCGAAATGAAACTGTCGGTTGAAACATCATGAGTGCACATCAGTTTATTTTATGCTGCATTTGGTTCTTCGTATCTGTTCTCTGGATTCTGATACTGTCCACGCTGGACAAAGAATGGATGATTGATGGACGTGGGATTAACAACATCTGCGATGTGTTGGAGCATCTGGAAAATGACGATACTCGCGATGTCGGTGTGATAATGACGTTGCCACTGTTTTTCCCTTTTCTTTGGTTCACGCAGTGGCGAAAAAAACGCGGCTGGTTTATGTACGCCACCGCACTGGCGATCTTCGGCTACTGGCTATGGCAGTTTTTCCTGCGCTATCAGTTTTGTTGGTGATTGAAACTGCCAGAGTCGCCTCCGGCAGTTTCTCACGTTACAAGCTTCCTGCCTGACGCCCTTTACCCGCAGACGTTAATGTTCTGCCCGTTTGTTTACCGTTCAGACTTTCCAGACGCATCTGGAACGGCGGGAATGGCATATCGATACCGTGGGCGTGGAAGCCCGCCAGAATTAACTGGTGGATCTCGTGGCGCAGCGGCATACGGTGACCCATTTCCGCGGCGTAAATACGCAACTCGAAAATCTGAATCCCCTGTTGTAGATCGACCAGGAAGACTTCCGGTGCCGGGTTGTCGATGACCAACGAGCAGCGACGCGCTGCGGTTAGCAAGATTTCCGTCACTTCTTCACTGTTGGCATCGGCAGGAGCCGGAATCGTCAACACCACGCGCGTGACCGAGTCAGAAAGCGACCAGTTGATAAACTGCTCAGTAATGAACGCTTTGTTCGGCACAATAATCTCTTTGCGATCCCAGTCGCTGATAGTGGTGGCGCGGGTGTTAATTTTCGTCACACTGCCAGTAAGATCGCGAATTGTCACCGTATCGCCAATGCGAATCGGTTTTTCGAACAGGATAATCAGACCAGAGATAAAGTTGGCGAAAATCTCCTGCAAACCAAAACCGAGACCAACACCGAGTGCAGCGACCAGCCACTGCAATTTCGACCACTCAATACCAATCATCGAGAAGCCGACCAGCCCGCCAATCAGCATCAGCAGATATTTGGTGATGGTGGTGATGGCGTAACCTGTACCTGGCGTTAAATCAAGGTGCTGCAAAATCGCCAGTTCCAGCAGCGCGGGCAGGTTGCGCACTAGTTGCGTGGTGATGATAAACACCAGAATGGCAATCAGCACTGCACCGAGAGTAATCGGTTCCAGACTTTCCACGCCCTGCACTGTGGAGGTGACATCCCACAGCGAAATATTTTCGAGGAAGCCAAAAGCGGAATGAATTTCTGACCACAGCACGATGACTGAAAGAAGGGCGATCAGCATCAGGATTGAACGCACCAGCCGCAAGGATTGTGCACTGATAGCATCGAGATCGACTTCGCTTTCATCCACTTCAATCGCCCCTTCCGGGCTACTGTGATGATGCGCTTCTTCTTCGCCACGCGCGCGTTGTGCCAGCATTTCAGCACGGCGATGCTTCGCCCGGTCAAACGCCAACCTGCGGCGTTGGATCAGCATCCAGCGGCGGATAACGTGATAAATCACCAGTAACAGGAACCAGATGGCGACCGATGTTTCCAGCCTTGCTAGCAGAGCCTGCGCTGTTGCCAGATAACCCACGGCTGCGGCGAGAATAGCGACCAGTGGCGCGCCAATCATCATGTTCCACAGCATATGGTTGGCAATGTTGTCACCACTGCCTTCTTTGTTAAGATACAGCGGGATCCCGGCTTTTTTCAGGCTGAGCGTGACCACTGCCAGTGCACCGCAAATGAGGATAAAGCAAAGACGTCCCAGTGAGCCGGAAAACTCGCGGTCGTCGAGATTATCAAACATCATCAGCGCCATAATCAGTGGCACGATAAGCCCAATGCTCATCAGGTAGTAGCGCATACCACGGGAAACACGTTCGCGCGGCCAGCCGAAATGGGCGATAAACAAGCCGTTCGGGCGAGCAAAGGTGGCGCAAATCATCACCACCCACAGCAGTGGCACGGTGGCCGTTACACCATCGCCAATCGCTACCGCCAGCGGATAAGGCCACGCCTCGCGCAAGCCGTAACCCAGCGTCATCCACAGCACTGGTAGCGGCGAAGCGACGAGGATCGACCAGAAAAGCGTCCGTAACGTCAGCCAGAAATGATCCTGAGTGACTTTGCCGACTTTAGCCGCCGAACGTTCAAGAAAACGGGTGAAATAGCGGCGCGAGTAAATGCTGCAACCGACCAGAATCAACGCGCCAAACAGCGGTAAAATAGTCTCTTTGCTGGTCAGCATCATCATGGTGGCTTTACCTAACTGACTGAAGGTGTCCAGCGAGATCAGACGACGCAGATCCTGGGCGATTTCCAACGGCCAGGCGATGGTCATCGGGCGCACATCAGAGGTCCAGAACAGATAGCGGTGTGTCGCTTCGTTGACCTCTTTCAGCGCATCTTCCAGTTGCCCGTTGGAAACTTTCAGCTTGGTTAGCTCAAGCAGTAGCGTGTCGCCGCCCTGGAGTAATGAGTTAAGCAACTCGCGCTGAGTACGCAATTGAGCTTCGAGTATCCGGTTTTGCTCGGCAGTCAGCGGCTGGCCGTCGGCCTGAAGGATCTGTCGCAGTTGTGGCTGTTTATTGAGGAGATCTTCATAATGCAACCGTTGCACGCGCAACTGAGCCATTTCGGTATCAAGCTGTTGCGGTTTCGGCATTTCCGGCAGGCGTGCCACCTGCGCCCGCAGTGCTTCACCGAGCAAGTTTGATGAACCCAGCCATTGCGACTGTTCACGCAGCGTATTCAGCGCCTGCCGGACTTGCAACGTCTGGCTGGCAGCCTGACGCTGCTGTGAGGCGACGAGATCCATCCGCTGCGCTTGCTGATTCAACGCTGCCGATAGTTCACGGTTAATTTTGAATTGAGCAACGATATCTTCCGGCAAATCGGCACTGCTTTCTGCCAGTAATTCAGTGCTTTCCAGCGCCCGCTCTGCCTCAAGCTGGCGTTGGCTGTTCAACTGGTTGCGCAGGGCCTGCAAATACGCATCCAGTTGCTGACTCTCTTTTTCTGCCAGTGCCGAGCGCAGACGAGCCAGTTCCTGACGGTTATTGGCAGAAAGTTGCGCCAGCTCGAGTTCATCGACCAATGATTTCAAACGTGCGGAGTCGGCCTGCAACGCGAAATTTTGTGCCTGATTAAGCGGACTATTTCCCGTGAGTGTCCCCAGTCGGCGCTCAATTTCATTCAACTGGCGGCGGGCGTCAGTTTGCTGTTGTGGTAATTGATTAAGCGAATCCGCAATCTCGCGGGCGCGTTCCTGCTCTTGCTGGGCCTGACGGCTTTTATCCAGCAACTGACTGCTGACCTGGAGTATTTCCTGATTCAGCGCGTCGGTAGACATCCCCGGCGACACGCTGCGCGGCTCATCACGCATATTGTTTAACTGTGCGCGCAGAGTAGCGGAGAGTTTCGGGTAGTTATCAATGATTTCTTGATATTGCTTGATGCGCTCAAGGGAACCTTTACGTTCCTCAAGCGCATTTAAGGCAGACTGGAGCGCCTCTACGACTTCCGGCTGCGCGGGTTTCGCCGCTTTTGCCTGCTCCAGTTCCTGGGTGATTTGTTTACTATCGGGGGCCGTCGCGGCGTACGCCCCCCAACTGAGGCACCAGGCCATCAGAAAAGTGATAATCAGGCGCACGTCAGCGTTTCCTTTGATGGATTAGACCAGGTCTTTTTTGTCGTCAACCAATGGGCTGGCGTCGTGTTCTGCCTCGATCTCTTCAGCAGGAAGCGGAGCCGGTTCAGTTTCTGGCGTAACAAAGGTTTCGGTAGATACAGCCAGCGGCTGACCAATCTTAGTGACAGAAAGGCTTGCCAGTTGCTCAACCAGATTCACTTTACCCGGCGCAAACAGGTTGATAACAGTAGATCCGAGTTTAAAGCGCCCCATTTCCTGGCCTTTCAGTAGCGCCACAGAATCGTCGTTTTCCCCGGCAGGCCAGGTCCAGCGTTTGATGATGCCTTCGCGCGGTGGCGTAATGGTGCCTGCCCAGACAGTTTCAATGCTGCCAACAATTGTCGCACCGACCAGAATCTGTGCCATCGGGCCGAATTCGGTATCGAAGAGACAGATTACGCGTTCGTTACGGGCAAACAGATTTGGCACGTTCTGGGCTGTGAGATGATTCACCGAGAAGAGATCGCCCGGCACGTAGATCATCTCACGCAGGATACCGTTGCACGGCATATGTACGCGGTGGTAGTCACGCGGGGAGAGGTAAGTGGTCACAAACGTACCGTTGCGGAAGAGATCCGCCATCAGGTAGTTACCCGCCAGCAGGGCTTCAAGACTGTAGTTGTGGCCTTTGGCTTGCAGGATTTTATCTTCTTCGATTTTACCTAACTGGCTGATAACACCATCGGCAGGCATGACCAGAACATTCGGGTCGGTATCGATCGGGCGTACATCGTCACGCAGCGGACGGACAAAAAATTCGTTAAAGGTACGGTAGCTGGCGGTGTCCGGTTTCTGCGCCTCTTTCATGTCGACCTTGTAGTATTTAACGAACAGATCGATAACCAGTTTTGTCAGCCATCCTGCCCGCTTGCTTGCACCCCAACCCGCCAGGCGAGTAAGCCATAGTTTCGGCAGAATATACTGTAGCGAAAGTTTGAATGAATTTAACAAGGTAGCCTCCAGGCCATTGTTTTGTCGTTCCTGATCCGGCGTACATGCCGGATCCTGAAAAAAAGGGGACGATTCTAACGACGGTTAGCTTAATTGTCAGTCATCCGTATCAGAAAAGTTTTTACGCGTTTTTACCTGCGCCATGCTTTCCAGAATACGGTGATAGTTTTCGAAACGAGTTTCCGCGATTTTCCCATCTTCAACCGCTTCACGGATAGCGCAGCCCGGATCGGTATCGTGTTTGCAATCGCGATACTTACACAGGCCTAAGTAATCATGAAATTCGACAAAGCCTTGAGTGATTTGTTCCGGTGCCAGGTGCCAGAGACCAAATTCACGCACGCCAGGGGAATCAATCACATCACCGCCGTGCGGGAAGTGATACAGCCGTGCGGCGGTGGTGGTGTGTTGACCCAGACCAGAGTTGTCCGAAACATCGTTGGTCAGGATCTCTTTTTGCAGCCCCAGCAACGCGTTCAGCAGACTGGATTTACCGACGCCAGACTGCCCGGCAAAGATGCTGATCCGCCCGGTCAACGCCTCTTCCAGCGGTTTCAGGCCATCCTGAGTATGGCTGGAAACCATTAATACGCGATAACCAATGTTGCGGTAAATATCCATCTGCTCGTTGACAAATGCCATACCGTCATCGTCCAGCAGGTCGATCTTGTTGAGCACAATAATCGGCTCAATCTGCAAGGTTTCGCAGGCCACCAGGTAACGGTCGATAATATTGAGCGACAGCTCCGGCAAAATGGCGGAGACAATGACGATCTGGTCGATGTTGGCGGCAATGGGCTTCACGCCGTCGTAAAAATCCGGGCGCGTCAACACCGAGGTGCGCTCATGCACCGCTTCAACGATCCCTTTGACATTAATACCTTCCGCCGCCGGTTTGCCCGGACGCCAGACAACGCGATCGCCAGTCACCAGCGAACGGATGGTGCGGCGAATATTGCAGCGGTGAACTTCGCCATCGGCGGATTCCACATCAGCATGCATGCCAAAACGGCTGATGACGATACCTTCATCAGACTCGCCAAACAGATTGTCGTCGTAGTCGGGCTTCTCCTTAGACGTTTTAAGACGACGCTGGTGATTGGCGTTCACACGGCGCTGCTGGCCTTTGGAGAGTTTATTTTTACTCAATCGTACTGACTCCTGGTCGCCCCTGATGGGCAAAACATCTATGATACACGCAATTGCGAATCAATATAGTCACTGTGAATGGGTGGAAAATAGCATGAGTGCCAATGAAAACAACCTGATTTGGATCGATCTTGAGATGACCGGTCTGGATCCCGAGCGCGATCGCATTATTGAGATTGCCACGCTGGTGACCGATGCCAACCTGAATATTCTGGCAGAAGGGCCGACCATTGCAGTACACCAGTCTGATGAACAGTTAGCGTTGATGGATGACTGGAACGTGCGCACTCATACCGCCAGTGGGCTGGTGGAGCGTGTGAAGGCGAGCACGATGGGCGATCGGGAAGCGGAACTGGCGACGCTCGAGTTCTTAAAACAGTGGGTGCCAGCAGGAAAATCACCGATCTGCGGTAACAGTATTGGTCAGGATCGTCGCTTCCTGTTCAAATACATGCCGGAACTGGAGTCGTACTTCCACTACCGCTATCTCGATGTCAGCACGCTGAAAGAGCTGGCGCGCCGTTGGAAGCCGGAAATTCTTGATGGTTTTACCAAACAGGGGACGCATCAGGCGATGGATGATATCCGTGAATCGGTGGCGGAACTGGCTTACTACCGCGAGCACTTCATCAAGATGTAAAATTTTTCCTGGTCACGTAACCGCCGAAATCCACTTGCGGCGGCGTGATTTTGACGCTAAATTGAACGTCTTGCCGATAATTTCAGCACTTGAGATAAAAACTCAAAAAATTTTTTTTAGGGGGGTTGCAGAGGGAAAGATTTCTCGTATAATGCGCCTCCCGTAACGACGCAGAAATGCGAAATTACGAAAGCAAAAATTAAGTAGTACGCGGGAATAGCTCAGTTGGTAGAGCACGACCTTGCCAAGGTCGGGGTCGCGAGTTCGAGTCTCGTTTCCCGCTCCAAATTCTCCTCTCAATAAAATATCCACAGCGACGCGATGCGTTATTGCTGGTTTTTGTTATCTCTGACAAACTCTTGTAAACAGAGTTATCCACAGTGTCGGGCTGTAATCTTAATTTCAGGAAAACTTCGCACGGTGAATAGTAATTTTTTAACGTGTTGATATTTAAGTTGAAAAATAAGGTTTTGATTTGTCGTATTGATCACTTGACGATTTTTTCTGGCTTGAATTGCAATGTGTTTTTAATTTTATTCACAAGCTGTGGATGAATCAGGCGTCACGTGGTAAGCCTTTTTCTATCACGCGAACCAGACGCTGTTTTTTCGGTAGTTGCACCTCGACCACGCAGGCATTTCGTCGCTCGATTTGCTGCGCAATCGCCCACTCTATGTGTTCATCGAGAAGTGGGTGTTCACCTTTCCGACTGTTCAGTGCCGCCAGAATCGCTTCATCCCAGGGCGCATTTCCTAGTGCTACGGCGATATTTCGCAGCCAGCGTAAGTGACCAATCCGCCTAATCGCTGATCCTTCCGTGACTTTTAAAAACTTCTCTTCGCTCCAGGCAAAAAGCTCAATGAGCTCCGGCGCATGTAACGGTTTACGCGGGCTGAAATCATCTTCAGTTGTCAGTTGTGAATAGCGATTCCACGGGCAGATAAGCTGACAATCATCGCAACCGTAAATACGGTTTCCCATTAATGGCCGTAGTTCTTCCGGGATTGCTCCTTCCAGTTCAATGGTGAGATAAGAGATACAGCGGCGAGCATCGACGGTATATGGTTCCACGATGGCTCCGGTCGGGCAAATCGTCATGCAGGCAACGCATTTACCACATCCTTCCTCAACCGGTTGATCCACAGGTAGCGGAATATCAACCAGCAGTTCGCCTAAAAAGAAGAACGAACCAGCTTCGCGATTAAGAATAAGTGAGTGCTTACCTGTCCAGCCAAGACCTGCTTTTTCAGCTAACGGACGCTCAAGAATAGGCGCAGAGTCGACAAACGGTCTAAAATTCAGCGAAACACAATGTTGCTGAATCATCTCGCCCAGCTTTTTGAGTCGGTTGCGCAGAAGTTTGTGATAGTCACGGCCCAGCGCATAACGGCTAACATAGCCGAGTTTGGGATTTTTCAGCGTGCTGGCAAATGCGGCGTTGGCAGGAAGATAATTCATCCGCACGCTGATCACGCGCAGTGTACCGGGCAATAACTCGTGGGGGCGGGCGCGCAGCATACCGTGACGCGCCATCCAGTCCATTTCGCCATGGTATTGTTTGTCCAGCCATGCTTGCAGTTTTGGCTCGGACTCGCTGAGATCGGTATCGGTAATACCTACTTGCTGAAAGCCCAGTTCCAGCCCCCACTGTTTAATTTTTTGCGCTAACTGATTGAGATCGAGGGGCTCTGACATGACGGACCATACAATGAAGAAAAACCCCGTAAGTATACCACACACCGTCTGGCACGCCGACGATATCCGCCGTGGCGAACGCGAGGCGGCGGATGCGCTGGGGCTAACGCTCTATGAACTGATGCTTCGTGCGGGGGAAGCCGCGTTTCAGGTGTGTCGTACAGCTTATCCTGACGCCCGTCATTGGCTGGTGCTGTGCGGTCATGGCAATAACGGTGGCGATGGGTATGTGGTCGCGCGGCGGGCAAAAGCCATCGGCATTGAGGTCACGCTGCTGGCCCAGGAGAGCGACAAACCGTTGCCAGAAGAGGCCGCACAAGCGCGCGATGCATGGTTAAACGCGGGAGGCGAGATTCATGCTTCGAATATTGTCTGGCCTGAGTCGGTGGATCTGATAGTTGATGCGCTGCTCGGCACCGGATTGCAGCAAGCGCCCCGTGAACCCATCAGTAAATTAATCGATCATGCCAATACTCATCCTGCGCCGATTGTGGCAGTTGATATTCCTTCCGGCCTGTTAGCACAAACCGGAGCCACGCCAGGTGCGGTGATCAACGCCTCTCACACCGTGACCTTTATTGCCCTGAAACCAGGCTTGCTAACCGGGAAAGCGCGGGATGTAACCGGGGATCTGCATTTTGACTCGCTGGGGCTGGATAGGTGGCTGGCAACTCAGGAGGCGAAAATTCAGCGCTTTTCCGCATCGCAACTTTCTCACTGGCTGAACCCGCGTCGCCCGACATCACATAAAGGCGATCACGGGCGACTGGTGATTATCGGTGGCGATCACGGCACGGCGGGCGCGATCCGTATGGCGGGCGAAGCGGCGCTGCGTGCTGGCGCTGGTTTGGTCAGAGTGCTGACGCGCAGTGAAAACATTGCGCCGTTGCTGACCGCGCGCCCGGAATTGATGGTATACGAACTGACTGCGGAATCCTTAGCTGATAGCCTGGAATGGGCCGATGTGGTGGTGATTGGCCCTGGTCTGGGTCAGCAAGAGTGGGGGAAAAAAGCCCTACAAAAAGTCGAGAATTTTCGCAAACCGATGTTGTGGGATGCTGATGCATTGAACCTGCTGGCAATCAATCCCGATAAGCGTCACAATCGCGTGATCACGCCGCATCCTGGCGAGGCTGCACGGTTGTTGGGCTGTTCCGTGGCTGAAATTGAAAGTGACCGCTTACATTACGCACAACGTCTGGTACAACGTTATGGTGGTGTAGCGGTGCTGAAAGGTGCCGGAACCGTGGTCGCTGCACATCCTGATGCGTTAGGTATTGTTGACGCCGGAAATGCAGGTATGGCCAGTGGCGGCATGGGCGATGTGCTCTCTGGTATTATTGGCGCATTGTTAGGGCAGAAACTGGCGCCGTATGATGCTGCCTGTGCCGGTTGTGTTGCGCACGGTGCGGCGGCCGATGTGCTGGCAGCGCGTTTTGGTACGCGCGGGATGCTGGCAACCGATCTCTTTTCCACGCTACAGCGTATTGTTAACCCGGAAGTGACTGATAAAAACCATGATGAATCGAGTAATTCCGCTCCCTGACGAGCAGGCAACATTAGACCTGGGCGAACGGGTAGCTAAAGCCTGCGATGGCGCTACCGTAATCTATCTGTATGGCGATTTAGGGGCAGGTAAAACCACCTTCAGCCGGGGTTTTTTACAAGCTCTGGGCCATCAGGGTAATGTCAAAAGCCCCACCTATACGCTGGTCGAACCCTATACGCTCGACAAATTAATGGTTTATCACTTTGATTTGTACCGCCTTGCCGATCCCGAGGAGCTGGAGTTTATGGGGATCCGCGATTATTTTGCCCACGATGCCATCTGCCTGGTGGAATGGCCACAACAAGGTACAGGTGTTCTTCCTGACCCGGATGTCGAAATACACATTGATTATCAGGCACAAGGCCGTGAGGCGCGCGTGAGTGCTGTTTCCTCTGCGGGTGAATTGTTGCTGGCGCGTTTAGCCGGTTAACCTTTAAAAGGTGGCGGGATGATGTATCGCATCAAAAATTGGTTGGTGGCGGCATTGGTGCTGTTGTGCGCACAGGCTGGTGCCGCTACGCTCTCTGATATTCAGGTTTCTAATGGCAGTGAGCAGGCGCGGATAACGTTGAGTTTTATTGGCGATCCTGATTATGCCTTTAGCCATCAAAGCAAACGCACTGTGGCGCTGGATATTAAACAAACCGGTGTAATTCAGGGGCTACCGTTGTTGTTCAGTGGCAATAATTTGGTAAAAGCTATTCGCTCTGGCACGCCAAAAGATGCGCAAACGCTGCGGTTGGTGGTCGATCTTACCGAAAACGGTAAAACCGAAGCGGTGAAGCGGCAGAATGGTAGCAATTACACAGTCGTCTTTACGATTAACGCCGATGCACCGCCACCGCCCCCTCCGCCGCCTGTGGTTGCTAAACGCGTTGAAACACCTACGGTTGTCGCACCGCGCGTAAGTGAACCTGCGCGCAATCCGTTTAAAACTGAAAGCAACCGTACAACAGGTGTCATCAGCAGCAATACGGTAACGCGTCCGGCAGCGCGCGCGACGGCTAACACTGGCGATAAAATTGTCATCGCCATTGATGCCGGGCACGGCGGTCAGGACCCTGGCGCTATCGGCCCTGGCGGTACGCGGGAGAAAAATGTCACCATCGCCATCGCGCGTAAATTGCGTACTTTGCTCAATGCCGATCCGATGTTTAAGGGGGTTTTAACCCGTGACGGGGATTACTTTATTTCGGTGATGGGGCGTAGTGACGTCGCACGTAAGCAAAACGCCAATTTCCTCGTGTCGATTCACGCCGATGCCGCACCGAACCGCAGTGCCACCGGCGCTTCTGTATGGGTGCTCTCGAACCGTCGCGCAAACAGTGAAATGGCAAGCTGGCTGGAACAGCACGAGAAACAGTCAGAGTTGCTGGGCGGTGCTGGTGATGTGCTGGCAAACAGCCAGTCGGATCCGTACTTAAGCCAGGCTGTGCTGGATTTACAGTTCGGTCATTCCCAGCGGGTAGGGTATGATGTGGCGACCAGTATGATCAGCCAGTTACAACGCATTGGCGAAATTCATAAACGTCGACCAGAACACGCCAGCCTTGGCGTTCTGCGTTCGCCGGATATCCCGTCAGTACTGGTCGAAACCGGTTTTATCAGCAATAACAGCGAAGAGCGTTTGCTGGCGAGCGACGATTATCAACAGCAGTTGGCAGAAGCCATTTACAACGGCCTGCGCAATTATTTCCTTGCGCATCCGATGCAGTCTGCGCCGCAGGGCGCAACTGCGCAGACAGCCAGTACTGCCACGACGTCAGATCGCACGCTGCCAAACTAAGGATTATTGATGCCAATTCAGGTCTTACCGCCACAACTGGCGAACCAGATTGCCGCAGGTGAGGTGGTCGAGCGACCTGCGTCGGTAGTCAAAGAACTGGTGGAAAACAGCCTCGATGCGGGGGCGACGCGCATTGATATTGATATCGAACGTGGTGGGGCGAAACTTATCCGCATTCGTGATAACGGCTGCGGTATCAAAAAAGATGAACTGGCGCTGGCGCTGGCGCGTCATGCCACCAGTAAAATCGCCTCTCTGGACGATCTCGAAGCCATTATCAGCCTGGGCTTTCGCGGTGAGGCATTGGCGAGTATCAGTTCGGTTTCCCGCCTGACACTCACTTCGCGCACCGCGGAACAGCAGGAAGCCTGGCAGGCTTATGCCGAAGGGCGTGATATGGATGTGACGGTTAAACCTGCTGCCCATCCGGTGGGAACGACGCTGGAAGTGTTGGATCTGTTCTACAACACCCCGGCGCGGCGCAAATTCATGCGCACCGAGAAAACGGAATTTAACCATATTGATGAGATTATCCGGCGTATTGCACTGGCGCGTTTCGATGTGACCATCAACCTGTCACATAACGGCAAAATCATGCGCCAGTACCGCGCGGTGCCGGAAGGCGGGCAAAAAGAGCGCCGTTTAGGGGCGATTTGTGGCACCGCTTTTCTCGAACATGCGCTGGCGATTGAATGGCAGCACGGTGACCTCACGCTGCACGGCTGGGTCGTAGATCCGACTCATACCACGCCCGCGCTGGCAGAAATTCAGTATTGCTACGTGAATGGGCGCATGATGCGCGATCGCCTGATCAATCACGCGATCCGCCAGGCCTGCGAAGATAAACTGGGGGCCGACCAACAACCGGCGTTTGTGTTGTATCTTGAGATCGACCCGCATCAGGTGGATGTTAACGTGCACCCTGCCAAACACGAAGTGCGTTTTCATCAGTCGCGCCTGGTGCATGATTTTATCTATCAGGGCGTGTTAAGCGTGCTGCAACAGCAACTGGAAACGCCTTTGCCGTTGGAGGGTAACGCTCAGCCAGCACCGCGTCCTGTACCAGAAAACCGCGTGGCAGCAGGGCGTAATCATTTCGCTGAACCGGCAGTTCGTGAGCCAGCAGCCCAGCGCTACTCTCCTGCTCCAGCAACAGGCAGCCGCCAGGCCGCTCCGTGGCCGAACGCACAGCCAGGCTACCAGAAACAGCAAGGCGAAGTGTATCGCCAGCTTTTGCAAACGCCTGCGCCAATGCACAAACCAAAAGCGTCAGAACCGCAGGAACTTACGCTGGCAGCGAATGGTCAAAGCTTTGGTCGGGTGCTGACTATCGTCCATTCTGACTGTGCGCTGCTGGAACGCGACGGCAAAATTTCACTTTTAGCCCTGCCGGTAGCGGAACGCTGGTTGCGTCAGGTGCAACTGACGCCGGGTGAATCGCCAGTTTGCGCCCAGCCGTTGCTTATTCCGTTGCGGCTAAAAGTCTCTGGCGAAGAAAAATCGGCATTAGAAAAAGCGCAGTCTGCACTGGCAGAGTTAGGCATTGAATATCAGTCCGATGCGCAGCATGTGACCATCAGGGCCGTGCCTTTACCCTTACGCCAACAAAATTTACAAATCTTGATTCCTGAACTGATAGGCTACCTGGCAAAGCAGTCCGTATTCGAACATGGCAATATTGCGCAGTGGATTGCACGAAATCTGACGAGCGAACATGCACAGTGGTCAATGGCACAAGCCATTACCCTACTGGCGGACGTAGAACGGTTATGTCCTCAGCTTGTGAAAACGCCGCCGGGTGGTCTGTTACAATCTGTTGATTTACATCCGGCGATAAAAGCCCTGAAAGATGAGTGATATCAGTAAGGCGAGCCTGCCTAAGGCAATTTTTTTGATGGGGCCAACGGCCTCCGGTAAAACGGCGCTGGCTATTGAGCTGCGTAAAATTTTACCAGTAGAGTTGATAAGCGTTGATTCTGCCCTTATTTACAAAGGGATGGATATCGGGACGGCGAAGCCGAACGCTGAAGAGTTACTCGCCGCGCCGCACCGATTGCTGGATATTCGCGATCCGTCGCAGGCTTATTCGGCTGCTGATTTTCGCCGCGATGCGCTGGCGGAAATGGCCGATATCACCGCGGCGGGGCGGATCCCGCTGTTGGTAGGCGGTACGATGTTGTATTTCAAGGCGTTACTGGAAGGGTTGTCGCCGCTACCGTCGGCGGACCCGGAAGTACGGGCCAGAATTGAGCAACAGGCGGCAGAGCAAGGTTGGGAGTCATTGCACCGTCAACTTCAGGAGATCGATCCGGTTGCGGCAGCAAGGATTCATCCAAATGATCCACAAAGGCTTTCCCGGGCACTGGAAGTTTTTTTCATTTCGGGTAAAACTTTAACGGAACTGACGCAAACGTCAGGAGACGCTCTACCGTATCAGGTGCATCAGTTCGCCATCGCCCCGGCGAGCCGTGAACTGCTCCATCAACGAATTGAGCAGCGTTTTCATCAGATGTTGGCTTCAGGTTTTGAAGCAGAAGTCCGGGCGCTTTTTGCCCGAGGAGATTTGCATACGGATTTGCCTTCCATTCGTTGCGTGGGTTATCGCCAGATGTGGTCTTACCTTGAAGGCGAAATCTCATACGATGAAATGGTTTATCGAGGTGTTTGCGCCACGAGACAGTTGGCGAAGCGGCAAATAACCTGGCTGCGTGGTTGGGAAGGGGTTCACTGGCTTGACAGTGAAAAACCAGAACAGGCGCGTGACGAAGTATTACAGGTTGTTGGTGCTATCGCAGGCTGAATGTGTACAATTGAGACGTATCGTGCGCAATTTTTTCAGAATCGAAAGGTTCAAAGTACAAATAAGCATATAAGGAAAAGAGAGAATGGCTAAGGGGCAATCTTTACAAGATCCGTTCCTGAACGCACTGCGTCGGGAACGTGTTCCAGTTTCTATTTATTTGGTGAATGGTATTAAGCTGCAAGGACAAATCGAGTCTTTTGATCAGTTCGTGATCCTGTTGAAAAACACGGTCAGCCAGATGGTTTATAAGCACGCGATTTCTACTGTTGTCCCGTCTCGCCCGGTTTCTCATCACAGTAACAACGCCGGTGGCAGTACCAGCAGTAACTACCATCATGGTAGCAGCGCGCAGAATACTTCCGCGCAACAGGACAGCGAAGAAACCGAATAAGGTTTTGGGCTGTTTTTTTACACGGGGAGCCAGCGATCCTGCGTTCCCCGCTGATCTATTTAGAGGGTTATACGCTTGTTTGACCGTTATGATGCTGGTGAGCAGGCGGTGCTGGTACACATCTATTTTACGCAAGACAAAGATATGGAAGACCTCCAGGAGTTTGAATCTCTGGTCTCTTCCGCCGGTGTCGAAGCATTGCAGGTGATTACCGGTAGCCGTAAAGCGCCGCACCCAAAGTATTTTGTTGGTGAAGGTAAAGCCGTTGAAATTGCGGAAGCCGTAAAAGCGACGGGTGCTTCGGTCGTTCTTTTTGACCATGCACTGAGTCCGGCGCAGGAGCGTAACCTGGAGCGTTTGTGCGAATGTCGTGTTATCGACCGCACTGGTCTTATTTTAGATATTTTCGCCCAACGTGCACGTACTCATGAGGGTAAGTTGCAGGTTGAGCTGGCGCAGTTGCGCCATCTGGCCACGCGCCTGGTGCGTGGTTGGACCCACCTTGAAAGACAGAAAGGCGGGATCGGTTTGCGTGGGCCGGGCGAAACCCAGCTCGAAACCGACCGTCGTTTGTTGCGTAATCGCATTGTGCAGATACAGTCGCGCCTGGAAAAAGTTGAAAAGCAGCGTGAGCAGGGGCGGCAATCGCGCATCAAAGCTGACGTTCCTACAGTTTCGCTGGTGGGATATACCAACGCCGGTAAATCTACCCTTTTCAATCGCATCACCGAAGCACGGGTTTATGCGGCAGACCAGTTGTTTGCCACCCTCGACCCTACGTTGCGGCGTATTGACGTCGCGGATGTCGGTGAAACCGTACTGGCGGATACCGTAGGGTTCATTCGCCACTTGCCGCACGATCTGGTGGCGGCGTTTAAAGCCACGTTGCAAGAGACGCGGCAAGCCACATTGCTGCTGCACGTCATTGATGCGGCAGATGTGCGCGTACAGGAGAACATCGAAGCGGTGAATACGGTTCTTGAAGAGATCGATGCTCACGAGATCCCAACCCTGCTGGTGATGAACAAGATCGATATGCTGGACGATTTCGAACCGCGTATTGATCGAGATGAAGAGAACAAACCGATTCGTGTCTGGCTTTCCGCGCAGACCGGAGCGGGGATACCACAGCTTTTTCAGGCTTTGACGGAGCGGCTTTCCGGTGAGGTGGCGCAGCATACATTGCGTTTGCCGCCGCAGGAAGGGCGTCTGAGAAGCCGTTTTTATCAGCTTCAGGCAATAGAAAAAGAGTGGATGGAGGAGGACGGCAGCGTAAGTCTGCAAGTTCGTATGCCGATCATTGACTGGCGTCGCCTCTGTAAACAAGAACCGGCGTTGATCGATTACCTGATCTAACCGGCAAAGCGTCTGAAGCGTGGAGTCATATCCTCTGGCGTCGAAAGACAACAGGGATCACCGCATAACAAATATGGAGCACAAACATGGCGTGGAATCAGCCCGGTAATAACGGACAAGACCGCGACCCGTGGGGAAGCAGCAAACCTGGCGGCAACTCTGAGGGAAATGGAAACAAAGGCGGTCGTGATCAAGGGCCACCTGATTTAGATGATATCTTCCGCAAACTGAGCAAAAAGCTCGGTGGACTGGGCGGCGGCAAAGGCACTGGATCTGGCGGTGGTAGTTCATCGCAAGGTCCGCGCCCGCAGCTTGGCGGTCGTGTCGTTACCATCGCAGCGGCAGCGATTGTCATTATCTGGGCGGCCAGTGGTTTCTACACCATTAAAGAAGCCGAACGTGGCGTGGTAACACGCTTTGGTAAATTCAGCCATCTGGTTGAGCCGGGTCTGAACTGGAAACCGACGTTTATCGACGAAGTCAAACCGGTGAACGTAGAAGCCGTGCGTGAACTGGCTGCTTCCGGTGTGATGCTGACGTCGGACGAAAACGTGGTGCGCGTTGAGATGAACGTGCAGTACCGCGTAACCAATCCGGAAAAATACCTGTATAGCGTGACCAGCCCGGATGACAGTCTGCGTCAGGCTACCGACAGCGCCCTGCGTGGAGTTATCGGTAAATACACCATGGACCGCATTCTGACGGAAGGTCGTACTGTGATTCGTAGCGATACCCAGCGCGAACTGGAAGAGACGATTCGTCCGTATGACATGGGTATCACGCTGCTGGACGTCAACTTCCAGGCCGCTCGTCCGCCGGAAGAAGTAAAAGCCGCGTTTGACGATGCGATTGCTGCGCGTGAAAACGAACAGCAATACATTCGTGAAGCAGAGGCGTATACCAACGAAGTTCAGCCGCGTGCGAACGGTCAGGCGCAACGTATCCTCGAAGAGGCGCGTGCGTACAAGGCTCAGACTATCCTGGAAGCCCAGGGTGAAGTGGCGCGCTTTGCTAAACTTCTGCCGGAATATAAAGCCGCGCCGGAAATTACTCGCGAGCGTCTGTATATCGAGACGATGGAAAAAGTGTTGGGTAACACCCGCAAAGTGCTGGTTAACGATAAAGGTGGCAACCTGATGGTTCTGCCGTTAGACCAGATGCTGAAAGGCGGCAACGCGCCTGCGGCGAAGAGCGACAACGGTGCCAGCAACTTGCTGCGTCTGCCGCCAGCCTCTTCCTCCACAACCAGTGGAGCAAGCAACACGTCGTCCACCAGTCAGGGCGATATTATGGACCAACGCCGCGCCAACGCGCAGCGTAACGACTACCAGCGTCAGGGGGAATAACGATGCGTAAGTCAGTTATCGCGATTATCATCATCGTGCTGGTAGTGCTTTACATGTCTGTCTTTGTCGTCAAAGAAGGTGAGCGCGGTATTACGCTGCGTTTTGGTAAGGTACTGCGTGACGATGACAACAAACCTCTGGTTTATGAACCGGGTCTGCATTTCAAGATACCGTTCATTGAAACGGTGAAAATGCTCGACGCGCGTATTCAGACCATGGACAACCAGGCAGACCGCTTTGTGACCAAAGAGAAGAAAGACCTGATCGTCGACTCTTACATCAAATGGCGCATCAGCGATTTCAGCCGTTACTACCTGGCAACGGGCGGCGGCGATATTTCGCAAGCAGAAGTGCTGCTGAAACGTAAGTTCTCTGACCGTCTGCGTTCTGAAATTGGTCGTCTGGATGTGAAAGACATCGTCACTGATTCTCGTGGTCGTCTGACCCTTGAAGTGCGTGACGCGCTGAACTCTGGTTCTGCGGGGACGGAAGATGAAGTGTCTACGCCTGCGGCAGATAACGCTATCGCAGAAGCCGCTGAACGTGTAACGGCTGAGACGAAGGGCAAAGTTCCGGTCATCAACCCGAACAGTATGGCGGCGCTGGGTATTGAAGTTGTCGATGTGCGTATTAAGCAGATCAACCTGCCGACCGAAGTGTCTGAAGCGATCTACAACCGTATGCGCGCCGAGCGTGAAGCGGTAGCGCGTCGTCATCGTTCGCAAGGTCAGGAAGAAGCGGAAAAACTGCGTGCGACTGCTGACTATGAAGTCACCAGAACGCTGGCAGAAGCAGAGCGTCAGGGCCGTATCATGCGCGGTGAAGGCGATGCCGAAGCGGCTAAACTGTTTGCTGATGCATTCAGCAAGGACCCAGACTTCTACGCGTTCATCCGTAGCCTGCGTGCCTACGAGAATAGCTTCTCCGGTAATCAGGACGTGATGGTCATGAGCCCGGACAGCGATTTCTTCCGCTATATGAAGACGCCGAGCTCCGCGACGCGTTAAGATAACGACCGCGGTACAGGTAAATAAAGCCACCGCATCCTCAGGGATGCCGGTGGTTTTCTTTTTCTATAAGGACAATGAATGAATTCGACAATCTGGCTGGCGCTTGCTCTGGTTTTGGTGCTGGAAGGTTTAGGGCCGATGCTTTACCCACAGGCGTGGAAGAAGATGATCTCCGCGATGACCAATTTACCCGATAATATTTTACGCCGTTTTGGCGGTGGACTTGTGGTTGCGGGCGTTGTGGTCTACTACATGTTGAGGAAAACGATTGGCTGAGCAAAAAATAGACTGACTAAGGTCATTTTTGGATGCAAAAAGTGCTGTAACTCTGAAAAAGCGATGGTAGAATCCATTTTTAAGCAAACGGTGATTTTGAAAAATGGGTAACAACGTCGTCGTACTGGGCACCCAATGGGGTGACGAAGGTAAAGGTAAGATCGTCGATCTTCTGACTGAACGGGCTAAATATGTTGTACGCTACCAGGGCGGTCACAACGCAGGCCATACTCTCGTAATCAACGGTGAAAAAACCGTTCTCCATCTTATTCCATCAGGTATTCTTCGCGAGAATGTAACCAGCATCATCGGTAACGGTGTTGTGCTGTCTCCGGCAGCGCTGATGAAAGAGATGAAAGAACTGGAAGACCGTGGCATCCCCGTTCGTGAGCGTCTGCTGTTGTCTGAAGCATGTCCGCTGATCCTTGATTATCACGTGGCGCTGGATAACGCACGTGAGAAAGCGCGTGGTGCGAAAGCGATCGGCACCACGGGTCGTGGTATCGGGCCGGCCTACGAAGATAAAGTAGCACGTCGCGGTTTGCGTGTTGGCGACCTTTTCGACAAAGAAACCTTCGCTGAAAAACTGAAAGAAGTGATGGAATATCACAACTTCCAGTTGGTTAACTACTACAAAGTTGAAGCGGTTGATTACCAGAAAGTTCTGGATGATGTGATGGCTGTTGCCGACATCCTGACTTCTATGGTGGTTGACGTTTCTGACCTGCTCGACCAGGCGCGTCAGCGTGGCGATTTCGTCATGTTCGAAGGTGCGCAGGGTACGCTGCTGGATATCGACCACGGTACTTATCCGTACGTAACTTCTTCCAACACCACTGCAGGTGGCGTGGCGACCGGTTCCGGCCTGGGCCCGCGTTATGTTGATTACGTTCTGGGTATCCTCAAAGCTTACTCCACTCGTGTAGGTGCAGGTCCGTTCCCGACCGAGCTGTTTGATGAAACTGGCGAGTTCCTCTGCAAGCAGGGTAACGAATTTGGCGCGACAACGGGTCGTCGCCGTCGTACCGGCTGGTTGGACACCGTTGCTGTTCGTCGTGCGGTACAGTTGAACTCTCTGTCTGGCTTCTGCCTGACCAAACTGGACGTTCTGGACGGCCTGAAAGAGGTGAAACTCTGCGTGGCCTACCGTATGCCGGATGGTCGCGAAGTGACCACCACTCCGCTGGCAGCAGATGACTGGAAAGGCGTTGAGCCGATTTACGAAACCATGCCGGGTTGGTCTGAATCCACCTTTGGCGTGAAAGATCGTAGCGGTCTGCCGCAGGCAGCGCTGAACTACATCAAGCGTATTGAAGAGCTGACCGGTGTGCCGATCGATATCATCTCTACTGGTCCGGATCGTACTGAAACCATGATTCTGCGCGACCCGTTCGACGCGTAATTCTGGTACGCCCGGCAGATCTTTTGCCTGCCGGGCTAGCAGTGTGATACATTACTGTGTCGGGTAAGCCATTACGCTATCCGACACAGTGTTAAATCCTCGCTTTTTTCCTTCCCCAAACTGAAATAAATTAGCGACACAGCTTGTGGCTGGTTTATCATCAATGTAAATGTATTTTTTCCCGCTTTCCCTTTTTTGAGGTTGATGTGCAGTTAACGAGTTTCACTGATTACGGATTACGCGCGCTGATCTACATGGCATCATTGCCAGAAGGGCGGATGACCAGCATTTCTGAAGTGACTGACGTCTACGGCGTTTCCCGTAATCATATGGTCAAAATAATCAATCAACTTAGTCGTGCCGGCTACGTGACTGCTGTTCGTGGAAAAAATGGCGGCATTCGCCTGGGTAAACCGGCGAGTGCTATACGTATTGGTGATGTGGTGCGCGAGCTGGAACCCTTATCGTTGGTGAATTGCAGCAGTGAGTTTTGCCACATCACACCTGCCTGTCGGTTGAAACAGGCACTTTCAAAGGCCGTGCAAAGTTTTCTTACGGAACTGGATAACTACACGCTTGCCGATTTGGTTGAAGAGAATCAACCGCTTTATAAATTATTGCTGGTGGAGTGACGAAAATCTTCATCAGAGATGACAACGGAGGAACCGAGATGTCACAAGATCCTTTCCAGGAACGCGAAGCTGAAAAATACGCGAATCCCATCCCTAGTCGGGAATTTATCCTCGAACATTTAACCAAACGTGAAAAACCGGCCAGTCGTGATGAGCTGGCGGTAGAGCTGCACATTGAAGGCGAAGAGCAGCTTGAAGGCCTGCGTCGTCGCCTGCGCGCGATGGAGCGCGACGGTCAACTGGTCTTCACTCGCCGTCAGTGCTATGCGCTGCCGGAACGTCTCGATCTGGTGAAAGGTACTGTTATTGGCCACCGTGATGGCTACGGCTTTCTGCGGGTTGAAGGGCGTAAAGATGATTTGTATCTTTCCAGCGAGCAGATGAAAACCTGCATTCATGGCGATCAGGTTCTGGCGCAACCGCTTGGTGCTGACCGTAAAGGCCGCCGTGAAGCGCGTATTGTCCGCGTACTGGTGCCAAAAACGAGCCAGATTGTGGGTCGTTACTTTACCGAAGCGGGCGTCGGCTTTGTGGTTCCTGACGACAGCCGTTTGAGCTTCGATATCTTAATCCCACCTGATCAGATCATGGGCGCACGCATGGGCTTTGTCGTTGTTGTCGAACTGACTCAACGCCCGACACGTCGTACCAAAGCGGTGGGTAAAATCGTCGAAGTACTTGGCGACAATATGGGCACCGGCATGGCGGTTGATATCGCCCTGCGCACCCATGAAATTCCGTACATCTGGCCGCAGGCTGTTGAGCAACAGGTTGCCGGGCTGAAAGAAGAAGTGCCGGAAGAGGCAAAAGCAGGCCGTGTCGATCTGCGTGATTTACCGTTGGTCACCATTGATGGCGAAGACGCCCGTGACTTTGACGATGCGGTTTACTGCGAGAAGAAACGCGGCGGTGGCTGGCGTTTATGGGTCGCAATTGCCGACGTCAGTTACTATGTGCGTCCACCAACACCGCTGGACAGAGAAGCACGTAACCGCGGTACGTCGGTCTACTTCCCGTCGCAGGTTATCCCGATGCTGCCGGAAGTACTCTCTAACGGCCTGTGCTCGCTCAATCCGCAGGTAGACCGCCTGTGTATGGTGTGCGAGATGACCATTTCGTCGAAAGGTCGCCTGACCGGCTATAAATTCTACGAAGCGGTGATGAGCTCTCATGCGCGTCTGACTTACACCAAAGTTTGGCATATTCTGCAGGGCGATCAGGAACTGCGTGAACAATACGCGCCGCTGGTTAAGCATCTCGAAGAGCTGCATAACCTCTATAAAGTGCTGGATAAAGCCCGCGAAGAGCGCGGTGGGATCTCGTTTGAGAGTGAAGAAGCGAAGTTTATTTTCAACGCTGAACGTCGTATTGAACGTATCGAACAGACTCAGCGTAACGACGCGCACAAATTAATTGAAGAGTGTATGATTCTGGCGAATATCTCGGCGGCACGTTTCGTTGAGAAAGCGAAAGAACCGGCATTGTTCCGTATTCACGACAAGCCGAGCACCGAAGCGATTACCTCTTTCCGTTCAGTGCTGGCGGAACTGGGGCTGGAATTGCCGGGTGGTAACAAGCCAGAACCGCGCGACTACGCAGAACTGCTGGAGTCGGTTGCCGACCGTCCTGACGCAGAAATGCTACAAACCATGCTGCTGCGCTCAATGAAACAGGCGATTTACGATCCGGAAAACCGCGGTCACTTTGGTCTGGCATTGCAGTCTTATGCCCACTTTACCTCACCGATTCGTCGTTATCCTGACCTGACGCTGCATCGTGCCATTAAGTATCTGTTGGCGAAAGAGCAGGGGCTTCAGGGGAACACGACTGAAACCGGTGGCTACCATTATTCAATGGAAGAGATGCTGCAACTGGGTCAGCACTGTTCGATGGCGGAACGTCGTGCCGATGAAGCAACGCGTGATGTGGCAGACTGGCTGAAGTGTGACTTTATGCTCGACCAGGTGGGCAACGTCTTTAAAGGCGTAATTTCCAGCGTCACTGGATTCGGTTTCTTTGTTCGCCTGGATGATCTGTTTATTGATGGCCTGGTCCACGTTTCTTCGCTGGATAACGACTACTATCGCTTTGATCAGGTTGGTCAACGTCTGATGGGGGAATCCAGCGGCCAGACTTATCGCCTGGGCGACCGCGTGGAAGTTCGCGTCGAAGCGGTTAATATGGACGAGCGCAAGATCGACTTTAGCCTGATCTCCAGCGAACGCGCGCCACGCAACGTCGGTAAAACGGCGCGCGAGAAAGCGAAAAAAGGTGATGCAGGTAAAAAAGCCGGTAAGCGTCGTCAGGTGGGCAAAAAGGTAAACTTTGAGCCAGACAGTGCTTTCCGTGGTGAGAAAAAAGCGAAGCCGAAAGCGGCGAAAAAAGACGCGAGAAAAGCGAAAAAGCCATCGGCTAAAACGCAGAAAATAGCTGTAGCGACCAAAGCGAAGCGTGCAGCGAAGAAAAAAGTAGCTGAGTGATCAAAACCCTCTTCAAAAAGAAGAGGGTCAGATTGCTGACAAAGTGCGCTTTGTTCATGCCGGATGCGGCGTGAACGCCTTATCAGGCCTACATAATCACGCAAATTCAATATATTGCAGAATCATGTAGGCCTGATAAGCGTAGCGTATCAGGCAAAACGTTAACAACGAGTACATTAATGAGCGAAATGATTTACGGCATCCACGCAGTGCAGGCCCTGCTGGAGCGCGCCCCTGAACGTTTTCAGGAAGTCTTTATTTTAAAAGGCCGTGAAGATAAACGTCTGTTACCGCTGATTCACGCCCTCGAATCTCATGGCGTGGTTATCCAGTTGGCAAATCGTCAATATCTCGACGAGAAAAGCGACGGTGCCGTGCATCAGGGCATTATCGCCCGCGTGAAGCCTGGACGTCAGTATCAGGAAAGCGATCTGCCGGATCTGATCGCTTCGCTCGAACAACCGTTCCTGCTGATCCTCGACGGCGTTACCGATCCACACAACCTCGGTGCGTGCCTGCGTAGCGCAGACGCCGCTGGCGTTCATGCGGTGATTGTACCGAAAGATCGTTCCGCTCAACTCAATGCAACGGCGAAAAAAGTGGCCTGTGGCGCGGCAGAAAGCGTTCCTCTGATTCGGGTGACTAACCTGGCGCGCACCATGCGTATGTTGCAGGAAGAGAATATCTGGATCGTCGGTACGGCGGGTGAAGCGGATCATACTCTCTATCAGAGCAAAATGACCGGGCGTCTGGCACTGGTGATGGGCGCGGAAGGTGAAGGCATGCGTCGCCTGACCCGTGAACATTGCGATGAGTTGATCAGCATCCCGATGGCAGGAAGCGTTTCTTCCCTGAACGTTTCGGTAGCGACCGGCATTTGTTTATTTGAAGCAGTACGCCAGCGTAGCTAATTCCTCTGAATTATGAAAAACCATCCATATTTGGATGGTTTTTTTTTACCTGGAGCTGGTAAGATAATTACGTGCTACAAATATTCATATTATTAATATTTTAACTTAATCACTATGGAATAATATATGACATGGAATCCGTTGGCGCTGGCGACGGCGCTGCAAACTGTACCTGAACAAAATATTGATATAACAAATAATGAAAACGCATTAATTATTAAAATGAATGATTATGGCGATTTGCAAATCAATATTCTTTTTACTTCCCGCCAGATGATTATCGAAACATTTATTTGCCCGGTAAGTTGTATCAGTAATCCAGATGAATTTAATACCTTCTTATTAAGAAATCAGAAGATTATGCCACTGTCATCGGTAGGGATCTCCAGTGTGGAGCAGGAAGAGTATTACATTGTTTTTGGTGCATTATCGCTTAACTCTTCCCTTGATGATCTCCTGCTGGAGATAACCACGCTGGTAGATAATGCATTGGATTTAGCTGAAATTACTGAAGAATATTCATATTAATCACGAAGACAGGTATTTATGGGGATTTTAAAAAGTTTATTTACATTAGGTAAGTCTTTTATTTCACAGGCGGAAGAATCCATTGAAGAAAACCAGGGTGTGCGGATGCTGGAACAACATATTCGCGACGCCAAAGCTGAACTGGATAAAGCCGGAAAATCACGCGTCGATCTGCTGGCGCGAGTGAAATTAAGTAACGATAAACTGAAAGATTTACGTGAGCGTAAAGCCACTCTGGAAGCCCGTGCGCTGGAAGCATTAAGTAAGAACGTCAACCCGTCGTTGATTAACGAAGTCGCTGAAGAAATCGCGCGCCTTGAGAATCTCATTACCGCTGAAGAGCAAGTGTTGTCGAATCTTGAAGTCTCCCGTGATGGTGTGGAAAAAGCGGTAACGGCAACGGCACAGCGTATTGCTCAATTTGAGCAACAGATGGAAGTCGTTAAGGCCACTGAAGCCATGCAGCGTGCGCAACAGGCAGTAACGACCTCTACCGTTGGAGCATCTTCCAGCGTCTCTACAGCGGCTGAATCCTTAAAACGCCTGCAAGCGCGTCAGGCTGAACGTCAGGCACGGCTGGATGCCGCTGCACAACTGGAGAAAGTGGCAGACGGCCGCGATCTCGACGAAAAACTGGCGGAAGCGGGGATTGGTGGAGTTAACAAAAGCAGTGCTCAGGATGTGCTGGCAAGGCTGCAACGCCAACAGGGTGAGTAATTTTTTTGCCAGCCTCACTAAAAGGCTGGCAGCTATTTTAAGGGTAAAATATGTCTGGTTTTTTCCAGCGCCTGTTTGGCAATGATGATAAGCCTGCTGTCGCTCGTGGTCCGCTGGGGTTGCATCTCCATAATGGTTTTACGCTCGATACGTTAGCGTTGCGTTTACTGGAAGATGAATTACTGATTGCGTTACCGGGGGAAGAATACACTGTAGCTGCAGCCAGTCGCATCGATCTGGGGGGCGGTAGTCAGATATTCCGTTACTACACTTCCGGTGATGAATTCCTGCAAATCAATACCACTGGCGGCGAAGACATTGATGACATTGATGATATCAAGCTCTTTGTCTATGAAGAGAGTTACGGTATCAGCAAAGAGAGCCACTGGCGCGAGGCAATTAATGCCAAAGCAATGGGGATGATGACCTTAAACTGGCAGGGAAAACGCTGGCAGCGATTTTTTAATAGCGAAGAACCAGGTAATATTGAGCCGGTCTACATGCTGGAAAAAATAGAAAATCAAAACCATACCAAATGGGAAGTGCATAACTTTATGATGGGTTACCAGCGACAGGTGACCGAAGATACTTACGAATATTTGCTGTTAAATGGTGAGGAATCCTTTAACGAACTCGGTGAACCGGAGTGGTTATTTTCGCGTGCGCTGGGTGTCGATATCCCACTAACATCACTTCATATTATTGGTTAATTACAGGGAAGTTTATAATGCATATTCTTGATTCACTCCTTGCTTTTAGCGCCTATTTTTTTATTGGCGTGGCTATGGTGATTATCTTTCTGTTTATCTATTCCAAAATTACTCCGCATAATGAATGGCAGTTAATCAAAAACAATAATATCGCGGCGTCACTGGCGTTCAGCGGGACATTGCTGGGTTATGTTATTCCATTATCCAGTGCGGCAATCAATGCGGTGAGTATTCCTGATTATTTTGCCTGGGGTGGGATCGCACTGGTGATTCAATTACTCGTTTTTTCTGGCGTCAGACTTTATATACCCGCATTAAGCGACAAAATTATTAATCACAATACCGCCGCAGGAATGTTTATGGGAACCGCCGCGCTGGCTGGTGGTATTTTTAACGCAGCTTGTATGACATGGTAATGGACGATCATGGCCAGAAAACGCAAATCAAGAAATAGCAGTAAACCAGCTCACGGAGCCATCAGCCGTATTAATCGACCGAATAATCCCTTCGCGCCGCAGCGAAATCGCTACGCACATAAATACTTAACGTTGGCGCTAATGGGGGGAGCCGCTTTTTTCGTATTGAAAAGTTGTGGCGATAGTGGCGATGTCGATAACGACGGCGACGGAACGTTTTACTCGACAGTGCAGGATTGCATTGATGACGGTAATAATTCAGATATCTGTGCTCATGGCTGGAACAACGCCAAAGCGGCATTTTATGCCGATGTTCCGAAGAATATGACTCAGCAGAATTGTCAGTCTAAGTACGAAAATTGCTATTACGACAACGTCGAACAGAGTTGGCTCCCGGTCATTTCTGGATTTTTATTAAGTCGGGTTATTCGTAAAGATCGCGATGAGCAGTTTGTTTATAACAGTGGCGGCTCCTCTTATGCTTCGCGCCCCGTCTGGCGCAACACTTCCGGTGATTACTCCTGGCGCTCCGGTTCTGGCAAAAAAGAGTCTTACTCTTCGGGCGGCTTTACCACCAGAAAAGCATCAACCGTTTCTCGCGGCGGCTATGGTCGTTCTTCCAGCGCCCGTGGGCATTGGGGAGGCTAATCATGCTGAGACACAACGTTCCTGTGCGGCGGGATCTGGATCAGATCGCTGCCGATAACGGATTTGACTTTCATATCATCGACAATGAAATCTATTGGGATGAGAGTCGTGCTTATCGCTTTACCCTGCGGCAGATTGAAGAGCAGATCGAAAAACCGACTGCGGAACTGCATCAGATGTGCCTTGAGGTGGTGGATCGTGCGGTTAAAAATGAAGAGATCCTGACGCAACTGGCGATCCCCCCGCTGTACTGGGATGTAATTGCTGAAAGCTGGCGCGCGCGCGATCCTTCGCTGTATGGCCGTATGGATTTTGCCTGGTGTGGTAATGCGCCGGTGAAGTTGCTGGAGTACAACGCCGATACGCCGACCTCGCTGTATGAATCGGCTTATTTTCAGTGGTTGTGGCTGGAAGATGCCCGGCGCAGCGGCATTATTCCGCGTGACGCTGATCAGTACAATGTCATTCAGGAGCGTCTGATTTCGCGCTTTAGCGAGATTTATAGCCGTGAACCGTTTTATTTTTGTTGCTGTCAGGATACCGACGAAGACAGGACTACCGTGCTGTACTTGCAAGACTGCGCCCAGCAGGCAGGACAGGAATCGCGGTTTATCTATATTGAAGATCTCGGCCTGGGCGTCGGCGGTGTGCTGACCGATCTCGATGATAACGTCATCCAGCGTGCGTTTAAGCTGTATCCGCTGGAGTGGATGATGCGTGACGATAACGGCCCGCTGCTGCGCAAGCGTCGTGAGCAATGGGTGGAACCGTTATGGAAAAGTATCTTGAGCAACAAAGGGTTAATGCCGCTATTGTGGCGCTTTTTCCCTGGTCATCCTAATCTTCTGGCATCCTGGTTTGAGGGCGAGAAACCGCAGATTGCTGCGGGCGAAAGCTACGTGCGTAAACCGATCTACTCACGGGAAGGCGGTAACGTCACCATTTTTGACGGTCAGAACAACGTCGTTGACCATGCTGAGGGTGATTACGCCGATGAACCGATGATCTACCAGGCTTTTCAGCCTTTGCCGCGCTTTGGCGATAGCTACACATTGATTGGTAGCTGGATTGTCGATGATGAAGCGTGCGGTATGGGGATTCGCGAAGATAACACGCTGATCACTAAAGATACTTCGCGTTTTGTTCCGCATTACATTGCGGGTTAAGAATGTTTTAGCAATCTCTTTCTGTCAGGAATCCGTGGCAGTGACCATACTAATGGTGACTGCCATTGATGGAGGGAGACACAGTGCACTGGCAAACTCACACCGTTTTTAATCAACCGATACCTTTAAATAACAGCAATCTATACCTGTCCGATGGCGCGCTTTGCGAAGCGGTAACACGTGAAGGTGCGGGCTGGGATAGTGATTTTCTCGCCAGTATTGGTCAGCAGTTAGGGACGGCTGAATCCCTTGAACTGGGGCGACTGGCGAATGTGAATCCGCCAGAATTGTTGCGCTACGATGCTCAGGGACGCCGTCTGGACGATGTGCGTTTTCATCCGGCATGGCACTTGCTGATGCAGGCACTATGTACCAATCGGGTGCACAATCTGGCCTGGGAGGAAGATGCTCGTTCTGGCGCATTTGTGGCGCGCGCGGCGCGTTTTATGTTGCACGCACAGGTTGAGGCCGGATCGTTATGTCCGATAACCATGACTTTTGCCGCCACCCCATTGTTATTGCAGATGTTACCTGCACCATTCAAGGATTGGACCACGCCGCTGTTGAGCGATCGCTACGATTCCCATTTGCTGCCAGGCGGGCAAAAACGCGGTCTGTTGATTGGCATGGGAATGACAGAAAAGCAGGGCGGCTCTGATGTGATGAGCAATACTACCAGGGCAGAGCGTCTGGACGATGGTTCTTATCGGCTGGTGGGGCATAAATGGTTTTTCTCGGTGCCGCAAAGCGACGCGCATTTGGTGCTGGCACAGACCACGGGCGGATTGTCCTGCTTCTTTGTGCCGCGTTTTTTGCCTGATGGACAACGTAACGCGATTCGCCTGGAACGCCTGAAAGATAAGCTGGGCAATCGCTCTAATGCCAGTTGCGAAGTGGAGTTTCAGGATGCTATCGGCTGGCTGTTAGGCCAGGAGGGAGAAGGCATCCGCCTGATCCTGAAAATGGGCGGGATGACGCGTTTTGATTGTGCCCTGGGTAGCCATGCCATGATGCGCCGTGCATTTTCGCTGGCGATTTATCACGCTCATCAACGACATGTATTTGGCAATCCGTTGATCGAACAGCCCCTTATGCGTCATGTCTTAAGTCGCATGGCGCTTCAGCTTGAAGGGCAAACGGCGCTGTTGTTTCGTCTGGCACGGGCGTGGGATCGGCGTGCCGATGCTAAAGAAGCCCTGTGGGCGCGTTTATTTACGCCAGCAGCGAAGTTTGTGATTTGCAAAAGTGGCGTCCCATTTGTGGCCGAAGCGATGGAGGTGTTGGGCGGTATTGGCTATTGCGAGGAGAGCGAGTTGCCGCGGCTGTACCGGGAGATGCCGGTGAACAGTATCTGGGAAGGCTCCGGCAATATTATGTGTCTGGATGTGCTGCGCGTTCTTAATAAGCAGGCTGGCGTATACGAGTTATTGACGGAAGCGTTTATGGAAGTGAAAGGACAGGATCGCTATTTTGATCGCGCGGTTCGTCGTTTACAGCAGCAACTGCGCAAACCGTCTGAAGAGCTGGGGCGAGAGATTACTCATCAGCTATTCTTGCTGGGTAGTGGCGCGCAAATGTTGAAATATGCTTCTCCGCCAATGGCGCAGGCGTGGTGTCAGATGATGTTAGATACGCGCGGTGGTGTGCGGTTGTCAGGGCAGATCCAGAATGATTTGTTACTGCGGGCGACTGGTGGTGTGTGTTTGTAAGCGTTTACGCTTAATGAAATATATAGAATTTATAGGCCGGATAGGGCGCTCGCGCCGCATCCGGCATTGTTCATTCGCTGTTGATAACACTCATGCATACAGTATCGCCTGTACACGCCAGTTATCGGGCTGCTGATCCTCGTACATGGTAATAATGCGATACCATGACGCCCCCTGTTCATCGGCCTTTAACGCCACGATACGTTCCACGTCCTGCGGATCCCCTGAAATATTGCTAACTGAGATCTGACCTATTTCATTCAGGCCCGTCACGCAGTCAGCACTGGCGAATTCTGCAGACTGTGCCGTGGCGCTCGCGGGACACGTAACTAATTGCAGCGAGGGTGAGGCAAGTAATTGTTTCATCGTCAGCTCCATTTTTCGTTTCCCCACATGTTGCAGGGCATTCCATCGCGGTAATAAACGCCCGAGCTTCCAGCCGGTAATTTATTGTGCACAGGTAAACGCATAGGGACGCAAAGCAATGTAAAGCTTACTGTATAAGTTGTCTGATTTATTTACGGTACAAAATGGCTTGTGAATACCACTGTCCTGTCACAATGGTTTCATCCACCATTACGACGACGTAATAATCAGCTTTTGCCGCGGCAGCTTTCGCTCTGATTTCTGCTAATGCGTCATCCGGTGAGCCACGGACCATTGTGCTTACCGTTCCAATTCGCTGTAGCCCTTGGGTTTGGTCGCGGCGAATTTCCTGCGGATGATCCGTTACTGGTGGCGCTGGCTGTGGCGTACCTTGCAGTGCGCTACAGGCGCTTAACATCAACACCAATAATAAACTGGCAAACCGGTAAACAACGCTATTACGTTTCCTGCTAACCATAGTGTAGTGCCTTATTAATTTAACTTTGGGGGAATGTTCCCGAATTGTTACCTGGTACGCGATTTTCGAATGAAAACGTGGTGAAAGCGTAACCCATATCTCAACATTATGAACTAATACTGCCAGCGGAAACTTGTGCTAAGGATTTCTTCATGTCATACCAGACAAAAAGGAGGAATAGATGATTGAATTAGAATCGCTCGTACTGGCAGATATTCCCGTTCTACATGCTTATCCCGTTGGGCAAAAAGAAACTCCGTTACCGTGCGTGATTTTTTATCACGGTTTTACTTCATCCAGTCTGGTGTATAGCTATTTTGCCGTTGCGCTGGCACAGGCCGGTATGCGGGTAATCATGCCAGACGCACCCGATCACGGTATCCGTTTTAGTGGCGACACACCGCGACGGTTAAATCAGTTCTGGCAAATATTGCGGCAAAATATGCAAGAATTTACGCCATTACGTGCGGCTATTGTTAAAGAAAACTGGCTGCTTGATGACCGTCTGGCAGTCGGCGGCGCATCGATGGGCGCGATGACGGCCTTGGGAATTACCGCTCGCCACTCCACGGTGAAATGTACCGCCAGCATGATGGGATCGGGCTATTTCACATCGCTTGCCCGTTCACTGTTTCCACCGCTGATACCTGAAACGGCAGCGCAGCAGCGCGAATTTAATAACATTATCGCTCCGCTGGTGGAGTGGGAAGCGACAAACCACCGGGAAGAGCTGGGAAACAGACCACTGCTCTTATGGCATGGTCTTGATGATGATGTCGTACCTGCCGACGAATCAGTACGTTTGCAGCAGGCACTAAGAGAAGCGGGGCTGGATAAACAGTTAACCTGTTCATGGCAGCCAGGCGTGCGTCATCGCATTACGCCAGAAGCGTTAGATGCCGCGGTGAAATTTTTCCGCCAGCATCTTTAAACGCGCAGAATGCTGACCCCTTGCTCTTCCAGTTGTTGCAGGATTTCCGGGTTAGCATTTTTGCCAGTGATCAGCATATCGATTTGATCGGCGCGGCTAAAGAGCATACCCGCGCGCTCACCAATCTTGCTGCTATCGACCAGAACCACCAGTTTCCCCACCACGCTCAGCATCTTCTGCTCTGCCATCGCTGTTAGCATATCGGTTTTATACAACCCTTCTGCCGTCAGCCCTTTGCCACTGGTAAACATCCAGTGGCCGGCATACAAGCTGTTCTCACTGCCCTGCGGGCTTAAGGTGATGGACTGGCTTTTATTGTACTGCCCGCCCATGATGATCACGCTCTCATGTTCCTGATCGATCAGGTAATTTGCCAGCGGTAAATAATTGGTGATGATTTGCACAGGCTTGCCACACATTTCCCTTCCGAGCAGGAATGCGGTGGAACCACAGTTGATGACCACACTTTCGCCCGGATTGACCAGTTGCGATGCCGCTTTGGCGATACGCACTTTTTCATCGTGGTTCTGTGCCTGGTGGAGATTCATTGGTGTCCAGCGAGGACGCTGTTGGGTGATGGCTTCCGCGCCATTGCGCACTTTTTTCAGTTTGCCGCTCTCGTCGAGTTTATTAATGTCCCGTCGTGCGGTAGCAGGCGAAATTCCCAGGCGCTCAACAACTTTCTCTACGGTCACAAAGCCCAATTGTGCGAGCATTTCCAGGAGGATTTGATGTCTTTGTGCTTCAGTCATGAGCTATTCCGATAAAATTTGATTTTTTTAGATGATATTTGAAATAGCCAGGAAATACTACGCCGGATAGCGGGAACATCTCCACGCTATCCGGTAAAAGCGACGGATTACAGGAACGATTTGAACGGCAGATCCGGTTCAATGGTGAAGCAATCGTCAAAACCACGCGGATAGTGGTATTCGAAGTTGTCTTTATCCAGCGGCCAGGTGAACTTGCCGCCAACCTGCCAGATAAACGGCTTAAAACCATACTTCAGACGATCTTTTTTCATCTCCCACAGTACGCGAATTTCCTGCGGATCGGCCTGGAAGTTTGACCAGATATCGTGGTGGAACGGGATCACCACTTTTGCATTTAACGCTTCACCCATACGCAACATATCGGCGCTGGTCATTTTGTCGGTAATACCGCGCGGGTTCTCGCCATAAGATCCTAACGCCACATCGATCTGATACTCATTACCATGTTTTGCATAGTAGTTGGAGTAGTGGGAGTCGCCGCTGTGATACAGGGAACCGCCCGGCGTTTTGAACAGATAGTTCACTGCGCGATCATCCATCCCGTCCGGCAGTACGCCAGCCGCTTTTTGATCCGCAGGCAGGGTAATCAGTGCAGTACGGTCGAACGCGTCAAGGGCATGAATTTCAATGTCTTTCACTTTTACCACATCGCCTGGTTTGACCACGATGCAGCGTTCTTTCGGCACGCCCCAGCCAATCCATAAATCCACACAGGTTTTCGGCCCGATAAATGGCACATCGTCGGCGCAGTTTTGCATTACGGCTGCAGCGACGTTCACGTCGATATGATCGTTGTGATCGTGAGTCGCCAGCACAGCGTCGATCTGGCGAATGGCAAACGGATCAAGGACAAATGGTGTGGTGCGCAGGTTCGGTTGCAGTTTTTTCACCCCTGCCATGCGCTGCATCTGGTGACCCTGTTTCATCAGTGGGTTACCGTGACTTTGTTTGCCAGTACCGCACCAGAAATCGACGCACACGTTGGTGCCGCCTTCCGATTTCAACCAGATCCCGGTGCAGCCGAGCCACCACATCGCAAAGGTGCCTGGTGCGACCTGTTCTTGCTCTATTTCTTCATTCAGCCAGCTACCCCATTCCGGGAAGGTGCTCAGGATCCAGGATTCACGGGTGATACTTTTCACTTTACTCATCGCCATTTACCTTCATGATAGTTCAATTTGAATCAATGTGTGATTGGTTTTGATTAATCCTGACACTGTTTTTTCAGGAAGGCAATGACCATTTTTTGACTTTTCACCGAAAGCGTTGTTGATGATTTTGAGTATGGAAAGATTTAAAGGAGTGTGTAATTTAATTAACTAAATGAATTTAAATAAGTAATTGTTTCGTCTTGTGAACACCATACTTTCTATGTGGAATTATTTGCGTGCCGCGTCACATTTAATCACAAATAATCTTGTTGTGATTACTTTTGAAAATTAGAGTGAGTGCACAACATTCCGGGTGTGCGGAATTCCCGGTTACCTCTTCTTCAGGAGATCGTTATGGAGATCCTCTACAGCATCTTTACCGTGTTCTTTAACCAGGTCATGACCAATGCCCCGTTATTGCTGGGTATTGTGACCTGCCTGGGCTACATCCTGCTGCGTAAAAGCGTCAGCGTGATTATCAAAGGCACCATCAAAACGATTATCGGTTTTATGTTGCTGCAAGCAGGGTCCGGCATCCTGACCAGCACTTTTAAACCGGTGGTGGCAAAAATGTCGGAAGTCTATGGCATTAATGGCGCGATTTCAGATACCTACGCATCGATGATGGCAACTATTGAGCGTATGGGCGATGCCTATAGCTGGGTGGGTTATGCGGTGTTGTTGGCACTGGCGCTAAACATCTGTTACGTGCTGCTGCGTCGCATTACTGGTATTCGCACCATCATGCTGACCGGCCACATCATGTTCCAACAGGCGGGTCTGATAGCTGTCACGCTGTTTATTTTCGGCTACTCCATGTGGACTACCATTATCTGCACTGCGATTCTGGTTTCGCTTTACTGGGGCATCACCTCCAACATGATGTACAAGCCGACTCAGGAAGTGACGGACGGCTGCGGTTTCTCCATCGGTCACCAACAGCAGTTTGCTTCCTGGCTTGCCTATAAGGTCGCGCCGTATTTGGGCAAAAAAGAGGAAAGCGTTGAAGACCTCAAATTGCCCGGTTGGCTGAACATTTTCCACGACAACATCGTCTCCACGGCGATTGTGATGACCATCTTCTTTGGTGCCATTCTGCTCTCTTTCGGTATCGATACCGTGCAGGCGATGGCAGGCAAAGTGAACTGGGTGGTGTACATCCTGCAAACCGGTTTCTCCTTTGCGGTGGCGATCTTCATCATTACTCAGGGCGTGCGCATGTTTGTCGCGGAACTCTCTGAAGCATTTAACGGTATCTCCCAGCGTCTGATCCCGGGTGCGGTTCTGGCGATTGACTGTGCGGCTATCTATAGCTTTGCGCCGAATGCCGTGGTCTGGGGCTTTATGTGGGGCACCATCGGGCAACTAATAGCGGTTGGTATTCTGGTCGCCTGCGGTTCCGCGATTCTGATCATTCCTGGTTTTATCCCGATGTTTTTCTCCAACGCCACCATCGGCGTATTCGCGAACCACTTCGGCGGCTGACGTGCGGCGCTGAAGATTTGTCTGGTGATGGGGATGATTGAAATCTTTGGCTGCGTCTGGGCGGTGAAACTCACCGGTATGAGTGCCTGGATGGGCATGGCGGACTGGTCGATTCTGGCACCGCCGATGATGCAGGGCTTCTTCTCCATCGGTATCGCCTTTATGGCCGTCATCATCGTTATTGCATTGGCTTATATGTACTTCGCTGGCCGCGCGCTGCGCGCAGAAGAAGATGCAGAAAAACAACTGGCAGAACAGTCTGCTTAATAAGGAGTTTTGATTATGACCGTACGTATTCTGGCTGTGTGTGGCAACGGACAAGGCAGTTCCATGATCATGAAAATGAAAGTGGACCAGTTTTTAACCCAATCAAACATTGACCACACGGTAAATAGCTGCGCGGTTGGCGAGTACAAAAGCGAGTTGAGCGGCGCGGATATCATCATCGCTTCTACCCATATTGCGGGCGAAATCACTGTTACCGGCAACAAATATGTGGTTGGCGTGCGCAACATGCTCTCACCCACAGACTTTGGCCCGAAACTGCTGGAAGTGATCAAAGAACATTTCCCGCAGGACATGAAGTAAGGACGCGCCATGAAATTACGTGATTCGCTGGCAGAAAATAAATCTATCTGTTTGCAGGTAGAAGCAGAGACCTGGCAGGACGCGGTAAAAATTGGCGTTGACCTGCTGGTGGCGGCGGATGTTGTTGAGCCGCGTTACTACCAGGCGATTCTGGATGCGGTTGAACAGCACGGCCCGTACTTTGTGCTCGCGCCAGGCCTGGCAATGCCACACGGACGCCCGGAAGAGGGGGTTAAGAAAACCGGTTTTGCGCTGGTGACGTTGAAAAAGCCGCTGGAGTTCAACCACGAAGATAACGACCCGGTGGATATCCTCATCACGATGGCGGCAGTCGATGCCAATACTCATCAGGAAGTGGGCATCATGCAAATCGTCAACCTGTTTGAAGATGAAGAGAATTTCGACCGTTTACGCGCCTGCCGTACCGAGCAGGAAGTACTGGATTTAATTGACCGCACCAACGCGGCTGCTTAAGAAGGAATTGAAGATGTCATTACCCATGTTGCAAGTCGCGCTGGACAACCAGACTATGGATAGCGCCTATGAAACCACTCGTCTGATTGCTGAAGAAGTCGATATTATCGAAGTGGGCACCATTCTGTGTATGGGGGAAGGTGTGCGTGCGGTGCGCGATCTGAAAGCACTCTATCCACACAAGATTGTGCTGGCAGACGCCAAAATTGCTGATGCGGGCAAAATCCTTTCTCGTATGTGCTTTGAAGCCAACGCTGACTGGGTCACCGTGATTTGCTGTGCGGATATCAACACCGCCAAAGGCGCGCTGGATGTGGCAAAAGAGTTTAACGGCGACGTACAGATTGAACTGACTGGTTTCTGGACCTGGGAACAGGCGGATGCATGGCGTGAAGCGGGCATCCAGCAGGTGGTGTATCACCGCAGCCGTGATGCGCAAGCAGCCGGTGTAGGCTGGGGCGAATCAGATATCGCCGCGATCAAACGCCTTTCTGATATGGGCTTCAAAGTAACCATTACCGGTGGCCTGGCGCTGGAAGATTTGCCACTGTTCAAAGGTATTCCGATTCATGTCTTTATCGCTGGTCGTAGCATCCGTGATGCCGCGTCTCCGGTTGAAGCTGCGCGTCAGTTCAAACGTTCCATCGCCCAACTGTGGGGCTAAGGAGCGGATATGTTGTCCAAACAAATCCCGCTTGGCATCTATGAAAAAGCACTCCCCACCGGGGAGTGCTGGCTGGAACGGCTGCAACTGGCAAAAACGTTGGGCTTCGATTTTGTTGAGATGTCAGTAGATGAAACGGACGCTCGCCTGTCTCGCCTTGACTGGAGCCGCGAACAACGTCTGACGCTGGTGAATGCGATTGTTGAAACTGGCGTGCGCGTACCGTCCATGTGCCTTTCTGCCCATCGTCGTTTTCCGCTGGGCAGCGAAGATGACACAGTGCGGGCGCAGGGGCTGGAGATTATGCGTAAAGCTATCCAGTTCGCCCAGGATGTCGGCATTCGCGTGATCCAACTGGCGGGCTATGACGTCTACTATCAGGAAGCCAATAACGAAACGCGTCGTCGTTTTCGCGAAGGGCTGAAAGAGAGTGTTGAGATGGCGAGCCGTGCGCAGGTGACGCTGGCGATGGAGATCATGGATTACCCGTTGATGAACTCCATCAGCAAGGCGCTGGGCTATGCACACTATCTCAACAACCCGTGGTTCCAGCTCTATCCGGATATCGGCAACCTGTCGGCGTGGGATAACGACGTGCAGATGGAATTACAGGCTGGAATAGGGCACATCGTCGCGGTGCATGTGAAAGACACCAAACCGGGCGTCTTTAAAAATGTGCCGTTTGGCGAAGGCGTGGTGGACTTCGAACGTTGCTTTGAAACGCTCAAACAGAGTGGTTATTGCGGGCCTTATCTGATTGAGATGTGGAGCGAAACGGCGGAAGACCCGGCGGCAGAAGTGGCGAAAGCGCGTGATTGGGTGAAAGCGCGCATGGCCAAAGCGGGCATGGTGGAGGCCGCATAATGCAAAAGCTGAAACTACAGGTATTTGAAGCCAACATGGATCTGCCGCGTTACGGACTGGTGACCTTTACCTGGGGCAACGTCAGCGCCATTGATCGCGGACGCGGGCTGGTGGTAATTAAGCCCAGCGGCGTCGCCTACGAAACCATGCAAGTGGACGATATGGTGGTGGTTGACATGAGTGGCAATGTGGTGGAAGGGCAGTATCGTCCATCGTCAGACACTGCAACGCATCTCGAGCTTTACCGTCGTTATCCATCTCTCGGTGGAATCGTGCATACCCACTCAACCCATGCCACCGCATGGGCGCAGGCGGGGATGGCGATCCCGGCGTTAGGCACCACACACGCTGACTATTTCTTTGGCGATATTCCGTGTACGCGCGGATTAAGCGAAGAAGAGGTGCAGGGCGAGTATGAACTGAACACCGGCAAAGTGATCATCGAAACGCTGGGCGATGCCGAGCCGCTGCATACGCCGGGGATTGTGGTTTACCAGCACGGGCCGTTCGCCTGGGGTAAAGACGCTCATGATGCGGTGCATAATGCGGTGGTGATGGAAGAAGTGGCGAAAATGGCGTGGATTGCGCGCGGCATTAACCCGCAACTAAATCCCATCGATAGTTATCTGATGAATAAGCACTTTATGCGTAAGCATGGTCCCAACGCTTATTACGGGCAGAAGTAAAACACGCGCTGCGGAAATATCCTTCTTCGGGAGATAACTGGTCTGATTCCGCAGCCGTTTTTCATAAAAAAGCCCCCGGTGAAGGGGGCAATGCAAACTATGACAATGTTTCGTTGGTTATACCTGGTGCTAGCGATAAATATCCGCGCTGGCGTGCATGTTGCCGTTACTCCCCGGTTCCCGCATCAGAATCACGTGGTAGTACGTTGCGCCCTGCGCATCGGTTTCTTCGTTTAATGCCTGACGTGCTTCACTTTCAGTGGCAAAGTTATGATTGATATAAATCACGCCTAAGCTCTGCACATCGTCCATATTTCTGGCCTGGTGGTTATTGATTTCAATGGCTGCCCATGTATTTGCACTTAGCAAAAGCACAGCCAGAAGGGCTAAAACACGACTGAACATAAATACCTCCTCGACGGCTGTCTTTGTATGCGCTCCTCTGTGATGATCTTCTGATTTAATTTTAATCAATGATAAAGAAGTTGATGGTGACCATTTCTGATGCAGTTGTTCAAAAAAACACCGTAATGGAATGTGATGAACTTCAAATCAGCGGGTTAGTACGATTTAGCGAAAGATGAGAATTATTTGTCGGCTGGCCTTGAGTTTAGTGGGGTATACCAGTACTATAACGCGTCATTTTTCAGCCGCCCTTTAACACGTTCCTTGCCTCCATGGGCTGCGGCTGACCCAGACAGGAGGCTGAATAATCCGTAAGGAGCAATTCGATGCGTCATTACGAAATCGTTTTTATGGTCCATCCTGACCAGAGCGAACAGGTTCCGGGCATGATCGAGCGCTACACTGCTGCCATCACTGGTGCAGAAGGCAAGATCCACCGTCTGGAAGACTGGGGCCGCCGTCAGCTGGCTTACCCGATCAACAAACTGCACAAAGCTCACTACGTTCTGATGAACGTTGAAGCGCCGCAGGAAGTGATCGATGAGCTGGAAACTACCTTCCGCTTCAACGACGCCGTTATCCGTAGCATGGTAATGCGTACTAAGCACGCCGTTACCGAAGCATCTCCGATGGTTAAAGCGAAAGACGAGCGCCGTGAGCGTCGCGATGATTTCGCAAACGAAACCGCTGATGATGCTGAAGCTGGGGATTCTGAAGAGTAATTTCTGATGACCAACCGTCTGGTGTTGTCCGGCACCGTGTGCAGGATGCCCCTTCGAAAGGTCAGTCCATCAGGAATTCCTCACTGCCAGTTCGTGCTTGAGCATCGTTCTGTGCAGGAGGAAGCCGGTTTTCATCGGCAGGCGTGGTGCCAAATGCCCGTTATTATTAGCGGACACGAAAACCAGGCCATTACTCACAGTATAACGGTCGGCAGTCGCATAACCGTTCAGGGGTTCATTTCATGCCACAAGGCAAAGAACGGTCTGAGCAAAATGGTTTTGCATGCCGAGCAGATTGAATTGATAGATTCTGGAGACTAGCCATATGGCACGTTATTTCCGTCGTCGCAAGTTCTGCCGTTTCACCGCGGAAGGCGTTCAAGAGATCGACTATAAAGATATCGCTACGCTGAAAAACTACATCACCGAAAGCGGTAAGATTGTCCCAAGCCGTATCACCGGGACCCGTGCAAAATACCAGCGTCAGCTGGCTCGCGCTATCAAACGCGCTCGCTACCTGTCCCTGCTGCCGTACACTGATCGCCATCAGTAATCGGTCACGGTCCATTAATACGACTTTGAGAGGATAAGGTAATGCAAGTTATTCTGCTTGATAAAGTAGCAAACCTGGGTAGCCTGGGTGATCAGGTAAATGTTAAAGCGGGCTACGCTCGTAACTTCCTGGTACCACAGGGTAAAGCTGTTCCAGCTACCAAGAAAAACATTGAATTCTTCGAAGCACGTCGCGCTGAACTGGAAGCTAAACTGGCTGAAGTTCTGGCAGCAGCTAATGCTCGCGCTGAGAAAATCAATGCACTGGAAACTGTTACCATCGCGTCTAAAGCTGGCGACGAAGGTAAACTGTTCGGTTCCATCGGTACTCGCGACATCGCTGACGCTGTAACTGCAGCAGGCGTTGAAGTGGCTAAGAGCGAAGTTCGTCTGCCGAACGGCGTTCTGCGTACCACTGGCGAACACGAAGTAAGCTTCCAGGTTCACAGCGAAGTATTCGCGAAAGTGATCGTAAACGTAGTAGCTGAATAATTCGTTATTCAACGAGACGTAAAAACGCCGGCCATGTGCCGGCGTTTTGCTTTATTGTTGAAGCGCCATAACCATAATTACAGCGCACTCATCTTAAATATTAGCTCGTAGCTAATTGTACGTGCGGTTCTTCATCTTTGACTTTGATAAGCGCCCACAGCGCAATTGCCCCCAGGATGTCAAAGAAAGCCAGAGCAATAAAGAACGGCGCGAAGCCGATAATGTGAACGAATGCCCCGATAAACAGGTTGAAAATCAACTGACCACTCCACGCACAGGCACCCGCCATACCAACGGCGGTGGCAACTTCATCTTTTTTGAACAAATCGCCGCCCAGTGTTGCCGCAACAGTAGAAAGACATTGATGCGAGAACGCGCCAATACTAATCAGCAATACGGCAATGTAGGGATTTTCGACAATACTCACCAGGCCGATTGTCATCATAATGACCGCAGCAATAGTGAAGGTAATTCTTCGCGAGTTAATTAAACTCACGCCGCGATCGTGGAAGAACTTCGCCACAAAACCGCTGGCTAAACAGCCGAGGTCGCCCAGCAGGAAAGGTAGCCAGACAAACATGGCAATTTCTTTCAGGCTAAAATGCAGCGTTTCAACGAAGAATATAGGCACCCAGAAATTAATGGTTCCCCATGCCGGGTCTGCGAGAAAACGCGCGATGCCGATACCCCAGAAATTACGTTGGCTGAGGATATGTTTGATTGACGTTTTTTCTTTTTTACCTGTTTTAAGATGCTGCTCTTGTCCTGATTCAATATATTGACGCTCTTCATCAGAAAGGCGTTTGGCATCTTTCGGATCTTTATAACAAAAGAACCAAAATATAGCCGCGAGCAAAGCAAGGCTACCCGAGACAATAAACGCAAATTGCCAGCTATGAAACATAATGCACCAGGCAATCAGCGGTGGCGCAAGCATTGCACCGAGTGAAGTTCCCATATTGAAAACCCCCGTAGCCACACCGCGCTCTTTTGCCGGGAACCATGTTGATGCTGTTTTAACACCCGCCGGAATTGCCGATGCTTCGCTGAAACCCATCAGGGCGCGCATAAATGCCAGACCTGACCATGTTCCGGTCAGTGCATGACCCATTGTCGCCAGGCCCCAGATTGCGGCGCAAATCGCAAAGCTTAATTTCAGACCAACGGTATCAATAAAGAAACCCATCACCGGTTGCCCTAATGTATAGGCCAACTGGAACGCACTGACGATCCATGAATATTGCTCTTTGGTTATTCCGGTGGTCTCCATAATGGTTGGAGCCGCAATACCTAATGCAGTTCTGTCCAGATAATTGATTACAGTGATAAAACATACGAGGGCAATCATATGCCACCGATAATTCTTTATTTTATTCATGTTTAAACCTTTTAATTATATTAATAAACCCTGGTTGTTGGTATTTCCGTGTAATAGGTAATAAAATCAGGTACAGAGAACATATTAAAAATTATTGTGTGTAAATCTCTCCATTCAGAAAATCTGGCCAGTTTTTTTCAAAGAAAATACCGTTAATATGCGGTTGTTTGCGTAAAGACTTAACTTCGGTAATAAAAGAACCTTGTGAATATTGAATCGTTAATTTGTGATTTTTATCGTCGGCTTGCTCAGAGCGAAAACGCCATTCTTCTTTTGCGCCGCGACGAGTTTGTGGCAGGCATTCGCCTTGCGGATCAATAACCATCCGCGCCCCACGACTGCCGCCACCTGCGTCAATATAATGTGTGAGTTGCGTTAAAACGGCGGCAGAGGTCAGCGCCATATGCCGCCACATAAATAATTCAGCAACTTCGCCTGCGTGGTTGATGGTTAAACCGTGTTGCTGGGCAAATTCACTCAACAGCAGGGCATCGCGGGTGGCGTGGCGAACTTTATCGGCATGACAAATAAATCCAGCGTAATCAGACATTCGCGTCTGGATTTTTTCTTTCACCGTTGCCAGCGTCATACCGTTTTCGTTTGCCAGCGCCTGGGTGATGACCTCTCTTACGGTAGTCAGGGGCGAAGCTACCCGTTGCGCGATATCTCCCTCAACAGACCGCATTTGCGTACAGCCAATAAAGCGCGCCAGGCGCACGGCAAAAACCTGCCCGGCATTCAGCGCTGCGCCGCCGGGGCGAGTGACGCCGTGAGTTCCGGCCACTTCTCCCACGGCAAAACAGCCGGGGAGAGAGGTTTGCCCCCAGATATCCACCTCAATGCCGCCGTTCATGTGTTGATTATTCATGGCGAACTGCAGTGGTTGCGTGGTGAGCCCGTAACCGTGCATCTGGTACAACGAGATAGACAGCGGATTCATTCGTTGCAGGCGTTCGATGGGCGATGGTGCCAGCGCGCCGTTGTTTTCCAGATACGCGTGAACGTCAGCATCCAGTCGCGCTAATGAGAATGGCAAATCACCAGGCACCGCTTCAGGATTGCGATTGAAATCCATAAACACCAGGCGGCCTGATTGCTGCTCTTTTGCCACCGCCATATCCAGCAGGCTGGAGCCAAAATCCATCACCCGTGTGGCGTGGAACGGCCACTGATAGCCTTTACGGAAGATATTTGAAGCCAGTTCCTGGGTAGTGCGATAGTAATCCGCAAGGAAATTATACTCGTTACCCTCTGTATCCACAGAATAGATATACGGGATCACCTGCACATAGGTGCCGGATAAATTCCACGGAAACGTGCTGCGCGGCGTGCCTATACCAAACTGGCTTTCGGTCAGATTGGTTAGCGTCAAACCTTCTTCCAGCGCCAGCCCCAGCGAGCCAAAGCATTTATGCGGATAAACACTGTCGCGATAAAGCTCGCCCGGTCCGCCCGTTGCCAGTACCACATTGGGCGCAGTCACAATTGCCAGCCCCCACGGGTTATGGGCGCGGGAACCGGTTGCGAGGATAGCCCCCGCCACGCGATCTTCGCCATTCTCACCGCGTTGATGCAGCAGTTTAATCACCGTTGCACTGGTCAGCAGTGGAATGGAGAGGCGCTGCACTTCTTCCAGCAGCACTTTCACCATCAGGCGAGAAGTGCGTGGTCCACAGGACGTCGCGCGTCCGGCTTCGTCATGGTCGGTCTGATAACGGAGAATTGCGCCATAGCGATCTTCCGGCAATTCCAGACCAAGATATTGCAGCCCACCAAGGGTATGTAGGGAACCGACCGCTTCGACATATGCCGTGTCGTGATCCATCGCGCCGCCACTCGCCAGTGCCTCGGCCAGTTTTGCGAAGTTGTCGCCGTTGCCCGCAGTAGCAGCGGTAAACAGCGTCTGTTTATCGGAACCGGAGCAGGCTGACGTTCCCATGTATAACCCGGCGGTAGCAAGCAGCACATTTTGCTGGCGACGTTTCAGCTCAACCGCTGCACGTAATCCAGCCGCGCCGCTACCAACGACCAGTGCATCAACTTGCCAGGTTGGGTAATCAACATCCTCCACGGTGACAATTGAGTGCGGTTCTGCTGGCGTAAAACCTTTCGGAAAGGTGACGTGCGTCAGCGCCTCGAGGATGGCGTCATCAGGCTGGCTCATGCGTCCTCCATCGGCGTAAACAGGCTACTTTCCATCAGACGCGGCTGCCTGATAATCGGACGGAAGGCCATGAACGGCAGAATGTCGCGGTCAATCTCCACGCCCGGGGCAATCTCAATTAATTCAACACCTTCTGTCGTTAACTGAAAAACCGCGCGTTCGGTGATGTACAGCACTTCCTGACCACTTTGCTGTGCGTAAGCGGCGCTAAAGGTGATTTTTTCCACCTGAGTAACCAGTTTGGGTATTTGACCTGACTGGGTGATATGCAGACCATCTGGCGTCACGTCGATCTTGCTGCCTTTGGCGTCGAATGTGCCGCAGAACACCACTTTACGGGCATTTTGTGCAATTTCGAGGAAGCCGCCAGGGCCGATCAGATTGCCGTTCAGGTGTGAGACATTGACGTTACCGTGCTGATCCATCTCGCCCATGCCGAGGAAAGTAATATCAATGCCGCCGCCGCTGTAGAACTCGAATTGATCCAGCGAAGGGATAATCGCGTCAGCGTTACGGGCGCAGCCGAAAAACGCGTCATCCAGCATCATGCCGTTATGCACGCCTTGCTCGACACTCAACCATAAACTTTGATAAGGAACACCTTCGCGCAGTGCAACCCCAGGAATACCGCCCGGAATACCAAAGCCAAAGTTGGTAGAAGCGCCAGCCACCAGTTCGCGTGCCGCCCGACGGGCAATCAGACGGCGCACCGGATGGCTAACCAGTTCAATAGCGCCGGTAGAACTCAGACGGCGATGCTGACCGCTAATTGTCAGGTCGTAGCCGCCAAGATAGGTTTGCGGTTGTTCGCGGTGCTCAACGATGCCATCGACCAGAATCCCCGGCAGCTTGACCCGGCGTGGTTCGATGGCGCCAGCTTCCAGCACATCGCGCACCTGGACGAATACTTTGCCGCCGCTGTTGTGTGCTGCCAGCGCCATCGAATAGCTATCCATATCAATCGCTTCTTCTTCGAGGCTAACGTTGCCACGCGGATCGGCATAAGTGCCGCGCAAAATGGCATAGTCCACTTTGAAAGGGCGATATCGGAGTTTGGTTTCGCCATCAATTTCAATCAGTTCTACCAGATCGTCAGTGGTGCAAGCGTTCGACTTTCCGCCACCATTGCGTGGATCAACAAACGATCCCAGCCCTACGTGGGTAAAAAGCCCAGGACGTCCGGCACCGATCTCCCGCAGCAGTGCCTGAATTACACCGCCAGGAAAGCAATACGCTTCGATGGCGTTATTTTTTACCAACTCCTGCATTTTGGGGGACCAGGTAAAGTGTCCGGCAATTATGCGTTTGAGCATTTCGGCATGAGCGAGGCGGTTAGTGCCTTTGCTGTCGCGATCGCCAATGCCCAGCGAGTGGATTAGTGTCAGGTTGCGGGGGTGTCCGGTTTGCAGGAAACGCGCTTCAATGGCTGCCAGAATATGGTCAGCTTCCACCATGCCGCCGCCGTTACCGCTAATGGCAATGGTTGCGCCGTCCTGAATTTGCGCCGCCAGTGCCCCGGCGGTTGTTATCTTACGCATACAATTTCCTTATTGATTATGGAAGCTGACGCTGCCTTTTTCGGCAAATGCGCGCGTGGCTTGCTGGCAATCGTGGGTGGCGGACATTAATCCCGCCAGTAACTGGTGTGAGTAATCGGCATGTTTATTTTCCAGCGCCAGAATCAGTTGCTTAATATGCGCCAGCGCCACCGGGCCACATTTTTCCAGGTGCGCTAACTGATTCGCCATCCAGCTTTCTATCTGTTCTTTTTCTACCACTTCATCAATCAAATTCGCCGCCAGGGCTTCCTGCGCCGTCAGGCGTTTACCCAACATCAGCATCTGGCGACCAACCACCGGACCGACCTGATTAAGCACACGTTCGATGCCCATCCAGCCAGGCACCATGCCAAGCATCACTTCCGGGTTAGAGAATTTTGCGTTGGGGCGAGCGATACGAATATCGCAGCACAAGGCAAGTTCAATACCGCCGCCGATGGTGTGACCGTTTAGATTCGCAACCGTTAATTGCGGTAAATTGCGTAGGCGATTAAAAACATCATTACCGCGTTTAATCCACTTTCTGCCCATATCTAATGGAGAATAAGTCGACCATGATTTAATATCGCCGCCCGCACAAAAGAATTTATCGCCGGTTGCGGTTAATTCGACTAATCGTAATGTGGTGTCGTTTTCAATTTCATTTAAATAATGATCGAGAGATTCAATCATCTCTTCATTAATGGCATGACATTTATCTTCACGGTTCAACGTCAGACGGCAGGAAGCCGCCGCTCTGCTGAACAGAACGGGTTGGTCATTCATGATCATTCCTTAACAATAATGCGCGATGCGATCGACGCTAATATCCAGCGTGCTGTTTATATCTTGCTGCCACCAGTACGGTGAGAATATTTCCAGCTCTATAGCGCCATTAAATCCGGCGTTTTCAACCAGGCGACGGATTGACGGAATATTGATGATGCCATCTCCCGGCATTCCCCGATCATTGACCAGATCGGTGGTTGGCACTAACCAGTCGGAAACATGAAATGCGAGAATTCGTTTTCCGGCACGCAGGATTTGGCTGGCCAGTTCCGGGTCCCACCAGACGTGGTAGACATCCACCGCCACGCCGAGACCAAACTCACCATCGGGATCGAGTTCATCACACCAGTCCAGTGCCTGGCGTAGCGTACACAAACAGGAACGATCGGCGGCAGTCATCGGGTGCAGTGGCTCCAGCGCAATTGGCACGCCGACTTCTTTCGAATGTGGCAGCAACTGGCGAATCCCTTGTTTCACCTGTTCCCGCGCCTCATACAGATCTTTTGTGCCAGTTGGTAACCCGCCAACCACCTGCATGTAACAGGCGGCGTTCAGCGCAGCGGCATCGTCCAGCGCCTGACGGTTATCATCTACTGCCAGTTTGCGCTCCGCCAGCGTCGGCGCGGTGTAATAGGTGCTACGACACAAACCGGAAACGCTCATGTTACTGGCGGCAAGCTGGCGGGCGATCTGCTGGAGATCTTCGCCCTGCAACTCTCTGCGCCAGGGGGCGAGCGCGCCGATACCGCGTGCGGCGCAGGCATCAATAATGGCGGGTAGCGGCATTTTATAGCCCAGCGTCGCGGTATTAATGCTGAATAAATCCGGGCGTTGTAACAGATCTCTCATGATTCAGCCTCAGAAGCGCGGCATACTTAAGCCGCCGTCGATAGCGACCGCCTGGCCACAGGTATAAATCAGTTTGCCTTCCGCCATTGCCCGTACTGTGGAGGCGATATCAGCCGGATAACCCCAGCGTCCCCACGGCACCAGACCTTTGGCAATTAGTTCATCGTAATAGGCTGTTGCCGGAATGGTCATATCGGTTTTGATTAGGCCGGGGCGCACTTCATAGACGCCAATTTGTTCATTGCAAAGGCGAGCGGCAAACAGACGAGCAGCGGCAGAAACGGCGGTTTTGGCAATGGTATATTCGCCGCGATTCATCGCCAGCATGATAGCGTTGATTGAACTGACAAAAATAATCGAGCGGTGCGGTAGCTCTGCTTCCGGTTTCGGTTGTGCCAGTAAGCGTTTACTGAATGCCTGAGCGAGGAAAAACGGCGCACGGGTGTTAATGGCAATGTTTTGGTCGAAGCTGTCTGGCTCCAGGTCGAGAAGGTCACCGCGCTTTTTCACGGAAATCCCCGCGTTGTTGAGCAGACAGTCCAGACGCCCCCACTGGTTTTGCGCCGCGTCGAGCATCTCTTCATGCAGGGAGAGATCGCCAACATCGGCAGGGAAGCAAATCACTTCCACGCCTTCTGCCAGACATTCCTGTTGCGTGGCATGTAATTTTTCTACGCTGTCGGCATCGGGGCGATCGTTAATCAGCAGGTTAAAACCGCCACGAGCAAGTTCCAGCGCACAGCCTTTTCCAATACCACGTGCGGCTCCGGTAATCACGGCAACGGGACGAGTGGACTTCATACAATAACCCTCTTTTGAATATTGTTTCCTTGAGTGACGATTAGCTTGCGACGTGCGGAAAGAAAGATCAACCATCTGGTTGGTTGATCTGCGATAGCGATCACAGGGCATTTGATAACTCGATGAAAGTACGAGTTTTTGCCCTTTTTTCTGGAGCTGAAATCAAATCAGGTTATGATAGTAATCCTGAAGAGGTCGTGGGGAAGCGTTATGTATCTTGATACCAGCAACGTACAAAGCCTGAAGGAAAAACTATTATTATGTGCGGTTAATGAATTTGCCGAATATGGTTATGAAGGGGCCAGAGTCGATAATATCGTGAAGGCTGCGGAGTGCAGTAAACAGACGGTTTACCATCACTTTGGTAATAAAGAAAATTTATTTATCGAAGTGCTGGAATATACCTGGAATGATATTCGACAAAAAGAAAAATCCCTTGATGTTTCAGGTCTCCCTCCACAAAAAGCAATTGAAAAAATCATCGATTTTACCTGGGATTATTACATTGCTAATCCCTGGTTTTTAAAAATTGTGCATAGTGAAAACCAGAGCAAAGGTGTGCATTATGCAAAATCACAGCGTCTTCAGGAAATTAACCACGCGCATTTGCAGTTAATGGAATCCTTGTTGGCTGAAGGGAAGAAACTCAATATTTTTAAGCCTGATATCGACCCGTTGCAGGTGAATATCAATATTGCCGCGCTTGGAGGATATTATTTGATCAACCAGCATACGCTTGGCCTGGTTTATCACATCAGCATGGTTTCACCGCAAGCGCTGGAAGCCAGACGTAAGGTCATTAAAGAAACGATCCTTAGCTGGCTTCTGCTTGAACCTTCATCTACCGCGCACGAATAAAACTGCCATCTGGCTGGCGGGTAAACAGAACCTGTTGATTATTCTCCGTATCAATGGTTAAGCCCGTCACCACGCCGCTGGCGTTCTGGCGAATTTTCACTATCTGCCCATTTTGCAAATTACTCAGCGGTTTACCCACGCCTTCTACCTGCGCCATTGCATAGACATCAGTGGCGGGTAGACCGTGGTCGCGGAACAGTTGCGCCATCGTTTTGCCGGGTTCGACACGGTAAGAGCGCCACTGGTTGTCAATTCCGCTATCTGGCTGGAAAGGTTGTGTTTGTGCGGTTTGCGGCTGATCTTCAGGCTGACTTTCCTGTATCGGTTCAGGGGCGACCGGTGCCACCTGATCGGGATCATTTTGTGGGGTGACTAATTGCGCCCGCAGTTGTTCTTCCGTCGGCGGTTGGGATTGCGACTGAATATCCAGTTGCGCTTCACGCGTCACCACCGGCGCGTCGGGCGTATCATCAGACGGAAGTAGAAAACCGACCACCAATACAATGGCGGCAATAATGATCCCCCGACGATGCATCGGCGGCAGCGGGTCCATGAAGCGAAAATTGTCCGGCGCGTGCCAGACTTTCTCCAGGGTTGGTTTTAGTTCAAAGCGCCCGGGCATGGTTTCCTCCTGCTCCGCGTCTTGTTCCTCAATCATAGCCTATGAATAAGCTAACGCTATGATGTCCGTGGTAAACCCGCTTTTATTATATTCATACGGGATATTGCTATTGTTTCTTTTTCCCCGTGATTTGTCATCATTCCCGCGACAAAGTTTTACCCAAAGTTGTGTGGCTGATATGCTGCCCGCTACTTTTTACCCTAAGAAAGGAAATACGATGACCACCCCAACTTTTGATACCATCGAAGCGCAAGCAAGCTACGGCATTGGTTTGCAGGTAGGGCAACAACTGAGTGAATCTGGTCTGGAAGGGTTACTGCCAGAAGCACTGGTTGCAGGCATTGCTGATGCGCTGGAAGGCAAACATCCGGCTGTTCCGGTTGATGTGGTGCACCGTGCGCTACGTGAAATCCACGAACGTGCCGATGCTGTTCGTCGTCAGCGTTTCCAGACGATGGCAGCCGAAGGTGTGAAATACCTTGAAGAAAACGCCAAAAAAGAGGGTGTGAACAGCACCGAATCTGGCCTGCAATTCCGCGTGATTAATCAGGGCGAAGGCGCAATTCCGGCACGTACCGACCGCGTTCGCGTTCATTACACCGGTAAACTGATCGACGGTACTGTATTTGACAGCTCCGTTGCCCGTGGCGAACCGGCTGAATTCCCGGTTAACGGCGTGATCCCCGGCTGGATTGAAGCACTGACTCTGATGCCGGTAGGTTCTAAATGGGAACTGACTATCCCGCAGGAACTGGCTTATGGCGAGCGTGGCGCTGGCGCGTCTATTCCTCCGTTCAGCACCCTGGTGTTTGAAGTCGAACTGCTGGAAATCCTCTAAGCAGCGCATTCTGTTCCCCTCGAGCCAGAGGGGAGCAGGCATTCAGCAATAAACCCTTCAGTTTGCCAAACGGCGCTATTTTGTGTTGCAAAGACCACGTAAGCGTGTATTTTTGTGAGCTATTTCGCGTTATCACCGTGATATGACACTCACTTTAAACATTAAATTAACATTAGATCTAAATCTTAGTATTCATCCCGCGCATTGTTACCTAATATCGATGAGTCCCGATACCGATTCGTCGTATCATAGACTGACAAAAGGCCGCAGAGCCTGAACAACACAGACAGGAAGAAAAAACATGGTAGATCAGGTAAAAGTCGTTGCCGATGATCAGGCTCCGGCTGAACAGTCGCTACGGCGCAATCTCACAAACCGGCATATTCAGCTTATTGCCATTGGCGGTGCCATAGGTACAGGGTTGTTTATGGGTTCCGGTAAAACAATTAGTCTTGCCGGGCCGTCGATCATTTTTGTTTATATGATCATCGGTTTTATGCTCTTTTTCGTGATGCGGGCAATGGGGGAGTTGCTGCTTTCGAATCTGGAATATAAATCTTTTAGTGACTTCGCTTCCGATTTATTGGGGCCGTGGGCGGGTTATTTCACTGGCTGGACTTATTGGTTCTGTTGGGTGGTAACCGGTATGGCGGATGTTGTGGCGATTACCGCTTACGCGCAGTTCTGGTTTCCAGGACTTTCCGACTGGGTGGCGTCGTTGTCGGTGATCATTCTGTTGCTGGTTCTTAATCTCGCCACCGTGAAAATGTTTGGTGAGATGGAGTTCTGGTTCGCGATGATCAAAATCGTCGCTATTGTGTCGCTGATTGTTGTCGGTCTGATTATGGTGATGATGCACTTCCAGTCACCGACTGGCGTAGAAGCGTCGTTTGCGCATTTGTGGAATGACGGCGGCTGGTTCCCGAAAGGCTTAAGCGGCTTCTTTGCCGGATTCCAGATAGCGGTTTTCGCTTTTGTGGGGATTGAGCTGGTCGGCACAACGGCTGCGGAAACCAAAGATCCAGAGAAATCACTGCCGCGTGCGATTAACTCCATTCCGATCCGCATCATTATGTTCTACGTCTTCGCGCTGATTGTGATTATGTCCGTGACGCCGTGGAGTTCAGTGGTCGCGGAGAAAAGCCCGTTTGTAGAACTGTTTGTGCTGGTGGGGCTGCCTGCGGCGGCAAGTGTGATTAACTTTGTGGTGCTGACCTCTGCGGCTTCTTCTGCTAACAGTGGCGTATTCTCTACCAGCCGTATGTTGTTTGGTCTGGCACAGGAAGGCGTCGCGCCGAAAGCGTTCGCTAAACTCTCTAAACGCGCAGTACCAGCGAAAGGGCTGACCTTCTCTTGTATCTGTCTGCTCGGCGGCGTGGTGATGTTGTATGTGAATCCAAGCGTGATTGGCGCGTTCACCATGATCACCACGGTTTCAGCGATTCTGTTTATGTTCGTCTGGACTATTATCCTTTGCTCGTACCTGGTGTATCGCAAACAGCGTCCACACCTGCATGAGAAGTCGATCTACAAGATGCCGCTCGGCAAGCTGATGTGCTGGGTATGTATGGCGTTCTTTGTGTTCGTTATCGTGCTGCTGACGCTGGAAGACGACACTCGCCAGGCACTGCTGGTTACTCCGCTGTGGTTTATCGCACTAGGGCTGGGCTGGTTGTTTATTAGTAAGAAACGTATAGCGAAGTAATGCTGCTAAGGCACCTGCGGGTGCCTTTCAGGCTGCAAAATTGCCTGATGCGCTACGCTTATCAGGCCTACGGGAGCTCTGCCATATATTGAATTTGCGTGCTTTTGTAGGCCGGATAAGGCGTTTACGCCACATCCGGCATGAACAAAGCACACTTTGTCTGCAATCTCTTTTGTCTTTATACATTCCTAAAAATACTTCCCGTCATCGACAGCGCCCAGGCGCGGGCTTACCGTGAATCTTTGCCACTTATTGCAGAGTTCACTATGGCTAAGCACAGTTGGTTATTAATCGCCGCATTACCTCTCTCCATTTCACCTTCCTGGGGCGCAGATTTTTATTACCGCCAGCAGGAGAAAGGTACGGTTTACATTGCCGAACAGAAGGGGGAAAAAGATGAGATCCTCTCTGAATTACCAGATATTAATTTTTCCCACCTTTGGCGCATTGCCAATTTAGCCAATAAACAAGAAACCCGCTTACTGTCCGATTTTAATCCCGATAAGTTCGATTGCGATGATGAGGGGGATTGTCAGCATACCTGGCTCACCGATGGACGCTCTGTCCTTTGGGCAGGCAAAGTCCTGACAAACCCATCCGGTAAACCTAATGTCGATGCCACCAGTTTTCAGGCATTCGGCGCTTTCGCTGCCGATAAACGCAGTATCTATTTTGATGGTCAGCGTACCGATGATAATAGCGGTGATAAGCAGGTGGATATGTCAACGCTGGAAGAGACGGACATCTGGAATTTACTGCGTGATAAAAATAGTCTTTGGCATAAAGGTCGCTGGTTGGGTCATGCCGATGGATTTCAAATCGTGCGGCATGATTCAGCCATACAATTTGTTGTGCTGACAAATTCGCAGGTAATTGTTAACGGTAAGCTTCTGCCCGCCGATCGCAAAACTTTTCAGATTAAACGTTGGATGCCTGGTGAACGGTTGGTTTATCGCGATAAAAGCGGCGAGCATGACTATGAGCTTGAGGATATTGAGTATCGCTGTGCGCCATTTAATAGTGGTCTGAATAATGTGTCCTGGCTCAAACATGAAGCCACTCCAGCGGGCAGTGACTGTGTTTATGAAACGCTGGTGGGGGTTGATCCGGAATATTTTTATCTGTTTGTTTGGGACACCGGTTTATATAAGAACCAAATTTATAAAGTAACAACCAACGCCTTGGGTGAAGGTGAATTGATTAATCTTAAGTCGGAGGAACTCTCCGGCTCACTTGAAGCAGGTGGTTGGCGGAGATTAATTAATACGTATATATCTCCAGACGGGCAGCTTTACGCTCAACAAGCGACTGAAATTGTGAAAGAGCGTGCCCGGCAAGGTGAATGGCTGCGTTATAACCTGGGTGTGGGAGGATGGTCATCGGTGAAGCAACCTCCGAGCGGACTAAAACCCTTATTTAAATAACCTCTTCACACTAACAGCTTCAGGATGACGCTATGTTGCGAATTAAACCCCTTTGTCTCGCCCTGGCTTTATTTTCAACCACCTCACTAGCCTGCTCCGGTGTACCTTCTGCTGCGTTTTACTACCAGCCGTGGGGGCAAGGAACAAAATATAGCGTTGAAGATAGTGACGATTATGGACTCTATTTCCCGGATATTCATTTACCGCAGGTCAAGTTTAAGCAACTTCGCCGCGTACCCAACGGCACTGATGATAAATATGATTCTCCGGATAATATCAATAATGATTTTGTACAAGTGGATGCTGGCACTTATATCAGAACTAATGGCGGCTGGCGTTTCGACTGGTTGACTGATGGCCGTCATATTTTATGGGCAGGGAAAATAGTCCAGAACCCGCCGGGAACACCGAAAGTCGATGCCGCAACATTCCGTGCCTGGGGACGTTTTGCCGCTGATAAAGACAGCCTCTATTTTGATGGCGAACGCACGGATGATAACCGCGGCGAAAAGCAGGTTGATATGGATTCGCTGCAACAAGTCGGCGGTCGCGTTCGTTCAGGTGATTCTGCGGATGTGCTCAAAGATCGCCGCAATATTTATTTTCAAGGGCGTTGGTTAGGCAGTGCACAAGGGTATTCTATTCTTGGCGTTAAATCCTGGACACGTCGCCCCATTCTTTATTCACCTAATAGTTGTGAAAGCAAAAGTAATCCTGGACCGTGGGATACCATTTGGCGAACCCAATCGCAGGTCTTTGTGAATGGAGATGCCATCAATGCCGATCCGGATACCTTTCATCTTGTGCGCTGGATGGCCGGTTCACTACTGATTTATCGCGACAAAAACGGGGAGAAACGTTATTCGTTCGGGAAAGATTGCCGGAGTACGTTTGATCTACAGCGAGATAAAGTAACATGGTTGACGCGTGATGCTTCCCGGCGCGCTAATGACTGCCGGGTTGCGACCATTCCTGATGTTGATCCGGAATATTTTCGCCCGTTGACGCAGAATGTGGCGCAATATAAAGATTCGCTCTATCTGGTGAAGTATGTTTCTGGGGTCGAAAAAACGCTTTCGGTTATTCATTTACCCGACCCCAAACAAGAATTACAGGGAGGCGTTAATATTGTAGGGAATAAAGTTTATTTCATCGCGAGCGCTGATGTGACTATTTTCGATATTAATGGGCATTGGACGTGGTATAAAAGCCCCGATGGCACAACATTAAATTATTTGGCACATGATGACCGCTATACGTATTTTATTAACGAAGACACGGTTGAGCTCTTTGAACTGAAAGGCCAATGGACGTGGTTTAAATACGCCAATGGTCAATTATCAGATACCTTTGCTCATGATGACCATTATATTTATTACGTAGGAGATGGGTTGGTTCGTGATGCGAAGCGGCGTAATGAGACTCGACAACTCAATGCGGCGCATCTTGATAAAAACGGCAGTCTGCTTACCGTTGAAGGTAAGTACACCAGTTACAATAATGAATTGCTTCCACTGAGTGACTGAATCACTTAACAATCAACGATCCTGCTCATGTCAGGATCGTTGATCAAACAAATCACTCACCCGCCAGCGCGCGTGGGAACAGTACATTATTTTCCAGACTGATGTGCTCCATTAAATCATCAATCAGTTCATTAATACCGTTATACATCGCTTTCCAGGTGGTGCAGGCTTCCGGCGGCGGTGTGACGTTATTGGTAATGTGTTTGATAACCTCCAACAGCTCACCTGCTTCATCGTGTTCGCTTTCCATTACGCTGATTGGCCCCATCGCCTGGCTGCCCATGCCTTGTTTGATCATCGGGAAGAGGATCTGCTCTTCTTTCATCATGTGGCTGGAAAGCTCTTCATGCAGCATAGTCAGGTATTTTGTCAGCCCTTTTGGCACGCTCGGTTTGTCGGCGTGAACGCGCTCTACTTTGGTGGCTTGCAGGATCAACTCTGGCAGTTGTTCACGGTGACGATCGTGGTAGCGCACGATGATATGGTCGATGATTTCTGCCAGCGGCGCGCTACGCCAGTCTTTCTCAATCGGTTGTTCAGCAAGCTTTGCCAGTTCGGCTTCAATGACGTCAACATCCAGTTCTTTACGTGCCGCCGCGCGAGCCAGCGTCTGCTTACCGCCGCAGCAGTAATCCATATCATATTGACGAAACAGAGCCGAAGCGCGAGGAATAGAGAGCGCCAGTTCACCTAAAGGTTGGTCGCGATAAGCCATAGCTGATACCTCATTCTTAATAAGATAAGATGTATTTTAAATGCATCTTTAAGTTAAAAGCTATAACCCTTACGTAGCAGAGGATTATTTAACAGATTGGCAAGGTGTCAACTTTCAGAGACAGGTTCAGCTAAGGGTTTTTCCGGTTTTGCTCTGACTGCAATGATCACGCCGGCCACTAACAGCGCGATACCGCTCAGCGTCATCAGCGGTGGAATTTGTTGGCGGAGTAAAAAGGTGTACAGCAAACCTGCCAGCGTTTCGAAAACAATCAGCGGCCCGAGGATCACCGTCGGTAATCGCTGGCTGGCGACGTTCCAGCAAAGTGCGCCGACCCATGAGCAAAGCACGGCGATAGCAATCATCAGGCTAATAAAGGCCAGTGGACGGGAGCCAAAAGGTAGAGAGAAATCAGGCATTTGCGTATTCAGCCAGAAACAAGCAACAACATAACCGATGAGCGAAACCGGCAGCGTGACCAGCGCCTGCGCCGTCGCCCACATCATTGGATGTTTGTCTGGATTTTCCCGCAGCCAGCGGGCGTTGCGCAATGCATACCACGCCCAGCAAACCACGGAGACTAATGCCAGCATGACGCCTGAGGTATAACGTGCCCAGTCAAAATTGGGGAGACCGTGGTTTAACTCAGCAATATTTACACACGCAAGGCCGATACCAATACAAACCAGCGCCGGGGCGAGTTTCCCCCACGCGAGTTTGCCGTCGCGCTGGCTGTACAGCAAATTGGCAAAGACCGGGATCACCACTGGCAGGGTGCCGATAATCATCGTGGAAACAGGCGCGCCGGTTCGCTGAATGGCACTGGCAAGGCAAAAGTAATAGATGAGATTGCCCATCATGGTGAGCATTAGCGCGGTAAGCCAGTCGCGACGTGTCAACTGGCGCAGACGCACGCGCCCCAGCCAGGCAATGGGCAGTGCAATTAAACCTAATGCCAGATAGCGTCCCATTGATTGCAACATCGCCGGGTATTCTGGAACGATCAACGGCCCGACAAAAATAAGCCCCCACATCAACCCTGCTAACAGGGCGTACAGCACGCCGCTAATCATCACTGGCATCCATTGGTCTGTCAGAAGAAATATTCAGGGAACAGAGATGGTTGCTCCCCGCATCCCGTCATTATCAGAGAGGATGCGGGAGGATGCCACTTTAATTAACTAGTTATTAACATTAAAAAACGCGTTTACGCTTTCGGCTAATGTTGTTGTCGGGCGGCCAATCAGCGTGCTGAGTGTTTTGCTGTCATCAAACAGACCACCTTTTGATGCGCCAACGTCAGAGTCAGCCAGCATATCCGCCAGTCCGCCAGGAAGACCAACGCTTTTCAGCGCTGCGGCGAAATCGGCTTCGCTCATATTCTGGTAGATAACTGGTTTGCCGCTCTGTTTGGTCAGCTCTGCCGCTAACTGTGTCAGCGTCCAGGCGTTGTCGCCCGCCAGCTCATAGACTTTGCCTTCGTGACCTGCTTCGCTAATTACGCGTGCCGCAGCCTCTGCGTAATCTGCACGAGTTGCTGAGGCAATTTTGCCATCGCCCGCCGCACCAATAAATACGCCGTGTTCCAGTGCTGCCGGGGCGCTGGCGAGGTAGTTTTCAGTGTACCAGCCGTTGCGCAGCAGGGTATAAGCGATGCCAGAATCAGCCAGCATTTTCTCCGTCTCGATATGCTCAGCAGCCAGGCCGAGCGGGGAGGTGTCCGCATGTAACAGGCTGGTGTAGGCGATAAATTTCACGCCAGCCGCCTTTGCTGCATTAATAATATTACGATGCTGCGAGGCACGCTGTCCCACTTCGCTGGAAGAGATCAGCAGCAATTTTTCCACGCCCTGTAGCGCAGATGTCAGTGCAGCTTCATCGCCGTAGTTAGCCTGACGCACGCTAATGCCTTGTGCGCTCAAAGCATGCGCTTTTTCCGGATTACGTGCGATAGCCACTATTTGGCTGGCAGAAACGGTTTGCAGCAAAGATTCAATTACATTGTGACCAAGCTGGCCGGTCGCGCCGGTGATTGCGATCATGAGAAATCTCCATTGGTTTGTCTTGTGTTTAAATACGCTAACACCTAAACTAACTTTTAGTAAGTACATACAAAAAGGTAAGTATGAAATGAATCGGGTAAGCCTGTCGCAACAACTGAAAGAGGGAAACCTCTTCGCTGAGCAGTGTCCGTCGCGGGATGTGTTGAAACACGTTACCAGCCGTTGGGGTGTACTGATTCTGGTGGCGCTGCGCGAAGGCACTCATCGCTTTAGCGACTTGCGGCGTAAAATGGGCGGAGTGAGCGAAAAGATGCTCGCGCAGTCGTTACAGGCGCTGGAGCAGGATGGATTTGTTAACCGTATCGCGTATCCGGTGGTGCCGCCGCATGTGGAATATAGCCTCACACCGCTGGGTGAACAGGTCAGTGAAAAGGTTGCTGCACTGGCAGACTGGATTGAGTTGAATTTGCCAGAGGTGCTGGCGGTGCGGGATGAACGTGCGGCATAACTGCCGGAGACCTACGATTCGTGGTTTGTAGGGCGGATAAGACGCGTCAGCATCGCATCCGCCAGGAAGTGCCGGATGCGATGCATGATGTGTAGACCGAAAACGGTGTGTCTTACTTACTCAAATCCACCTGATAAATCGCAAACCCGATATCATCAGTCGCGACTTTATTCATTGGATACTGACCCTTCTCTTTAATAAAGTCTGCGGCTTTATCGGACGGGGACGTTTCAAAACGAATATCCAGTTTTTTATCACCGGCAATCGGCGCTAAACGCCAGTTATTATCTGCCGCTGGGTGAATTTCTCCTGCACGCTTCGACTCTTCAGCAATCCACGCTGCCAGCACCGAACGGTTCTCATCCGGCGACGCAAAGGCGATATGGCTGTCGCCTGTTCCGGCAAATTTGCCACCGTATGCACGATAATTATTGGTAGCAACCAGGAACATCGCGTCCGGATCAATCGGTTTACCATTAAAGGTCAGATTCTTAATCCTTTCCGCATTGGCATTAATCACCTGACATTCACCGTCATAGCGGGCTGGCTGGGTAACATCAATCTGATAATTCACGCCGTCAATCACATCAAAGTTATAGGTACGGAAGCCATCCCAGTTGATTAATGACTGCGGTTTAGTGCTGTTGGGATCTATCTGGTTAAACTGCCCGGCGGAGCACTCCAGCCACTCTTTAACTTCCTTGCCGCTGGCTTTTACCACAATCAGCGTATTGGGATAGAGATAGAGATCGGCGGCATTACGGAAAGTCAGTTGGCCTTTTTCCACTTCTACATAGCTGGCAGGATCGTTCTTGCGACCGCCAACTTTAAACGGCGCAGCGGCAGAGAGCACCGGCAGTTTTGCCAGATCCGGATCGCCCTGAATGTAATGTTCGACATACGCTTTTTGCGCGTTGTTCACCACCTGCACCGTCGGATCGTCCTGTACCAGCGCCAGATAGCTATACATATTGTCGGCGGATTTCCCGATAGGTTTGCTGACAAACTGGCGTGTGGCATCGTGATCGGCTTTCAGCGTTGCAACCAACTTGCTGTCTTCAGCGGCGAGTGATTTTTTATTGGCGACATCGTAAATCGGGCGAGCTTCCGCTTTTGCTTGCGTCACCTGCCATTTCCCGCTGTCATTATTGAGTTGCAGATCGACCACGCCGAGATGATCGCCCCACATGCCTGGCATTACCGCCGGAACACCGTTAATCGTACCTTTGGCGATATCTACGCCTTTGATATCAGCAAAATCTTTGCCCGGGAAGACGGCATGGGCATGACCAAACATAATGGCATCAACGCCCGGAATTTCACTGAGATAATAAACTGAGTTTTCCGCCATTACTTTATACGGATCGGCAGACAGACCAGAATGCGCCAGAACGACAACGACATCGGCACCTTTCTCGCGCATTTCCGGCACGTACTTGCGCACTGTTTCGGTAATATCGTTAACGGTAACTTTGCCGGATAAATTGGCTTTATCCCATCCCATAATCTGCGGTGGCACGACGCCGATATAGCCAATTTTCAGCGTTTGCTTTTTCCCGTCTTTATCGACTACTTCGGTGTCTTTAATTAAATACGGTGTAAACATCGGCTGGTTGGTTTTTACGTCAATGACATTGGCATTTATATAGGGGAATTTCGCCCCCGCCAGCGCATTTTTCAGGTAATCCAGACCGTAATTAAATTCATGATTGCCGAGTGTGCCGACGGTATAATCCAGCGTATTCAGCGCCTTATAGACCGGATGAATATCACCGGCTTTTAATCCTTTAGCCGACATGTAATCCGCCAGCGGGCTGCCCTGAATCAGGTCACCGTTATCGACCAACACGCTATTTTTCACTTCATTGCGCGCGTCATTAATCAGGCTGGCGGTGCGTACCAGCCCAAATTTTTCTGTGGATGTGTCTTTGTAATAATCGAAATCCATCATGTTGCTATGCAAATCAGAGGTTTCCATTATGCGTAGATCGACTGTTGCCGCATTCACGCTGGCAGCAATCAGCGTGGCCAGGAGCGTTGCGCTAAACTTAATCATAAGGGACATCCTTTTATGAACGAGAAGATGAAACGTCTTTCATACGGAGCGTGAAGGATGCCATAAATAATAAATCAGGAAACGATGACGCCATCACAGTTGGCGGATTCTATAGCGATGGGGTATAAGTAAAACAATAAGTTAACGCCGCTCACAGAGACGAGGTGGAGAATGTTAGATCAAGTATGCCAGCTTGCACGGATTGCGGGCGATGCCATTATGCAGGTCTACGACGGGACTAAACCGATGGACGTCGCCAACAAAGCAGATGACTCTCCGGTGACGGCGGCAGATATCGCCGCGCATACCGTAATCATGGAAGGATTACGTAAACTGACGCCGGATATCCCCGTTCTTTCTGAAGAAGATCCTCCCGGTTGGGAAGTCCGCCAGCACTGGCAACGTTACTGGCTGGTGGATCCGCTGGACGGCACCAAAGAGTTTATTAAACGAAATGGCGAATTTACCGTTAACATTGCGCTGATCGACAAAGGCAAACCGATATTAGGTGTGGTGTATGCGCCGGTAATGAACGTAATGTACAGCGCGGAGGAAGGAAAAGCCTGGAAAGAAGAGTGCGGCGTGCGCAAGCAGATTCAGGTACGCGACGCTCGCCCGCCTCTGGTTGTCATTAGCCGTTCCCATGCGGATGCGGAGCTGAAAGAGTATCTGCAACAGCTTGGCGAACACCAGACGACATCCATCGGTTCTTCACTGAAATTTTGCCTGGTGGCGGAAGGGCAGGCTCAGCTCTACCCGCGTTTTGGGCCAACCAATATTTGGGACACCGCTGCCGGTCATGCTGTGGCTGCCGCTGCCGGAGCACACGTCCACGACTGGCAGGGAAAACCGCTGGATTACACTCCGCGTGAATCCTTCCTGAATCCAGGGTTCCGGGTTTCTATTTATTAAGCAACTTATGCAGCAAGTCCATCACTTGCTGCACCTCTTCCTGAGTGAGCGCTCCATCTTTTGCCCATTGCACGCGACCGTCTTTATCCAGCACTGCAATGGCGGAACTCTCTTCATCCAACTGCCAGGCGCTGCGTGCGATGCCGTTGCTGTCGACAATAAACTGTGACCACGGATAGAGCTTTTTATTGCTCTCCAGGCTGCTACGTACAAACATACCTGAACCGGGGATAGCGTCGTCGGTGTTCACAATGGTGGTCGTCTGGTAGCGATCATGCGGCAGTTTTGCCGATTTAATCGCTTCAATCAGCGTCGCATTTTTCTCTTTTGCGGAGGTGCGACCGGCAATATGTTGCAGTACCCGCACTTTCCCCACTAACTGTGCGCTGTTCCAGGTATTGTAGCTAAACTGATCTTTATCAAGTACTAACTCGCCACGATCGGCAATGCCAATTGGTGGTACTCGCTGACCGGTTTCGAATTTATGCGCGGAGGCCATCATCGGCAGTAGCAAGCAAGTCAGCGCGAGAATCTTGCGTAGGGTCATAGTGTTTCCTTCTTATCGTATGCAGGTGATCCGACCACTTGGGTCGGACTTTTAATCATATGTGCTATTTATCGAATTTCCCGCAAGTGTGGTGCCAGTTTGCGGACAAGCGCACAAATCATATGAAAAATGAATGCTTATACTGAAGATTGTGGTTAGGCGAAAAGATAATTCTGAATAACTGTAACGTTAAGGTAAAAAACTTTATACACACTGGAAACATTGCAGCGATAGACTATAGTCATCAGGCATTAAAATTTGCGCCTCATAATAGTTGGGCCGATTGTGGCACCACAAAGGCGTAATACTCAGCAGGAGATAACAATGAAAATTTTCCAACGGTACAACCCACTGCAGGTGGCGAAGTACGTGAAAATCCTGTTCCGTGGACGGTTATACATCAAGGACGTTGGCGCTTTTGAATTTGATAAGGGTAAGATTCTTATCCCAAAAGTGAAGGATAAGCTGCATTTGTCAGTGATGTCCGAAGTTAACCGTCAGGTTATGCGTCTGCAAACAGAGATGGCTTAACCAGCGTGCTATGCAGTAATAAGACGGCTCCTGATTCAGGAGCCGTTGATGTTTCTGGGGTTATGCGACGCTTTCTTCTTTATTTTTATCTTTAGCGTCAGGCTGTTTCGGTGAAAGGGCGGTGGCTTTGCTGTCGATCCGCGTTACCAGCAGTTGGTCGATGCGGTAGTTATCGATATCCACCACTTCAAATTTGTAGCCGGAGAGTTTCACTGAATCGGTGCGTTTCGGGATCTTACGCAGCATAAACATCATAAAGCCGCCGATGGTTTCGTAGTTGCCCGACTGCGGGAACTCGTCAATATCCAGCACACGCATCACGTCGTCAATCGGCGTACCGCCATCGATTAGCCATGAGTTCTCATCACGCGCGACAATCTGTTCTTCCAGCCCCTGACCGACCAGATCGCCCATCAACGTGGTCATCACGTCGTTGAGGGTAATTATCCCCACCACCAGGGCGTACTCGTTCATGATTACCGCAAAGTCTTCGCCCGCAGCTTTAAAACTTTCCAGCGCCTCAGAGAGGGTCAGAGTGTCAGGCACGATCAGCGTGTTGCGAATCTGCACGCCGCTATTCAGTGCCAGGCTTTGATTGGCCAGCACGCGGTTCAGCAGATCTTTCGAGTCCACATAGCCGATGATGTGGTCGATATCTTCATTACAGACGAGGAATTTTGAGTGTGGATGCTCCGCCACTTTATTCTTCAGACTTTGCTCATCTTCATGGAGATCGAACCAAATCACGTTTTCACGCGGCGTCATGGAAGACGGCACGGTACGGGATTCCAGTTCAAACACGTTTTCGATCAGCTCGTGTTCCTGTTTACGCAGTACTCCAGCCAGTGCACCGGCTTCCACCACCGCGTAGATGTCATCAGAAGTGATGTCATCTTTACGTACCATCGGCAATTTAAAGATACGGAAGATCATGTTTGCCAGGCCGTTGAAAAACCACACCAGAGGGGTGCAGACGAACAGGCAGAAGCGCATCGGGTTGATGATACGCAAAGCCACAGCTTCTGGCGCAATCATACCGATGCGTTTCGGGGTTAAATCCGCAAACAGAATAAACATGCCAGTCACTAATGAGAAAGAGAGAATAAAGCTCAGTTGCTCAGAGAGTTCCGCTGATATATAGCGAGAGAACAGGCTGTTAAAAGCCGGAGAGAACGCCGCATCACCGACGATACCACCGAGTATCGCCACCGCGTTCAGACCAATTTGCACCACGGTAAAGAACATGCCGGGATTTTCCTGCATATCCAGAACGCGCTGGGCGTTTATATTGCCTTCATCAGCCAGCAGTTTAAGTTTGATTTTGCGTGAGGCGGCAAGCGAGATCTCGGACATCGAGAAGAACGCACTCACAGCGATCAAGCATAGTATGACTAAAATACTGTTTAACATATCTTATCCGACCGTTCAGGTCAGATCCTCGGAAGGGGAAGTTGATTAATTTGTGCGAAATACACATTGAAAGCCGGTTCGAAGAGAGTGAACCGACATTTTCAGTGGCTAGTATAGCGTAAGGTTCTGTAAAGTCGCCAGAGGGTTAAATTTTTGCTTCATTTCGCTTTAGTTCAGCCTTTTATTGCTACGCTTCAGGCGGCAGGCAAACGCCGATCCCACCAATTCCACAATAGCCATATGGGTTTTTGTGCAGATATTGTTGGTGGTCATCTTCGGCATAATAAAACGGTGTAGCGTTGGCGATCTCGGTGGTTATCTGGCGATCGTCACTGACGGTGAGCATTGCGGCCTGAAAACGTTCCAGACTGGCGCGGGCGGCAGCGTCCTGTTCTGGTGTCAGCGGGTAAATTGCGGAACGATACTGCGTGCCGTGGTCATTGCCCTGACGCATCCCTTGTGCGGGATCGTGATTCTCCCAGAATACCTGTAACAGTTGTTCGTAGCTGATCACGGACGGATCGTAAACCACGCGTACCGCTTCGGCGTGGCCGGTATCACCAGAACACACTTCCCGATAGGTCGGGTTTGGCGTGTAACCGCCGGTATAGCCTGCGGCAGTGCTGTAAACACCGGGAAGTTGCCAGAAAAGGCGTTCCACGCCCCAGAAACAGCCCATAGCAAAAATGGCGATCTCCATTCCGTCAGGCACATTGGTCATTGAGTGGCCGTTGACCGCATGCAATGTGGCTACAGGCATCGGGGTATTACGTCCAGGAAGGGCATCGGCGGGGGAAACCAGATGCTTTTTATCAAATAAACTCATAGTGTTGCTCTCCCGAAAGTCGGCCTTTGGGGATTAGGTTGTAACAAGAGACGTATTTGCACACAATAACCCCCGTGAATGTGTATAAAGTAAACCATAAGAAATATTTTGGGTTTAGTCTGCTTTTAAATCCATATGGCTGGATTTTTGTTAAGCCGTTTAACGGAGTTCCAGGGGCAGGAACAAAGGATATTCAGGAGAAAATGTGCGCTATATCCGACAGTTATGCTGTGTAAGCTTACTCTGCTTTAGCGGAGCTGCCGTCGCCGCGAACGTCCGTCTACAGGTCGAAGGGTTATCGGGGCAGCTAGAAAAGAACGTTCGTGCGCAGCTTTCTACGATTGAAAGTGATGAAGTTACGCCAGATCGGCGCTTTCGCGCACGTGTTGATGATGCCATCCGCGAAGGTCTGAAGGCGCTGGGCTATTACCAGCCGACCATTGAATTTGATCTCCGACCACCGCCAAAGAAGGGGCGGCAGGTGTTGATCGCCAAAGTCACGCCCGGCGTGCCGGTGTTGATTGGCGGCACTGATGTGGTTTTGCGCGGCGGTGCGCGGACTGATAAAGACTATTTGAAGTTGCTCGATACCCGCCCGGCTATAGGCACGGTGCTGAATCAGGGCGACTACGAAAATTTCAAAAAGTCCTTAACCAGCATCGCGTTGCGTAAAGGCTATTTCGATAGCGAATTTACCAAAGCACAGTTGGGTATCGCACTTGGCTTGCATAAAGCCTACTGGGATATTGATTACAACAGTGGCGAACGCTACCGCTTTGGGCATGTGACCTTCGAAGGTTCACAGATCCGCGATGAGTACCTGCAAAATCTGGTGCCGTTTAAAGAGGGCGATGAGTACGAATCTAAAGATCTGGCGGAACTGAACCGCCGTCTCTCCGCTACTGGTTGGTTTAACTCGGTGGTGGTTGCACCGCAGTTTGATAAAGCGCGAGAAACTAAAGTATTGCCACTGACTGGCGTCGTTTCGCCGCGCACGGAAAACACCATTGAAACCGGGGTCGGGTACTCAACGGACGTTGGCCCACGAGTTAAAGCCTCGTGGAGAAAGCCGTGGATGAACTCTTACGGTCACAGCCTGACCACCAGCACAAGTATCTCTGCACCGGAACAGACTCTCGATTTTAGTTATAAAATGCCGCTGCTTAAGAACCCACTGGAACAATACTATCTGGTACAGGGTGGTTTTAAGCGTACTGATCTGAATGATACCGAATCCGATTCCACCACCCTGGTTGCTTCCCGTTACTGGGATCTTTCCAGTGGCTGGCAGCGTGCCATTAACCTGCGCTGGAGTCTCGACCACTTTACTCAGGGTGAAATCACTAACACCACGATGCTGTTTTATCCTGGGGTCATGATTAGCCGGACGCGATCACGCGGCGGCCTGATGCCGACCTGGGGCGACTCGCAGCGTTACTCTATCGACTACTCCAACACCGCCTGGGGATCGGATGTCGATTTCTCCGTATTCCAGGCGCAGAACGTCTGGATCCGCACACTTTACGATCGCCATCGCTTTGTCACTCGCGGCACGCTGGGCTGGATTGAAACCGGTGACTTCGACAAAGTACCGCCGGATTTACGTTTCTTCGCCGGGGGCGACCGCAGTATTCGCGGCTATAAATACAAATCGATCGCTCCGAAATACGCCAATGGTGACCTGAAAGGGGCATCAAAGCTAATTACCGGATCGCTGGAGTATCAGTACAACGTGACCGGAAAATGGTGGGGCGCGGTGTTTGTCGACAGCGGCGAAGCGGTAAGCGATATTCGCCGCAGTGACTTTAAAACCGGCACCGGGGTTGGCGTGCGTTGGGAATCGCCGGTCGGGCCGATCAAGCTCGATTTCGCCGTTCCGGTCGCTGACAAAGACGAGCATGGTTTACAGTTTTACATCGGTCTGGGGCCAGAATTATGAGTTTATGGAAAAAAATCAGCCTCGGCGTAGTCATCGTTATTTTACTGTTGCTGGGATCAGTGGCGTTTCTGGTGGGCACCACCAGCGGCCTGCATCTGGTATTTAAAGCGGCGGACCGCTGGGTGCCAGGGCTGGATATTGGCAAGGTCACCGGTGGCTGGCGCGACCTTACCTTGTCTGACGTTCGTTATGAGCAGCCAGGCGTGGCGGTAAAAGCGGGCAATCTGCATCTGGCGGTCGGGCTGGAGTGCCTGTGGGACAGCAGTGTTTGTATTAACGATTTGGCACTGAAGGATATTCAGGTCAACATCGACAGTAAAAAAATGCCCCCTTCAGAGCAAGCGGAGGAAGAGGAAGATAGCGGGCCGCTGGATCTCTCTACGCCATATCCCATCACCCTGACGCGGGTAGCGCTGGATAACGTCAACATTAAGATTGATGACACTACGGTGTCGGTGATGGACTTCACCTCCGGTCTGAACTGGCAAGAGAAAACCCTGACCCTGAAACCGACATCGCTGAAAGGGCTGTTGATTGCCCTGCCGAAAGTGGCAGAAGTGGCGCAGGAAGAAGTTGTCGAACCGAAGATTGAAAATCCGCAGCCGGATGAAAAACCGCTGGGCGAAACGCTGAAAGACCTCTTTTCTCGCCCGGTATTACCGGAGATGACCGACGTACATTTGCCGCTCAACCTGAACATTGAAGAGTTTAAGGGTGAGCAACTGCGCGTGACGGGCGACACGGACATCACCGTGCACACCATGCTGCTGAAAGTCAGTAGCATCGATGGCAATACCAAACTGGACGCACTTGATATCGACTCTAATCAGGGGAGCGTTAATGCCAGTGGCACGGCGCAACTGTCCAATAACTGGCCGGTAGATATCACCCTCAATAGCACACTGAACGTGGAGCCACTAAAAGGCGAAAAAGTGAAGCTGAAAGTGGGTGGTGCGCTGCGCGAACAACTGGAGATTGGCGTTAATCTTTCCGGTCCGGTGGATATGGATCTGCGCGCCCAGACGCGGCTGGCAGAAGTCGGATTGCCGCTCAACGTGGAAGTAAACAGCAAACAGCTTTACTGGCCGTTTACTGGCGAGAAGCAGTATCAGGCGGATGATCTGAAACTGAAACTCACCGGAAAAATGACTGATTACACGCTCTCTATGCACATGGCGGTGAAGGGGCATGAGATCCCGCCAGCGACCATTACCCTCGATGCAAAGGGCAATAAACAGCAGGTTAATCTCGACAAACTTACCGTCGCAGCGCTGGAAGGGAAAACCGAGTTGAAAGCGTTACTCGACTGGCAGCAGGCGATTAGCTGGCGTGGTGAGTTAACGCTTAACGGCATTAACACTGCGAAAGAGTTCCCGGAGTGGCCGTCAAAACTCAATGGTTTGATCAAAACCCGAGGCAGCCTGTACGGCGGCACCTGGCAGATGGACGTACCAGAGTTGAAGCTGACCGGCAATGTTAAACAGAACAAAGTGAACGTTGACGGAACGCTGAAAGGCAACAGTTATATGCAGTGGACGATCCCAGGTCTGCATCTGGAACTGGGGCCAAACAGTGCCGAAGTGAAAGGCGAGTTGGGGGTAAAAGATCTCAATCTTGATGCCACCATCAACGCGCCGGGGCTGGATAATGCGCTACCAGGACTGGGCGGTACAGCGAAAGGGTTGGTGAAAGTACGCGGTACTGTGGAAGCGCCACAACTACTGGCAGATATTACCGCGCGCGGTTTGCGTTGGCAGGAACTCTCCGTAGCGCAGGTTCGTGTGGAAGGCGATATCAAATCCACCGATCAGATTGCGGGTAAACTCGACGTGCGCGTTGAGCAAATCTCGCAGCCGGATGTGAATATCAACCTCGTCACTCTGAACGCGAAAGGCAGCGAAAAGCAGCACGAGTTACAACTGCGGATTCAGGGCGAGCCGGTTTCCGGGCAGCTCAATCTGGCAGGGAGTTTTGATCGCAAAGAAGAACGTTGGAAGGGAACACTTAGCAATACGCGCTTCCAGACGCCGGTCGGCCCGTGGTCGCTGACGCGTGATATCGCACTGGACTACCGCAATCAGGAGCAAAAAATCAGCATCGGGCCACACTGCTGGCTTAACCCGAATGCGGAACTGTGCGTGCCGCAAACCATTGATGCCGGGGCTGAAGGGCGTGCGGTGGTGAATCTCAACCGTTTCGACCTGGCAATGCTGAAGCCGTTTATGCCGGAAACCACTCAGGCCAGCGGTATCTTTACAGGTAAAGCGGATGTCGCCTGGGATACCACCAAAGAAGGGCTGCCGCAGGGCAGTGTTACTCTTTCCGGGCGTAACGTGCAGGTGACGCAAACCGTCAACGATGCGGCGCTGCCAGTAGCGTTTCAGACGCTGAACCTGACGGCGGAGTTGCGTAATAACCGTGCCGAGCTGGGCTGGACAATCCGTCTGACTAATAACGGTCAGTTTGATGGTCAGGTACAGGTAACCGATCCACAAGGGCGGCGTAACCTCGGCGGCAACGTGAATATCCGTAACTTCAACCTCGCGATGGTAAACCCCATCTTTACGCGTGGTGAAAAAGCGGCGGGTATGGTGAGCGCCAACTTACGTCTGGGCGGTGATGTGCAGAGCCCGCAGTTGTTTGGTCAGCTCCAGGTCACTGGTGTGGATATCGATGGCAACTTTATGCCGTTTGATATGCAGCCGAGCCAGCTTGCGGTCAACTTTAACGGTATGCGCTCGACGCTGGCGGGCACTGTGCGAACCCAGCAGGGGGAAATTTACCTGAACGGTGATGCTGACTGGAGTCAGATTGAAAACTGGCGTGCGCGGGTGACGGCAAAAGGCAGTAAGGTGCGGATCACCGTACCGCCGATGGTGCGCATGGATGTGTCGCCAGATGTCGTATTCGAAGCCACACCAAGCCTGTTTACCCTCGATGGCCGCGTGGATGTACCGTGGGCGCGCATTGTGGTGCACGATCTACCGGAAAGTGCGGTGGGCGTCTCCAGCGATGTGGTAATGCTCAACGATAACCTGCAACCGGAGGAGGCGAAAACGGCATCGATTCCGATCAACAGCAACCTGATTGTTCACGTTGGCAACAATGTGCGCATTGATGCCTTCGGCCTGAAAGCGCGACTGACGGGCGATCTCAATGTCGTACAGGACAAACAAGGTCTGGGTCTGAACGGGCAGATCAACATTCCGGAAGGTCGCTTCCATGCCTATGGTCAGGATCTGATTGTGCGTAAAGGTGAACTGCTGTTCTCTGGCCCGCCGGATCAACCGTATCTCAATATCGAAGCGATTCGTAACCCGGATGCAACAGAAGACGACGTGATCGCCGGTGTTCGTGTCACCGGGCTGGCGGATGAGCCGAAAGCGGAGATCTTCTCTGACCCGGCGATGTCACAACAGGCGGCATTGTCCTACTTGTTACGCGGACAAGGGCTGGAGAGCGATCAGAGTGACAGCGCGGCGATGACCTCGATGCTGATTGGTCTGGGGGTTGCACAAAGTGGTCAGATTGTGGGTAAAATCGGTGAGACATTTGGCGTAAGTAATTTAGCGCTCGACACCGAGGGGGTAGGCGATTCCTCCCAGGTGGTGGTCAGCGGCTATGTATTACCAGGCCTACAAGTGAAATACGGCGTGGGGATATTTGACTCTATAGCAACACTCACGTTACGTTATCGCCTGATGCCGAAGCTATATCTGGAAGCCGTGTCTGGTGTAGACCAGGCACTGGATTTGCTCTATCAGTTCGAGTTTTAGCTATGCGAATATTTGTCTACGGCAGTTTACGCCACAAACAAGGCAACAGCCACTGGATGACCAATGCCCAGTTGCTGGGCGATTTCAGTATCGATAACTACCAGTTGTATAGCCTGGGCCACTATCCAGGCGCAGTTCCGGGGAACGGAACGGTACACGGTGAAGTTTATCGTATTGACAACGCCACGCTGGCCGAACTTGATGCCTTGCGCACCAGGGGCGGTGAATACGCGCGCCAGTTGATTCAGACGCCGTACGGGAGTGCATGGATGTACGTATATCAACGACCCGTCGATGGATTAAAGCTGATTGCAAGCGGCGACTGGTTAGACAGGGATAAGCCATAATTAAACACGCCACCTTCGGGTGGCGTTGTTTTTGCGAGACGACACGCATTCTGTTTTGTAACTTTCCCGCCTGTTTCTTTTCCTTCCGAGTCGCTTTCTATATCTGTTAACGCATAAAAAACGCTGCTGGTGTTCATTAATGCGCGGGGGTAAAACATCTCGCAATTTAAATGGTGAGAATGAGCAGGAGCGGCTTATTTCCAGCAAGCGACTCTGAACAGGCAAGATGCGTTCTCAAAAGCAAATGTTATACGTCAATTTAAACGATTAGAGGCATCCTGTTTATGCATCAAGTCCAGTTATCCTCACCAGATGGACTGTGAGCCATAGCAGTTCGTTACCTCTGAGGGTGATACCGAGTTGAACCTTGATATAATCGCGGATCAGTAGCGTACACTGCCAGGCTTCTGGATACTCTTTAATCACTTGCACTAGCAGGAAACTGTCCCGCGAGCTATCCAGTTCTCCCTCCTGTAAACGCTGAAGGAAAAACTGCATATGGATAAGAAAACGTGAGTAATTAATCGATTCAGTGTCGATCTCCTGCTTAAAGTGGTACTGCACGAGATTAAAAATATCCTTCAACATTTTCACTGACTGCATGGTTTGCGCCACGTCGTCGCCTTCGCTCTGACCATTCACAAGATGAAAAGCGATATTCCCGGCTTCCTCTTCCGGTAGTTCAATACCGTACTGCTGGCGAATAATGGTTACAGCCTCGCTGGCGATGTGGAACTGTTGTGGATAAAACCGCCTGACCTCCGGTAGTAGGCGGTTTTGAATGGTGATCCCTTTGCGGCTGCGCTCGATGGCAAAAGCCAGGTGATCGGCAAGGGTAAAGAAAATCTGCTCACGAACTTTGCTCGAAAGCTGCATGTTGGCACGGGAAATAATCATCGCAGCCATTTCGATGACTTCATCCGGTATAGCGGAAAGTGCCTCAAGATAGCCGCTGCGTTCGTCAAGCGTCTGGGTTACAAATAGCTTCTCTATCTGCTCCGGGGCGATCTCGTCCCCGGGTCTGCTGTTGAAGCCAATACCTTTCCCCATGACGATAACTTCCCTGTTATCGTCATCAAGGGAAAGCACCAGGCTATTATTGAGCACCTTCTGAACAATCATCTCTGAGACTCGTTGTGGTTACCGTTTTGCGCGATGACATCCTTATACCACCAGAAACTGCGTTTGCGGATCCTTTGCAAACTCTTCAGATCATCCTCGCCGCGATCGACATAAATAAAACCGTAGCGCTTAGCGTATCCCTGGTGAGTGCTTACCACATCAATTGCTGCCCATGGGCAATAGCCCATCAGCTCGACGCCGTCAGCAATTGCCAGACGCATTTGCTCAATGTGCGCCTCAAGGAAAGCGATACGGTAATCGTCATTCACCGTCCCATCATGCTCCAGCTTATCCGGTGCGCCCATACCGTTTTCGCTGATCAGAATCGGCAGGCCGTAGCGCTCGCACACTTTACGCAGCGTCAGGCGCAATCCCACCGGATCAACGACCCAGCCGTAAGGCGTTTTGCCGACCCACGGATTTTCCGCTGGCCGATAAACGCCCTCTTCGCCCAGCATAATTTGTTGATCGCCCGCGCGGGGGGCAACATCGGCACCATCGCCCCGGCTGGCAGCAATCGTCGCGGTTGAGTAGTAGTTAATGGCGATAAAATCCGGCCGCCCCTGCTGCAAAATCAGCGCATCTTCTGGCTGCATTTCCGGCGCGAGGCCGCGATCCTGCAAATACGCCCACGCCAGGGCGTTGTAGCGACCATGTACCGCTACATCTAAAAAACTCCAGCAGCGCAGCGTTTCCCAGTTATGCGCGGCAATAGCGTCTTCCGGTTTGCAACTTTCGGCGTACATCGAAGTGGTGTTTATCGCCGGGCCGATGCGCAGCCCGGGGAATTCGCGGTGGCACAGGGCGAAGATCTGCGCCTGAGCCAGCATCATATGATGATTCTGCTGGTACAGCGCCTTCTTATCCGGCAGTTCACGATTGGCGGGTACGCCAATCGCGCCGGGATGCAGGATCATGGTGTTCTGTTCGTTAATCGTCAGCCATAGCGGGACTTTATCGGCAAACTCGCTGAACAGCAGACGGGCGTAACGAACAAACGCCTCCCCGGTTTTGCGGTTCAGCCAGCCGCCTTTCAACTCCAGAGCCCAGGGCAAGTCGAAATGATACAACGTGACGATGGGGGTTATTCCGTGGCGTGTCAGGGCGTCGATCAGGCGGTGATAAAAGGCTAACCCGTCCGGATTCACCGGGCCATCACCGTCAGGTATCACCCGCGACCAGGCCACCGAAAAGCGGTAGGCCTTCAGCCCCATCTGCGCCATCAGCGCTACGTCTTCCTCCACGCGATGATAGTGATCGCTGGCAATGCGGAAGTCAGCCGTTCCCGGCGGATGGCTGAGCATGTCGACTACCGACGGTCCTTTACCGTCTTCATTCCACGCGCCCTCAACCTGATAGGCCGAAGTGGACGCGCCCCACAGAAAACCGTCCGGGAACTGCGTTTTCTTTTGATAAATCATACCTGCACCTCCTTAGCGGATTGCACCATCAGTTGTTCGCCGTAATCGACCTGCGCGGCGGTGGTAAGGCGCAGGGAGTGCTGCTCGTCGCCATTGACCACAATCACCGGGGTAATCAGGTCATACCCGGCCTGTTCGATGGCGGGGATATCAAAGCGGATTAGCTCCTGTCCGACCTCCACCTTGTCGCCTACTTTCAGCGATGAGCTAAAGTGCTGGCCGTTAAGATTAACGGTATCGATACCGATATGGATCAGCAGCTCAAGTCCGCTTTCACTTTGTAAACCAACGGCGTGGCAGGAAGGTAGAAACATCATTACAGTACCGTTAAACGGCGCACGCAGAACCCCTTCCTGTGGTTGGATCGCCACGCCTTCTCCCAGCAGGCCACCGGAAAAGACATCATCATTCACTTCGTTCAGCGCCATCACCTGACCGCGCAGCGGGCTGAGTACTTCAATCTCACCCTCAATTTTCGGGCTAACGACAGGCTGCGGAGCCTCGCTGACCTCTTCTTGCTCTTCAGGCGTATCTTTAAAGGCGATAAACCAGGTCAGGGCAAAGGTTACTACGATAGAAATCGCACAGGTCACTAGCGCATGGACGATATTCATCGGGTTTTCACCGATAAACGCCGGCAGCGCCGCAAGTCCTGGGGAGACAAACGCATAGCGCACCAGACCGCTCACACCAGCATAAATCCCGGCGCAGCCGCCACCGATCATCGCGGCAATCAGTACCCGGCGGAACTTGAGTAATACCCCGTACAGTGCCGGTTCGGTGATCCCCAGCAGCGCGGTAAAGCCCGATGATGAGGCCAACTGGCGCAGGTTGTTATTTTTGGTTTTCAGCGCCACGCACAGCGTCGCCGCGCCCATTGCCACGTTTGACGCCAGCATTCCCGGCCCGTTGATCATCTCAAAACCGTTTTTACTCAACTGACCGGTAGCGATTGGCGTCATCGCCCAGGCGGTGCCGGTAATAATCAGGAAGGGTTGCAGAGCGCCCATCAGCATCGGAATTAACCAACTGGCGTGGCGATCAATAGCGCCCGCGCCAGCCGCCACCAGATCGTTAAGCAAAATACCCGCAGGGCCGACGAGCACCAGCGCCAGTGGCGCGGTGATCAACAGGATCAGCATCGGCTTAACAAAGAACTTAATGATCGACGGCGAAACCTTCTCCGCGAAGCGCTCCACCCACGACATCAGCCAGACCGTCAGAATAATTGGCAGCACTGACCCGGCGTAATCGGAAAGCAGGACGTTGATACCGACAAAATCAACCGCTTTCCCCGCTGCCAGCATCTGGCCGATGCCCGGATGCAGCAGTACGCCCGCGAGGGTCATCGCCAGAATCGGGTTACATTCAAATTTCAGCGATGCCCCGTAGGCCAGCAGCACTGGCAGGAAGAAGAAGGCCGCGTCGGCAATAATGTTGAGTAGCTGATAGGTTGAACTGGTTTCGCTAATCACGCCCGTTAGTTTGAGGATAGCCAGCAGCGCCTTGATCATCCCGGCGCCGGTAATGGCCGGGATCACTGGGGTGAAGGTGGTCGAAATCACGCTGATAATGCGTGCGATGATACCGGTGGGTTTAGCGTTTTTGCCACCGCTTGAGGGGCCTTTCTTCTCCGGCAGCGCCTTATTGAGCAGGCGATAAACCTGCTGCACCTCATTGCCGATAACAATCTGGAACTGACCGCCTTTCTCCACCACGCTTATCACGCCGGGGATAGCGCCAATCTGCGTATCGTTAACCTTTGCGCGATCGTTAAACTCCATGCGCAAGCGGGTCGCGCAGTGGGTGAGCATTCGGATATTCTCCGCACCACCCACCGAGTGGAGGATTTTGTCTGCTGTTTCGTTATAGTTCATAGTGTTCCCTGGGTTGAGGCAAAAAAAAAGACCAAAATAGAAATGCTCCCCTTGGCGGGAGAGCATTTCTATTTTGGTCTTGCCTGCTTTCGCAGTAGCACGCCATCATAGAAATGGGTTATTTCGACAGATTATCTAAGTGATGTTGTTGTCTTTCAATCGGTATAGAGAAAAAACGTGATCTGCATTGAATGAAATTATGACGGTTTCAGGTGAACCTCTATGTTTTACCCAAACACGTGTCTACCATTCATGTGATAAGAAGGGCTTTGTGCCTTACCAACACCGGGTTCGGTTGTTTTTTGCAAGACAAAACAGGTGTCAATATAAAATAAAAACCCTTACTAACCGAAGCCCGGTGTTCAGGGTTATTACGATATACTCGTCATGCTGCAAGTTGCATGTACTGTGTCTGCGTTCGCTCACCCCAGTCACTTACTTATGTAGGTGCCCGGGAATTCACTCGCTTGTCGCCTTCCTGCAACTTGAATTATTTAGAGTATACAAGAAATTATTTATTCTTTGCGCGCTCGAAGGAAGCAACGATTTCAGCTTTAGCGGCTTCAGCGTTTTCCCAACCTTCAACTTTCACCCACTTGCCTTTTTCGAGGTCTTTGTAGTGCTCGAAGAAGTGAGCGATCTGCGCTTTCAGCAGTTCCGGCAGATCGTTAACGTCTTTGATGTGATCGTATTCTTTGCTCAGCTTGCTGTGCGGAACCGCAATCAGTTTTGCATCTTCACCGGCTTCGTCGGTCATTTTCAGAACGCCAACCGGACGGCAACGGATCACAGAACCCGGCTGCAGCGGGTACGGAGTCGGGACCAGTACGTCAACCGGATCACCATCCAGAGACAGAGTGTGGTTGATGTAACCGTAGTTGCATGGATAGAACATTGCGGTGGACATGAAGCGGTCAACGAACAGTGCGCCGCTTTCTTTGTCGATTTCGTATTTGATCGGATCTGCGTTAGCCGGGATCTCAATAACAACGTAGATGTCTTCCGGCAGATCTTTACCCGCAGGGACGTTGAGTAAGCTCATGTCTGTTTCCTTTAAAATATGTGGCAAACAAGTGCCGAGTATTATAGCCAACTCGCGCCGAATGTCTTCGCTTGTTTTCGTCCTCTTTTTCCTTTTTCGCCAGCTTTAAGACGGTTTACAGAGCAGGAAAATCCATAACCGTAGCCGCATTTTTCATAGCGAGATGAAAGCGATTACAAACTTGTGATTAACGATGTATTTACTTTTTTGAAGTGTGAAGTAACGCAATCTGTTACATGACCGATTGTCTATAGTTTTTTCGCGAACATCTTTTAAACAATAATAATCACCCCGACGAGGACAACCCTATGTGGAAACGCTTACTTGTAGTCTCTGCGGTCTCAGCAGCCATGTCGTCTATGGCATTGGCCGCTCCCTTAACCGTAGGATTTTCGCAGGTCGGATCGGAGTCCGGCTGGCGTGCCGCAGAAACCAACGTGGCGAAAAGTGAGGCAGAAAAGCGCGGTATCACGCTAAAAATTGCCGATGGTCAGCAAAAGCAGGAAAACCAGATTAAAGCGGTACGTTCCTTCGTCGCACAAGGTGTGGATGCGATCTTTATCGCTCCGGTGGTGGCGACGGGCTGGGAACCAGTATTAAAAGAGGCGAAAGATGCCGAAATTCCGGTCTTTTTGCTCGACCGTTCCATCGATGTGAAAGACAAATCTCTCTATATGACGACCGTTACTGCTGACAACATTCTGGAAGGCAAGTTGATTGGTGACTGGCTGGTGAAAGAGGTCAACGGTAAACCGTGTAACGTGGTTGAGTTACAAGGCACCGTTGGGGCGAGCGTTGCCATCGACCGTAAGAAAGGTTTTGCCGAAGCTATTAAGAATGCGCCAAATATCAAAATTATCCGCTCGCAATCCGGTGATTTCACCCGTAGTAAAGGCAAAGAAGTTATGGAGAGCTTTATCAAAGCGGAAAACAACGGCAAAAATATCTGCATGGTTTACGCCCATAACGACGACATGGTAATAGGCGCGATTCAGGCGATTAAAGAAGCGGGTCTGAAGCCGGGCAAAGATATTCTGACAGGCTCTATCGACGGCGTGCCGGATATCTACAAAGCGATGATTGATGGTGAAGCGAATGCCAGTGTTGAACTGACGCCAAACATGGCAGGCCCAGCTTTCGACGCGCTGGAGAAATACAAGAAAGACGGCACCATGCCTGAAAAGCTGACGCTGACTAAGTCCACCCTTTATCTGCCTGATACCGCAAAAGAAGAGTTAGAGAAGAAGAAAAATATGGGGTATTGAGGCCTACAAACCGATGCCGACTGGTAGGTCGGATAAGGCGTTCACGCCGCATCCGGCATTTGTGCGCAGATGCCTGATGCGACGCTGGTGCGTCTTATCAGGCCTGCCAGGAGCCCGCTTTACACTGGGAGAGCTATGACTACCGACCAACACCAGGAAATCCTCCGTACCGAAGGATTAAGCAAATTCTTCCCCGGCGTCAAAGCGTTAGATAACGTTGACTTCAGCTTGCGTCGTGGTGAAATTATGGCACTGCTTGGTGAAAACGGGGCAGGAAAATCGACGCTGATTAAAGCATTAACCGGCGTTTACCATGCCGATCGCGGCACAATCTGGCTGGAAGGCCAGGCCATCTCACCGAAAAACACAGCCCATGCACAACAGCTTGGCATCGGCACCGTCTACCAGGAAGTCAACCTGTTACCCAATATGTCGGTTGCCGACAATCTCTTTATCGGCCGTGAGCCCAAACGTTTCGGCTTGCTACGGCGCAAAGAGATGGAAAAGCGCGCAACCGGGTTAATGGCATCCTACGGTTTCTCCCTCGACGTGCGCGAACCGCTTAACCGTTTTTCGGTGGCAATGCAGCAAATCGTCGCCATTTGCCGGGCCATCGATCTCTCCGCCAAAGTGCTGATCCTTGATGAACCCACCGCCAGCCTCGACACCCAGGAAGTGGAACTACTGTTTGGCCTGATGCGCCAGCTTCGAGATCGCGGCGTCAGCCTGATCTTCGTCACTCACTTTCTCGATCAGGTATACCAGGTCAGTGATCGGATCACCGTCTTACGCAACGGCAGCTTTGTTGGCTGTCGGGAAACCCGCGAGCTTCCGCAGATCGAACTGGTGAAAATGATGCTGGGGCGTGAACTCGACACTCATGCGCTACAGCGTGCCGGGCGAACATTGTTGAGCGACAAACCTGTTGCCGAGTTTAACAATTACGGCAAGAAAGGGACGATCGCGCCGTTTGATCTGGAAATTCGTCCCGGCGAGATCGTCGGGTTGGCAGGTTTGCTGGGATCAGGACGTACAGAAACTGCGGAAGTGATCTTCGGTATCAAACCCGCCGACAGCGGCACAGCGTTGATCAAAGGTAAACCGCAAACCCTGCGATCGCCGCATCATGCATCGGTACTGGGTATTGGTTTCTGTCCGGAAGACCGGAAAACCGATGGCATTATTGCTGCCGCTTCGGTACGGGAAAATATCATCCTTGCCTTACAAGCCCAGCGCGGCTGGCTGCGACCGATTTCACGCAAAGAACAGCAGGAAATAGCAGAACGATTTATCCGCCAGCTCGGTATTCGCACCCCTTCCACGGAACAGCCGATAGAGTTCCTCTCTGGCGGTAATCAACAAAAAGTGTTGCTTTCACGCTGGCTGCTGACTCGTCCGCAATTTCTAATTCTCGACGAGCCAACGCGCGGTATTGACGTTGGTGCCCACGCCGAGATCATCCGCCTGATTGAAACGCTGTGCGCCGATGGTCTGGCACTGCTGGTGATCTCCTCGGAACTGGAAGAACTGGTGGGCTATGCCGATCGGGTGATCATCATGCGTGATCGTAAACAAGTGGCAGAGATCCCGCTGGCAGAGCTTTCCGTTCCGGCGATCATGAACGCCATTGCGGCGTAAGGAGAACAGTGTGATGCCTCAATCTCTCCCTGACACCGCGTCGTCGAAAAGGCGTTTTCGCTGGCCGACGGGAATGCCGCAACTGGCAGCGCTGTTGCTGGTGCTGCTGGTCGATAGCCTGGTCGCCCCGCATTTCTGGCAGGTGGTGCTTCAGGATGGGCGTCTGTTCGGGAGTCCCATCGATATCCTTAACCGCGCGGCTCCCGTTGCGCTGCTGGCGATCGGCATGACGCTGGTGATCGCCACTGGCGGCATCGATCTTTCCGTAGGCGCGGTGATGGCTATTGCCGGAGCCACAACGGCCGCGATGACGGTAGCGGGGTATAGCGTGCCGATTGTGCTACTCAGTGCGTTAGGCACCGGCATTCTGGCTGGATTGTGGAATGGCATTCTGGTGGCGATCCTCAAAATTCAACCGTTTGTCGCCACTCTGATCCTGATGGTTGCCGGGCGCGGCGTGGCGCAACTGATCACCTCCGGACAGATCGTTACTTTCAACTCGCCGGATCTCTCCTGGTTCGGCAGCGGATCGCTGTTGTTCCTGCCAACGCCGGTCATTATTGCAGTGCTGACACTTCTTCTGTTTTGGTTGCTGGCTCGCAAAACGGCGCTGGGGATGTTTATTGAAGCTGTTGGCATCAACATTCGGGCAGCGAAAAATGCCGGAGTGAACACGCGGATCATCGTCATGCTCACCTATGTGTTGAGCGGGCTGTGTGCGGCGATTGCGGGCATTATTGTGGCGGCGGATATTCGCGGTGCCGACGCCAATAATGCTGGATTATGGCTGGAACTGGACGCCATTCTTGCGGTGGTGATCGGCGGTGGATCACTGATGGGCGGGCGCTTTAACCTGCTGCTCTCGGTGGTGGGGGCGCTGATTATTCAGGGAATGAATACCGGGATTTTGCTCTCGGGCTTTCCGCCGGAGATGAATCAGGTGGTGAAAGCGGTGGTGGTGCTTTGCGTGCTGATTGTTCAGTCGCAACGCTTTATCAGTCTGATTAAAGGAGTGCGTAGCCGTGATAAAACGTAACTTGCCACTGATGATCACCATCGGCGTCTTTGTGTTGGGCTATCTCTACTGTCTGACGCAGTTTCCCGGTTTTGCCTCCACGCGGGTGATCTGCAATATCCTGACTGATAACGCTTTTCTGGGGATCATCGCTGTCGGCATGACCTTTGTGATCCTCTCCGGTGGGATCGATCTTTCTGTCGGTTCGGTGATCGCTTTTACCGGCGTGTTTCTGGCAAAGGTGATTGGTGACTTCGGCTTTTCGCCACTATTGGCCTTCCCGCTGGTACTGGTGATGGGCTGTGCCTTCGGCGCATTTATGGGGCTTCTGATCGACGCGCTGAAGATCCCGGCATTCATCATTACCCTGGCAGGAATGTTCTTTTTGCGCGGCGTCAGCTATCTCGTTTCGGAAGAGTCGATCCCGATTAACCATCCCATTTATGAAACGCTCTCAAGCCTGGCGTGGAAAATCCCCGGCGGTGGTCGCTTAAGCGCGATGGGGCTGCTGATGCTTGCGGTGGTGGTTATTGGTATTTTCCTCGCACATCGTACCCGTTTTGGTAATCAGGTATATGCCATTGGTGGCAACGCGACTTCGGCAAACCTGATGGGAATTTCTACTCGCAGCACCACTATTCGCATTTATATGCTCTCCACCGGACTGGCGACACTGGCCGGGATTGTCTTCTCTATTTACACCCAGGCCGGATACGCGCTGGCAGGCGTAGGTGTGGAACTGGACGCTATCGCCTCCGTGGTGATTGGCGGTACACTTTTAAGCGGCGGTGTTGGGACAGTATTAGGAACGCTTTTTGGCGTAGCGATTCAGGGACTCATTCAGACTTACATAAACTTTGACGGCACGATGAGTTCATGGTGGACGAAAATCGCCATCGGCATTTTGCTGTTTATTTTCATTGCATTACAGCGTGGGTTAACGGTGCTGTGGGAGAACCGTCAGAGTTCGCCAGTAATAAGAGTGAGTCCGGAAAATACAATAAAAGAGTAAATTTACTGATATACAAGGATATTTTTATGTGGGCAAAGGAAGGCGAGGATTTAAGTACAACATGCAAAAGTTGTGGAGTAGCTGTTTTACCACCTGACGATTATTGTAAAGGTTGTGCTGATAAAAAGCTTACGGGGATTGGAGGTTGGCTGTATTTACCTGCTATTTCTTTAGTGCTGGTGATTATTTCGAGCATTTATTCTTTTGTACGAACATGGGGGCTTGCTCAGGGCAGTCAGGAAGAACCGCTCAGAACTCTGCTTTATCTGGAAGTGGTCGGATGTGCCACGATATTTCTGTTGGTGAGTTATACTACTTTTTTGTTTTTTAATAAGAAACGCCAACTTCCTCACTACTATATTGCCCTTCTTCTGGCGCTCTTCGCATTGAATGTTGCTGATACCTGGGGAGCAGTACAATTTCTTCATGCCACAATTGATCTTTCAGACGCATGGGGTGTGCTGAAAAATATCATTCATCTGGCTATCTGGGTTCCCTATTTCCGTGTCTCTAAACGCGTCAAATTAACTTTTGTTAATTAAAACGCAAAAACGCCGGACTGCTCCGGCTTTTTTAGACCATTACGCGTCCGGGAACTCACGGATAAAGCGTTCGACATCTTCAACCATATGGTCATTGCCGACGAAGAACGAACGGCGCTGATGCAGGGTTTCCGGGATGATATCCAGAATACGCTCTTTGCCATCGCTCGCTTTACCGCCAGCTTGTTCCGCCAGGAATGCCATTGGGTTGCATTCATACAGCAAACGCAGTTTACCGTCCGGGTGACTTGCGGTGCTTGGATAGAGATAAATGCCGCCTTTCAGCAGGTTACGGTGGAAATCCGCGACCAGTGAACCGATATAACGTGAGGTGTACGGGCGGTTGGTGGACTTATCTTCTTCCTGGCAGAATTTAATGTACTTCTTCACGCCGTTAGGAAACTTAATGTAGTTTCCTTCGTTGATGGAGTAGGTTGAGCCTTTCTCCGGGAAACGCATTTTTTCCTGACACAGACAGAAAACGCCGAGTGACGGATCATAAGTAAAGGCGTGGACGCCGCAGCCAGTGGTGTAAACCAGCATGGTAGAGGAGCCGTATACCACGTAACCTGCGGCAACCTGTTTATTACCAGGCTGGAGGAAATCTTCTTCCGTTACCGGCGTACCAACAGGCGTGACGCGGCGGTAGATGGAGAATATAGTACCGACAGAGACGTTAACATCGATGTTGGACGAGCCATCCAGGGGGTCCATCAGCACAACGTATTTTGCGTGTTCACACCCATCAAAGACGACAATCCCATCCTCTTCTTCAGATGCAATGCCCGCAACGATATCGCGCGCTTTCAATGCGGCTTTCAGTTTTTCATTAGCGAACAGGTCGAGTTTTTGTTGCACCTCGCCCTGCACATTCTCAGCACCGCTGGCACCCAGGATATCAACCAGTCCGGCTTTGTTGATATCTCTATGGATAATCTTGGCGCCCAGTTTTATTGCCGACAGCAAAGCAGTGAGCTCACCGGTAGCATGAGAAAACTCGTGCTGCTTTTCGACAATAAATTCACCTAACGTTTTCATAAAACTTTCCCTGCAATGTTTATGGAGTAAAGCGACCGCAACAATCTTAACAAATAATCTGAATGTTGCGCTCAGGTGAATCGCGCCAGCAAATTACGGATTATCCTGAAATGCGTTTCTCACTTGCCCGACATATGCGTAAAATGAGCGGTAGATTAAAAAAGGATAATGACGTATGCGCATTCATATTTTAGGAATTTGTGGCACGTTTATGGGTGGTCTGGCGATTCTGGCGCGCCAGTTGGGCCATGAAGTAACGGGTTCGGACGCCAATGTGTATCCGCCGATGAGCACCTTACTTGAGAAGCAAGGCATTGAACTGATTCAGGGTTTCGATGCCAGCCAGCTCGATCCGCAGCCGGATTTGGTGATTATTGGCAATGCCATGACCCGTGGAAATCCGTGTGTGGAAGCGGTACTGGAAAAAAACATTCCGTATATGTCAGGTCCACAGTGGCTGCACGATTTTGTGCTGCGTGACCGCTGGGTTCTGGCCGTTGCTGGTACACACGGCAAAACTACTACCGCGGGAATGGCGACCTGGATTCTGGAACAGTGCGGCTATAAACCGGGTTTTGTGATCGGCGGTGTACCTGGAAACTTTGAGGTTTCGGCGCGTCTGGGCGAAAGCGACTTCTTTGTTATCGAAGCGGATGAGTATGACTGCGCCTTCTTTGACAAACGTTCTAAGTTTGTTCATTACTGCCCGCGCACGCTGATCCTCAATAATCTTGAGTTTGATCACGCCGATATTTTCGATGACCTGAAAGCGATCCAGAAACAGTTCCACCATCTGGTACGTATTGTTCCGGGGCAGGGCCGTATTATCTGGCCGGAAAACGACATCAACCTGAAACAGACCATGGCGATGGGCTGCTGGAGCGAGCAGGAGCTGGTGGGCGAGCAGGGACACTGGCAGGCGAAAAAGCTGACCACCGACGCTTCCGAATGGGAAGTTTTGCTGGATGGTGAAAAAGTGGGTGAAGTGAAATGGTCGCTGGTGGGGGAACATAACATGCACAACGGTCTGATGGCGATTGCTGCGGCCCGTCATGTTGGTGTTGCTCCGGCAGATGCTGCTAATGCGCTGGGGTCATTTATCAACGCTCGTCGTCGTCTGGAACTGCGTGGTGAAGCAAATGGCGTGACGGTATATGACGATTTTGCCCATCACCCGACGGCAATTCTGGCAACGCTGGCGGCGCTGCGCGGTAAAGTTGGTGGTACGGCGCGTATTATTGCCGTGCTGGAACCACGCTCGAACACCATGAAGATGGGCGTCTGCAAAGATGATTTAGCACCGTCGTTAGGTCGTGCCGATGAAGTCTTCCTGTTGCAACCGGCGCATATTCCGTGGCAGGTAGCCGAAGTGGCGGAAGCCTGTATTCAGCCTGCACACTGGAGTGGTGATGTCGATGCGTTGGCAGATATGGTGGTGAAAACCGCCCAGCCTGGCGACCATATTCTGGTGATGAGCAACGGCGGTTTTGGTGGTATTCATCAGAAACTGCTGGATGGTCTGGCGAAGAAGGCGGAAGCCGCGCAGTAACCCTGAGACGCCTTATAAGGCCTACAGGGGCAACGTGCTTTTGTAGGCCGGATAGGGCGTTCACGCCGCATCCGGCATTTGAGCATAGCGCCTGATGCGACGCTTGACGCGTCTTATCAGGCCTACAGATCTGGCGGTGCACTGCATCCGGCAAACCATACTCACATCAACAACGAAAATTACCCTTCGTTCTCTGCCAGCTCGCGCAGATACTGGAAAATCTGGCGTGCGGATTTCGGCGGCTTATTCCCTTCTTTCTCTTTCTTCGCGTTGCGGATCAGAGCACGTAATTGCTGACGATCGGCATCTGGCCACAAGTTCAATACCTCAGCGATGGCATCATCACCGTGGTCGATCAAACGATCGCGCAGGTTTTCCAGTTTATGGAACAGCACAACCTGCTGGTTGTGGCGGTTTTTCAGCTTATCCAGCGCCTGACGGATCGGTTCTACATCGCGCTGGCGCAGCATCTTACCGATCAGCTGCAACTGGCGGCGGCGGCCTTCCATCTTAATACGCTGGGCTAACTCGATAGCTGCGCGCAGATCCGCATCTAGCGGGATCTTATCCAGCGCGTTTTTCCCCAGATCTACAATTTCCGCACCCAGGCGTTTTAACTCCTCGGCATCGCGTTTAATTTCACTTTTACTGACCCAGATAATTTCATCGTCTTCGTCTTCGATATCATCACCGGGAACGTCGTCGAGCCAGTCTTCGGGCTGCTTAGTCATGTCAGGCTCCTTAAAAAAAGAGGCTAATGTTACCAGTTAAGATGCGCACTGAAAAACGGTTCTCTGTTAGACTTCAGAGAAACTCTCTACATTATGGCACTTGCAATGAAAGTAATCTCTCAAGTTGAAGCGCAGCGCAAGATTCTGGAAGAAGCAGTTTCGACTGCGCTGGAGTTGGCCTCAGGCAAATCGGACGGTGCAGAAGTTGCCGTCAGCAAGACCACCGGCATTAGCGTAAGCACGCGTTATGGTGAAGTGGAGAATGTCGAATTCAATAGCGATGGCGCGCTGGGGATCACCGTTTATCACCAGAACCGCAAAGGTAGTGCATCATCCACCGATTTAAGCCCGCAGGCCATTGCCCGCACCGTACAGGCGGCGCTGGATATTGCCCGTTATACCTCGCCAGATCCCTACGCAGGCGTGGCAGATAAAGAGTTGCTGGCCTTTGACGCGCCTGATCTCGACTTGTTCCACCCTGCGGAAGTCTCTCCGGATGAAGCCATTGAACTGGCGGCCCGTGCTGAACAGGCTGCGTTAAAGGCGGACAAACGCATCACCAATACCGAAGGCGGCAGTTTTAACAGCCACTACGGGGTAAAAGTATTTGGTAACAGCCACGGCATGTTGCAGGGCTACTGTTCAACGCGCCATTCACTCTCCAGTTGCGTGATTGCCGAAGAGAACGGCGATATGGAGCGTGATTATGCCTACACCATTGGTCGCGCGATGAGCGATCTACAAACGCCGGAATGGGTCGGGGCAGACTGCGCCCGCCGTACTTTATCGCGCCTGTCACCGCGTAAACTCTCCACTATGAAAGCGCCGGTAATTTTTGCCAATGAAGTTGCCACGGGGCTGTTTGGTCATCTGGTCGGCGCGATTGCCGGTGGTGCGGTCTACCGCAAATCGACTTTTCTGCTCGACTCGCTCGGTAAACAAATTTTGCCTGACTGGCTGACCATTGAAGAACACCCGCATCTGCTAAAAGGGTTGGCATCCACGCCATTCGACAGTGAAGGTGTGCGCACCGAGCGTCGCGATATCATCAAAGATGGCATCCTGACTCAGTGGCTGCTGACTTCCTACTCTGCGCGCAAGCTGGGGCTGAAAAGTACCGGTCATGCGGGCGGTATCCACAACTGGCGTATTGCCGGGCAAGGTCTGAGCTTCGAGCAGATGCTCAAAGAGATGGGCACCGGGCTGGTGGTGACAGAATTGATGGGCCAGGGCGTGAGCGCGATTACCGGTGATTATTCCCGTGGTGCCGCGGGTTTCTGGGTAGAAAACGGCGAAATTCAGTATCCGGTTAGCGAAATCACCATCGCAGGTAATTTAAAAGATATGTGGCGCAATATTGTCACCGTCGGTAACGATATTGAAACACGCAGCAATATACAGTGTGGTTCTGTACTGTTGCCGGAGATGAAAATCGCCGGGCAGTAAAAAACTGGCGCGACCTGCCGCGCCGAATCTTAATAAGAAAAATGGAAGGAAGTGAGCAATGCGTAAAAGCCTGTTAGCTATTCTTGCAGTCTCCTCGTTGGTATTCAGTTCGGCGTCGTTTGCCGCTGATCTGGAAGGCAATATGGAAACCCTCAACGACAATTTAAAAGTGGTCGAAAAAGCGGATAACGCGGCGCAAGTCAAAGATGCGTTAACCAAAATGCGCGCCGCGGCGCTGGATGCGCAAAAAGCAACGCCGCCGAAGCTGGAAGGTAAATCGCCAGACAGTCCGGAAATGAAAGATTTCCGTCACGGTTTCGACATTCTGGTCGGCCAGATTGACGACGCGCTGAAGTTGGCGAACGAAGGTAAAGTCAAAGAAGCACAGGCCGCCGCAGAGCAACTGAAAACCACCCGCAACACCTATCACAAGAAGTATCGTTAATGCTGGATTGGGCGGTGAAACATCACCGCCCAACGCTCTTCTCCTTTCATAAATCCCACGCAGAATTTACTTTCAACACGACCATTGTCTTGTGCGTAGCCCCATTTTTGCGAGGCGTTTTCCATAAATGAATGTAATGCATATGTAATGCTATAATGCATTACACTTTTCGTAATTACCGGAGGCATAATGGCCACACTTAACGTCCGCCTGGATGACAAACTGAAAAATGAGGCTTATGCGGTGCTGGAAAAATTAAATATCACGCCTACTGAAGCAGTGCGACTGCTGTTTCAGTACGTTGCGGAAAATGGGCGAATGCCGGTAAAAACGCTCACTGTCAGTGATAGCGAGGAAGCCTTGTTACGCACTGTCAGGGAACGACTGGCCAACCCACAAGAGGCCATTAAGGTCCGACTGGATGAACTATGAGCTGGCCTTTGATCCGCGAGCGCTGAAAGAGTGGCAAAAGCTGGGCGTGGCAGTCCGGGAACAATTTTAAAAAAGCTTGAGAATGTGCTGAAAAGGCCGAGCAATCCATCGGCTAAACTGCGGGATTTGCCGGACTGCTACAAAATTAAGCTTCGAACACTGGGATATCGTCTGGTCTATCAGGTCAATGATAAAGCGTTGCTCGTGTTGGTGATGGCTATTGGTAAGAGAGAGAACTCAGCCGTTTATGATGAGGCGGATAAACGGCTGGATGAGTGATTACCGCAAATGATGCACCACCTGGTTGCTGCTACCGCGCCAGATCAGGGACGGATCTTTTAAATCCTGCACAAATTTGCCGTCGACCAGCACGTTAATCAAGTCAACAACCTGCATTTGCGCAGCATTGAGTTCGTCGAGTTTATAGCCTGTCCATACCCAGATATCTTTACCAGGGCACTCGGCGCGGATGCGTTGTACCAGTTTTAAAATATCCGGCACGTTTTGTGGGTGCAGCGGGTCGCCGCCGGAGAGGGAAATACCCTGGCGTTTGATGCGGGTGTCGTTCAGATCGTTGATGATCTGGTCTTCCATTTCTTTGGTAAACGGTTGACCGGAATTTACCCGCCAGGTGCTTTTGTTATAGCAGCCAGGACATTCATGGACGCACCCGGAGACAAACAGGGTGCAGCGAGTGCCGGGGCCGTTAACGATGTCGACAGGATAGTATTGATGGTAATTCATTTTTGCCTGGCTTATCAGTCCGCGTGTAGGCCGGATAAGACGCTTTCGCGTCGCATCCGGCATTTGCTTACCGCAGAGTGAAGATCAACCGATTTGCCCATTGCCCAAATGTTTAACGCGGCGCTTAACTTCTTCCTGCTTACCGGCGTTAAACGGACGCGCATCAGGACTGCCTAAATACCCGCACACGCGGCGAGTCACCGACACACGGGAGGTGTCATGGTTACCACATTTCGGGCAGGTGAAGCCTTTGCTGGTGCACTCAAACTCACCGGTAAAGCCACATTCGTAGCATTCATCGATCGGCGTGTTGGTGCCGTAATACGGCACATGCTGATAGCTGTAATCCCAGACATCTTCCAGCGCCTTCAGGTTGTGCTGAATATTTGGATACTCGCCGTAGCAAATGAAGCCACCGTTCGCCAGCGGCGGATAAGGCGCTTCAAAGTCGATCTTGTCGTACGGGTTAACCTTCTTCTCAACATCGAGGTGGAAACTGTTGGTGTAGTAACCTTTATCGGTCACGCCCGGCACCACGCCAAACTCCGCAGTATCAAGACGACAGAAGCGATCGCACAGGTTTTCACTCGGCGTACTGTAGAGGCTGAAACCGTAGCCGGTTTCTTCTTTCCACTGATCCACCGCCTGACGCAGACGTTCAACAATGGCAATACCTTTCGCACGCAGTTGCTCGTTGTCGTAAACATGTTCGCCGCCGAACAGCGCATTAATCGTTTCGTGGATCCCGATATAACCCAGCGAAATCGATGCACGACCGTTTTTGAAGATTTCAGAAACGTCGTCATCAGCATTCAGACGTACTCCACAGGCACCTTCCATATAGAGGATTGGGGCCACGCGCGCTTTCACGCCTTCCAGACGGGCGATACGGGTCATCAGCGCCTTACGCGCCAGCACCAGGCGTTCATCCAGCAGCTTCCAGAAGGTGGCTTCATCACCTTTTGCTTCCAGCGCAATACGCGGCAGGTTAAGGCTGATTACGCCGAGGTTGTTACGTCCATCGTGGATCTGCTCGCCGTTTTCGTTTTCCCACACGCCGAGGAAGCTGCGGCAACCCATTGGCGTTTTAAACGACCCGGTAACTTTAACCACCTGATCGTAGTTCAGAATGTCTGGATACATGCGCTTGCTTGCACACTCCAGTGCCAGTTGTTTGATGTCGTAGTTCGGATCGCCTTTTTTATGGTTCAGGCCATCGCGGATCGCAAACACCAGTTTCGGGAACACGGCAGTTTTACGGTTTTTACCGAGGCCCGCGATACGGTTACGCAGGATAGATTCCTGAATCAGACGCGACTCCCAGCTAGTACCCAGACCAAAGCCAAAGGTGACAAACGGCGTCTGACCGTTGGCTGTGTGCAGGGTATTCACTTCATATTCCAGCGACTGGAACGCGTCGTAGCACTCTTTGATGGTACGAGAGTTGGCGTAGCCTTCAGCGTCTGGAATGCTCCACTCTTCCGCTGTTTTACGGTGCTTGTTGTAGCTGGCAGTGACGAACGGTGCCAGAACTTCGTCGATACGGTTAATGGTGGTGCCGCCATAAATATGGCTGGCAACCTGGGCGATAATCTGTGCAGTTACTGCGGTTGCCGTAGAGATCGACTTCGGCGGTTCAATCTCGGCGTTCCCCATCTTAAAGCCCTGGGTCAACATACCTTTCAGGTCGATCAACATGCAGTTGAACATCGGGAAGAACGGCGAGTAATCGAGATCGTGGTAGTGAATATCGCCACGCTCATGCGCCTGAACCACGTCACGCGGCAGCAAATGCTGGCGTGCATAGTGTTTAGCAACAATCCCGGCCAGCAGGTCGCGCTGGGTCGGAATCACCTTGCTGTCTTTGTTGGCGTTTTCATTGAGCAACGAAGAGTTGGTCTGCTCGACCAGGCCACGGATCTCCTGGTTCAGGCGACCGCGTTTTTCACGTTCAATGTCGCGATCATGACGGTACTCGATGTAAGCACGAGCCAGTTGTTTGTACGGGCCAGACATGAGCTGGTTTTCAACTGCAGTCTGGATTTCGTTGATATCGACCTGGGTGCGGCCTTGCATTTGCTCGCTGACGACAGCGGCAACAGTGGCACAATAATCTGCATCATCGACTTCCGCTGCTTTAGCTGCACGCAGAATAGCTTCTTTGATGCGCTCTGATTTAAACGGCACTTTGCAGCCGTCTCGTTTCATCACATGCGGTGTCATGATCGCTCCATATTTTTAAGAACAGGTTATACACAGAAAATTGGGAAGTGCGCCCCGGTTTATTTGGCTCTTTTTACGGGGAGTTACAGCAGTCCCAATCTGCCTTATCCACAATTATGTCGGCTTAGTTGGTGTGTATCTTGATGCAAGTATAGTCGACGGATACAACATATTGGGTTGCGATGCATTTTAAAGTCTATATATAGTGCTTTGCATTAAGGATGTTTGAGCTTTTTTTGATTTAGCTCAAAGTAAAAAGCAGAGTGTACGGATGACGGGCGCTACAGCGATGTGTAAATTTTTAATAATTTTCTGTTTAAAAAACCAACAAAAACAATGTGCTGCCATGTAAGGCCCCGAAAATGCTCGCTTTACCGGGGCCAGGAGAAGAATTATCTCTGCAACCACCAGGCAGCCTCAAAAGGCCGTAATGTCATGGCTCCCGGTTGAGAGGAGGCTTCTTCATAGTTGTGCATTAACAGTTGCCAGTCGCCGCGGATTTGCCCTGGCTGCCAGGGTTGTATGTCGCGGCTAAGGTTGGCAATCACCAATAAGGTTTGCCCCTGCCATTCGCGGCGATAGCACCACAACGCAGGGCTGTTTGGCAGCAGATCCTGGTAATCGCCCCATGTCAGAATGGGTTCTTGTTTACGCAGCGCGATTAATTTCTGATAGGTGTAAAACACCGAAGATTCATCGGCCAGCGCGGCTTCCACGTTGATTTCCCGATAGTTATCACACACGGCAATCCACGGTTCGGCGGTAGTAAACCCGGCGTTATCGCCGTTGTTCCATTGCATTGGCGTGCGGCTGTTATCGCGGGACTTGCTGGCGAGGATCGCCAATAACTCTTCGGCGTCACACCCGCAGTTGCGCAGTTCGGCAAACATGTTGAGGCTTTCCACGTCGCGGTAATCGGTAATGCGTGTGAAATGCGGATTGGTCATGCCAATCTCTTCCCCCTGGTAAATATAAGGCGTTCCCTGCATACCATGCAGCACCATCGCCAGCATTTTTGCCGCAGACTCTCGGTAGTCACCTTCATCGCCAAAGCGAGAAACAATGCGCGGCTGATCGTGGTTACACCAGAACAAAGCATTCCACGCGACGTTATGCATTCCCTGTTGCCAGTGGCGGAACAATGTTTTTAACGCTACAAAGTCAGGTTTAGCTAGCGTCCATTTTTCACCGCCGGGATAATCGACCTTCAGGTGATGAAAATTAAAGGTCATCGACAATTCACTGCCTGTCAGCGCCGCGTATCGCTGGCAATGTTCAAGGCTGGTGGAGGACATTTCACCTACGGTCATCAACCCGCGTGGTGTAAAGACATCACGGTTCATCTCGTGCAAAAACTCATGGACTCGTGGCCCGTCGGTGTAGAAGCGACGCCCGTCGCCATCCAGATCGTCAGGGAAGCGCGGGTCTTTGGAGATCAGATTCACCACATCCAGACGCAGCCCGTCTACCCCGCGATCGGCCCAGAACTCACAGACTTTTTTCAGTTCTGTGCGTACTGCTGGGTTTTCCCAGTTGAGATCGGCCTGTTCTGGTGCAAACAGATGCAAATAATACTGTTCGCTTTCTGCGTGCCAGCGCCAGGCATTGCCGCCGAATTTAGAACGCCAGTTATTTGGTGGTATTCCTGGTTCGCCGTCACGCCAGATATAAAACTGACGATAAGGGCTTTCTTTGTTCAGCGCCTCGCGAAACCAGGCGTGTTGGGTAGAAGTATGGTTAAACACCATATCAAGAATAATGCGAATACCGCGCGATTTCGCCTGCGCCACCAGTTCGTCAAAATCATCCAGCGTGCCATACGTGGGATCAATCGCCGTATAGTTCGCCACGTCGTAACCGTTATCGACCTGGGGAGAGACATAAAAGGGGGTCAACCAGATAGCATCGACCCCCAGTTTTTGTAGATAGTCGAGGCGCAGGGTGACTCCGCGCAGATCGCCGGTGCCGCTGCCGGTGGTGTCCTGAAAACTCTTTGGATAAATCTGGTAGATAACGCCGTTTTGCCACCAGTGGGGAAGATTAGTCATTAGGTTATTCCTGCAAATGCGAGGGGGCGCAAGTGCGCCCCGAAGAAAATTAAACAATTTCAAGCGTACCCAGGCGATATTTCCGCTGGTAGATAAACGAGGTGAGTACAATCGGAATGATGATGGCGATAGCCATTGCCAGCGCAAACACCTGCCAGTAGCTCGGCTGAATAGAGAGAATGCCCGGCAGACCGCCAACACCGATGCCGTTCGCCATGACGCCGTTCAGGCCGCATAACAATCCCGCCACACCAGAACCAATCATCGCGCACAGCATCGGGAAGCGATATTTCAGGTTGATGCCGTACATTGCCGGCTCTGTGACCCCAAGCCAGGCGGAGATCGCGGCAGGCACGGAGATCTCGCGTTCATTGTGCTTGCGGCTGGAAATGATAATACCTATCACGGCGGAGCCCTGAGCGATATTCGACAGTGCAATCAGCGGCCACACTGGCGTGCCACCCATGCTTTGAATCATCTGCAAATCAATAGCAAGCGTGGTCTGGTGTACGCCGGTGATCACCAACGGGGCGTACAGGAAGCCAAACAATGCCGCACCAATCGGCGCAAAGCTGCCGGTCATCAGGTGGCGTACCGCAAAGGCAACGCCATCGCCAATCATGCGGCCAAAGGGACCAATAAGTGCATGGGCAAGGAACACCGCGAGGATCAACGAACAGACCGGCACAACCACCAGATAGAGGTAATCTGGCACGATGCGCTTAAGGCGGGTTTCAATAACGCCAAGCGCCAGCCCGGCCAGCAGTGCCGGGATCACCTGTGCCTGATAGCCCACTTTAGCGATGCTGAACATGCCAAAGTCCCATACTTCTGGCACCTGCTGCCCGAGCAGATAGGCGTTCATCAATTGTGGAGAAACCAGCGTCACGCCAAGTACGATACCGAGAATCGGTGTGCCACCCATCTTTTTCACCGCTGACCAGCAGATTCCGACTGGCAGGTAGAAGAAGATCGCTTCACCGATCAACCACAAAAAATCGTAGATCGTTTTTAGAGAAGGGTACATTTGCGCCAGCGTCTGCCCGTTGCTCATGGGTAGATCGCCAATCACATTGCGAAAACCGAGGATCAAACCACCACTAATTAGCGCCGGTAGCAACGGGAAGAAGATCTCTGCGAAATGGGAGATCAACTGTTCATGCCATTTCATATTTTGCCGTGCAGCTTTTTTCACCTGCTCTTTATCGACCTGCGCCTGACCAGTCCTCGCCAACAGCGCTTTATAGTAATCGCCAACGTTGGTGCCAATGACCACCTGAAATTGCCCGGCATTGGTGAAGCAGCCTTTCACCATTGGTAATTGTTCAATTTCTTTCGGTCTGGCATTGGTCGGTTGGTTGAGGACAAAGCGCAGGCGTGTAATACAGTGGCTCACCGTCGCGATATTGTCGCGCCCGCCGACCAGTTCAATCAACTGGTCGATATCCGTTTGGTTCACTTTGCTCATCGTAAAGCCCCGTGGCAGATGACATATTTGGTTGATGGCAGAATATCGTGGGAAGAGAATATTAAAAATGGGAACGTTCCCGAAACGCAGCGAAGATCACAAATTATCGTTCAGTCAACGATCAGGAAAGGGTGGCGGGGATGACGATTTGTTGGGGTTCGCTGCGTCCGGTTACCTGCTCGATCAACTGGCAGGCCGCCTGGCGTCCGGCTTCAGCGTAGCCGGGATCAACGGTGACGATCTCCGGATGGAGGAACTTCATCAACGGCGTATTACCAACACTCGCCAACTGTAGAGTGTCAATGCGTTTCTCTTGCAGGTATTTACTTGCGCCAAGTGCCAGCGTGTCGGTTGCGCACAGCAACGCGGTGGTTTCAGGCGTAATCACTTTTTCCACGTTATCGTAGCCTTGCTTCATGGCAAGGCCCGGCAGAGCGGCGACGGGATGCAGTTTATGCGCTTTGCAAAATGCCAGATAGGCCTCATGGCGTCGCTTACCGGTAGTGACGTCACTGTGTGGCACGCCGAGATAGCTGATATTGCGGTGCCCCTGGTCATACAGTCGCTGCATCAGGATTTTGATCGCCCCTTCGTCGTCATAACAGACTGAAGCAAAGCCTTTTGCGTCACGTGCCATCAGCACCAGTGATGACTGCCAGTGGGCTAACATCTCTTCCGTTATGCCGGTAAAACCAAACAGCACCACGCCGTCAATATTACGACGTTTCAGAACGCCCAGATGCTCTGCGACCAATTGTGGTGAAAACTGGCTTTCCATCATGATTGGGTCGTAGCCCTGTTCATAGAATGCAGGCAGCATGGTCTGAACGGCGAGATTTTCTGACAACGAATCCAGACGGGTAACGATAATGGCGACGACTTTATCGCTTTGCCCACGCATGGCGCGTGCGGAGCGGGAAGGGGAAAATCCATGCTGATTCATCACTGCTTCCACGCGCTCACGTGTGCGCTGACTCACGCCGCTTTCGTTATTCAGCACCCGGGAAACCGTGGATTTCCCCACGCCGCTTAAGCGCGCGATGTCTTTGATGGTCAGCCGATTTTGCATCCTGTTGCCCCGTAACTTGCGGTTTAATTATTTGAGCCTAACTTTACCTGTGCATACCGCAATGGGCAAAGTCTGGTTTATCGTTGGTTTAGTTGTCTGCAGGTATTATATCGGCATAAACGCTACCAATATTATTGGATTCCTGGCGCTATTTTTCACTTACCGGAGGTTATATGGAACCTGATCCCACGCCTCTCCCTCGACGGAGATTAAAACTTTTCCGGTAAGCCTGTCTTTTCACGGCGTTACCGGATGCGTAAAGCCGTGACGTTTTAACGTCCCAGCTCATTTTTATTACCTTCAGGTAAGGCTTTGCAACGCCTGAAGATATTTTCTGCACCATGCTTACAGGGTGCGGAGGGACTTCCTATGTTTAAAGAAATTTTTACCCGGCTCATTCGCCATTTACCTTCTCGTCTGGTTCATCGCGATCCTTTGCCTGGCGCGCAACAGACAGCGAATATTCCGATCCCCCCTTCCTTAAGTGCGCATTGCCTGAAAATGGCGGTAATGCCAGAAGAGGAATTATGGAAAACCTTCGACACCCATCCGGAAGGGTTAAATCAGGCGGAAGTGGAATTAGCCCGCGAACAACATGGTGAAAATAAATTACCTGCGCAACAACCGTCTCCGTGGTGGGTACATTTGTGGGTCTGTTATCGCAACCCCTTTAATATATTGCTCACCATTCTCGGCGGTATTTCTTATGCCACGGAGGATTTATTTGCTGCAGGTGTGATCGCGTTAATGGTGGCTATTTCCACGCTGCTGAACTTTATTCAGGAAGCGCGTTCCACTAAAGCGGCAGATGCCCTGAAAGCGATGGTCAGCAATACCGCGACGGTGCTGCGTGTAATTAACGACAAAGGGGAAAATGGCTGGCTGGAGATCCCAATCGACCAGTTAGTGCCTGGCGATATTATTAAACTGGCGGCGGGGGATATGATCCCGGCCGATTTACGTATTTTGCAGGCGCGCGATCTGTTCATCGCTCAGGCGTCATTAACCGGTGAGTCTCTGCCTGTTGAAAAAGCAACAACTACCCGCCAGTCAGAGCACTGTAATCCGCTGGAGTGCGACACTTTGTGTTTTATGGGCACCACCGTGGTGAGCGGCACGGCACAAGCAATGGTGATTGCTACAGGCGCTAATACCTGGTTTGGTCAACTGGCGGGGCGTGTCAGCGAGCAGGAAAACGAGCCGAACGCCTTTCAACAAGGGATCAGCCGCGTCAGCATATTATTGATTCGCTTTATGCTGGTGATGACGCCGGTGGTGCTGCTCATCAACGGTTACACCAAAGGTGACTGGTGGGAAGCAGCGCTGTTCGCGCTTTCGGTTGCGGTAGGCTTAACGCCGGAAATGTTGCCGATGATTGTCACTTCGACGCTGGCACGTGGCGCAGTCAAGCTGTCGAAACAGAAAGTGATCGTCAAACATCTGGATGCCATTCAGAACTTTGGCGCTATGGATATTCTGTGCACTGATAAAACAGGCACCCTGACGCAAGATAAAATTGTGCTGGAGAATCATACCGATATCTCCGGTAAAACCAGCGAGCGGGTGCTACATAGTGCGTGGTTGAACAGCCATTACCAGACCGGGCTTAAAAACCTGCTCGATACGGCGGTGCTGGAAGGCATCGATGAAGAGTCTGCCCGTCTGTTGGCCAGTCGTTGGCAGAAAGTGGATGAAATTCCGTTCGATTTCGAGCGCCGCCGGATGTCGGTAGTAGTGGCAGAAAATGCCGAACACCATCAACTGGTCTGCAAAGGCGCATTGCAGGAGATCCTCAATGTGTGTTCGCAAGTGCGTCACAATGGCGAGATTGTCCCGCTTGATGACACCATGTTACGCAAGATTAAACGGGTTACTGATACGCTGAACCGTCAGGGGCTGCGCGTGGTTGCGGTGGCGACGAAATACCAGCCAGCGCGTGAAGGAGATTACCAGCGAATTGATGAATCCGATCTGATCCTCGAAGGATATATCGCTTTTCTTGATCCGCCAAAAGAGACAACGGCTCCGGCTCTGCGGGCGTTAAAAGCCAGTGGAATTACCGTGAAGATCCTTACTGGCGACAGTGAGTTAGTGGCGGCGAAAGTGTGCCATGAAGTGGGGCTGGACGCGGGAGAAGTGGTTACTGGTAGTGATATTGAAACGCTAACTGACGACGAATTGGCAAATCTCGCGCAACGTACCACGCTGTTCGCGCGCCTGACGCCGATGCATAAAGAACGCATTGTGACCTTACTGAAGCGTGAAGGGCATGTGGTTGGCTTTATGGGCGATGGAATAAATGATGCGCCCGCCTTACGCGCTGCGGATATTGGAATTTCCGTGGACGGCGCGGTAGATATTGCTCGTGAAGCGGCTGATATCATCCTGCTGGAAAAAAGCCTGATGGTGCTGGAAGAGGGGGTTATTGAGGGACGTCGCACTTTCGCCAACATGCTGAAATACATCAAAATGACGGCGAGTTCTAACTTCGGTAATGTGTTCAGCGTGCTGGTGGCGAGTGCTTTCTTGCCTTTCCTGCCGATGTTGCCGTTACACTTGCTTATTCAGAACCTGCTGTACGATGTGTCACAGGTGGCTATCCCGTTTGATAACGTCGACGACGAGCAAATTCAAAAGCCGCAGCGCTGGAATCCGGCGGATCTGGGGCGCTTTATGATCTTCTTCGGACCGATCAGTTCGATCTTCGATATTCTGACGTTTTGCCTGATGTGGTGGGTATTCCATGCCAACACACCGGAAACGCAAACGCTGTTCCAGTCGGGCTGGTTTGTGGTGGGGTTACTGTCGCAAACGCTGATTGTACATATGATCCGCACCCGCCGTGTGCCGTTTATTCAGAGCCGCGCATCGTGGCCGTTAATGATCATGACCGTGATCGTGATGGTTGTGGGGATCGCGTTGCCGTTCTCGCCGCTGGCCAGTTATCTGCAACTGCAGGCGTTGCCGTTAAGCTATTTCCCGTGGCTAATTGCGATTCTGGCAGGGTATATGACATTAACGCAACTGGTGAAAGGGTTCTATAGCCGTCGTTACGGCTGGCAGTAAGTCAGTGATGAGACTGACCTGAAATATTCTTTCAGGTCAGTCACCTACGAAAAAATCTGCACAAAAAAATAGATTACTGCAAAAATAAAAAAACAAATAAACGTCCAGCTCAAATTATAAAGGGCGCTATAGCTTTTATTTACCGAACGAGAGAGACAGATGTCTTCTTTTTTAATGTGTCTGGAGGAGATGTTGCGATACAGGCGGATATAATAAACACAATAAAGTAATAAAGGCGGTATTACCCATCCACCTGTAGGCTTGCCAAATATAAGCGTGAGTATAATGGAGACAGCAAAGAAAAGCAGAAAGACGATTTGCGCTTTGGATTCTATTTTTTTTAATTCACTTCTTACGCCTTCTGCGTGCTGTTCTTGCCAGCGCCGCAGCGTACTAACACTAAATTGATAGTGTTCACATAAATCCTTATTAGGTGCACCCTTTTTTGACTGCTGTAAAATTTCAGCAATTTGTTCATCAGTGAAACGGGCTTTAGCCATCTTCAACCCTCCGTGGTTGAATCAGATAATCCAGGCGCGAAACCTGGATTATCTTTTTGAAAGAGATTAGCGACGAACAGCGATCGCTTCGATCTCAATCTTCACGTCTTTCGGCAGACGGGCAACTTCAACGCAAGAACGTGCCGGGAAGGTGGCATTGTGCTCGGTGAAGAACGCTTCGTAAGTGGCATTTACGGTTGCGAAGTCGTTCAGATCTTTCACAAAAACGGTGGTTTTAACGATATCGCCCACTTTCAGGCCAGCCGCTTCCACGATCGCTTTTACGTTATCCAGAGACTGACGCGCCTGTGCGGCTACGTCTGCCGGAACTTCGCCCGTTTTCGGGTTTACCGGGATCTGACCGGAGGTGATGATCATACTGCCCAGATCAACGCCCTGAACATACGGACCGATAGCTGCGGGTGCATTTTCCGTCGCGATAGTTTTGCTCATGATTTCTCCTTTATTACAGCGGTAAAAAGTCTGGCTCATTATAGGGAGCCAGACTTTTATTACCAACCGCAATTAATTGGCCAGCACCACATTATGGGAAAACTCTTTTTCGCAGTATTTGCATTTGAGCGCGATATCATTGGCGCGTTTTCTCACTGCAAAGCTGGAAGAAACCGGTTCGGCATGGCTGATACAGTTGCTGTTCGGGCAGACCAGCACATTGTCGATGCGCTCCGGCAGGCTGGGGCGCGATTTGCCAACCACTTCATAGTTGTCGATACGGTTTACCGTGGCTTGCGGTGCATACAATGCCAGTTGGTCTACCTGATCTTCACTCAAAAAGGTATTTTCTATTTTGATCAGATCCTTGCGCCCCATCTCGCCAGAAGGCAGGTTCAGACCAATGGTGATGCGCTGATCCGTTTCGGTCAGCTTGAACAGACTCAACAGCTTAAAACCGATCTGGGCGGGGATATGGTCAATTACCGTGCCGCGTTTAATAGCTTCAACCTGCAATTTATTATCGTGTGTCATCTCTATTTCCCCTTACAGTACCAGATCGCGATTCAGAACCAGTGCCAGTAACGCCTGGCGAGCGAAAATTCCGTTACCTGCCTGCTGGAAGTACCAGGCGTGCGGCGTTTTATCAACATCTGTCGCAATCTCATCAACGCGCGGCAGCGGATGCAGCACTTTCATATTGGCTTTGGCGTTGTGGAGATCGCTGGCGCGCAGGACAAACTGCGCTTTCACGTTGGCGTATTCAGACGGATCCAGGCGCTCTTTTTGCACGCGGGTCATATACAGAATATCCACTTCCGCCATCACTTCTTCGATGGCGCTATGCAGACTCCAGGCGATACCTTTTTCATCGAGCATATCCAGAATGTATTGCGGCATTGCCAACGCATCCGGGGCGATGAAGTAAAAACGGTTGCCGTCGAATTTTGCCAGCGCCTGGGTCAGAGAGTGCACGGTACGGCCATATTTCAGGTCACCGACCATTGCGACGTGGAGATTGTCCAGACGCCCCTGAGTTTCCTTAATCGTGAACAGATCCAGCAAGGTTTGCGTCGGATGTTGGTTGGAACCATCACCGGCATTCAGTACCGGTACATTGCCGGAAAACTCGGTGGCCAGGCGTGCCGCACCTTCCTGCGGGTGGCGCATCACAATCGCATCGACATAGGTACTAATAACCGAAATGGTATCGGCCAGCGTTTCCCCTTTTTTACCCAATGACGTGTTGGCGCTGTCGGAGAATCCCACCACGCTGGCACCCAGGCGGTGCATCGAGGTTTCGAAAGAGAGGCGGGTGCGGGTTGATGCTTCGAAGAAGCAACTGGCAATCACTTTATGTTTCAACAACTCTGGTTGCGGGTTTGCTTTCAGTTTCGCCGCTGTCGCCAGCACCAGATTAAGGTCATCGCGACTAAGGTCGTTTATGGAAATGATATGTTTTTGATATAGCGGATTAGCCATCTTTTATCTCCTGACGCCTGGGCAAAAAAAAGCCCCTCGATTGAGGGGCTGGGAATAGGTGATCAACGGGAAGAAAAACGGCAGGCCAGCGTCTTTTTTCAGACGCGGTAAGACAAAATGTCGAACACACTGAACCATACATCCTCCCGGCAAATTGTCCGGCATTATACTCAGCCAGAAAGTGGGATCAAGCGATTAATGCAAAAAATTCCCCAGGTAAACGATTGTTGTGAATTTATATGCTTTAAATTTGAATTTATAACATAAGGTGGGATGGCGCGGGAACGGGCAGGAAAATATGCGCTGGCGCAATCAGGCGGCAAAAAATACTGGTATGGCTATAAGGAATTACGTATAACAAAAGAAATGAAACGATGTTTTAATTGAGGAAAGGAAAGAAATGATCATCGGAAATATTCATAATCTCCAGCAATGGTTGCCGGAAGAGTTACGCCAGGCTATTGAGCATATTAAAGCGCACGTTACGGCAGAAACCCCAAAGGGTAAGCACGATATCGAAGGCAACCGTCTGTTTTATCTTATCTCTGAAGATATGACCGAGCCGTATGAAGCGCGTCGCGCAGAGTATCATGCTCGCTATCTCGACATTCAAATTGTGTTAAAAGGGCAGGAGGGCATGACCTTTAGCACGCAACCTGCGGGTACACCGGATACTGACTGGTTAGCAGATAAAGACATCGCTTTTTTGCCGGAAGGCGTTGAAGAGAAGACCGTCATCCTCAATGAAGGGGACTTTGTCGTGTTCTATCCGGGTGAAGTGCACAAGCCACTGTGCGCAGTGGGCGAGCCAGCCAGGGTTCGCAAAGCGGTTGTGAAGATGCAGATGGTATAAGCGGATTATACCGGTGGCGACGTTACGCCGCCTCCGGTACTGGTGTTATTTGGCAAGCGTCGCGACCATCACTGCTTTGATGGTATGCATACGGTTTTCCGCCTGATCAAAAACAATGCTGGCGGCAGATTCGAAGACCTCATCCGTCACTTCCATCCCACCATGCAGGCCAAATTCTTCTGCCATTTTTTTGCCAAGCGTGGTTTGATCGTCATGAAATGCGGGCAGACAGTGCAGGAATTTGACTTCGGGATTACCCGTCAACTGCATCATTTTGCTGTTGACCTGATAATCACGCAGCAGTGCAATACGTTCTGCCCATTTCTCTTTCGCTTCCCCCATCGACACCCACACATCGGTATAGATAAAGTCTGCGCCTTTAACGCCTGCCGCGATATCTTCTGTCAGCGTAATATTCCCGCCGTTCTGTTGTGCCAGCGCGCGACATTCCGCAACCAGCGAGGCTTCCGGCCAGCACGCCTGCGGTGCCACCAGGCGTAAATCCAGGCCAGTCAGCGCAGCAGCTTCCAGCATCGAATTGCCCATGTTGTTGCGGGCATCTCCGGCGTAGACCAGCGTCATTTCATTGAACGCTTTACCCGGTAAATATTCTTGCATGGTCAGCAGATCTGCCAGCAACTGCGTTGGATGGAATTCATTGGTCAGCCCGTTCCAGACCGGCACGCCAGCGTATTCTGCCAGCGTTTCGACGATCTCCTGACCATAGCCGCGATACTGAATACCGTCATACATGTGTCCAAGCACGCGGGCAGTATCTTTAATCGACTCTTTATGACCAATCTGGCTGCCGCTGGAGCCGAGATAAGTGACGCGAGCGCCCTGGTCATATGCGGCAACTTCGAAAGAGCATCGGGTACGTGTCGAGTCTTTTTCGAAGATGAGCGCGATGTTTTTACCCGTGAGTCTGGCTTCTTCAGTACCGTTTTTCTTATCGGCTTTCAGCTTCGCGGCTAACTGAAGCAGGCTGTTGATTTCAGCGGGTGTGAAATCGAGTAATTTCAGGAAATGCTTATGATAAAACCCGGACATAGATCCCTCCTGTGGCTAATGCCTAATGAATTAAAATTCAATTTATATGTATGAATATTCATTTGCAAGCCTGAGGCATAAATCTTTATCACAAAGGTGGAGGCAATGTCAGTGGTGTGTGACAATAAGAGTATCGGCAGGACATTAAGAGGAATAAGCCATGGCAAACCCGGAACAACTGGAAGAACAGCGTGAAGAAACGCGTTTGATTATTGAAGAATTACTGGAAGATGGTAGCGATCCAGACGCGCTGTACACCATCGAGCATCACCTTTCCGCAGACGATCTGGAAACCCTGGAAAAAGCGGCGGTTGAAGCATTTAAACTCGGCTATGAAGTGACCGATCCAGAAGAGCTGGAAGTTGAAGAGGGTGATATCGTGATTTGCTGTGACATCATCAGCGAATGCGCGTTGAATGCCGATCTGATCGATGCTCAGGTTGAGCAATTGATGAACCTGGCAGAGAAATTCGACGTTGAATACGACGGTTGGGGGACTTACTTTGAAGATCCTAACGGTGAAGAAGGCGACGATGAAGATTTTGTCGACGAAGATGATGACGGTGTTCGCCATTAATTAATTGATTAAAATGCCCGATAGCACACACTAGCGGGCATTTTTTTACAGTTCGCGCAGCATCCGCACTTCACAATCGACATGGCCCGTGCAGCCAAGCGCATAGTCGATATGTTGAAAACCTAAATGTTCATACAAACCAATCGCTTCTTTCAAAAAAGCGGTTGTTTCCAGATAGCAGCGTTTGAAGCCCATTTCTCGCGCCTGCTCCATCGCCATTAAGGCCAGTTTTTTTGCCAGCCCTTTGCCGCGAATAGCAGGAAGAAAATACATTTTTTGTAATTCGCAAATGTCTGACTCACTCCCGGTTAATGGTGCAATTCCGCCGCCGCCGACCACTTCGCCGTGGTATTCAACCACCCAATACGCATGGCCAGGCTGACTATACATTTGATACAGCTCGTCGAGATTGGGATCGGCAACGGTATAGCCTTTATCAGCGGTCAGACCGTACTCTGCGGACACCTGGCGGATGACGCTGGCAATAGCAGGATTATCGGTGGCGGTAAGTTTGCGCAAACGGAGCGCGGGAGAAGCGACAACATTCATAGCATAGCTCAATTTCAAATGTATGATTTATAGCTCACTTTAATACCACCCTCGCTTATGCGGTGCAAGAAGAAGATAAATCAGAAAATATTAAGCATATATCTCTTTGAGAAGGCGTATTCTAGGCGTACCAGTATTATTGTACTGGATTTATTATCTGTATGAATGGAATTTATTTTAGGGATATAGTTCATGAATGGTGTAAACGTCGGGAAAGATAATCCTCGTCACGCATTTGTTTTTACAGGCAAGGGTGGTGAGTATTTTCTTATTTGTCTTGTGAATTTTTTACTGACAATTATTACGCTGGGAATATATGGGCCGTGGGCATTAGTGAAATGCCGTCGTTATATTTATCAACATGTGACACTCAAGGGGCAACCATTTAGTTATAAGGGAACAGGTGGTGCCATTTTTGTTAGCATGTTACTTATTATGATCGTTTATTTTTTCAGTATTTTTTGTTTTTCAGGCCAACACTTTGTGCTTGGTTTTTTCCTGTTTGCCCTCTTGATCTGCGGTATTCCTTGCATGGCAGTGAAGAGTCTGCAATATCAGGCGAACATGACCTCACTGAATGGTATTCGCTTTGGCTTTAACTGCTCCATGCTCCGTGCATGGTGGGTGATGTTAGGTCTGCCTGTTCTGTTGGCGTTAGCTTTTTGGTTAGCGCTATACCTTATTGCGCAAGTTATGACATCAATAGGAGGATTAGTCTTTAATTTAGTGGTGTTAAGTTTACTTTCAGCCGTCGGATTGGGTGTTGTCCACGGTATTACCTATAGCAAATGGATGCCGTTGCTGGGTAATAACGCGACCTTTGGCACTCATCAGTTCTCTATTAAGGTAAACGTAAAAGAATGCATTAAAGGATGTATGCTCGCAATATTGACCATGGTTCCTTTCATCATTGTCATTGGTATTATGATTGCGCCAGTATTTCAGCAATTAATGATGATGACTATGTTAGGGCGGGCTGGTGCGGGTAGTGATCTTATATTGCAATATTACCCGCAGATTATGGCTTCCTATTTCCTGTATTTTGTGGCGATTCTTGTTTTTGCCAGTTATCTCTATGCCACGTTACGCGGTCTGTTTCTGAATAATCTGACACTGGCAAATGGAACAATTCATTTCCATTCGTCTGTTACCACCTTCGGTATGCTTCTGCGCATGTTTGCGATATTAATGGGGGCTTCAATCACCTGTGGACTGGCTTATCCCTGGCTGAAAATGTGGATGGTTGGCTGGATTGCCAATAATACCCATGTTCAGGGTGACCTTGATTCGCTGGAATTAACCAATGATGACAAACCGCAGGATAGCGGGCCGTTAATGTGGATATCTCGCGGTATTATGCCGTATGTTCCGTTTATCTAAATAAAAAGGCCGGAGCATGCTCCGGCCTTCGTTTTCACGGTGGGTATTACAGCGCGGCGATAACCGCCTGCTGTTCAATCAGTTTCGCTTTCGCTTCCGCATAACCTTCCAGCTTCTCACGCTCTTTCGCGATAACCGCTTCCGGTGCGCGGGATACAAAGCCTTCGTTCGCCAGCTTGTTCTCGATGCGGCTGATTTCGCCTTCGATCTTCGCCACTTCTTTTGCCAGACGCGCCAGCTCATCTTCTTTATTGATGAGGCCAGCCATCGGGATCAGCAGCTCAGCACCGTCGACGATCTTAGTAACGGAAACCGGACCTTTGTCATCGGCAGGCAGCACAGTGATGCTTTCCAGACGCGCCAGTGTTTGCAGGAAGCCACGGTTTTCATTTACGCGACGCTCTGCATCCGCACTGCAACCACGCAGCAGAAGCTCCAGCGGTTTGCCCGGTGCGATGTTCATTTCCGCGCGGATGTTACGCACCGCAATGATCGCCTGTTTCAGCCACTCGGTGTCAGCCAGCGCCGCTTCATCAACCTGAGACGCATCGTACTGCGGGAACGGTTGCAGCATGATGGTGTCGGCAGTGATGCCGCACAGTACTTTCACACGCTGCCAGATGGTTTCGGTGATGAACGGAATGATCGGATGCGCGAGGCGCAGCAGACCTTCCAGCACGGTCACCAGCGTATGGCGAGTACCACGCAGTTCGGCTTCAGTTCCACCGTTCATTACCGGCTTGGTCAGCTCCAGATACCAGTCGCAGAACTGGTTCCAGGTGAACTCATACAAAATGCCTGCGGCGATATCGAAGCGGAAGCTATCCAGCGCTTCGCGGTACGCTTTGATGGTCTGGTTGAACTCCGCCAGGATCCAGCGGTCTGCCAGTGACAGGGTCATTTCGCCGCCGTTAAAGCCGCAATCCTGACCTTCAGTGTTCATCAGCACAAAGCGGCTGGCGTTCCACAGTTTGTTACAGAAGTTACGGTAACCTTCCAGACGCTTCATATCCCAGTTGATGTCACGACCGGTAGAAGCCAGCGCCGCCAGGGTGAAGCGCAGGGCGTCAGTACCGTGCGGCTCAATACCGTTCGGGAACTGCTTCTCGGTGCGCTTACGGATTTTATCCGCCAGTTGTGGCTGCATCATATTGCCGGTACGTTTTTCCAGCAGTTCTGGCAGCGAAATACCGTCGACCATATCCAGCGGGTCAATCACGTTACCCTTGGATTTGGACATCTTCTGGCCTTCGTCATCACGAATCAGACCGGTCATGTAAACGGTGTGGAACGGCACCTGCGGCTTGCCATTTTCATCTTTGATGAAATGCATGGTCATCATGATCATGCGGGCAATCCAGAAGAAGATGATGTCGAAGCCAGATACCATCACACTGGTCGGGTGGAACTGACGCAGGGCGTCGGTGTTTTCCGGCCAGCCAAGAGTAGAGAAGGTCCACAGCGCAGAGGAGAACCAGGTATCGAGAACGTCTTCGTCCTGACGCAGAGCGACGTCGGCGGCAAGGTTATTTTCCTTGCGCACTTCATCTTCGTTGCGGCCAACATAAACGTTACCCGCGTCGTCGTACCATGCCGGAATGCGGTGACCCCACCACAGTTGACGAGAGATACACCAGTCCTGAATATCACGCATCCAGGAGAAGTACATGTTTTCGTACTGCTTCGGTACGAACTGAATGTCGCCGTTCTCAACCGCTTCAACTGCCGGTTTCGCCAGTACATCGGCACGTACATACCACTGGTCGGTCAGCATCGGTTCGATAACTACGCCGCCACGGTCGCCGTAAGGAACAGTCAGGTCGTGCGGTTTAATCTCTTCCAGCAGGCCGAGGGCATCAACGGCAGCAACGATCGCTTTGCGTGCAGCAAAACGCTCCAGTTTCTGGAATTCTGCCGGGATCTCGCTGGAATAAACGTCAGATTCGTTACCTTTGGTATCGAACACTTGGGCGCTTTCACGGATATCACCGTCAAAGGTCAGGATGTTGATCATCGGCAGAGCGTGGCGTTTACCTACTTCATAGTCGTTAAAGTCGTGCGCCGGAGTGATCTTCACGCAGCCAGTGCCTTTTTCCATGTCGGCGTGTTCGTCGCCAACGATAGGAATACGACGGTTCACCAGCGGAAGAATGACATATTTGCCAATCAGATCTTTGTAACGCGGATCTTCCGGGTTAACAGCGACGCCGGTATCGCCCAGCAGAGTTTCCGGGCGGGTGGTCGCGACGACCAGATAATCTTTACCGTCTGCGGTTTTCGCGCCGTCAGCCAGCGGATAGCGGATGTGCCACATCGAACCTTTCGATTCGCGGTTTTCCACTTCCAGGTCAGAGATAGCGGTGCGCAGTTTCGGGTCCCAGTTGACCAGGCGTTTGCCACGGTAAATCAGGTCTTCTTTATACAGACGAACGAAAACTTCTTTCACCGCATTGGAAAGCCCTTCATCCATAGTGAAGCGCTCACGCTCCCAGTCGACGGAGTTGCCGAGACGACGCATCTGACGAGTAATGGTGCCGCCGGATTCCGCTTTCCATTCCCAGATTTTATCGATGAAGGCTTCGCGGCCATAGTCGTGACGGGTTTTACCTTCTTCTGCGGCAATCTTGCGCTCAACGACCATCTGGGTAGCGATCCCGGCGTGGTCAGTACCGACCTGCCACAGGGTATTTTTACCCTGCATGCGCTGATAGCGGATCATGGTATCCATGATGGTTTGCTGGAAGGCGTGACCCATATGCAAACTGCCGGTGACGTTCGGCGGCGGGATCATGATGCAGAAACTTTCCTGGCTTTCATCGCCATTAGGCTTAAAGTAGCCCTGCTTTTCCCAGTGCTCGTAAAGCGGCTGTTCGATATCTTGTGGGTTGTATGTCTTTTCCATTATTTCCAGGTTGCCGTATTCAGGTTGAAACCAGCCACGCGGTAGGCTTTATAGCGTTCGCGCGCCAGTTGTTTCAGAGAATCTTCATAAGGGACGAAGTCTACCACTTCTGTGAAAGCGGTGGCAAAATCTGCAAAGCTTGTTCGCAGACTAATCAATATATCGCGCGGGCTGCTGCTACGTTTTTGCGGCCAGGCGATCTCCACTGGCGCACCGCCGCGCGGTCCTTCTCCCGCTAAATTGTGCGGAACAAAACTTTCTGCCGGACGCGCCCACAGGGCTTCGTCCAGCCGGTAAGCCTGTTTTTCATCTTCACAGGCGATGAGCACGCGCTTACCGCTGCGCCAACGTTCTGCGGCAATTTCACACACCAGTTGCTCAACGGCGCTTAAGCCATCAACGGTGGTGTCATTGTCCAGAAGGTAGAACGTTGCGTTTTTCATATATGGGGCTTCTTGTGGTGGATTTAAA
>NZ_KE138680.1:1717219-1789587 GCF_000408325.1 Escherichia sp. KTE52
GTGTAGGTCGGATAAGGCGTTCACGCCGCATCCGGCAAGAACAATAATTCTTGATGCAATCACTCTTCGCCGTTAAACCCGGCGCGGTTCAACAGGAACTGTGCCAGCAACGCCACCGGACGGCCGGTGGCGCCTTTTGCTTTACCAGAACGCCACGCAGTACCCGCGATATCCAGGTGTGCCCAGTTGTACTTACGCGTAAAGCGCGACAGGAAACAGCCTGCGGTAATCGCCCCGCCAGGACGCCCGCCAATGTTCGCCATATCGGCAAAATTGGACTCCAACTGTTCCTGGTACTCGTCACCCAGCGGTAAACGCCATGCGCGGTCGCCAGACTGTTCAGACGCGGCAATCAGCTCATGAGCCAGCGGGTTGTGGTTCGCCATCAGGCCAGTGATATGATGGCCCAGCGCGATCACACAAGCACCCGTCAACGTCGCCACGTCAATCACCGCCTCTGGCTCAAAACGCTCAACATAAGTTAACACATCGCACAGCACCAGACGGCCTTCAGCGTCGGTATTCAGCACTTCAACGGTTTGACCGGACATGGTGGTTAACACATCGCCCGGACGATAGGCACGACCGCCAGGCATGTTTTCGCAGCCTGCCAGCACGCCGATAACATTAATCGGCAGTTGCAGCTCCGCGACCATACGCATCACGCCGTAAACTGCCGCCGCGCCGCACATATCGTACTTCATCTCATCCATGCCTTCGGAAGGCTTGATCGAGATACCGCCGGAGTCGAAGGTTAAGCCTTTACCGACCAGCACGATTGGGCGCGCATCTTCCGACGCGTTGCCTTTGTACTCAATCACCGACATCAGCGATTCGTTCTGCGAACCCTGACCAACCGCCAGATAGGAGTGCATCCCCAGCTCTTTCATCTGCTGTTCACCGATAACGCGGGTGATGACATTTTTGCTGTAGCTGTCAGCCAACTGGCGTGCCTGGGAGGCGAGGTAGGCGGCGTTACAGATATTTGGCGGCATATTGCCGAGATCTTTCGCCGCTTTGATCCCTGCGGCAATCGCCAGACCGTGCTGGATCGCACGCTCACCACTGGTAAGTTCACGGCGAGTCGGTACGTTGAACACCATTTTACGCAGCGGACGACGCGGCTCGGTCTTATTCGTTTTTAGTTGATCAAAACTGTATAGCGTCTCTTTTGCCGTCTCGACAGCCTGACGCACTTTCCAGTAGTTATTGCGGCCTTTGACGTGCAGTTCAGTCAGGAAGCAGACCGCTTCCATTGAGCCAGTATCATTCAGTGTATTAATGGTTTTCTGAATAACCTGCTTATACTGGCGCTCATCCAGCTCACGTTCTTTGCCACAACCAATAAGGAGGATGCGCTCGGAGAGCACATTTGGCACATGGTGCAGCAACAGGGTCTGCCCCGGTTTTCCTTCCAGTTCGCCCCGGCGTAGCAGGGCGCTGATGTACCCATCACTGATCTTATCGAGCTGTTCTGCAATCGGAGAAAGGCGACGTGGTTCGAAGACGCCCACGACGATGCAGGCACTCCGCTGTTTCTCCGGGCTACCGCTTTTTACACTAAACTCCATGCACTACGCTCCTGAATCTTAAAGACAACGGCGGTGGCTACAGATAGAATTGCAAGCTTTCGTAACTCATGTCCGCTGTTGCGATGACTTCGTGTTAATCTTAACGTTATTACGGCATTGGCACGTCAGAACAAAATCTGAGGGGCGAATCCGTTGAGTATAATTATCTTAGCGACGATTTCGACGACTCAAGAGAATAAATGACGTTTAAGCCATGAAACAAGCTAAAATCCTGCAAAAGACGAGTTTTTACGGGCGTATTTAAAGTGATAATCATAAGATATCTGGTTCGGGAGACGCTCAAAAGCCAGTTGGCGATACTCTTCATCTTGCTTTTGATCTTCTTCTGTCAAAAGTTAGTGAGGATCCTCGGCGCGGCGGTTGACGGCGACATTCCGGCGAACCTGGTGCTCTCCCTTCTTGGGTTGGGCGTGCCGGAAATGGCGCAGCTTATCCTGCCATTAAGCCTGTTCCTCGGGCTGCTGATGACGTTGGGTAAACTGTATACCGAAAGTGAAATTACGGTAATGCATGCCTGTGGCCTGAGCAAAGCGGTTCTGGTCAAAGCGGCGATGGTTCTCGCGGTATTCACGGCGATTGTCGCGGCGGTTAACGTTATGTGGGCAGGACCGTGGTCATCGCGCCATCAGGATGAAGTGTTAGCGGAAGCGAAAGCTAACCCCGGCATGGCGGCGCTGGCGCAAGGTCAGTTCCAGCAAGCGACGAATGGCAGCTCGGTGCTGTTCATCGAAAGTGTTGACGGTAGCGATTTCAAAGATGTGTTCCTCGCGCAAATTCGACCAAAAGGTAATGCGCGTCCTTCCGTGGTGGTGGCCGATTCCGGACATTTAACTCAGTTGCGAGATGGCTCTCAGGTCGTGACCCTCAATCAGGGAACGCGCTTCGAAGGCACTGCACTGCTGCGTGATTTCCGCATTACGGACTTCCAGGATTATCAGGCGATCATCGGTCATCAGGCGGTAGCGCTGGACCCGAACGATACTGACCAGATGGACATGCGCACACTGTGGAACACTGACACCGATCGTGCCCGCGCGGAACTGAACTGGCGTATCACTTTGGTATTCACCGTGTTTATGATGGCGCTCATGGTTGTGCCTCTGAGCGTGGTTAACCCGCGTCAGGGGCGTGTCCTGTCGATGCTACCGGCCATGTTGCTGTATCTGCTTTTCTTCCTGATCCAGACCTCGCTGAAATCGAACGGCGGTAAAGGTAAGTTGGACCCGACGCTGTGGATGTGGACCGTAAACCTGATTTATCTGGCTTTGGCGATTGTTCTCAACCTTTGGGATACGGTGCCGGTCCGCCGTCTGCGCGCCAGTTTTACGCGTAAAGGAGCGGTATAATGCAACCCTTTGGTGTACTTGACCGCTATATCGGTAAAACTATTTTCACCACCATCATGATGACGCTGTTCATGCTGGTGTCGCTTTCCGGCATTATCAAGTTTGTCGATCAGTTGAAAAAAGCCGGGCAGGGGAGCTACGACGCGTTAGGCGCGGGGATGTATACCCTGCTGAGCGTGCCGAAAGATGTGCAAATCTTCTTCCCGATGGCGGCCTTGCTGGGCGCGTTGCTCGGACTGGGGATGCTGGCACAACGCAGCGAACTGGTGGTAATGCAGGCTTCTGGTTTTACCCGCATGCAGGTGGCGCTGTCAGTGATGAAAACCGCCATTCCACTGGTCTTGTTGACCATGGCGATTGGCGAGTGGGTCGCGCCGCAGGGCGAACAGATGGCGCGTAACTACCGTGCGCAGGCGATGTACGGCGGCTCGTTGCTCTCTACCCAGCAAGGTTTATGGGCGAAAGATGGCGACAACTTTGTCTATATTGAACGAGTAAAAGGCGATGAAGAGTTAGGTGGCATCAGTATTTATGCCTTCAACGAGAATCGTCGTCTGCAATCCGTTCGCTATGCTGCTTCCGCGAAGTTTGACCCGGAACATAAAGTCTGGCGTCTCTCGCAGGTTGATGAATCTGACCTGACCAATCCCAAACAGATAACCGGTTCGCAGACCGTGAGCGGTACCTGGAAAACCAACCTCACGCCGGACAAACTGGGCGTTGTAGCGCTGGATCCGGATGCTCTCTCCATTAGTGGTTTACACAACTACGTGAAGTATCTGAAGTCGAGTGGCCAGGACGCCGGACGTTATCAGCTCAATATGTGGAGCAAAATCTTCCAGCCGCTTTCTGTCGCGGTGATGATGTTGATGGCGCTGTCGTTCATCTTCGGTCCACTGCGCAGCGTGCCGATGGGCGTGCGCGTGGTCACCGGTATCAGCTTTGGCTTTGTGTTCTACGTGCTGGATCAGATCTTCGGCCCACTGACGCTGGTTTACGGTATCCCGCCGATCATCGGCGCACTGTTGCCAAGCGCCAGCTTCTTCTTAATCAGCCTGTGGCTGTTAATGAGAAAATCGTAACTTGATGAACGAATAAAGGGAGCATAAGCTCCCTTTATTATTGTCAGCAAAGTGTGTTTCGTTCATGCCTGAAAAATCAATATATTGCAGTGGTGTAGGCCTGATAAGACCCGCCAGCGCCGCATCAGGCGAAGATAAATCGCACCTGACTTACCTTCTTCTTCCCCCCAGCAAACTCCCCAGCACCCCGCGTATAATCTGGTTCGTCACCTGACGGGCGGCGCTTTTCGCCATAGTCTGTACCACGCCATCTTTCTTTCCGCCGCGCGGTCCGGTAGTGCCAAACAAAATATCCTTCAACCCACCCAGAATACCGTCATCTTCACTTATCTCTTTCCCTTTGGCAGGAGGGTTATTTTGCTGTTCGGTACTGGCCTGCACGCCTTTTTGCAGCATCTCATAGGCGGATTCCCGGTCTACGTCATCTTCATACTTGCCATACACCGGAGAGTGATTAATCAGGCCGTTACGCTCATCTTCCGTTACCGGCCCCATCCGTGAACAAGGCGCGATCACCATCGCACGCTCTACCACAGAAGGACTTCCTTTCGCATCCAGAAAAGAGATCAACGCTTCGCCGGTTCCTAGTTCCTGAATCGCCTTTTCCGTATCAAATGCCGGATTGGGACGCATGGTTTGCGCCGCCGTCTTCACCGCTTTCTGGTCTTTCGGCGTGAAGGCGCGCAGAGCGTGCTGAACGCGATTTCCCAACTGCCCAAGCACGTTGTCAGGGATATCAGACGGGTTTTGCGAAACAAACCAGACGCCCACACCTTTCGAGCGGATAAGTCTTATTACCTGTTCAATCTTATCCAACAACACCTGCGGTGCATCGTTGAACAGCAGATGCGCTTCGTCGAAGAAAAATACCAGTTTCGGTTTATCCAAATCGCCTGCTTCTGGCAGTTGCTCATACAACTCAGAAAGCATCCACAGCAGGCTGGCGGCGTACAGTTTTGGCATCTGGTAGAGCTTTTCGGCGCTAAGAATATTGATAACACCTTTACCGTTGGCATCGGTACGCATCCAGTCTTTGATATCCAGCATCGGCTCACCAAAGAAATGCGTCGCCCCTTGCTGTTCCAGTGTCAGTAATCCGCGCTGGATGGCGCCAACCGATGCGCTACTGATATTACCGTACTGATTCTGGAATGATTTGGCGTTATCACCGATATATTGGGTAATCGCCCGGAGATCTTTAAAGTCGAGTAACAATAGTCCCTGATCGTCGGCAATACGGAAGATGATATTCAGCACGCCGGATTGCACGTCGTTGAGATTTAACAGCCGTGCAAGCAACAGCGGTCCCAGATCCGAGACCGTTGCCCGTACTGGATGACCTTTCTCACCAAAAATATCCCACACAACGACTGGATTCGCATGTGGCTGCCAGTCGTTGACGCCGATATTTTTCAACCGAGCGAGCAGTTTTTCCGAGGTAGTACCTTCTGCCGCAACCCCGGTCAAATCACCTTTTACATCGGCCATAAATACCGGAACGCCTATTTCTGACAGAGATTCCGCCAGTTTTTGCAGCGTGACAGTTTTACCTGTCCCTGTTGCGCCAGTAATCAGTCCGTGACGGTTAGCCATAGCGGGTAGTAAAAACAGTTCTGTGTCCGGCGTGCGGGCAATTAAACGCGGTTCGCTCATGAGATTTCCTCCAGTTCCCTGCCTGGAGTATAGACACGGTTGAGCGCTTTTCACCACTAAATTCAGCCGATTGCGAGATATCTTAAAGGCCGGTAGAAGTGACCCGGCAGAGCGATCAGAGGTCGACACGCTGACTGATTTGCAAACCTTTATCTTACGCGGCGCTACCCAGCGCAACCACGCGACCAATCACTTCATGACAGGCAACCAGTGGGTACTGTGAGAATCCCCACTTGTTGTCGAGCATCGACAGGCCAGAATGGCAAATCCCGCAGTAATCCACCTGTACTTCGCCGTCTTGTGGCTTCAGTTCACCGGGATCGTACTCATAGAGCTCCAGTTCCCCGCCAGCCTCTTTTGCAGCATAGCTTTTTATCATCGACATGCTTTTGCCCTTCTCTGGTATTGCCCGGGAAGTGTAGAGTATGGTCGGGCGGGAGGCCTGGAGTGTGACAAAGGTTACACATTACTGAGAATGGTGCTGAAATTTTCAGCACTTAGCAAAGTGGGTGCAAGCTGACGCTTGCATGGCGGCGCGTGACAGGTATAATCCACAACGTTTTCCGCATACCTCTTCAGTGCCGAAGTGGCGAAATCGGTAGACGCAGTTGATTCAAAATCAACCGTAGAAATACGTGCCGGTTCGAGTCCGGCCTTCGGCACCATTAGTACTTCCAAGATCATCCGAGAAAGTCAAAATATCCTTTTAAAATCAATGCTTGCAGCGATCTTTACGTCCTGCGTCTTCCGAGGTTGTCCGTTGAAATCCGGATGTCATTGGGGGCATCTTAACTTCGATTAGAAATGTGCCCCCAAAATGAAGCTCAACGCCAGACAAGTCGAGACCGCAAAGCTAAAAGACAAAACCTACAAAATGGCTGATGGTGGCGGTTTGTATCTTGAGGTTTCTATCAAAGGCTCTAAATATTGGCGTATGAAATACAGACGCCCCTCCGACAAAAAAGAGGATCGTCTTGCTTTTGGTGTTTGGCCGACCGTGACGCTTGCTGAAGCTAGAACGAGAAGGGATGAAGCGAAAAAGTTGCTGGCACACGGCATAGATCCAAAAGCAGTACGAAAAGAGGCCCAAGCAGAGAATGCTGGTACTTATAATTTTGAAACTATTACCCGTGAATGGCATGCCAGCAACAAACGTTGGAGCGAGGATCATCGGGGGCGCGTTCTTCGCTATCTAGAGCTTTATATCTTCCCTTATATTGGCTCGTCTGATATCCGACAGCTTAAAACTAGTCATCTTCTAGCTCCGATAAAAAAGTTGATGCCAGTGGTAAGCATGATGTAGCGCAGCGTCTTCAGCAACGTGTCACTACTATTATGCGCTATGCCGTACAGAACGATTATATAGACTCGAATCCTGCAAGTGATATGGCTGGAGCGTTATCGACATCTAAAATGCGGCACTATCCGGCGCTACCCTCACATCGTTTCCCTGAGTTCTTGGCGCGTCTTGCTGCATATCGTGGTCGTATGATGACGAAAATTGCGGTTGAGCTTTCTTTACTAACTTTTGTTCGTTCAAGCGAATTGCGTTTTGCTCGTTGGAAAGAATTTGATTTTGATAACGCTATTTGGCGTATTCCGGCAAAACGTGAAGAAATTAAAGGTGTGCGTTACTCGTATCGCGGCATGAAAATGAAAGAGGAGCATATAGTTCCACTTAGCCAGCAGGCGATGATGTTGTTAGTACAGCTTGAGCAGATTAGGGGTGATAAAGAGCTTCTTTTCCCGGGAGATCATGACGCAGCTAAGGTTATGAGTGAAAATACGGTAAACAATGCATTGCGTGCGATGGGATATGACACAAAAACGGAAGTCTGTGGTCATGGTTTTAGGAATATGGCACGTGGTGCGTTGGGGGAGTCGGGGCTATGGAGTGATGACGCGATAGAACGTCAGTTGAGTCATTCTGAGCGTAATAGTGTTAGGGCAGCTTATATTCATACCCCTGAACATTTGGATGAAAGGCGATTAATGGTTCAATGGTGGGCTGATTATCTTGATGCAAACAAGATTAAACCTATTAGTCCATTTGACTACGCAAAACTTCATGCTTAATTATTTATGCAGATAGAAAGCCAATCTGACTCTATGACTGGCTTTCTTTACGAATTAGCTAACTACGATTTGACCTTATTTCTCTTTGGCGCATAAATCGAGTGTGTTTCCATTTAATATAGTGTCATACATCTCTTGAAGTATATCTTGACTTGTATTTTTATCTGTAAATCTAAATACAGATGCGGCTACATATTCAGGTAATATTTCAAATGAAAGCCATTTGCGTTTTAATCGTTCAGCAACACTTCCAGTTGTATTTGAACCGCCAAAAATATCTACAACAAGATCACCCGGCTCTGTTAACATTGTAATGAAAAACTCCGGCAATTTAGATGGGAATCGTGCTGGATGCCCCTTAACGCCAATTTTTTTACAACTCGATAAATATCCACCGTTAGATTCGGAGTTGGGAATTTGCAATAAATTTGGAGGTATAGCACCGCCATTATCTTTGCCAAAGCTGCTGCTTATATCATGCCCTGATGGACGCATTTTGGGGGAATAATATTTATTAGGGTCTTCAATAAGTTTTTTCATCCTATCACTATAGGGAACAAGAACTTTAGTTATATCTGACTTTGGCCATTCGGTTTTGCTAAACCACCAAATTGTGTTAACAGAATCTTTAACACGCAGCTTTCTTTTGTTAACCCACTCAATAGGACTTGGTAGTTTTGAAGGGTTAAACCAATAGAAGTCCTCAGCCAGATGGAACCCAACCTCATCAATCATCCTGATCAAAACCCGGAAGTTGTAGACACTTCTAACAGGCACTCCTTTCATGTAAGCACCACCAAAATCGACGACAAAGCTACCATCATCTTTTAGCTTTTTAAAAATCAGCTCGCCGAATTTTAAAAACCAATCGATGTACTGCTCTTGATCGTGATTACCATATTCTTTCTTACGCTGTAATGCGAAAGGTGGGCTTGTCATCACTAAATTTAAGCTGTTGTCTGGCATCGATTTAAGCATTTCAAGCGAGTCAGCAATGTACATTGCACCCAAATCTGTTTTGTACGCAGGTTTTTTATTGTCAAATGTCATAACTGCTACTCATAGTCTGTAGATCTATTGTCATCAAGGCTGCATTGTCTCGCGAATGGAACGAAAGATAAACCCCTCAAGAGCAAGAGTGATTTTTGCCCATAACATCAGAAAGTTAAGGGAGAGACAAGGGTTGTCTCAAGAAGCCTTGGCTGACTTAGCAGGCTTGCATAGAACTTACATCGGATCAGTAGAGCGATGTGAAAGAAATATTTCCATTGATAATATCGACCGAATTGCTTCAGCCCTTGGCGTCTCTCCCAGTTCCCTGTTGGAGAATAATCAGGTATGAAATTTGAGTTGCATCAAGATTGGTCAAATTTAATTGCGCTTTGGCCTCAGGTTGAAGAATATCAACGGTTAGCTAATAAGCACGGAATCAATGATATATTCCAAGATAACGGAGGGAAACTCCTGCAAGTTCTTTTACTTCTCAGTCTTAAAGTTCTTCCTGGGCGAGAAGGTAATGATGCAGTAGATGTTACTGGTACTGAGTTTGAATTAAAATCAGTTAATGTTGAGTTAACTAAAAGTTTTTCAACTCACCATCATATGAATCCAACAATAATTGCGAAATATAGGCAGGTTCCATGGGTGTTCGCAATTTATAGTAATATCACTATCCGTTCAGTTTATTTACTCATGCCCGGTGATTTGGAAGTCTTCTATGATAAATGGGAGAGACAATGGCATGAAAGAGATGGTAAAGACATAAACAATCCTAAAATACCGGTTAAGTATGTTATCGAGAATGGTAAATTGCTTTGGTCAAACGCTACGCCAGAAGAATTACTTTGGACTCCTGAAATCGAAGAGCAAATCGATCTTGGCGGATTTGAAGCGGATGCTTAATAAGCTAGTATTAATTTGCAGCGCGCAGTGCTTTCCCCGCCTCGCCCGCCCGCTTTGCGGAGCGGTTTTAATGCAGTTGCACTGACACGCTCAGGCTGCGCCGGGTGCGGCGTGATCTGCAGGAAATGAGGCGGGAAAACGCATGCAAAGCCATGCACCTTATCGATGCATGGCTTTTTTCAGTAAAAACAGGCGGATTTTCGGGGAATTTTACACAGACTGACGTGATGCCAGTTCTGCACTTTTACGGGAAAAAATTATGTTCTGCGCAGGAGTGAATTTTTCACGGCTGTCATCCACCGAAGCCTCGTCAGGCCTGAATCCGATAGCCGTTAAAATGTCGCTATCCTGTGCGGAATAATTAATTTTTTCACCCTTCGCAAGCCAGGACAGGAGGGCTTCACGCAGGGCATCTGTGGCACGCTGTATGGCTCAGTTTCGGGCAACGGCCGTCAGCTCACTGTAGCCCATCAGCTCCGGTGCCAGTGCGGCCGCCAGTGCTGTGCCGTGCTGCTGCATAAAATCATTCAGCCGGTCGCAGATGCTGATGTGCTGAACGGCTTCATGCGAACGAATATAACGACCGGCGGCCTGATTCACCAGCCATTTTCTGACTTCGATAATATTGCGTAATTCGTCCAGCCGGCTGACATTCCTGCCTTCCCCGGACAGAAGCCGCAGATATTCCTGTTCGGCTGCCGCTAGTTCATTTTTGCGCTGAAGCCATGCCGCTTTATTATTCTGGCAGACCTCAAAAGCCTGCTGTAATGACATTGTAGTCACACCCCGTCTCCTGATTAATGGTTGAATGGTGAGCTGTAACAGCCTTTAACTTTTCGGACAACAGCCGGTGCTGTGCTTGCCGGTGCGGGTATGCGCAGAATGACGACAGAAATGGCAGCGCATCATGACAGCAGTCCTCTGGCCTTAAGCTCTGCTGCCTGCTGGTCTATTTTGTCCTGCCACACCTTGCGCTGTGCCGGTGTGCCTGCCACCTCATAATCCATGTGCGGGAGTGTTGCCGCTGACAGTCCGGTTGTAAATAGACCCGTTTTAGTTCCATGCATTTTTTGAGATCCCGGCCAAATTGACCCTGGCCCAAAATCAGTGCAGTGCTAAATCAGAGATCTTCGTCTTACAAAGATTGTTTGGCTGAAATTTTGATGCCACTGGTATCACCTTTTTGCCTATTGATTGGCAGATATTAATAGGTGGCGATAGCAGTAGCATTAATATAGAGGCAAACATTAACGACCTGATGATGCTCTTTCTGCATTGTAAGATTTTACAAAATGCTCTGCCTTTTCAAAGGCAAAAAACTCCATTGTTATTGCATGAATGAAGAATGCAAAGCACATGATAAAAATCGCACCTGCTATTATCGATGAAATATTTATAGCCATTAATATGACATCATGATGATGTGTTATCAGAGATATTACAGAGGATACCATCCAGGCAATTAATATGAAGAAAATGATCATGAATGATATGAACAAAAAGAGGAATGTATTCTTTTTCGTTTCTTTATATCTATCGGATAGTTTGCATTCTCCACTATCAATAAATTCCACTGTACGGGCAATGTAATTAATGCCTTTAGCCATATACAATATTTTTGATGGGTCGGATGAGATCATTATAAAAACAATATCCTGGTACTTTGCGTAACGCCATCCTGTGAGCTGACAAAACCAATATTCTACCAAACGATGGTTGCAGTTTTCTTTCGTATATTCATTTAAAAAATTAATATGTGCTTCCTCCTGACCTTTGTGTTTCCCTAAAAATGCTTCAAGCAATATAATTAATACTTTCCCAAATGACTCTAGCAATGACATGGCTGTCTCCTGACTTCATCTCTATTGTTAAGATAATGAATGGTGTTCTCATTTGATTGTAAAAGCAATGGATATATAGGAATTGATATAAACATGAAATGCCATATTAGAAACTATAATTAAAGCCAATGTTTCCAGTCCATGGCGATTCCACCCCATCACCTTTCTCATAATTTATGCTGGCGTAAATATGTGTGTGCGGCGTGGTAGCCGCGCTGATGCCAGCCTGGCAACTTCCTCTTGTTCCGGCAATATCGTTATTGAAATTATCATCATTAACTTTGGCCGGATTGTTATGTACAAACTCTTGCTCCAGTGTGACTCTCAGCCATGGAACGAACTGCATACCATGATGAGTTGCCATCTTCTGGCGCAACCTAAACCCAACTTGCCCCAGCGCGGATTTAGCAGTGCCGGGAGCTCAAAAAATGCATGGAACTAAAACGGGTCTATTTACAGCAAACCTCACCCCCTAAAAACCTCTTTCCGATGCCACTCCACAAACCCCTCAAAAGGGTAATTTTTACGCACCTGCGGCAACGCAATAGTTTTCCCGTCAAAATCCCAGAATAGTTTCTCAACGATCCCTCCGCCGTTTACCGCATCCGAGACCAGTACCCGCATATTTTCATCCAGGCCAATCGATCCTTTATCAAAGGCTTTATGGTGAATTGCGCAAAGCGCCAGACCATTGGGGATTTCACAAGGGCCGCCGTGCTGTTTCCATTTTATATGCGCCGCTTCCAGCGCGACGGTGGTGTCATCGTGGCGCATATTAAAGCCACCTTTCGCACCAATACCGTAAAATAGCTTCAACAAATTTGTCAGAAATAATCCCCCGACGGGCTGCTGAGCTGAAATGACTGCTGCGTAGCACCGTCGTCCAGTTTTCTGGTGTTCGGTACGCTGAACCGTAATATCCCGTGCTAAAATCGTCCGGATCTTCATCTGGCTCGTTCGTCAGCCCTCTTTCAGCTTGTTGCTGGAAGCCGACGAAAATAATATTGGCTAAGGCATTATTTTTATAATTGCCATAAATCGTTTCATACGCATGAGAGTAATTTTCTTTCCAGTACCAGGTGGTATCGCCGCAAAACCACGGAGCGGCAGCAATATTATTAAGCTGAGAACGATACTGTTTCAAATCCTCACGAAAGGCCTCAACCATATGATTAAAGTATTGAGGATGTAACGCGTAGTCACTGGTCATTAAGTCAAATTCGCCCTGCATCCAGCATACGCCGAGGAATTTATTCTGCGGATTCTTTGACAGTGCCGTTCGTGTTCTGTTGACTAAATCCTGATACAGCGGAGTATCTGCTCCCCAACGACATGAATCATGGCTGGCTCCGTGCTGTTCTGAATATGCCCCTTCGCTGCCCGTGGTAAAAGCCGATCCACCGCGGCAACAGGGAACGATAAGAACGCCTGCATTATCAGGAATGAAGGGCAGTAATTTCCGCGCAATATGTAGTGTCTGGCCAACGGTGCCGTACTGTGTTTGATGATTCGTTGCCAGAGGATGGTGATAACCCTGCATATCCTGGACATCGTGTGGGCAGTGAGTCAGTGGAATAATGTCATTAAATTGACATAACGGGCCACCGGGATGCGTCTGAGTGAATCTCGCCAGTTGTTTTATTCTGGGATGAGGCGCATCTTCACTGTCTGGTAACGGGAGTCCTTCGCCATACGCCATAGCATTAGACTGACCGGCAACGGTAAGAACATAGTAATAATCGGGCGATATTATTGCGTTCATATAAATGTCGCGTAATTAAAATGATGAATTGATATCAGGGCTCCTTTACTGGAGCCCTGAAAAGTTAGTTTTGCACAGTCACTTTATTATCTTTCACAGAGAGTAACACTGAATCCGCCACAGCTTTGCCGCCCGTAGTTTCACCGCCAATAATCAATAAGCTATTATTCCAGGGTAATGATACTCCGTAGGCCCGACCTTGCGACAGTTCGCCAGATTTCTCCCATTTCCCGTTATGCCAAAGATGGATATCAGCGCTATACGATTTTTTCAGGCCTTCATGCGCATAGTTCTTACCGTTCTGGTAATTTTCCCGTGAACCTTTAAATCCGGCTCCTCCGGCAAATATAAGAGAGTCATTGCTAATACCAGCAAAACCGCCAGCTACGCCATCCGGTGAGGAGACGGGAGAAAGTTTATTCCATTTTATGTTATTGCCGGTGAAATCAAGCTCAAATACAGCATCAGTTCGCAATCCTGGTTTTGCCTCGCCATTAATAAGCCAGGTTTTATCACCTTTATTTGCTACCGCCGCTCCAGCCGTACCGTACCAGGGAGATTCACCAGCATAACTCCATTGCTGTGTAGAGGGTTCAAAAGACAACAGAAACTTATTGAAGAAATAATCTTCTGCTTTTTTGTCAAAATAGTTGGCGTTGATTTTATCTATAGTCTTTGAATCTTTTCCAGCCTCATTGAGATCTTCAAAATAGCCATTGAAGATATTCTGGTTAACACCGCCAGTAACATAAGCCTTGCCGTTGTGTACAAAAGTCACATGACCCGCCATGCCCATCGGTGCGTGTGACATCAATTTAACCCAGGTATTGGTTTCGGGATTATATTTGTGTACGTCGTTGAACACCTGAGTTAACCCATCTCTGTTTTTACCAACACCGCCAAATACATACAAATTACCATCAATAAATGCAGAGGTTGCTTGATCTCTCGGGCCAGCCGGGAATTCCGCCAGGGCTATCCATTTCTTATCTTTGGCTTGCGTATCCAGCTTGTACCATGCTGCTCCTGCGCTACCTAAACCAATGTAGACAGTGTTGTTATCAATCACTCCAGTACCGCTTTTAAAAGGCACAGGGGTTTCTGGTAATACAGACGCGTTTGCGGCAAATGAAGCCATTATGATAGCAAGTGCCATTATTTTTTTATTCATTGTGACTGTCTCCTGTCTACTACAGTTTAAATGACACACCAATGCGATAACTGTTTTCAGATAAATTATCTCTACCGTTGTAAACACCCTGACGGTCAAGGTAGTCATATTCTATGTATGGCGTAATATCTGGCGTCATATGGTATTGTAGAACAAATGCATTTTCCGTCGCCCATTTCTTATGGTTTGCATAGCGATAATCGTTTTGTTTGCTGTATAGCGTTGTTTGCCAGGCGAAGGTGAAATCACTATTAATATGGTAAGTGACATATCCATCCCAACGATGAACGTTATCACGAGACATATCGCCGGATAAGTCTTGCTGTCGGTAGGCTTTCCAGTCGTAACGATAGCGAATGCCAAAATTGAGATCTTTTGTCGCATCCCAGGACAGTTTTACGTAAGGTCCGTAGCGTGTACCGTTGCTGCTAAAATGGGTTAACATTCCCGGGCGCACAGTCCATTGATCATCAAGTTTTATTGCGTAATTAACTTCGACCTGAACATCATTGAGTGCGGCATTTTCTTTTTTATTATCATGAATAGTGTTCCAGGTATTACTTTCAAGACTTGCCCACCATCCATTTTGCCATCCCTCACTGACTTTGAGTCGAGTTTCATAAGCATGGCTCCCACTACGATATCCACCACGGACGTCCAGTGTTGCAGCCTGAGAAATTAATGGCGACGAAAAGCAGAGTAATAATACGCCAGAAAGTATTTTAGCCTTTTTCATAAATTTCACTCATTTGTAGGATACAGAAAGTAATACAAAGCCCGCATAAACAATTAGCATTTATGTCGTGTAATATTTTTTGCCAGGCTTATAGTGTCTTTGGCAGCGGATAGCTGTATTTTATATTTTTTGTATAAGGTCTCCTGTGAAAATTTCACTTTCCACATTATTTAAATATACAGAGGACCAGATTAAATACCTGAGTATAAAATCTCTTCTGATGTTTAATTGATTTGAATGTTCGTAAGCTATATCACTTACTCAATCCATTTTACCCAGAGTCATAAAATAGATTGTTTGTTGATCTCATTTTCATACTCCTTTCAGACTGAAGTGCGTTTTCATCACCCGATGAGAAAGAACTGAAGTGATGTTTGTCATAGATTGCGAGATGCCCAGCTTCATTTACTGTCTTGGTGAACCTTTATACCTGTTATACCAGATCAAAAATCACACAATCCATACAACAAAACCAGATTTGCAATTCGTGTCACAAAATATGTCGATATTTTTCTAAGAAGAAGATGCTATGTGAAGCCAGATGACCACTTGCGGAGCTCTTCATAAACCAAAGGTTTTTCTTTAATTATTTGTTTTATATGTTATTTATTTTTAGTTCAAACAGGAGGCGATTTGCAAGATAACTCAGCGGGCATGGTAAAGATAAGTGTCTATCCGCCATCAGACTGGGCATAATTCTCATCATGAAATATGTTTCCTGCTTTGTGGCACGTAGCTGGGAACTCCCGGAGTTGTTCCGGGCAGGCTTGTTGATGTTCAGCACGCATCGGTATTTTCAGGATGATGTTTCAATCCGTTTGTTGCCGTATCACCCGGCGAATAGCTGTGAGTCAGGAAGGTTTAAGTCGTAGTGACCAAAGCTATCTTTAGCAACGAATGCAGATGGAAAAAGCGTGTCCTGGCTTTCCTCATATCTCCGGGAAATACACAGTATGAAAAAGGGATGTAACAACCTCACAGCATGAGTTTACGAACCAAAGGATAATAATGGCTAGGAAACTAAGCATTAGCATGATAATAGCCACCTAAAAATTACCGGTTTCTATGAAATAGCAATTATGCGGAAAAACAGAGTTGACTAATAATGTTATGTGTGAGATGGCTGACAGAAGCAATATTAAATTTTTATGATGATTTGCTTGTTACAGAAGATATCACATGATATATAGATAAGAATAGTTATATTGATCATGAGGTTTATTATTGGATTTCGTCTTACGCTGATAAATATATTAATGAACATAGCATACAAGAGCATATAGCGTTTGTATGGCAAAGTTATTATAAGTAACTATCGCCACTCCATTTTAGTTCATTCAAAAGAGCTGATCCACTTGCGTTAGTCATTACACAAACGTTCGCTTTTATAAACATAATCAGGGCTAAATGTTGGGCTGATAATAACCCAGTACAGCTAGTGCGTGTCTGCAATTATAAGGGAAAACGATGAAGAATAAGGCTGATAACAAAAAAAGGAACTTCCTGACCCACAGTGAAATCGAGTTACTTCTTAAAGCAGCAAATACCGGGCCTCATGCTGCACGTAATTATTGTCTGACTTTACTTTGTTTTATTCATGGCTTCCGGGCGAGTGAAATTTGTCGATTGAGAATTTCAGATATTGATCTTAAGGCAAAGTGTATATATATCCATCGATTAAAAAAAGGCTTTTCAACGACACACCCGCTCTTAAACAAAGAAGTTCAGGCTTTAAAAAACTGGTTGAGTATGCGTACTTCTTATCCACATGCTGAGAGCGAGTGGGTGTTTTTGTCACGCAAGGGGAATCCTCTTTCTCGTCAACAGTTTTATCAAATCATCTCTACTTCAGGTGATAATGCTGGATTATCACTAGAGATTCATCCTCACATGTTACGTCATTCATGTGGTTTTGCTTTGGCGAATATGGGAGTAGATACACGGCTTATCCAGGATTATCTTGGCCATCGTAATATTCGTCATACTGTCTGGTATACCGCCAGTAATGCAGGGCGTTTTTACGGTATCTGGGATAGCCCCAGAGGTCGGCAACGCCATGCTGTTTTATAAAAACGGATGAGATACCATGGATGGTGTTAAAAACTACATTATTCTTACGATGTATCAATAATAATTAACCATTTATTAATTGATGTTATTGTAAGTATAATCATTAATTATCAGAATAAACATTGGTTTAACCACAGCCATACAAACCACAATGGTTTTATTTTTTTAAAATAAACAAACAAAATCATTCATAAATTTACACATCACCTAAGTTCTTACCTCATTGTGTTTTTTTTCTTTATTTTTTAAGCAACTGGAAGTTAATTCTGTTTACTCTATTGTTATATTGAATTAAATCAATGAAAATAGATTTTGTCACATCAGTGATATTTTATTTTTGTATGATATTTAATGTGAACGTCTGATAATCGCTCAATGTCGTGTGTGATTATCTTTTTATCTATTGGGCTAATTTTAACCGATTGAGGTTTTCCTATAGGTATTCATTCAAATATAACCCAGTTCAGGAGTACTACTATTGTGAGTAAACGTCGCTATCTTACCGGTAAAGAAGTTCAGGCAATGATGCAAGCGGTTTGCTATGGGGCAACGGGAGCCAGAGATTATTGTCTTATTCTGTTGGCATATCGGCACGGGATGCGTATTAGTGAGCTACTTGATCTTCATTATCAGGATCTTGATCTCAATGAAGGCCGGATAAATATTCGTCGGCTGAAGAACGGATTTTCTACTGTCCATCCACTACGTTTCGACGAGCGTGAGGCTGTAGAACGCTGGACCCTTGAACGTTCTAACTGGAAAGGTGCTGACCAGACCGATGCCATATTTTTTTCTCGTCGTGGAAGCCGACTTTCTCGCCAGCAGGCCTATCGCATCATTCGTGATGCGGGTGTTGAAGCTGGAACCGTGACGCAGACTCACCCTCATATGTTAAGACATGCTTGCGGTTATGAACTGGCCGAGCGCGGTGCAGATACTCGTTTAATTCAGGATTATCTGGGGCATCGAAATATTCGCCATACTGTGCGTTATACCGCCAGTAATGCCGCACGTTTTGCCGGATTATGGGAAAGAAATAATCTAATAAATGAAAATTTAAAAAGAGAAGAGGCTTAATGTAACCTATTGATAAAAAAATAAAAAATTAGATTAATACAAGACAATTGGGGCCAACTGTCCATATCATAAAAAAGTTTTGTGTTTTTTCTCAAGCATAAAAATATAAAAAATCGACGAAAACCAGCTAACCATTTGATATGTAAATTATTTCTCTTGTAAATTAATTTCACATTGCCTCCGCGTTACGTAAAGATAGCGTTTCTGACTCTCGAAGCAACTTCCTCATTCTTCTCTTCAAAAACCACCTCAGATAGCATAAAAATCTATAAAATCAATTAAATAAAGTTCATTAATCCAACGAGTAAACTAAATAAGTAAGCGAGCGATGCTTTCCTCTATGAGTCAAAATGGCCCCAAAATGTTTCATTTTTTGGGGGAAAACTGTGCAGTGTTGGCAGTCAAACTATCTATCTGAACAAAGTGTACAGAACGACTGCCCATGTCGATTTATACGTAGATTTAAAAAGGAAAGCAGTATGAAAATTAAAACTCTGGCAATTGTTGTTCTGTCGGCGCTGTCCCTCAGTTCTACAGCGGCTTTGGCCGATACTACTCCCACGACGGTAAATGGTGGGACCGTTCACTTTAAAGGGGAAATCGTTAATGCTGCTTGTGCGGTTGATGCTGGTTCTGTTGATCAAACCGTTCAGTTGGGCCAGGTTCGTACTGCTACTCTGAAGCAGGGTGGAGCAACCAGCTCTGCTGTCGGTTTTAACATTCAACTGAATGATTGCGATACTTCTGTTGCAAGCACAGCCGCTGTTGCCTTCTTGGGCACAGCGATTAACAGCAACAATCCTACAGTACTGGCTCTGCAGAGTTCTGCTGCAGGTAGCGCAACAAACGTTGGTGTGCAGATCCTTGACAGAACAGGCAATGCGCTGACGTTGGACGGTGCGACATTTAGCGCACAAACAACCCTGAATAATGGCACTAACACCATTCCGTTCCAGGCGCGTTATTATGCAATCGGCGAGGCAACCCCGGGTGCTGCTAATGCGGATGCAACCTTCAAGGTTCAGTATCAATAATCCACTCAGGTTTTAGGGAAATAATTATGGGCAAGGATGCCCGCCCCCTGCGCGATAAAAATAACGATGAAAAGGACGAAATTATTTCTAGTAGCGTCGTTACTGCCGATGTTTGCACTGGCCGGAAATAAATGGAACACCACGTTGCCCGGTGGAAATATGCAATTTCAGGGCGTCATTATTGCGGAAGCTTGCCGGATTGAAGCTGGTGATAAACAAATGACGGTCAATATGGGGCAAATCAGTAGTAACCGGTTTCATGCGGTAGGGGAAGATAGCGCCCCGGTGCCGTTTGTTATTCATTTACGGGAATGTAGCACGGTGGTGAGTGAACGTGTGGGCGTGGCGTTTCACGGTGTCGCTGATGGCAAAAATCCGGATGTGCTTTCTGTGGGTGAGGGGCCGGGAATTGCAACCAATGTTGGTATTGCCTTGTTTGATGACGAGGGAAACCTCGTACCGATTAATCGTCCACCAATACACTGGAAACGGCTTTACTCAGGCGCGACTTCGCTACATTTCATTGCTAAATATCGCGCAACAGGGCGTTGGGTTACTGGCGGCATGGCTAATGCTCAGGCCTGGTTCTCCTTAACCTATCAGTAATTGTTCAGCAGATATTGTGATAACAGGAACAGGACAGTGAGTAATAAAAACGTCAATGTAAGAAAATCGCAGGAAATAACATTCTGCTTACTGGCAGGTATCCTGATGATCGTTGCAATGATGCTTGCCGGACGCGCTGAAGCGGGAGTGGCATTAGGTGCGACTCGCGTAATTTATCCGGCAGGGCAAAAACAAGTTCAACTTGCCGTGACAAATAATGATGAAAATAGCACTTATTTAATTCAATCATGGGTAGAAAATGCTGATGGTGTAAAGGATGGTCGTTTTATCGTGACGCCACCTCTGTTTGCGATGAAGGGAAAAAAAGAGAATACCCTGCGTATTCTTGATGCCACAAATAATCAATTGCCGCAGGATCGGGAAAGTTTGTTCTGGATGAATGTAAAAGCGATTCCGTCAATGGATAAATCAAAATTGAACGAGAATACGTTACAGCTCGCGATAATCAGCCGCATTAAACTCTATTACCGCCCGGCTAAATTAGCGTTGCCACCCGATCAGGCCGCAGAAAAATTAAGATTCCGTCGCGGCACAAATTCTCTGACGCTGATTAACCCGACACCCTATTACCTGACGGTAACAGAGCTTAATGCCGGAACTCGGATTCTTGATAATGCATTGGTGCCTCCAATGGGCGAAAGCACGGTTAAATTGCCTTCTGATGCCGGAAGCAGCATAACTTATCGAACAATAAATGATTATGGTGCACTTACCCCAAAAATGAAGGGCGTAATGGAATAACGCAGGGGGAATTTTTCGCCTGAATAAAAAGAATTGACTGCCGGGTGATTTTAAACCGGAGGAATAATGTCATATCTGAATTTAAGATTTTACCAGCGAAACACGCAATGCTTGCATAATCGTAAGCCTTGTCTGGCTGGTTTTTTTATCCGGCTCTCTGTTGCCTGTGCATTTGCTGCACAGGCACCTTTTTCATCTGCCGAACTCTATTTTAACCCGCGCTTTTTAGCGGATGATCCTCAGGCTGTTGCCGATTTATCGAGTTTTGAAAATGGACAAGAATTACCGCCGGGAACGTATCGTGTCGATATCTATATGAATAATGGTTATATGGCGACACGAGATGTCACGTTTAATACGGGGGAGAGTGAACAAGGGATTGTCCCTTGTCTGACACGCGCACAACTCGCCAGTATGGGGCTAAATACGGCCTCTGTTTCCGGTATGAATCTGCTGGCGGCTGATGCCTGCGTACCATTAACTTCGATGATCAATGAAGCCACTGCGCATTTAGATGTTGGCCTGCAGCGGCTTAACCTCACGATCCCGCAGGCATTTATGAATCAGCGTGCGCGTGGCTATATTCCACCAGAGTTGTGGGATTCAGGTATTAATGCCGGATTACTCAATTATAACTTCAGTGGAAATAGTGTGCAGAATCGGATTGGGGGTAACAGCCATTATGCATATTTAAACCTGCAGAGTGGGTTAAATATTGGTGCGTGGCGTTTACGCGACAATACTACCTGGAGTTATAACAGTAGCGGCAGTTCATCAGGTAGCAAAAATAAATGGCAACATATCAATACCTGGCTTGAGCGAGACATAATTCCGTTACGTTCTCGCCTGACGTTGGGCGATGGTTATACCCAGGGCGATATTTTCGATGGTATTAACTTTCGCGGCGCACAGTTGGCCTCAGATGACAATATGTTACCCGATAGCCAGAGAGGATTTGCCCCGGTGATCCACGGTATTGCACGTGGTACTGCACAAGTATCTATTAAACAGAACGGGTATGACATTTATAATAGTACGGTGCCACCGGGGCCTTTTACTATTAATGATCTCTATGCCGCAGGTAATAGTGGTGACTTGCAGGTAACGATTAAAGAGGCCGACGGCAGCACACAGATCTTTACCGTACCCTATTCGTCAGTACCGCTCCTGCAGCGTGAGGGACATACACGTTATTCCATTACGGCTGGAGAGTACCGCAGTGGTAATGCGCAACAGGAAAACCCCCGCTTTTTCCAGAGTACGTTACTCCACGGCCTCCCGGCTGGCTGGACAATATACGGCGGTACTCAACTGGCGGATCGTTATCGTGCTTTTAATTTCGGTGTCGGGAAAAACATGGGGACATTGGGGGCTCTGTCCGTGGATATGACGCAGGCTAATGCCACACTTCCCGATGAAAGTCAGCATGACGGACAATCAGTGCGTTTTCTTTATAACAAATCGCTCAATGAGTCAGGCACGAATATTCAGTTAGTGGGTTACCGCTATTCGACCAGCGGATATTTCAATTTCGCTGATACAACATACCGCCGAATGAATGGCTACAACATTGAAACGCAGGATGGTGTTATTCAGGTTAAGCCGAAATTCACCGACTATTACAACCTCGCTTATAACAAACGCGGAAAATTACAACTTACTGTCACTCAGCAAGTTGGGCGCACATCAACACTTTATTTGAGTGGTAGCCATCAGACTTATTGGGGAACGAGTAATGTCGATGAGCAATTCCAGGCCGGATTAAATACCGCATTCGAGGATATCAACTGGACGCTCAGCTATAGCCTGACGAAAAACGCCTGGCAAAAAGGACGAGATCAGATGTTGGCTCTTAACGTCAATATTCCTTTCAGCCACTGGCTGCGTTCTGACAGTAAATCTCAGTGGCGACATGCCAGTGCCAGCTACAGCATGTCACACGATCTCAATGGTCGGATGACCAACCTGGCCGGTGTATACGGTACGTTGCTGGAAGACAACAACCTAAGCTACAGCGTACAAACCGGATATGCCGGAGGTAGCGATGGGAATAGCGGAAGTACAGGCTACGCAGCGCTGAATTATCGCGGCGGTTATGGCAATGCCAATATAGGTTACAGCCATAGCGATGATATTAAGCAGGTCTATTACGGAGTCAGCGGTGGGGTATTGGCCCATGCCAATGGCGTAACGCTGGGGCAGCCGTTAAACGATACGGTTGTGCTGATTAAAGCGCCTGGAGCAAAAGATGTAAAAGTCGAAAACCAGACAGGTGTTCGTACCGACTGGCGCGGTTATGCCGTGCTGCCTTATGCCACTGAATATCGGGAAAATAGAGTGGCACTGGATACCAATACCCTGGCTGATAACGTCGATTTAGATAACGCGGTCGCTAACGTTGTTCCCACCCGTGGGGCAATCGTGCGAGCAGAGTTTAAAGCGCGCGTTGGGATAAAACTGCTCATGACGCTGACCCATAATAATAAGCCGCTGCCGTTTGGTGCGATGGTCACATCAGAGAGTAGCCAGAGTAGCGGCATTGTTGCGGATAATGGCCAGGTTTACCTCAGCGGGATGCCTTTAGCGGGAAAAGTTCAGGTGAAATGGGGAGAAGGGGAGAATGCTCACTGTGTCGCAGATTACAAACTGCCACCTGAGAGTCAGCAGCAGTTATTAACCCAGCTATCAGTTGAATGTCGTTAAGGGGGCGTGATGAAAAGCAAACCTTTTTATCTTCTGTGCGCTTTTTTGTGGCTGGTTGTCAGTCACGCTTTGGCTGCGGATAGCACGATTACTATCCGGGGCTATGTCAGGGATAACGGCTGTAGTGTGGCAGTTGAATCAACCAATTTTACCGTTGATTTGCTGGAAAATGCGGCGAAGCAATTTAACAACATTGGGGCGACGACTCCGGTCGTTCCTTTTCGTATTTTGCTGTCACCCTGTGGTAATGCCGTCTCTGCTGTAAAGATCGGATTTACCGGTGTTGCAGATAGCCATAATTCCAACCTGCTTGCACTTGAAAAGACTGTGTCAGCGGCTGCGGGACTGGGAATACAGCTTCTGAATGAGCAACAAAATCAGATACCACTTAATGCCCCATCGTCCGCGATTTCGTGGACGACCCTGACGCCGGGTAAACCAAATACGCTGAATTTTTACGCCCGGCTAATGGCGACACAGGTGCCTGTCACTGCGGGGCATATCAATGCCACGGCAACCTTCACTCTTGAATATCAGTAACTGGAGATGCTCATGAAATGGCGCAAACGTGGGTATTTATTGGCGGCAATGTTGGCGCTCGCAAGCGCGACGGTACGGGCAGCCGATGTCACCATTACGGTGAATGGTAAGGTCGTCGCCAAACCGTGCACAGTTTCCACCACCAATGCCACGGTTGATCTCGGCGATCTTTATTCTTTCAGCCTGATGTCTGCCGGAGCGGCATCGTCCTGGCATGATGTTGCGCTTGAGTTGACGAATTGTCCGGTGGGAACGTCCAGAGTCACCGCCAGTTTCAGCGGGGCGGCTGACAGCACCGGATATTATAAAAACCAGGGAACCGCGCAAAACATCCAGTTAGAGCTACAGGATGACAACGGCAACACATTGAACACCGGCGCAACCAAAACTGTTCAGGTGGATGATTCCTCTCAATCTGCGCACTTTCCGTTGCAGGTCAGAGCATTGACGGTAAATGGTGGTGCCACCCAGGGAACCATTCAGGCAGTGATTAGCATCACCTATACCTACAGCTAACCCGAAGAGATGATTGTAATGAAACGCGTTATTACCTTATTTACTGTACTGCTGATGGGCTGGTCGGTAAATGCCTGGTCATTCGCCTGTAAAACCGCTAATGGTACGGCTATCCCTATTGGCGGCGGCAGCGCCAATGTCTATGTTAACCTTGCGCCCGCAGTGAATGTGGGGCAAAACCTGGTTGTGGATCTTTCGACGCAGATCTTTTGCCATAACGATTACCCGGAAACCATTACAGACTATGTAACACTGCAACGAGGTTCAGCTTATGGCGGCGTGTTATCTAATTTTTCCGGAACCGTAAAATATAATGGCAGTAGCTATCCTTTTCCTAGCACCAGCGAAACGCCACGCGTTGTTTATAATTCGAGAACGGATAAGCCCTGGCCAGTGGCGCTTTATCTGACGCCTGTCAGCAGTGCGGGCGGAGTGGCGATTAAGGCTGGTTCATTAATAGCCGTGCTCATTTTGCGCCAGACCAACAACTATAACGGCGATGATTTCCAGTTTGTCTGGAATATTTATGCCAATAACGATGTGGTGGTGCCTACCGGTGGTTGTGATGTTTCTGCGCGAGATGTCACCGTCACTCTGCCGGACTACCCCGGCTCGGTGCCGATTCCTCTTACTGTTTATTGTGCGAAAAGCCAAAACCTGGGGTATTACCTTTCAGGTACAACCGCAGATGCGGACAACTCGATTTTCACCAACACGGCGTCGTTTTCGCCAGCACAGGGCGTCGGCGTGCAGTTGACGCGCAACGGTACGATTATTCCAGCGAATAGCACTGTGTCATTAGGGGCAGTAGGGACTTCAGCGGTAAGTCTTGGGTTAACGGCAAATTACGCACGTACTGGAGGGCAGGTGACTGCAGGTAATGTGCAGTCAATTATTGGTGTGACTTTTGTTTATCAATAAAGAAATCACAGGGGTTGCCAATGCGAGTACGCAATATTTGCCTGATGGCTATCAGGCTTACAAAACCTGTATGTTAGCTTTTTGTAGGCCAGATAAGACGCGCCAGCGCCGCATCTGGCATAAACAAGGCGCACGTTGCCAACCATCCGAACTGAGCCTGCCAATGGCAGGCTCTGATATTCCTTTACGCCACCATACTGATAATCAACACAATAATCAGCCCAACCACGGAGTTGACCAGCTCCAGCAGACCCCAGGTTTTCAGGGTGTCTTTTACTGACAGATCAAAATAACCTTTGAACAGCCAGAAAGAGGCATCGTTAATGTGGGTGAGGGTGTTGGAACCCGCGGCAGTTGCCAGAACCAGCAGCGCCGGATTTACACCAACCAATTGACCGGTTGCTGGATCAAGAATTGCGGCACTGATAATCCCGGCGGCGGTCATCGCTGAAACGACACCCTGACCAGTCGCCAGACGAATCAGCACGGTGATCAGCCACGCCATGATGTATGGAGAAATGTTGCCGTGCGACATCAGCATGCCGATGGTGTCACCAATGCCTGTGTCGATAATGGTTTGCTTCAGCACGCCGCCTGCACCGATGATCAGAATCACCATCGCAATACTTTTTACCGCGCTTTCAAAGGCGTTCATCACCCACTGCATGTCGTGGCCGCGTGCGGTGCCAAAGAGTACGAACGCAACCACCATCGCGATAAACATCGCAATTGGGGAGGAACCAATAAAGTTAACCACTTCCCATGCCGGTGTGTCTTTTACTAACCAAATATTAGCGATGGTGGTGGAGATCATAATGATCGCCGGGATCAACGGCACAAGAATGGAAATGCCGAAAGAGGGCAGGTTATTCATATCTACCGGTTGATCCGCTTTCAGGAATGACGGCGTTGGGCGCTCAAGATTACCGAGAAACTTCGGCAGGATCAGCCCCGCACAGATAACGCTGGGAATAGTCACCAGCACGCCATAGATGTAAACCATCCCCATATCTGCGCCGTAAGCATTGACCAGCGCCACCGGACCCGGCTGCGGTGGGAACAGTGAATGTGCGGTGGTTGCAGCCGCTACTGCCGGGATAGCCAGTTTCAGGAAGGGAATTTTAGCTTCGGCGGCAATCACGATCACCAGCGGTGCCAGCATGATAAAGGCCACTTCATAGAACATCGCCAGACCGAAAATCAGGCCGATGATGATCACCGATATCTGAACATAGCGCAGGCCGAGACGCGCCAGCAGCGTGTGCGCTATCTGGTGAGCCGCACCAGAGTCAACCATCAGCTTACCGATGACCGCACCGAACACCACGATGATCGCCAGTTCCCCCAGCGTGTTGCCAAAGCCCGCTTTCATGGTGTGCAGCAGCGACATCAGATCCATACCCGCCAGCATCCCAACGGACAACGCTGCCACCAGCAAAGCCACCATCGAGTTGATCTTGAACTTCAAATTCAGTACCAGCATCAGGCCGATGCCGAATACCACCCAAAGAATGTTAAGCACATGCATAACGTTTTACCTTACCTGGTTGAACCATTGCTATTTTGGGCGACATGTTATGCAAATTGGTCAACCATTGTTGCGATGAATATCACATCCCCCGATCAATAACCGCTGAATACCCTTTGCTGTAATTTGCATCAACCTGTGTGAGAGTGGATTTCTTGTGATGTGGTTAACCAATTTTAGAATTCGGGTTGACATGTCTTACCAAAAGGTAGAACTTATACGCCATCTCATCCGATGCAACGCCACGGCTGCGGTCTGGTTGTTCATCCGGATACCTAAACAACTCCGGGGTTCCGCGTCTCTTCGCTGTGGAACCCGCTATGTGAAAGAGGAAATATCATGGAACAGACCTGGCGCTGGTACGGCCCTAACGATCCGGTTTCTTTAGCAGATGTCCGTCAGGCGGGCGCAACTGGCGTGGTTACCGCGCTGCACCATATCCCGAACGGCGAAGTATGGTCCGTTGAAGAAATCCTCAAACGCAAGGCTATCATTGAAGACGCGGGCCTGGTGTGGTCTGTCGTGGAAAGCGTGCCAATTCACGAAGATATCAAAACTCACACTGGCAACTATGAGCAGTGGATTGCTAACTATCAGCAGACCCTGCGCAACCTGGCGCAGTGCGGCATTCGCACCGTGTGCTACAACTTCATGCCGGTTCTCGACTGGACCCGTACTGACCTCGAATATGTGCTACCGGACGGCTCCAAAGCACTGCGCTTCGACCAGATCGAATTTGCTGCATTCGAAATGCACATCCTGAAACGTCCAGGCGCAGAAGCGGATTACACCGAAGAAGAAATTGCTCAGGCAGCAGAACGCTTCGCCACCATGAGCGATGAAGACAAAGCGCGTCTGACTCGTAACATCATTGCGGGTCTGCCGGGCGCGGAAGAAGGCTACACCCTCGATCAGTTCCGTAAGCACCTGGAACTGTACAAAGATATCGACAAAGCCAAACTGCGCGAAAACTTTGCTGTCTTCCTGAAGGCGATCATTCCGGTTGCGGAAGAAGTTGGCGTGCGCATGGCTGTTCACCCGGACGATCCGCCGCGCCCGATCCTCGGCCTGCCGCGCATCGTTTCCACCATTGAAGATATGCAGTGGATGGTTGACACCGTAAACAGCATGGCGAACGGTTTCACCATGTGTACCGGTTCTTACGGCGTGCGTGCTGACAACGATCTGGTTGATATGATCAAGCAGTTTGGTCCACGTATTTACTTCACCCATCTGCGTTCCACCATGCGTGAAGAAAACCCGAAAACCTTCCACGAAGCGGCGCACCTGAACGGTGACGTTGATATGTACGAAGTGGTGAAAGCGATCGTTGAAGAAGAGCACCGTCGTAAAGCGGAAGGCAAAGAAGACCTGATCCCGATGCGTCCGGACCACGGTCACCAGATGCTGGACGACCTGAAGAAGAAAACCAACCCTGGTTACTCCGCTATTGGTCGTCTGAAAGGCCTGGCCGAAGTTCGCGGTGTCGAACTGGCGATCCAACGCGCTTTCTTTAGCCGTTAATACTCACCGGCATGGCTTCGCGCCGTGCCGGTTCCTTCTTCCTTGCCGTCACTCTCTGAAGACGGATTCTGGAGTTTACGATGACTACTATTGTTGACAGCAATCTGCCGGTTGCCCGCCCGTCATGGGATCATTCTCGTCTGGAATCACGCATTGTGCATCTCGGTTGCGGGGCGTTCCACCGCGCGCACCAGGCGCTGTATACCCACCATTTGCTGGAAAGCACCGACAGCGACTGGGGGATCTGCGAAGTTAACCTGATGCCAGGTAACGACCGCGTGCTGATCGAAAACCTGAAAAAACAGCAACTGTTGTATACCGTGGCGGAAAAAGGCGCAGAAAGCACCGAGCTGAAAATTATCGGTTCGATGAAAGAAGCGCTGCACCCGGAAATCGACGGTTGCGAAGGCATTCTGAACGCGATGGCGCGTCCGCAGACGGCAATTGTTTCCCTGACGGTCACGGAAAAAGGCTACTGTGCCGACGCGGCAAGCGGTCAGTTGGATCTCAATAACCCGCTGATTAAGCACGATCTGGAAAACCCGACCGCGCCGAAGTCTGCAATTGGTTACATCGTAGAAGCCCTGCGTCTGCGTCGTGAAAAAGGGCTGAAAGCTTTTACGGTGATGTCTTGCGACAACGTGCGTGAAAACGGTCATGTGGCGAAAGTCGCAGTACTGGGACTGGCTCAGGCTCGTGATCCGCAACTGGCGGCATGGATTGAAGAGAACGTGACTTTCCCGTGCACAATGGTTGACCGCATTGTTCCGGCGGCTACTCCTGAAACATTGCAGGAAATTGCTGACCAGTTGGGCGTTTACGATCCGTGTGCCATTGCCTGCGAGCCGTTCCGTCAGTGGGTGATTGAAGATAACTTCGTCAATGGTCGCCCGGACTGGGATAAAGTCGGCGCACAGTTCGTTGCGGACGTTGTTCCGTTCGAAATGATGAAACTGCGTATGCTTAACGGCAGTCACTCTTTCCTGGCGTACCTCGGTTACCTCGGTGGTTATGAAACCATCGCTGATACCATGACCAACGCGGATTATCGCAAAGCGGCCTTTGCTCTGATGATGCAGGAACAAGCGCCGACGCTGTCGATGCCGGAAGGTACAGACCTGAACGCGTATGCGACGCTGCTGATCGAGCGTTTCAGCAACCCGTCTCTGCGTCATCGCACCTGGCAGATTGCGATGGACGGCAGCCAGAAGTTGCCGCAGCGTCTGCTGGATCCGGTTCGCTTGCATTTGCAAAACGGCGGTAGCTGGCGTCATCTGGCACTCGGTGTCGCGGGCTGGATGCGTTACACCCAAGGGGTTGATGAGCAAGGCAACGCCATCGACGTGGTCGACCCGATGCTGGCGGAGTTTCAGAAGATCAACGCGCAATATCAGGGGGCGGAACGTGTGAAAGCTCTGCTGGGTCTGAGCGGTATTTTTGCCGATGATCTGCCGCAGAACGCGGACTTTGTTGGCGCGGTGACGACTGCATATCAGCAACTGTGCGAACGTGGTGCGCGTGAGTGCGTGGCTGCTCTGTAACTGACTGATTACCCTACAGACTGACTGGTCAATCAAATTTATATTTGGTTGACCAGTTTTCGTTTTTTTGCCCACCTGTACGTGCCAACTTCCAGTGCAAATGGTATAGTTTGAGATTAACGGGTGCCGTAAAATTGCCCGTTGTAGGCCGGATAAGGCGTTCACGCCGCATCCGGCAAAAATTTGATTAACCGCACCTAACGGACACAACACCATGAAATCTGCCACCTCTGCGCAAAGACCTTACCAGGAAGTCGGGGCAATGATCCGCGATCTGATCATTAAGACGCCGTACAATCCTGGCGAACGGCTGCCGCCGGAGCGTGAGATCGCAGAAATGCTCGACGTCACGCGTACTGTGGTACGTGAAGCATTGATCATGCTGGAGATCAAAGGGCTGGTAGAAGTACGCCGTGGTGCCGGTATCTATGTTCTTGACAGTTCCACCAGTAAGAGTGCGGACAGCGCAGATGTTAACGCCTGCAACGACGCTGGTCCTTTTGAGCTGTTACAGGCGCGCCAGTTGCTGGAGAGCAACATAGCCGAGTTTGCCGCCTTGCAGGCAACACGGGAAGACATTGTGAAAATGCGCCAGGCATTGCAGCTTGAAGAACGCGAACTGGCTTCCAGTGCGCCGGGCAGCAGCGAAAGCGGTGACATGCAGTTTCACCTCGCCATTGCCGAAGCAACCCATAACAGTATGCTGGTGGAGTTGTTCCGTCAGTCCTGGCAGTGGCGGGAAAACAATCCGATGTGGATCCAGTTGCACAGCCATCTGGATGACAGCTTATACCGCAAAGAGTGGCTGGGCGATCACAAACAGATCCTCGCGGCGTTAATCAAAAAAGACGCCCGTGCGGCGAAGCTGGCAATGTGGCAGCATCTGGAAAATGTGAAACAGCGTTTGCTGGAATTTTCCAACGTCGATGATATCTATTTTGATGGTTATCTCTTTGACTCCTGGCCATTGGATAAAGTTGACGCCTGAACCCTTATTTCTGGTGCAAAGTTGAGCTGCTTTGCACCGGGTCTTGTAGCCATGTAATAACATATATTATTAATAATAAACTATGAGTAATTTAATAATTACTTATTACATATCTTTTATAAATGTTATATCTCTATTTAAATCTGAGTAATCATTCGGAATAATCAAAATATATTGATTTGTTTCTATCTGATTTAGTGATTTTTATCAAATTATATCTTTTTAAATAAAAAGTAAGTGGATCTTCATTTCTGTTCAGGGTCTTATACTTCGCGGGCAAGAATTAGGCCTGTATCAGTCACGGACGTAATGAGCAAAAAGGAATGACTATGGAAAATGAGCATCAACTCAGTGGTATCCTGCCGTCAGGGCAAGATATCGATGCTGCTAAACGTCAGGAGTGCGCAAAATGATGCGCCAATTACTTCAGACCGTATTACCTGAAAAAACAGGAAGCAATACATCATTGCTGCGTGATTCCGTATGCCAGGATCTCTTTCAACTTTTTAATTCTCCTCATTCACCGCTACCAACATTACTTGTTTCTGGCATGCCTGAGTGGCAAGGGCATAATAAGTGCGACAAACGTCTCCAGAGTTGGTATTGCCGCCAGTTGCGTTCCGCTCTTTTATTTCATGAACCACGTATTGCAGCATTGCAGGTGAGTCTGAAAGAAGTATATTGCCACGATCTGGCAATCAGTCTGGAGATGATGCTGTACCACGACGATGAACCGCTAACATTGGAATTGATCTGGCAGCATGGCGGTTGGTGCAGTGCGATGTTGGGGAAAGTCAGCTAAATACAATCTCCTGCGTTTTACTCAGTCAGCCACCCGTGCGGGCATTCTACGTCTATTCGGGCGGCTGACAACCGCTTATGCAGTTTCAAACGTTCCTTTCACACACGCCTTGCCGTCTTTGACCATCAGTTTGCCGCGAGCGTATACCTGCGCAATGCGCAGCTTCGGTGTCAATACCAGCAAATCCGCGTCATTACCTGGCAGGATTTCACCTTTCCCGGTCAGGTTAAGGAAACCGGCTACGCTACTGGTGAGCGGGCGCAGGGCATCGCTGATACTGAAACCGTAGTCTTTAACCAGCACCTGCACGGTTTCCAGCAACGTCTCAAAACCCGCAACGCCGATATGGGTTAAATTCCCTTCGTCGTCGAAGAAGGGTTGGCTGCCGTTGCCGTCAGAGCTAAGGGTGACGCGTGCCAGCGGAATACCCGCCTGAACGGCGCGGGCAATACCTTCGGCAGGGGCGACCGGTTCGTCAATGCTGCTGGTAATGTCGATGGTGCCACCCTGGCGCGCGAACTCCAGCGCCTGCTCAAACAAAGGCACGTTGCGGTTAACATGCGTCGGCAGCAACTTACTGATTGGCACATCGCAGTTTTCCAGGAGGTCATAGATGGGCTGTAACGCCTTTTTGCTGTCGCCCATGTGGAACACGGTGACGCCAGGCTTACCGCCGAGCAAGCCACCAACGCGGGATTCTGCTGCCATATTGGCCAGATGGTAAACATCCGGCGCGGCGGAGCGGTGATCAGAGATGGCACATTTCACGCCAATCACGCGATCGATAATCGCCACATCCTTTTCCACAGAACCCGTAATGGTGCGGGAAGGTACATGATAAGCACCGGTCAGCATCCAGGCGCTGATGCCTTCTTCATTGAGTGCTCGGGTCTTGGCGAGTAGGGATTCCGGATGGCGAGAGATAGAGTCAGTGCCCAGCAGGCCAACTACCGACGTGACGCCCGCTTCCGTCAGGCGGCTTAATGCCACTTCCGGCGTGCGTGTTGTGGGGCCAGCTTCACCGCCGCCGCCAATCAAATGGACGTGTTGATCAATAAAACCCGGACAGAGGATCTGCCCGCTGAGATCGACAACCGTGCAGTCCGGTACGATATCAGAAGGGATATTGCTGGCAACGGCGATAATCTTGCCGTTAGCGATTAACACATCGCAAATACCCCGATCCTCCGGCGCATACAAATGCGCTCCCTGCAACAGGGTAAAACCGGCTGCGGAATAATCAATCATGGTAACTCCTTGTTAAACAATAAGCTGCATAACCCAAATCGACAGCAATGCGTTAATCACGCAGACCGTAATGATATGCGGGTAATATTTGGCATTCACTTCGGCTGTCTCCAGGCAGCGACCGACATTTTGCACCGGGTTGCCCATTAAATACATCGCGAGCAGTAAAACGGTGACATCATGATCGGTTAATGCGCCCGCGGTCGCCTGGCTGGCAGCAACGCCGACCGCGTCGTCCATACTCATCAACGTGGCTAAAAGACAGTTGCCGCTTCACCGGGCATTCCCACAACGTTTTTGTGACCGTGTGTTGCTACGTGTTTTTTGCAGAGTGGAAAAATAGGATTGAGTTGCAGAAAATTCATAAACACAGTGACAATAACGATGAGTAAGTAAAGGCAGAAAATACAAGGATGAATGCAAAATGGCAAAGTACAGTGAAAAAGATCTGGCGGATACGAGTAAGTTTTTAAGTTTTGTCCTCCGACATAAACCAGAGGCGATTGGCATCGTGCTGGATCGTGAAGGGTGGGCGAATATCGATAAGCTCATACTCTGTGCACAAAAAGCGGGCAAGCGGTTAACGCGTGCATTACTGGATTCCGTGGTCGCCACCAGTGATAAGAAGCGCTTTAGTTATTCCAGTGATGGTAGGTGTATTCGTGCTGTTCAGGGGCATTCGACTTCGCAGGTCGCTATTGCCTTCACCGAAAAAACACCGCCACAATTTCTCTACCACGGTACGGCAAGTCGTTTCCTTGAGGCGATAAAAAGTCAGGGATTAATTGCAGGGGAGCGTCACTATGTGCATCTCTCTGCTGATGAAGCGACAGCTCGCAAAGTAGGAGAAAGACACGGAGCGCCGGTTATCTTAACCGTCAAAGCACAGGAAATGGCGAAACGAGGAATACCTTTCTGGCAAGCGGAAAACGGGGTCTGGCTGACATCAACCGTTGCGGTTGAGTTTCTTGACTGGCAAGGGAAACAGCCCTTATGAAGTCACCACTTGCAGCTTAAACAATTGCACTGTGCAGATCAGCGCCGCAATAAACAACGCCGCTGCGCCACAGAGAGTGGCACTGGCGAGAGCCGATGTTCCGTTGCCGAGCAAACTGGTCAGCGCCGGGCCAAGAATTTGCCCAATGCCGTAAATAAGCGTCACAAAGCCTAACAGGTTGAGGTTTCCCGGCACACTAAGCTGGCGGGCGATGGTCATCACCAGCGAGGTGGTGCCCATAAAGGTGCCGCCAAACCCAACACTACTGATGATGAGTAATAAAGGCGAGCTGCTGGCGAGGGTTAACAGTACGCAGATCGCTTGCACCAGTAAGTTCGCTGTCAGGCAAGGTAACGCTCCCCAGCGTTTTGCCGCCCACAGCCAGCTAAAGCAACCCGGGACAATCGACAAGCCAACCAGCGTCCAGAGATGGGCGGTTAACAATGGCGAGCCTGCATCTTTCGCCATCAGCGGCAGGTAAGTGGCGACGATGATATAACCAAAACCTGCCAGACCATACAGAATCGCCAGCAACCACCAACTCATCATCTGTTGATCGTTTTTTGCCAACGGCGCAGGCGCGATGAGGTGTTTTTTCGACGGGATCAATAGTGCCAGAACAATCAATATAATGGCAGAAAGCGCTCCGGCTCCTTGCCACAATGTTTGCGAGGAGAGGGTAAAATGCAGTCCCGCCAGCACATATTCATTGCCCAGCGCGATACCGACGCCAACGCCAGAAAACAGCGCCGCAAGCACAAAGGGATGGCGGGTATGTTGCATAATCAGCGTCGAGCCGAATATCAGCATTCCGGCGCTGGCGACACCCGCCAGAAAGCGAATCAACAACACCAGAACAAAAGTCGGCAACCATGCCATCGCGAGGATCAATAATCCGGTTGCCAGGGCGCAAGCCAATAAAAACGGGCGCAGACGCGACGGCAGATGAAACGCGCCGAATGAAAACAGCATGCTGCCTGCCAGATACCCTGCGTAGTTGCCGCTGGCAATCCACGACAGTTCGCTAAATGAAAACGTTCCTTCCGCCAGCATGACAGGTAGCATTGGCGTATACAGAAAGCGGCCTAACCCCATCCCTAAGGTCAGAACCAGCATCCCAAAAAACGCGGTGCTGAAAGAGAAGCGTTCTACGGGATGCAATGAAGGGGACATGTTTTACCTTATTTGTATTTTTTTTGTTGTTAACAAGTTAATAACAAAAAAGGAAAACATGCCAGCCTGTTAATGTGATGATGTAGGGGTAAAGCGATAAAAAAGATTGGGTTCGCCAACGATATAGATATTGCCAGTGGCGTCCATCGCTATCCCTTCGGCCTGTTTGATGTTATGTGACAAACCCCGGCTACCTTTGGTAAGCGACATCTCACCGATGACCTCGCCTGTTTGGGTGACTTCCTGGAGTGCGCGAGACTCATGAGACAGCACCAGAAGTGTATTTTTTTGTGGGTTAAATTCCGCGCCAGACACGTCGTCTAAAGTAAATTGCCGTTGTAATGATTTATCCTTGCTAATGTGCAACTCGTCACTACGTAATAGTCCGGTAACTTTATAGATCTCAATCGGGTTTTTCTCTTTAAAAAACCAAAAAGTGTGGTCCTGGCGAGAATAAGCCAGTCCTTCAAAACCACTATTGGTCGGCGTTTCCTGCAGCGGGATTTTTATTTTTTTGAGGATTTTCACCTCTGAGTTTTCATTAAGAGAAATGACATAAATGGCATAATCGCGCTCATCGCTAATGACAAACTGATTATCGCCAATGTATTCGATCGTCTCGAGATCTTTCACAAAATCCAGAGGAATAGTGCGGATCAAGTCGCCATTGGTGGTCATTTCAACAATTGCCGCGGGCTTGTTGATAGTGCTAAACAGGGTATTGCTCTGTGCCGACCAGGTCAGCGAGGAGATATTATTCGTTACACCTTCAATTTTTTTGCCGTCAATGGTGGCGTGGTAATTCTGAAATGATGTCGCATGATTGCTTTTACGGGCGCAAGATTGCACAAAGAAAAAACTCACGACTACGATGGCAAAAAGAATAGCAATACCCGTGATGCGTTTATGTAACGAAAAACTTTTTGTCATGGCATTCCCTTTAAGGCAAATCAATAAGATATCGAGAAGTATACGTAGCGATCTTAATGAATCCTTAACGCGGAGTTGAATCGTAATCTGCAATACACAGCCAGCTCCCATCCTGCTGATAATAAATTGACTCTGTTTGACCTGGGATAACCCATTGTGTTTCCTCACCAGCAGGACACCTCAACCAGATGCATAGCCCACAGCCTCCACGTAACTCACGGGGAATATCCGAGACGCGAAAAGCCATGCCCGCTGCTTGCAGCGCCTTGCGCGTTTGCACGACGCCGACCGTTGAATGAAATAAAAATAAGAATTCCGTCATGCCCGTTTTCTCTGCCGCTGACCAATCACCGCTGCGCCAATTGCGCCAGCGAATTGTGCATCAGGATGGGTATGTACTGGCATTCCCAGGTGAGTTTCCAGCATCCGGGAAAAGACCTGGCAATGGCTGACACCGCCAGTAAACAGAATCGGCGCTTCACAGGAGAGACGAGCAATGAAATTGGCGCTGCGGCGCGCCATAGCGTTAATCACTCCGGCGAGAATCGCTTCCGGCGCTACCCCGGCAGAACGCAGACTGATCACTTCTGATTCGGCAAACACCGTACACATACTGCTGATGGCGTGCGGTGGCACATTTTCGGTAATACAGTCGAGTTCCTCGATGCTGGTGCCCAGCGTACGCGAAATCACTTCCAGAAAACGTCCGGTTCCTGCCGCACATTTGTCATTCATCAGGAAGTCACACAGATTACCGTCACCATCAAGTTGAATCACTTTGCTGTCCTGGCCGCCGATGTCGATCACCGCGCGCGTTGCTGGCGCAAGAAACCGCGCTCCCAGCCCGTGGCAGGAGATTTCCGTCACCTGTTTATCGGCAAAATCCACCAGTTGCCGCCCGTAACCGGTGAGCGTCAGAAACGGCGTTGTCTCTAACCCTTCGCGCAGAGTTTCCCAGGCTTCTGTAATTGCTATTGCCGGGCGAAATGGTGTTGGAACGAGGAAACGGCGCATAATTACGCCGTCTGCCAGTAAGATCCCTTTGGTGGCGGTAGAACCGGAATCAATGCCTATCGAATACCTCACAGCCACCTCTTACAGCATCTCAATAAAGGCCGCGACGCGGGTACTGAGCTGCCCGATATCCGAAGTGGAGTAGTCCGTTTCAATGGCGATATAAGGAATGTTGTGCTGCTGGCGCACGTGACGTTTAATCGCCAACGATTCCACCGCGTAGGTATGACACGCCTGCAAAATCACGTCTACCACGCCATCGACCTGATACTCCTCCACCATCTGGCTGAGCATTTTCAGACGTTGATCATTCGGAGAAACACAGGAGCAGCCAATCGCCAGATACTTGTTGGCCAGCGCATCATAGACATCGCCCGTTTCCGCCACACATTGCTCAGTCGCTTTTGCCCCCGTGCAGTTTTCATAACCGACCACCCAGCCGCCGTTCTCTTCAATCGCGCGCACCACTTTCTCTGCTGCGCCGCCAATTGGGCAGCCGGTAATTAAAATGCGTGGACGCGGCTCCAGCCGCTGACCTTCTTCCCATTGCTGACGAACGCGGGCGGTCATTGTATCCAGTTCATTGATCAATGCGTCTTTATCGAAACGGAAGGTTGCGCCGTAAACGACTTTCAGAATGTCGCTGCCGCTAAGCGCCGGGGGATTTAACTGCCCCAGATGATAGAAGTTCGCCAGTGCACGGCGTTCGCGATTTTTCAGTGTAATGGCATCGCGCAACGCGTCTTCTGTGATCTCTTGTCCGAAACGTTCTTCCACTACCTTTTGCAAGCGCAGCATTTCAGCTTTCCACAACGCGCGCGAAGCCTCGTCCTGCACACTGTTCGGCAGTTGCATCACATGCACGGGTTTAAACTCCGCCATGTACTCGTACATTTTCTTTTTGCCGTCGCAGGTAGTTTCACCGACCACCAGATCAGAAAAGTAAAAGTAAGGGCATTTATCAGTTTTGCCGAAGCCGTAGCTACTTTTAATCAGCGGACAGAGGTTGCGCGGCAGATCTTTCTCCGCTTCTTCAATGGTTTCATCAGAGGTGGAACAGAGCGAGACAACAACCGCCCCGGCGGCCATTGGGATCTCCTGCGGCATAAACGTGCAGTAGGTGCCAACCAGCGGAATGCCGCGCTCTTTGAGATCCATGACGGTGAGAAAGCCTTTTTGGCGAGCTTCGGAGAACTGATCGAAAATGGCGGGTAGATCGGTGACAAGTGACATGATTTTCCTTCCCCGTAACACGGGAGATGATGAAAAGAGGCCACATTATTACCATGTTTTTAGTGTGGTTTATTTGATCTCTCTCGCGGTTAGCCTCTTAGCGTATTTTCATTGATCTCTAAAAATTGCCGATGGATAACAAGGTCGGGATTTGCGATAAAAGATACAGTATCAACCCGATACAACCCCCAACCAGCGTGCCGTTAACGCGGATAAACTGGAGATCTTTGCCGATGTTTAACTCGATTTGCCGTGACATATCGCGCGCATCCCAGCTTTTTACCGTGTCAGTAATGTGTCGCGTCAGGAATGCCGAAAACTCAGGCGCGACGCGGTGCGCGGCCTGTTCGAGATGACCATTTAACGACGCCCGCAAGGCGTCATCGGCAATTAACGTCTCCCCAAACCACTGACCTGCCCGCGCGATACGCTCCTTCACGCGAGAGTCTTCGCTGTTGATATCCGCTTTCAGCCACTGCCGTAAATCCCCCCACAATTCACTGAGATAGCGGTTAAAGGCTTCATCTTCTTTCAGATACGCTTTGATATTGTCGGCGCGCGCCGCCATTTCGGGATCGTTTTTTAGCTTATCGATCAACGCAAAGGTGGCGCGATCAAACGCATGGCGGATCTGATGAGCGCGATCGCGGCTGATATCATCAAGCAAAGAATTCACGGCGTCAGAAACCAACTCTGCGCTATGTTCACCCAGCCATTCGGTAGGCAAAATTTTGGCTTTTAGCGGGTGTTCACTCTCCAGCCAGCGGACAATCTGCTGGGCGATAAACTTGCGCGATTTATCACGCTGGAGCAGGGCAATCAACTGTGCGATCAGCGTATCGAGCAGCACCTGATGACGATCGTTTTTGGTCATGCTCTCCAGCATCAATGCACTGGTGCCGGAAAGATCCACTTTATCAATCGCCCGATGCACCGCGCGCTTAAGCAGACGCTGAATACGTGCATCATCGGTCAGTTCGAGAAAACCACTCATGATCTGCAACAGATGCTGACCGACACGGCGGGCGTTTTCCGGCTGGCTGAACCAGTTGCCAATCAATAATGCCGGTTCATGACGACGAATCAGCGCGACCAGCGATTGGGTATCAAGAAATTTTTCCTGCACGAACTGGCCGAGGTTTTCGCCAATCCGGTCTTTATTTCGCGGAATAATCGCCGTATGGCGAGAAATAATCGGAATCGGCACGCGGCGAAACAACGCCACCACCGCAAACCAGTCTGCCAGCGCGCCGACCATTGCCGCCTCTGCGATAGCCTTAACACCACTCACCCAAAAATTGGCGGGTAGAAAAAGCGTAACAACAAAGGTCGCAGCGGCGACGAGCAGCAAAGAGAGCGCCAGCATTTTGGCGCGTCGGAGTTCAATGATTTTATTCATATCGTAAGGATAGAGCCTGGCGGTAGATTCACGCAAAAATCGAGATGCCTTCCAGAAAAATGTATCGCTTGCAGGAGAACCAAAATAGCCTGGAAAGCGCCTCGGGGAATGGGAAATTACCAGGTGAGAGTCGGTTTATTAATCGCTAAAGTCAGGCCATCTCTTTTATAGGTGATGGCTCGCCATGACAAACTTCACGACCAGCACGCCGCATGACGCATTATTTAAATCCTTTCTCTCCCACCCTGACACCGCGCGGGATTTTATGGAGATCCACTTACCCAAAGATTTACGTGAACTGTGCGATCTCGACACCTTAAAACTGGAATCAGCCCGCTTTGTCGATGAAAAATTGCGGGCGCTACACTCCGATATTCTGTGGTCGGTAAAGACCCGCGAAGGTGATGGCTATATCTATGTGGTGATTGAACATCAGAGCCGCGAGGATATTCATATGGCCTTTCGTCTGATGCGATATTCCATGGCGGTGATGCAGCGCCATATAGAGCATGATAAACGCCAACCGCTACCGCTGGTCATCCCTATGCTGTTTTATCACGGTAGCCGTAGTCCTTATCCCTGGTCTTTGTGCTGGCTGGATGAATTTGCCGACCCGGCTACCGCACGGAAACTTTATACCGCCGCGTTCCCGCTGGTGGATGTCACCGTGGTGCCGGACGACGAGATTGTACAGCATCGCAGAGTCGCCCTGTTGGAGTTGATCCAAAAGCATATTCGCCAGCGCGATCTGATGGGGCTTATCGATCAACTGGTAATATTACTGGTTACAGAGTGTGCTAATGACAGCCAGATAACTGCGCTGTTAAATTACATTTTACTGACTGGTGATGAAGCGCGTTTTAAGAAGTTTATCAGCGAACTTACCCGTCGAATGCCACAACAAAGGGAGCGAATAATGACGATTGCAGAGCGAATTCATCATGATGGATGGCTGTTGGGGAGGGAGAAAGGGAAAGAAGAAGGGGAACAGCGCCTCCTCCGATTGTTGTTGCAGAATGGGGCAGATCCTGAATGGATACAAAAAATCACCGGACTTTCGGCAGATCAAATGCAGGCATTAGAGCAGCCCTTGCCTGAAAGCAAGCGCGATCCATGGATCGAGTACTAATCAGAGACTGATGGCATACGAAAAACTGCCTGATGCGCTACGCTTATCAGACCTACATTTTATCTGCAATCTATTGAATTTACGATATTTGTAGGCTGAATAAGGCGTTCACGCCGCATCCGGCATGAACAAAGTGCACTTTGCCTAAATCAGGCTGGAACGTGGCGATGACCCGGCAGAGATAAAACGAGTTACACGCTATTCGTGAGAGGAAATTCCAGCGCTTCGCTACTATTTCGTATTTATTCCATTGCCCGATACACGGCCTCGCCAATGTGCTTTAGCGCTTCGCGATAAGTTTCGCTGAGCGGTAAAGCGCAGTTGATGCGCAGACAATTACGGTATTTGCCGGAAACTGAGAAAATCGAGCCTGCCGCTACCTGGATTTTCATGCGGCACAGTTGCCGCGCGACGCAGACCATATCGACCTGTTCAGGCAGTTCTATCCACAGTAAAAATCCGCCTTTCGGGCGTGTAATACAGATTTCGCAGGGAAAATATTCCCATATCCAGCAGGTATAAAGCGCCATATTGCGCTGATAGTTCTGCCGCATCCGCCGGATATGGCGATGATAGTGACCTTCCAGCACAAACGTTGCTGCCGCCATTTGCGTGGACGGTACATTAAAGCTGCTGGTGGCTGGGTTTTATGTTGCGCAACAAAATAGCCCGAACGTGGTTGCGGAGTGATGAGCTTCATCGTCACCAGCGTCTGATACGCCTGCTGCACGCTACTGATGCTGACGCCGTGCCCCTGACTTAAGCTGCGCACCGACGGCAATTTCTCCCCGTGACGATACAGCCCTTGCTCAATCTAACGTTAATTCAGAATGGCCGGATAACAAAGTGTATCCGGCCTTCATAATTAATTTAAAGCACTCATATGATGTTCTTTAAAATTCTCTGCCTGTGCCAGCACACCCATATAAACATCATCATTCGCTACTGGCGGGAATTTATGCTTGTGTAGAAGCAGAATAAGTTCAACTTTTAGTTTCGCTTTAATATCATCGCGTTTACTCCAGTCAGGATATTTCGATGTGTTGTCAACCACGCTTTTCATCTCTTTTGCCAGCGACAGCATTTTTTCATCGTCATAGGTGAACTGATATTTATCGCGCATATGGGCAAGAATGTCGTAAAACGCTTTTTCTTCAATATCAATACCTAAATTGGCCCAGGTGCCCATTTCGGTTTTAATATCATAGATAATATCGGTCATTTCCTGGCTGAATGTATCAAATTCTTCACCGTTGAGTACATCATCTTCTCGTCGCTCATTATAACGATCTATAATCGCCTGGAAGCGGCGGGTGAAGTTAATCCCTTGCAACTGGTTCACTTTTTTGAAGTCGCTGATCGCTTTCTCCAGTAATTTTTGCAATAACTGGATCTTCGTTGCCGGAAGTTTGATCTTGTTAATTCGTGCCAGATAATCTTCGTCAAAAATATCGATAGATTCCGCTTTTTTGTCGCCAAGAAAATAAATTTCTTCTACGCCATCAGCTTTTAACGCTTCTGCAATCATTTCACGAACGCGTGCATTCATCTGGGTGACATCCGGTGCGTCACCTTTCGTCAGCTTGAAAACAATTGAACGAACAGCAAGATAATAGTGAATATAGTCACGTTCTGTCTGTGATAGTGCTTCGCTGCCACAGCAGACGTCGTAGGCGGCTTTCATGCGTTTAACCAGTCCCATAAAACGACGTTCAACTTTCTGGGTGCGCAGAACAAATTCCGCTGCGCGGTTGAGGCAGGATAATTGCGCTTGTGGTTCACCACTAAAATAATCCCGGCTGTCAAATTCGTAAAAGACTTGCCCCAACAAATCGAGATGGTTTTTAACTTCTATAACCGATTGCTGAATATCTTCAAAGTTGGTGGCATCAATGCGGGAATACATTGCCAGTGCCTGGTTCATCTGACTCTTAATTCCGATGTAGTCCACCACTAACCCTTTACTTTTGCCTTCCAGTTTACGGTTAACGCGAGAAATGGTCTGGATAAGGTTATGTTTTTGTAAGGGTTTATCAATATAGATAGTATCCAGTTCCGGGACGTCGAAACCGGTCAGCCACATATCAACAACAATGGCAATTTTGAAATTCGATTTAGCGTTTTTGAACTGCTTATCCAGCTCTTTACGATATTCTTTTGTGCCCAGTAAATCATAAAGCGCCTCGTCGTCATCTTTACCGCGCGTCATGACCATTTTCACCATTTCAGAAGGCGGTAACTCTTTCTGCTCCTGTTTCGTCAGGACGACGCCATCGGGTGCTTGCTTCACCTCAAACCAGGCGGGGCGAATAGCTTTAAGCTGGCGGTAGAAATCCCAGGCAATTTCACGGCTGGCACAAACAAACATGGCTTTGCCTTTTACGGTGGAACCTTCGGCTACGCGTTTTTCATAATGTTTAGCAAAATCTTCCGCGAGGGCTTTTAACCGATCTTCATCACCCAGAACCGCATTCATGGTTGCGGTGGCTTTTTTGCTTTCGTCGATTTGCCACTCATTGGTGCCTGCGTTTGCGCACTCTTCGTAATACTTTTCGACTTCTTCCAGTTTGCTGGAGTCCAGGATCACTTTAGCCGCACGGCCTTCGTATACGATGCGCACAGTGATTTCATCCTGAACGGATTCGGTCATGGTGTAACTGTCGATCACCTCACCGAAGACATCGAGCGTCGCGTCAATCGGTGTGCCGGTAAAGCCAACATAGGTGGCGTTTGGCAGTGAATCGTGCAGATATTTCGCAAAGCCATAAGTTTTGCGCACTTTTCCGCTTTCTTTATCGACGATGACTTTCTGGTCGAGGTTAACCTGGCTACGATGTGCTTCGTCCGAGATGCAAATGATATTGCTGCGTTCAGAAAGGAGTTCGGTGTCTTCGGTGAATTTATGGATCGTTGTCAGGAAGACACCGCCACTATTGCGTCCCGCTAGCTGATTACGCAGATCTTCACGGCTGGTAACGGGAACGATGGTGTCGTCGCCAATGTAATTTTTGGCGTTGCACATTTGCGCAGAAAGCTGATCGTCCAGATCGGTGCGGTCGGTGATCAAAACAATGGTCGGGCTGGCAAACTCCACGCTCTTCATCAAAAGACGCGTTAAAAATTGCATGGTGTAACTTTTGCCACAGCCCGTTGCGCCAAAGTAGGTGCCGCCTTTACCGCTACCGAAAGGTTTACGCGCTTGCTTGATGCTGTAATAGAGTTTGCGGGCGGCATAGTACTGCGGATAACGGCAGCAAATTTTAACTTCATGCTTGGCTTTATCCGGGAAGCAGATAAAGTTTTTAATCACATCCAACAGACGTACCGGGTGAAACAGCCCCTGAATCATTGAGTGCAATGACGGAATTCCGTCCTGTTCACGGTTTTCATTACCGGTGACTTTGCGCCATGAGTAAAAGTATTCATAGGGCGCAAACAGATTGCCCATCCGGTTATTTACGCCATCGCTAATAATGCAGAGCGCGTTGTAGATAAACAGTTGCGGAATATCCCGGCGATAGCGTTTGCAGAGTTGCTTCCAGGCATCGCCAATACTGGCATCCTGCTCGCGCACCGCGCTTTTAAATTCAAAGACGACCAGTGGCAGACCATTGATATAGAGAATGCCGTCAGGAATACGAGTCTGATTATCTTTACCGGAGATTTTAAGCTGGTTAACAATCTTAATCCGGTTAAGCGGCGGATTAATATAGGAAGGCGGGAGTTCCGCCGCCTGTTGCAACGGGACATCTTCGGCGTCAAATATCTGGCGCAGTGCGGCAGGTAGATGCCGGGTGTCGAGCAATTCAATATAGAGATCTTTTTGTTGCCGATCGTCGCGTTTGAACAGAAAACCATTTGCCAGCCAGCGACAAAATGTTTTGTTGCTTTCATAAAGATCGGAAGCAGGAAGCGTGGTGAACTGTTTGATCAGTCGCTGAATCTCTTCTTCAGTAATGCCATCAGGCTGGTAGCGTGCCGCTAAATAATGACGGAGATCGTCTTCGATAATGACCTGATCGAGACTCGAACGTGGGACATTATCGCCGATCAGGTGTTGATATCCCTGATCCTGTAACAGTTCAATGATCGCTTGTTCTAATTTTGCTTCACTGAAAGAGAGACTCATATCGCGCTCCAACCCTGGCCAATTTCTGGTAAGCATTCCTGTATCAGTAGAAAACCTTACCAGAAAGCCCCTGATTTTACAGGGGCAAAATGCGTTATGCGGCTTCTGTATCGGTGGTGAGATCCGGAAGATCTTCCAAGGATAGCTCGCCGGAGATAAGTTTCGGGAGCAGGGTGTCGCGGAGGTTGGTTAGTGAGTCTATCTCTTTTGTATTTTGAACAACCTTATCAAAGTGGTTGCGAGTTATACGTGAAAACTCGGTAATTATATCCGAAGAAGGAATAAGTAATTTAATTGTTTTAAAAGCTGATTTACTTATTTCTGCAAAAGTCGTTCCTCCGGCCATTCCTTTGATATCATCCATAATATTGTCAAGCCAGTAGATGGTATACTCTGGTGATAAATGTTTAGCAGAAGGAATTGCAATATATCCTTGATTTATAGCCATTGGAACTTTATTGATCGCTAAATATCCAATAGGAGCTCGTGATGACATCAATACTGTATCTATAGGTAAAAGCCCTGATGATATTTTGGCTAGTCCTAATGGCGTAATCTTTTTAGTCGTATCAAGCAAAACTTTGCTTTCATTTCCCGTCAAATCTTTTGGTGAAGTCCAGTGAATAGTTCCATTATTCCAGAAATCTTCATTGGCTGTACTTGGTGTTGAACCACCTTTAACAATAAACTCTTCACCTGCCATGGATATATTCCAACCCTTTGGCACCCAACCCAACTCCGTTTCTTCAAATTCACTTGGGAAAAGCGAGCGGATTTTCGCCGGAAGCGGTTTAAAATCTGTACTATTACGTACTTTTTGACGCAACTTGGCACGAGATTGCAGAGCCTCCGGGATTGGATTTCCTGCATCCAGAGCGTTATCAACCACCGGATCAAAATCCACAAACCAGGATTTGAACAGGGTTTGGGACATTTGTTCTAAGGTTATATTATTTTTCTGACAAATTTCAATTTTATTTGTGATTGATAAAAGTACTTTTTTTATCTGTGACTGATAAATTTTGTTCGGACAGAAAAAAGGATAATGACTAATAGCATCAAATGTGATTTGAGGAAAAGTACCTGAACGAGATTCTGCGATATGTTGGAAGTCAGCTAATGTTTGTGGATTTGTTAACTGAAGGTAAAAAAACTCCAAATCCATTATTTCTTGATTGATTTCTAAAACCATAAACTTTGTTGAAACAACAAAATTATTACAGTCGTCAAAATCAACTAACGCAAATCTATTATTATTGGGGCGAATTTCAGAAAATAAAATATCTCCTTTCTTAATGGCTTTTTTAGCCTGCCCCGGTAATCCTTTAGAACTAATCAAATTCTTATGTAGAAACTTGCCAGATAAAACATCACTGGTATTTATGAATACTACCTTTTCCTTATTATTAAAAATAAAACGCCGTGAAGCATTACATGCAAATTCTGATAGTTTTAATTTAGGCAACTTACTCCCCATAACCCAGCGCCTCCAGATTCTGGCGAATCGCACGATCCAGTTCTTCCGCCTGCTTCATCTGCTCAAACAACGTCTTCGACAATTCGCGCATTTTTGTCTCGAACGCTACGCCGTCTTCTTCCTGCTCGGCTGCACCCACATAGCGGCCCGGTGTCAGAACGTAGTCGTTATCTTTAATATCTTGCAGGGTCGCAACTTTGCAGAAGCCAGCCAGGTCTTCATATTTTTCCAGCTTGCTGTCACCACGCGCAATCCGTGCAGCCAGTTCTTCCGGCGTACTGCGCCAGGCATGGTAGGTATCGGCGATGGTGGCAATATCTTCCGTCGTTAACTCTTTAGTTGTGCGGCTAATCATAGTGCCGAGGTTACGCGCATCAATAAACAGCGTCTCGCCCTGACGATCACGATAACCTTTGGCCGGATCGGCAGCCTTCGATTTGGTCATAAACCATAAACACACCGGGATCTGCGTGGTGTAAAACAACTGACCTGGCAGAGCGATCATGCAGTCGATCAGATCATTTTCGATCATCTGTGCACGGATCTCGCCTTCACCGCTGGTGTTAGAACTCATCGAACCGTTTGCCAGCACAAAACCTGCTGTACCGTTAGCCGACAGCTTGGAGAGCATATGCAAAATCCAGCCGTAGTTGGCGTTACCGGTTGGCGGCATACGATAACCGGCAAAACGTGGATCTTCGGTTAATTCGGCTTCATTACGCCAGTCTTTCAGGTTGAACGGCGGGTTCGCCAGAATGTAGTCGGCTTTCAGATCCGGGTGCTGGTCGTTAAAGAAAGTGTTTGCCGGGCGTTCGCCAAGGTTTGCTGAAAGACCGCGAATAGCGAGGTTCATTTTTGCCAGTTTATACGTCGTGGCTGTCAGTTCCTGACCATACAGCGCGATATCACGGCTTTTACCCTGGTGGCTCTCGACAAATTTCACCGACTGCACGAACATCCCCGCCGAGCCGCAGCACGGGTCATAAATTTTGCCCTGGAAGGGTTCGAGCATTTCAGTTAACAGCGTAACCACACATTTGGGCGTGTAGAACTCACCACCGCCTTTGCCTTCGGTTGCGGCAAACTTACCGAGAAAGTATTCGTAAACGCGTCCGACCAGGTCTTCTTTCGATAACGTTTCAACGTCAGTTTCGTGTGCCAGCGTTTCGATGTTGTCGATGGTATCAATCAGTGACGCCAGCTTTTTGGTTTCCAGATTCTGACGGCTGAAGTAGTTGTCTGGCAGCGCGCCTTTCAGGGTTGGGTTACGTTTCTCAATGGTCGAGAGGGCGGTATCAATACGAACCGCAATATCGTCCTGTTTGGCATTTTGTTTGATAAACGACCAGCGCGCCTCTTCCGGCAGGTAGAAAATGTTGTCCTGCTGGTAGAACACTTCCATCTCAAGGAAGTCTGCTTGCCCATCGGCAATCATTTTTTTGCGGCGTGCTTCAAACTTATCGCTGATGAATTTCAGGAACACGAGGCTTAACACCACGTGCTTGTATTCGGAGGATTCAACGCTACCGCGAAGCTGGTTTGCGGTATCCCATAATGTTTCTTCAAAGCCTTTTTTTGCTTTGGCTTTTTTAGTTGGTGCTTTGGCCATGATGAACTCTGTTCAGATAAATTGGGTCGCTATTGTAATGGTAGAGGCGGCAGATTTCGCCCTTTAATCCATCTCCAGCTCATCAAACAACTGCAAATCTACATCCAGCAATTCCACTGCATTGCTGCGGCGAATGCCGACGTTATTTTCGATTAACAGTTCCAGTAAGCGATCGCCATCGATAAGCGTAATGGGCGCTGCCCCCGGAAAGAGCGCCGCTTCTGCACATTTTGCCGCAAATTTCCCGGTGGTGATGAGCGTACCGCGAATGGCTTTGTGGTAAGGCAACGCCCCGCGCAACTGGTCGATATACGGGCGAGTGATAGTGTTCTGCATTCTTTTGACCTGCACCACTTCGGTAATGGTGGTGATGCCGACCTGCACCTGACCAATCACGTCCACACCTTTATCGCCTGAGGCTTTGGTCACTTCGACCTGTTCGTAGCCCATTGCCTCCAGTAATTGGCCGACCAGTTGCTCAAACTTGTACGGGTTCATCGTGCTGATTTGTTCGCGCAACAGCTCTTTTTGCTGCTCGTTGTAGCGTTTCACTGCTTCCAGCAGCTCTTTACGGGGATCACTTTTTCGTGCTGGCAACGCTTTTCCAAGCCAGGCGCGCCCGGTGTCGGTAATGCGATAGCTCATGCCTTCACGGTTAACCATGTCACGGTCGATAAGGTTATAGAGACGGGAGTAGAGCGTGCTTTTTACCGAACTGGCGGAAGCGAATTTCGAATGCTGATGCAAAAAGGCCTGCCATTCCGGCAATAAATCGGCGCGGCGCGACATTTCGCGGCCAGCCAGCAGCTCAAGCAGTTGCAGAATGCCTTCCTGATCGTCCAGTGAACGCAGCGTTTTTTCGTCATCTTGCAGGAATTTTTCCCCGCGCGAGGTGGGCTGCCAGGTATCATCTGGCGTGCTTTCCATCAGCTCAAACTGAGGATAGTTGAGGAATAAGTAGCAGCCGTAGCTGTGGCGCGGGTTCAGAATATGATTATCAGTATCCCAAATACGACGGGCGATGTCGGCATCTTCACCCGTTAAGCGTTCGCTGATCCACAGGTCGGGTTCTGACCAGTCAACGGGTTTTTGCGGCGTACCGGTTTGCTCGTGAATGGCGGTAATCATATTGCGCACCGCTTTCAGAGAATAGCCTGATACGGCTTTCATCATAGCCTTAACTTGCGCATAGGTAGGAAAAAGCGGAGTAATAACTTTGTAGTTTTTCACGGTAATCCCTTAACGACAGCGAGGTGCTTAGTGTGCCACGTCAGGCGAGAAATTCTATTGGATGAATCAAGTCCAACTCACACATTGTCAATTTCATGGTTGATTATCCAGAACGTGATGCTATTTCCAACATCAACGCTATAATTACAGAACAATTGTAGATACATTTTTGTATATACAATTAGGGATGGCAATTATGCCAATGGAGTTTGAATGGGATGCAAACAAGGCCAAAAGTAATCGGGTGAAACATGGCATCCGCTTTGAAGATGCGGTGTTAGTGTTTGATGATCCACAACATTTGTCACAGCAAGATCGCGTAGGAAACGGTGAGTATCGCTGGCAGACTATCGGCCTGGTACACGGCATCGTAGTTATTCTGGTTGCGCATATCATCCGTTTCGAAAGCGGAAATGAAATTATTCGAATCATTAGTGCACGAAAAGCAGATCGTAAAGAGAGGAGTCGCTATGAGCATGGTTAAACATAAACGAGGGACACCCTCTACACTCGATGTGCAGCATGAGGCCGAACTGAAGGCTCTGGCGAATAAATCCGACGAGGATATTGATTACAGTGATATCCCTCCTTCCAGCGATGAGCAATGGTCAAACGCCGAACGGGGTAAGTTTTATCGGCCATTGAAAACCCAGGCTTCGGTGCGTATTGATGCTGATGTGATGGAATGGCTGAAGCGGCCAGGTAAAGGCTATCAAACCCGCCTGAATGCAATTTTACGTGAAGCGATGCTGCGCGATCAGAACAAAAAATAATTCAGGCCGCCAAGTGGCGGCCATCATCCCAACTTACTTCCTCAACCCCGCAAACGCTGCCCTTATCTCTTCCTCCGGCAACTGGATCCCAATAAACACCATCGTGCTATGCGGTTTTTCATCGCCCCACGGGCGATCCCAGTCGGCGCTGTAGAGGCGCTGGACGCCCTGGAACAGCAGGCGGTTAGGTTCGCCGTCAATCCACAGCATCCCTTTGTAACGCAGCAGTTTATCCGCCGACTCCAGCAGCAGGTTTTCCATCACCCGGGAAACTTCGCTGATATCTACCGGGTAATCCAGTTCCACCACAATCGACGAAATATCGTTTTGTTTATCCGCGATAAAGTGGAAACGCGGTTTGGTGCTGACAACGTTCTCTTCCAGCATAAAACCGTTGGTGTTGAACAGCAGACCCAGGTCGATGTCGCCGTGGGTGACGGTGTAGACCGGCGCGCGGGCGTTGATGCGCGCCAGACGTTCACGCAGTTTTTCTGCTTCGCCTGCGACGTCGGTTTTGGTCAGCAGAATACGGTCGGCGTAGCCAACCTGTGACTGGGCGATAGTGAACTGGTTCATCTGCTCATCGGCATGTACCGCATCCACCAGCGCAATCACGCCGTCCAGCAGGTAACGCTGGCATAAAATCTCATGGGAGAAAAAGGTCTGAATAATCGGGCCGGGATCGGCCATGCCGGTGCATTCAATGACCAGACGATCGAACTGAATATTGCCCTTGTCGAGATTATCCAGTAGGTCGAGCAGCGCATCTTCCAGTTCGTTGGAGCGGGAACAGCAGATGCAGCCGTTGGTCAGCGTTTTGATCTGCGTGGCGCGGTCGCCAATCAGTTGATCATCGACGGAGACTTCGCCAAATTCGTTTTCAATTACGGCAATCTTATAGCCGTGCTGTTCGTTAAGAATATGGCGTAGCAGGGTGGTTTTGCCCGCGCCTAAAAAACCGGTGAGTAGGGTGACTGCAATCGGGTTCATGCTCTCTCCATTAACAACAGCGCATACCGCCTTTACCATCGCCGCCGTAGCGCGCGTTCTGGCGTTCGCGGAAGAATTCTTCATAGCTCATGTACGGCTTGTCGGGATGGTTGGTCTTCATATGCTCGACGTAGTTGTCGTAGTCTGGAATGCCAATCAACATCTTCGCCGCCTGGCCGAGATATTTTTTTGCCTGTCCTAAGTTACCAAACATTTTGCCTTCCAGATATGCGTAAAGCCCGGAAGAGCCGGGCCGGGGATTTGCCGGATGCGGCGTAAAACGCCTTATCCGGCCTACGATAGACACTTTGTAGGCCGGATACGCGCAGCGCATCCGGCAACCGGTTAGTGATGCGAAGAGATCTTCACGCCGCCTTCCGGGATTGGAACGTACGGCGTTTCTTTGTCAGTACGTTTGTCACTGTTACGCACCTTCAGCCAGGTTTTGAAACCGTAGAAGATGATGCTGTACACCACAATCAGGAACAGAATACTCAGGCCTGCGTTGGTGTAGTTGTTCACAACGATGTGGTTCATGTTGGCAATCTGCTGTGCCGTCAGGTCAGTACCGTTAGCAATCTTCTCTTTGTACTGGTTTGCCATGTAGAAGAAGCCTTCCATCTGCGGGTTGTTGCTGAACAGCTTCAGACCCAGCGCCCAGGTAGTGCAGATAAGCAGCCATACTGCCGGGATAACGGTAACCCAGATGTATTTAGTGCGCTTCATCTTAATCAGCACCACAGTGCTCAGTACCAGCGCCACGGCTGCCAGCATCTGGTTAGAGATACCGAATAGCGGCCACAGGCTCTTAACGCCGCCCAGCGGATCGACCACACCCTGATACAGCAGGTAGCCCCACAGACCCACACAGCCCGCAGTACCGATGATACCGGCAACCAGAGAGTCGGTTTTTTTCAGGAACGGGATGAAGTTGCCCAGCAGGTCTTGCAGCATAAAGCGGCCAGAACGCGTACCGGCATCCAGCGCGGTCAGGATGAACAGTGCTTCGAACAGAATACCGAAGTGATACCAGAAGCCCATGTCAGCCATCGGCAGCACTTTGTGGAACACGTGAGCGATACCTACCGCCAGCGTCGGCGCGCCACCCGCACGGTTCAGGACAGAAGGTTCACCAATGTCTTTCGCAGTTTGCAGGATCTGTTCCGGCGAAATCACGAAGCCCCAGGAACTGACAGTTGCCGCCGCGTGTGCGGTAACGTCTTTCAGTTGTGCCATGATGACAGGCGCGTTCTCGCCACCCATTTCATGCAGGTTAGGCATGGTGATGCCGAGACCCGCTGGCGGGGTGTTCATCGCGAAGTAAAGACCCGGTTCGATGATGGACGCAGCAACCAGCGCCATAATCGCCACGAAGGACTCCATCAGCATTGCTCCGTAGCCAATGAAACGCGCGTCGGTTTCGTTAGCCAGCAGTTTCGGCGTCGTACCGGAAGAGATCAGCGCGTGGAAGCCAGATACCGCACCACAGGCGATGGTGATGAACAGGAACGGGAACAGAGCGCCTTTCCACAGCGGGCCAGTACCATCAATGTACTGAGTCATCGCAGGCATTTTCAGTTCCGGGTTCAGCACCACGATACCCAGCGCCAGGCCGACGATAACGCCGATTTTCAGGAAGGTTGCCAGATAGTCGCGCGGTGCGAGGATCAACCACACCGGCAGCAGCGCGGAAACAAACGCATAGCCAATCAGCGCGAAGGTAATGGTGGTGTCTTTAAAGGTCAGTGCCGGACCCCAGTAAGGGTCGTGAGCAATCACGCCGCCGAAGTAGATAGAGGCAACCAGCAGCACAATACCAATGACAGAGACTTCACCTACACGCCCCGGACGAATAAAGCGCATGTAGATACCCATAAACAGCGCAATCGGTACGGTTGAGCAAACGGTGAAGACACCCCACGGACTTTCGGCCAGGGCTTTAACCACGATCAGCGCCAGTACCGCCAGGATGATGATCATGATTAAGAAACAGCCAAACAGCGCGATAGTCCCAGGTACTGACCCCATCTCTTCTTTGATCATCTCACCGAGAGATGCGCCGTTACGGCGAGAAGAGATAAACAGCACCATAAAGTCCTGAACCGCACCGGCCAGCACCACGCCTGCCAGCAGCCACAGCGTGCCCGGCAGGTAGCCCATTTGCGCGGCGAGAACCGGCCCCACCAGCGGACCAGCACCGGCGATAGCGGCGAAGTGGTGACCAAACAACACGTAACGGTTGGTCGGAACGTAGTTCAGACCGTCGTTGTTAATAACCGCAGGCGTCGCGCGCGTGGGGTCGAGTTTCATCACCTTCTGGGCGATGTACAGACTGTAGTAGCGATACGCCACCAGATACACCGACACAGAGGCGACCACGATCCACAGGGCACTGACGTGCTCCCCCCGACGTAATGCAACTACCGCGAGGCAGAATGCACCGATGATTCCGAGAATCACCCAGGGTATGTGCTTGAATATCTTTTTAGTATCCATAGTAAAACCTGGCATGTATTGATTAATAGTTGGCCGAAGCCGTTCTAGGTTTGCGTTGCGTTTGAGGAGGTAAATAGACCGCTATCCTGCAGTGATGTTGCCAGAGTTACGCGCGCGTAAAGTAAGGTAAATAACTGAGCGGTTATATTAGGGATGTAAGCGGTCAGTTTTGCAGTTGAGCGGTATTGGGCGAGGTTTACGAAGGTTATTTATGTGATGATGATCACACCCAGGGCGAATTTTATCTCCCGGTTGTGTTACTCATATAAAAATTATATTTATTCTATATATATTAAATAACAATATAAAACCACACTTCCCAACCGGTAATATTGTTTTGGCCAATAATATTAAACTATTGGCAAATATTCTCATGTTCAAAATAGATACAATTAGTGTGAAAAAATAAGAAAAGAAAATGTACCAATGCGTGGCTATTGTATTTTTGAACAAAAATAAAAAAAGTGAGGTAAATTTAGCCAGTTTAAAGCCGCTACCTATAAAGTTTTCTCATTCCAGGCCGAAAATCCTGCTATCGGTCAACAGGAAAAGAGAAACCATGCTAAAACGTATCAGGATCGTGACCAGTGTACTACTGGTTTTGGCCATTTTCGGCCTTTTACAACTAACATCAGGCGGTCTGTTCTTTAATACCTTAAAGAAGGACAAAGAATACTTCTCCGTTTTACAAACCATTCGCCAGCAGCAATCTACGCTGAATAGCAGTTGGGTTGAGTTGTTGCAGACGCGTAACACCCTCAACCGCGCGGGCATCCGCTACATGATGGATCAGAACAATATTGGCAGTGGTTCAACTGTTGCCGAGCTGATGCAGAGTGCCACTCTTTCACTGAAACAAGCGGAAAAAAACTGGGCAGATTACGAAGCACTACCGCGTAACTCGCGTCAGAGCACAGCGGCTGCTACTGAGATCAAACGCAATTACGATATCTATCACAATGCACTGGCGGAGCTGATCCAGTTGTTAAGTGCGGGCAAAATCAATGCGTTTTTTGACCAACCTACACAGGGATATCAGGACGGGTTCGAAAAGCAGTATATGGCGTATATGCAGCAAAACGATCGTCTCTATGACATCGTCGTCACCGATAATAATGCTTCCTATAACCAGGCAATGTGGGTGCTGGCGTGCGTGCTGATCGTCGTACTGGCGGTGATTTTCGCCGTCTGGTTTGGTATTAAAACGTCGCTGGTGGCACCGATGAATCGCCTGATCGACAGCATTCGCCATATTGCTGGCGGTGATCTGGTGAAATCGATTGAGGTGGACGGTTCCAATGAAGTGGGTCAACTGGCAGAGAGTTTGCGTCATATGCAAAGTGAGCTGGTACGTACCGTAGGCGATGTGCGTAACGGCGCGAATGCTATCTATAGCGGGGCCAGCGAAATCGCCACCGGCAACAATGACCTCTCTTCGCGCACCGAGCAACAGGCTGCTTCGCTGGAAGAGACGGCAGCCAGCATGGAGCAACTGACCGCGACAGTGAAACAAAATGCCGAGAACGCGCGGCAGGCCAGCCATCTGGCATTAAGTGCTTCTGAAACAGCACAACGCGGCGGAAATGTGGTGGATAGCGTGGTACAGACCATGCGTGATATTTCTACCAGTTCGCAGAAAATTGCCGACATTATCAGTGTTATCGACGGCATTGCTTTCCAGACTAATATTCTGGCCTTGAATGCGGCGGTCGAAGCGGCACGCGCGGGTGAACAAGGTCGCGGTTTTGCGGTAGTTGCGGGAGAAGTGCGTAATCTGGCTCAGCGTAGCGCTCAGGCGGCGCGTGAAATTAAGACTCTGATTGAAGACTCGGTTGGCAAAGTGGATGTTGGCTCTACGCTGGTCGAAAGTGCCGGGGAAACGATGGCGGAGATTGTCAGCGCCGTGACCCGCGTGACCGATATTATGGGTGAAATTGCCTCTGCTTCTGATGAGCAGAGTCGTGGTATCGATCAGGTTGGTTTAGCGGTTGTCGAGATGGATCGGGTAACGCAACAGAACGCTGCGCTGGTGGAAGAGTCTGCCGCCGCTGCCGCCGCGCTGGAAGAGCAGGCCAGCCGCCTGACTGAAGCTGTGGCTGTATTTCGTATTCAGCAAGAGCAACAGCGTCAGCGCGAAGCGTTGGCAGTAAACAGTGTGGCACCGGTTGCGCCGCGCAAAATTGCCGTTGCCGATAGCGGGGATAACTGGGAGACGTTTTAACACAATGACGCCGGATGAGTGCTTCATCCGGCGTTTTTATCGTTATACCAGGAACAGCGAAATTGCCGGGATATATGTGACCAGCAACAGCATCAGCAGCAGGGCTACCAGCAGTGGCAGAGATTGCTTAAAGAAATTACCTACAGAAACTTGCGTGATATTACACACCAGCAGCATCACGGTGCCCACCGGCGGCGTGAACGCGCCAATCGACAGGTTGAAGATCATGATGATACCGAAATGTACCGGATCGATACCAAAGTGTTCGACCACCGGTTTCAGTAGCGGCACCAGGATCAACAGAATGGCGTTTCCTTCCAGAAACATCCCCAACGTCAAAAGCAATACGTTGATAATCAAAAGGAACATATATTTGTTTTCAGTCAGCGAGGTGACGAAATTCGCCACCGCGACGCCAGCATGTTCCATTGAGAAAATCCAACCCAGGGCGGCGCTGGCCATAATCACCAGCATCACCGACGCCGTGGCGCGTGCGGTTTCACCGAGAGCTTTAACTACGTGGGAAACTTTCATTTCACGGTAGATGAAAAAGCCAATCGCCAGAACGATTAATACCGCTGCGGCACCTGCTTCCGTCGGGGTGAAGATATTCGCCCGAATGCCGCCGACTACGGCAAAAATCAGAAACAGCGCTGGCCACGCCTGACCGAGAGAGAACACCACTTCTTTGCCCGTTGGCCAGCTTTCACGCGAGGGTTTGGCGTTTGTTCTGCGGGCGACGAGGTAGACGGTAAACATCAGCACGACCGCACACAGCAAACCAGGCACCAGTCCGGCGATAAACATTTTGCCGATAGAGACATCCGCAACCAGACCGTAAATAATCAGGGCAATTCCCGGCGGTATGATTGGCGTGACTAACGAACCGCCAGCGGTAATGGCGGCGGCAAAGGCACGGTTGTAACCTTTGCGTTCCATTTCCGGCACCATCATGCGCGATAACATTGCTGCATCTGCAAGGTTAGAGGCACTGACACCGCCCATCATGGTGCTGACGAGAATATTCGCTACGCCCAGACCACCGCGCATTTTCCCCACCAGGACGTTGGCAATTTGTAAAATGCGTTCTGCAATGCCGGTGTAGCTCATTAGCGTACCCAGCAAAATAAAAAACGGAATAGCCAGTAGTGAAGGACTTTGCGTCGGGGCGATTAGCCTCTGGACGGCAATTTCGATCGGCACGCTGGAGAAGAATAAAAAGTAAGCGATGATGCCAATAAACATCGCCAGATAGACCCGAATGTTAAGAAATAAACAGACGATCATTAGCGGGATAATCAATAACCAACTCATTGTTTTTCGTCTCCGCTATGGGGTTGCTTTATATCGGTGATTAACCAGTAAAGGGTATAGAGAGCAGTTGCCAGCGCGCCGACGGGGACCGCCAGATCGATCCAGAACCAGGAAACTTTCAGTATTTGTGTCACTTTAAACTGCGCCATTTCCGCCAGCCGGTAGCCCAGCCAGGCCATATAAAGCAATACGCAGAGGGAGAGAAGGGCGACCAGAACAGCAATCACTCGTCTGATGGTGGCTGGCAGCATATCCATTACAAAAGGGATGGTCAGATGTGCCCGGTCGCGCTCTGCCACGATACCACCTAGCATCACCACCCAAATCATCAGCATCCCGGACATCTCTTCTGTCCACTGAATCGGTTGGCCGATGAAATAGCGCATAAATACTGCTCCAATTGTCATCACAACCAGAACAAACAGCGCAAAGGCAGCGCTAAACTCTGCCAGTTTGCCGAAAAAACGCATGAAACCTCCTGTAAGGGCTTGTCCTGCTTTTGTGAAAAAAGCAGGACGATTAGCATCGATACTTATTTCAGTTGTTGTTGAATGGTTTCATAGAGGCCAGGTGTCCACTCCGGGAACTGTGAGTAAACTTCGCGGGCTTTCTTACGGAATGGTTCGGTATCAGGATAGATAACCTCTACACCTTCAGCTTGCATGGCTTTCAGCATTTCAGCATCGCGCTCAAGAGTGAGCTTCTGGCTATAGAGCCCAGCTTCATAACCAGTCTGGTGAATCATTTCCAGTTGTTCCGGGGAGAGGGTGCTAAAGAAAGCTTCGCCACCAATCCAGACGGAGGTGTTGGTAAGGTAATTCACCATCGTCAGGTATTTCGCCTGCTCATAGAGTTTTTGTCCTTGCAGAACAGAAATCGGGTTTTCCACTCCGTCAATAACGCCCTGGGTTAACGCAGGATAAACTTCACCTAATGGCATTGGCGTTGGCGTTGCTCCCATCGCCTGAATAGCTTTTATCTGCATGACATTATTAGGCACACGGATTTTTAATCCCGCGAGGTCTTCAACTGTGCGGATAGGTTTTTTAGAAATGATCTGCCGGGTGCCATAAAGATAATTATTCATAACCACATGAATACCTTTTTTCTTCAGGCTTTCATTTTTCTGCTTGAACCAGTCACTTTCATATATTTTGAACAGTTTTTGCGGATCGTCGGTTAAATAGGGGCCAAACAGAATGCCCAAATCTGGTTCATAATCAGCGAGGAATGCGACATCACTCAGGGTAATAACATTCATCCCCATCATGGCTTGTTCAGTCACATCCTGTTTTGATCCCAATTGGGAACTGGGGTAAAGCGCCAGTGTTATTTCACCACCACTTTTTTTATTCAACAGATCCGCCCAGTGACGCATGACAACATCCAGTGGTTCGCCGGGGTTATTTTCATAGGCAACTTTTATCGAAATCGGTTTTGCCTGAATTATTGTCGGCAGAAAAAGGGTGCTGACAGTAATTAGCATTGCTATTATTTTACTCATCTTCCACGTACTCCATGTTATAGAATAAATAACTCCAACATTACTATCTGGAGAGAAACATCATGAAAAAGTTGTCGTCTGTGCGAAAATAATCAGCGAATAGACTGACTGCTGCAAATGTTTCGTGAATTCGTGCTCCTGGTATGACTTTGCTGCTTTTAATCGGTTTTTAATATGATTTTTATTGTATATCCTTAAGTTATGCAATGTCTGATGAGTAATGGTCTGTTTTCAGATAGATAAGCATTTTTTTAGTATGCGTGTAGTTAGCGTATTTGTTGCGATTTTATAAGGCGGCGACAGGCTATTTCACATAAGGAGTGATTGTTTTTATTTTATAATCTGCTGATAATTATTTAAATTGATAATATAAACAGAATAAATTTTCGGTTGACGGTGTATAGCGATATCCTTTAAATTTGTTAAATGCTGAATTGATTCATTTTTGTCAGTTATGTTATCGCCGGGTATTAAAAATGAGAGGTTATTCATATCTGGTTGAAATGTTTGAGTAAAAAAGTTTTTCTGTTGCGTATGCATGAGGAGGGTAGATCATAACCATTCACACTATGAATAAACAAAAGAAAAATAATAAGTTGCATTTCTTAATATACTCTCGTGAGTAAATGTTGCGATTAACGATTAATTGTAAGTAATAGATTGGATGTTATTCTTATGAAGTTAGGTTAGTTATATCCATTATTTATGCATGAGGATGCGGAGTAATTATATGGAAATACTTTTAACGATTTTAATTCTTACTCTGGTTGTTTCATTAACCAGTGTGCTGACACGTCTGTCTCCCATCCAGATTCCACTTCCTTTAATCCAGATTGCTGCCGGTGCATTACTGGCTCAGCCCATTTTTGGTTTACATGTGGAATTTAATCCTGAACTTTTCCTGTTATTGTTTATTCCACCGTTGTTGTTTGCTGAAAGTTCAAAAATACAACCTAAAGAGTTGATCAAACACAGTCGGGAAATCGTAGGTCTGGCGCTGATCCTGGTCTTAATCACTATTTTTGCCGTCGGCTACGTTATTCATTTACTGTTACCGAATGTTCCGCTTATTGCGGCGTTTGCATTGGCTGCGGTGTTGTCGCCAACGGATGCTGTCGCATTGTTGGGGATCGTCGGTAAAGGACGAATCAACAAAAGCATTCAGGAAGTGCTTGAAGGCGAAGCATTAATGAATGATGCCTCCGGTTTGGTGGCGTTGAAGTTTGCTGTCGCAGTGACTATGGGGACGATGGAATTTAGCGTGTATGGTGCGACTATCGCCTTTTTTGTCGTGGCAGTGGGCGGTATTGCCGTTGGGATCGCCGTTACCTGGTTATATGGTAAAGGACTGTTGTTGATCAGCCGTTACGCTCACGATGAGCCTTCAATCCAGATCGTGTTGATGTTGCTGCTGCCGTTTATTGTTTATCTGGTGGCGGAGCATTTTGGTTTATCCGGCATCCTCGCCGCTGTTGCCGCAGGGCTAACGACCAGCCGTATTGGCGTCGTGCATCATGCGCCTATACGACTGAGAATTAAGGCGAAAAGCTCCTGGTCAATGCTGGAATATGTCTTCAACGGCATGGTATTTTTGATTCTGGGCTTGCAGCTTCCGGCCATCATTTCGGAATCACTGACCCGCGCACAACACGATCCCTTAGTGCAAACCTGGTCGCTGGTGCTGGATATTGTGTGGATCTACCTTGCATTGATGGTTATGCGCTTTGGTTGGCTATGGTTGATGCGTCTGTACAGCCGCAGGCGGAAAAGTAATCATCCAATGCTGTTTGCCGGATACAAAACACGCCACTTGTTGTTAGCGACTTTTGCTGGCGTTCGTGGGGCTATAACTCTTGCGGGGGTGCTTTCTATACCGTTATTACTGCCCGATGGTGAACCGTTCCCTGGGCGCTATTTGCTGGTGTTTCTCGCTACCGGGGTGATCCTCTTTTCGTTGCTGTGCGGCATTATCATTCTGCCGCTGTTATTGGGGAAAAATGTTAGCCTGTTTAGCGATAACCGGCAGAAAGAAGAGATCGCCGCCGATTTGTTTATGTCTAAAATGGCTATCCTGAGCGTGCAAAAAACTCAGCAACGTTTGCTTGGTGCCAGCACGGAAAACCTCGATAATGAATTAATTATGGAAACCGGGGCCAGAATTATCGATTATATGCGGCGTAATGATGATGATATGTCGGCAAACGATAATTCGTTGCATATGCAACGGACAAAACTGGAAAGAACATTTAATCTGGCGGCGCTGAATGCCAAACGTGCAGCTATTTATCAAATGCGAGCAAGGCAAGAAGTGTGTGATGAAACACTGGCTAAAATTGTCAGTGAATTAGATGTACTGGAAGCATTAATTATGGACAGCCAATAATTTTATTGTTGTTTAATCAATAAATGATGGCTGAGTGTTGTTAACTCAGCATCGTTTATTATTGGCTTGATTTTTATGCCGTGATATAAACTCGGAATAGTAGTTTTTAATCTGTACTTAATTTAACGATGATGCTGTTTGACTGAGCGAATCATCGATTGCCTGGCGGTATCGAGATGATTACGCAGCGCGAGTACGGCATCTAAATCACTGCGGCAAATTAGCGCGCTAAGAATCGTCATATGCTCATCAATGGCAATAATATTACGTTGTTTCAGATCGCTTTCATCCCACTGATAATGACAGTGAAAAATCACCGATATAATTTCAAGTGTTTGATTAAAAAAGATGTTGTCAGCAGCAGATAGCAGCATGGCATGAAAATCGCGGTCTAACTGCGAAAACATACGAAAATTACTGCCAATGCTGTCACGCAGTGTCCGGTGGCGTTCGAGCAGTGTTTTTGCCTGTAACCAGCGTGAATCATCATCTGGCAAATTCAGAAAGTGCTGTAACGCGTGTGTTTCCAGCATCTCCCGCAGTTCAAACAGTTGTTCGGCATAAGACTGATCGAACTGCTTCATGCTCCACTGCCCGCGTTTTTCGCTCTGAATCAGACCATAGCGGCCAAATTTTAAAAGGTATTCTCGAACCACGACCGGGCTGACGCCTGCCGTCCGCGCCAGTTGCAGCTCGGAAAAACTCTCTCCGGCGCGTAGCTGACGCTGGTTAATCATGGTGAAAAATGCCTGCTCAAAAATGTAGTTTTGCTCTGTCAGCGAGACTGTGATGCAATCGAAACCATCGTTCTGTTCGGGTTTGCGGGCGACAACATAATCCTTTCCCACCTGGGTGAGCACGCCGCATGCGCTTAAATGCTGGAGTATGTGGCGTACCGTGGTGCGGCTAATGTTATACATTTCTGCCAGTCCACTTTGTGAAGGGAGTGGGGATGGAATATTTCCCCGCGCCATATCTTCAATCACCTGGTTTATGACGTTATGACGTAAATTCTGTGAACGACTCATTGTTCCCTCCAGTACGGTATTAAAAACCGATTTAAAACATTTTTATGCGTGATCATCCGCATATTTCATGGGCAAATTCAGTCGCTCTTATAAATTCGACGATATCTGGGAGTAATAAAATAAAAGGAGCAGTGAATCATGTCTACAATGAAAGTCTTAATTTGTCAGAAAATAAAGAGTTTAGTCTGGAAAATCCGGGAAAGGCCGGTGGCAGGCGACGATGAAGCATTAATTAAAATTAAAGCTGTCGGAATTTGTGGTACAGATATTCATGCCTGGGCGGGTAATCAGCCATTTTTTAGCTACCCACGTGTTTTAGGTCATGAAATATGTGGGGAGATTATTGATGCAGGGAAAAATATTCACAATTTTAATATTGGGCAGCAAGTTGCAGTAATTCCGTATATCTCTTGTCAGCAGTGTCCTGCGTGTAAAAGTGGTCGCACCAACTGCTGTGAAAGAATTTCAGTCATTGGTGTGCATCAGGATGGTGGTTTTAGTGAGTATCTGGCAGTGCCTGCGGCTAATTTGCTACCCGCAGACGGCATTGACCCGCAGGCGGCTGCGTTGATTGAACCTTTCGCCATTAGCGCTCATGCGGTACGTCGTGCGGCAGTTGCGCCCGGCGAGCAGGTGCTGGTGGTCGGTGCGGGGCCAATCGGTCTGGGCGCGGCGGCAATCGCTAAAGCTGATGGTGCACAGGTGGTAGTGGCAGATACCAGTCCGACTCGCCGTGAGCATGTAGCAACGCGTCTGGAACTGCCGGTGCTGGATCCTTCAGCAGAGGATTTTGATGACCAGTTGCGGGCGCAATTTGGTGGTTCTTTGGCACAGAAAGTGATCGACGCGACGGGTAATCAACATGCGATGAATAACACAGTTAATCTGATTCGCCACGGCGGCACGGTGGTATTTGTCGGCCTGTTTAAAGGCGAGTTGCAATTCTCTGACCCGGAGTTCCATAAAAAAGAAACCACAATGATGGGTAGCCGCAACGCCACGCCGGAAGATTTCGCGAAAGTCGGGAGATTGATGGCGGAAGGGAAAATCACGGCTGACATGATGTTAACCCATCGCTATCCGTTCGCCACGCTGGCGGAAATCTATGAGCGCGATGTAATTAACAATCCTGAGTTGATTAAGGGCGTTATTACTTTCTGATAATCGGATATTGGTAAAGTTGCCATGCAGCGCTCGGGGACGTGTTGGGCGCTGTTTTTTTACGTTTCAATAATATACCGCAGGACGGATAAGGCGTTCACGCCGCATCCGGCAGTTGTGTGCCGATGCCTGATGCGACGCTTGCGCGTCTTATCCGAACTACAACCAGGCAATATTATTACCCTTCACGCTCAACCACTTTGATTTCCACCATACCAATGCCGAGCTTACGCGGCGAGTGGCCGAGAATGTTCCCTTCGTTGGTTACGACAGGTTCCGGTGGAACAATCACCAGCGTATCGGCATCGGTTGGGTTATCGAAATGCAGCGTATTGGTGGTCACTTCATTACCCAGCACGATGGTTTGTTCTTCATTGCCTACGCGTACCGGAATGGGGCGGCCGGCGTTATTACCATAGGCTTTGGCGGTGATCACCAGGTCAAATTTCTTCGGCAGCGGATGTTTGTACTCGATTTTCACTTCATCGCCTAACTGCGCGTTTGACCAGCGTCCCCAGGATTCCGGGCGGGAAATTCCACTGAACTGTTTCACCTCTTCCGGCGCACCAGCGACGTTAAAGATGAAACTGTCTGCTTTGTAGCGAATATCGTTATCGACAATTTTCAGCGTATCAACATTCTCTTTGTAGCGTTTCATGTCGATGACCGTGTCTTTAAACGCTGTTTTGCCTTTCCATTCAGGCTTATCAACATGCTGCACAATTTGTTGTCCGCCAAGTTGACCTTGTGAGACGCACCAGTCGGTAGAGAGCGCCAGTTCCGGTGCCCACAGTTGCGCCATCTTGTAACAGCGGTCAACCCAGACGAAATTGTCTCGTGGGGCGAAATCAGCTAACTGGAAACGCAGAGGTGCGGAGTATTCACTTTCTGGCAGAGGCTCCACGCGTTTATCTGACACGCGTAACAGCAGTGGCAGGCGGAAGTGGCTTCCTGAGAATGCGATCATGTTTTTGTTCTGATCAATGGTGAACGTTTTCATCTCGGTAGGGAATTTCCACAAGCGGATGATATCCGGCTTCCACGCCAGCACTTTCTCTTTAATGTTGAGGAACACTTCTGATATTGACTGACCAGACAGACTGCTGCGTCCGAGACCGAGGAAGTTATCGCCTCCGAGAATATCCAGCACGGTAGCGCCGTTATCCATCGTGTTACGCTTCACTGCCAGCGTCTCTTGCTGCGGTTTGTCGCCACGGATGACAAAAAACAGGTTGTTGCGATCCTGTTTGTTCAGGTATTTCCACGCGGTGTTGTTCATCGCCAGATGGTCGGAAGAGACCACTATAACGGTATCTTTAAACCACGGAGAGGCTTTGATTTTATTGATAAACGTCGCGATGTTCTCCTGGCTGCAACTTACCGCGCTGAATGACTGGTTCGGTTTTCCGTCAAAATCATATTTTTTGCGGTTACAGGTACGTGAGATAAAACCATCCGGGTGATGGGTATCGACCGTCAGAGTAAACAGCGAAAACCGTTGGCCGGAGCGAGACAGTTCTTCAAATTTTTTCCATGCTTCGTCCAGCACCGTATCGTCGTAGAATCCCCAGTCGTTGCGATAATGCGGGTCTGCCACCACGCTTTTCAGTTCTTCCGAACCGTACAAATGGTCGAAGCCGTGTGATTTCAGGAACACATCTTTACCCGCAAAACGCAGGTTGGCTCCCTGCACGAAATAGTTCTGATAACCGGAATTTTTCAGGATATCGCCCAGACAGATGTTCTGTGGGAAGAAGCTGGAAACGGATGCAGAGGCGTTGCCTTCAAACGGGGCAAACAGCGGAATGCCACACTGGGAGGCTACCATGCCAGCAATTGTGTAATCGGTTCCCGGCAGTTGCTGCGTATGGCTGAAATCCAGCCCTTCATTTTTTAGCGCCCCCAGTTCTGGCGTGAGATCCGGGAAAGCGTCGTTGTCAAAATAAGTTCGTTCGAGGCTTTCTCCATAGATATAAACCAGGTTGAGTTTGGGGGAGGGGATGGTTTTTGACGGCTCTTTATAATAAGCCGCAAAGTCCGGATCGCCGTCGCGCGATTGGGATTTCACCAGTTCCGTTATCTGACGAAATGCCGGGCTGGCATCCACTGAACCCAGCGCCAGCAAGAGTGCCAAAAGGCTGTAGCCAAAATGGTGAGGATGATGTCGGCGGCGGCGAAGGATCCATCCCAGCGCGCCGAACACCGCCGTCAGTGCCAGCACAATGCCGATGCCTGGCAGGATATATTTGCTGACGCCTGCACCGGTCAGGCTGTTGGTTAAGGTATAGAGCACCGCGTCGTTAATACCATCGCCAGTAAAATAGTCGCTGGCAAACAGGGTAATATTTAAAACGACAAATAGCCCCAGCACCGTTAACGTGGCTGCAAACCACCAGGTGTTACGTCCCGCTTTCCATGCGTAGATCAGCACAGAGGCGAGAAACAGGGCGAAAGAGAGTAGTTCTGACAACGGGCGATCCTCACTAAACCAGGCCGTGTAGCCGATGTTTAAGATTTTTTGAGAAACACAATGTAATGGCGCTGCCATATTGCTGCAATTCTAGTGTCAAAAAAATGCGATGTTGTTAGGAATTAGTTTATAAACAGGCTTTTTTATTCAAGGTCGCGTCCCGCATAGCGGGGGATGAAAGCGTGAGAAGCGGGAAAAAGAGAAGGGGAGAGCCGCGCCAGCCGATTAACAGTTAAAACGCGGCATTATACAGAACAGATCAGGAGATAAAGTTCAGGCCTTGCTTTAATACCAGATCGCAGGCTTTGGTTTTCACTTTCTCCGCCAGCGGAGTGGTGCCGATGTTATCCAGATTAAGCTGCTGACCATCTTTGGTTTTCAGCAAACCCTGAATGCCATCCAGATAGTTGGTGTCTTCTTTCTGTTCTTCGCTGTTCAGGCCCAGCTTCTCCAGTACCTGATTTTTGATGTTTTCCGCGTCGGTCACTGAAGCCAGCTTTTGTTTCGCGCAATATTGCAGAATACCTGCGGCATTGTTCATATTGTCTGCGCTTAACGCCTGGTTGCCGCTGCTAAGCAGACTCGTTAATGAAGAGAGCGACCAACCACCTTCCTGTGTGGTGCTGCTCTGGTTGCTTAACTCGCTGGCGGCGCTGGAAAGCGCATCTTTCCAGGAAGCGGCATGTGTCCCGGCGGAAATGAATGCGGTGGTGACAATTGCACAGCACAGAAGGTGTTTAACAGTTTTCATCATCATTACTCATAATGGAATTTTGTCGCAGTATAACGCCGGAAATGGGGATTAATACTCTTTACCCGTTACCCGACTACGATAACTGTCCCAGTTGAAGATCACCCACAGGCTGTTGCCCAGGCGCATACGATCCATAACGCGTTCGCCCAGCAATTTCGTCATCTCCTCCATATTGCTGTTGGTCAGCATCCCGGTCGGGCGTTTGGAAGAAGAACGACGATCGACGATCTGGTTGATGATCACTTTTTCGTATTTCGATTCGGTCTGTACACCGATCTCGTCGATCACCAGCAGATCAACGTTGCTCAGATCGTTGAGCAGTTGCTCTTCGCTGGTGCCGCTATTTCTGAAAGTATCTTTCATCGCTGACATAATATCGGCAACAGTAATAATCAATACCGATTTGCCGCGTAGCAGTAGTTCGTTGCAGATCGCTGCCGCCAGGTGGTTTTTACCGGTTCCAGGCTTGCCAGAAAAGATAAAGCTGGCGATGTTGCCGTCGAACTCGTCGACATACTGGCGCGCTTTGCTCAACGCATTCATCTGCCCTTCGCATTCAACACGATAGTTCTCAAAGGAGCAGTTCTGATGCAGCGGACGAATGCCGGAGCGGTTAAAGGTGCGCTGCATTTTCATTGCCCGGTTCTCGCGCTCCAGAGCGGCGGCGCGGAGCGCTCCTTGTTCTTTCTGCCACGCCAGAAGCTCTTCACCCGTTTTGAAGGCGGGTTTGATATGGGCAGGCATCATTTTTTGCAGACGTTGCATCAGGTCGCCAACGTTTTTCATCGTTACCCTCTGAATCCCGGTGGAATTTGGCTGTCAGGTTCGCTGACTGTGTTCACATCTCGTTTCGGCAGTCCGCCATTGCTGGCACGACCAATTTGCAGACTGCGCGCCAGTTTTTGTTGCCATTGCACATGATGAAAGACTTTGCCTTCCGCCTGCCAGTAGGCAATGAATGAGGCCAGTTCTTCGGCGGTGGCGGGTTCTCTTAGCGCCACGCCCCATAATGCAGCCAGGCGAGTAAAATCAGCATCTGGCCGCCAGTCCGGGTACATGGCGAATTTTCCCATCGGTACGGCAACGGGGGGAGTTTGCGGTTCCTGATAGAGTTGATCGTCCAGAGCGACATCGCTTCCTGGACGTGTCAGCTTTTCTTCCAGCGCCAGCAGTTCAGCAAGACGTGAGGGCGTGACGGCATAAAACGCCGGAGCGTTGTTAGCAAATACGGCAACCATACCGCCTTCAGCTTTTGCCAGAACGGTCTGGTGATCGTGTACCAGGGCGTCAATACCAACGACGTCCGGGGTCAAAACTCTGGAAGACATACTGTTTCTCAATATGGAACGATGAACGAGAAGGGAGATTACTTTTATAGTAACACACGGATGAAAGGAGGCTGTCTCTCATCCGTGTGCTTTAAGCGAGGCAATTTTATACGCGAGGGCGCTTGCGGTACAACCATAATCCAGGAATGGAAAGGCCGATGGATAACGCGCCAACAATTGATGATGCCGTAAGAAAGTTGGTTAACAGGGTAATCATCAACGGCTCGCTGTAACCTAACTGGCTGATTTTTACGGCTGAAATCATTGCTGTATAAGCAGAGATACCGGGAAACATAGGGATAACGGCTGCCACGGTAAAGACTTTCGGATGCGCCAGATACCAGCGTGACCATTGAATACCAATGGTGCCGACCAGCATGGATGCCATAAAGGTTGACCATTCAATATTCAGCCCGGTATTCATTAAGATCATTCGAGAGCCATGACCAATCGCGCCAAGCAGTGCACACCAGCGTAACGCCCGAACCGGCACATTGAATACCATCGCAAAGCCGACTGCAGGAATTGCCGCGAGGATCATATCCTGCACTAGTGCTAAGAGAAATTCGATCACACCCATCCGCGTAGTCCCCAAATCGTGAGTGCCATCACCACGCCAACGCAGGTAGCCAACGTCAATAGGCTGGCAATCGCCCAGCGTGCCAGCCCGGTATTGATGTGCCCTTTAAACATATCAGCGACGGCATTAATCAACGGAAAGCCCGGCACCAGCAGCAGAACGCTGGCAGCCATCGCGATTGTTGGCGTATTGCTGAAGGCAGGGAGTTGTAAAAGCAAACCAGAAATCGTGGTGGCGGCAAATGCGGTGATGCAAAAGTTTATCTGAGGGTGGAGATGACGTTGCGCCAGTAGCTGACGGATATACATTGCGACCGTGCTGGCAAAGAAGGTGATGACGGCACCATCCCAGCCACCTTTATTGAGCTTACAGAAACAGGCGCATGACAGACCAACCATCAAGGCGACCAGCCATCTCGGGTAACGTAAGGGTTGAATCTGGCTAAAACGTTTCTCCACGCCTTTGTAATCCAGCAGGTGATGCTCCGCCAGAATCACAATATGCTGAACTTCCGTCACTACATGCATATTAATGCCGCGATCGTGATTTTTGCGCGTAGATGTCAGGCATTGCCCATCTTTAATGGTAGTAAGCACAATGGCGTTCGAAGAGATAGAACTTTCGACGCAGTCCATTCCCAACGCCCGACCCAGTCGCGAGGAAAGCTCATCAACTAACGCGCTTTCCGCTCCATGTTGCAAAAGAAATAATCCACACTGGATACAAAGCCGTGTTACGGCCCGCTGTTGCTCAGTCTGCATAACTCGTCCTTTGTCATAGACGTGCTGCGTATTGTTCAAATAATGAGACCCCATTTGTATCATGAAGAGCGGTTGTTTTGGGGTAGGTTAAGATCAAAATTGCGCTGATTAGTCCTGGTTGGCGGGTGAAGTTCAGTGGCGAAAAGCGAATTTTTTATCGCTGCAAAAAAATTATCATATGAATATTATAATTATAATGAATTTATAATTTGTCTCTTACGGATTAGAGTAATGGATGGCCGTTCGTACTTTTGAATTTTAAACAGATAAAATCATCAGATTTTACTGATTTTTTTTGTATAAATGCTGACGAGATGTTTTTTGTTCGATGGGAAGGCGGTGTTTTAATTATATCTTAAACTAATCGAATTCCAGGGTTTCCATTAAGTATTTCTAACAAGTTAATTTAGTTATTTTAAATGTCTCCAGGCTATTTCACCAGGTTATCATTTGATGCTAACCTTCTGACACATGCCGTGGAGTTATTGTGCAGCAGGAGTATGCTGATATGAAAGTGAATGCTAAGGATAATTTATTCGCTTAATCTATTAATTTGCTGGAAGCATTTAAGGAATGAATATCCTGAATAAACCATCATGATTTTTAGACAGTGGATGTGGAGGAAATATGTTGCCAGGATGCTGCAAAAATGGAATTGTTATCAGTAAAATACCGGTTATGCAAGCAGGGTTAAAAGAGGTCATGAGGACTCACTTCCCTGAATATGAAATAATATCCAGAGCCTCCGCGGAGGATCTTACCTTATTACAATTACGTCGCTCCGGATTAGTCATTGCCGATTTAACCGGCGAAAATGACAATCCACATTCCGTTTGTGAACATTATTATTCATTGATCTCACAATACAGGGAAATTCATTGGGTTTTCATGGTTTCGCGTGCCTGGTACTCTCAGGCGGTAGAACTGCTTATGTGCCCGGCAGCGACGTTACTGTCCGATATCGAACCCATTGAGAATCTGGTTAAGACGGTTCGTTCCGGTAATGCGCATGCAGAGCGTATCAGCGCCATGCTGACCTCCCCGGCAATGACTGAAACTCAGGATTTTAGCTATCGCACCGTCATTCTGACACTTTCAGAGCGCAAGGTACTGCGGTTGTTAGGCAAAGGATGGGGCATCAACCAGATAGCTTCATTGCTTAAGAAAAGCAATAAAACCATCAGCGCACAAAAAAACAGTGCGATGCGTCGGCTGGCAATTCACAGCAACGCTGAGATGTATGCATGGATAAATAGCGCGCAGGGGGCAAGAGAACTTAACTTGCCTTCGGTTTATGGAGATGCCGCAGAATGGAACACAGCCGAATTAAGAAGAGAAATGTCGCACTCATAGAGAAGTGCGTCATGAGTAGTATCGGTATTGAAAGCTTATTCAGAAAGTTTGCGGGTAACCCTTATACACTCCATATCTATAGAAGCCAGGAGGCGTTTCAGGATGCGATGTCGCGGGTCTCATTTGCGGCGGTTATTTTTTCTTTTTCTGCCATGAGAAGTGAGCGCAGAGAGGGATTATCTTATTTGACTGAGCTGGCTATTAAATTTCCGCGTACCCGGCGTTTAGTTATTGCGGATGATGATATTGAAGCACGATTAATCGGATCATTATCGCCATCACCGTTGGACGGTGTATTAAGTAAAGCATCGACGCTGGACATTTTTTATCAGGAGCTGTTTCTGTCATTAAATGGCGTGCGTCAGGCTACCGATCGCCTGAACAATCAGTGGTACATTAATCAAAGCCGGACGCTAAGCCCAACGGAGAGAGAAATATTGCGTTTTATGTCGCGTGGCTACTCAATGACACAAATTGCCGAGCAGCTTAAACGAAATATTAAAACGATCCGCGCGCATAAATTTAATGTGATGTCGAAACTGGGCGTCAGTTCCGATGCTGGGTTGTTGGAGGCTGCAGACATTCTGTTATGTATGCGGGTTTCAGAAACAAGCAATGTGTTGCATTCCTTTTAATACGCTAATGCCGGGTTATCACCCCGGCAGAGTTTTTCATTTCAGCGTACAGTCGCCGCATTGCTGTACATCCGGCAAGCGATAACGTTGGCAGCAGGTACGGCGCACCAACAGGCCGTCGCGCAGCACCACCGTACGCCAAAGAGGATTATCTTCACCCGTGGAGAGTGTTTTCTCAAAAAAGAGAGCATGGCGAAGTGATTCAACAGTCGCATCACCAAGTAACTGCTTCATCTCAGTCAAATACCAGTTGATCAGATAGCCGGTATTACTCCAGATAAGTTTGCCATTGATTTCGCCGGTGGCTTCTAATGCCTGCACAACCGGGGCGATCGCCTGACTGATTAACTTTTCCATTCGCTGCTGTGGCAAATGCGGAGCGTTCTTGTCCTCACACACGTCGATCCAGAAACAGGCGGCACGCCCGGTTTCGTGAAACTCAACGTGAAAATGTTCCGGGGAAAGATCTAACGCTTTTTCCTGTGTTAACAGCGCCAGCATTAATGGCGGCATCATCAGACCGATATACCATTGCGCCCACAGTGAGATCAGCGGCTTATTCTCGCGGAGCATCAATGGTTGATTGCGGTAGATATGATCGGAATAAACAGCCAAAAGGGAACGCAGGGCCGTTGGAGAAGACCATTGCGCCAGCGTCAGGGCGCTAAGTGGGGCGGGTTCATCCAGACGGATAAACTCCAGCAAATGTTCACGATGTTCTGCGATCGTCGCACGTACTGTTTCCGCAAGTGTTGGATCTTGCGGCTGGAGATGCGTTCGCCAGATAACATCTTCAAGAAGCGGTGCGGAACGATAGGCCATAATCGTGATAGTAATCTAAATGATAATGATTGCTAATCCTAGCGATAGGTTTAAACGATAGCAAGGGATTTTGCTAGCTTGCAAACGATAAAAATTATCATATGATATTGCTTATCATTATCAATAAAAGAGATGAAACCATGTTGCAACGTACACTGGGCAGTGGTTGGGGAGTGTTGCTGCCGGGATTGCTGATTGCAGGACTGACGTATGTGGATTTATCGCCGGAACTGTGGCGGATTGTCATGCTGATGGGATTATTGGTGACACCGCTGATGCTGTATCACAAACAGTTACGGCATTATGTTTTGTTGCCATCGTGCCTGGCGCTAATTGCGAACGTCATACTGATGATAACGAGCTGGGATCAAGGATGATAAAACAGGGAAGAAACAAGAAAGGAAGTAAAGATAATTGGTGCGAGGGGGGGGACTTGAACCCCCACGTCCGTAAG
>NZ_KE138680.1:1789692-1859735 GCF_000408325.1 Escherichia sp. KTE52
ACACTAACACCTGAAGCTAGCGCGTCTACCAATTCCGCCACCTTCGCATACCATCAATTCTTAAAAAAGAATTGCTACCACGGAGGCGCATTCTAGTGGTTTTCAGTTTTTCGTCAATAGTTAATTGTCGCCTGATGTGTGATTGCTGGAAAAATGGCCATCAGTGGATTGTGGATAATTCGTTTGTCGGTCAGATCAGGCGTTCACGTCGCATCCGACATGGCTTGTGGCTGTATATGCCAGATGCGACGCTGACGCGTCTTATCTGGCCTACGGAGGGCTAACGTACAGGTTTTGTTGGTTGGATAAGGCGTTTACGCCGCATCCGACACGGCATGCGGCGACAGGTGCCAGAGACTTAACCTTTCTTCGCCTGGCGGGTCATAATGGCGCGATACACCTTGAAACGCCCGGTTTGTGCGATGACTTCATGGAAGCCAAATGTTTCATCCAGCAGATCCGGATAAGGCAGGAACGCATTCGCTACAATCCGCAACTCGCCGCCGCTATTAAGATGACGTACCGCGCCGCGAATCAACGTTTGCGCAGCATCAAGGCTGGTTTGCATTCCATCGTGGAACGGTGGGTTGGAGATAATCATGTCAAAACGACCTTTCACCTCGGAAAAGACGTTGCTGGCAAAGACTTCACCTTCAACACCGTTAGCGGAAAGTGTCGCGCGACTGGCTTCTACTGCCGGTGCGGAGACATCGCACAAGGTGAGGCGAATTTTCGGTGAATGGTGCGCAAAAGCAACCGAAAGCACGCCTGCACCGCAGCCGACATCCAGCACTTTGCCTTTCGTGTGCGGAGTAAATGTCGAAAGCAGCAACTGGCTACCGACATCCAGGCCGTCACGACTAAACACGCCCGGCAACGTTTTGACCGTCAGGCCATCAACGTTGTATTCGCCCCAGAATTTATCAGCATCAAACTCCGGCTGCTTTTCCAGACGACCAAAATAGAGGCCGCAGCGGCGGGCGCTGTCTACCTTATTCAGTGGTGCGTAGTCCGCCAACATCTGCTCGGCGCTGCGCACACCGCTGCGGTTTTCGCCCACGACGAAAATATCTGTCCCTACCGGCAGCAGTGACAGTAGGTTCATCAGTTGGAATTGCGCTTCTGGTTTGTTCTTCGGCCAGTAGTAGATCAGCGTATCGCAATCTGCGACGTCGTCCGCCGTAGCGATCAGGCTAAAACGGGCGTTATCACCCATCTGGCGACTTAACACCTGCCAATGGTGGAATTGCTGGGTATGAGCACGACTGGCCGCGGTATCTAAACGCGCGGGCAGGTCATCCTGTAAGTCACCGGCAAACAGAATACGGCTTTGTTCGAAATCATCACTGTGGCGCAGCAAGACTTCACTTGCCGGGGTAAATGCAGACATGGAATGCTCCTCAATTGATACTGGCGGCGATTATAGCCATATGTTGGCGCGGTATCGACGAATTTGCTATATTTGCGCCCCTGACAACAGGAGCGATTCGCTATGACATCCCGACGAGACTGGCAGTTACAGCAACTGGGCATTACCCAGTGGTCGCTGCGTCGCCCTGGCGCGTTGCAGGGAGAGGTAGCCATTGCGATCCCGGCACACGTTCGTCTGGTGATGGTGGCAAACGATATTCCCGCCCTGACCGATCCGCTGGTGAGTGACGTTTTGCGCGCATTAACCGTTAGCCCCGAGCAGGTACTGCAATTGACGCCCGAAAGGATCGCGATGCTACCGCAAGGTAGTCGCTGCAACAGTTGGCGGCTGGGCACTGATGAACCGCTGTCACTGGAAGGTGCCCAGATAGCATCCCCGACGCTCACTGAATTACGGGCAAACCCAACGGCACGCGCCGCGTTATGGCAACAAATTTGCACATATGAACACGATTTCTTCCCTCGAAACGACTGATTTACCAGCGGCTTTTAACATTGAACAACGCGCCCACGCCTTTCCGTGGAGCGAAAAAACCTTTGCCAGCAACCAGGGCGAACGCTATCTCAACTTTCAGTTAACGCAAAACGGCAAAATGGCGGCGTTTGCGATTACGCAAGTGGTGCTGGATGAAGCTACATTGTTCAATATTGCTGTCGATCCCGACTATCAGCGTCAGGGATTGGGAAGGGCGCTACTGGAGCATCTGATCGACGAACTGGAAAAACGCGGCGTGGCAACGCTATGGCTGGAGGTCCGCGCCTCAAACGCTGCCGCCATTGCCCTGTATGAAAGTTTAGGTTTTAACGAGGCGACGATTCGCCGCAATTACTACCCCACCACGGACGGTCGCGAAGACGCCATCATCATGGCGTTGCCAATCAGTATGTAAGACAAGGTGGAATAATGAAGTGGGACTGGATTTTCTTTGATGCCGATGAAACGCTGTTTACTTTTGACTCGTTCACCGGCCTGCAGCGGATGTTTCTTGACTACAGCGTCACCTTTACCGCTGAAGATTTTCAGGACTATCAGGCCGTTAACAAGCCACTGTGGGTGGATTATCAAAACGGCGCGATCACTTCATTACAGCTTCAGCACGGGCGTTTTGAAAGCTGGGCCGAACGACTGAACGTCGAGCCAGGTAAACTCAACGAGGCCTTTATAAATGCGATGGCGGAAATCTGCACGCCGCTGCCGGGCGCGGTTTCCCTGCTTAACGCCATTCGCGGCAACGCCAAAATCGGTATCATCACCAACGGCTTTAGCGCCTTGCAGCAGGTGCGTCTGGAACGCACGGGCCTGCGTGATTATTTCGATTTGCTAGTGATTTCCGAAGAAGTTGGTGTCGCCAAGCCGAATAAGAAAATTTTCGATTATGCCCTGGAACAGGCGGGCAATCCTGACCGTTCACGAGTGCTGATGGTCGGTGATACTGCTGAGTCCGATATTCTCGGTGGTATCAATGCCGGGCTTGCGACCTGCTGGCTGAATGCGCACAACCGTGAGCAACCAGAAGGTATCGCACCCACCTGGACCGTTTCATCGTTGCATGAACTGGAGCAACTCCTGTGTAAACACTGATTGCCTCCCCCCCGTTGATGGGTAAAATAGCCGCAATTTTTCGTTTTCAACAAGCGCGGCGCGATGCCGCTTACTCAAGAAGAAAGAATTATGACGTTGTCTCCTTATTTGCAAGAGGTGGCGAAGCGCCGCACTTTTGCCATTATTTCTCACCCGGACGCAGGTAAGACCACTATTACCGAGAAGGTGTTGCTGTTCGGACAGGCCATTCAGACCGCCGGTACAGTAAAAGGCCGTGGCTCTAACCAGCACGCGAAGTCGGACTGGATGGAGATGGAAAAGCAGCGTGGTATCTCTATTACCACTTCTGTGATGCAGTTCCCTTATAAGGATTGCCTGGTTAACCTGCTCGACACCCCGGGGCACGAAGACTTCTCGGAAGATACCTATCGTACACTGACTGCAGTGGACTGCTGCCTGATGGTGATCGACGCCGCAAAAGGTGTAGAAGATCGTACCCGCAAGCTGATGGAAGTTACCCGTCTGCGCGATACGCCGATCCTCACCTTTATGAACAAACTTGACCGTGATATCCGCGACCCGATGGAATTGCTCGATGAAGTTGAAAACGAGCTGAAAATCGGTTGTGCGCCGATCACCTGGCCGATTGGCTGCGGCAAGCTGTTTAAAGGCGTTTACCATCTTTATAAAGATGAAACGTATCTCTATCAGAGCGGTAAAGGTCACACCATTCAGGAAGTGCGCATTGTTAAAGGGCTGAACAACCCGGATCTCGATGCTGCTGTTGGTGAAGATCTGGCACAACAACTGCGTGATGAACTGGAACTGGTGAAAGGCGCATCTAACGAGTTCGACAAAGAGCTGTTCCTTGCAGGTGAAATCACCCCGGTATTTTTTGGTACTGCGCTGGGTAACTTCGGCGTGGATCATATGCTGGACGGGCTGGTGGAGTGGGCGCCTGCGCCGATGTCGCGTCAGACAGATACTCGCACTGTAGAGGCGAGCGAAGACAAATTTACCGGCTTCGTATTTAAAATTCAGGCCAACATGGACCCGAAACACCGCGACCGCGTGGCGTTTATGCGAGTCGTGTCCGGTAAATATGAAAAAGGCATGAAACTGCGCCAGGTGCGTACCGCGAAAGACGTGGTGATTTCCGACGCATTGACCTTTATGGCGGGCGACCGTTCGCACGTTGAAGAAGCTTATCCGGGCGATATCCTTGGTCTGCACAACCACGGCACTATTCAGATTGGCGACACCTTTACCCAGGGCGAGATGATGAAGTTCACCGGTATTCCGAACTTCGCACCAGAACTGTTCCGCCGTATCCGCCTGAAAGATCCGCTGAAGCAAAAACAACTGCTCAAAGGGCTGGTACAGCTTTCCGAAGAGGGCGCGGTACAGGTGTTCCGTCCGCTCTCCAACAACGACCTGATCGTAGGTGCGGTTGGTGTGCTGCAGTTTGATGTGGTGGTATCGCGCCTGAAGAGCGAATACAACGTTGAAGCCGTGTACGAGTCGGTCAACGTTGCCACCGCCCGTTGGGTAGAATGTGCGGACGCGAAGAAATTCGAAGAGTTCAAGCGTAAGAACGAAAGCCAACTGGCGCTTGATGGCGGCGACAACCTCGCTTACATCGCTACCAGCATGGTGAACTTGCGCTTAGCGCAAGAGCGTTACCCGGATGTTCAGTTCCACCAGACTCGCGAACATTAATTCTTGCCTCAAGGGCGCGGCAACCGCTGCGCCCTGTCACTTTCCCTTCCTTATTAGCCGCTTGCGGAATGTTCTTAAAACATTCGCTTTTGCTTATGTTTGCGCGTTTTTTAGCCGATGTGGCGAGCGGTTTCAAAATTGTGATCTATATTTAACAAAGTGATGACATTTGTGACGGCTTTAAATACCGTTCAATTCGTGGATATCAGTATTTAAAACCGTTAAATGTCATTCGATTGATATTAATAACTGATCCAGAGGCTGTGATGGTCGTTATTCATCACTCATCGCTTTTGTGATGGCGACCATTGACTTCTGTACAGGGTGAAGTCTCTCCCTTTCAGCAATGCAACCTCGTGTTGCCAGGCTCAAATTATGAGCAAACATACAGGAATACATCGATGACTATGACAAAACTGAAGATTTCGAAAACGCTGCTGGCCGTAATGTTGACCTCTGCCGTGGCGACAGGCTCTGCTTTTGCGGAAAACAACGCGCAGACCACCAACGAAACCGCAGGGCAAAAAGTCGATAGCTCTATGAATAAAGTCGGTAATTTCATGGATGACAGCGCTATCACTGCGAAAGTGAAGGCGGCTCTGGTGGATCATGACAACATCAAAAGCACCGATATCTCTGTTAAAACCGATCAAAAAGTCGTGACTCTGAGCGGATTTGTTGAAAGCCAGGCACAGGCTGAAGAGGCCGTGAAAGTGGCTAAAGGAGTTGAGGGTGTGGCCTCTGTCAGCGACAAACTGCACGTTCGCGACGCTAAAGAAGGCTCTGTGAAGGGTTACGCAGGTGATACCGCCACCACCAGTGAAATCAAAGCCAAACTGCTGGCAGACGATATCGTCCCTTCCCGTCATGTGAAAGTTGAAACCACCGACGGCGTGGTTCAGCTCTCCGGTACTGTTGATTCCCAGGCACAAAGCGACCGTGCTGAAAGTATCGCTAAAGCGGTAGATGGTGTGAAAAGCGTTAAAAATGATCTGAAAACTAAGTAATTCGTCGTAATTCGTCCTCCCGAACTTTGTCGGGAGGCGCGATGTGCACCACACTAAAAATATCGCATTGAGTGATTTGCACGCTCATATCAAGCGGTGACATTAACTATGGTAAAGGAGACGCTTATGTTTCGTTGGGGCATCATATTTCTGGTTATCGCGTTAATCGCCGCCGCACTTGGGTTTGGTGGTCTGGCCGGTACTGCTGCAGGTGCAGCAAAAATTGTCTTTGTCGTCGGGATTATTCTGTTCCTGGTGAGTTTGTTCATGGGCCGAAAACGACCTTAGATTTCAGACCATTAAGAAAATTTTATACAAAGCCAGTCCAGCGGACTGGCTTTTACGGTTTTAGCGAATAATAAATTGCGTTACTTTGTCAGTCTTTCACATTAAAAAAACAGGAAGGCAGAGGTGGGGCAGCGAATACCTGTAACGCTTGGTAATATTGCGCCGTTGTCGCTAAGGCCGTTCCAGCCCGGGCGTATTGCGCTGGTGTGCGAAGGCGGTGGGCAACGCGGAATCTTCACGGCTGGCGTGCTGGATGAGTTTATGCGCGCGCAGTTTAATCCTTTCGATCTTTATTTTGGCACGTCTGCCGGGGCGCAGAACCTTTCGGCGTATATTTGTAACCAGCCTGGTTACGCCCGCAAAGTCATCATGCGCTATACCACAAAACGCGAATTTTTCGATCCAGTGCGTTTTGTGCGTGGCGGAAATCTTATCGATCTGGACTGGCTGATAGAGGCGACGGCCAGCCAGATGCCGTTGCAGATGGATACCGCCGCGCGGCTGTTTGAGAGCGGCAAATCGTTTTATATGTGTGCCTGTCGTCAGGACGATTACACGCCGAACTACTTTTTGCCGACCAAACAAAACTGGCTGGATTTGATTCGCGCCTCAAGTGCGATTCCTGGTTTTTATCGCACCGGAGTTTCACTTGATGGAATTAACTATTTTGATGGTGGCGTCAGCGATGCGATCCCGGTTAAGGAAGCGGCAAGACAAGGAGCGAAAACGCTGGTGGTGATCCGCACTGTGCCGTCGCAAATGTATTACACACCGCAGTGGTTTAAACGCATGGAACGCTGGCTGGGCGACAGTAGCCTGCAACCGCTGGTGAATTTGGTGCAGCACCATGAAACCAGTTATCGTGACATCCAGCAATTTATTGAAAAACCACCGGGCAAGCTGCGGATATTCGAAATTTATCCGCCGAAGCCGCTGCATAGTATCGCCCTGGGAAGTCGGCTTCCGGCGCTGCGCGATGACTATAAACTCGGGCGTTTATGCGGTCGTTATTTTCTGGCAACCGTCGGTAAAATGCTAACCGAAAAAGCGCCGCTTACCCGCCATCTGGTGCCCGCGGCGACGCCTGAATCGATCGTCATTCCGCCTGCGCCAGTCGCCAACGATACGCTGGTTGCCGGGGTGAGTGACGCTCCGCAGGCGAATGACCCGACATTTAATAATGAGGATCTGGCTTGATTTGCCGTTTTATCGATACCCACTGTCATTTTGATTTTCCGCCGTTTCGTGGCGATGAAGAGTCCAGCCTGCAACGCGCGGCACAAGCGGGCGTAGGCAAGATCATTGTTCCGGCAACCGAGGCGGCAAACTTTGCCCGCGTGTTGGCGCTGGCGGAAAATTATCAACCGCTGTACGCCGCGTTAGGGCTACACCCAGGGATGTTGGATCAACACACCGATGAGTCGCTGGAACAGTTACAGCAGGCGCTGGAAAGACGTCCCGCAAAGGTGGTGGCAGTGGGGGAGATCGGTCTGGATCTCTTTGGCGATGATCCACAATTCGATCACCAACAGTGGTTGCTCGACGAACAACTGAAACTGGCGAAACGCTATGATCTGCCGGTGATCCTCCATTCGCGCCGTACTCATGACAAACTGGCGATGCACCTTAAACGCCACGATTTGCCACGCACTGGCGTAGTCCACGGTTTTTCCGGCAGCCTGCAACAGGCCGAACGGTTTGTACAATTGAACTACAAAATCGGTGTAGGCGGCACCATCACTTATCCACGCGCCAGTAAAACTCGCGATGTAATAGCGAAACTGCCACTGGCGTCGTTGTTACTGGAAACCGACGCGCCGGATATGCCGCTCAACGGTTTTCAGGGGCAGCCCAACCGCCCGGAACAGGCCGCCCGGGTGTTTGCCGTGCTGTGCGAGTTACGTCCGGAAGCAGAAGATGAGATTGCTGAAGCGTTGCGTAATAACACATATGCGATGTTTAACGTGCCGTAGGACGGGTAAGGCGTTCACGCCGTATCTGGCAGTTGGCGCACAATGCCGGATGCGACGCTGACGCGTCTTGTCATGCCTACTGGCCTGTGCCACCGGCATGTCACAAATACAGCGCCGGAAATATCAATCGACTCACCTCACGCTCCTTTAACGCGCCAGCCAACTGCTCAACATCTTCCGGCGTGGCGCTCGGCCAGTTTTGCGCTTCTCCATACACACCGTGCGCATGAAACGCGTTCAGCCGTACAGGAACGTCACCAAGTTGCCTGATAAACGCTGCCAATTCATCAATATGCTGCAAATAATCCACCTGATTGGGGATTACCAGCAAACGCAGTTCCGCCAGTTTACCGCGCTCTGCAAGCAAACAGATGCTGTGCTTAATCTGTTGATTATCGCGTCCGGTTAACTGTTGATGGCAGGCGCTATCCCACGCTTTAAGATCGAGCATCGCGCCGTCGCACACCGGGAGTAATTTTTCCCAGCCGGTTTCGCTCAACATGCCGTTGCTGTCCACCAGACAGGTAAGGTGGTGCAGTTGTGGATCGCTTTTGATGGCAGTAAACAGTGCCACCACAAACGGGAGCTGGGTCGTGGCTTCGCCGCCGCTCACCGTTATCCCTTCGATAAACAGCACCACTTTGCGGATATGACTAAGCACTTCGTCCACACTCATCGATTGTGCCATCGGCGTGGCGTGTTGTGGGCACATCTTCAGGCAGGTATCGCACTGCTCACAGACCGCAACGCTCCACACCACTTTGCTGTCGACAATCTGCAACGCCTGATGTGGACACTGCGGCACGCACTCCCCGCAATCATTACAGCGCCCCATCGTCCACGGATTGTGGCAATTTTTGCAGCGCAGATTACAGCCCTGTAAAAACAGAGCCAGACGACTGCCTGGCCCGTCAACGCAGGAGAAGGGGATGATCTTACTGACTAAAGCGCATCTGCTGTTCATGGCTTATCACGCGCGGTTGGCGTTCCAGAATACGAGTGTTACGTGCAGCTTCTTCGCCCAGCCATGTGGTGTTGGTACGTGAGCCTTCGGCGCGATATTTTTCTAAATCTGACAAACGCACCATATAACCGGTAACACGAACCAAATCGTTACCGCTGACGTTGGCAGTAAATTCGCGCATTCCGGCTTTAAAGGCACCGAGGCAAAGCTGCACCAGTGCCTGCGGATTACGCTTGATGGTTTCGTCGAGCGTCAGAATGTCGCTGATCCCGGAGTAGTAATATGCATGATGTGGAGCGACGGTTTGCAGATGGGTGATCGGATCTGGCTCATCGCCATACGGCAAGCGCGCCCCCGGTGTGGTGCCGACATCAGAACTGATCCCCGACTGTGCGTGTAACATGGCGCGTTTTTGCCAGCCATATTTTACGGGAGTATTGGCGACAAACTCCGCCAGTTGCGCGCTGATGCGATAACCCACTTCATTTGCGGCGGCTTCTTTACCGTAGCGCGCGGCAATCCCTTCTTTCTCGCACAGCAAGTTAACCGCTTCTGCCAGCCCGTACATGCCAAACATCGGCACAAAACGTTCAGGATCAATCAACCCTTCTTTCACCAGGAAGCTATTCTCAAAGAAGTGTGATTGTTGATAGAGGAATTCACACCGCGCATCGATGATGGCGATCTGCTGCTGGCAGTAGTGCGGTAGAGTGCGCGTAAAAAAGTCATCCAGCGACTCACTACGTTCAGCAATGGCCTTCAGGTTAAGGCGCACCAGCGTGCTGCCACCACCGGCCAGCGGCAGTGAGTTGTAGCAGCTCACAATCCCGTAGCCCCCTTTTGTGAAAATTTTATCATGTACCGGACCGTTGGCGATGTGCGGTTTGCTACATTCACAGATGTTCTTCGCCACTTCCAGCAGCAGGTCATCAGGAGTGATTTCGGGATCGTAGATAAAGGTCAGATTCGGTGAAACCTGCTTCAAATCGGCATCTGCGCGCAGTATTGCACGAGTGATGGGGGAATCGAACGGGCCGATATTGGCGTGCATAAAGGCGTCTGGCAGGGTTCTGTCGAGATAACGCCAGAAACGTTTTATTCGAATATCAATCTCGTCCTGTGTTAGAATTTTCACATATGGTTGCAACAACGCATCCAATTGCCCAAGGTAGACCGGCATCGATGTGACTGACGGGACATGGTGATAAAGAATGGTCAGCAGGGAGAGCGCATCATCAAGATCTTTGGCGCCTTCCAGCTCCAGCCATTCAGAACCGTTGGCCAGAAAACGGGCGTAATCGGGTAAGACATAGCGCGGTTTGTACGGCGCATGACCTTCAAACATATCGCAGATTATACCTTCATCCAGCGCACGGCGGGCTTCGGCAGGCAGCTCCGGGTAAGGCAGATTGTTTTCTGCTTCCAGCGCCAGAAAATGGCGCTTCTGCTCCGGGCTAAGTACCGGGCTGGTGACAATTTGCTGGCAACGTTGTTGCAGTGCAATTTCATGAGAAGTGGGCATCTTCTTTTCCTTTTATGCCGAAGGTGATGCGCCATTGTAAGAAGTTTCGTGATGTTCACTTTGATCCTGATGCGTTTGCCGCCACTGACGCATTCATTTGAAAGTGAATTATTTGAACCAGATCGCATTACCGTAATGCAAATTTGTAAGTAGATTTTCTTAATTGTGATGTATATCGAAGTGCGTTGCGAAGTCGATGTTAGAATACTAACAAACTCGCAAGGTGAATTTTATTGGCGACAAGCCAGGAGAATGAAATGACTGATCTGAAAGCAAGCAGCCTGCGTGCACTGAAATTGATGGACCTGACTACCCTGAATGACGACGACACCGACGAGAAAGTGATCGCCCTGTGTCATCAGGCCAAAACTCCGGTCGGCAATACCGCCGCTATCTGTATCTATCCTCGCTTTATCCCAATTGCTCGCAAAACGCTGAAAGAGCAGGGTACCCCGGAAATCCGTATTGCTACGGTAACCAACTTCCCACACGGTAACGACGACATCGAAATCGCACTGGCAGAAACCCGTGCGGCAATTGCTTACGGTGCCGATGAAGTTGACGTGGTGTTCCCGTACCGCGCGCTGATGGCGGGTAACGAGCAGGTTGGTTTTGACCTGGTGAAAGCCTGTAAAGAGGCTTGCGCAGCGGCGAATGTGCTGCTGAAAGTGATCATCGAAACCGGTGAACTGAAAGACGAAGCGCTGATCCGCAAAGCGTCTGAAATCTCCATTAAAGCGGGTGCTGACTTCATCAAAACCTCTACCGGTAAAGTGGCAGTGAACGCGACGCCGGAAAGCGCGCGCATCATGATGGAAGTGATCCGTGATATGGGCGTAGAGAAAACCGTTGGTTTCAAACCGGCGGGCGGCGTGCGTACTGCGGAAGATGCGCAGAAATATCTCGCGATTGCCGATGAACTGTTCGGTGCTGACTGGGCAGATGCGCGTCACTATCGCTTTGGCGCTTCCAGCCTGCTGGCAAGCCTGCTGAAAGCGCTGGGTCACGGCGACGGTAAGAGCGCCAGCAGCTACTAAGCTGCCTTGTGCCAGAGAGTGGATGCCGGATGCCCCTGTAGGCCTGATAAGACGCGTCAGCGTCGCATCAGGCTGTCAGCAGTGATGCCGGATGCGGCGTGAACGCCTTATCCGGCCTACGGGGCGAGTGCCATGCAGGCTTGATAAGAAGCTGCCAGCATCAGGCAATAACAACATCCACCATCTGGCAACAACGCCTTCAAACTTATTCCACGGGAGGTTACCTTGTTTCTCGCACAAGAAATTATTCGTAAAAAACGTGATGGTCATGCGCTGAGCGATGAAGAAATTCGTTTCTTTATCAACGGCATTCGCGACAACACTATCTCCGAAGGGCAGATTGCCGCCCTCGCGATGACCATTTTCTTCCACGATATGACAATGCCGGAGCGTGTCTCGCTGACCATGGCGATGCGAGATTCAGGAACCGTTCTCGACTGGAAAAGCCTGCATCTGAATGGCCCGATTGTTGATAAACACTCCACCGGTGGCGTCGGTGATGTCACTTCGCTGATGCTTGGGCCAATGGTCGCTGCCTGCGGCGGCTACATTCCGATGATCTCCGGTCGTGGCCTCGGTCATACTGGCGGCACGCTCGACAAACTGGAGTCAATCCCTGGCTTCGATATCTTCCCGGATGACAACCGTTTCCGCGAAATCATTAAAGATGTTGGCGTAGCAATTATCGGCCAGACCAGCTCACTGGCTCCGGCGGATAAACGTTTCTACGCGACCCGCGACATTACCGCTACTGTTGACTCAATCCCGCTGATCACTGCCTCGATCCTGGCGAAGAAACTGGCGGAAGGTCTGGACGCACTGGTGATGGACGTGAAAGTGGGTAGCGGCGCGTTTATGCCGACCTATGAACTCTCTGAAGCCCTTGCCGAAGCGATTGTTGGCGTGGCAAATGGCGCAGGCGTACGCACCACCGCGCTGCTGACCGACATGAACCAGGTGCTGGCATCCAGCGCTGGTAACGCGGTCGAAGTGCGTGAAGCGGTACAGTTCCTGACAGGTGAATACCGTAACCCGCGACTGTTTGACGTCACAATGGCGCTGTGCGTGGAGATGCTTACCTCCGGCAAACTGGCGAAAGATGATGCCGAAGCGCGCGCGAAATTGCAGGCTGTGCTGGACAACGGTAAAGCGGCAGAAGTCTTCGGACGTATGGTAGCGGCACAAAAAGGCCCGACCGACTTCGTTGAGAACTACGCGAAGTATCTGCCGACAGCGATGCTGACGAAAGCAGTCTATGCTGATACCGAAGGTTTTGTCAGTGAAATGGATACCCGTGCGCTGGGGATGGCAGTGGTTGCGATGGGCGGTGGCCGCCGTCAGGCATCTGACACCATTGATTACAGCGTCGGCTTTACTGATATGGCGCGTCTGGGCGACCAGGTTGACGGTCAGCGCCCACTGGCGGTGATCCACGCGAAAGACGAAACCACCTGGCAGGAAGCGGCGAAAGCGGTGAAAGCGGCAATTAAACTTGCCGATAAAGCCCCGGAAAGCACTCCAACTGTCTATCGTCGTATCAGTGAATAACGGTATACTGATCTGATCATTTAAATTTGAAGCACTGAGTACGGAGAACATATGAAACGTGCATTTATTATGGTGCTGGACTCATTCGGCATCGGCGCTACAGAAGATGCAGAACGCTTTGGTGACGTCGGGGCTGACACCCTGGGTCATATCGCAGAAGCTTGTGCCAAAGGCGAAGCTGACCACGGTCGTAAAGGTCCGCTCAATCTGCCAAATCTGACCCGTCTGGGGCTGGCGAAAGCACACGAAGGTTCTACCGGTTTCATTCCGGCAGGAATGGACGGCAACGCTGAAGTTATTGGCGCGTATGCATGGGCGCACGAAATGTCATCCGGTAAAGATACCCCGTCGGGGCACTGGGAAATCGCCGGTGTACCGGTTCTGTTTGAGTGGGGATACTTCTCCGATCACGAAAACAGCTTCCCGCAAGAACTGCTGGATAAACTGGTTGAACGCGCTAACCTGCCGGGTTACCTCGGTAACTGCCACTCTTCTGGTACGGTCATTCTGGATCAACTGGGCGAAGAGCACATGAAAACCGGCAAGCCGATTTTCTATACCTCCGCTGACTCAGTGTTCCAGATTGCCTGCCACGAAGAAACGTTTGGTCTGGATAAACTCTACGAACTGTGCGAAATCGCCCGTGAAGAGCTGACCAACGGCGGCTACAACATCGGTCGCGTTATTGCCCGTCCGTTTATCGGTGACAAAGCCGGTAACTTCCAGCGTACTGGCAACCGCCACGACCTGGCAGTTGAACCGCCAGCACCGACCGTGCTGCAAAAACTGGTTGATGAAAAACACGGCCAGGTTGTTTCTGTGGGTAAAATTGCTGACATCTACGCTAACTGCGGTATCACCAAGAAAGTGAAAGCGACCGGCCTGGATGCGCTGTTTGACGCCACCATCAAAGAGATGAAGGAAGCGGGTGATAACACCATCGTCTTCACCAACTTTGTTGACTTTGACTCTTCCTGGGGCCACCGTCGCGACGTCGCAGGCTATGCCGCGGGTCTGGAACTGTTCGACCGCCGTCTGCCGGAACTGATGTCTCTGCTGCGCGACGACGACATCCTGATCCTCACCGCCGACCACGGTTGTGACCCGACCTGGACTGGTACTGACCACACGCGTGAACACATTCCGGTACTGGTTTACGGCCCGAAAGTGAAACCGGGTTCGCTGGGGCACCGCGAAACCTTCGCAGATATCGGTCAGACTCTGGCAAAATATTTTGGTACTTCTGATATGGAATATGGCAAAGCCATGTTCTGATGGATTTGGGCGGAGCAGTGACTCCGCCTTTAATATGTCACAAAAAGGATAAAACGATGGCTACTCCACACATTAATGCAGAAATGGGCGATTTTGCTGACGTAGTTTTGATGCCCGGCGACCCGCTGCGTGCGAAGTATATTGCTGAAACTTTCCTTGAAGATGCCCGTGAAGTGAACAACGTTCGCGGTATGCTGGGCTTCACCGGTACTTACAAAGGCCGCAAAATTTCCGTAATGGGACACGGTATGGGTATCCCGTCCTGCTCCATCTACACCAAAGAACTGATCACCGATTTCGGCGTGAAGAAAATTATCCGCGTAGGTTCCTGTGGTGCAGTTCTGCCGCACGTAAAACTGCGTGATGTAGTTATCGGTATGGGTGCCTGCACCGATTCCAAAGTTAACCGCATCCGTTTTAAAGACCATGATTTTGCAGCTATCGCTGATTTCGACATGGTGCGTAACGCAGTAGACGCAGCTAAAGCACTGGGCGTTGATGCACGTGTTGGTAACCTGTTCTCCGCTGACCTGTTCTACTCTCCGGACGGCGAAATGTTCGACGTGATGGAAAAATACGGCATCCTCGGCGTGGAAATGGAAGCGGCTGGTATCTACGGCGTGGCTGCAGAGTTTGGTGCCAAAGCACTGGCTATCTGCACCGTGTCTGACCACATCCGCACTCACGAGCAGACCACTGCCGAAGAGCGTCAGACCACCTTCAACGACATGATCAAAATCGCGCTGGAATCTGTTCTTCTGGGCGATAAAGAGTAATTGTGTTTTGCTGAAAGGCGATTGTCGTGTGAAGCCGGAGTGGGAGACTGCTCCGGCTTTTTAGTATTTATTCATCAATAGCAACTGATTTATAGATTTACTATTATTTTTCATATGGATAGAAAATAAAATCCATTCAAGTATCTATTCACGAATCTATTCATTTATGTTCAGCCGTCATCCAGGAAGGGCATATCAGCAACTCTGGTGGACAACCATAAATTCCTGCCATTTTGCTTTTGATGTTTGAACTAAGCCGTTCCGTCTTTTCGATCTGTTTTAGAGAATTAATGGAGATACCTAACATTTTACTTACTTCAGCAAGTGATAGTTTATGCCTGATACGCACGGCGGTTAGCCAGGATATACCCTGGCTGAACATTAAATTGATAATCTCCCGTTCCTGGTTTTCCAGATCGATCATATTTCCTTCCCTGGATATTTTAATCAGCGAGTTACCTTACCGCCCCTGCCATCCACGCTGACAACTCCCGTAGCTCTTTTTCCTGTTCCGGGAAGTCAACCAGCAGCGCTTCGCACTCCTGTTGCAGCATATCCGCGCGGTACAGACAGCCTTGCAGTCGCCCGGCGAGGGCTTCCAGCGGCGCAGGGTTGAGGCTGTCGGTAAACACCTGGGCACGGGTGATATGGCCTTTTTCGACGTCGAAGTGCAGTTCCACGCCGCCCCAGGTGAAGCGTTCATCCAGCAGATGCGAAAACGCCGGAGCCTGACCGAAGTTCCACTCCCAGCTACTCTGGCGGGCAAAGGTTTCGATGAAGTTTGGCAAGTCTGGCGTTTTGTCCGGGGAGATGATTTCCGCTGCTACGCGCTCGCCATAATGGGCGAAAAAGGCCTCGGTTATGGCCTCGCAAACATGCTCATGGGTAATTCCCGGTAGCAATTCGGTCAGATTGGTCACGCGGGAACGTACCGATGTGATGCCTTTCGCCGCCAGTTTCTTTTTATCCGGGTTGAGGTAGTTTGCCAGGCGACTCAGGTCGGCATTGAGCAGCAAAGTGCCGTGGTGGAAGCCGCGATCTTTGGTTTCGCGATAGGCCGAGCCAGAGACTTTACGGTCTCCCTCGGTTGTTTTCACCACCAGATCGTTACGTCCGGAGGCTTCGGCGCTGACGCCGAGCGCGTTCAGTGCATTGAGTACAATTGACGTAGAGATGGTTTTATCGTACTCCGGCTTGCCAGCCATAAAGGTAAAGCAGGTATTACCGAGATCGTGGAACACCGCGCCGCCGCCACTACTGCGCCGCGCCAGGCGGACATTATCTTCTTCCATCCGCCGGGTATTACACTCTTTCCACGGGTTTTGTGCGCGGCCAATCACTACCGTGTCGGCGTTACGCCAGAGAAACAGAACGCGCTGCGTGGCGGGCATCTGGCGAAAAATACACTCTTCCACCGCCAGGTTAAACCACGGGTCGTAAGAGTCAGAGATAAGCAGGCGTAATGTATTCATAACGATTTCCTTTCTTGTTGTAATGGGTCACTCTTTTTTCTCGCCTTCTTCCTCTTCCGGCACCGGTTTGCTGGCGGTTAGCAGGAAGGGCGATTGTTGCCAGCGGGTGCGTTTACCCTGTAATAGCGTGCGGGTCAGCACCACGCCGATTGCCAGCGAGAGCAGCAGCATCAGGCGTAAAATGTTGGTGGTGTTATCCACCTGTTTGGCTTCGGTGGCGAGTGTGTGGGTGTCGAGCGTCAGGCGCAGATAGCCGAGCGGACCATTTTTCCCCGCAATGGGTTCGACAATTTGCTGGTTAAAATAGCCACCTGCTTTTTTACCGTCGAGTGCCAGACGGTCGCGTACTTCTACGCTTTCGCCTGCGCGGGCAATAAGATCGCCTTGTTCGTCATATACGCCTGCGTCAAGGATGCGGCTTTCATCTGTTAACTGGTTGAGTATTGACTGAATGCGCTTTTCATCCGGCGAGTCGGTACGCATCAGCGGCGCAACGTTCAGCGTCACCTGACGTGCCAGGGTGCGGGCCAGCTCTTCAAGCTGCGGATTACGCTGGCGCTGGTGGTTTTGACTGAACCAGGAAGCACCTTGCATCAACGCGACCAACAAAGCGAGACAGAACAGGACAATCACTGCCCGATGCAGCCGGAATTTTAGTTTTGTGCGAGCCATATTCCACCCGTTGAAAATTTGAGACTTAATGTTGCCAGAAGCAATGGATACAAGGTAGCCTCATGCGTTATTTTCCCTGCTTCGAACGATTTTACAGGAGCCTTAATGCCTAACATTACCTGGTGCGACCTGCCTGAAGATGTCTCTTTATGGCCAGGTCTGCCTCTTTCATTAAGTGGTGATGAAGTGATGCCACTGGATTACCACGCAGGTCGTAGCGGCTGGCTGCTGTATGGTCGTGGGCTGGATAAACAACGACTGACCCAGTATCAGAGCAAACTGGGCGCGGCGATGGTGATTGTTGCCGCCTGGTGCGTGGAAGATTATCAGGTGATTCGTCTGGCAGGTTCGCTCACCGCGCGTGCTACGCGCCTGGCCCATGAAGCACAACTGGATGTCGCGCCACTGGGGAAAATTCCACATTTGCGTACGCCGGGGCTGCTGGTAATGGACATGGACTCTACAGCCATCCAGATTGAATGTATTGATGAGATCGCCAAACTGGCCGGGACAGGTGAGATGGTGGCGGAAGTGACCGAACGGGCGATGCGCGGAGAACTCGATTTTACCGCCAGCCTGCGTAGCCGCGTGGCGACGCTGAAAGGCGCTGATGCGAACATTTTGCTTCAGGTTCGGGAAAATCTGCCGTTGATGCCAGGCTTAACGCAACTGGTGCTGAAGCTGGAAACGCTGGGCTGGAAAGTGGCAATTGCCTCCGGTGGCTTTACCTTCTTTGCCGAATATCTGCGTGACAAACTGCGACTCACTGCCGTGGTAGCCAATGAACTGGAGATCATGGACGGTAAATTTACCGGCAATGTGATCGGTGACATCGTCGATGCACAGTACAAAGCGAAAACCCTGACCCGTCTGGCGCAGGAGTATGAAATCCCACTGGCGCAGACCGTGGCGATTGGCGATGGTGCCAACGACCTGCCGATGATCAAAGCGGCAGGGCTGGGGATTGCCTACCATGCCAAACCAAAAGTGAATGAAAAGACGGAAGTCACCATCCGTCACGCTGATCTGATGGGAGTGTTCTGCATCCTCTCTGGCAGCCTGAATCAGAAGTAATTGCCCGCCCGTCATCCTGCGGGCGGCACAGCATTAACGAGGTACACCGTGGCAAAAGCTCCAAAACGCGCCTTTGTTTGTAATGAATGCGGGGCCGATTATCCGCGCTGGCAGGGGCAGTGCAGTGCCTGTCATGCCTGGAACACCATCACCGAGGTGCGTCTTGCTGCGTCGCCAACGGTGGCGCGTAACGAGCGTCTCAGTGGCTATGCCGGTAGCGCCGGGGTGGCAAAAGTCCAGAAACTCTCCGATATCAGCCTTGAAGAGCTGCCGCGTTTTTCAACCGGATTTAAAGAGTTTGACCGCGTATTAGGCGGCGGCGTGGTGCCGGGAAGCGCCATTCTGATTGGCGGTAACCCAGGTGCCGGGAAATCCACGCTGTTGCTGCAAACGCTGTGCAAACTGGCCCAGCAGATGAAAACGCTGTATGTCACCGGCGAAGAGTCGCTGCAACAGGTGGCAATGCGCGCTCATCGCCTTGGCCTGCCGACTGACAATCTCAATATGTTGTCGGAAACCAGCATCGAGCAGATCTGCCTGATTGCCGAAGAAGAGCAACCGAAGCTGATGGTAATTGACTCCATCCAGGTGATGCATATGGCGGATGTACAGTCATCGCCTGGCAGCGTGGCGCAGGTGCGTGAAACGGCAGCTTACCTGACGCGCTTCGCCAAAACGCGCGGGGTGGCAATCGTCATGGTTGGTCACGTAACCAAAGATGGTTCGCTGGCTGGCCCTAAAGTGCTGGAACACTGTATTGACTGTTCGGTGCTGCTGGACGGCGATGCTGATTCCCGTTTTCGCACCTTACGCAGCCATAAAAACCGCTTCGGCGCGGTAAATGAGCTGGGCGTATTCGCGATGACTGAACAGGGGCTACGCGAAGTCAGCAACCCTTCAGCAATCTTCTTAAGTCGTGGCGATGAAGTGACGTCCGGCAGTTCAGTGATGGTTGTGTGGGAAGGAACGCGTCCGCTGCTGGTGGAGATTCAGGCGCTGGTCGATCACTCGATGATGGCGAATCCACGCCGCGTGGCGGTGGGGCTGGAACAAAACCGTCTGGCAATCCTGCTGGCGGTGCTGCACCGTCACGGTGGTCTGCAAATGGCCGATCAGGATGTGTTTGTAAACGTGGTCGGCGGCGTGAAGGTGACTGAAACCAGCGCCGACTTAGCGTTACTGCTGGCGATGGTTTCCAGCCTGCGTGACAGACCGCTGCCGCAGGATCTGGTTGTGTTTGGTGAAGTTGGGCTGGCAGGAGAGATCCGCCCGGTGCCCAGCGGTCAGGAGCGAATTTCAGAAGCGGCGAAACACGGCTTTCGGCGGGCGATTGTACCGGCGGCCAACGTACCGAAAAAAGTGCCGGAAGGGATGCAGATTTTTGGCGTTAAAAAACTCTCCGACGCGCTTAGCGTGTTCGACGACTTATAATGAGAGATACGGAGGGAGATATGTCGTCATTTGATTACCTGAAAACTGCCATCAAGCAACAGGGCTGCACGCTACAGCAGGTGGCCGATGCCAGCGGTATGACCAAAGGGTATTTAAGCCAGTTACTGAATGCCAAAATTAAAAGCCCCAGCGCGCAAAAGCTGGAGGCGTTGCACCGTTTCCTCGGGCTGGAATTTCCCCGGCAGAAGAAAACCATCGGTGTCGTATTCGGTAAATTTTATCCGCTACATACCGGACATATCTATCTTATCCAGCGTGCCTGTAGTCAGGTTGATGAGCTGCATATCATTATGGGGTTTGACGACACCCGTGACCGCGCGTTGTTTGAAGATAGCGCCATGTCGCAGCAACCAACGGTGCCGGATCGTCTGCGCTGGTTATTGCAGACTTTTAAATATCAGAAAAATATCCGCATTCATTCCTTCAATGAAGAGGGCATGGAACCGTATCCGCACGGATGGGATGTGTGGAGCAACGGCATCAAAAAGTTTATGGCCGAAAAGGGCATTCAGCCGGATCTGATCTACACCTCGGAAGAAGCCGACGCGCCGCAGTATATGGAACATCTGGGGATCGAAACGGTGCTGATCGATCCGAAACGCACCTTTATGAGTATCAGTGGTGCGCAGATCCGCGAAAACCCGTTCCGCTACTGGGAATATATTCCTACCGAAGTGAAGCCGTTCTTTGTGCGTACTGTAGCGATCCTCGGTGGCGAGTCGAGCGGTAAATCCACTCTGGTAAATAAACTCGCTAACATTTTCAACACCACCAGTGCGTGGGAGTTTGGTCGTGATTATGTTTTTTCGCATCTTGGCGGTGACGAGATTGCGTTACAGTATTCTGACTACGATAAAATCGCGCTGGGACACGCACAATATATTGATTTTGCAGTAAAATACGCCAATAAAGTGGCGTTTATCGACACCGATTTTGTCACTACTCAGGCGTTCTGCAAAAAGTACGAAGGGCGTGAGCATCCGTTCGTGCAGGCGCTGATTGATGAATACCGTTTTGATCTGGTGATCCTGCTTGAGAATAACACCCCGTGGGTGGCGGATGGTTTACGTAGCCTTGGCAGTTCGGTGGATCGCAAAGAGTTCCAGAACCTGCTGGTGGAGATGCTTGAAGAGAACAATATCGAATTCGTGCGGGTCGAAGAGGACGATTACGACAGCCGTTTCCTGCGCTGTGTGGAGCTGGTGCGGGAGATGATGGGGGAGCAGGGATAAGACCCAATGCCTGATGAGACGCTTACCGCGTCTTATCAGGCCTGGAGTTTCACAACGTATTGAAATCGCTGTGTTTGTAGGCCGGATAAGGCGTTCACGCCGCACCCGGCATTTTACGCATTACTTCGCAATACGCTTGTACTTGATACGCTTCGGCTCCAGCGCGTCTGCGCCCAGCGTGCGTTTCTTGTACTCTTCGTACTCGGTAAAGTTACCTTCGAAGAACTCAACCTTACCTTCATCCTGGTAATCCAGAATGTGCGTGGCAATACGGTCGAGGAACCAACGGTCGTGCGAGATAACCATCGCGCAGCCAGGGAACTCCAGCAGGGCGTTTTCCAGCGCGCGCAGGGTTTCGATATCCAGATCGTTGGTCGGTTCGTCGAGCAGCAACATGTTGCCGCCAACCTGCAGCAGCTTCGCCAGATGCAGACGACCACGCTCACCGCCAGAGAGTTCGCCAACACGTTTACCCTGATCAACCCCTTTAAAGTTAAAGCGGCCAACGTAGGCGCGGCTTGGCATCTCGGTGTTACCGATCTTCATGATATCCAGCCCGCCGGAAACTTCTTCCCAAACGGTTTTGCTGTTATCCATTGAGTCACGGAACTGATCAACCGACGCCAGTTTCACCGTTTCACCTAAAGTGATGGTGCCGCTGTCCGGCTGTTCCTGACCGGAGATCATGCGGAACAGGGTCGATTTACCCGCGCCGTTCGGCCCGATGATCCCGACGATCGCCCCTTTCGGGATCGAGAAGGTCAGATCATCAATCAGCAGGCGATCGCCGTAGGATTTACGCAGATTGCTGACTTCCAACACTTTATCGCCCAGACGTGGTCCAGGTGGAATAAACAGTTCGTTGGTTTCGTTACGTTTCTGGTATTCGGTGCTGTTCAGCTCTTCAAAGCGTGCCAGACGTGCTTTACCTTTCGACTGACGGCCTTTCGTGCCCTGACGTACCCACTCCAGCTCTTTTTCAATCGACTTACGACGCGCCGCTTCTTGCGAAGCTTCCTGCGCCAGACGCTGATCTTTTTGCTCCAGCCAGGAGGAGTAGTTACCTTCCCACGGAATACCTTCACCGCGGTCAAGTTCGAGGATCCAGCCCGCGACGTTATCGAGGAAGTAACGGTCGTGGGTAATCGCCACAACGGTCCCTTCGAAGTCATGCAGGAAGCGTTCCAGCCACGCTACGGATTCCGCATCCAGGTGGTTGGTCGGTTCGTCGAGCAGCAGCATGTCTGGTTTTTCCAGCAGCAGGCGGCACAACGCTACGCGACGACGCTCACCACCGGAGAGGTTAGCAATTTTCGCGTCCCAGTCCGGCAGACGCAGCGCATCCGCCGCACGCTCCAACTGAACATTCAGGTTGTGACCGTCGTGAGCCTGGATGATCTCTTCCAGACGGCCTTGCTCTGCGGCCAGCTTGTCAAAGTCTGCATCTGGATCGGCGTACAGCGCATACACTTCGTCCAGACGTTTCAGGGCATTAACTACTTCGGAAACCGCTTCTTCAACGGACTCACGTACAGTGTGTTCCGGGTTTAGCTGCGGTTCCTGCGGCAGATAGCCAATCTTGATATCTGGTTGTGGACGCGCTTCACCTTCGATGTCTTTATCAATGCCCGCCATAATGCGTAGCAGGGTAGACTTACCCGCGCCGTTCAGACCCAGAACGCCGATTTTTGCCCCGGGGAAGAAACTCAGAGAGATGTTTTTCAAAATATGACGTTTCGGCGGAACAACTTTGCCGACACGATGCATGGTATAAACGAATTGAGCCACGTTGGACTTCGCCTCTATGTTTATCGTGATGATGAGTTTTCAAAGGCGAAGTGTAGCCTGTTTCCCTGCCTAATCCCAGCCGGTCGATCACCCTCGCAGTAAAAGTAAAAAAGTGTCCATAACGTGGCGGAAACGGCAATGACTGGTTAGCATAAATCTATTACGCGGCATGACGCTGCATTGATGTATTTACACTTAGAGGAAGCGCTTGTGGAAAAAGCCAAACACGTTACCTGGCGGCTGTTGGCTGCCGGTGTCTGTCTGCTGACGGTCAGCAGCGTGGCGCGAGCCGACTCACTGGATGAGCAGCGTAGCCGCTACGCGCAAATCAAGCAGGCCTGGGATAATCGACAAATGGATGTGGTTGAGCAGATGATGCCATCCCTGAAGGATTATCCTCTTTATCCCTACCTGGAATACCGCCAGATTACCGATGACCTGATGAATCAACCGGCGGTCACGGTCACTAACTTTGTTCGCGCTAACCCCACGCTTCCTCCGGCTCGCACGCTGCAATCTCGTTTCGTCAATGAACTGGCGCGACGTGAAGACTGGCGCGGCCTGTTAGCTTTTAGTCCGGAAAAGCCAGGCACAACCGAAGCGCAATGTAATTACTACTATGCAAAATGGAATACCGGGCAGAGCGAAGAAGCCTGGCAGGGGGCGAAAGAGCTGTGGCTGACAGGAAAGAGCCAGCCTAACGCTTGTGACAAGTTATTTAGCGTCTGGCGCGCGTCCGGCAAACAAGATCCGCGGGCGTATTTAGAGCGTATCCGCCTGGCGATGAAGGCGGGTAATACCGGCCTGGTGACGGTGCTGGCAGGGCAGATGCCCGCCGATTACCAGACTATTTCTACGGCAATTATTTCACTGGCAAACAATCCCAATACGGTGCTGACTTTTGCACGAACGACCGGCGCGACTGATTTTACCCGTCAGATGGCCGCGGTGGCGTTTGCCAGTGTGGCGCGGCAGGATGTAGAAAACGCACGACTGATGATCCCTTCACTTGCCCAGGCACAACAGCTTAATGAAGATCAGATTCAGGAGCTACGTGATATCGTTGCCTGGCGTTTGATGGGCAACGATGTCACCGACGAACAGGCGAAGTGGCGTGATGATGCAATTATGCGTTCGCAATCCACGTCGTTGATTGAACGCCGTATAAGGATGGCGCTTGGCACCGGCGACCGTTCGGGGCTGAATACATGGCTAGCGCGCTTGCCGATGGAAGCGAAAGAGAAAGATGAATGGCGCTACTGGCAGGCGGATTTGCTGCTGGAACGTGGGCGTGAAGCTGAAGCAAAAGAGATTTTGCATCAACTCATGCAACAGCGTGGCTTCTACCCAATGGTTGCTGCGCAGCGCATAGGCGAAGAGTATCAACTGAAGATTGATAAAGTGCCGCAGAACGTCGATAGCGCCCTGACTCAGGGGGCGGAAATGGCGCGCGTGCGCGAGTTGATGTACTGGAACCTCGATAATACCGCCCGTAGCGAGTGGGCCAATCTGGTGAAGAGCAAGTCGAAAGCAGAGCAAGCGCAACTGGCGCGTTATGCTTTTAACAACCACTGGTGGGATCTCAGCGTTCAGGCGACGATTGCCGGGAAACTTTGGGATCATCTGGAAGAACGATTCCCACTGGCCTATAACGATCTCTTCGCACGTTACACTAACGACAAAGATATCCCGCAAAGCTATGCAATGGCGATTGCCCGTCAGGAGAGTGCCTGGAATCCGAAAGTGAAATCACCGGTAGGGGCCAGCGGGCTGATGCAGATTATGCCTGGTACGGCGACTCATACGGTGAAGATGTTCTCTATTCCTGGTTACAGCAGCCCGGCACAATTGCTTGATCCGGAAACGAACATCAACATTGGCACCAGCTATCTGCAATATGTTTATCAACAGTTCGGCAATAACCGTATTTTCTCATCCGCAGCATACAACGCCGGGCCGGGGCGGGTGCGCACCTGGCTTGGTAACAGCGCCGGGCGTATCGATGCGGTGGCATTTGTCGAGAGTATCCCATTCTCCGAGACGCGTGGTTATGTGAAGAACGTATTGGCTTATGACGCGTACTATCGCTATTTCATGGGCGATAAACCGACGTTGATGAGCGCCACGGAATGGGGGCGTCGTTACTGAACTGATCTGCACGTTTATGATATGCTATCGTACTCTTTAGCGAGTACAACCGGGGGAGGCATCAGGCTTCCCCCGCTAACAATGGCGACACACTATGGCCCAACAATCACCCTATTCAGCAGCGATGGCAGAACAGCGTCACCAGGAGTGGTTACGTTTTGTCGACCTGCTTAAGAATGCCTACGAAAACGATCTCCATTTACCGTTGTTAAACCTGATGCTGACGCCGGATGAGCGCGAAGCGTTAGGGACTCGTGTGCGTATTGTCGAAGAGTTATTGCGCGGTGAAATGAGTCAGCGCGAGTTAAAAAATGAACTCGGTGCGGGCATCGCGACGATTACGCGTGGATCTAACAGCCTGAAAGCGGCACCCGTCGAGCTACGTCAGTGGCTGGAAGGCGTGTTGCTGAAAAGCGATTGATTTTGTAGGCCTGATAAGACGCATCAGCGTCGCATCAGGCATCGTGCACCGAATGCCGGATGCGGCGTGAACGCCTTATCCGTCCTGCAATGGCTGATACACGGCATTATGAAACGGACTTAGCGCCAGGATCACCGCCTGGTGATAGACACTGGCGCGGGTGAGTTTCCCGGCGGTAAACACGCCGATCGCCCCTTCTTTACGACCAATCTCATCAATGCCGGTATAGCGCGACATTACTGGCCCAAGCGCCTCGCCCTCACGCACTTTTTCCAGAATCACCTCAGGCAACGGCAAGGTTGCCGAACGTGCTTCACCACGCTGGCTGGCGTTTTCAATTACCACCCAACTGAAGGTGCTGTCACCATCTATACCCGCTTCAATGGCCACCCAAAAATCAGCCTCTGGACGTAAACGGCGGGCATTTGCTACCCGATTTCGTGCGCCAGCGCGCGTTTCCTCACTACCAAAAGGCTGTTCCGGTACGCCGCTCTCGACGACAACGGATTCAATATGGCAGGATCCTTCGTCGAAGATCTCGTGAAATGCCTGCAAAATGGCCTGAATCTTAGCGGGGTTAGTGGTCGCACAGACAACATGGTGCATAATCAGGATTACTCAAAAAATTAACGTTAAAGCAGTATACGGAAAAAAAGCATGTTACAGGTATACCTTGTCCGCCACGGCGAAACGCAGTGGAACGCCGAGCGGCGTATTCAGGGCCAGTCTGACAGCCCGCTAACCGCAAAAGGTGAGCAACAGGCAATGCAGGTGGCGAACCGTGCCAAAGAACTTGGCATCACCCACATTATCAGTAGCGATTTAGGTCGCACCCGGCGTACAGCGGAAATCATCGCCCAGGCTTGCGGTTGTGACATCATCCTTGATCCCCGCCTGCGTGAGTTAAATATGGGGGTGCTGGAAAAAAGACATATTGATTCTCTGACCGAAGAAGAAGAGAACTGGCGTCGCCAGTTAGTGAATGGCACCGTTGACGGGCGTATTCCTGAAGGCGAGTCAATGCAGGAACTGAGCGATCGCGTCAATGCCGCACTGGAATCTTGTCGGGATTTACCGCAGGGAAGTCGACCGCTGCTGGTGAGTCACGGTATCGCGCTGGGGTGTCTGGTGAGTACCATTCTGGGCTTACCGGCGTGGGCAGAACGCCGTTTACGCCTGCGTAACTGTTCTATTTCGCGCGTGGATTATCAGGAAAGCCTGTGGCTGGCGTCTGGCTGGGTTGTTGAAACTGCAGGGGACATCTCGCATCTGGACGCCCCTGCATTAGATGAGTTACAGCGTTAACGACGCACTGGAATCAGCAGTTCGCAGCGCAGATTAATTGGGCGATCTCCCGCTTTGGCATCTTCTGCCGGGTAGTATCGCTCAATATCCTGACCTTTACGGCGTGTCAGGTTGAGCATTGGCATGCATGTTCCGTATACCGTCAGGATAAACTCCTGCACGCCTGTTCCCAGACCTTCGTAGGTAAACATCACATATTCGCCGCCTTGCAACATCACTGGATGCCCGGTTAATACATAGCCGTCAGCCTGATCCTGGGCTAACGCAGTGGTGTAGAACACCTCTTGTTCGTCGTCTTTATCCTGGCTTGGGCGCGTTTCATTCAGACCGTAAAGTACTGGCGGAATAGAAGGCGAGTTGCCGAGAAAATCATGCCAGAACTGGTAGCGCATTTCGTGGCGGAAATCAGAGATTTGCTCCAGCGAGCAGGAGTAGCTCTGGGTAACACCAATCAGCGGCGTATCTTCCAGGGTGACAAATTTGTGTTCTGGCATAGTGAATTCACCCAGACGTAGCGGTGGGCGAATGCCAAAAGCACTCCATTCCGGGGAACGACGGTACAGCGCAGGTGTTTGAGCAAATTGCTTTTTAAATGCGCGGGTAAATGTCTGTTGAGAGTCGAAGCGGTACTGCAGCGCAATATCCAGAATCGGGCGCGCGGTCAGGCGTAGTGCTACCGCTGATTTCGACAAACGACGAGCACGAATATACGCGCCAATAGCATGGCCAGTGACATCTTTAAACATTCTCTGTAAGTGCCACTTGGAATAACCTGCTTTCGCCGCTACATTGTCGAGCGACAGGGGCTGATCCAGATGACCTTCCAGCCAGATTAAAAGGTCGCGAATAATGCCGGCCTGATCCATAAAATTTCCTCATCCTTTCAACAACGAGCACCTGACATCAGGTAATTGGATAATAGCATTTTTTGTTGTTTTAGCATTCAGTGTTTTTTTCTTAGTAGAGTATGTTTCAGGTCTTTACGGGAATAAAAGTATTGAGATTTTGTTCTTAATCAATATGTTATTTACCGTGACGAACTAATTGCTTAATGTAACTTATAAAAATGGTAACAATATGAAATACAAGCATTTGATCCTATCTTTAAGCCTGATAATGCTGGGGCCGTTGGCACATGCGGAAGAAATTGGTTCGGTTGATACCGTATTTAAAATGATCGGCCCGGATCACAAAATTGTCGTAGAAGCCTTCGACGATCCCGATGTAAAAAATGTCACCTGCTATGTGAGCCGGGCGAAAACGGGCGGTATTAAAGGCGGATTGGGGCTGGCGGAAGATACTTCCGACGCGGCTATTTCCTGCCAGCAAGTCGGACCGATTGAACTGTCAGAACGCATTAAAAACGGCAAAGCCCAGGGCGAAGTGGTATTCAAGAAACGTACATCGCTGGTCTTTAAGTCGTTACAGGTCGTGCGCTTCTATGATGCCAAACGCAATGCGCTCGCCTATCTGGCTTACTCCGACAAAGTTGTCGATGGTTCACCGAAAAATGCCATCAGCGCCGTCCCTGTCATGCCGTGGCGACAATAACAGAGGCGATTTATGCAACGGGAAACGGTCTGGTTAGTAGAAGACGAGCAAGGGATAGCCGACACGCTGGTCTACATGTTGCAGCAGGAAGGTTTTGCCGTCGACGTTTTTGAGCGGGGCTTGCCGGTGCTCGATAAAGCGCGCCAGCGGGTTCCCGACGTTATTATTCTCGATGTTGGTCTGCCTGATATCAGCGGCTTTGAATTATGCCGCCAGTTGCTGGCGATCCATCCGGCGTTGCCTGTGCTGTTCCTGACGGCCCGTAGTGAAGAGGTCGATCGTCTGCTTGGGCTGGAAATTGGTGCTGACGACTACGTGGCTAAACCGTTTTCACCTCGCGAAGTGTGCGCCAGAGTGCGCACCTTGCTGCGTCGGGTGAAGAAATTTTCTACGCCGCCTCCCGTCATCCGTATTGGTCATTTTGAACTGAATGAACCTGCGGCGCAGATAAGCTGGTTTGACACGCCATTAACGCTGACGCGATACGAGTTTTTATTGCTGAAAACGTTACTCAAGTCGCCAGGCCGCGTCTGGTCACGCCAGCAATTGATGGATAGTGTCTGGGAAGACGCGCAGGACACTTACGATCGCACCGTCGATACCCACATTAAAACGCTGCGTGCCAAGCTGCGCTGCATCAATCCCGAGCTTTCACCGATTAATACCCACCGCGGCATGGGATACAGCCTGAGGAGTCTGTAATGCGCATCGGCATGCGACTGTTGCTGGGCTATTTTTTACTGGTAGCAGTGGCTGCCTGGTTCGTGCTGGCTATTTTTGTCAAAGAAGTTAAACCGGGCGTGCGAAGGGCGACGGAAGGGACGTTGATCGACACCGCAACGTTGCTGGCGGAGCTGGCGCGCCCTGATTTGCTCTCTGGCGATCCTGCGCATGGGCAATTGGCACAGGCGTTTGACCAACTACAAAATCGCCCGTTTCGCGCCAATATCGGCGGCATTCACAAAGTGCGCAACGAATACCATGTTTATATGACTGATGCACAGGGCAAAGTTTTGTTCGACTCGGCAAATAAAGCCGTTGGGCAGGATTACTCACGCTGGAATGATGTCTGGCTAACGTTGCGCGGTCAGTATGGCGCGCGCAGTACGTTGCAAAATCCCGCCGATCCCGAAAGTTCTGTGATGTATGTTGCTGCTCCCATTATGGACGGCTCGCGGCTTATTGGTGTTTTGAGCGTAGGCAAACCGAACGCGGCGATGGCGCCAGTGATTAAACGCAGCGAGCGGCGAATATTATGGGCGAGCGGCATTTTGCTGGGAATTGCACTGGTGATTGGTGCCGGAATGGTTTGGTGGATCAACCGCTCCATTGCCCGACTCACCCGTTATGCTGATTCCGTCACCGATAATAAACCCGTTCCGCTCCCTGATCTTGGCAGCAGCGAGTTGCGTAAGTTAGCGCAGGCGTTGGAAAGTATGCGCGTGAAGCTGGAAGGGAAAAACTATATTGAGCAGTATGTCTACGCGTTAACCCATGAGCTGAAAAGTCCGTTGGCAGCAATTCGTGGCGCGGCGGAAATCTTACGCGAAGGACCGCCACCGGAAGTGGTAGCCCGTTTTACCGACAATATTTTGACACAAAACGCGAGAATGCAGGCGCTGGTTGAAACGCTACTACGCCAGGCAAGACTGGAAAATCGTCAGGAGGTCGTTCTTTCTGCGGTTGATGTGGCGGCATTATTTCTCCGCGTCAGCGAAGCGCGCACCGTACAGTTGGCAGAAAAAAATATCACTCTGAATGTTATGCCCATCGAGGTTAACGTTGTTGCTGAACCGGCGTTGCTGGAACAGGCGCTGGGGAATTTACTGGATAACGCCATCGATTTTACCCCCGAGCATGGCTGTATAACGCTTAGTGCTGGGGTGGATCAGGAGCAAGTTACGCTTAACGTGCAGGATACCGGTAGCGGCATTCCTGACTACGCGCTGTCGCGTATTTTTGAACGCTTTTACTCTTTGCCGCGCGAGAATGGACAAAAAAGCAGTGGGTTGGGACTGGCGTTTGTCAGCGAAGTTGCCCGTTTGCTTAATGGTGAAGTCACACTGCGCAACGTGCCGCAAGGCGGCGTGCTGGCCTCGCTCCGACTTCACCTGCACTTCACATAACTTCAAATTCTTCCCACATAGTCTTCATACACTGCAGCCATTGCAAAGGAGAAGACTATGTTGAAATCCCCCCTGTTCTGGAAAATGGCCACTTTGTTTGGTGCCGTGTTGCTGCTGTTAATTCCATTAATGTTGATTCGGCAGGTGATTGTCGAACGTGCCGATTACCGTAGTGATGTTGAGGATGCAATTCGTCAAAGCACCAGTGGGTCGCAAAAGTTGGTCGGGCCGCTCATCGCTATCCCTGTAACTGAGCTTTATACGGTGCAGGAAGAAGAAAAAACCGTGGAGCGGAAACGAAGTTTTATCCATTTCTGGTTACCTGAGTCGTTGATGGTTGATGGCAATCAGAACGTGGAAGAACGGAAGATAGGCATTTATACCGGTCAGGTCTGGCACAGTGATTTAACGCTAAAAGCCGATTTTGACGTTTCGCGTCTTAGCGAACTCAACGCGCCCAATATCACCTTAGGCAAGCCGTTTATTGTGATTAGTGTAGGTGATGCGCGTGGTATTGGGGTGGTGAAAGCACCTGAACTTAACGGAACGACGCTGACCATTGAACCCGGAACAGGGTTAGAGCAAGGCGGGCAGGGCGTGCATATTCCTTTAACCGAAGGGAACTGGCTGAAGCAGAACCTGAAGCTGAATATGGCGCTGAATTTAAGCGGAACAGGGAGCCTTTCCGTGGTGCCGACGGGGCGTAATAGCGAATTGACCTTAACCAGTAACTGGCCGCACCCCAGTTTTTTAGGTGATTTTTTGCCCGCAAAACGGGAGGTCAGCGAGACCGGTTTTCAGGCGCAATGGCAAAGTAGTTGGTTTGCCAATAACCTCGGTGAGCGTTTTGCTTCAGGCAATAATACCCGTTGGGACAATTTCCCGGCGTTTAGCGTCGCAGTCACTACGCCAGCCGATCAGTATCAATTAACGGACCGGGCGACCAAATACGCCATTTTGCTCATTGCGCTGACTTTTATGGCCTTCTTTGTTTTTGAAATGCTAACCGCACAACGTTTACACCCAATGCAATATTTGCTGGTGGGGCTGTCATTGGTGATGTTTTATTTACTCTTGCTGGCGTTTTCTGAACATACCGGTTTTACCGTGGCCTGGATAATCGCCAGCCTGATAGGGGCGTTAATGAACGGTGTTTACTTGCAGGCGGTATTAAAAGGTTGGCGCAACAGCATGTTGTTTACCCTGGCTTTGTTGTTGCTGGATGGCGTGATGTGGGGACTGCTGAATTCTGCCGATAGCGCGCTGTTGTTGGGGACGAGTGTGCTGGTGGTGGCGCTGGCAGGTATGATGTTTGTGACTCGCAATATCGACTGGTATGCGTTTTCAATGCCGAAAATGAAAATCAGTAAAGAAGTCACAACGGACGATGAGTTACGTATCTGGAAATAATATTGGCTAATAAAAACGGCGCTAAAAAGCGCCGTTTTTTTGACGGTGGTAAAGCCGATTAATCTTCCAGATCACCGCAGAAGCGATAACCTTCACCGTGAATGGTGGCGATGATTTCCGGCGTATCCGGCGTAGATTCGAAATGTTTACGAATACGACGGATCGTCACGTCTACAGTACGGTCGTGTGGTTTCAGCTCACGGCCGGTCATTTTCTTCAGCAGTTCAGCACGGGACTGAATTTTGCCAGGGTTTTCACAGAAGTGAAGCATGGCGCGGAACTCGCTGCGCGGCAGTTTGTACTGCTCGCCATCAGGGCCGATCAACGAACGGCTGTTGATGTCCAGTTCCCAACCATTGAACTTGTAGCTTTCAACGCTACGGCGTTCTTCGCTGACAGTACCCAGATTCATGGTACGAGACAGCAGGTTGCGTGCACGGATAGTCAGTTCACGCGGGTTAAACGGTTTGGTGATGTAGTCATCTGCACCGATTTCGAGGCCGAGAATTTTATCGACTTCGTTGTCACGGCCAGTCAGGAACATCAACGCAACATTCGCCTGCTCGCGCAGTTCACGCGCTAACAGAAGACCGTTCTTACCCGGCAGATTGATATCCATGATCACCAGGTTGATGTCATATTCAGAGAGGATCTGATGCATTTCCGCGCCATCTGTCGCTTCGAAAACATCATAGCCTTCCGCTTCGAAAATACTTTTCAACGTGTTGCGTGTTACCAACTCGTCTTCAACGATAAGAATGTGCGGGGTCTGCATGTTTGCTACCTAAATTGCCAACTAAATCGAAACAGGAAGTACAAAAGTCCCTGACCTGCCTGATACATGCTGCAAATTAACATGATCGGCGTAACATGACTAAAGTACGTAATTGCGTTCTTGATGCACTTTCCATCAACGTCAACAACATCATTAGCTTGGTCGTGGGTACTTTCCCTCAGGACCCGACAGTGTCAAAAACGGCTGTCATCCTAACCATTTTAACAGCGACATAACAGGCTAAGACGTGCCGGACACCCAATAAAACTACGCTTCGTTGACATATATCAAGTTCAATTGTAGCACGTTAACAGTTTGATGAAATCATCGTATCCAAATGCTAGCTTTCGTCACATTATTTTAATAATCCAACTAGTTGCATCATACAACTAATAAACGTGGTGAATCCAATTGTCGAGATTTATTTTTTATAAAATTATCCTAAGTAAACAGAAAGATATGTAGCGTTTTTTAACAATTAAACGGTTAGTACAGTCAGGAAATAGTTTAGCTTTTTTTAAGCTAAGTAAAGGGCTTTTTCTGCGACTTGCGTTAATATTTTGTAAATTCTCTCCGCGCAGTAAGTTGACATTCATCACCCTGTTCGCGGTTATTTGGTCAAGAAGAGTAGCAACATGCGTATAACGATTATTCTGGTCGCACCCGCCAGAGCAGAAAATATAGGTGCAGCGGCGCGGGCAATGAAAACAATGGGATTTAGCGAACTGCGCATTGTCGATAGCCAGGCCCATCTGGAGCCCGCCACCCGCTGGGTTGCACATGGCTCTGGTGATGTTATTGATAATATTAAAATTTTTCCAACACTGGCTGAATCTTTACACGATGTCGACTTTACTGTCGCCACCACTGCGCGTAGCCGGGCGAAATATCATTACTATGCGACGCCGGTGGAACTGGTGCCGTTGTTGGAGGAAAAATCGACGTGGATGAATCATGTGGCGTTGGTATTTGGCCGGGAAGATTCCGGTCTGACAAACGAAGAACTGGCGCTGGCTGATATTCTTACTGGCGTGCCGATGGTGGCAGATTACCCTTCGCTTAATCTGGGGCAGGCGGTGATGGTTTATTGCTATCAATTAGCAACATTAATACAACAACCGACGAAAAGTGACGCAACGGCAGACCAACATCAACTGCGTGCTTTACGCGAACGAGTCATGTCATTGTTAACGACGTTAGCGGTGGCAGATGACACAAAACTGATCGACTGGTTACAACAACGCCTGGGACTTTTAGAGCAACGAGACACCGCAATGTTGCACCGTTTGCTGCATGATATTGAAAAAAATATCACCAAATAAAAAACTGTAGGGAATGTTATCTTTAGGTTTTAATTCTGACTGCAACGGGAAATATGTCTCAGTGTGGATTAAAAAAAGAGCACTTGCCAGCAGCTTATGGACGGGTAGCCTTCCGTGAGTAAATTAAAATTTTATTGACTTAGGTCACTAAATACTTTAACCAATATAGGCATAGCGCACAGACAGATAAAAATTACAGAGTACACAACATCCATGAAACGCATCAGCACCACCATTACCACCACCATCACCATTACCACAGGTAACGGTGCGGGCTGACGCGTACAGGAAACACAGAAAAAAGCCCGCACCTGACAGTGCGGGCTTTTTTTTCGACCAAAGGTAACGAGGTAACAACCATGCGAGTGTTGAAGTTCGGCGGTACATCAGTGGCAAATGCAGAACGTTTTCTGCGGGTTGCCGATATTCTGGAGAGCAATGCCAGGCAGGGGCAGGTGGCTACCGTCCTCTCTGCCCCCGCCAAAATTACCAACCATCTGGTGGCGATGATTGAAAAAACCATTAGCGGCCAGGATGCTTTACCCAATATCAGCGATGCCGAACGTATTTTTGCCGAACTTCTGACTGGACTCGCCGCCGCCCAGCCGGGATTCCCGCTGGCGCAACTGAAAACGTTTGTCGATCAAGAATTTGCCCAAATTAAGCATGTCCTGCACGGTATTAGCCTGCTGGGACAATGTCCGGACAGCATCAACGCTGCGCTTATCTGCCGTGGTGAAAAAATGTCGATCGCTATTATGGCCGGTGTACTGGAAGCGCGCGGTCACAACGTTACCGTTATCGATCCGGTCGAAAAACTGCTGGCAGTCGGTCATTACCTCGAATCTACCGTCGATATTGCCGAATCTACCCGCCGTATTGCTGCAAGCCGCATTCCGGCTGACCACATGGTGCTGATGGCTGGTTTCACCGCCGGTAATGAAAAAGGCGAACTGGTGGTGCTGGGGCGCAATGGTTCCGACTACTCCGCTGCGGTACTGGCTGCTTGTTTACGCGCCGATTGCTGCGAGATCTGGACGGACGTTGACGGTGTTTATACCTGCGACCCGCGTCAGGTGCCCGATGCGAGGTTGTTGAAGTCGATGTCCTATCAGGAAGCGATGGAGCTTTCTTACTTCGGCGCTAAAGTTCTTCATCCTCGCACCATTACCCCTATCGCCCAGTTCCAGATCCCTTGCCTGATTAAAAACACCGGAAACCCACAAGCGCCCGGTACGCTTATTGGCGCCAGCCGTGACGAAGACGAACTACCGGTAAAAGGGATTTCCAATCTGAATAATATGGCGATGTTCAGCGTTTCCGGTCCAGGAATGAAGGGGATGGTTGGCATGGCGGCGCGTGTGTTTGCTGCAATGTCACGTGCCAGAATTTCGGTGGTGCTGATTACCCAATCGTCTTCCGAATACAGTATCAGTTTCTGCGTTCCACAAAGCGACTGTGCACGCGCTGAACGGGCGATGCAGGAAGAGTTCTACCTTGAACTAAAAGAAGGTTTACTGGAGCCGCTGGCGGTCACTGAACGACTGGCAATAATTTCGGTGGTGGGTGATGGTATGCGCACTTTTCGCGGGATCTCAGCGAAATTCTTTGCCGCGCTGGCTCGCGCCAATATCAATATTGTCGCCATTGCCCAAGGGTCTTCTGAACGCTCAATCTCCGTGGTGGTAAATAACGATGACGCGACGACGGGGGTGCGTGTAACCCACCAGATGCTGTTCAATACCGATCAGGTTATCGAAGTCTTTGTGATTGGCGTCGGTGGCGTTGGCGGTGCGCTGCTGGAGCAACTGAAGCGTCAGCAAAGCTGGCTGAAGAACAAACATATCGACTTACGTGTCTGCGGCGTTGCCAACTCGAAGGCGTTGCTGACCAATGTGCATGGCCTTAACCTGGAAAACTGGCAGGAAGAACTGGCGCAAGCCAAAGAGCCGTTTAATCTCGGGCGTTTAATTCGCCTGGTGAAAGAATATCATCTGTTGAACCCGGTGATTGTCGACTGCACCTCCAGCCAGGCGGTGGCGGATCAATATGCCGACTTCCTGCGTGAAGGTTTCCACGTGGTGACGCCGAATAAAAAGGCCAACACCTCGTCGATGGATTACTACCATCAGTTGCGTTACGCGGCGGAAAAATCACGGCGTAAATTCCTCTACGACACCAATGTCGGTGCGGGACTGCCGGTTATTGAGAACCTGCAAAACTTGCTCAGCGCTGGCGATGAATTGATGAAATTCTCCGGCATTCTTTCTGGCTCGCTCTCGTTTATCTTCGGCAAGTTAGATGAAGGTATGAGCTTCTCTGAAGCGACCACGCTGGCGCGGGAAATGGGTTATACCGAACCGGATCCGCGAGATGACCTGTCCGGTATGGATGTGGCGCGTAAGCTGTTGATTCTCGCCCGTGAAACCGGGCGTGAACTGGAACTGGCGGATATTGAAATCGAACCTGTGCTGCCAGCCGGGTTTAACGCTGAGGGTGATGTTGCGGCTTTTATGGCGAACCTGTCACAGCTTGACGATCTCTTTGCCGCACGCGTGGCGAAGGCTCGTGATGAAGGCAAAGTTTTGCGCTATGTTGGCAACATTGGTGAAGATGGTGTCTGCCGCGTGAAGATTGCTGAAGTGGATGGTAACGATCCGCTGTTCAAAGTAAAAAACGGCGAAAACGCATTAGCCTTCTATAGCCACTATTATCAGCCGCTGCCGCTGGTTTTGCGCGGTTACGGCGCGGGCAATGATGTTACGGCTGCCGGTGTCTTTGCCGATCTGCTACGCACCCTCTCATGGAAGTTAGGAGTCTGAAATGGTTAAAGTTTATGCTCCGGCTTCCAGTGCCAATATGAGCGTCGGGTTTGATGTACTCGGCGCGGCGGTAACGCCTGTTGATGGCGAATTGCTTGGGGATGTGGTGACGGTTGAGGCGGCAGAGGCATTCAGTCTCAACAACCTCGGACAGTTTGCCGACAAACTACCGTCAGAACCGCGAGAAAATATCGTTTATCAGTGCTGGGAGCGTTTTTGCCAGGAACTGGGCAAGCAAATTCCAGTGGCGATGACCCTGGAAAAGAATATGCCGATCGGTTCTGGCTTAGGTTCCAGCGCCTGTTCAGTGGTCGCGGCACTGGTCGCGATGAATGAGCACTGTGGCAAGCCGCTCAACGATACCCGCCTGTTGGCCTTGATGGGCGAGCTGGAAGGGCGTATTTCTGGCAGCATTCATTACGACAATGTGGCTCCGTGCTTTCTTGGCGGTATGCAGTTGATGATCGAAGAAAACGGCATCATCAGCCAGCAGGTGCCGGGGTTTGATGAGTGGTTGTGGGTGCTGGCGTATCCGGGGATTAAAGTCTCGACGGCAGAAGCTCGGGCTATTTTACCGGCGCAGTACCGCCGTCAGGATTGCATTGCTCACGGGCGGCATCTGGCGGGCTTCATTCACGCCTGCTATTCCCGTCAGCCTGAGCTTGCCGCGAAGCTGATGAAAGATGTTATCGCTGAACCCTACCGTGAACGTTTACTGCCGGGCTTCAGGCAGGCACGGCAGGCGGTAGCGGAAATCGGCGCAGTAGCGAGCGGTATCTCCGGCTCTGGCCCGACCTTGTTCGCTCTGTGTGACAAGCTGGATACCGCCCAACGCGTTGCTGACTGGTTGGGTAAGAACTACCTGCAAAATCAGGAAGGTTTTGTTCATATTTGCCGGCTGGATACGGCGGGCGCACGAGTACTGGAAAACTAAATGAAACTCTACAATCTGAAAGATCACAACGAACAGGTCAGCTTTGCGCAAGCCGTAACGCAGGGGTTGGGTAAAAATCAGGGGCTATTTTTTCCGCACGATCTACCGGAATTTAGTCTGACCGAAATTGATGAGATGCTGAAGCTGGATTTCGTTACCCGCAGCGCGAAGATCCTCTCAGCGTTTATTGGCGATGAGATCCCGCAGGACGCACTGGAAGAGCGCGTGTGTGCAGCGTTTGCATTCCCGGCTCCGGTTGCCAAAGTTACAAGCGATGTCGGTTGCCTGGAACTGTTCCACGGGCCAACGCTGGCATTTAAAGATTTCGGCGGTCGCTTTATGGCGCAAATGCTGACTCATATTGCGGGCGATAAACCGGTGACTATTCTGACCGCGACCTCCGGCGATACCGGGGCGGCAGTGGCTCACGCGTTCTATGGTTTACCGAATGTAAAAGTGGTTATCCTCTATCCGCGCGGCAAAATCAGCCCACTGCAAGAAAAACTGTTCTGTACATTAGGCGGCAACATTGAAACTGTCGCTATCGACGGCGATTTCGATGCCTGTCAGGCACTGGTGAAGCAGGCGTTTGATGATGAAGAGCTGAAAGTGGCGCTTGGGCTGAACTCAGCTAACTCCATTAATATCAGCCGGTTGCTGGCGCAGATTTGCTACTACTTTGAGGCTGTGGCGCAGTTGCCGCAGGAGGCGCGGAACCAGTTGGTTGTCTCGGTGCCAAGCGGTAACTTCGGTGATTTAACTGCAGGCCTGCTGGCAAAATCTCTCGGTCTGCCGGTGAAGCGTTTTATCGCTGCCACTAACGTTAACGATACAGTGCCGCGTTTCCTGCACGACGGGCAGTGGTCGCCAAAAGCCACCCAGGCGACATTATCCAATGCGATGGATGTTAGCCAGCCGAATAACTGGCCGCGTGTAGAAGAGTTGTTCCGCCGCAAAATTTGGCAATTGAAGGAGTTGGGCTATGCGGCGGTGGATGATGAATCGACCCGGCAGACGATGCGCGAATTAAAAGATCTGGGATATACCTCAGAACCGCATGCTGCCGTGGCTTACCGTGCGCTGCGTGACCAGCTTCACCCAGGCGAATATGGTCTGTTCCTCGGCACCGCGCATCCGGCGAAATTTAAAGAGAGCGTGGAGGTAATTCTTGGTGAAACGCTGGAGCTGCCAAAAGAGCTGGCAGAACGTGCTGATTTACCGCTGCTTTCTCATAATCTGCCCGCTGATTTTGCCGCGCTGCGCAAGCTGATGATGAATCATAAGTAGTATCCATTAATTTCCTGAAAATGGCCGGGCTTGCGTTTATGCAGTTCGGCTTTTTTGTGGAGAAAATATGAGAAAAATCGACAGAAAAAAAGGAGAAATTTTCAATAAATGCGGTAACTTAGCTCTTTTAATTGTAGAGAATGACAACGGGGATTCTTTTACCGTAAGCTCCGGATATCGGCCCATAACTGGCAATGATAAAAGGAGTCACCTGTGAAAAAGATGCAATCTATCCTGCTCGCACTTTCCCTGATTCTGGTCGCTCCTATGGCAGCGCAGGCAGAGGAAATAATGCTAGTACCATCAGTGAAATTACAGATTGGCGATCGCGATCATCGCGGTTACTACTGGGATGGCGGTTACTGGCGTGACCATAACTGGTGGTATAGAAATTACGAATGGCGAGATAATCGCTGGCACTCACACGGATCGCAGCCGCACCATAATTGGTATAATGATCATCGAAATGATCACCGCGGAGATCATCGAAACGATCACGGCGGCGATCATCGTCCAGGTCCGGACAGACACCATCGGTAAACATAACTGCCGGATGACCTCCGGCATTTGAGCCTGATGGCAAACGCAAAATTGCCTGATGCGCTACACTTATCAGGCCTACGTGATCTCTACAATATATTGAATCTGCATGCTTTTGTAGGCCGGATAAGGCGTTTACGCCGTATCCGGCATTTACCGCAAACTTAACGCAGCTCGTAGCGTTTAAACACCAGTTCGCTATTGCTGGAGGTGGCTTCATCAAAGAAGTAACCTTCACGATTAAAGCCAGTCAGTTGTTCTGGTTTGGTCAGGCGATTCTCAATAATAAAACGACTCATCAGGCCGCGCGCTTTCTTAGCGTAGAAACTAATAACCTTAAACTTGCCGTTCTTCTCATCGAGGAACACCGGCTTGATAATCTCAGCATTCAGTTTCTTCGGTTTCACTGATTTAAAATACTCATCTGACGCCAGGTTAATTACTACCTGATCGCCTTGCGCTTCGAGCGCCTCGTTCAGCTTGTTGGTGATCACATCACCCCAGAATTGGTACAGATCTTTGCCCCGGGCGTTCTCAAGACGGATCCCCATTTCCAGACGGTATGGCTGCATTAAATCGAGTGGACGCAGTACGCCATACAAACCGGAAAGCATACGCAGATGCTGCTGGGCAAAAGCGAAATCTTCTTCGCTGAAGGTTTCGGCCTGCAAACCGGTGTAGACATCGCCTTTGAACGCCAGAATCGCCTGCCGGGCATTCTCCGGCGTGAAATCTGGCTGCCAGTCATGAAAGCGAGCGGCGTTGATACCCGCCAGTTTGTCGCTGATATGCATCAGCGTGCTAATCTGCGGGGGTGTCAGCTTCCGCGCTTCGTGAATAAGCTGCTGTGAGTGATCTAACAGCTCCGGCAACGTATAGCGCGTGGTAGCCAACGGGCTTTGATAATCAAGCGTTTTCGCAGGTGAAATCAGAATCAGCATATCCAGTCCTTGCAGGAAATTTACAGCGACTGTAGCAAAAAATGCGGATGAATTGATCGATAGTTGTGATTAGTCCTGCGAAACATCATCCCACGTATCAGGTGCGAGTTGCTGGCCGATGTCCGGGTAGCGCAGCGGATCAAACATCGGGCGTATGCCGAGTTTACGCTGGCGCAGATAATCACTGGCAATGGTATGCACTACCGGAGAGAGCAGCAAAATAGCGGTCAGATTAGTGATCGCCATACACGCCATAATAATATCAGCCAGTTGCCACATCATGGGGAGGCTAAGTAGCGTGCCACCAATCACGGTGGCAAAGATGCAGATACGCAGACACCAGATCGCTTTAGTGTTGTTCATACGTAAAAAGAAAAGGTTATTTTCCGCATAAATGTAATTGGCGACGATAGAGCTGAAGGCAAACAGAATCACCACTATTGTGACAAACTCTGCCCCCCAGGAACCCATTAGTGCTCGCATCGCTTTCTGGAGAAGCTGAATACCCTCCAGCGGCATATAGGTTGTACCGTTTCCGGCCAGCAATATTAGCATGGCGCTTGCCGTGCAGATGACCAGGGTGTCGATAAAAATGCCGATCATCTGAACAATACCTTGTGCTGCCGGATGCGGCGGCCAGGATGCTGCCGCCGCCGCTGCATTTGGTGTCGACCCCATTCCCGCCTCATTAGAAAACATACTGCGCTGAAAGCCGTTCGTAACTGCCTGGCTCAGGGTGTAACCCGCGGTGCCGCCTGCCGCTTCCTGCCAGCCAAAGGCGCTGTCAAAAATAGACCAAATGATGTGAGGAAGTTGCTCGATATTCATCGCACAAATAATCAGACTGGCGAGTACCCAAATTAATGCCATTACAGGGACAAACCATTGCATCAGTCGGGCGACACCATAAATACCGTGGGTTATCGCCAACAGGGCAAAGACAGCGAGTATGATGCCCGTTACTAATGGTGGGACATCAAACGCAAAATGCATCGCGCGGGCGACGGCGTTTGCCTGAACACCGCTGAAAATCAATCCGTAGGCGATGAGCAAAAAGATAGCGAATAGCACGCCCATCCAGCGCATCCCCAATCCACGCGCCATATACCATGCCGGACCACCGCGAAACTGCCCATTAGCGTCACGTTCTTTATAAAGTTGGGCAAGGGAACATTCGGCAAAAGAGGTCGCCATGCCGATAAACGCGGCAATCCACATCCAGAAGATGGCACCGGGTCCACCGGCAGTAATGGCCAGCGCAACACCGGCGAGGTTACCGCTGCCGACGCGCGCGGCAAGACTGGTACACAGTGACTGAAAAGACGTTAAGCCCCCCGGTTGTGGATGAACGCTATTTTTGAGACTTTTGCCAAACTGGCGAATGTAGCGAAACTGAACGAATCTGGTGCGAAAAGTGAACCAGCAACCTGCGCCGAAGAGCAGGTAGATCATCACTGATCCCCATAGAACACTGTTAATAAAAGAGAAAAAGTCAGGCATTCGTATCCCTCTTGTCGCCGGCACGCGGTTACATTCCTGTGTAAACGTTACCAATTGATTAAGAATTATATACGATGTGCATTGGTAGATAACGCTTGTGTAGCATACTTGAGTTTTTGCTTAAAAATGGCGAGCGATATCAACGCAGTGTCAGAAAACCTAAACAGTCTCGCCTGGCGATAACCCTCTCGTCTGCGGTTGCGCTGTCGTTGCGTCGTGATATCATCAGGGCAGACCGGTTACATCCCCCTAACAAGCTGTTTAAAGAGAAATACTATCATGACGGACAAATTGACCTCCCTTCGTCAGTACACCACTGTAGTGGCCGACACTGGGGACATCGCGGCAATGAAGCTGTATCAACCGCAGGATGCCACAACCAACCCTTCTCTCATTCTTAACGCAGCGCAGATTCCGGAATACCGCAAGTTGATTGATGATGCTGTCGCATGGGCGAAACAGCAGAGCAACGATCGCGCACAGCAAATCGTGGACGCGACTGACAAACTGGCAGTAAACATTGGTCTGGAAATCCTGAAACTGGTTCCTGGCCGTATCTCAACTGAAGTTGATGCGCGTCTTTCCTATGACACCGAAGCGTCAATTGCAAAAGCAAAACGTCTGATCAAGCTCTACAACGATGCGGGTATCAGCAACGATCGTATTCTGATCAAACTGGCGTCTACCTGGCAGGGTATCCGTGCTGCTGAACAGCTAGAAAAAGAAGGTATCAACTGTAACCTGACTCTGCTGTTTTCCTTCGCCCAGGCGCGTGCTTGTGCAGAAGCTGGCGTATTCCTGATCTCTCCGTTTGTTGGCCGTATTCTTGACTGGTACAAAGCCAATACCGACAAGAAAGAGTACGCTCCGGCAGAAGATCCTGGCGTGGTTTCTGTATCGGAAATCTACCAGTACTACAAAGAGCATGGTTATGAAACCGTGGTTATGGGCGCAAGCTTCCGTAACATCGGTGAAATTCTGGAACTGGCAGGTTGCGACCGTCTGACCATTGCTCCGGCACTGCTGAAAGAACTGGCAGAGAGCGAAGGGGCTATTGAACGTAAACTGTCCTACACTGGCGAAGTGAAAGCGCGTCCGGCACGTATCACTGAGTCCGAGTTCCTGTGGCAGCACAACCAGGATCCAATGGCTGTAGATAAACTGGCGGAAGGTATCCGTAAGTTTGCTGTTGACCAGGAAAAACTGGAAAAAATGATCGGCGCTCTGCTGTAATCATTCTTAGCGTGGCCGGGAAGTCGGTCACGCTACCTCTTCTGAAGCCTGTCTGTCACTCCCTTCGCAGTGTATCATTCTGTTTAACGAGACTGTTTAAACGGAAAAATCTTGATGAATACTTTACGTATCGGCTTAGTTTCCATTTCTGATCGCGCGTCCAGCGGCGTTTATCAGGATAAAGGCATTCCTGCACTGGAAGAGTGGCTGGCATCGGCGCTGACGACGCCATTTGAGCTGGAAACCCGTTTAATCCCTGATGAGCAGGCGATCATTGAGCAAACCTTGTGTGAGCTGGTGGACGAAATGAGTTGCCATCTGGTGCTGACAACCGGCGGTACTGGCCCCGCGCGCCGTGACGTGACACCCGATGCAACGTTGGCAGTAGCCGATCGCGAGATGCCGGGTTTTGGCGAACAGATGCGCCAGATTAGCCTGCATTTTGTTCCAACCGCGATCCTTTCGCGGCAGGTGGGCGTGATTCGTAAACAGGCATTGATTCTTAATTTGCCTGGTCAGCCGAAGTCCATCAAAGAGACGCTGGAAGGCGTGAAGGATGGCGAGGGCAATGTCGTGGTGCACGGTATTTTTGCCAGTGTGCCGTACTGCATTCAGTTGCTGGAAGGACCATACGTTGAAACGGCACCTGAAGTGGTAGCGGCATTCAGACCGAAGAGTGCAAGACGTGAAGTTAGCGAATAAAAAAATCCCCCCAGGCGGGGGGATCAGACTGATGACAAACGCAAAACTGCCAGATGCGCTACGCTTATCAGGCCTACGATCTTCCTGCAATATATTGAATTTGCATGATTATGTAGGCCGGATAAGGCGTTCACGCCGCATCCGGCATGAATAAAGCGCACGCTGATATCCCCCGTGCGGGGGATATCAAGCAATTAGTGGGATTCACCAATTGGCAGAACGGTGCGACCAAACTGCTCGTTCAGCACTTCACCCATTGCCAGGTAGATCGCGCTGGCACCGCAGATCAGACCTATCCAGCCCGCGAAGTGGATGATCGCAGCGTTACCGGCAATGTTACCGATAGCCAGTAGGGCAAACAGCACGGTCAGGCTGAAGAAAACGAATTGCAGAACGCGTGCACCTTTCAGCGTGCCGAAGAACATAAACAGCGTAAACACGCCCCACAGCCCCAGATAAACACCGAGGAACTGCGCATTCGGCGCGTCGGTCAGACCCAGTTTCGGCATCAGCAGAATCGCAACCAGCGTCAGCCAAAAAGAGCCGTAAGAAGTGAAGGCAGTTAAGCCGAAAGTGTTGCCTTTTTTATACTCCAGCAGACCGGCAAAAATTTGCGCGATACCGCCGTAGAAGATGCCCATGGCGAGAATAATACCGTCCAGAGCGAAATAACCCACGTTGTGCAGGTTAAGCAGAATGGTGGTCATGCCGAAGCCCATCAGGCCCAGCGGTGCCGGGTTAGCCAACTTAGTGTTGCCCATAATTCCTCAAAAATCATCATCGAATGAATGGTGAAATAATTTCCCTGAATAACTGTAGTGTTTTCGGGGCGCGGCATAATAATCAGCCAGTGGGGCAGTGTCTATGATCTTTTGATGGGAAAATGAAAATTTTCCCCGGTATCAGGTATCACACTTGAGTGGTGTTAACTATTCGCCGCAGGAAGGCGATTTGTAGTAGTGCCGGGATCGTGACGCGAAGGACGCTACCGCTGACGGCTTTAACCCCATTTAATGCGGCGCCACAGGCCTCCCTGACTCGCTTTAAAAGTCGCTTAACTGTAAATCGCCATGATCGGCGGTGAGTTGTATGTGTTTTACAACGCGGCAAACGGGGCATTGCAGTGCGGGATCGTTAGTTTCATTACGCGTCATGGCAATGACGTCGAGGATTTTATGGTCGTTAGCCTGCGCGGCACAGCACAACATAAGGCCAATAGCCAGGCTGACAGAAATCGTAAAAACAGATTTCATAAGGATTCTCCTTGTGGGGAGCACCAGGAGGACAAATAGCGACTGGTTTGTTGGCAGAGAAAACATGACGCATGAACGTAATATGTTATTTTTATTACAATTTTTTGGTGATAATTTTGTGTTGAATTCATCCTTTATAGGAATTAAATTCCAGTCCGTTTCTCGTCTTCTTCCGCCATATCGCGAAATTTCTGCGCAAAAGCACAAAAAATTTTTGCATCTCCCCCTTGATGACGTGGGTTACGACCCCATTTAGTAGTCAACCGCAGTGAGTGAGTCTGCAAAAAAATGAAATTGGGCAGTTGAAACCAGACGTTTCGCCCCTATTACAGACTCACAACCACATGATGACCGAATATATAGTGGAGACGTTTAGATGGGTAAAATAATTGGTATCGACCTGGGTACTACCAACTCTTGTGTAGCGATTATGGATGGCACCACTCCTCGTGTGCTGGAGAACGCCGAAGGCGATCGCACCACGCCTTCTATCATTGCCTATACCCAGGATGGTGAAACTCTGGTTGGTCAGCCGGCTAAACGTCAGGCAGTGACGAACCCGCAAAACACCCTGTTTGCGATTAAACGCCTGATTGGCCGCCGCTTCCAGGACGAAGAAGTACAGCGTGATGTTTCCATCATGCCGTTCAAAATTATTGCTGCTGATAACGGCGACGCATGGGTCGAAGTTAAAGGCCAGAAAATGGCACCGCCGCAGATTTCTGCCGAAGTGCTGAAAAAAATGAAGAAAACTGCAGAAGATTACCTGGGTGAACCGGTAACTGAAGCAGTTATCACCGTACCGGCATACTTTAACGATGCTCAGCGTCAGGCAACGAAAGACGCAGGCCGTATCGCTGGTCTGGAAGTAAAACGTATCATCAACGAACCGACCGCCGCTGCACTGGCTTACGGTCTGGACAAAGGTACAGGCAACCGTACTATCGCTGTTTATGACCTTGGTGGTGGTACTTTCGATATTTCCATTATCGAAATCGACGAAGTTGACGGTGAAAAAACCTTCGAAGTTCTGGCAACCAACGGTGATACCCACCTGGGTGGTGAAGACTTCGACAGCCGCCTGATCAACTACCTGGTTGAAGAATTCAAGAAAGATCAGGGCATTGACCTGCGTAACGATCCGCTGGCAATGCAGCGTCTGAAAGAAGCGGCAGAAAAAGCGAAAATCGAGCTGTCTTCTGCTCAGCAGACCGACGTTAACCTGCCGTACATCACTGCAGACGCGACCGGTCCGAAACACATGAACATCAAAGTGACTCGTGCAAAACTGGAAAGCCTGGTAGAAGACCTGGTGAACCGTTCCATCGAGCCGCTGAAAGTTGCTCTGCAGGACGCTGGCCTGTCCGTATCTGATATCGACGATGTTATCCTCGTTGGTGGTCAGACTCGTATGCCAATGGTTCAGAAGAAAGTTGCTGAGTTCTTTGGTAAAGAGCCGCGTAAAGACGTTAACCCGGACGAAGCTGTGGCAATCGGTGCTGCCGTTCAGGGTGGTGTACTGACTGGCGACGTGAAAGACGTACTGCTGCTGGACGTTACCCCGCTGTCTCTGGGTATCGAAACCATGGGCGGTGTGATGACGACGCTGATCGCGAAAAACACCACTATCCCGACCAAGCACAGCCAGGTGTTCTCTACCGCTGAAGACAACCAGTCTGCAGTAACCATCCACGTGCTGCAGGGTGAACGTAAACGTGCGGCTGATAACAAATCTCTGGGTCAGTTCAACCTGGATGGTATCAACCCGGCACCGCGCGGTATGCCGCAGATCGAAGTTACCTTCGATATCGATGCTGACGGTATCCTGCACGTTTCTGCGAAAGACAAAAACAGCGGTAAAGAGCAGAAGATCACCATTAAGGCTTCTTCTGGTCTGAACGAAGATGAAATCCAGAAAATGGTACGCGACGCTGAAGCTAACGCCGAAGCAGACCGTAAGTTTGAAGAGCTGGTACAGACTCGCAACCAGGGCGACCATCTGCTGCACAGCACCCGTAAGCAGGTTGAAGAAGCAGGCGACAAACTGCCGGCTGACGACAAAACTGCCATCGAGTCTGCGCTGACTGCGCTGGAAACTGCTCTGAAAGGTGAAGACAAAGCCGCTATCGAAGCGAAAATGCAGGAACTGGCACAGGTTTCCCAGAAACTGATGGAAATCGCCCAACAGCAACATGCCCAGCAGCAGACTGCCGGTGCTGATGCTTCTGCAAACAACGCGAAAGATGACGATGTTGTCGACGCTGAATTCGAAGAAGTCAAAGACAAAAAATAATCGCCCTATAAACGGGTAATTATACTGACACGGGCGAAGGGGATTTTCCTCTCCGCCCGTGCATTCATCTAGGGGCAAATTAAAAAAGATGGCTAAGCAAGATTATTACGAGATTTTAGGCGTTTCCAAAACTGCGGAAGAGCGTGAAATCAAAAAGGCCTATAAACGCCTGGCCATGAAATATCACCCGGACCGTAACCAGGGTGACAAAGAGGCCGAGGCGAAATTTAAAGAGATCAAGGAAGCTTATGAAGTTCTGACCGATTCGCAAAAACGCGCGGCATACGATCAGTATGGTCATGCGGCGTTTGAGCAAGGCGGCATGGGCGGCGGCGGTTTTGGCGGCGGCGCAGACTTCAGCGATATTTTTGGTGACGTTTTTGGCGATATTTTTGGCGGCGGACGTGGTCGTCAACGTGCGGCGCGTGGTGCTGATTTACGCTATAACATGGAGCTCACCCTCGAAGAAGCTGTACGTGGCGTGACCAAAGAGATCCGCATTCCGACTCTGGAAGAGTGTGACGTTTGCCACGGTAGCGGTGCAAAACCGGGTACGCAACCGCAGACCTGTCCGACCTGTCATGGTTCTGGTCAAGTGCAGATGCGCCAGGGGTTCTTTGCCGTACAGCAGACCTGTCCACACTGTCAGGGCCGAGGTACGCTGATCAAAGATCCGTGCAACAAATGTCATGGTCATGGTCGTGTTGAGCGTAGCAAAACGCTGTCCGTTAAAATCCCGGCAGGGGTGGACACTGGAGACCGCATCCGTCTTGCGGGCGAAGGTGAAGCGGGCGAGCACGGCGCACCAGCAGGCGATCTGTACGTCCAGGTTCAGGTTAAACAGCACCCGATTTTCGAACGTGAAGGTAACAACCTGTATTGCGAAGTGCCGATCAACTTCGCGATGGCCGCACTTGGTGGTGAAATCGAAGTGCCGACCCTCGATGGCCGCGTCAAACTGAAAGTGCCTGGAGAAACCCAGACCGGTAAGCTGTTCCGCATGCGTGGTAAAGGCGTGAAGTCTGTCCGCGGCGGTGCGCAGGGGGATTTACTGTGCCGCGTCGTGGTCGAAACACCGGTAGGTCTGAACGAGAAGCAGAAACAACTGCTGCAAGATCTGCAAGAAAGCTTCGGAGGCCCAACCGGCGAGCACAACAGCCCGCGTTCGAAGAGTTTCTTCGACGGCGTGAAGAAGTTTTTTGACGACCTGACTCGCTAATTTCCTGAAAAGCCTACCCGTGGGCAGGCTTGGGTAAAAACAAGGGTGTGTTGAAGATATGCGAGCACCTGTAAAGTGGCGGGGATCACTCCCCGCCGTTGCTCTTACTCGGATTCGTAAGCCGTGAAAACAGCAACCTCCGTCTGGCCAGTTCGGATGTGAACCTCACAGAGGTCTTTTCTCGTTACCAGCGCGCCACTACGGCGGTGATACAGATGACGATCAGGGCGACAATCATCGCCTTATGCTGCTTCATTGCTCTCTTCTCCTTGACCTTACGGTCAGTAAGAGGCACTCTACATATGTTCAGCATATAGGGGGCCTCGGGTTGATGGTAAAATATCACTCGGGGCTTTTCTCTATCTGCCATCCAGCTAATGCCTGAGACAGACAGCCTCAAGCACCCGCCGCTATTATACTATTCACTTTAATCCATTTGATTATATCAACCCCAATCCTGAAGACGCCTCGCATTTTTATGGCGTAATTTTTTAAGGATTCAATTAGTTAACGTTGATTTGTCCCTTTATTGCAATTATTGAGGACAAGTTGGATATATTTGAAATATCGCCCTAACAAACAGCTCTGGCTTACCACAAATTAATTATTACTTTTCCGAATAAATCCTTCAGAAATTGTGACCTTAAGCTATGATTATTGAGTTTTGAGGTCATCAGCCACCGCTTTCGGGCGTCAAAAAATCTTCCTCCGCTGGTGACGCAACCTCCTTTATAGATCGTAAAAAGCGAACTATTCCTACATTATAATCTGATTTTAACGATGATTCTTGCGGGGTAAAATAGTAAAAACGATCTATTCACCTGAAAGAGAAATAAAAAGTGAAACATCTGCATCGATTCTTTAGTAGTGATGCCTCGGGAGGCATTATTCTCATTATTGCCGCTGTTCTGGCGATGATTATGGCCAACAGCGGCGCAACCAGTGGATGGTATCATGACTTTCTTGAAACGCCGGTTCAGCTTCGGGTTGGTTCACTTGAGATCAACAAAAACATGCTGTTATGGATAAATGACGCACTGATGGCGATATTTTTCCTGTTAGTTGGTCTGGAAGTTAAACGCGAACTGATGCAAGGATCGCTGGCCAGCCTGCGGCAGGCTGCGTTTCCGGTCATTGCCGCTATCGGCGGGATGATTGTCCCGGCATTGCTCTATCTGGCTTTTAACTATGCTGATCCTATCACTCGTGAAGGGTGGGCGATCCCGGCGGCTACTGACATTGCCTTTGCGCTTGGTGTACTGGCGTTATTGGGAAGCCGTGTGCCGTTAGCGCTGAAGATCTTTTTGATGGCGCTGGCTATTATCGATGATCTTGGTGCCATCATTATCATCGCCTTGTTTTACACCAATGACTTGTCGATGGCTTCTCTTGGCGTTGCTGCAGTGGCGATTGCTGTACTCGCTGTGTTGAACATGTGTGGCGTGCGCCGTACAGGGGTTTATATTCTGGTTGGTGTGGTGCTGTGGACGGCCGTGCTGAAATCAGGCGTCCATGCAACGCTGGCTGGGGTTATTGTTGGCTTCTTTATTCCGTTAAAAGAGAAACATGGGCGTTCTCCGGCGAAGCGCCTGGAGCATGTATTGCATCCGTGGGTGGCTTATCTGATCTTGCCGCTATTTGCTTTTGCCAATGCTGGTGTTTCTCTGCAAGGCGTGACGCTGGATGGCCTGACCTCCATTCTGCCATTAGGGATCATCGCCGGTTTGCTGATTGGCAAGCCGCTGGGTATTAGTCTGTTCTGCTGGCTGGCGCTGCGTTTGAAGCTGGCACATCTGCCAGAGGGAACGACTTATCAGCAAATTATGGCTGTTGGGATCTTGTGCGGTATCGGTTTTACTATGTCTATTTTTATCGCCAGCCTGGCCTTTGGTAGCGTAGATCCAGAACTGATTAACTGGGCGAAATTAGGCATTCTGGTCGGTTCAATCTCTTCGGCGGTAATTGGATATAGCTGGCTACGCATTCGTCTACGTCCATCTGTTTGATCGGGCGATGTACCGGGGAGCCATAAATGGCTCCCTTTTCATTGTTATCAGGGAGAGAAATGAGCATGTCTCATATCAATTACAACCACTTGTATTACTTCTGGCATGTCTACAAAGAAGGTTCTGTGGTTGGCGCAGCGGAGGCGCTTTATTTAACACCACAAACGATTACCGGGCAGATCAGGGCGCTGGAAGAGCGTCTGCAAGGGAAACTATTTAAGCGCAAAGGACGTGGCCTGGAACCCAGTGAACTGGGGGAACTGGTTTATCGCTATGCCGATAAAATGTTCACGTTAAGCCAGGAAATGCTGGATATCGTCAACTATCGCAAAGAGTCTAACTTATTGTTTGATGTTGGCGTTGCAGATGCACTTTCGAAACGCCTGGTCAGCAGTGTTCTGGATGCCGCAGTTGTAGAAGACGAGCAGATCCATCTACGCTGCTTTGAATCGACGCACGAGATGCTGTTGGAGCAACTGAGTCAGCATAAGTTGGATATGATCATCTCTGACTGTCCGATCGACTCCACCCAGCAGGAGGGGCTATTTTCCATAAAAATTGGCGAGTGTGGTGTCAGTTTCTGGTGCACTAACCCGCTGCCAGAAAAACCGTTTCCAGCCTGTCTGGAGCAACGTCGCTTACTTATACCGGGGCGGCGCTCAATGTTGGGACGCAAGCTATTAAACTGGTTTAACTCCCAGGGATTGAATGTTGAAATTCTGGGGGAGTTTGATGATGCGGCGTTGATGAAAGCCTTTGGTGCGACGCACAATGCTATTTTTGTTGCACCTTCACTTTACGCCAATGATTTTTATACCGATAACTCGGTTGTGGAGATTGGTCGCGTTGAGAACGTCATGGAAGAGTACCATGCGATTTTTGCCGAAAGGATGATCCAGCACCCTGCGGTACAGCGTATTTGCAATACAGATTACTCTGCGCTGTTTACTTCAGCCGCGAAATAGCCATTCGTACTTTGCAGGCTACAGTGTTGGCCTGCTTTTGCTCGTTGGCATAAAAAAACCCGCTTGCGCGGGTTTTTTTACAAAGCTGACAACAAAAGGCGATTAAGCCAGTTTGTTGATCTGTGCAGCCAGGTTAGCCTTATGACGTGCAGCTTTGTTTTTGTGGATCAGACCTTTAGCAGCCTGACGGTCCACGATCGGTTGCATTTCGTTAAATGCTTTCAGTGCAGCAGCTTTGTCGCCAGCTTCGATAGCTGCGTATACTTTCTTGATGAAAGTACGCATCATAGAGCGACGGCTTGCGTTGTGCTTACGAGCCTTTTCAGACTGAATGGCGCGCTTCTTAGCTGATTTGATATTAGCCAAGGTCCAACTCCCAAATGTGTTCTATATGGACAATTCAAAGGCCGAGGAATATGCCCTTTTAGCCTTCTTTTGTCAATGGATTTGTGCAAATAAGCGCCGTTAATATGGCAGCGCTCGTTGCGTAGTGATGGCGCAGGATTCTACCAGCTTGCAGGGTGTGAATACAGCTTTTCCGCGAGAAAAATTGCAGCAGGCCGTTAGTTTCTTACCGTGATTTGCGCCATGGCAATGAAAAGCCACTTCTTTCTAATTTCAGTACTCAATCGCCGGTTAACCTTGACCGCTGTACAAGGTATACTCGGACGATTTTCACTGTTTTGAGCCAGACATGAAGCTGATACGCGGCATACATAATCTCAGCCAGGCCCCGCAAGAAGGGTGTGTGCTGACTATTGGTAATTTCGACGGCGTGCATCGCGGTCATCGCGCGCTGTTGCAGGGCTTGCAGGAAGAAGGGCGCAGGCGCAACTTACCGGTGATGGTGATGATTTTTGAGCCTCAACCACTGGAACTGTTTGCCACCGACAAAGCCCCGGCACGCCTGACCCGGCTGCGGGAAAAACTGCGTTATCTTGCCGAGTGCGGCGTAGATTACGTGCTGTGCGTGCGTTTTGACAGGCGCTTTGCGGCGCTGACGGCGCAAAATTTTATCAGCGATCTACTGGTGAAGCAGTTGCGGGTAAAATTTCTTGCTGTGGGTGATGATTTCCGCTTTGGCGCTGGTCGTGAAGGCGATTTCTTGTTATTACAGAAAGCTGGCGCAGAATACGGCTTCGACATCACCAGTACGCAAACTTTCTGTGAAGGTGGCGTGCGTATCAGTAGTACTGCCGTGCGTCAGGCCCTGGCGGATGACAACCTGGCTCTGGCTGAAAGTTTACTGGGGCACCCGTTTGCCATCTCCGGGCGTGTTGTCCACGGTGATGAGTTAGGGCGCACTATTGGTTTCCCGACGGCGAATGTACCGCTGCGTCGTCAGGTTTCCCCGGTGAAAGGGGTTTATGCGGTGGAAGTGCTGGGCCTCGGTGAAAAACCGTTGCCTGGCGTCGCGAACATCGGCACGCGCCCAACGGTAGCAGGCATTCGCCAGCAACTGGAAGTGCATGTTCTGGATGTTGCAATGGACCTTTACGGTCGCCATATACAAGTAGTGCTGCGTAAAAAAATACGCAGTGAGCAGCGATTTGCGTCGCTGGACGAACTGAAAGCGCAGATTGCGCGTGATGAATTAACCGCCCGCGAATTTTTTGGGCTAACAAAACCGGCTTAAGCCTGTTATGTAATCAAACCGAAATACGGAACCGAGAATCTGATGAGTGACTATAAATCAACCCTGAATTTGCCGGAAACAGGGTTCCCGATGCGTGGCGACCTCGCCAAGCGCGAACCGGGAATGCTGGCGCGTTGGACTGATGATGATCTGTACGGCATCATCCGTGCGGCTAAAAAAGGCAAAAAAACCTTCATTCTGCATGATGGCCCTCCTTATGCGAATGGCAGCATTCATATTGGTCACTCGGTTAACAAGATTCTGAAAGACATAATCATCAAGTCCAAAGGGCTTTCTGGATATGACTCGCCGTATGTGCCTGGTTGGGACTGTCACGGTCTGCCGATCGAGCTGAAAGTAGAGCAAGAGTTCGGTAAGCCGGGTGAGAAATTCACCGCAGCCGAGTTTCGCGCCAAGTGTCGCGAATATGCAGCGACCCAGGTTGATGGTCAGCGCAAAGACTTTATCCGTCTGGGGGTGCTGGGCGACTGGTCACATCCGTACCTGACTATGGACTTCAAAACCGAAGCCAACATCATCCGTGCGCTGGGCAAAATTATCGGCAACGGCCATCTGCACAAAGGCGCTAAACCGGTGCACTGGTGCGTAGACTGTCGTTCCGCGCTGGCGGAAGCGGAAGTTGAGTATTACGACAAAACCTCCCCGTCCATCGACGTCGCGTTCCACGCCGCCGATCAGGATGCGCTGAAAGCGAAATTTGGCGTTTCTGACGTTAATGGCCCGATCTCTCTGGTTATCTGGACCACAACGCCGTGGACCCTGCCTGCGAACCGCGCAATCTCCATTGCACCGGATTTCGACTATGCGCTGGTGCAGATCGACGGTCAGGCCGTGATCCTTGCGAAAGATTTGGTTGAAAGTGTGATGCAGCGTATCGGCGTTACCGAATACACCATCCTCGGCACGGTGAAAGGTGCGGAGCTGGAACTGCTGCGCTTTACCCATCCGTTTATGGGCTTCGATGTTCCGGCAATTCTTGGCGATCACGTCACGCTGGATGCCGGTACTGGTGCTGTTCACACCGCGCCTGGCCACGGCCCTGACGACTATGTTATCGGTCAGAAATACGGTCTGGAAACCGCTAATCCGGTTGGCCCGGACGGTACTTATCTGCCGGGAACTTACCCGACGTTAGACGGTGTGAACGTCTTCAAAGCGAACGATATTGTCGTTGCACTGTTGCAGGAAAAAGGCTCGCTGCTGCATGTTGAGAAGCTGCAGCACAGCTATCCGTGCTGCTGGCGTCACAAAACCCCAATCATCTTCCGTGCGACGCCACAGTGGTTCGTCAGCATGGATCAGAAAGGTCTGCGTGCGCAGTCACTGAAAGAGATCAAAGGCGTGCAGTGGATCCCGGACTGGGGCCAGGCGCGTATTGAGTCGATGGTCGCTAACCGTCCTGACTGGTGTATCTCCCGTCAGCGTACCTGGGGCGTACCGATGTCACTGTTCGTGCACAAAGACACTGAAGAGCTGCATCCGCGTACCCTTGAACTGATGGAAGAAGTGGCAAAACGCGTTGAAGTTGACGGCATCCAGGCGTGGTGGGATCTCGATGCAAAAGAGATCCTCGGTGACGACGCTGACCAGTACGTGAAAGTGCCGGATACGCTGGACGTATGGTTTGACTCCGGATCTACGCACTCTTCCGTTGTTGACGTGCGTCCGGAATTTGCCGGTCACGCTGCGGACATGTATCTGGAAGGTTCTGACCAACACCGTGGTTGGTTCATGTCTTCCCTGATGATCTCCACTGCGATGAAAGGCAAAGCGCCATATCGTCAGGTACTGACTCACGGCTTTACCGTGGATGGTCAGGGTCGCAAGATGTCTAAATCCATCGGCAACACCGTTTCGCCGCAGGATGTGATGAACAAGCTTGGCGCGGATATTCTGCGTCTGTGGGTGGCATCAACTGACTACACCGGCGAAATGGCCGTTTCTGACGAGATCCTGAAACGTGCTGCTGACAGCTATCGTCGTATCCGTAACACCGCACGCTTCCTGCTGGCAAACCTCAATGGTTTCGATCCGGCAAAAGATATGGTGAAACCGGAAGAGATGGTGGTACTGGACAGATGGGCCGTGGGTTGTGCGAAAGCGGCTCAGGAAGACATCATCAAGGCTTACGAAGCATACGATTTCCACGAAGTGGTACAGCGTCTGATGCGCTTCTGCTCTGTTGAGATGGGCTCTTTCTACCTCGACATCATCAAAGACCGTCAGTACACCGCCAAAGCAGATAGCGTGGCGCGTCGTAGCTGCCAGACTGCGCTGTATCACATCGCAGAAGCGCTGGTTCGCTGGATGGCACCGATCCTCTCCTTCACTGCGGATGAAGTGTGGGGTTACCTGCCGGGCGAACGTGAAAAATACGTCTTTACCGGTGAGTGGTACGGAGGTCTGTTTGGTCTGGCTGACAGCGAAGCGATGAACGATGCGTTCTGGGACGAGTTGCTGCAAGTGCGTGGCGAAGTGAACAAAGTCATTGAGCAAGCGCGTGCTGACAAGAAAGTGGGTGGCTCGCTGGAAGCGGCAGTAACCTTGTACGCAGAACCGGAACTGGCAGCGAAACTGAACGCGTTGGGCGATGAATTACGATTTGTCCTGTTGACCTCCGGCGCTACCGTTGCAGACTATAACAACGCACCTGCTGATGCTCAGCAGAGCGAAGTACTCAAAGGGCTGAAAGTCGCGTTGAGTAAAGCCGAAGGTGAGAAGTGCCCACGCTGCTGGCATTACACCCAGGATGTCGGCAAGGTGGCGGAGCATGCAGAAATCTGCGGCCGCTGTGTCAGCAACGTCGCCGGTGACGGTGAAAAACGTAAGTTTGCCTGATGAGTCAATCGATCTGTTCAACAGGGCTACGCTGGCTGTGGCTGGTAGTAGTCGTGCTGATTATCGATCTGGGCAGCAAATACCTTATCCTCCAGAATTTTGCTCTGGGGGATACGGTTCCGCTGTTCCCGTCGCTTAATCTGCATTATGCGCGTAACTATGGCGCGGCGTTTAGTTTCCTTGCCGATAGCGGCGGCTGGCAGCGTTGGTTCTTTGCCGGTATTGCAATTGGTATTAGCGTGATCCTGACGGTGATGATGTATCGCTCGAAGGCCACGCAGAAACTGAACAACATTGCTTACGCGCTGATTATTGGCGGTGCGCTGGGCAACCTGTTCGACCGCCTGTGGCACGGCTTTGTGGTCGATATGATCGACTTCTACGTTGGCGACTGGCACTTCGCCACCTTCAACCTCGCTGATACTGCCATCTGTGTCGGCGCGGCACTGATTGTGCTGGAAGGTTTTTTGCCTTCGAAAGCGAAAAAACAATAATAAACCCTGCCGGATGCGATGCTGACGCATCTTATCCGGCCTACAGATTGCTGCGAAATCGTAGGCCGCATCCGGCAAACATCCTCAAAATACAAGAGCAAACCTGCATGTCTGAATCTGTACAGAGCAATAGCGCCGTCCTGGTGCACTTCACGCTAAAACTCGACGATGGCACCACCGCTGAGTCTACCCGCAACAACGGTAAACCGGCGCTGTTCCGCCTTGGTGACGCTTCTCTTTCCGAAGGGCTGGAGCAACACCTGCTGGGGCTGAAAGTGGGCGATAAAACCACCTTCTCGCTGGAGCCTGATGCGGCGTTTGGCGTACCGTCACCGGACCTGATTCAGTACTTCTCCCGCCGTGAGTTTATGGATGCAGGCGAGCCAGAAATTGGCGCAATAATGCTTTTTACCGCAATGGATGGCAGTGAGATGCCTGGCGTGATCCGCGAGATTAACGGCGACTCTATTACCGTTGATTTCAACCATCCGCTGGCCGGGCAGACCGTTCATTTTGATATTGAAGTGCTGGAAATCGATCCGGCACTGGAGGCGTAACATGCAGATCCTGTTGGCCAACCCACGTGGTTTTTGTGCCGGGGTAGACCGCGCTATCAGCATTGTTGAAAACGCGCTGGCCATTTACGGCGCACCGATTTATGTCCGCCACGAAGTGGTGCATAACCGCTACGTGGTCGATAGCCTGCGCGAGCGTGGCGCTATCTTTATTGAGCAGATCAGCGAAGTGCCGGATGGCGCAATCCTGATTTTCTCTGCGCACGGTGTTTCCCAGGCTGTACGCAATGAAGCGAAAAGCCGCGATCTGACGGTATTCGACGCAACTTGTCCGCTGGTGACCAAAGTGCATATGGAAGTCGCCCGCGCCAGCCGTCGTGGCGAAGAATCTATTCTCATTGGCCATGCCGGGCACCCGGAAGTGGAAGGTACGATGGGGCAGTACAGTAACCCGGAAGGGGGAATGTATCTGGTCGAGTCACCGGACGACGTGTGGAAACTGACGGTCAAAAACGAAGATAAACTCTCCTTTATGACCCAGACCACGCTGTCGGTGGATGACACTTCGGATGTTATCGATGCGCTGCGTAAACGTTTTCCGAAGATTGTCGGGCCGCGCAAAGATGACATCTGTTACGCCACCACCAACCGCCAGGAAGCGGTACGCGCACTGGCAGAGCAGGCGGAAGTGGTACTGGTCGTTGGTTCGAAAAACTCATCCAACTCCAATCGTCTGGCGGAACTGGCGCAGCGTATGGGCAAACGCGCGTTTTTGATTGATGATGCGACAGATATCCAGGAAGAGTGGGTGAAAGACGTTAAATGTGTCGGCGTGACTGCGGGGGCATCGGCTCCGGATATTTTGGTGCAGAATGTGGTTGCACGTTTACAGCAGCTTGGCGGCGGCGAAGCCATTCCGCTGGAAGGCCGCGAAGAAAACATTGTTTTCGAAGTGCCGAAAGAGTTGCGTGTAGATATTCGTGAAGTTGATTAAGTCATTAGCAGCCTAAGTTATGCGAAAATGCCGGTCTTGTTACCGGCATTTTTTATGGAGAAAACATGCGATTACCTATTTTCCTCGATACTGATCCCGGCATCGATGATGCCGTTGCCATTGCCGCCGCGATTTTTGCTCCCGAACTCGACCTGCAACTGATGACCACCGTTGCGGGTAATGTCTCAGTTGAGAAAACCACGCGTAACGCCCTGCAACTGCTGCATTTCTGGAATGTGGATATTCCGCTCGCCCAAGGCGCTGCTGTACCGCTGGTACGCGCGCCGCGTAATGCGGCATCTGTGCACGGCGAATCGGGAATGGCTGGCTACGACTTTGTTGAACACAACAGAAGCCCGCTGGATAAACCGGCATTTCTGGCTATTCGTGATGCTCTGATACGTGCGCCAGAACCCGTTACTCTGGTGGCTATCGGCCCGTTGACCAATATCGCGCTGTTACTTTCACAATGTCCGGAATGTAAACCGCATATTCGCCGTCTGGTGATCATGGGCGGTTCCGCCGGACGCGGCAACTGTACGCCAAACGCCGAGTTTAATATCGCAGTCGATCCGGAAGCAGCGGCATGTGTCTTCCGTAGTGACATTGAAATTGTCATGTGTGGTCTGGATGTCACCAATCAGGCGATATTAACCCCAGACTATCTCGCCACGTTGCCGGAGTTGAATCGTACCGGGAAAATGCTTCACGCCCTGTTTAGCCACTATCGCAGCGGCAGTATGCAAAGTGGTCTGCGTATGCACGATCTCTGCGCTATCGCCTGGCTGGTACGTCCGGATTTGTTCACCCTCAAACCCTGTTTTGTGGCGGTGGAAACTCAGGGGGAATTTACTTCGGGCACTACGGTCGTTGATATTGACGGTTGCCTGGGTAAACCTGCCAATGTACAGGTGGCGCTGGATCTGGATGTGAAAGGTTTCCAACAGTGGGTGGCTGAGGTGCTGGCCCTGGCACCATAACCTGTCACATATTATCGGCATGTAGTCATTTACTGACTCATGCCTTTCACTGATATCCCTCCCTGTTTATCATTAATTTCTAATTATCGGCGTTTTTGGCTGGCGGCGTAGCGATGCGCTGGTTACTCTGAAAACGGTCTATGCAAATTAACAAAAGAGAATAGCTATGCATGATGCAAACATCCGCGTTGCCATCGCGGGAGCCGGTGGGCGTATGGGCCGCCAGTTGATTCAGGCGGCGCTGGCGTTAGAGGGCGTGCAGCTTGGCGCGGCGCTGGAGCGTGAAGGATCTTCTTTACTGGGCAGTGACGCCGGTGAACTGGCTGGAGCCGGAAAAACCGGCGTTACCGTACAAAGCAGTCTGGATGCGGTAAAAGATGATTTTGATGTGTTTATTGATTTTACCCGTCCGGAAGGCACGCTGAACCATCTGGCATTTTGTCGCCAGCATGGCAAAGGGATGGTGATTGGCACGACGGGTTTTGATGACGCAGGCAAGCAGGCGATTCGTGATGCCGCCGGGGATATTGCGATTGTCTTTGCCGCCAACTTTAGTGTCGGTGTTAATGTGATGCTTAAGCTGCTGGAGAAAGCCGCTCAGGTAATGGGTGACTACACGGATATCGAGATTATTGAAGCACATCACAGGCATAAAGTGGATGCGCCGTCGGGCACTGCGCTGGCGATGGGAGAGGCGATTGCCCATGCACTGAACAAAGATCTGAAAGATTGCGCAGTTTACAGCCGTGAAGGTCATACCGGTGAACGAGTGCCAGGCACCATTGGTTTTGCCACCGTCCGTGCCGGCGACATCGTTGGCGAACATACCGCCATGTTTGCCGATATTGGCGAACGTCTGGAGATTACGCATAAGGCTTCCAGCCGCATGACCTTTGCTAACGGCGCGGTAAGATCGGCTTTGTGGCTGAATGGCAAAGAAAGTGGGCTTTTTGACATGCGAGATGTGCTTAATCTCAATGCGTTATAACAACAAAACATTAGTGTTGATGCAAAAATAACGCATCTAACTTTATAATTATAAAGGGCTTTAAATTTTAGCCCTTTTATTTTGATTGTTATTATTGTTAATTGGTGTGAGTTGCTAAAAATATCATGTTTTGTTGGTGATTTTTGTTGTTTTAATGTAAATTTTGACCGTTTGGTCCACTTTTTATCTGACGAAATTGGTTTTATACATTCTTCTCTCTGCGCAAGCGTTTTCCAGACTATGTTAGATGATATTTTTTCCGCTTAATGCCATCAAAATATGTGTGATGCATAAAATCATATAATAAATACCGCGATTGAGTTGACTTTTAGCTTCCATATCTCCAGAATGCCGCCGTTTGCCAGAAATTCGTCGGTAAGCAGATTTGCATTGATTCATGTCATCATTGTGAATTAATATGCAAATAAAGTGAGTGAATATTCTCTGGAGGGTGTTTTGATTAAGTCAGCGCTATTGGTTCTGGAAGACGGAACCCAGTTTCACGGTCGGGCCATAGGGGCAACAGGTTCGGCGGTTGGGGAAGTCGTTTTCAATACTTCAATGACCGGTTATCAAGAAATCCTCACTGATCCTTCCTATTCTCGCCAAATCGTTACTCTTACTTATCCCCATATTGGTAATGTCGGCACTAATGACGCCGATGAAGAATCCTCCCAGGTACATGCACAAGGTCTGGTGATTCGCGACCTGCCGCTGATTGCCAGCAACTTTCGTAATACCGAAGACCTCTCTTCTTACCTGAAACGCCATAACATTGTGGCGATTGCCGATATCGATACCCGTAAGCTGACGCGTTTACTGCGTGAGAAAGGCGCACAGAATGGTTGCATCATCGCGGGCGATAACCCGGATGCGGCGCTGGCGTTAGAAAAAGCCCGCGCGTTCCCTGGGCTGAACGGCATGGATCTGGCAAAAGAAGTGACTACTGCTGAAGCCTATAGCTGGACACAAGGGAGCTGGACGCTGGCTGGCGGCCTGCCGGAAGCGAAAAAAGAAGACGAGCTGCCGTTCCATGTGGTGGCCTACGATTTCGGTGCTAAGCGCAACATCCTGCGGATGCTGGTGGACAGAGGCTGTCGCCTGACTATCGTTCCGGCGCAAACGTCTGCTGAAGACGTGCTGAAAATGAATCCGGACGGCATCTTCCTCTCGAACGGTCCTGGCGACCCGGCTCCATGCGATTACGCGATTACCGCCATCCAGAAATTCCTCGAAACTGACATCCCGGTATTTGGCATCTGCCTCGGTCATCAGTTGCTGGCGCTGGCCAGTGGCGCGAAGACGGTCAAAATGAAATTTGGTCATCATGGCGGCAACCATCCGGTTAAAGATATTGAGAAGAATGTGGTGATGATTACCGCCCAGAACCACGGTTTTGCGGTGGACGAAGCAACATTACCTGCAAATCTGCGCGTGACGCATAAATCCCTGTTCGACGGTACGTTACAGGGCATTCATCGCACCGATAAACCGGCATTCAGCTTCCAGGGGCACCCTGAAGCCAGCCCGGGGCCGCACGACGCAGCTATGTTGTTCGACCACTTTATCGAGTTAATTGAGCAGTACCGTAAAACCGCTAAGTAATCAGGAGTAAAAGAGCCATGCCAAAACGTACAGATATAAAAAGTATCCTGATTCTGGGTGCTGGCCCGATTGTTATCGGCCAGGCGTGTGAGTTTGACTACTCTGGCGCGCAAGCATGTAAAGCCCTGCGTGAAGAGGGTTACCGCGTCATTCTGGTGAACTCCAACCCGGCGACCATTATGACCGATCCGGAAATGGCCGATGCGACCTACATTGAGCCGATTCACTGGGAAGTAGTACGCAAAATTATCGAAAAAGAGCGCCCGGATGCAGTTCTGCCAACGATGGGCGGCCAGACAGCGCTGAACTGTGCACTGGAACTGGAGCGCCAGGGCGTACTGGAAGAGTTCGGCGTAACCATGATTGGTGCCACCGCCGACGCGATTGATAAAGCAGAAGACCGTCGCCGTTTCGACGTGGCGATGAAGAAAATCGGTCTGGAAACCGCGCGTTCCGGTATCGCGCACTCAATGGAAGAAGCACTGGCGGTTGCTGCTGACGTGGGCTTCCCGTGCATCATTCGCCCCAGCTTCACTATGGGCGGTAGTGGTGGCGGTATCGCTTATAACCGCGAAGAGTTTGAAGAAATTTGCGCTCGCGGTCTGGATCTCTCCCCAACCAAAGAGCTGCTGATTGACGAGTCGCTGATTGGCTGGAAAGAGTACGAGATGGAAGTGGTGCGTGATAAAAACGACAACTGCATCATCGTCTGCTCTATCGAAAACTTCGATGCGATGGGCATCCACACCGGTGACTCCATTACCGTAGCGCCAGCCCAGACGCTGACCGACAAAGAATATCAAATCATGCGTAACGCCTCGATGGCGGTACTGCGTGAAATCGGTGTTGAAACGGGCGGTTCCAACGTCCAGTTTGCGGTTAACCCGAAAAACGGTCGTCTGATTGTTATCGAAATGAACCCGCGTGTATCCCGCTCTTCGGCGCTGGCGTCGAAAGCCACTGGCTTCCCGATTGCCAAAGTGGCGGCGAAACTGGCGGTCGGTTACACCCTCGACGAACTGATGAACGACATCACCGGCGGTCGTACTCCGGCCTCTTTCGAGCCGTCCATTGACTACGTGGTCACCAAAATTCCTCGCTTTAACTTCGAGAAATTTGCCGGGGCTAACGACCGTCTGACCACCCAGATGAAATCGGTTGGTGAAGTGATGGCGATTGGTCGCACGCAGCAGGAATCGCTGCAAAAAGCCCTGCGCGGCCTGGAAGTGGGCGCGACCGGTTTCGATCCGAAAGTGAGCCTCGATGATCCGGAAGCCCTGACTAAAATCCGCCGTGAACTGAAAGATGCAGGCGCAGAGCGTATCTGGTACATCGCAGATGCCTTCCGTGCGGGCCTGTCTGTAGACGGCGTCTTTAACCTGACCAACATTGACCGCTGGTTCCTGGTACAAATTGAAGAGCTGGTGCGTCTGGAAGAGAAAGTGGCAGAAGTGGGTATCACTGGCCTGAACGCTGACTTCCTGCGCCAGTTGAAACGCAAAGGTTTTGCCGATGCGCGTCTGGCTAAACTGGCAGGTGTGCGCGAAGCGGAAATCCGCAAACTGCGCGACCAGTACAACCTGCACCCGGTCTACAAACGCGTTGATACCTGTGCCGCAGAATTTGCGACTGACACTGCGTACATGTACTCCACCTATGAAGATGAGTGCGAAGCGAATCCGTCCACGCGTGACAAAATCATGGTGCTCGGCGGCGGCCCGAACCGTATCGGCCAGGGTATCGAGTTTGACTACTGCTGCGTACACGCCTCGCTGGCGCTACGCGAAGACGGTTTTGAGACCATTATGGTTAACTGTAACCCGGAAACCGTCTCCACCGACTACGACACTTCCGACCGTCTCTATTTTGAGCCGGTAACCCTGGAAGATGTGCTGGAAATTGTGCGCATCGAGAAACCGAAAGGCGTTATCGTCCAGTACGGCGGTCAGACTCCGCTGAAACTGGCGCGCGCGCTGGAAGCCGCTGGTGTACCGGTTATTGGCACCAGTCCGGATGCCATCGACCGTGCGGAAGACCGTGAACGCTTCCAGCACGCGGTTGACCGTCTGAAACTGAAGCAACCGGCGAACGCCACCGTTACTGCTATTGAGATGGCAGTTGAGAAGGCGAAAGAGATTGGTTACCCGCTGGTGGTGCGTCCGTCTTATGTTCTTGGCGGTCGGGCGATGGAGATCGTCTACGACGAAGCCGACCTGCGTCGTTACTTCCAGACCGCGGTGAGCGTGTCCAATGATGCCCCCGTGCTGCTGGATCACTTCCTCGATGATGCGGTAGAAGTCGATGTGGACGCTATCTGCGACGGCGAAATGGTGCTGATTGGCGGCATTATGGAACATATTGAGCAGGCTGGTGTGCACTCCGGTGACTCAGCGTGTTCTCTGCCTGCATACACGTTAAGTCAGGAAATTCAGGATGTAATGCGCCAGCAGGTGCAGAAACTGGCCTTCGAATTGCAGGTGCGCGGCCTGATGAACGTGCAGTTTGCAGTGAAAAACAACGAAGTCTACCTGATTGAAGTTAACCCGCGTGCGGCGCGTACCGTTCCGTTCGTCTCCAAAGCCACCGGTGTTCCGTTGGCGAAAGTGGCGGCACGCGTGATGGCAGGTAAATCGCTGGCTGAGCAGGGCGTGACTAAAGAAGTTATCCCGCCGTACTACTCGGTGAAAGAAGTGGTACTGCCGTTCAACAAATTCCCGGGCGTTGACCCGCTGTTAGGGCCAGAAATGCGCTCTACCGGGGAAGTGATGGGTGTTGGTCGCACCTTCGCTGAAGCGTTTGCTAAAGCACAGTTGGGCAGCAACTCCACGATGAAGAAACAGGGCCGTGCGCTGCTCTCCGTGCGCGAAGGCGACAAAGAGCGTGTAGTGGACCTGGCAGCAAAACTGCTGAAGCAGGGCTTCGAGCTGGATGCAACCCACGGTACAGCGATTGTGCTGGGTGAAGCGGGCATCAACCCGCGTCTGGTTAACAAGGTGCATGAAGGTCGTCCGCACATTCAGGATCGTATTAAGAATGGCGAATATACCTATATCATCAACACCACTTCAGGCCGTCGCGCGATTGAAGACTCCCGCGTGATTCGTCGCAGTGCGCTGCAATATAAAGTGCATTACGACACCACCCTGAATGGCGGTTTCGCTACCGCAATGGCGCTGAATGCCGATGCGACCGAAAAAGTGATTTCGGTACAAGAAATGCACGCGCAGATCAAATAATGGAGTGTCATGGCGGATATGTTTTATCCGCCATTTTGATCAAATATCTAATACGGTTCTCTGATGAGAACCGTTTTTTTACCAATAAGGAAAATCTTTCCTGAAATCTATATTTTTGATGATGTAAGCAGGATTTAGCTCACACTTATCAACAGTGAAGTTGCATATTATCGATATAACTACAATTTTAATATGGCCTTGTTTAATTGCTTAAAACGAGTCATAGCCAGATTTTTAATTTGTGAAACTGGAGTTTGTATGTGTGAAGGATATGTTGAAAAACCACTCTATTTGTTAATTGCCGAATGGATGATGGTTGAAAACCGGTGGGTGACGGCAAGAGAGATCTCTATTCATTTCGATATTGAACACAGCAAGGCGATTAATACCCTGACTTATATTCTGTCGGAGGTCGCAGAAATAAGCTGCGAAGTTAAGATGATCCCTAATAAGCTGGAAGGGCGGGGATGTCAGTGTCAGCGGTTAGTAAAAGTGGTTGAGATTGATGCACAAATTTATGCGCGTCTGCGGAATAATAGCCGGGAAAAATTAGTCGGCGTAAGAAAGACGCCGCGTATTCCGACCGTTCCGCTCACGGAGCTTAACCGCGAGCAGAAGTGGCAGATGATGTTATCAAAGAGTATGCGTCGTTAATTTAATCTTGTGGATATCGCGAGACCTGGTTGCCGGATGCGATGCTGGTGCATCTTATCTGGCCTACGGGGGCTCTCCGGCCAGGTCGGATAAGGCATTTACGCCACGTCCGACGATGTTACCGCTTTGGCGTCACATTCGTCGTCCCCTGTAAACGGGGGCGATTTTCCTCCATTTGCCTCAACGGCTGTGTTTCTCGTAACGATGCATGGCAGCGCCCGACCAAATCCTGATATTCTTTGGTATTCAACCGCTTCCAGTGCAACTCTTCATCGCTGACGCTGCGCACCGCACGGGCTGGCGTGCCCATCAACAACTGACGTTTCTCGCCGCTAAAGCCCGCTTTGACAAAACTCATGGCGGCAACAATGCTTTCTTCGCCAATGACCGCGCCATCCATAATCACGCTGTTCATCCCGACCAGGGCATCACGGCCAATCATACTGCCATGCAGGATAGCACCATGACCGATATGACCGTTTTCCCCCACAATGGTGTCAGTGTCGCAGTAGCCGTGCATGATGCAGCCATCCTGAATATTGGCTCCTGCTTGTACAATCAGCCGTCCGTAATCACCGCGTAGCGAGGAGAGGGGGCCGATGTAAACGCCGGCTCCCACAATTACATCGCCAATCAATACTGCACTGGGATGAACAAACGCCGTCGGGTGAACCACCGGAATTAACCCTTCAAAGGCGTAATAGCTCACGGTTGTTAACGCCCTTTCCACACTGGATCGCGCTTCTCAGCAAACGCCAGTGGCCCTTCAATGGCATCTTCCGAATGCAGCACTGCAGGGTAATGTTGCAACACGCCGCTGCGAATAAAACGATACGCCTCTTCGACCGGCATTTCGCTGGTGGTGCGGTAGATCTCTTTTAGCGCCGCAATCGCCAGCGGGGCGCTATTAACCAGTTGCTGTGCCAGTTCGCGGGCGTTATCCATTAGCTCCGCCTGGCTAACCACGCGGTTGACAATCCCCCAACGCAGCGCCTCTTCTGCGCCCATCCGTCTGCCAGTCATCACCATTTCATTGACGATAGCAGGCGGCAGGATCTTCGGCAGACGCAGCACGCCGCCGCTGTCCGGAACGATGCCCAGTTTAGCTTCCGGTAGGGCAAAACTGGCGTTATCGGCACAAACAATAAAATCTGCTGCCAGCGCCAGTTCAAAGCCACCGCCAAAGGCGTAGCCGTTCACGGCTGCGATGACCGGTTTATCGAGATTGAAAATTTCAGTTAATCCGGCAAAACCGCCTGGGCCGAAGTCAGCATCTGGTGCTTCGCCTTCTGCTGCCGCTTTTAAATCCCAGCCAGCGGAAAAGAATTTTTCTCCGGCACCGGTAATAATGGCGACGCGTAATTGCGGATCGTCACGGAAATTAAGAAATGCTTCGCCCATTTCAAAGCTGGTTTTAGCATCAATTGCATTAGCTTTTGGACGGTCAAGGGTAATTTCCAGAATTGATCCATTGCGGGTCAGATGTAATGATTCACTCATTCCTTTTCTCCATTTTTGCTTTTTCAGGGACGACAATGCCCTGCAAAAAATGCATATTATTTTATGGTGTGATTATTAGCTGGCGAGATAATTCCCGCGGTTTCATTTATTTAAGATTCTTTCTGATTATTTTCCCCGAACAGTTACGCGGCAGATCTTTTCTGATTTCCAGATAAGATGGCACTTTAAATTTCGCCATATTCTGCTCACAGAAGAAAAAAAATTCTTCTTCGCTCAATGTTTCGCCTTCATTCAGCACCACAAACGCTTTGATGGCTTCATCACGAATAGAATCTTTAATACCAACGACCACAATGTCCTGAATTTTTGGATGCGCGGAGATAATATTTTCCAGCTCTACACAAGAGACATTCTCGCCACCGCGTTTGATCATATTGCAGCGGCGATCGACGAAGTAAAAAAAGCCCTCTTCGTCGCGGTATCCCGTATCGCCGGTATGCAACCAGCCATCGGCTTCCAGGACTCTGGCGGTGGCCTGCGGATTGAGAAAATATTCTTTGAAGATGGTTTTCCCTGGTTCGCCTTTAATGCAGATTTCGCCAATCTCCCCCGCGGGGAGTGGGCGATTGTGATCGTCGCGGATCTCCGCTTCGTAGCAAAATCCTGCACGACCAATCGACGGCCAGCGACGCTTATCGCCGGGGCGATCGCCGATAATGCCGACGATGGTTTCTGTCATCCCGTAAGACGTCAGCAAGCGGACGCCGAAGCGTTCACAAAACGCGTCTTTTTCCTGCACTGACAGGTTGAGGTAAAACATCACTTCCCGCAGGCAGTGTTGCCTATCGTTCGCAGAAGGTGGTTGTACCATCAGGGTGCGGATCATCATCGGAATACATTCGGTGACGGTGGCGCGATACTTTTGTACTTGCCCCCAGAAGGCGCGGGCGCTGTATTTTTCCACCAGCACAAAGGTCGCACCCGCCGAAAATGCCGCCATCGCCGCAGTACACTGGCAATCGATATGAAACGCAGGCATCACCGTCAGGTAGACATCATCGTCACGCACTGCACATTGCCAGGCGGAGTAATATCCGGCGAAGCGCAGATTGTAATGGGTAATTACCACCCCTTTCGGGCGGGAGGTTGTACCGGAGGTAAAAAGAATTTCCGCCGTATCGTCGGTCGATAACGGCGGTGCATAGCACAAGGTTGCAGGTTGCTGAGTTTTTAGTTGTGCAAACGAACTGGCACCATCACCAGCGGGAAGCGCCACATCGGTCAGGCAAATATGCCGTAGTTGCGTGGCATCTTCCTGCTGAATCTGCCGATACATAGGATAAAATTGTGCACTGGTCACCAACAGACACGCCTGGCTGTTTTGCAGGATCCACGCGCTCTCTTCACGCAGCAGTCGGGCATTAATCGGCACCATAATCGCGCCAATTTTTGCCAACCCGAACCAGCAAAAGATAAACTCCGGGCAGTTGTCGAGATGCAGCGCGACCTTGTCGCCTTTGCGAATTCCCAGCGTATAAAACAGGTTTGCCGTGCGGTTAATTTCTTGATTTAACTCAAGATAACTATACCGGTTGACGTTCCCGCCGCTGGATTCACAAATTAGCGCCGTTTTATGACCGTAAACGTCCGCCAGATCGTCCCACATTTGACGTAGATGTTGTCCGCCAATGATATCCATTGCACCTCTATCCATTTTGTTCGTTTGTTATTGGGCGGGTGCTAGTCAGGCAAGCCAACTAGCACCACGCGTTTAGTCCTCAACTTTGGCCAGACCTTTGCTGACCAACTCCTGAATGTCGTTTTCGCTGTAGCCGATGGTTTTCAAAATGGCAGCGGTGTCCATGCCGTGCGACGGCATTCCGCGCCAGATTTGGCCAGGGTTATTTTTGAATTTCGGCATAACGTTCGGCCCTTTGCAGGTACGGCCATCCATCGTTTGCCACTGGGTGATTGATTCGCGGGCAACGTACTGTGGATTGCTTTCCAGCTCCGGCACGGTCAGCACTTTGGCGCAGGCGATATTCAGTTCGGCAAAGCGTTCTTTTACTTCTGCTATCGTGTGTGCCGCCAGCCAGGCATCGAGTTTCTCTTCTACCAGAGGGCCGTAAGGGCATTCGATACGGTGGATAAGCTGAGTGCCTTGCGGAATTTCCGGTGTACCGAGCAGATGCTCGAGGCCAATATCTTTAAAGCACTCTGCAATCTGGGTAATGCCCACCAGTTCCATCACGATGTAGCCATCGGCACATTTGTACAGACCGCAACCGGCGTAGTAGGGATCTTTCCCTTTGGTCATGCGCGGGCACATTTCGCCGCCGTTGAAGTAGTCCATCATGAAGTACTGACCCATGCGCAGCATCACTTCATACATGGCGATGTCGATGCTTTCGCCTTTGCCGGTTTCGCGCACTTTATGCAGTGCTGCCAGCGCCGCGGTGGTGGCGGTCAGGCCGGAGAAGTAGTCAGCGGTGTACGGGAAAGCAGGCATTGGCTGGTCAACATCGCCGTTCTGAATCAGGTAGCCACTGAAGGCCTGTGCAATGGTGTTATAGGCTGGAAGATTGGTGTACTCCTCGGTGCCATACTGACCAAAACCGGACAGGTGAGCGATAACCAGTTTCGGGTTGTGCTGCCATAGCACTTCATCAGTAATGCCACGGCGAGCAAAGGCCGGGCCTTTACTGGCTTCGATGAAGATATCGGTGGTTTCCATTAATTTCAGAAACGCTTCGCGGCCTTCATCTTTGAAGATATTTAACGACAGCGCGTGCAAATTGCGGCGGGAAAGCTGCGGGTAATTTGGTTGAACGCGGATGGTGTCGGCCCAGGCGACGTTTTCGATCCAGATAACTTCTGCGCCCCATTCTGCGAACATTTGTCCGGCGAACGGCCCGGCGATTTCGATACCGGAGAAGACAACCCGTAATCCGGCCAGCGGCCCGAATTTCGGCATCGGTAGATGATCCATTATTAGCTCCTGAAAAATGTGTGTAGCCTTTGTAAGCCTGATAAGCGAAGCGCATCAGGCATCGCCGCACGGTTGCCGGATGCGGCGTAACCGCCTTATCCGGCCT
>NZ_KE138680.1:1860145-1886101 GCF_000408325.1 Escherichia sp. KTE52
GTAGGCCTGATAAGCGAAGCGCATCAGGCAGCGCACGGATTTAGCGGTATTGCTTCAGCACCGCACGACCCAGCGTCAGGATCTGCATTTCGTCAGATCCTCCGGAGACGCGGTCTACACGCAGGTCACGCCAGAAGCGGCTGATGCGGTGGTTGCCCGCAATCCCGACACCGCCCAGCACCTGCATTGCGCTGTCCACCACTTCAAATGCCGCATTGGCGCAGAAGTATTTGCACATTGCCGCATCGCCAGAAGTAATGGTGCCGTTATCCGCTTTCCACGCTGCTTCATAGAGCATGTTTTTCATGGAGTTTAATTTGATCGCCATATGGGCGAATTTTTCCTGAATCAACTGAAAACGACCAATCGCTTCACCAAACTGCACGCGCTGGTTGGCGTAGCGCGCCGCATCTTCAAAGGCGCACATCGCAGTACCGTAGTTGGTGAGGGCTACCAGGAAACGTTCGTGGTCGAACTCTTCTTTTACGCGGTTAAAGCCGTTACCTTCGCGACCGAACATGTCTCTCTCGTCCAGTTCCACATCGTCAAAGGTGATTTCACAGCAGCTATCCATACGCAGACCGAGCTTCTCAAGTTTGGTCACTTTGATTCCTGGTTTGCTCATATCGACAAACCATTCGGTGTAGACAGGTTTGTCCGGAGAAGCGCCGTCGCGCGCCATCACCACGATATATGGGGTGTAGGCGCTACTGGTAATAAAACACTTACTACCATTAAGATAAATCTTACCATCTCTACGGGTATAAGTCGTTTTCAGGCTACCCACATCGGAACCAGCGCCCGGTTCGGTAATCGCTGAGTTCCACATCTGCTTACCGGTGCCGCGGAAAGCCATGATCTTGTCGATCTGCTCCTGCGTACCTTCACGCAGGAAAGTGTTGAACCCGCCCGGCAACTGGTACAGCACATAAGTTGGTGCCCCCAAACGACCCAGTTCCATCCACACCGCGGCGAGGGTAACGAATCCCGCGTCCAGACCACCGTGCTCTTCCGGGATCAGCAGACTGTCGATACCCATATCCGCCAGGGCTTTGACAAAACGCTCCGGGTAGACGCTGTCACGGTCACACTGGGCAAAATAGGCTTCCCAGTTTTCGCTGGCCATCAGTTCTTGGATACCGGCGACAAACAGTTCCTGCTCATCATTTAAATTAAAATCCATCTTTCAACCTCTTGATATTTTGGGGGTAATTAATCTTTCCAGTTCTGTTTCGCGTCTTTAATAAAGGAGAGCGTCACCATAATGTTGACGAAGAACAGCGGGCATCCTCCGGCGATAATGGCGGTTTGGATCGGTTTCAGGCCGCCGAGCGCCAGCAGAACAATGCCGATAATGCCAACCAGAATTGACCAGCCAATGCGCACCAGCAGCGGTGGTTCTTCGCCGTCGCGCACTTCACGACAGGTGGACATCGCCAGGGTGTAAGAGCAGGCGTTAATCAGGGTGACAGTGGCAATAAAGCAGAGAATAAAGAAGCCCCACATGGTGGCGGTGCTGAGAGGCAGAGCGGCCCAGGTTTCGATGATGGCGCGCGCCACGCCGTACTGTTCGATCAGATTCGGAATGTTGATGATGTTTTTATCCATCAACAGCAGAGTATTACTACCGAGTACAGTCCACAGGATCCAGGTGGATGCTGTCAGCCCCATCACCATACCGAAGCACAGTTCACGCACGGTTCGACCACGGGAGATACGCGCCAGGAAGATGCTCATCTGGATGGCGTAAATCACCCACCATGCCCAGTAGAATACGGTCCATCCCTGCGGGAAGCCGCCTTTGCCAACGGCATCGGTATAGAACAACATGCGCGGCAGATACATCAGCAACATCCCCACCGAGTCGGTGAAGTAGTTCATGATGAAGCTGGCACCGCTGACGATGAACACCCAGCCGAGCATCAGGAAACTCAAATAGCTGCGCACATCGCTGGCGATTTTTACCCCTTTTTGCAGACCACAGGCCACGCAGATAGCGTTGAGGATGATCCAGCAGGTAATGATAATGGCATCCAGTTGCAGGGTATGCGGAATACCAAACAGATACTGCATACACTCGGTCACCAGCGGTGTGGCAAGGCCGAGACTGGTGCCCATTGCGAAGATCAGCGCCACCAGGTAGAAGTTATCGACGATAGTACCAAACAACCCTTTGGCGTGTTTTTCACCCACCAGCGGCACCAGGGTGGAGCTGGGGCGAATCACATCCATTTTGCGAACGAAGAAGAAGTACGCGAAGGCGACGGAAAGGAAACTGTAAGTCGCCCACGGTAACGGCCCCCAGTGGAACAAACTGTAGGCCAGCCCCAGCTCTTTCGCGCCAGTGGAGTTTGGCTCTAAAGCAAATGGCGGCGTGGAGATGTAGTAGTAGATCTCAATCGATCCCCAGAACAGCACGGCGGCTGACGTACAGGAGGCGAACATCATAAAGATCCAACTGGCGGTACTGAACTCGGGTGGTTCGTTACCTAAACGCTTTTTGGCATACGGGCCAAACACCAGCCAGAACCAGCCGAAAAGCATGACCACCATATACCATTCAAATGCCCATCCCCATACATTGGTGACGTAACTGAATACGGCATTAATAACGACATTCGCCGCATCCAAATCTCTGACTGTAAGCCAGCAAAGTATGCCAACGATTATTAACGGCGGAAAGAATACCTTCGGTTCTATTCCCGTTTTTCTTTTTTCATCTTTCATGAGTTAATTCCACTGTAAAAATAAATATTTATTTTACGTTCCCGTTTGTTTTATTTTTGTTAACATTTAATATAATTATTATTAACCTCGTGAACGCGTTAATGGCTAACTCATAATGGGTATTCAATTGGCTGTATTCTGTGATGGTAATCACAGGTTTTTATCGGATAAAAACAGAGTGTTTTAATTTAAATATTCGTTATTAATCAACTAAATGAGTTTGGTTTTGAGTGAAAATCCAGCATCTGACTTTCAATATTGGTGATCCATAAAACAATATTGAAAATTTCTTCTTTCAACACCGTGTTTTCAATATTGGTGAGGCGCTTAACAATATTGAAAGTTGGATTTATCTACGTGTGACATTTTCAATATTGGTGATTAAAGTTTTATTCCAGAATTAAATGACGTGATATCTGTAATTAACACCACCGATATGAACGACGTTTCCTTCATGATTTCTGGAGATGCAATGAAGATTATTACTTGCTATAAGTGCGTGCCTGATGAACAGGATATTGCGATCAATAATGCTGATGGTTCATTAGATCTCAGCAAAGCCGATGCGAAAATAAGCCAATATGATCTGAACGCTATTGAAGCGGCTTGCCAGTTAAAACAGCAGGCGACTGAGGCGCAGGTGACGGCTTTAAGTGTGGGCGGCAAAGCCCTGACTAACGCCAAAGGACGTAAAGATGTGCTGTCTCGCGGCCCGGATGAACTGATTGTGGTGATTGATGACCAGTTCGAGCAGGCACTGCCGCAACAAACTGCGACTGCACTGGCTGCCGCGGCGCAGAAAGCAGGCTTTGATCTGATCCTCTGTGGTGACGGTTCTTCCGACCTTTATGCCCAGCAGGTTGGTCTGCTGGTGGGTGAAATCCTCAACATTCCGGCAGTTAACGGTGTCAGCAAAATCCTCTCCCTGACGGCAGATACCCTCACCGTTGAGCGCGAACTGGAAGATGAAACAGAAACTTTAAGCATCCCGCTGCCTGCGGTCGTTGCTGTTTCCACTGATATCAATGCCCCACAAATTCCTTCGATGAAAGCCATTCTTGGCGCGGCGAAAAAGCCAGTCCAGGTGTGGTCGGCGGCAGATATCGGTTTTAACGCCGTGGAAGCCTGGTCTGAACAACAGGTTGCCGCACCGAAACAGCGCGAGCGTCAGCGCATCGTGATTGAAGGCGACGGCGAAGAACAGATCGCCGCATTTGCTGAAAATCTTCGCAAAGTCATTTAATTACAGGGGATGCTATGAACACGTTTTCTCAAGTCTGGGTATTCAGCGATACCCCTTCTCGTCTGCCGGAACTGATGAACGGCGCGCAGGCTTTAGCTCATCAAATCAATGCGTTTGTTCTGAGTGACGACGACGGCGCACAGGCAATCCAGTTTGGTGCTAATCATGTCTGGAAATTAAGCGGCAAACCGGACGATCGGATGATCGAAGATTACGCCGGAGTGATGGCAGACACCATTCGCCAGCACGGCACAGACGGCCTGGTACTACTGCCGAACACCCGTCGCGGCAAATTACTGGCGGCGAAACTGGGTTATCGCCTGAAAGCGGCGGTTTCTAACGATGCCAGCGCCGTCAGCGTGCAGGATGGTAAAGCAACGGTAAAACACATGGTTTACGGCGGCCTGGCGATTGGCGAAGAACGCATTGCCACGCCGTATGCGGTACTGACCATCAGCAGCGGCACGTTCGATGCGGCTCAGCCGGACACGTCAAGTACAGGTGAAACGCACACCGTGGAGTGGCAGTCTCCGGCTGTGGCGGTTACCCGCACGGCAACGCAGGCGCGCCAGAGCAACAGTGTCGATCTCGACAAAGCCCGTCTGGTGGTTAGCGTCGGTCGCGGCATTGGCTGCAAAGAGAACATTGCGTTGGCAGAGCAACTTTGCCAGGCGATTGGCGCGGAGTTGGCCTGTTCTCGTCCGGTGGCGGAAAACGAAAAATGGATGGAGCACGAGCGCTATGTTGGTATCTCCAATCTGATGCTGAAACCTGAACTGTACCTGGCCGTGGGGATCTCCGGGCAGATCCAGCACATGGTTGGCGCTAATGCGTCACAAACCATTTTCGCTATCAACAAAGATAAAAATGCGCCGATCTTCCAGTACGCGGATTACGGCATTGTTGGCGACGCCGTGAAGATCCTTCCGGCGCTGACGGCGGCTTTAGCGCGTTGATCTACTCTGGCAGGGCTGCTTTCGGCCCTGCCGCTGACAGGGAGTTCTTATGTCCGAAGATATCTTTGATGCCATCATCGTTGGTGCAGGGCTGGCCGGTTCGGTTGCCGCGCTGGTGCTCGCCCGCGAAGGGGCACAAGTGTTAGTTATCGAGCGTGGCAATTCCGCTGGCGCTAAGAATGTTACCGGCGGGCGTCTCTATGCCCACAGTCTGGAACACATCATTCCTGGTTTTGCCGAAAGCGCCCCCGTTGAACGCCTGATCACTCATGAAAAACTTGCGTTTATGACCGAAAAGTCAGCGATGACTATGGACTACTGCAATGGCGACGAAACCTCGCCATCCCAGCGCTCTTACTCCGTTTTACGCAGCAAATTTGATGCCTGGCTGATGGAGCAGGCCGAAGAAGCGGGCGCGCAGTTAATTACCGGAATTCGCGTCGATAACCTTGTGCAGCGCGATGGCAAAGTTGTCGGCGTAGAAGCCGATGGCGATGTGATTGAAGCGAAAACGGTGATCCTCGCTGATGGTGTGAACTCCATTCTTGCCGAAAAGCTGGGAATGGCGAAACGCGTCAAACCGACGGATGTGGCGGTTGGCGTGAAGGAATTGATCGAGTTACCGAAGTTGGTTCTCGAAGACCGTTTTCAGTTGCAGGGTAATCAGGGCGCGGCCTGCCTGTTTGCGGGGGCACCCACCGATGGCCTGATGGGCGGTGGCTTCCTTTATACCAATGAAAACACCCTGTCACTGGGGCTGGTTTGCGGCCTGCATCATCTGCATAACGCGAAGAAATCGGTGCCACAAATGCTGGAAGATTTCAAACAGCATCCGGCGGTTGCACCGCTGATCGCGGGTGGCAAGCTGGTGGAATACTCTGCTCACGTAGTGCCAGAAGCGGGTATCAACATGTTGCCGGAACTGGTTGGTGACGGCGTGCTGATTGCCGGTGATGCCGCCGGAATGTGTATGAATCTCGGCTTTACCATTCGTGGTATGGATCTGGCGATTGCCGCCGGAGAAGCAGCAGCGAAAACCGTGCTTTCAGCGATGAAAAACGACGATTTCAGTAAGCAGAAACTGGCGGAGTATCGTCAGCATCTGGAGAGTGGCCCGCTGCGCGATATGCGTATGTACCAGAAGCTACCGGCTTTTCTTGATAACCCACGTATGTTTAGCGGCTATCCGGAACTGGCGGTGGGTGTGGCGCGTGACCTGTTCACCATTGATGGCAGTGCGCCGGAACTGATGCGCAAGAAAATCCTCCGCCACAGCAAGAAAGTGGGTTTCATCAATCTGATCAAGGATGGCATGAAAGGAGTGACCGTTTTATGACTTCTCCCGTCAATGTGGACGTCAAACTGGGCGTCAATAAATTCAATGTTGATGAAGAGCATCCGCACATTGTTGTGAAGTCTGATGCCGATAAACAGGCGTTGGAACTGCTGGTGAAAGCGTGCCCGGCAGGTCTGTACAAAAAACAGGATGACGGCAGCGTACGCTTCGATTACGCCGGATGTCTGGAGTGTGGAACCTGCCGCATTCTTGGGCTGGGGTCGGCGCTGGAGCAGTGGGAATACCCGCGCGGCACCTTTGGCGTGGAGTTTCGTTACGGCTGATGTTGGTCTGATACGTAACGCCGTACTGACCCCCATTGCTAAAAAACAGGATCAACCCATGCAACCGTCCAGAAACTTTGACGATCTCAAATTCTCCTCTATTCACCGCCGTATTTTGCTGTGGGGAAGCGGTGGCCCGTTTCTGGATGGCTATGTGCTGGTAATGATCGGCGTGGCGCTGGAGCAACTGACTCCGGCGCTAAAACTGGACGCTGACTGGATCGGCCTGCTGGGCGCGGGAACCCTCGCCGGGCTGTTCGTTGGCACATCGCTGTTTGGCTATATCTCCGATAAAGTCGGACGACGCAAAATGTTTCTCATCGATATCATTGCTATCGGGGGGATTTCTGTTGCGACGATGTTTGTCTCATCACCTGTCGAACTGCTGGTGATGCGGGTGCTCATCGGCATTGTTATCGGCGCGGATTATCCCATCGCCACCTCGATGATCACCGAGTTCTCCAGCACCCGTCAGCGGGCGTTCTCCATCAGCTTTATCGCCGCTATGTGGTATGTCGGCGCGACCTGTGCCGATCTGGTCGGCTACTGGCTTTATGATGTGGAAGGCGGCTGGCGCTGGATGCTGGGCAGTGCGGCGATCCCGTGTTTGTTGATTTTGATTGGTCGATTCGAACTGCCCGAATCTCCCCGTTGGCTGTTGCGCAAAGGGCGAGTGAAAGAGTGCGAAGAGATGATGATCAAATTGTTTGGCGAACCGGTGGTTTTCGATGAAGAGCAGCCGCAACAAACTCGTTTTCGCGATCTGTTTAACCGCCGCCATTTTCCTTTTGTCCTGTTTGTGGCCGCCATCTGGACCTGCCAGGTGATCCCGATGTTCGCCATTTACACCTTTGGCCCACAAATCGTCGGTCTTCTGGGGTTAGGCGTCGGCAAAAACGCGGCGCTGGGAAACGTGGTGATTAGCCTGTTCTTTATGCTCGGCTGTATTCCGCCGATGCTCTGGCTGAACACTGCCGGACGACGTCCATTGTTGATCGGCAGCTTTGCCATGATGACGCTGGCATTGGCGGTTTTGGGGCTGATCCCGGATATGGGGATCTGGCTGGTGGTCATGGCGTTTGCGGTGTACGCGTTTTTCTCCGGCGGGCCAGGCAATTTGCAGTGGCTTTATCCTAATGAACTCTTCCCGACGGATATTCGCGCCTCAGCCGTGGGCGTCATTATGTCTCTGAGTCGTATCGGTACAATTATCTCAACCTGGGCGCTGCCGATCTTTATTAATAATTACGGTATCAGCAATACTATGCTGATGGGGGCGGGGATCTCGCTGTTTGGCCTGCTGATTTCTGTGGCGTTTGCTCCGGAGACGCGTGGGATGTCGTTGGCGCAGACCAGTAATATGACAATTCGCAGGCAGCGTGCAGGATAACTTATTCAGATTTCTCTCTTTTTTGAATCAATATTATTGACTATAAGCCGCGTGAATATGTGACTACACTTTGTGGAAAACAAAGGTGTAAACGCGCAGGCTAACTATGATTCTAATCATTTATGCGCATCCGTATCCGCATCATTCCCATGCGAATAAACGGATGCTTGAACAGGCAAGGACGCTGGAAGGCGTCGAAATCCGCTCTCTTTATCAACTCTATCCTGACTTCAATATCGATATAGCGGCCGAGCAGGAGGCGCTCTCTCGTGCCGATCTGATCGTCTGGCAGCACCCAATGCAGTGGTACAGCATTCCGCCGTTGCTCAAATTGTGGATCGATAAAGTCTTCTCACACGGCTGGGCTTACGGACACGGCGGTACGGCGTTGCATGGCAAACATTTGCTGTGGGCGGTGACGACTGGCGGTGGGGAAAGTCATTTTGAGATTGGTACTCATCCGGGCTTTGATGTGTTGTCGCAGCCGCTACAGGCGACGGCAATCTACTGCGGGCTGAAATGGCTGCCGCCGTTTGCCATGCACTGTACCTTTATTTGTGACGACGAAACTCTCGAAGGGCAGGCGCGCCACTATAAGCAACGTCTGCTGGAATGGCAGGAGGCACATCATGGATAGTCATACGCTGATTCAGGCGCTGATTTATCTCGGTTCGGCGGCGCTGATTGTGCCGATTGCAGTACGTCTCGGTCTTGGTTCGGTACTTGGCTACCTGATTGCAGGTTGCATTATTGGCCCGTGGGGGCTGCGGCTGGTGACCGATGCTGAATCTATTCTGCACTTTGCCGAAATCGGCGTGGTGCTGATGCTGTTTATCATCGGTCTCGAACTCGACCCACAAAGGCTGTGGAAGCTGCGGGCGGCAGTATTCGGCGGTGGCGCATTGCAGATGGTGGTTTGCGGCGGCCTGCTGGGGCTGTTCTGCATGTTACTCGGTATGCGCTGGCAGGTGGCAGAACTGATTGGCATGACGCTGGCGCTTTCATCAACGGCGATTGCCATGCAGGCGATGAATGAACGCAACCTGACGGTGACGCAAATGGGGCGCAGTGCCTTTGCGGTGCTGCTGTTCCAGGATATCGCGGCGATCCCGCTGGTGGCGATGATCCCCTTGCTGGCGGCGAGCAGTGCCTCGACTACGCTAGGTGCATTTGCCTTGTCAGCGTTAAAAGTGGCGGGCGCGCTGGTGCTGGTGGTATTACTGGGGCGCTATGTTACGCGTCCGGCGCTGCGTTTTGTTGCCCGCTCTGGCTTGCGGGAAGTGTTTAGTGCAGTGGCTTTATTCCTCGTGTTTGGCTTCGGTTTGCTGCTGGAAGAGGTTGGTCTGTCGATGGCGATGGGCGCGTTTCTGGCGGGCGTGCTGCTGGCAAGCTCGGAATATCGTCATGCGCTGGAAAGCGATATCGAACCGTTCAAAGGCTTGTTGTTAGGGTTGTTTTTTATCGGCGTTGGGATGTCGATAGACTTTGGCACGCTGATTGAAAACCCGTTGCGCATTGTCATTCTGCTGTTCGGTTTCCTCATCATCAAGATTGCCATGCTGTGGCTGATTGCCAGACCGTTGCAGGTGCCGAATAAACAGCGTCGCTGGTTTGCGGTGCTGTTAGGGCAGGGCAGTGAGTTTGCCTTTGTGGTGTTTGGCGCGGCGCAAATGGCGAATGTGCTGGAGCCGGAGTGGGCGAAATCATTGACCCTGGCGGTGGCGCTGTCGATGGCAGCAACGCCGATTTTGCTGGTGATCCTCAACCGTCTTGAGCAATCCGGCACTGAAGAGGCGCGCGAAGCTGATGAGATCGACGAAGAACAGCCGCGGGTGATTGTTGCCGGATTCGGGCGTTTTGGTCAGATCACCGGACGTTTGCTGCTCTCCAGCGGAGTGAAAATGGTTGTGCTCGATCATGATCCTGACCATATAGAAACGTTGCGCAAATTTGGCATGAAGGTGTTTTACGGCGATGCCACGCGGATGGATTTGCTGGAATCTGCCGGAGCGGCGAAAGCGGAAGTGCTGATTAATGCCATTGACGATCCGCAAACCAACCTGCAACTGACGGAGATGGTGAAAGAACATTTTCCGCATCTGCAGATTATTGCCCGCGCCCGTGATGTCGATCACTACATTCGTTTGCGCCAGGCTGGCGTGGAAAGGCCAGAGCGTGAAACCTTTGAGGGAGCGCTCAAAACCGGGCGTCTGGCACTGGAAAGTTTAGGCCTGGGGCCATATGAAGCGCGAGAACGTGCTGATGTGTTCCGCCGCTTTAATATTCAAATGGTGGAAGAGATGGCGATGGGCGAAAACGACACCAAAGCCCGCGCGGCAGTCTATAAACGCACCAGCGCGATGTTAAGCGAAATCATTACTGAAGATCGGGAACATCTGTCATTAATTCAACGGCATGGCTGGCAGGGAACCGAAGAAGGGAAACATACCGGCAACATGGCGGATGAGCCAGAAACTAAGCCGTTGTAATCAAAAAGTGTGATGTGTCGCATGCTTTACAACTAACTGTTTGTTTTTGCGCAACTGTAATGCGGCGAGTCCAGGGACATAGCGTGGACTCGCCAGCAAAATAAAAATTTTCCTCAACATCATCCTCTCGCCAGTCGACGAAGGTTTACGCTTTACGTATAGTGACGACAATTTTTTTTATCGGGAAATCTCAATGATCAGTTTGATTGCGGCGCTAGCGGTAGATCGCGTTATCGGCATGGAAAACGCCATGCCGTGGAATCTGCCTGCCGATCTCGCCTGGTTTAAACGTAACACCTTAAATAAACCTGTGATTATGGGGCGCCATACCTGGGAATCCATTGGTCGCCCGTTACCTGGACGCAAGAATATTGTCATTAGCAGCCAGCCGGGTACGGATGATCGCGTAATGTGGGTGAAATCGGTTGATGAAGCCATCGCTGCCTGTGGTGACGTACCGGAGATTATGGTGATTGGCGGCGGTCGCGTATACGAGCAGTTTCTGCCGAAAGCGCAAAAACTGTATCTGACGCATATCGATGCGGAAGTAGAAGGCGACACCCATTTCCCGGATTACGAGCCGGATGACTGGGAATCGGTGTTCAGCGAGTTCCACGACGCCGATGCGCAGAACTCTCACAGCTATTGCTTTGAGATTCTGGAACGGCGGTAAGTTTGTATAGAATTGACGGCTAGTGCCGGATGTGACGCCGGTCGCGTCTTATCCGGCCTTCCTGTATCAGGCTGTGTTTAAGACGCCGCCGCTTCCCCCATATCCTTGTGCCGGTTCGACGGCTGGACAAAATACTGCTTATCTTCCCAGCGCAGGCAGGTTAATGAACCGCCCCAGCAGCAACCGGTATCCAGCGCGTAAATGCCTTCCGGTGTGCCTTTTCCTTCCAGCGATGCCCAGTGACCAAACACAATGTTGTACTCTTCGCTAACTGGCCCAGGAATGGTAAACCACGGTTTCAACGGTGCAGGTGCGTCTTCCGGCGACTCTTTGCTGTACATATCCAGTTGACCGTTCGGGAAGCAAAAACGCATCCGGGTAAATGCGTTGGTGATAAAACGCAGTCGCGCCAGACCACGTAACTCTGGCGTCCAGTTGTTCGGCATGTCGCCGTACATGGCGTCAAGGAAGAAAGGATAGGAGTCACTCGACAACACCGCTTCTACGTCGTGAGCACACTCTTTGGCGGTCTCTAAGTCCCATTGCGGCGTGATCCCCGCATGGGCCATCACCAGTTTTTTCTCTTCGTCGATTTGCAGTAAAGGCTGACGGCGTAGCCAGTTAAGTAACTCGTCGGCGTCAGGTGCTTCCAGTAAAGGAGTCAGGCGATCTTTCGGCTTGTTGCGGCTGATTCCGGCGAATACCGCCAGAAGGTGTAAATCGTGATTGCCCAGTACCAGACGCACGCTGTCACTTAATGATTTCACGTAGCGCAGGACATCCAGCGAACCAGGGCCGCGCGCGACCAGGTCGCCCGTCAGCCAGAGGGTATCTTTCCCAGGGGTAAATTCTATTTTGTGTAGCAATGCGATCAGTTCATCGTAACAGCCATGAACATCGCCAATAAGGTATGTCGCCATATTATTTTAATGAATGAGTATTGGAACGGAGAGTCGGAATACGGGAATATCGATGCTGAACGGAACGCCGTTTTCATCGATCATTTCGTAGTGACCCTGCATGGTGCCCATCGGTGTTTCGATAATCGCACCGCTGGTGTACTGGTACTCTTCGCCAGGGGCGATATGTGGCTGGACGCCCACCACACCTTCGCCCTGGACTTCGGTTTCACGGCCATTGCCGTTAGTGATCAGCCAGTAACGTCCCAACAACTGCACTGGCGCTCGCCCCAGGTTGCGTATGGTTACAGTATAAGAAAAAACGTAACGCTCATTATCAGGTGAAGACTGCGCTTCAATGTAAACACTTTGAACCTGAATACACACTCGGGGCGAATTGATCATCGTTAACTCTCCTGCAAAGGCGCGTTCTCCGCCAGATAGTTCGCCATCTGGCAATATTGCGCGACAGAGATGTTTTCCGCTCGCATCGCCGGGTCGATGCCCATTCCTGTTAACACCTCGACGCTAAACAGATTGCCGAGACTGTTACGAATGGTTTTACGACGCTGGTTAAAGGCTTCGGTGGTGATACGGCTTAACACGCGAACATCTTTAACCGGGTAAGGCATCGTTGCATGAGGAACCAGGCGCACGACGGCGGAATCCACTTTTGGTGGTGGTGTAAAGGCTGATGGCGGTACTTCCAGCACCGGGATCACGTTGCAATAATATTGCGCCATGACGCTTAATCGACCATACGCTTTGCTGTTCGGTCCTGCAACCAGACGATTCACCACCTCTTTTTGCAACATAAAGTGCATGTCGGCAATGGCATCAGTATAGCTAAACAGATGGAACATCAACGGTGTGGAGATGTTATATGGCAGGTTACCGAAAACACGTAGCGGCTGACCCATTTTCTCGGCCAGTTCACCGAAGTTAAAGGTCATTGCATCCTGCTGATAAATCGTCAGTTTCGGGCCTAAGAACGGATGCGTTTGCAGACGTGCCGCCAGATCGCGGTCAAGTTCGATGACCGTCAGTTGATCCAGACGCTCACCGACAGGCTCGGTCAACGCTGCCAGACCGGGGCCGATTTCGACCATCGCCTGACCCTTCTGCGGGTTAATGGCAGAAACAATGCTGTCGATCACGAACTGATCGTTGAGAAAGTTTTGCCCGAAGCGTTTACGGGCTAAGTGGCCCTGGTGGACTCGTTTATTCATTGGGTATTAACAATCATTTTGATGGCGAGATTAAGCGCCGTAATAAAACTGCCGACATCAGCTTTGCCACGTCCCGCCAGTTCCAGCGCGGTGCCGTGGTCAACAGATGTGCGAATAAAGGGCAGGCCCAGCGTAATGTTCACACCGCGCCCGAAGCCCTGGTATTTTAGCACGGGAAGACCCTGATCGTGGTACATCGCCAGCACCGCGTCGGCGTTGTCGAGATATTTAGGCTGAAACAGGGTATCGGCAGGCAGCGGCCCGTTGAGTTTCATCCCCTGCGCCCGTAACTCGTCGAGCACTGGAATGATGGTATCTATCTCTTCCGTGCCCATATGACCGCCTTCGCCCGCGTGCGGATTCAGGCCACAGACCAGAATCTGCGGTTCGGCAATGCCAAATTTCGTACGCAAATCGTGATGTAAAATAGCAATCACTTCGTGCAGAAGTTGTGGGGTGATGGCGTCAGCAATATCGCGCAGCGGTAAATGCGTGGTTGCCAGCGCGACGCGAAGTTCTTCGGTCGCCAGCATCATCACCACTTTTTTCGCCTGCGAGCGTTCTTCGAAAAACTCGGTATGACCGGTAAACGGAATACCGGCGTCATTAATGACGCCTTTATGCACCGGCCCGGTGATCAGCGCGGCAAATTCACCGTTCAGGCAGCCATCGCACGCTCGCGCCAGCGTCTCCACCACATAATGCCCATTTTCAACCGCTAATTGACCCACAGTTACAGATGCACGTAGCGCGACAGGAAGCAGCGTTAATGTGCCCGCAGTTTGCGGTTGCGCAGGGGAGTTGGGGGAATAAGGGCGGAGGGTAAGCGGCAAACCGAGCATCGCTGCCCGGTCGGTAAGGAGAGTGGTATCGGCACAAACAACCAGTTCGACCGGCCACTCACGTTGTGCAAGCTGGACAACTAAGTCCGGGCCAATCCCGGCTGGCTCGCCGGGAGTGATCACAACACGTTGGGTTTTAACCATTAGTTGCTCAAAATTTTCACATAGGCGCTGGCGCGTTGTTCCTGCATCCAGCTTGCTGCTTCTTCCGAGAACTTACGGTTCATCAGCATCCGGTAAGCACGATCTTTCTGCGCCGCATCGGTTTTATCAACATTACGGGTATCCAGCAGTTCGATTAAATGCCAGCCGAATGAAGAGTGAACCGGTGCGCTCATTTGACCTTTGTTCAGACGGGTCAGCGCGTCACGGAAGGCCGGATCAAAAATATCTGGCGTAGCCCAGCCGAGATCGCCGCCCTGGTTAGCAGAGCCGGGATCCTGGGAGAACTCTTTCGCCGCAGCGGCAAACGTGGTTTTGCCACTCTTGATATCGGCAGCAATCTGTTCCAGTTTCACGCGGGCCTGTTCGTCAGTCATGATCGGAGATGGTTTCAGCAGAATATGGCGAGCGTGTACTTCGGTCACCGAGATATTTTTGCTTTCGCCGCGCAGGTCGTTAACTTTCAGAATGTGGAAGCCGACGCCGGAACGAATCGGACCAACAATATCGCCTTTCTTCGCGGTACTTAATGCCTGGGCGAAAATCCCTGGCAGTTCCTGAATGCGTCCCCAGCCCATCTGGCCACCGTTCAGCGCCTGCTGATCGGCAGAGTGAGCGATCGCCAGCTTACCGAAATCAGCGCCGTTACGAGCCTGATCGACAATGGCGCGCGCCTGCGTTTCCGCTTCGTTCACCTGCTCAGAAGACGGATTTTCCGGCAGCGGGATCAGGATGTGGCTCAAGTTCAGTTCAGTGCTGGCATCATTCTGATTACCGACCTGCTGCGCCAGAGCTTCAACTTCCTGCGGCAGGATAGTGATGCGACGACGTACTTCGTTGTTACGCACTTCAGAGATAATCATCTCTTTGCGGATCTGGTTACGATAGGTGTTGTAGTTCAGTCCATCGTAGGCCAGACGGCTGCGCATCTGATCCAGCGTCATGTTGTTCTGTTTGGCAATGTTAGCAATCGCCTGATCGAGCTGCTCATCGGAGATTTTTACTCCCATTTTCTGCCCCATCTGCAGGAGGATTTGATCCATGATCAAACGCTCCATGATTTGGTGGCGCAGTGTCGCGTCATCAGGAAGTTGCTGCCTTGCCTGGGCGGCATTCATTTTTACCGACTGCATTAATCCATCAACGTCGCTTTCCAGCACGACGCCGTTATTGACGACGGCTGCGACTTTATCGACTACCTGGGGGGCAGCGAAACTGGTATTCGCGATCATCGCGATACCGAGAAGCAGCGTTTTCCAGTTCTTCATACTTTTTCCATTTCAATTAACCGCACTGCGGATTACGTGGTAAATCAACAAATCACAAAGAGTTTTGATACGGCAGAATGTTCGAACGTAGCATCTCTTGCGTACCCAGACCGTAGTTGGAACTCAGGCCGCGCAGTTCGATGTTAAAGCCGATTGCGTTGTCATATACCGCATGTTGTTTATCGTTATCCCAACCGTTCAGCTTCCGCTCGTAACCGACGCGAATCGCATAGCAGCAGGAGCTGTATTGCACACCTAACATTGAGTCGGCCTGCTTGTTCGCATTGGTATCGTAGTAGTAGGCTCCAACGATTGACCAACGATCGGCAATCGGCCAACTGGCGACGGCACCTACCTGCGAAATACCGTTCTTATACTGTTCGGCAGTGGAATAGTATTTAGGCAATGTAGCCTGAATATATTCCGGGCTGGCGTAACGGTAGTTGAACTGCACCAGACGGTCTTCATCCCGACGGTATTCAATGCTGGAGCTACTGGTTGCTACGTTATCCAGACGAGTATCGTACTGAATCCCGCCACGCAGCCCCCAACGCTCGGAGATGCGCCAGTAAGTATCGCCTGCCCATACCAGTGAGCCAGTTTTGTCGTCATTCTCCCATTTTATGTTGTCATCGCCGGTGCGAGACTCCGTGAAATAGTAGATTTGACCAACGGAAATATTAAAACGTTCAACGGCAGCATCATCATATATGCGAGATGTGACACCGGTCGTCACCTGGTTAGCGGAAGAAATACGGTCAAGACCGCCGTAAGTCCGGTCCCGGAACAGGCCCGAGTAGTCGGATTGCAACAAAGCAGAATCGTAGTTGTAGATATCGCTCTGATCGCGATACGGCACGTACAGATATTGCGCGCGCGGTTCCAGCGTTTGGGTGTAACCCGGTGCCAGCATTTCCATATCGCGTTCAAAGACCATTTTGCCGTCAACTTTGAATTGCGGCATCACACGGTTAACGGATTCGTCCAGCTTGGTCGTGTTTCTGGAGTTGTACCAGTCAAGATTGGTTTGCTGATAATGGGTTGCCAGCAACTTCGCTTCGGTATTGATGCTGCCCCAGTTATTAGAGAGCGGCAAATTGATGGTCGGTTCCAGGTGAACACGGGTTGCTTCAGGCATGTCGTCTCTGGTGTTAACAAAGTGCACTGCCTGGCCGTAAATACGCGTATCAAACGGACCAACATCATTCTGGTAGTAGTTAACGTCTAACTGCGGCTCTGCCGAGTAGCTACTGGTGTTTTGCTCGCTGAAGACCTGGAACTGCTTGGTTGAAACGGTGGCATTGAAGTTTTGCACCGCATAGCCAACGCTGAATTTTTGCGTTGCGTAACCATCAGTACTGGAACCGTACTTGTTATCGAAATCATTGAAATAGGTAGGGTCGCTAACTTTGGTGTAGTCAATGTTAAAGCGCCACACCTGATCCATGACCCCGGAGTGTTGCCAGTAGAACAACCAACGACGTGAATTGCTATCTTCTGGATGTTCATCTTCATAGACTTTATCCGAAGGTAGATAGTCCAGCTCCATCAAGCCAGCACCCGCCTGGGTGAGATAACGGAATTCGTTTTCCCACATAATGTTGCCACGACGATGCATATAATGCGGCGTGATGGTGGCATCCATATTTGGCGCGATGTTCCAGTAATATGGCAGGTAGAACTCAAAATAGTTGGTAGATGTGTACTTGGCGTTCGGGATCAAGAAACCTGAGCGGCGTTTGTCACCCACCGGTAACTGCAGATACGGGCTATAAAAGATCGGAACCGGACCCACTTTAAAGCGGGCGTTCCAGATCTCTGCGACTTGTTCTTCGCGGTCATGAATAATTTCGCTACCTACCACGCTCCATGTATCAGAACCAGGCAGACAGGAGGTAAAGCTACCGTTATCCAGAATGGTGTAGCGGTTTTCGCCACGCTGTTTCATCAGGTCCGCTTTACCGCGCCCCTGGCGACCCACCATCTGGTAATCACCTTCCCAGACGTTGGTATCTTTGGTGTTCAGATTCGTCCAACCTTTCGGCCCCTTGAGGATCACCTGGTTATCGTCGTAATGGACGTTACCGAGCGCATCAACGGTACGTACAGGTTCCGGTTGTCCTGGTGCCTCTTTTTGATGGAGCTGCACTTCGTCGGCCTGCAGACGGCTGTTACCCTGCATGATATCCACGCTGCCAGTAAACACGGCGTCATCGGGGTAATTCCCCTTTGCATGGTCTGCATTAATCGTCACGGGTAAGTCGTTAGTATCGCCCTGTACCAGAGGACGGTCATAGCTTGGCACGCCCAACATACACTGTGAGGCGAGGTCGGCTGCCAGTCCCTGTTGACTATAAAGGGCGGTGGCAATCATGGTGGCCAGGAGAGTGGGGATACGTTTTTTCATACGTTGATTTTATTGTTCCATCATCGGTAACGTTGCGCGTGACAAACGGTCAGAGACTAACGTACTCGTCATCTCTACGCTAGTGTTAATCCTGTCCGAATAGCGTCAGTGGTGTTAGGCACGGCATTGAATGACAGGTATGATAATGCAAATTATAGGCGATGTCCCACAATTGACCGCAGCCGGAAAACGGTAAAAGCACCTTTATATTGTGGGAGATAGCCCTGATATCCGTCTGTCGATTTGGGGAATATATGCAGTATTGGGGAAAAATCATTGGCGTGGCCGTGGCCTTACTGATGGGCGGCGGCTTTTGGGGCGTTATATTAGGTCTGTTAATCGGCCATATGTTTGATAAAGCCCGTGGCCGCAAAATGGCGTGGTTCGCCAACCAGCGTGAGCGTCAGGCGCTGTTTTTTGCCACCACGTTTGAAGTGATGGGGCATTTAACCAAATCCAAAGGACGTGTTACTGAGGCTGATATTCATGTCGCCACATTGCTCATGGATCGGATGAATTTACACGGCGCTTCCCGTACAGCGGCGCAAAATGCGTTCCGGGTCGGAAAATCAGACAATTACCCACTGCGCGAAAAGATGCGACAGTTTCGCAGTGTCTGCTTTGGTCGTTTTGACTTAATTCGTATGTTTCTGGAGATCCAGATTCAGGCGGCGTTTGCCGATGGTTCGCTGCATCCAAATGAACGCGCAGTGCTGTATGTGATTGCCGAAGAGTTAGGGATCTCCCGCGCCCAGTTTGACCAGTTCTTGCGTATGATGCAGGGCGGTGCGCAGTTTGGTGGCGGTTATCAGCAACAGTCTGGCGGTGGCAACTGGCAGCAGGCGCAACGAGGCCCGACGCTGGAAGATGCCTGTAATGTGCTGGGTGTGAAGCCGACGGATGAGGCGACCACCATTAAACGTGCCTACCGTAAGCTAATGAGCGAACATCATCCGGATAAGCTGGTGGCGAAAGGCCTACCGCCGGAGATGATGGAGATGGCGAAACAGAAAGCACAGGAAATTCAGCAAGCGTATGAGCTGATTAAGCAGCAGAAAGGATTTAAATAAGTTTCAAATTGTAGGCCTGATAAGACGCTGCCCGCGTCGCATCAGGCAATCGGCGCAAAATTGCCGGATGCGGCGTGAACGCCTTCTCCGGCCTACCGAACTTCGCCAGCGTGACGATTAAAAATCCGCTGGCGCTTTAAACGTCATACTATTGCCATATGCCGGATGGGTAATCGTCAACATCTCTGCATGTAACAATAACCGCGGTGCCATCGCTCTCGCTTCTGGTGAAGCATAAAAACGATCGCCAAGAATCGGATGACCCAGCGCCAGCATATGCACACGTAGCTGATGAGAACGTCCGGTAATCGGCTTTAACACCACTCTTGCGGTGTTATCCGCCGCATACTCCACCACTTCATATTCCGTCTGCGCAGGCTTACCCGTTTCGTAACAGACTTTCTGTTTCGGGCGGTTTGGCCAGTCGCAAATCAGTGGCAGCTCGACCAGACCTTCGGCGGGGGATGGATGCCCCCAGACGCGAGCCACATACTGCTTTTTCGGCTCGCGCTCGCGGAACTGACGTTTTAATTCTCGCTCCGCGGCTTTAGTCAGCGCCACTACAATCACGCCGCTGGTGGCCATATCCAGGCGATGTACCGATTCCGCCTGCGGATAATCACGCTGAATGCGCGTCATCACGCTGTCTTTGTGCTCCTCCAGACGCCCCGGCACAGACAACAACCCACTCGGCTTGTTGACCACCATAATGTGATCATCCTGATACAGGACAACTAGCCAGGGTTCCTGCGGCGGATTGTAGTTTTCCATCCCCATCTTCGGCTCCGTTACTGATGCGTTACAACGATCAAACGCAGGGCATCCAGACGCCAGCCTGCCTGATCCAGACTTTCCATAACCTGCTGACGGTTGCTCTCAATGGCAGCCAGTTCGTCGTCACGAATGTTCGGGTTAACCGCGCGCAGTGCTTCCAGACGCGACAGTTCCGCAGACAGTTTTTCGTCGGCTTCGTTACGTGCCGCATCAATCAATGCACGGGCAGACTTCTCAATCTGCGCTTCGCCCAGTTGCAGAATGGCGTGAACCTCTTGCTGCACAGCGTTAACCAGCTTGCTACCGGTGTGGCGATTCACTGCGTTAAGCTGACGGTTGAAGGTTTCAAACTCTACCTGCGCCGCCAGGTTGTTGCCGTTTTTATCCAGCAGCATACGCACTGGTGTCGGCGGCAGGAAGCGGTTGAGTTGCAACTGCTTCGGTGCCTGTGCTTCAACCACGTAAATCAGCTCCAGCAACAGCGTGCCTACAGGCAGCGCTTTGTTTTTTAGCAGCGAAATCGTGCTACTGCCGGTATCGCCAGAAAGGATCAGATCCAGACCGTTGCGGATCAGCGGATGCTCCCAGGTAATAAACTGTGCATCTTCACGCGCCAGCGCTACTTCACGGTCGAAGGTGATGGTAATACCGTCTTCCGACAAACCCGGGAAGTCCGGCACCAGCATATGATCGGAAGGCGTCAGTACGATCAGGTTGTCGCCACGATCGTCCTGGTTGATACCAATAATATCGAACAGGTTCATGGCGAAGGCGATCAGGTTGGTATCGTCATCCTGTTCTTCAATGCTTTCAGCCAGCGCCTGGGCTTTTTCGCCGCCGTTGGAATGGATCTCCAGCAGACGGTCACGGCCCTGCTCCAGTTGCGCTTTCAGGGCTTCATGTTGCTCGCGACAATTTTTGATCAACTCATCAAAGCCTTCGGTTTGATCCGGTGAAGCCAGGTAGTTAATCAGATCGTTGTACACACTATCGTAGATAGCGCGTCCGGTCGGGCAGGTGTGCTCGAATGCATCCAGACCTTCGTGATACCAGCGCACCAGTACCGACTGGGCTGTTTTCTCCAGATAAGGTACGTGGATCTGAATATCGTGCGCCTGACCGATACGATCCAGACGACCAATACGCTGTTCCAGCAGATCCGGGTTGAACGGCAGATCGAACATCACCATGTGGCTGGCGAACTGGAAGTTACGCCCTTCAGAACCGATTTCTGAGCACAGCAGTACCTGCGCGCCGGTGTCTTCTTCTGCAAACCAGGCGGCAGCGCGGTCACGTTCGATAATCGACATGCCTTCGTGGAACACGGCTGCGCGGATACCTTCACGCTCGCGCAGTACCTGCTCCAGTTGCAGCGCGGTGGCAGCTTTGGCGCAGATCACCAGCACTTTCTGCGAGCGGTGGCTGGTCAGGTAGCCCATCAACCACTCAACGCGCGGATCGAAGTTCCACCAGGTGGCGTTATCGCCTTCAAATTCCTGATAAATACGTTCCGGGTAGAGCATATCGCGAGCGCGATCTTCCGCACTCTTACGTGCGCCCATAATGCCGGACACTTTAATTGCCGTCTGATACTGCGTCGGCAGCGGCAGCTTAATGGTGTGCAGTTCGCGTTTCGGGAAGCCTTTTACGCCATTACGCGTGTTACGGAACAGCACGCGGCTGGTGCCGTGGCGATCCATCAGCATGGAAACCAGCTCCTGACGGGCGCTCTGGGCATCTTCACTGTCGCTGTTTGCGGCCTGCAATAGCGGTTCGATGTCCTGCTCGCCAATCATTTCACCTAACATGTTCAGCTCGTCGTTGCTCAGTTTGTTACCAGCCAGCAGCATGGCAACGGCATCGGCCACCGGACGATAATTTTTTTGCTCTTCAACGAATTGCGCGAAATCGTGGAAACGGTTCGGGTCCAGCAGACGCAGGCGGGCAAAGTGGCTTTCCATCCCCAGTTGTTCCGGGGTTGCGGTCAGCAGCAGAACGCCAGGCACATGCTCTGCCAGTTGTTCAATGGCCTGATATTCACGGCTCGGCGCATCTTCGCTCCACACCAGGTGGTGCGCTTCATCGACAACCAGAAGATCCCATTCGGCTTCGCACAGATGTTCCAGACGCTGTTTGCTGCGGCGGGCAAAATCTAGCGAGCAAATCACCAGTTGTTCGGTATCGAACGGGTTGTAGGCGTCGTGCTGGGCTTCGGCGTAACGCTCGTCCTCAAACAGCGCAAAACGCAGGTTGAAGCGGCGCAGCATTTCTACCAGCCACTGATGTTGCAAGGTTTCCGGCACGATAATCAGCACACGCTCGGCAGCGCCAGACAGTAGTTGCTGATGCAGGATCATCCCGGCTTCAATGGTTTTCCCTAAACCGACTTCGTCAGCCAGCAGGACACGCGGTGCATGGCGGCGGCCGACATCATGCGCGATGTTGAGCTGATGCGGGATCAGGCTGGTACGCTGACCGCGCAGGCCGCTGTACGGCATACGGAACTGTTCGCTGGAATACTTACGCGCGCGATAACGCAACGCAAAGCGGTCCATACGGTCAATCTGCCCGGCAAACAGACGATCCTGCGGTTTGCTGAACACCAGCTTGCTATCAAGGAAAACTTCACGCAGAGCCACGCCGGACTCTTCGGTATCCAGGCGAGTACCGATATAGGTCAGCAAGCCATTTTCTTCTTTTACTTCTTCGACTTGCATCTGCCAGCCGTCATGGCTGGTAATGGTATCACCAGGGTTGAACATCACGCGGGTCACGGGAGAATCACTGCGTGCATACAGACGGTTTTCACCAGTAGATGGGAAAAGTAAAGTGACAGTTCGCGCATCCACCGCGACAACGGTTCCAAGTCCTAATTCGCTTTCTGTATCGCTGATCCAGCGTTGACCAAGTGTAAAAGGCATATGTGTTTGGCTCTATATCTTTAATTGCAGGCAATAACTACCCGCTACCAGGCTAATGCGGTAGTGGTGTTATTCAGGTCCAGGAATGGAAAGGGCGCTATGGTACTGGATGGCGGCGCTTTCGTCACGCATCAAAATGGCATCTGACGAACTCTTTTTTTGCTCAAAATAGCCCAAGTTGCCCGGTCATAAGTGTAGCAAAATTATCCTCAATAAAGGGGAGTATTCCTTCCGCCACAGGTTGAAGCTGGCGGGTCAGATAGTGTTCGTAATCCAGCGGCGAACGTTGATAGTCCAGCGGCTCCGGGCCGTTGGTGGTCCATACGTACTTAATGGTGCCGCGGTTCTGGTATTGCAAGGGGCGGCCGCGCTTTTGGTTTTCTTCATCGGCAAGGCGAGCAGCGCGTACGTGAGGCGGCACATTTCGTTGATATTCGCTTAGCGGGCGGCGGAGCCGTTTACGGTAAACCAGTCGGGCATCCAGTTCGCCCGCCATCAGTTTGTCGATAGTTTCGCGCACGTATTCCTGATACGGTTCATTGCGAAAGACACGCAAATACAGCTCCTGCTGAAACTGCTGAGCCAGCGGTGTCCAGTCGGTACGCACGGTTTCCAGTCCTTTAAACACCATCCGTTGCTTGTCGCCTTCCTGAATCAGCCCGGCATAACGCTTTTTACTGCCGGTATCAGCTCCGCGAATGGTAGGCATCAGAAAACGGCAGAAATGAGTTTCATACTCCAGTTCCAGTGCGCTGGTCAGCCGTTGTTTTTGCAGCGTTTCCGCCCACCAGGCGTTAACGTGCTGTACCAGTGCGCGACCGATTTTCGCCGCCTCTTCTTCGCAATGTGCGCCTTTCAGCCAGACAAATGTTGAGTCGGTGTCACCGTAGATCACGTCATAACCCTGTGCTTCAATTAACGCTTTGGTTTGTCGCATGATCTGATGGCCGCGCATGGTGATCGACGACGCCAGGCGCGGATCGAAGAATCGACAGGCGGTGGTGCCGAGCACGCCATAAAAGGCATTCATAATGATCTTCAGCGCCTGCGACAGCGGCTTATTGCCCTGGCGTTTGGCTTCATCACGCCCGTGCCAGATGTTAGTCACAATCTCCGGCAGGCAATGTTTCTCCCGCGAAAACCACGCATCGAGAAAACCTTCTGTGCTGTGCTCTGGATCAGGCTGCGCCATGCCTTCCACCAACCCGACGGGATCAATCAGAAAGGTGCGGATGATCGACGGGTACAGGCTTTTGTAGTCCAGCACCAACACCGAATCATAAAGTCCGGGTCGTGAATCCATCACATAGCCGCCAGGGCTGGCGTGAGGCGGCACTTCACCGAGATTGGGGGCGACATATCCGGCGCGATGCATACGCGGAAAATAGAGATGACCAAACGCAGCCACCGAACCGCCGTGCCTGTCAACCGGCAGGCCGTTCACCGTCGCTCGTTCGAGTAAAAATGGCATGATCTCGGTTTTATGGAAGATCTGTGTGACCAGTTCGCAATCTTTCAGGTTATAAGTCGCCAGTGCAGGCTTATCTTCGGTGAAACGGCGGTCAATTTCGTCCATGCGATCCCACGGGTTATCGATAGATTTGCCTTCGCCTAACAATTCCTGGGCAACGGTTTCCAGCGAAAACGAAGAGAAATTCCAGAACGCAGATTTCAGCGCTTCAATACCATCGATAATCAGCCGACCTTTGGCCTGGGCGAAAAAGACACCGTTTTTAAAGCCGTGCTCGCGCCACTCCAGCTCACTGTTATCGCGCCCCAGACGCAGGGGAATGCGATAACGCTCGGCATGTTTTTGCAGCATCCGTAGATCGAACTGCACTACGTTCCAGCCGATGATCACATCCGGATCGTGAGTTGCAAACCAGGCGTTGAGTTTTTCCAGTAGTTGCGGACGGCTGGCAACATACTCCAGATCGAAATTGAGCGCGGAGGCGTCGCCATTCTCTGGCCCCAGCATATAAACGATGCGCTGCCCGCAACCTTCCAGGCCGATACAGTACAGCTCACCGTGGCGGGTGGTTTCAATATCAATAGAAACCCACTTGAGCGGCGGACGATAGTCGGGATTAGGTTTCAGACGGGCGTTGACGATAGCGCCATCACGGAAATCACCGTCGACCCACACCGGAGCGGTGATAAAACGCTCCATCAGATAACGTTCTGGCGGACGCACATCGGCCTCGTAAACGGTGACGCCAGCTTCACGCAGGCGCTTTTCGTAATTCATCAACTGGCGATGGGCGCGACAGTAAAGGCCATGCACTGGCTGGCGGTGAAAATCCTTTAACGCCAGCGGCGTCAGACGAAATCCTTGCTCACTTTGTAAAATGAGCTGGGCGCGGGGAACCTGATCGGTGGGAATAAACGCCACGGATTCTTGCGGCGCAAGCGTAACGTGCAACGGCCCGTTGTCCGTCGCTAACCAAAAGGAAACTTCGGTTCCTTGCGGGGTATCCCGCCAGTGTCGGGTTAAGATAAAACCTGCCTGCGCCACGCTGAAAATCCATCAAAAAACCAGGCTTGAGTATAGCCTGGTTTCGGTCGATTGGCTGTGGTTTTATACAGTCATCACTGCCCGTAATACGCCTTCGCGCCATGTTTACGCAGGTAGTGCTTGTCCAGCAGCGTTTGCTGCATATCCGGTAACCGTGGCGCTAACTGGCGGCAGAAAATCCCCATATAAGCGACTTCTTCCAGCACGATGGCGTTGTGTACCGCATCTTCGGCGTTTTTACCCCACGCAAACGGGCCGTGAGAATGCACCAGCACGCCAGGCATTTGCGCCGCATCGATACCCTGTTTTTCGAAGGTTTCGACGATGACATTACCGGTTTCCCACTCATATTCGCCGTTGATTTCCGCATCGGTCATTTTGCGGGTGCAGGGAATGGTGCCGTAGAAATAGTCGGCGTGGGTAGTGCCAGTTGCCGGGATTGACTGGCCTGCCTGTGCCCAGATCGTGGCATGGCGGGAGTGGGTGTGCACAATGCCGCCGATGGACGGGAATGCCTGATAGAGCAGCCGGTGAGTTGGCGTGTCGGAGGAGGGCTTTTTCGTTCCTTCAACCACTTCACCGGTTTCGATGCTGACCACGACCATATCGTCGGCGGTCATGATGCTGTAATCGACGCCGGAAGGTTTGATCACAAAGACGCCGCGCTCGCGATCAACGGCGCTGACGTTGCCCCAGGTCAGTGTGACCAGGTTGTGTTTTGGGAGCGCCAGGTTGGCTTCTAATACCTGACGTTTGAGATCTTCTAACATG
>NZ_KE138680.1:1886537-2043577 GCF_000408325.1 Escherichia sp. KTE52
AATCGCAGGCCTGATAAGACGCGCCAGCGTTGCTGATGCCGCTAATTAGCGACGAAATCCGTAATACACTTCGTTCCAGCGCAGCGCGTCTTTAAACGCAGGCAGGCGGGTGTCGTTATCAATCACCGTGATTTCAATGTCGTGCATCTCGGCAAACTGGCGCATATCGTTCAGGTTCAGCGCATGACTGAAGACGGTATGGTGTGCGCCACCAGCGAGGATCCACGCTTCGGAAGCGGTTGGCAGATCCGGTTGCGCTTTCCACAGTGCATTCGCCACCGGCAGTTTCGGCAGGGAGTGCGGCGTTTTCACCGTATCGATGCAATTAACCAGCAGACGATAACGATCACCGAGATCAATCAGGCTGGCGACGATGGCCGGGCCAGTTTGAGTGTTGAAGATCAGGCGGGCAGGATCATCTTTACCGCCAATACCAAGGTGCTGAACGTCGAGGATCGGTTTCTCTTCCGCCGCGATCGACGGACAGACTTCCAGCATGTGGGAGCCGAGCACCAGGTCATTACCTTTCTCGAAATGATAGGTATAGTCCTCCATAAAGGAGGTGCCGCCCTGCAGACCGGTTGACATCACCTTCATGATGCGAAGCAGGGCGGCAGTTTTCCAGTCGCCTTCGCCCGCAAAGCCATAGCCCTGTTGCATCAGACGTTGTACGGCGAGACCTGGGAGTTGTTTCAGACCGTGCAGATCTTCAAAGGTGGTAGTGAACGCGTGGAAGCCACCTTGTTCCAGGAAACGCTTCATTCCCAGCTCAATCCGTGCCGCTTCCAGCACGTTCTGCCGTTTTTCACCGTGGATCTGTGTGGCAGGCGTCATGGTGTAGCTGCTTTCGTACTCATCAACCAGCGCGTTGACATCGCCATCGCTGATCGAGTTAACCACCTGCACCAGGTCGCCAACCGCCCAGGTATTAACGGAGAAACCGAACTTGATCTGCGCGGCAACTTTATCGCCGTCAGTGACCGCCACTTCACGCATATTGTCGCCAAAGCGGCAGACTTTCAGATGACGGGTATCCTGTTTAGACACTGCCTGGCGCATCCAGGAGCCGATACGTTCATGAGCTTGTTTATCCTGCCAGTGACCGGTGACCACGGCATGTTGCTGGCGCATACGAGCGCCGATGAAGCCGAACTCGCGGCCGCCGTGTGCGGTCTGGTTCAGGTTCATAAAGTCCATATCGATGCTGTCCCACGGTAATGCAGCGTTAAACTGGGTGTGGAATTGCAGCAGTGGTTTGTTGAGGATGGTCAATCCGTTGATCCACATTTTGGCCGGGGAGAAAGTGTGCAGCCACACCACCAGACCCGCGCAACGATCGTCATAATTGGCGTCACGGCAAATCGCGGTGATTTCATCCGGCGTGGTGCCCAGTGGTTTCAGCACCAGTTTACAGGGCAGTTTCGCTTCCGTATTCAGCGCCTTAACGACGTGCTCGGCATGTTGGGTGACCTGACGCAGGGTTTCCGGGCCATACAGATGCTGGCTGCCAATGACAAACCACACTTCATAATTATCAAAAATCGTCATTATCGTGTCCTTATAGAGTCGGAACGGCCTGGGCAGCCTGTGCCGGGGCAGAAGTTGGAAGATAGTGTTGTTCGGCGCTCATCGCCCACTGCTGATAGCGGCGATAAAGCTGTTCAAAGTGTTGTGCCTGTTCGCTGCGCGGTTGCAGCGTTTTCTCGACCGCGCTGGCCATTTTTTGTTGTGCTGATGGGATATCTGAGTGCACTTTTGCAGCAACGGCGGCGAAAATCGCTGCGCCGAGCGCGCAGCACTGGTCAGAAGCGACAATTTGTAGCGGGCGATTCAGCACGTCGCAGCAGGCCTGCATAATGACCTGGTTTTTGCGGGCGATGCCGCCCAGCGCCATCACGTTATTGACGGCGATCCCCTGCCCGGTGAAGCACTCCATAATTGCGCGCGCGCCAAAGGCGGTAGCGGCAATCAAACCGCCAAACAGCAGAGGAGCATCGGTAGCGAGGTTCAGATCGGTAATCACCCCTTTCAGGCGTTGGTTAGCGTTTGGCGTGCGGCGACCGTTAAACCAGTCGAGTACCACCGGCAGGTGATCCAGAGACGGATTTTTGGCCCACGCCTCGGTCAGCGCAGGTAACAGTTGTTTCTGGCTGGCGTTGATTTGTTCTTTCAGTTCCGGATGCCGGGCGGCAAGTTGTTCCAGCGGCCAGCCGAGTACGCGACCAAACCAGGCGTAGATATCACCAAATGCTGACTGACCGGCCTCCAGGCCGATAAACCCAGGCACTACACTGCCATCAACCTGACCGCAAATACCTTTCACTGCGCGCTCGCCAACGCTGTGTTTGTCGGCAATGAGAATGTCGCAGGTAGAAGTACCGATCACTTTTACCAGTGCGTTAGGCTGTGCGCCCGCGCCGACCGCGCCCATATGGCAGTCAAACGCGCCACCAGAAATCACTACGCTTTCAGGCAGACCGAGACGCTGCGCCCATTCCGGGCATAAAGTGCCAACTGGAATATCGGCAGTCCAGGTGTCAGTAAACAGCGGGGAGGGCAAATGTCGATTGAGGAGCGGGTCCAACTCATCAAAGAAACTGGCTGGTGGAAGACCGCCCCAGCTTTCATGCCACAGTGATTTGTGTCCGGCGCTGCAACGCCCGCGACGGATATCTTGCGGGCGAGTGGTGCCAGAGAGCAGGGCTGGCACCCAGTCACATAGCTCAATCCACGACGCGGCTGATTGCGCCACGGCGCTGTCCTGGCGGGTAACGTGGAGTATTTTCGCCCAGAACCATTCGCTGGAATAAATACCGCCAATATAACGAGAATAGTCAACTTTGCCGGGTGCGTGACACAAGCGGGTGATCTCTTCCGCTTCTTCAACCGCTGTGTGGTCTTTCCACAAGACGAACATCGCGTTCGGGTTTTCAGCAAACTCCGGGCGTAGCGCCAGCACGTTGCCGTCGGCGTCGATTGGTGCAGGCGTGGAGCCCGTGCTATCCACACCAATGCCGACCACATCCGCGCGTTGTTCGGCGTTAAGCTCTGCAAGCACAGTTTTTAGCGCCGCTTCCATTGACTCAATGTAGTCACGTGGATGATGACGGAACTGGTTATTTGGGGCATCACAAAATTGCCCTTCCTGCCAACGGGGATACCACTCTACGCTGGTGGCGATCTCTTCACCGGTGGCGCAGTCCACCGCCAAAGCTCGCACAGAATCACTGCCAAAATCGAGGCCAATTGCAATCGCCATCGTTTCACTCCATCCAAAAAAACGGGTATGGAGAAACAGTAGAGAGTTGCGATAAAAACAGTCAGGCAGTATTCGCTAATCTTATGGATAAAAATGCTATGGCATAGCAAAGTGTGACGCCGTGCAAATAATCAATGTGGACTTTTCTGCCGTCATTATAGACACTTTTGTTACGCGTTTTTGTCATGGCTTTCGGCCCCCTTTGTTACAAAATGCTTTTCACAAGCGGGGTTGCCGGTTGGATTAGCGAGAAGAGCCAGTAAAAGACGCAGTGACGGTAATGTCTGATGCAATATGGACAATTGGTTTCTTCTCTGAACGGCGGGAGTATGAAAAGTATGGCTGAAGCGCAAAATGATCCCTTGCTGCCGGGTTACTCGTTTAACGCCCATCTGGTGGCGGGTTTAACACCGATTGAGGCCAACGGTTATCTCGATTTTTTTATCGACCGACCGCTGGGAATGAAAGGCTATATTCTCAATCTCACCATTCGTGGACAGGGTGTGGTGAAAAATCAGGGACGAGAATTTGTTTGCCGACCGGGGGATATTTTGTTGTTCCCGCCGGGAGAAATTCATCACTACGGTCGTCATCCGGAGGCTCGTGAATGGTATCACCAGTGGGTTTACTTTCGTCCTCGCGCCTACTGGCACGAATGGCTTAACTGGCCGTCGATATTTGCCAATACCGGTTTCTTTCGCCCGGACGAAGCGCACCAGCCGCATTTCAGCGAGTTGTTTGGGCAAATTATTAACGCCGGACAAGGAGAAGGGCGCTATTCGGAACTGCTGGCGATAAATCTTCTTGAGCAATTGTTACTGCGGCGGATGGAAGCGATCAATGAGTCGATGCATCCGCCAATGGATAATCGGGTACGCGAGGCTTGTCAGTACATCAGCGACCACCTGGCAGACAGCAATTTTGATATCGCCAGCGTTGCACAGCATGTCTGCCTGTCGCCGTCGCGTTTGTCGCATTTGTTCCGTCAGCAGTTAGGGATTAGCGTCTTAAGCTGGCGTGAGGATCAACGCATTAGCCAGGCGAAGCTGCTATTGAGTACAACCCGGATGCCTATCGCGACGGTCGGGCGCAATGTTGGCTTTGATGATCAACTCTATTTCTCGCGGGTATTTAAAAAATGTACTGGGGCCAGCCCAAGCGAGTTCCGTGCTGGTTGTGAAGAAAAAGTGAATGATGTAGCTGTCAGGTTGTCATAACTGGTAACGAATCAGAGAATTGACGGCTTGACGGAGTAGCATTGGGTTTGCAGAATCCCTGCTTCGTCCATTTGACAGGCACATTATGCAAGCATTGCTGGAACACTTTATTACCCAATCCACCGTTTATTCGCTGATGGCGGTGGTATTGGTGGCTTTTCTGGAGTCGCTGGCGCTGGTCGGTTTGATTTTGCCCGGTACGGTACTGATGGCGGGGCTGGGAGCGCTGATTGGCAGCGGCGAGTTAAGTTTCTGGCACGCCTGGCTGGCGGGGATTGTTGGCTGCCTGATGGGGGACTGGATCTCTTTCTGGCTGGGCTGGCGTTTTAAAAAGCCGCTCCATCGTTGGTCGTTTCTGAAGAAAAACAAAGCGTTGCTCGATAAAACCGAACATGCGTTGCATCAACACAGCATGTTTACCATTCTGGTCGGTCGTTTTGTCGGCCCGACGCGTCCGCTGGTGCCAATGGTGGCAGGGATGTTGGATCTGCCCGTAGCAAAATTTATTACGCCAAATATTATCGGCTGCCTGCTGTGGCCACCGTTTTACTTCCTGCCGGGGATTCTGGCGGGGGCGGCGATTGATATTCCTGCCGGGATGCAGAGCGGTGAATTTAAGTGGTTGTTGCTGGCAACGGCGGTGTTTTTGTGGGTTGGCGGCTGGTTGTGCTGGCGGTTATGGCGCAGTGGCAAAGTAACCGATCGCTTAAGCCATTATTTGTCGCGTGGTCATCTGCTGTGGCTGACGCCGCTAATTTCTGGCGTTGGGGTAGTGGCGCTGGTGGTGTTGATTCGCCATCCGTTGATGCCGGTGTATATTGATATTTTGCGTAAAGTGGTTGGGGTTTAGGGCATAGTCTTGTACGGGGCGCCTGATGCGACGCTTGCCGCGTCTTATCAGGCCCACAATACGCCCCCGTAGGTCGGATAAGGCGTTCACGCCGCATCCGACAGTGCATATTAGCCTTTAATTCCCAACAGCGCCGAAGCACTCGCCTTACCGCTCAATAACTCATTTGTCTTCCCCTGCCAGGCGATGCGCCCGTCGGCAACCACCACCGAGCGCGTGGCGATCCGCGCGGCATCTTCTACGCTATGTGACACCATCAATAGCGTCATTTTTTGCTGCTGGCAGCTCGTGCTCACCAGCGTCAACATCTCCTGACGCAGCGCCGGATCGAGTGCGGAGAACGGTTCATCAAGCAATAAAATGGGCTGTTCACGAACCAGACAGCGCGCTAACGCCACGCGCTGCCGCTGGCCGCCGGAAAGCTCACCCGGTAACCGTGCCATTAAATTATCAATCCCCATCTGACGGGCGATTGCGTGCATTTTCTCCTGCTGTATTGCGTTCAACTTCAATCCCGGATTCAATCCCAGCCCGATGTTCTGCGCTACCGTCAGGTGGCTGAACAGGTTGTTCTCCTGAAACAGCATTGATACCGGACGGCGTGACGGCGGTGTCGTCGTGTGATCAATACCGGCGATAGTCAGCGAACCGCTGGCTGGCGTCAGAAAACCGGCGATCAAATTCAGCAGGGTACTTTTACCTGCGCCGCTTGGCCCGAGGATCGCCACTTGCTCGCCGCGTTCCACCGTTAAGCTAAAACGCATTGGCAAATGGTGATAAAGCCAGGTGATATCAGTCAGTCTTAACATTTCGCCCCGGTAGTTTTTCAATCATGGTAAACAGCAGAAAACAGAGCAGCAGCAGAATTAATGCGGTGACCGCGCCGTCCTGGCTGCGGTAAGAGCCAATTTGCTGGTAGAGATAAAACGGCAGGGTGCGGAAATCATCGTTACCGAACAATGCCACCACACCAAAATCACCAATCGACAGCACGCAGGCAAAAGCCAGTGCCTGCGCCAGCGGACGTTTCAGGGCGCGCAGCTCGACCACTTTTAAACGCGACCAGCCTTCAATGCCCAACGACTGACACAACATGCTGTAGCGGGCGGTGATATCGCGCATCGGGTTTTCCAGCACTTTCAGCGCGTAAGGGATCGCCATTAGCGCATTGGTGAAAATCACAATGCCGTCAGCAGATTGTGGCAGGCCAGTAGTGTTGTTGAGCAATAAAAAGAAGCCCGTTGCCAGCACAATGCCGGGCATGGCGAGGATCAGCATTCCGCTCATCTCCAGTGTCTGACCAGCCAGCATTTTCTGCCGCGCCCGCAGTTCGCGACTGCTCCACAGCAGCATCATGGTCAGCACTACGCACAATACGCCTGCCGCCAGCGCGATGCGCAATGAGGTCCACAGTGCCTGCCACAGTACCGGTTGTGCCAGCACTTCTGGCAACTGGTAATTCACGCCATCAACGATCACCGCCAGTAACGGTGGCAGCAACAACAGCAGCGCCAGCACGATCAGCACCGTATCGCAAATGCGGCTGTGCAGACGATCGTCCGGGTCGCGCCAACCGTGCAGCAGCGTAGTGCCGGGGGCGATGGCCTTACTTAATCGTTGGCTCAACAACACCAGTCCCAGACAGCACACCATCTGGATCAGCGCCAGCATTGCTGCGCGGGCGGGATCGTAGTCGTAACTCAGCGCCTGATAGATTGCCAGTTCGATAGTCGTCGCCTGTGGCCCGCCGCCCAGCGCCAGCACGGTGGCGAAGCTGGCGAAACAGAGCATAAAGATAAGCGCAGCAACCGGCGGGATTTGTCGCCGTAACCACGGCCATTCGACGAAGCGGAAAAAATGCCAGCCGCGCATCCCAAGCTGGGCGGCAAGTTGACGTTGTTCACCGGGGATGTTTTCCAGTGCCTGGAGTAATAAGCGGCTCGCCATCGGCAGATTAAAAAATACGTGCGCCAGCAAAATGCCTTGCAGGCCGTAGGGCGAAAAAGTCCACTCCAGCCCAAGCGATTGCCAGAGCGATGCCAGCCAGCCCTGGCGACCATAAACGCTAAGAATGCCGAAAACAGCGACCAGCACAGGCAGGATTAAGGTCATGGCGCACAGACGCAACAGCGCCTGCCGCCCCGGAAAGTGCCTGCGGTAGAGGGCGCGGGCGAGGAATATTGCGGGCACGACAGAGAGCAGCGCAGAGAGAAACGCCTGCCAGAAGGAGAAGCGCACCACATGCCACGGGTAGCTGTCCTGCCATATTGTTGCCCAGTCCCCCTGCGGCGCGTTCCACCACAGCGCGAGAAACGCCGCCAGTGCAACCGCCACCACCAGCGTGGCGGCGCTTACACCTGGAATTAACCAGCCAGGAATTAACGGCTGACGGCGCGTTGCCATTCGCTAATCCATGCCTGACGTTGTGCCGCCACTTCGGCTGGCGTGAATTCCAGCGTGGTGGCCGGTTTGGTCAGTTGTTCAAAACCGGCAGGTAGTGCGACGTTTGCTACCGGATACATCCAGTTGCCGGTTGGGATCGCATTCTGGAAAGCCGGAGAAACCATAAACTGGAGGAATTTTTGTGCCAGCTCCGGCTGCTTGCTGGCAGCGGTGCGGGCGGCGACTTCCACTTGCAGATAGTGACCTTCGCTAAAGTTGGCGGCGGCGTAGTTATCTTTCTTCTCTTCGAGAATGTGATAAGCCGGAGAAGTGGTGTAGCTCAATACCAGATCGCTTTCGCCTTTTAAAAACAGGCCATAGGCTTCGCTCCAGCCTTTGGTGACGGTGACGGTTTTCTTCGCCAGTTTCTGCCAGGCTTGCGGGGCGTCATCGCCATAGACTTTTTGCATCCACAGCAGCAGACCCAGACCTGGCGTACTGGTGCGTGGATCTTCATAAATCACCCGCCAGTTTTGATCGCTCTCAACCAGTTCTTTCAGGCTTTGCGGCGGATTTTTCAGTTTGTTCTTGTCATAGACGAAGGCGAAGTAGCCGTAATCAAATGGTACGAAAGTGTCATTATTCCAGCCGCCGGGTACATTGATCGCATCCGCTGACACGCCGCTTTTGGTAAACAGCCCGGTTTTGCTGGCGGCATCTAACAGATTGTTATCCAGACCCAGCACCACATCGGCTTTGCTGTTTTTACCTTCCATCCGCAGACGGTTGAGCAGCGAGACGCCATCTTCCAGCGCCACCAGTTTCAGTTCGCAATGACAGTCGGCTTCAAAGGCTTTTTTGACTACCGGACCTGGCCCCCAGTCGGCAGCGAAGGAGTCGTAGGTATAGACGGTCAGAACAGGTTTCGCAAAAACGGGCGCTGTGCACAGCAACAGCAAAGGAAGACATTTTTTTAACACTTTGCACCTCAAAGAAGAGTGGCAAAGGACTTGAGAAGGAGCCTCAAATCCCTTCGCCGGCGTTATCCGGATCAGGTTCGACGGGTATTTTCTCAGCGCACGCATTTGCGTGGCACCCCGTTGAGAACGGCGTTAGTGTAGTGAGTTTGTTATCAACCAGCAATCATGGATCCGGCGGTGCAAACCACGCTGATTTAAAATCGAACCATCCAAGGGTATTCATGCGCAGGCCGCGCATACTGCGTTGCCCCTGAATGATCAGCCAGTGATGGATCAATGGCACCATCGCTTTGCTGGTCACTAACTGCTGGCACCAGTTCGCCAGATTCATCTCGCCATTGCGCCAGCGCGCGGCATCGGCTTGCCAGTCGATCGGAATACAGTGTTGTAGCAGCGGCACTTCGCACAAATGCGCGAACAGCGAAAAATCCAGCGGCAGCGTAAAGTTGGCGCTGTTAAGCCAGATATCGCTTTCGATCTCTCCCGCATGCCACTGATCGTAGCTGATCTCGTTGATGTTAAGCGTTACCTGATGGCTCGCCAGAATTTGCTGCATGATCCTGGCAATTACCCGATGTTCAATATGATCCTGATAAAAGGTTAGGGTAAGGCTTTCCAGCCCGGCGGGTTTTTCGCAATGCGTGGGGCGGGCATGGTGCCAACGGGGGAGCAGTCCGTAGGCCGGGAACCAGAGTTGCTGGTACTGTTCTTCCGCGAAGTAGACCAGATTGCTCGGAGAAAGAACGTAGCTTACCCAGTCTCTGACTTGCTGATTCGCCCCGCGATGGGTGCGGCTGTCGAACAGTAAATAGTAGCAACCTTCTTCCAGGCGGCTTTCAATCTCTTTTTCCTCACCCTGCGGCCCTTTCAGCATTAGCCCTCCGGCTGGCTCGTCGGCAATTTCCGGCAGAACCCAGACGTTAACTTCATCGATGAGTGCCCGATAACCGAAGAAGTCATCGAATGCCTGAATTTTCAACTGATTGGCGCTGTTACGCATTACCGCATACGGACCGGTGCCGATCGGATGACTGGCAAAGTTGCTGATGGTTTCCCATTCCCGCGGCAGGATCATCGCCGGAACTTGCCCCAGTAGTAACGGCAACCAACGATCGGGCTGCGTAAGATGGATATCCAGCGTCCAGGGCGTTGGCGAAACAATTTCAGCAATGTGGGAATAGAGCGGCTGCGTATTGAGCCGTTTCAAAGAGGCGATGACATCGTCCATTTCCAGCTCACGGCCATGATGAAATTGGATACCGGGACGTAAAAAGAAACGCCAGTGAAGTGGGGAAATTTGTTGCCAGTGGTGGGCAATGTCCGCCTCCAGTTCCCCATTTTCCTCATTTATGCGGGTTAACGCGCTGAAGATTTGCCGGGCGATATGCGTTTCGGAACGGCGTAATGCGCTGCCAGGTAGCAGATTACGCAACGGACGATAGTAGAGCACGCGCAGAATGTGCCGCCCCTGGCGGAAGCTACGCCCCAGATGGGAAACCAACATTTGCCGCACAGCGGTTTTATCACCGACGAGTTGCACCAGTTGATCGATACGATCCTGTTCCAGCAGATCCTCCGCCCGCTGTTGCTGAAGCGCAAGTCCGGTGTAGAGGAAGGTCAAACGCGAGCGTTTACCGCGGCCAACCTCCGCCTCCCACGTCAGCCAGCCACGATCCTGCATGGTGTTTAGCAGGGTGCGCATATGACGGCGGGAACAGCTCAATAACTCTGCCAGTTCGTTGAGCGTCGTGTTCTGCGATTTACCCTCGCAGCATTGCCACAGCCGGATGAACTGTTGTTGCAGACGACCTGAAGGCATAAAAGGGGAACTCCTGCGCAAAAGTCAGCAATTTTATTATCCCTATATTAAGTCAATAATTCTTAACGATGAAGCAAGGAGGTATCCCATTCGTCAGTTTTATCGGCACTATTTTGCAATGACAGCAATGATGTGCTGACTGAGTTGGTTAAGCGTTCCACAACGATTAGCCATGCTTGAATAACTGATGCAGTGGGAGGGGAGTCATTCTGACTACTGATCTGCAGACATCATGTGTGACTGAGTATTGGTGTTAATCGCCACGCCAGCAGTGAATACCTGCTGGCTTTTTTCTTTTTGGCGATTGAGTGCCGGATGCGGCGTGAATGCCTTATCCGACTCATAAAACTAGCGCATAAACGCCGGTTGCTTCTCTTCATAATCAGCAATGGCATCGCCGTGCTGCAACGTCAGACCGATGCTATCGAGACCGTTCATCATGCAGTGGCGGCGGAAGGCATCGATGGTAAAACGATAAGTTTTATTCCCCGCTTTCACCTCTTGCGCTTCCAGATCCACGTCGAAGTGAATTCCCGGATTAGCCTGCACCAGTGTAAACAGCTCGTCCACTTCGGCATCGCTTAATTTCACCGGCAGCAACTGGTTGTTAAAGCTGTTGCCGTAGAAGATGTCCGCGAAACTGGGCGCAATCACCACCTTAAATCCGTAATCGGTCAGCGCCCAGGGAGCGTGCTCACGCGAGGAGCCACAGCCGAAGTTTTCCCGCGCCAGTAAAATGGAAGCGCCCTGATATTGTGGGAAATTCAGCACGAAGTCCGGGTTTGGCTGTTGGCCTTTTTCATCCAGAAAACGCCAGTCGTTAAACAGATGCGCGCCAAAACCAGTGCGCGTCACTTTCTGCAAAAACTGTTTCGGGATAATGGCATCAGTGTCGACATTGGCGGCATCCAATGGAACAACCAGGCCTGTGTGTTTGATAAATTTCTCTGCCATGGTGTGCTCCTTATTTAATGTTGCGAATGTCAGCGAAATGACCGGTGACGGCAGCGGCGGCCGCCATTGCCGGGCTAACCAGATGCGTGCGCCCGCCGCGCCCCTGGCGGCCTTCAAAGTTACGGTTGCTGGTGGAGGCACAACGCTCGCCCGGATTCAGGCGATCGTTGTTCATCGCCAGACACATTGAGCAGCCAGGCAAGCGCCATTCAAAACCCGCTTCAATAAAAATTTTGTCCAGTCCTTCTGCTTCTGCCTGCGCTTTTACCGGGCCAGAGCCGGGAACGACCAGTGCCTGAACGCCTGGCGCAACTTTCCGCCCTTTGGCGATTTCCGCCGCTGCACGTAAATCTTCAATACGTGAGTTGGTGCAGGAACCGATAAACACTTTATCGATAGCGACTTCGGTCAGCGGAATACCCGGTTTCAGCCCCATATAGGCCAACGCTTTTTCTGCTGACGCGCGCTCAACCGGATCGGCAAACGAAGCGGGATCGGGAATATTGTCGTTCACGGAGATCACCTGGCCTGGGTTGGTGCCCCAGGTGACTTGCGGCGCAATCTCTTCTGCTTGCAGAGTGACAACGGTATCGAAAGTTGCACCTTCGTCGGTTTGCAGTGTTTTCCAGTAGGCGACGGCGTCGTCGAAATCTTTGCCTTTCGGCGCATGAAGACGGCCTTTGACATAGTTAAAGGTGGTTTCGTCCGGCGCAACCAGACCGGCTTTTGCGCCCATTTCGATTGCCATATTGCACAGGGTCATGCGACCTTCCATGCTTAAATCACGGATTGCTTCACCACAAAACTCCACCACATGCCCGGTGCCGCCTGCACTGCCGGTTTTACCGATAATTGCCAGCACGATATCTTTCGCAGTAATTCCTGGTGCGGCTTTACCCTGGACTTCAATTTTCATGGTCTTCGCACGACCCTGCTTCAGGGTTTGCGTTGCCAGCACGTGTTCAACTTCGGAAGTACCGATGCCAAACGCCAGTGCGCCAAACGCGCCGTGGGTGGCGGTATGCGAGTCGCCGCAAACAATGGTCATTCCCGGTAAGGTGACGCCTTGTTCTGGCCCCATCACGTGGACAATTCCCTGATACGGGTGATTCAGGTCATACAGCTCGACGCCAAAATCTTTGCAGTTTTTGATCAGCTCCTGCATCTGGATGCGCGCCATTTCTCCGCAGGCATTAATGTCTTTGGTCTGGGTCGAGACGTTGTGGTCCATAGTGGCGAAAGTTTTAGCTGGCTGACGTACCGGGCGTCCGTGGGTGCGCAGACCATCAAACGCCTGCGGTGACGTCACTTCATGCACCAGATGGCGGTCGATATATAACAGCGGGGTTTCATTTTCAGCTTCGTAAACTACATGAGCGTCGAACAATTTTTCGTATAACGTCTTAGCCATAATTACACCCCTTCTGCCACATAGCGGGCAATGATATCGCCCATTTCATCGGTACTTACGGCGGCAGCGCCACGGGCCAAATCTCCGGTGCGAATGCCTTCTTCTAATGCGCGGTTAATGGCGCGTTCAATAGCAGAAGCCGCATCATCGGCATCCAGGCTGTAGCGCAACAGCAGCGCCAGCGACAGAATTTGCGCAATTGGATTAGCGATGTTTTTTCCTGCGATATCCGGCGCAGAGCCGCCCGCCGGTTCATACAGACCAAAACCTTGTTCGTTCAGGCTGGCGGAAGGCAACATCCCCATCGAACCGGTAATCATCGCGCATTCGTCAGAAAGAATGTCACCAAACAGGTTGGAGCACAGCAGCACGTCAAATTGCGACGGATCTTTAATCAACTGCATGGTGGCGTTGTCGATGTACATATGCGCCAGTTCAACATCCGGATATTCAATGGCGATCTCGTTAACGATCTCCCGCCATAAAATAGAGGATTGCAGCACGTTGGCTTTGTCGATTGACGTGACTTTGCGGCGACGTTTGCGGGCAGATTCAAACGCGATGCGGGCAATGCGCTCGATCTCAAAACGGTGATATACCTCGGTATCAAACGCTTTTTCATACTGACCGCTACCTTCACGGCCTTTCGGTTGACCGAAATAGATGCCGCCGGTTAACTCACGCACGCACAGGATGTCGAAGCCGTTAGCAGCAATATCAGCACGCAGCGGACAGAATGCTTCCAGCCCCTGATACAGTTTTGCCGGGCGCAGATTGCTGAATAATTTGAAATGTTTACGCAGAGGTAACAGCGCGCCGCGTTCTGGTTGTTGGTCTGGCGGCAAATGCTCCCACTTCGGGCCACCTACCGAGCCAAACAGTACGGCATCGGCTTGTTCACAGCCTTCAACCGTCGCTGGCGGCAACGGCTGCCCGTGGTTATCAATGGCTGCGCCGCCAACATCATAATGGCTGGTGGTGATACGCATCGCAAAGCGGTTACGCACGGCATCCAGTACTTTCAGGGCCTGGGTCATGACTTCCGGCCCGATCCCATCCCCAGGTAAAACAGCAATATGGTAATTCTTCGACATCACACGGTTTCCTTGTTGTTTTCGCTGTGTTGAGCTTTGCGTTGTAACTCTTTTTCGACTTCTGCGGCGCGCCAGATATTGTTCAGCACGTGCACCATTGCTTTGGCGGAGGACTCGACAATATCGGTGGCCAGGCCGACGCCGTGGAAGCGGCGACCGTTGTAGTTAGCGACGATATCCACCTGACCCAGCGCATCTTTACCGTGGCCTTTGGCGGTCAGGCTGTATTTCACCAGTTCGACGTTGTAGTCAGTGATACGGTTAATCGCCTGGTAGACGGCATCGACCGGGCCATTACCGTTGGCGGCTTCTGCTTTGACTTCCTCGCCACAGGCCAGTTTGACGGCGGCAGTGGCGATATCGTTAGAACCCGACTGCACACTGAAGTAATCCAGACGGAAGTGTTCCGGTTCTTCTTGCTGTTTACCAATAAAGGCCAGAGCCTCCAGGTCGTAATCAAATACCTGGCCTTTTTTATCTGCCAGTTTCAGGAAAGCGTCGTACAGATTGTCTAAATTATATTCACTTTCTTTATATCCCATCTCATCCATGCGGTGTTTTACTGCCGCACGACCAGAACGAGAGGTCAGATTTAACTGGATTTGGTTCAGACCAATAGATTCTGGTGTCATGATTTCGTAGTTTTCGCGATTTTTCAGCACGCCATCCTGATGAATACCGGAGGAGTGTGCGAACGCGCCGCTGCCAACAATGGCTTTGTTTGCCGGGATCGGCATATTGCAAATCTGGCTAACTAACTGACTGGTGCGCCATATCTCCTGGTGATTAATGGCGGTGTGGACGTTGAGAATATCCTTACGCACTTTGATCGCCATGATCACTTCTTCCAGCGAACAGTTACCCGCGCGTTCACCGATCCCGTTCATCGCACCTTCTACCTGCCGTGCTCCGGCATGTACCGCCGCCAGCGAGTTGCCGACCGCCAGGCCTAAATCATCGTGAGTGTGTACGGAAATAATGGCTTTATCGATGTTTGGTACGCGTTCATACAGACCGCTGATGATTCCGGCGAACTCAAATGGCATGGTATAGCCCACGGTGTCCGGGATGTTGATGGTAGTGGCACCGGCGTTAATTGCTGCTTCGACCACTCGCGCCAGATCGGCAATCGGTGTGCGTCCGGCGTCTTCGCAAGAAAATTCAACATCATCGGTGTAATTGCGTGCACGTTTCACCATATAGATGGCGCGTTCGATCACCTCATCCAGCGTGCTGCGCAGCTTGGTGGCAATGTGCATTGGGGAGGTGGCAATAAAGGTATGAATACGGAAGGCTTCGGCAACTTTCAGGGATTCTGCCGCCACGTCGATATCTTTTTCCACGCAACGGGCTAACGCACAAACGCGGCTATTTTTGACCTGGCGAGCAATGGTTTGCACCGATTCGAAATCGCCCGGCGAAGAGACGGGGAAACCGACTTCCATCACGTCAACCCCCATTCGCTCAAGGCCCAGCGCAATTTGCAGTTTTTCTTTCGCACTCAAGCTTGCCTGTAACGCCTGTTCACCGTCGCGCAATGTGGTATCGAAAATAATGACTTGCTGGCTCATAGTTTGGATCCTTGTCTCTTTTAGGGCGCTTCGCTTCGGGCATAAAAAAACCCGCGCAATGCGCGGGTTTTTTGTCTGACTGCGTGCTGGCTTAATGCTGGATGCCGCTCACTCGTCTACCGCGCAAAGAAGATGCGTTTAGTAGTAGTAGACCGTTAAAGCGAACGATGTGAGTCATTAAATCAGCTCCGGATGAATGCGATATGCTTTTAGAGTTACTGGATACAAAAACGGATGTCAACCCTGATGCAACAAAAACGGTTCACCAGCGAGAGTTCTGTATGCGTCAAATTAGCTAATTGTGCTGCAAGAGTAAAAACAGTCGATATTAATTTCTGTTTAACCGCTCATACTTTTCATTGGTAGACATACTTCAGAATAATTTATTGCATTTAATCAACGAGGTAAGAAAGAGTAAAACTTGCTCGCTACCGCAACTATCCTGATGATTTGTATTGAATTATATGCTGTACGAATGTTTTATATTGATTTAGTGAATATTATTGATCGATTAATGTTAAGGATTAATATATTAAACGCATAAAATAAGCATTAAATTAGCACAATTAATCCATTTTTTAGATGATTGAGTATTCGCGGTGGTTATGATTAGAATGTTTTCGCAACAAAAACATTATGGATTATTAAGCTGTGATGAATGACTCTTCGCACGGCAATGGATTCTGTTTTTATCAGAACCCTTATCTTTATGTTTTCCTAATTTTACTCATTTTCCTTCTTCTTATTTTATATGCATGGTAAATCATATTTTTCAGGATTATTTCTCTGCATTCCAATAAGGGAAAGGGAGTTAAGTGTGACAGTGGAGTTAAGTATGTCAGAGGTAAAAACAGATCATCCAGAGATTGCGGAGATTGTGGAGTTAAGCAAGCCACAGTTGCGTATGGTCGATTTAAACTTATTAACCGTTTTCGATGCTGTGATGCAGGAGCAGAATATTACTCGTGCCGCGCATGTTCTGGGAATGTCGCAACCTGCGGTCAGTAATGCTGTTGCACGCCTGAAGGTGATGTTTAATGACGAGTTGTTTGTTCGTTATGGTCGTGGCATCCAACCGACTGCCCGCGCATTTCAGCTTTTTGGCTCTGTGCGTCAGGCGCTGCAATTAGTACAAAACGAGTTACCGGGTTCAGGGTTTGAGCCTTCCAGCAGCGAGCGCGTATTCCATCTCTGCGTTTGCAGCCCGTTAGATAGCATTCTGACCTCGCAGATTTATAATCACATTGAGCAAATTGCGCCAAATATTCATGTGATATTCAAGTCTTCATTAAATCAGAACACCGAACATCAACTCCGTTATCAGGAAACAGAGTTCGTTATTAGTTATGAAGACTTCCATCGTCCTGAATTTACCAGCGTTCCATTATTTAAAGATGAAATGGTACTGGTAGCCAGTAAGAAGCATCCGACGATTAACGGCCCATTACTGAAACATGATGTTTATAACGAACAACATGCGGCAGTTTCGCTCGACCGTTTCGCGTCGTTTAGTCAACCGTGGTACGACACAGTAGATAAACAAGCCAGTATCGCTTATCAGGGAATGGCAATGATGAGCGTCCTTAGCGTGGTGTCACAAACACATCTTGTCGCTATTGCGCCTCGTTGGCTGGCTGAGGAGTTTGCTGAATCCTTAGAATTGCAGATATTACCGCTGCCATTAAAACAAAATAGCAGAACCTGTTACCTCTCCTGGCATGAGGCAGCCGGGCGTGATAAAGGTCATCAATGGATGGAAGAGCAATTAGTCTCTATTTGTAAACGTTAAGCAGAGGCAGAGTAAATCAGGTGTGCATCTCTGGTTTATTCTGCATTTTTTATTCAATGTAGAATTTTATTCTGAATGCATGTTCACCCTGATATTAGAAATAATAAAAAATAGAGAAATTGCTGTAACGAGGCAGATTTAGCCGATTTATTATCAATTCTGTCCGCCATTCTGGAGTATTTTATCGTTTATTTTCTCCTTTCCTCCTGTTTATTCTTATTTATTCACGCTTGTGACTCTGCCTGTCAATTGCTTAAGCCAGATCGGACGGTTAATGTGTTTTACACATTTTTTCCGCCAAACAGTGAGGCAAGCCATGGAGATGTTGTCTGGAGCCGAGATGGTCGTCCGATCGCTTATCGATCAGGGCGTTAAACAAGTATTCGGTTACCCCGGAGGCGCAGTCCTTGATATTTACGATGCATTGCATACCGTGGGCGGTATTGATCACGTATTAGTTCGTCATGAACAGGCGGCAGTGCATATGGCCGATGGTCTGGCGCGCGCGACCGGAGAAGTGGGCGTTGTGCTGGTGACATCGGGCCCTGGGGCCACCAACGCAATTACTGGTATCGCCACTGCCTATATGGACTCCATTCCGCTGGTTATCCTTTCCGGGCAGGTAGCAACCTCGCTGATAGGTTACGATGCCTTTCAGGAGTGTGACATGGTGGGAATTTCCCGGCCGGTGGTTAAACACAGTTTTCTGGTTAAGCAAACGGAAGATATACCGCAGGTGCTGAAAAAGGCATTCTGGCTGGCGGCAAGCGGTCGTCCTGGGCCTGTGGTGGTTGATTTACCGAAAGACATTCTTAATCCGGCGAACAAATTACCGTACGTCTGGCCGGAGTCGGTCAGTATGCGCTCTTATAACCCAACAACGCTGGGCCATAAGGGGCAGATTAAACGCGCGCTGCAAACGCTGGTGGCGGCGAAAAAACCGGTAATTTACGTTGGCGGTGGCGCAGTGACTGCGGGTTGCCATCAACAACTCAAACAGATTATTGAGCAACTTAATCTTCCTGTCGTCTCGTCATTAATGGGATTAGGTGTGTTTCCGGCAACGCATCGTCAGGCCTTGGGAATGCTGGGAATGCACGGCACTTACGAAGCTAATATGACGATGCATAATGCTGATGTCATTTTTGCGGTTGGTGTACGCTTTGATGATCGCACCACTAACAATCTGGCAAAGTACTGCCCAAATGCGACAGTGTTACATATTGATATCGATCCTACCTCGATCTCAAAAACCGTGACCGCCGACATCCCGATCGTTGGCGATGCGCGTCTGGTGTTGGAGCAAATGCTGGAATTGTTACCGCAAGAAACCTCTTCGCAACCTCTGGATGAGATCCGCGACTGGTGGCAGCAAATTGAACAGTGGCGCGCTCGCCAGTGCCTGAAATATGATACCCACAGTGAAAGCATTAAACCGCAGGCGGTGATCGAGACGCTCTGGCGACTGACGAAGGGGGACGCTTATGTGACGTCCGATGTCGGGCAACACCAGATGTTCGCCGCGCTTTATTATCCTTTCGATAAACCGCGTCGCTGGATCAACTCCGGCGGCCTCGGCACTATGGGCTTTGGTTTACCTGCGGCGCTGGGCGTCAAAATGGCACTGCCGGGAGAAACCGTGGTCTGCGTCACTGGCGATGGCAGTATTCAGATGAACATTCAGGAACTGTCTACAGCCTTGCAATATGAACTGCCGGTGCTGGTGGTGAATCTCAATAACCGCTACCTGGGGATGGTGAAGCAATGGCAGGACATGATCTATTCCGGCCGTCATTCACAATCTTATATGCAGTCGCTACCAGATTTCGTCCGTCTGGCAGAAGCCTATGGCCATGTGGGTATCCAAATTTCACGTCCGGATGAGCTGGAAAGCAAACTGAGCGAGGCACTTGAGCAGGTCGGTAATAACCGTCTGGTGTTTGTTGATGTCACCGTTGATGGCAGTGAGCATGTCTACCCGATGCATATTCGCGGGGGTGGAATGGATGAAATGTGGTTAAGCAAAACGGAGAGAACCTGATTATGCGCCGGATATTATCAGTATTACTCGAAAATGAATCAGGCGCGTTATCCCGTGTGATCGGCCTTTTTTCCCAGCGTGGCTATAACATTGAAAGTCTGACCGTTGCGCCAACCGACGATCCGACATTATCGCGCATGACTATCCAGACCGTGGGCGATGAAAAAGTGCTTGAGCAGATCGAAAAGCAATTACACAAGCTGGTCGATGTCTTGCGCGTGAGCGAACTGGGGCAGGGCGCGCACGTTGAGCGGGAAATTATGCTGGTGAAAATTCAGGCCAGCGGCTACGGACGTGACGAAGTGAAACGCAATACGGAAATATTCCGTGGGCAAATTATCGATGTCACACCGTCGCTTTATACCGTTCAACTGGCGGGAACCAGCGATAAACTCGATGCATTTTTAGCATCGATTCGCGATGTGGCGAAAATTGTTGAAGTTGCCCGCTCCGGCGTTGTCGGACTTTCACGCGGCGATAAAATAATGCGTTAAGAATGATCTCAATGCGCAATTTACAGCCCAGCATGTCACGTTGGGCTTTTTTTGCGAATTCAGTAGGAACCTGGAATAAAAGCAGTTGCCGCAGTTAATTTTCTGCGCTTAGATGTTAATGAATTTAATCCATACCAGTACAATGGTTATGGTTTTTACATTTTACGCAAGGGGCAATTGTGAAACTGGATGAAATCGCTCGGCTGGCGGGAGTATCGCGGACCACTGCAAGCTATGTTATTAACGGCAAAGCGAAGCAATACCGTGTGAGCGACAAAACCGTTGAAAAAGTCATGGCTGTGGTGCGTGAGCACAATTACCACCCGAATGCCGTGGCGGCTGGGCTTCGTGCTGGACGCACACGTTCTATTGGTCTTGTGATCCCCGATCTGGAGAACACAAGTTACACCCGTATTGCTAACTATCTTGAACGCCAGGCGCGGCAACGTGGTTATCAGCTATTAATTGCCTGTTCCGAAGATCAGCCAGACAACGAAATGCGTTGTATTGAGCATCTTTTACAGCGTCAGGTCGATGCCATCATTGTTTCGACGTCGCTGCCGCCAGAGCATCCTTTCTATCAACGCTGGGCTAACGACCCGTTCCCGATTGTCGCGCTGGATCGTGCGCTTGATCGTGAACACTTTACCAGCGTCGTTGGCGCTGACCAGGATGATGCTGAAATGTTGGCGGAAGAGTTACGTAAGTTTCCGGCCGAGACAGTGCTTTATCTTGGTGCATTGCCGGAGCTTTCTGTCAGCTTCCTGCGTGAACAGGGTTTCCGCACGGCCTGGAAAGATGATCCGCGCGAAGTGCATTTTCTTTATGCCAACAGCTATGAGCGGGAAGCCGCTGCCCAGCTATTCGAAAAATGGCTGGAAACGCATCCGATGCCGCAGGCGCTGTTTACTACCTCTTTTGCATTGTTGCAGGGGGTTATGGATGTTACGTTGCGCCGCGATGGCAAACTTCCTTCCGATCTGGCGATTGCGACCTTTGGCGATAACGAATTGCTCGACTTCTTACAATGCCCAGTGCTGGCGGTGGCTCAGCGTCATCGTGATGTCGCAGAACGCGTGCTGGAGATTGTCCTGGCGAGCCTGGATGAGCCGCGTAAGCCAAAACCGGGCTTAACGCGCATCAAACGAAATCTCTATCGCCGTGGCATCCTCAGCCGTAGCTAAGCGTTAAACAGAAAATGATGCGTCAGCGGATTGTCGCTGGCGCATTGAGTACGTAATTGGACATCAATATCCTTTATGTAAATAAGACTATTCCTGACAATTATCCATAAGACCTTCGAAATATCTCCCCAATTAACTTCATTCTTTGTGCCTAATGATAATTAAGGCGTAACGCCAGGTTGCGATTGCATTATTTTGTTACATGCAAATCGTCAATTGCCGATTAAACAAACACTTTTCTAAACTTTTACACAAAGCCACTGGCGTCAGGCGCGGTGCACGCGCAACAGGGACTGTTATCCGGGGGCGATATGTCCTAAAATGCCGCTCGCGTCGCAAACTGACACTTTATATTTTCATTAAGGAAAATGGAGTCGTTTTTAAAACGGTAATGATGAGTGGGAATTTTTCTTACAACTATTCATGACGTTAATTTGCTTCGTTCGTTGGGCGATTTTTAAACAATGCAGATATTAGTCGTAAACATTGGGTTTTTTGCTTCGGTAAAGAATGTTCCTGGCTTGACAAGCTTTTCCTCCGCTCCGTAAACTCCTTTTAGTGGGAATTTGTGGGATAAAGTGGTAATTGGGGGAAGACTGGCATGTTCCGGGGAGCAACGTTAGTCAATCTCGACAGTAAAGGGCGCTTATCGGTGCCCACCCGTTATCGGGAAGAGCTGCTCGGGAACGCTGCCGGTCAAATGGTATGTACCATTGACATTCATCACCCATGCCTGCTGCTTTACCCCCTTCCTGAATGGGAAATTATCGAGCAAAAATTATCGCGTCTGTCGAGCATGAACCCGGTTGAGCGCCGTGTGCAGCGCCTTCTGTTAGGCCATGCCAGTGAATGTCAGATGGATGGCGCAGGTCGATTATTAATCGCGCCAGTACTGCGGCAACATGCCGGGCTGACAAAAGAAGTGATGTTGGTTGGACAGTTCAACAAGTTTGAACTGTGGGATGAAACAACCTGGCATCAACAGGTCAGGGAAGATATCGACGCTGAACAGTCTGTTACCGAAAGCTTGTCGGAACGACTGCAGGACTTGTCTCTATAAAATGATGGAAAACTATAAACACACCACGGTGCTGCTGGACGAAGCCGTAAACGGCCTCAATATCCGTCCTGATGGCATTTACATTGATGGGACTTTCGGTCGCGGTGGTCACTCACGTCTGATCCTTTCGCAACTTGGCGAAGAGGGGCGTTTGTTGGCAATCGATCGCGATCCGCAGGCTATCGCCGTCGCAAAGACTATTGATGATCCGCGCTTCTCCATCATACATGGACCTTTCTCCGCGCTGGGCGAATACGTCGCTGAGCGTGATCTTATCGGCAAGATTGACGGAATTCTTCTCGATCTTGGTGTCTCTTCACCGCAACTCGATGATGCAGAACGCGGTTTTTCCTTTATGCGCGACGGTCCGCTGGACATGCGTATGGATCCGACACGCGGCCAGTCTGCCGCCGAGTGGCTACAAAGCGCAGAAGAAGCTGATATTGCCTGGGTATTAAAAACTTATGGCGAAGAGCGTTTTGCCAAACGCATTGCGCGCGCCATTGTTGAGCGTAACCGCGAACAGCCGATGACCCGTACCAAAGAACTGGCGGAAGTCGTTGCTGCGGCAACCCCGGTGAAGGACAAATTCAAACATCCCGCGACCCGTACCTTCCAGGCGGTGCGCATTTGGGTGAACAGTGAACTGGAGGAGATAGAGCAGGCGCTAAAAAGCTCGCTCAGCGTGCTGGCTCCGGGTGGGCGGCTTTCGATCATCAGTTTTCATTCGCTGGAAGATCGTATAGTGAAACGCTTTATGCGTGAAAACAGTCGCGGTCCGCAGGTTCCGGCAGGGTTACCGATGACCGAAGAGCAGCTCAAAAAATTGGGTGGCCGTCAGTTGCGAGCACTAGGCAAGTTGATGCCGGGCGAAGAAGAGGTGGCTGAGAACCCTCGTGCCCGAAGTTCAGTTCTGCGTATTGCAGAGAGGACGAACGCATGATCAGCAGAGTGACAGAAGCTCTAAGCAAAGTTAAAGGATCGATGGGAAGCCACGAGCGCCATGCCTTGCCTGGCGTTATCGGTGACGATCTTTTGCGGTTCGGGAAGCTGCCACTCTGTCTGTTCATTTGCATTATCTTGACGGCGGTGACCGTGGTGACCACGGCGCACCATACCCGTTTGCTGACCGCTCAGCGCGAACAACTGGTGCTGGAGCGAGACGCTTTAGACATTGAATGGCGCAACCTGATTCTTGAAGAGAATGCGCTCGGTGACCATAGCCGGGTGGAAAGGATCGCCACAGAGAAGCTGCAGATGCAGCATGTTGATCCATCACAAGAAAATATTGTAGTGCAAAAATAAGGATAAACGCGACGCATGAAAGCAGCGGCGAAAACGCAGAAACCAAAACGTCAGGAAGAACATGCCAACTTTATCAGTTGGCGTTTTGCGTTGTTATGCGGCTGTATTTTGCTGGCACTGGCTTTTCTGTTGGGACGCGTAGCGTGGTTACAGGTTATCTCCCCGGACATGTTGGTGAAAGAGGGCGATATGCGCTCTCTTCGCGTTCAGCAAGTCTCCACCTCCCGCGGCATGATTACCGACCGCTCTGGTCGTCCGTTAGCGGTGAGCGTACCGGTAAAAGCGATTTGGGCTGACCCGAAAGAAGTGCATGACGCTGGCGGCATCAGCGTCGGTGACCGCTGGAAGGCGCTCGCTAACGCACTTAACATTCCGCTGGATCAGCTCTCAGCCCGCATTAACGCCAACCCGAAAGGACGTTTTATCTATCTGGCGCGTCAGGTTAACCCTGACATGGCTGACTACATCAAAAAACTAAAACTACCGGGGATTCATCTGCGTGAGGAATCCCGCCGTTACTATCCGTCCGGCGAAGTGACCGCTCACCTCATTGGCTTTACCAACGTCGATAGCCAGGGGATTGAAGGTGTTGAGAAGAGTTTTGATAAATGGCTCACAGGGCAACCGGGCGAGCGTATTGTGCGTAAAGACCGCTACGGCCGCGTAATTGAAGATATTTCTTCTACCGACAGCCAGGCGGCGCACAACCTTGCGTTGAGTATTGATGAACGCCTGCAGGCGCTGGTTTATCGCGAACTGAACAACGCGGTGGCCTTTAACAAGGCAGAATCCGGTAGTGCCGTGCTGGTGGATGTCAATACCGGCGAAGTGCTGGCGATGGCTAACAGCCCGTCTTACAACCCAAACAATCTGAGTGGCACGCCGAAAGAGGCGATGCGTAACCGTACCATCACCGACGTGTTTGAACCTGGCTCAACGGTTAAACCGATGGTGGTGATGACCGCGTTGCAACGTGGTGTGGTGCGGGAAAACTCAGTATTGAATACCGTTCCTTATCGAATTAACGGCCACGAAATCAAAGACGTGGCGCGCTACAGCGAATTGACCCTGACCGGGGTTTTACAGAAGTCGAGTAACGTCGGTGTTTCCAAGCTGGCGTTAGCGATGCCGTCCTCAGCGTTAGTAGATACTTACTCACGTTTTGGACTGGGAAAAGCGACCAATTTGGGGTTGGTCGGAGAACGCAGTGGCTTATATCCTCAAAAACAACGGTGGTCTGACATAGAGAGGGCCACCTTCTCTTTCGGCTACGGGCTAATGGTAACACCGTTACAGTTAGCGCGAGTCTACGCAACCATCGGCAGCTACGGCATTTATCGCCCGCTGTCGATTACCAAGGTTGACCCCCCGGTTCCCGGTGAGCGCGTCTTCCCGGAATCCATTGTCCGCACCGTGGTACATATGATGGAAAGCGTGGCGCTACCAGGCGGTGGCGGTGTGAAGGCGGCGATTAAAGGCTATCGCATTGCTATTAAAACCGGTACTGCGAAAAAGGTCGGGCCGGATGGTCGCTACATCAATAAATATATTGCTTATACCGCAGGCGTTGCGCCTGCGAGTCAGCCGCGCTTCGCGCTGGTTGTTGTTATCAACGATCCGCAGGCGGGTAAATACTACGGCGGTGCCGTTTCCGCGCCGGTCTTTGGTGCCATCATGGGCGGCGTATTGCGCACCATGAACATCGAGCCGGATGCGCTGACAACGGGTGATAAAAATGAATTTGTGATTAATCAAGGCGAGGGGACAGGTGGCAGATCGTAATTTGCGCGACCTTCTTGCTCCGTGGGTGCCAGACGCACCTTCGCGAGCACTGCGAGAGATGACACTTGACAGCCGTGTGGCTGCGTCGGGCGATCTCTTTGTAGCTGTAGTAGGTCATCAGGCGGACGGGCGTCGATATATCCCGCAGGCGATAGCGCAAGGTGTGGCTGCCATTATTGCAGAGGCGAAAGATGAGGCGACCGACGGTGAAATCCGTGAAATGCACGGTGTACCAGTCATCTATCTCAGTCAGCTCAACGAGCGTTTATCAGCACTGGCGGGTCGCTTTTACCATGAACCCTCTGACAATCTACGTCTCGTGGGCGTAACGGGCACCAACGGTAAAACCACAACGACTCAGCTTCTGGCGCAATGGAGCCAACTGCTTGGTGAAACCAGCGCGGTAATGGGCACTGTTGGTAATGGCCTGCTGGGTAAAGTGATCCCGACGGAAAATACCACCGGTTCGGCAGTCGACGTTCAGCATGAGCTGGCGGGGCTGGTGGATCAGGGCGCGACTTTTTGCGCAATGGAAGTTTCCTCACACGGGCTGGTACAGCACCGTGTGGCGGCATTGAAATTTGCGGCGTCGGTCTTTACTAACTTAAGTCGCGATCACCTTGATTATCATGGTGATATGGAACACTACGAAGCGGCGAAATGGTTGCTTTACTCCGAACATCATTGCGGTCAGGCGATTGTCAACGCTGATGACGAAGTAGGCCGCCGCTGGCTGGCAAAATTGCCGGACGCGGTTGCCGTGTCGATGGAAGAAAATATCAATCCGAACTGTCATGGCCGCTGGTTGAAAGCGACTGGCGTGAACTATCACGACAGCGGTGCGACCATTCGCTTCACCTCAAGCTGGGGCGATGGGGAAATAGAAAGCCGCCTGATGGGCGCATTCAACGTTAGTAACCTGCTGCTGGCGCTGGCGACGCTGCTGGCGCTCGGTTACCCATTAGCTGACCTGCTGAAAACCGCCGCGCGTCTGCAACCGGTTTGCGGACGTATGGAAGTGTTCACTGCGCCAGGCAAACCGACGGTTGTTGTGGATTATGCTCACACTCCGGATGCGCTGGAAAAAGCCTTGCAGGCTGCGCGCCTGCACTGTGCGGGTAAGCTGTGGTGCGTCTTCGGCTGTGGCGGCGATCGCGATAAAGGCAAGCGCCCACTGATGGGGGCGATTGCTGAAGAGTTTGCCGACGTGGCGGTGGTAACGGATGACAACCCGCGTACTGAAGAGCCGCGTGCCATCATCAACGATATTCTGGCGGGGATGTTAGACGCCGGACATGCCAAAGTGATGGAAGGGCGCGCCGAAGCGGTAACGTGCGCCGTTATGCAGGCGAAAGAAAATGATGTCGTGTTGGTCGCGGGTAAAGGCCATGAAGATTACCAGATTGTCGGTAATCAGCGTCTGGACTACTCCGATCGCGTCACGGTGGCGCGTTTGCTGGGGGTAATCGCATGATTAGTGTAACCCTTAGCCAACTGGCGAATATTCTCAACGGCGAACTGAAAGGGGCTGATATCACCCTTGACGCCGTAACCACCGATACCCGTAAATTGACGCCTGGCTGTCTGTTCGTCGCCCTGAAAGGCGAACGTTTCGATGCCCATGATTTTGCCGACCAGGCGAAAGCTGGAGGGGCGGGCGCGCTGCTGGTTAGCCGTCCGCTGGATATCGACCTGCCACAGTTAATCGTTAACGATACGCGTCTGGCATTTGGTGAACTGGCAGCATGGGTTCGTCAGCAAGTTCCTGCTCGTGTGGTTGCCCTGACCGGTTCCTCCGGTAAAACCTCTGTGAAAGAGATGACCGCGGCGATTTTAAGTCAGTGTGGCAACACGCTTTATACGGCTGGCAATCTCAACAACGACATCGGCGTGCCAATGACGCTGCTGCGTTTAACGCCGGAATACGATTACGCGGTCATTGAGCTTGGCGCTAACCATCAGGGCGAAATTGCCTGGACTGTTAGCCTGACCCGTCCGGAAGCCGCACTGGTCAACAATCTGGCGGCTGCGCATCTGGAAGGTTTCGGCTCGCTTGCGGGTGTCGCGAAAGCGAAAGGCGAAATCTTTACCGGCCTGCCAGAAAACGGTATCGCTATCATGAATGCCGATAACAACGACTGGCTGAACTGGCAGAGTGTGATTGGCTCACGCAAAGTGTGGCGTTTTTCGCCAAATGCCGCCAACAGCGATTTTACCGCTACCAATATCCATGTGACTTCACATGGTACTGAATTTACGCTGCAAACCCCAACAGGTAGCGTCGATGTTCTGCTGCCGCTGCCGGGGCGTCACAATATCGCAAATGCGTTGGCTGCCGCGGCGCTCTCCATGTCCGTGGGTGCAACGCTTGATGCCATCAAAACGGGACTGGCAAATCTGCAAGCTGTTCCTGGTCGTCTGTTCCCCATTCAACTGGCGGAAAACCAGTTGCTGCTCGACGACTCCTACAACGCCAATGTTGGCTCAATGACCGCCGCAGTTCAGGTACTGGCTGAAATGCCGGGTTATCGCGTGCTGGTGGTTGGTGATATGGCCGAGCTGGGTGCTGAAAGTGATGCCTGTCATGTCCAGGTGGGGGAAGCGGCGAAGGCGGCTGGTATTGACCGCGTGTTAAGCGTGGGCAAGCAAAGCCATGCTATCAGCACCGCCAGCGGTGCTGGCGAACATTTTGCTGATAAATCCGCGTTGATTACGCGTCTTAAATCACTGATTGCAGAGCAACAGGTGATTACGATTTTAGTTAAGGGTTCACGTAGTGCTGCCATGGAAGAGGTAGTACGCGCTTTACAGGAGAATGGGACATGTTAGTTTGGCTGGCCGAACATTTGGTCAAATATTATTCCGGCTTTAACGTCTTTTCCTATCTGACGTTTCGCGCCATCGTCAGCCTGCTGACTGCGCTGTTCATCTCATTGTGGATGGGCCCGCGCATGATTGCTCATTTGCAAAAACTCTCCTTCGGGCAGGTTGTTCGTAACGATGGCCCTGAATCACACTTCAGTAAGCGCGGCACGCCGACCATGGGTGGGATCATGATCCTGACTGCGATTGTCGTCTCCGTGATCTTGTGGGCTTATCCCTCCAACCCGTATGTCTGGTGCGTACTGGTGGTGCTGGTCGGTTACGGCATTATTGGTTTTGTTGATGACTATCGCAAAGTCGTGCGCAAAGACACCAAAGGTTTGATCGCGCGCTGGAAGTATTTCTGGATGTCGGTGATTGCGTTGGGCGTTGCTTTCGCACTTTATCTTGCAGGAAAAGACACGCCAGCAACGCAACTGGTGGTGCCGTTCTTTAAAGATGTGATGCCGCAGTTAGGCTTGTTTTATATCCTGCTGGCGTATTTTGTGATTGTCGGTACGGGTAACGCGGTAAACCTGACCGATGGCCTCGACGGTCTGGCCATTATGCCGACCGTCTTTGTCGCAGGTGGTTTTGCACTGGTGGCCTGGGCTACCGGCAACATGAACTTTGCCAGCTACTTACATATACCGTATCTGCGACACGCCGGGGAGCTGGTTATCGTCTGCACCGCGATAGTCGGGGCAGGGCTGGGCTTCCTGTGGTTTAACACCTATCCCGCGCAGGTCTTTATGGGCGACGTTGGTTCGCTGGCGTTAGGTGGCGCGTTGGGCATTATCGCTGTGCTGCTGCGTCAGGAATTCCTGCTGGTGATTATGGGGGGCGTGTTTGTTGTCGAAACCCTGTCGGTTATTTTGCAGGTCGGCTCCTTTAAACTGCGCGGGCAACGTATTTTCCGCATGGCGCCGATCCATCACCACTATGAACTTAAAGGCTGGCCGGAACCGCGTGTCATCGTGCGTTTCTGGATTATTTCGCTGATGCTGGTCCTGATTGGTCTGGCAACGCTGAAGGTGCGTTAATCATGGCTGATTACCTGGGTAAAAATGTCGTCATTATCGGCCTGGGCCTCACCGGGCTTTCCTGCGTAGACTTTTTCCTTGCTCGCGGCGTGACGCCGCGCGTTATGGATACGCGTATGACACCGCCTGGCCTGGATAAATTACCCGAAACGGTAGAACGTCATACTGGCGGTCTTAATGATGAATGGCTGATGGCGGCAGATCTTATTGTCGCCAGCCCCGGCATTGCGCTGGCGCATCCATCCTTAAGCGCCGCTGCCGATGCCGGAATCGAAATCGTTGGTGATATCGAACTGTTCTGCCGCGAAGCGCAAGCGCCGATTGTGGCGATCACGGGTTCTAACGGCAAAAGTACGGTCACCACCTTAGTGGGCGAAATGGCGAAAGCAGCAGGTGTTAACGTTGGCGTCGGTGGCAACATTGGTCTGCCAGCGTTGATGTTACTCGATGATGAGTGCGAACTGTACGTGTTGGAACTGTCGAGCTTCCAACTGGAAACAACCTCCAGTTTACAGGCGGTGGCAGCGACCATTCTGAACGTAACTGAAGATCATATGGATCGTTATCCGTTTGGTTTGCAACAGTATCGTGCGGCAAAACTGCGCATTTACGAAAATGCGAAAGTTTGCGTGGTTAATGCCGATGATGCCTTAACGATGCCGATCCGCGGTGCAGATGAACGTTGCGTCAGCTTTGGCGTCAACATGGGTGACTATCACCTGAATCATCAGCAGGGCGAAACCTGGCTGCGGGTGAAAGGTGAGAAAGTGTTGAACGTGAAAGAGATGAAGCTTTCAGGGCAACATAACTACACCAATGCGCTGGCGGCACTGGCGCTGGCGGATGCCGCAGGGTTACCGCGAGCCAGCAGCCTGACAGCGCTAACGACTTTTACCGGTCTGCCGCATCGCTTTGAAGTGGTGCTTGAGCACAATGGCGTACGCTGGATTAACGACTCGAAAGCTACCAACGTCGGCAGTACGGAAGCCGCGCTAAACGGCTTGCATGTTGACGGTACGCTGCACTTGTTGTTAGGCGGCGATGGCAAATCGGCGGATTTTAGTCCGCTGGCGCGCTATCTGAATGGCGATAACGTTCGTCTGTATTGCTTCGGTCGCGACGGTGCGCAGTTAGCGGCTTTACGCCCAGAAGTGACTGAACAAACCGAAACCATGGAGCAGGCGATGCGTCTATTGGCTCCGCGCGTGCGACCGGGAGATATGGTTCTGCTCTCTCCGGCCTGTGCCAGCCTCGATCAGTTCAAGAACTTTGAACAACGGGGCAATGAATTTGCTCGTCTGGCGAAGGAGTTTGGTTGATGCGTTTATCTTTCCCTCGCCTGAAAATGCCGCGTCTGCCGGGATTCAGTATCCTGGTCTGGATCTCCACGGCGCTGAAGGGCTGGGTGATGGGCTCGCGGGAAAAAGATACCGACAGCCTGATCATGTACGATCGTACCTTGCTGTGGCTGACCTTCGGCCTCGCGGCGATTGGCTTTATCATGGTGACCTCGGCGTCAATGCCCATCGGGCAACGCTTAACCAACGATCCGTTCTTCTTCGCGAAGCGTGATGGTGTTTACCTGATCCTGGCGTTCATTCTGGCGATCATTACGCTGCGCCTGCCGATGGAGTTCTGGCAGCGCTACAGCGCCACAATGCTGCTCGGGTCAATCATCTTGCTGATGATCGTGCTGGTGGTGGGTAGCTCAGTTAAAGGGGCATCGCGTTGGATCGATCTCGGCCTGCTGCGTATTCAGCCTGCGGAACTGACTAAGCTGTCGCTGTTTTGCTATATCGCCAACTATCTGGTGCGCAAAGGTGACGAAGTGCGTAATAACTTGCGCGGCTTCCTGAAACCGATGGGGGTGATTCTGGTACTGGCAGTGTTGCTGCTGGCGCAGCCTGACCTCGGTACGGTGGTGGTGTTGTTTGTGACCACGCTGGCGATGCTGTTCCTGGCGGGGGCGAAATTATGGCAATTCATTGCCATTATCGGCATGGGGATTTCAGCGGTTGTGTTGCTGATCCTCGCTGAACCATACCGTATTCGCCGCGTTACCGCGTTCTGGAACCCGTGGGAAGACCCGTTCGGCAGCGGCTATCAGTTGACGCAATCATTGATGGCGTTTGGTCGTGGCGAATTGTGGGGGCAAGGTTTAGGTAACTCGGTACAAAAACTGGAGTATCTGCCGGAAGCGCATACTGACTTTATTTTCGCCATTATCGGAGAAGAACTGGGGTATATCGGTGTGGTGCTGGCGCTTTTAATGGTATTCTTCGTCGCTTTTCGTGCGATGTCGATTGGCCGTAAAGCGTTAGAAATTGACCACCGCTTTTCTGGTTTTCTCGCCTGTTCAATTGGCATCTGGTTTAGTTTCCAGGCGCTGGTTAACGTAGGCGCGGCGGCGGGGATGCTACCGACCAAAGGTTTGACATTGCCGCTGATCAGTTACGGTGGTTCGAGTTTACTGATTATGTCGACAGCCATCATGATGCTGTTGCGTATTGATTATGAAACGCGTCTGGAGAAAGCGCAGGCGTTTGCACGAGGTTCACGATGAGTGGTCAAGGGAAGCGATTAATGGTGATGGCTGGCGGTACTGGCGGACATGTGTTCCCCGGGCTGGCGGTTGCGCACCATTTAATGACCCAGGGGTGGCAAGTTCGCTGGCTGGGTACTGCCGATCGTATGGAAGCGGACTTAGTGCCGAAGCACGGTATTGAGATCGACTTTATTCGTATCTCCGGCCTGCGTGGTAAGGGGATCAAAGCATTACTCGTGGCTCCGCTGCGTATCTTTAACGCCTGGCGGCAGGCGCGGGCAATTATGAAAGCTTACAAGCCTGATGTGGTGCTCGGGATGGGCGGCTACGTTTCCGGGCCTGGTGGTCTGGCAGCATGGTCGTTAGGCATTCCGGTTGTACTTCACGAACAAAACGGCATTGCAGGCTTGACCAATAAATGGCTGGCGAAAATTGCCACCAAAGTGATGCAGGCGTTTCCAGGCGCTTTCCCCAATGCGGAAGTGGTTGGTAACCCGGTGCGTACCGATGTGCTGGCGCTGCCGTTACCGCAGCAACGTTTGGCCGGGCGTGAAGGCCCGATTCGTGTGTTGGTGGTGGGCGGTTCGCAGGGCGCGCGTATTCTTAACCAGACAATGCCTCAGGTCGCAGCAAAGCTGGGCGATACGGTAACTATCTGGCATCAGAGTGGCAAAGGTTCGCAACAATCTGTTGAACAGGCTTATGCCGAAGCGGGGCAACCGCAGCATAAAGTGACAGAATTTATTGATGATATGGCGGCGGCCTATGCATGGGCGGATGTCGTTGTTTGCCGCTCCGGCGCGTTGACGGTGAGTGAAATCGCCGCGGCGGGGCTACCGGCATTGTTTGTGCCGTTTCAGCATAAAGACCGTCAGCAATACTGGAATGCGCTGCCGCTGGAAAAAGCGGGCGCAGCCAAAATTATCGAGCAACCGCAACTTACTGTGGACGCTGTCGCCAACACCCTGGCCGGGTGGTCGCGAGAAACCTTATTAACCATGGCAGAACGCGCCCGTGCTGCATCCATTCCGGATGCCACCGAGCGAGTGGCAAATGAAGTGAGCCGGGCTGCCCGGGCGTAATTGTGGCGATGCCTTTTGCATCGCATGAATTTGAGAAGTTAATGGCGTAAAGAATGAATACACAACAATTGGCAAAACTGCGTTCCATCGTGCCCGAAATGCGTCGCGTTCGGCACATACACTTTGTCGGCATCGGTGGTGCCGGTATGGGCGGTATTGCCGAAGTTCTGGCCAATGAAGGGTATCAGATCAGTGGTTCCGATTTAGCGCCAAATCCGGTCACGCAGCAGTTAATGAATCTGGGGGCGACGATTTACTTCAACCATCGCCCGGAAAACGTGCGTGACGCCAGCGTGGTCGTTGTTTCCAGCGCGATTTCTGCTGACAACCCAGAGATTGTTGCTGCCCATGAAGCGCGTATTCCGGTTATTCGTCGTGCGGAAATGCTGGCTGAGTTAATGCGTTTTCGTCATGGCATCGCCATTGCCGGGACACACGGTAAAACCACCACCACCGCGATGGTTTCCAGCATCTACGCAGAAGCGGGCCTCGACCCGACCTTCGTTAACGGTGGGCTGGTAAAAGCGGCGGGTGTTCATGCACGTTTAGGTCACGGGCGTTACCTGATTGCCGAAGCGGATGAGAGCGACGCATCGTTCCTGCATCTGCAACCGATGGTGGCGATTGTCACCAATATCGAAGCCGATCACATGGATACCTACCAGGGTGACTTCGAGAATTTAAAACAGACTTTTATTAATTTTCTGCACAACCTGCCGTTTTACGGACGTGCGGTGATGTGTGTTGACGACCCGGTGATCCGTGAGTTGTTACCGCGCGTTGGCCGTCAGATTACCACTTATGGTTTCAGTGAAGATGCTGATGTTCGTGTGGAAGATTATCAGCAGATTGGCCCGCAGGGGCACTTTACGTTGCTGCGCCAGGACAAAGAGCCGATGCGCGTTACTCTGAATGCGCCAGGCCGTCATAATGCGCTGAACGCTGCCGCTGCGGTTGCGGTCGCCACGGAAGAGGGGATTGACGACGACGCTATTCTGCGTGCGCTGGAGAGCTTCCAGGGAACCGGTCGTCGCTTTGATTTCCTCGGTGAGTTTCCGCTGGAGCCGGTCAACGGTAAAAGCGGTACAGCAATGCTGGTCGATGACTACGGCCACCATCCGACAGAAGTGGATGCCACGATTAAAGCGGCGCGTGCTGGCTGGCCGGATAAAAACCTGGTGATGCTGTTTCAGCCGCACCGTTTCACCCGCACTCGTGATCTGTATGACGATTTTGCCAATGTCCTGACCCAGGTCGATACCTTATTGATGCTGGACGTTTATCCGGCTGGCGAAGCACCGATTCCGGGAGCGGACAGCCGTTCGTTGTGTCGTACAATTCGTGGACGTGGGAAAATTGATCCCATTCTGGTGCCTGATCCGGCGCAGGTAGCCGAGATGTTAGCACCGGTATTAACTGGTAACGACCTGATTCTTGTGCAGGGGGCGGGTAATATCGGAAAAATTGCTCGTTCTTTAGCTGAAATCAAACTGAAGCCGCAAACTCCGGAGGAAGAGCAACATGACTGATAAAATCGCGGTCCTGTTGGGCGGGAACTCCGCAGAGAGAGAAGTTTCTTTGAATTCTGGTGCTGCAGTGTTAGCCGGGCTGCGTGAAGGCAGTATCAACGCGCATCCTGTCGATCCGAAAGAAGTCGACGTGACGCAACTGAAGGCGATGGGCTTTCAGAAAGTATTTATCGCTCTGCACGGGCGCGGCGGTGAAGACGGCACATTGCAGGGCATGCTCGAGCTGATGGGGCTACCTTATACCGGCAGCGGGGTGATGGCATCTGCGCTTTCAATGGATAAACTACGCAGCAAATTGCTGTGGCAGGGAGCAGGTTTACCGGTAGCGCCGTGGGTGGCATTAACCCGCGCAGAATTTGAAAAAGGCCTTAGTGATAAGCAGTTAGCAGAAATTTCTGCCTTAGGTTTGCCGCTTATTGTCAAGCCGAGTCGCGAAGGTTCCAGCGTTGGAATGTCAAAAGTAGTAGCAGAAAATGCTCTACAAGATGCATTAAGATTGGCATTTCAGCACGATGAAGAAGTATTGATTGAAAAATGGCTAAGTGGGCCGGAGTTCACGGTTGCGATACTCGGTGAAGAAATTTTACCGTCAATACGTATTCAACCCGCCGGAACCTTCTATGATTATGAGGCAAAGTATCTCTCTGATGAGACACAGTATTTCTGCCCCGCAGGTCTGGAAGTGTCACAAGAGGCCAATTTGCAGGCATTAGTGCTGAAAGCATGGACGACTTTAGGCTGCAAAGGATGGGGGCGTATTGACGTCATGCTGGACAGTGATGGACAGTTTTATCTGCTGGAAGCCAATACCTCACCGGGTATGACCAGCCATAGTCTGGTGCCGATGGCGGCGCGTCAGGCGGGGTTAAGCTTCTCGCAGTTGGTAGTACGAATTCTGGAACTGGCGGACTAATATGTCGCAGGCTGCTCTGAACACGCGAAACAGCGAGGAAGAGATTTCTTCTCGCCGCAATAATGGAACACGTCTGGCGGGGATCCTTTTCCTGCTGACGGTTTTAACGACAGTGTTGGTGAGCGGCTGGGTCGTGTTGGGCTGGATGGAAGATGCGCAACGCCTGCCGCTCTCAAAGCTGGTGTTGACCGGTGAACGGCATTACACGCGTAATGACGATATCCGGCAGTCGATCCTGGCGTTGGGTGAGCCGGGTACTTTTATGACCCAGGATGTCAACATCATCCAGACGCAAATAGAACAACGCCTGCCGTGGATTAAGCAGGTGAGCGTCAGAAAGCAGTGGCCTGATGAATTGAAGATTCATCTGGTTGAATATGTGCCGATTGCGCGGTGGAATGATCAACATATGGTAGACGCCGAAGGAAATACCTTCAGCGTGCCACCAGATCGCACCAGCAAGCAGGTGCTCCCGATGTTGTATGGCCCGGAAGGCAGCGCAAATGAAGTGTTGCAGGGCTATCGCGAAATGGGGCAGATGCTGGCAAAGGACAGATTTACTCTGAAGGAAGCGGCGATGACCGCGCGGCGTTCCTGGCAGTTGACGCTGAATAACGATATTAAGCTCAACCTTGGCCGGGGCGATACGATGAAACGTTTGGCTCGCTTTGTAGAACTTTATCCGGTTTTACAGCAGCAGGCGCAAACCGATGGCAAACGGATTAGCTACGTTGATTTGCGTTATGACTCTGGTGCGGCAGTAGGCTGGGCGCCCTTGCCGCCAGAGGAATCTACTCAGCAACAAAATCAGGCACAGGCAGAACAACAATGATCAAGGCGACGGACAGAAAACTGGTAGTAGGACTGGAGATTGGTACCGCGAAGGTTGCCGCTTTAGTAGGGGAAGTTCTGCCCGACGGTATGGTCAATATCATTGGTGTGGGCAGTTGCCCGTCACGTGGTATGGATAAAGGCGGGGTTAACGACCTCGAATCCGTGGTCAAATGCGTACAACGCGCTATTGACCAGGCAGAATTGATGGCAGATTGTCAGATCTCTTCAGTATATCTGGCGCTTTCTGGTAAGCACATCAGTTGTCAGAATGAAATAGGTATGGTGCCCATTTCTGAAGAAGAAGTGACGCAAGAAGATGTGGAAAACGTCGTCCATACCGCGAAATCGGTGCGCGTGCGTGATGAACATCGTGTGTTGCACGTGATCCCGCAAGAGTACGCGATTGACTATCAGGAAGGGATCAAGAACCCGGTGGGGCTTTCCGGCGTGCGAATGCAGGCAAAAGTGCACCTGATCACATGTCACAATGATATGGCGAAAAACATTGTTAAAGCGGTTGAACGTTGTGGCCTGAAAGTTGACCAACTGATATTTGCCGGACTGGCATCAAGTTATTCGGTATTGACGGAAGACGAACGTGAATTGGGAGTCTGCGTCGTCGATATCGGTGGTGGTACAATGGATATCGCCGTTTATACCGGTGGGGCATTGCGCCACACCAAGGTAATTCCTTATGCTGGCAATGTGGTGACCAGTGATATCGCCTATGCCTTTGGCACGCCGCCAAGCGACGCCGAAGCGATTAAAGTTCGCCATGGCTGCGCGTTAGGCTCCATCGTTGGTAAAGATGAGAGTGTGGAAGTGCCGAGCGTAGGTGGGCGACCACCGCGTAGTCTGCAACGTCAGACGCTGGCGGAGGTGATTGAGCCACGGTATACCGAGCTGCTCAATCTGGTCAACGAAGAGATATTGCAGTTGCAGGAAAAGCTTCGCCAACAAGGTGTGAAACATCACCTGGCGGCGGGCATTGTATTAACCGGTGGCGCGGCGCAGATCGAAGGTCTTGCCGCCTGCGCTCAGCGAGTGTTTCATACGCAGGTGCGTATTGGCGCGCCGCTGAATATCACTGGTTTAACTGATTATGCTCAGGAGCCGTATTACTCGACGGCTGTGGGATTGCTTCACTACGGGAAAGAGTCACATCTTAACGGTGAAGCGGAAGTAGAAAAACGTGTTACAGCATCAGTTGGCTCGTGGATCAAGCGACTCAATAGTTGGCTGCGAAAAGAGTTTTAATTTTTATGAGGTCGACGGTGATTACGGCCTCAGGCGACAGGCACATATCGGAGAGAAACTATGTTTGAACCAATGGAACTTACCAACGACGCGGTGATTAAAGTCATCGGCGTCGGCGGCGGCGGCGGTAATGCTGTTGAGCACATGGTGCGTGAGCGCATTGAAGGTGTTGAATTCTTCGCGGTAAATACCGATGCACAGGCGCTGCGTAAAACAGCGGTTGGGCAGACGATTCAGATCGGTAGTGGTATAACCAAAGGACTGGGAGCTGGCGCTAATCCAGAAGTTGGCCGTAATGCGGCTGATGAGGATCGCGATGCACTGCGTGCGGCGCTGGAAGGTGCAGACATGGTATTTATTGCAGCAGGTATGGGGGGCGGTACTGGTACAGGTGCTGCGCCGGTCGTTGCTGAAGTTGCAAAAGATTTGGGGATCCTGACCGTTGCTGTCGTGACTAAGCCTTTCAACTTTGAAGGCAAGAAGCGTATGGCCTTCGCGGAGCAGGGGATCACTGAATTGTCCAAGCATGTGGACTCACTGATTACCATCCCGAACGATAAACTGCTGAAGGTGCTCGGTCGCGGTATTTCCCTGCTTGATGCGTTTGGCGCAGCGAATGATGTGCTGAAAGGTGCTGTTCAGGGTATCGCTGAACTGATTACTCGTCCGGGTCTGATGAACGTCGACTTTGCAGACGTTCGTACCGTGATGTCTGAAATGGGCTACGCGATGATGGGTTCTGGTGTGGCAAGCGGCGAAGACCGTGCGGAAGAAGCGGCTGAAATGGCTATCTCTTCTCCGCTGCTGGAAGACATCGACCTGTCTGGCGCGCGCGGCGTGCTGGTTAACATCACGGCGGGCTTCGACCTGCGTCTGGATGAATTCGAAACCGTAGGTAACACCATCCGTGCATTTGCTTCGGATAACGCGACTGTGGTTATCGGTACATCTCTTGACCCGGATATGAACGATGAACTGCGTGTAACCGTGGTTGCAACAGGCATCGGCATGGACAAACGTCCTGAAATCACTCTCGTGACCAATAAACAAGTTCAGCAGCCGGTGATGGATCGTTACCAACAGCACGGTATGGCACCGCTGACTCAGGAACAGAAACCGGTCGCTAAAGTGGTGAACGACAATACGCCGCAAACCGCGAAAGAACCTGATTATCTGGATATCCCTGCATTCTTGCGTAAGCAAGCTGACTAAGAATAAGCTGGAATTTGGGTTACGAGGCTCTTTGTGCTAAACTGGCCTGCCGAATGTATAGTACACTTCGGTTGGATAGATAATTTGGCGAGATAATACGATGATCAAACAAAGGACACTTAAACGTATCGTTCAGGCGACGGGTGTCGGTTTACATACCGGCAAGAAAGTCACCCTGACGTTACGCCCTGCGCCGGCCAACACCGGGGTCATCTATCGTCGCACCGACTTGAATCCACCGGTAGATTTCCCGGCCGATGCCAAATCTGTGCGTGATACCATGCTCTGTACGTGTCTGGTCAACGAGCATGATGTACGGATTTCAACCGTTGAGCACTTGAACGCTGCGCTCGCGGGCTTAGGCATCGATAACATCGTTATCGAAGTTAACGCACCGGAAATCCCGATTATGGACGGCAGCGCTGCTCCGTTTGTTTACCTGCTGCTTGATGCTGGTATCGACGAACTCAACTGCGCCAAGAAATTTGTTCGCATCAAAGAGACTGTTCGTGTCGAAGATGGCGATAAGTGGGCTGAATTTAAGCCATATAATGGTTTTTCGCTGGATTTCACCATCGATTTCAACCATCCGGCTATCGATTCCAGCAATCAACGCTATGCGATGAACTTCTCTGCTGATGCATTTATGCGTCAGATCAGCCGTGCGCGTACATTCGGTTTCATGCGCGATATTGAATATCTGCAGTCTCGTGGTTTGTGCCTGGGCGGCAGCTTCGATTGTGCCATCGTTGTTGACGATTATCGCGTACTGAACGAAGACGGTTTGCGTTTTGAAGACGAATTTGTGCGTCACAAAATGCTTGACGCGATCGGTGACTTGTTCATGTGTGGTCACAATATTATTGGTGCATTTACCGCCTATAAATCCGGTCATGCACTGAATAACAAACTGTTGCAGGCTGTCCTGGCAAAACAGGAAGCCTGGGAATATGTGACCTTCCAGGACGACGCAGAACTGCCGTTGGCCTTCAAAGCGCCTTCGACGGTACTGGCATAACGACATTTATACTGTCGTATAAAATTCGACTGGCAAATCTGGCACTCTCTCCGGCCAGGTGAACCAGTCGTTTTTTTTGAGTTGTTATCAGGGCCGTAAGAAACGGTGCGAACGCTGTTTTCTTAAGCACTTTTACGCACAACTTATCTTCATTCCTGCTGTGGACTTCGGCCTTTAATGATAAGATTTGTGCGCTAAAAACGTTTGAATACGATTGGGATGGCAATAACGTGAGTGGAATACTGACGCGCTGGCGACAGTTTGGTAAACGCTACTTCTGGCCGCATCTCTTATTAGGGATGGTCGCGGCGAGTTTAGGTTTGCCTGCGCTCAGCAACGCCGCCGAACCAAATGCGCCCGCAAAAGCGACAACCCGCAACCACGAGCCTTCCGCCAAAGTTAACTTTAGTCAGTTGGCCTTGTTGGAAGCGAATACGCGCCGCCCAAACTCGAACTATTCCGTTGATTACTGGCATCAACACGCAATTCGCACGGTAATCCGTCATCTTTCCTTCGCAATGGCACCGCAAACGCTGCCCGTTGCTGAAGAGTCTTTACCGTTTCAGGCGCAACATCTTGCTTTACTGGATACGCTCAGCGCGCTGCTGACCCAGGAAGGCACGCCGCCTGAAAATGGTTATCGCATTGATTATGCGCATTTTACTCCGCAAGCAGCATTCAGCACGCCCGTCTGGATCAGCCAGGCGCAAGGTATCCGTGCTGGCCCTCAACGCCTTAGCTAATAACGACAAAACCTTTATTTCATTTTATTAACTCCGCACTGCGGGGCGTTTGAGATTTTATTATGCTAATCAAATTATTAACAAAAGTTTTCGGTAGCCGTAACGACCGCACCCTGCGCCGGATGCGCAAAGTCGTCAACCTCATCAATGCCATGGAACCGGAGATGGAAAAACTCTCCGACGAAGAACTGAAGGGAAAAACTGCAGAGTTTCGCGCACGTCTGGAAAAAGGCGAAGTGCTGGAAAACCTGATCCCGGAAGCCTTTGCCGTTGTGCGTGAAGCAAGTAAGCGTGTCTTTGGGATGCGTCACTTCGACGTTCAGTTGCTCGGCGGCATGGTTCTTAATGAACGCTGTATCGCGGAAATGCGTACTGGTGAAGGTAAAACACTGACCGCAACGCTGCCTGCTTACCTGAACGCATTAACCGGTAAGGGCGTGCACGTTGTTACCGTCAACGATTACCTGGCGCAGCGTGACGCCGAAAACAACCGTCCGCTGTTTGAATTCCTCGGTATGACCGTCGGCATCAACCTACCGGGCATGCCTGCGCCAGCGAAACGTGAAGCCTATGCGGCCGACATTACTTACGGTACTAACAACGAGTACGGTTTCGACTACCTGCGCGACAACATGGCGTTCAGCCCAGAAGAGCGTGTACAGCGTAAACTGCACTATGCGCTGGTGGACGAAGTGGACTCCATCCTGATCGATGAAGCGCGTACACCGCTGATCATTTCTGGTCCGGCAGAAGACAGTTCGGAAATGTATAAGCGCGTCAACAAAATCATTCCACACCTGATCCGCCAGGAAAAAGAAGACTCTGAAACCTTCCAGGGCGAAGGTCACTTCTCGGTTGATGAAAAATCTCGTCAGGTGAATCTGACCGAACGTGGTTTGGTGCTGATTGAAGAGCTGTTGGTGAAAGAAGGGATCATGGCCGAAGGCGAGTCGTTGTATTCTCCGGCTAATATCATGCTGATGCACCACGTAACGGCGGCGCTGCGTGCCCACGCGCTATTTACCCGCGACGTCGATTACATCGTTAAAGATGGTGAAGTTATCATCGTTGACGAACATACCGGTCGTACCATGCAAGGGCGTCGCTGGTCCGATGGCCTGCACCAGGCTGTGGAAGCGAAAGAAGGTGTGCAGATCCAGAACGAAAACCAGACGCTGGCTTCTATCACCTTCCAGAACTACTTCCGTTTGTATGAAAAACTGGCGGGGATGACCGGTACGGCTGATACCGAAGCATTCGAATTTAGCTCAATCTACAAGCTGGATACCGTCGTCGTTCCGACTAACCGTCCGATGATTCGTAAAGATCTGCCGGATCTGGTCTACATGACCGAAGCGGAAAAAATCCAGGCGATCATTGAAGATATCAAAGAGCGTACCGCGAAAGGCCAGCCGGTGCTGGTTGGTACTATCTCCATCGAAAAATCAGAACTGGTATCAAACGAGCTGACCAAAGCGGGTATCAAGCATAACGTTCTGAACGCCAAATTCCACGCCAACGAAGCTGCGATTGTTGCCCAGGCGGGTTATCCGGCGGCTGTGACTATCGCGACCAACATGGCGGGTCGTGGTACTGACATTGTGCTCGGCGGTAGCTGGCAGGCAGAAGTTGCCGCGCTGGAAAACCCGACCGCAGAGCAAATTGAAAAAATTAAAGCTGACTGGCAGGTACGCCACGACGCGGTTCTGGCAGCAGGTGGTTTGCATATCATCGGTACAGAACGTCACGAATCTCGTCGTATCGATAACCAGTTGCGTGGCCGTTCGGGTCGCCAGGGCGATGCCGGTTCTTCCCGTTTCTACCTGTCGATGGAAGATGCGCTGATGCGTATTTTTGCCTCCGACCGTGTTTCCGGCATGATGCGTAAACTGGGTATGAAACCTGGTGAAGCGATTGAACACCCTTGGGTAACCAAAGCAATTGCCAACGCCCAGCGTAAAGTTGAAAGCCGTAACTTCGACATTCGTAAACAGTTGCTGGAATACGATGACGTAGCTAACGATCAGCGTCGCGCCATTTACTCCCAGCGTAACGAACTGCTGGATGTCAGCGATGTGAGCGAAACCATCAACAGCATTCGTGAAGATGTGTTCAAAGCGACCATCGATGCCTACATTCCACCACAATCACTGGAAGAAATGTGGGACATTCCTGGGCTGCAAGAGCGTCTGAAAAACGATTTCGATCTCGATATGCCGATTGCCGAGTGGCTGGACAAAGAGCCAGAGCTGCATGAAGAGACGCTGCGTGAGCGTATTCTGGCGCAGTCCATCGAAGTGTATCAGCGTAAAGAAGAAGTGGTTGGCGCCGAGATGATGCGTCACTTCGAGAAAGGTGTGATGTTGCAAACGCTGGACTCCCTGTGGAAAGAGCACCTGGCGGCGATGGATTACCTGCGTCAGGGGATCCACCTGCGTGGTTACGCGCAGAAAGATCCGAAGCAGGAATACAAACGTGAATCCTTCGCAATGTTTGCGGCGATGCTGGAATCATTGAAATATGAAGTGGTTAGCACGCTGAGCAAAGTTCAGGTTCGTATGCCGGAAGAAGTTGAAGAGCTGGAGCAACAGCGTCGTATGGAAGCCGAGCGTTTAGCGCAAATGCAGCAGCTTAGCCATCAGGATGACGACTCTGCAGCCGCAGCGGCGCTGGCTGCACAAACCGGCGAGCGTAAAGTTGGGCGTAACGATCCTTGCCCGTGCGGTTCCGGTAAAAAATACAAGCAGTGCCATGGTCGCCTGCAATAAAAGCTAATCAATAAGACAAAAGGCGCAGAAATCTGCGCCTTTTTTATAGGTTTAAGACAATGAAAAAACTGCAAATTGCGGTAGGTATTATTCGCAACGAGAACCACGAAATCTTTATAACCCGCCGTGCCGCAGATGCGCACATGGCGAATAAGTTGGAGTTTCCTGGCGGTAAAATTGAAGCGCGTGAAACGCCAGAACAGGCGGTGGTGCGGGAGCTTCAGGAAGAAGTCGGGATTACGCCACAACGTTTTTCGCTGTTTGAAAAGCTGGAATATCAGTTCCCTGACAGGCATATCACACTGTGGTTCTGGCTGGTCGAAGGCTGGGAAGGGGAACCGTGGGGAAAAGAAGGGCAACCTGGTGAGTGGATGGCGCTGGCCAGCCTCAATGCAGAAGATTTTCCGCCAGCCAATGAACCGGTAATTGCGAAGCTTAAGCGCCTGTAGGTCAAATAAGGCGTTCACGCCGCATCCGACATTTGCCCTGATGCCTGATGCGACGCAGGCGCGTCTTATCAGGCCTGCAGGATTTTGTAATCCGTTGATATGCAAGATCTTGCAGGTCGGATAAGGCGTTTACACCGCATCCGACAATGCCTCACCTCTTACACCCAATTACTTCAGCTCTTCGCTCCAGTCATCGCTTTCGGACAGATCGCCGCTGCTGGGGATGCGTTTTTCTTCAGCAGCCCATTCTCCGAGGTCGATCAACTGACAACGTTTGCAACAAAATGGCCGAAACGGGCTGATTTCACCCCATACCACCGTTTTCCCGCAAGTTGGGCAGTTCACCGTAATAGTTTCTGACATCGTAACTCCTTAGCAGCACGCCAGTTCAAAATCCAGGCGCTCTGGCACCAGACCATTTTCACTGTCCAGCGGCATAAAACGAATCGCAAAACGACTCTTATGACCGGAAATTTGCGGATAAAGCTGTGAATCAAGGGCCAGATTCAGCCGTAGAAGATCAGCGTCTTCGCCATTATCCTGATAGAAACCGTTCAGACTGGTTTGTTTGCGAAACGGTGCCGACTGGCGAATTAAATCTAACACCATGGTAAGTGCCTGGGTGAGCGGATTCAGGCTGGCAATCCAGGTTTCTACCTGGCTGTCGCGCTGCGCCTGGGGTAAATGCAGCCAGATATGCAAAGTTGGCAAATCAAAGCTACAACAACCGCCGGGTATGCTCAGACGCTGGCGCACTAAAGCAATCAGACGATCTTCACGCAGAAATTGCCCGATACGCGGTGCGGAAATCAGCACGCTGCCCGCCGCTTTTAACTGCTGAATTAATGCTTCAATACGGCTCTGGTCCACGCCTGGCACGTCAATCCAGGTCTGGAGTTTACGCTGCTGGCGGTCAAGCTCTTTCAACAATTCGGTGCGTACTTCCCCACGCTCGAAAACATCCAGCAAGTCACTGACATTACGGAAGAAATGCAGAGCGCCAGCGTAGTCAACGATGGGTAAATTTACAGTGAGTTGCTGAATCAAAAACTCAATGCGTAGCCATGTACGCATTTTTTCATTTAGTGGATGTTCAAAAAGGACCTGGGTCTGCATTAAGGTTTTTCCTGTGAGACAAACTGCGACGCAAGCTGCAAGTAATTTGCGTGCAGGCGGGCAACATCCGATGCAATAGCATCCGGTGCGCCGTTATTATCAATGACGTCATCTGCCACGGCAAGGCGGGCTTCGCGCGTTGCCTGGGCAGCAAGAATTTGTTCGACATGTTCGCGAGTAACATCATCGCGCTGCATGGTGCGCTTAAGTTGCGTTTCTGGGCTGACATCCACCACCAGCACACGATTCGCTTTTTTATACAGCGAGTTTTCTACCAGCAATGGCACAACCCAAAGTACATAGGGGGAAGTTGCTTGCTGGATCTGATGTTGCGTCTCCTGCTGAATCAACGGATGTAGCAGGGCATTAAGCCAGTTTTTCTCTTCCGGGTTGGCGAAGATCCGCTCGCGTAAGGCCCGGCGCTGCAATGTTCCATCAGCAGCAATCATATCAGCGCCGAAATGTTCAGCAATGGCACGCAGTGCAGGTCTACCCGGTTCAACTACCTGACGCGCAATAATATCGGCATCAATGACGTTAATTCCGAGGTCAGCAAACGCATTTGCAACGGTACTCTTGCCACTGCCAATGCCACCCGTTAAGGCAACCGTATACCTCATATTTTATATTCCCGGGAATTCATCATGATTATCAAAACATTAAAAATGAGCACGCGAAAGCGGGATTAATGAAACGTTCGCCCATTATTTACCAGGTAAATTTATGGGATTGTAGCGTAAAAAAAGACAATTTCGCAGTCTTGCGCCACATAGATTAGTGCGTATGATAGCGTCACTGGAGTTGTGCTCTTACCCTTATAGCCATTAACCCCAGGAATCCGCACATGCGTATTGAAGAAGATCTGAAGTTAGGTTTTAAAGACGTTCTCATCCGTCCTAAACGCTCCACTCTTAAAAGCCGTTCCGATGTTGAACTGGAACGTCAATTCACCTTCAAACATTCAGGTCAGAGCTGGTCCGGCGTGCCGATTATCGCCGCAAATATGGATACCGTAGGCACTTTTACCATGGCTACGGCATTGGCTTCTTTCGATATTCTGACTGCTGTACATAAACATTACTCTGTTGACGAGTGGCAAGCGTTTATCAACAATTCTTCCGCTGATGTGCTGAAACATGTGATGGTTTCTACCGGCACGTCAGATGCGGATTTCGAAAAAACTAAACAGATTCTCGACCTGAACCCGGCATTAAACTTCGTTTGTATTGACGTGGCGAATGGTTATTCCGAGCACTTCGTACAGTTCGTTGCGAAAGCGCGTGAAGCGTGGCCGACCAAAACCATTTGTGCTGGCAACGTAGTGACAGGTGAAATGTGTGAGGAGCTTATCCTCTCCGGTGCCGATATCGTTAAAGTTGGCATTGGCCCAGGTTCTGTTTGTACGACTCGCGTCAAGACGGGCGTCGGTTACCCGCAGCTTTCTGCAGTAATCGAATGCGCTGATGCCGCGCACGGTCTGGGCGGGATGATCGTCAGCGATGGCGGTTGCACCACGCCGGGCGATGTAGCTAAAGCCTTTGGTGGCGGTGCTGATTTCGTGATGCTCGGCGGTATGCTGGCGGGTCACGAAGAGAGCGGCGGTCGTATCGTCGAAGAGAACGGCGAAAAATTTATGTTGTTCTACGGTATGAGCTCCGAGTCTGCGATGAAACGTCACGTTGGCGGCGTTGCAGAATATCGTGCAGCGGAAGGTAAAACCGTTAAGCTGCCGCTGCGTGGCCCAGTTGAAAACACCGCGCGTGATATTTTGGGTGGCCTGCGTTCAGCTTGTACATATGTTGGGGCTTCTCGCCTGAAAGAACTGACCAAGCGCACCACGTTTATCCGCGTACTGGAACAAGAAAACCGCATCTTCAATAACCTGTAATCTCCCAATGCTGGCGTGGATCACTGCGCCAGCGTTATCCCATCCCACTCATCGCGTCGCCCAGATGGAAAATTGGCAAATACATTGCCACCACCAGCGTGCCGATAATTCCTCCGGTAATGACCAGTAAGGCCGGTTCCAGTAAAGCAGCAAGATTATCTGCCAGCGCCAACGTGTTATCCCGATGATGGTGGGCGAGATTCTCCAGCATGAGATCCAGCGACCCGGATGCTTCTCCCGTTCTCACTAACTGCAAACAGAGCGGGCTAAACTCACCGGCATTTTTTAACGCCAGCCAGATGGGCTGACCGTTGCTGATATCGTGCTGGATTTGTGTCAGAAGTTGTGCCCAGTACGGGCAGCCCATTGTCTCTTTGACGCTCTCTACCCCTTGCAAAAAAGTAATACCTGCACTTTGTGTCAGCGCCAGAATCGTAAAGATCTGCGTGAGCTTTTGTCCCCGCATTAGTGAACCCATAATTGGGATGCGTAACAGCGATTTCTGCCTCACGATAAGCCAGGTCGGGCGGCGCATCAGCAACTTATTGGCTATTGCCAGCAGTAAGCCGAACAACAGCAGCAGCCAGCCCCACTCACCGCTGAAATCTGCCAGCGTCATGATCCCCTGTGTAAGTGTCGGTAGCGGGGTGTTAAAGGTTTTATAGATAGCGGCAAACTCGGGCAGAACAAAATGCAGCATTGCTACAACTACCGTTATCGCCATCACTAAAATGATAATGGGATAACGCAATGCTGATTTCACTTTGTCGGCTAACTGGCGCTGGGCTTTTTGCTGACGAGCCAGTTCAAAGCAGCATTCATCCAGCTTACCGGTCAGTTCACCTGTGCGGATCATCGCCTGATAAAGCGGCGGAAAAACCTCTGACCAGGGCAATAAGGCATTGGAAAAGGCAATACCCTGTTCGAGATCGTGTGCCAGCGATTGCAATAACGCCTGCCATTGCCTGCTCGGATGTTGCTCCGCCAATAGGGCTAATCCTTCCGAAAGGGTTAGTCCGGCTTTGAGTAATGTTGCCAGTTGATGAATGACTTCCGCGCTTTTGTCTGCGTGCCACTGGGCTGAATTAATAGATATCCGCTTCAGGTGCAGTGGGGTAACGGCTTGTTGCTGTAGTGCGATAAGTAGCAAAGAACGGCTCTCTGCCCACAGTACTCCATCTTGCGCATTGCCGTCGCCGGTTATGCCATGCCAGCGCCAGAGTTGCTTACTCGCCATGTGGCATCCCCAATACGCGGATTAACTCTTCAAAGGTGGTTAAACCTTGTTCCACGGCCAGGCAGCCATTTTCAAAAAGCGTGTGCATTCCTGTTTGTCGGGCGTGCGCTTCCAGCGATTCAACGTCGGTATTAGCGGAAATGAGCTGGCGTATGACAGGTGTTATGGGCAGAACTTCAAATAAGGCCGTGCGGCCATAAAAACCGTGGTAGCAATGTTTACAACCAGGTGCTTGCCAGCGGGGCAACGACGATGACCATAAATTGCCTGGAAGGCGGATTGCTTCCCCTTGCTGCAGGCGACAATGCGGGCAAAGTTTGCGAACCAGACGTTGGGCTACCACCAGCGTGAGTGCTGATGAGAGCATCCAGCGGGCAACACCCATTTGCTGTAAACGCACCAGTGTTTCGCAGGTAGAGTTGGTGTGTAGCGTGGACAACACCAGGTGACCCGTTTGTGCGGCTTTAATGGCAATTTCTGCCGTTTCACCATCACGGATCTCTCCGATCATGATGACATCGGGATCCTGACGTAATAACGCACGCAAAACCCCCTGAAAGGTAAGACCAGCACGCGGATGGATTTGCGTCTGGTTAAGCCCTGCGATGGGGATCTCCACCGGATCTTCGACGCTGCAAATATTAATATCGGCGGTATTCAGCGTTTGCAGAGCGCTATAAAGTGTGACCGTTTTACCGCTACCGGTAGGACCGGTAACCAACACCAGCCCTTGTGGTTGCTGTAGGGCATGAGCAAAGTCCGCCAGTTGTAACTGCTGCATTCCCAGCGTGTTGACATCCAGCGCCTGGTCCACCTGCTGTAACAGCCGCAATACCACTTTTTCACCGCCCCGACATGGCAAGGTAGCAATGCGAAATGAGACTGTGTTATCCGCCAGTTCGACAGTGAATTGCCCATCCTGCGGCAGGCGATGTTCCGCAATATCCAGGCTTCCCAGCACTTTTAATCTGGCGGTTAATGCTATTCCGGCATCCAGTGGAACATCTGGTAAAGGATGCAACACGCCGTCGATGCGTAAGCGGATGCGGTAGCTATTGTCCGCTGGTTCGATATGAATATCAGAAGCGCGTTGTTCGAGTGCAGATTGTAACGTTTGAGTCAGCAATTCTGTTTTGGGCTGATATTTTTCCGGGGCTGCTACGGGCAACCTATGTTGTGACCGGCTGGCGTGGCCTTCCATCTGCTGGCGCGTCCAGCAGGTGATCTCAATGCGTTTGGTAGTAGCGAAATGCAAAGCGTCAAGTAACTCATGTGAGGGCGCATCGACCACCGCAACATGAACCACCTCTTCGCTGGCATCCAGCAAGACGCCCTGGTAACGCAGGCACAGAGCGGTGAGCTGTGAAATATTCATTGCCGCTCCTTAGTTGGCGTCATCAAAGCGGAAGACATCTTCGCAGGCTTGCTGCAACGCGCTGTCACTTTGAATATTGCAGTTGCGCGTCCAGCCGGTGACGCCGTTGGCGTTATCCCAACCTGGTGTCATGATGACGCTTAACCCATTGAGGCTCTCTTGTCCTGTCAGCGACACCACGCCTTTTGCCACACTCATAGCAGAGACATAGCGAGTGGTGGTGGGCGAGGGGATGCCGTTACTGCCGCCGTCGCAGGTATCTAATCCGCCATGCTCCAGTGCGCATAATTCTACGGCGGTGCGGTAAGGCACAAAGGTTTGCAGCATGTCGGTGAGCGCTGCTTTGCGCAGGTAGTTCTGATAAGCGGGAATACCAATGGCGCTTAAAATGGCAATAATGCCAATAACTACCATTAGTTCGATGAGTGTAAAGCCGCGTTGTTTGTCCATCTGTTTCGCTCCTTGATTTCGTTGGCGCTACTTTGGCAAACGCCATCGGCACAGGCGAGGGGCAAAAAACGAAACGGGAAGGCGGGTTCCGAGGTTTTTTATTATGTTGCAGTGAAAGACAAGATATTTGCGAGGCGTTACGAAGAAAGTTGGAGAAGGTAAGATTCATCCGCTCGCTACGGAGCGGATGAATCTGTCAGCAATTAGCGAAAACGCATTGAAAGGTCGAGTGCCTGTACGTGTTTGGTCAGTGCGCCGACAGAGATAAAGTCCACGCCTGTTTCGGCAAATTCGCGCAGAGTTTTGTCGGTGACGTTACCCGAAACTTCCAGCAGCGCCTTACCATTGGTACGTTTGACAGCTTCGCGCATTTGTTCTGTTTCGAAGTTATCCAGCATGATGATATCGGCACCTGCTTTCAGGGCTTCATCAAGTTCTTCCAGATCCTCGACTTCGACTTCTACTGGCGCATCCGGGTGCAGCCAGGACGCTTTTTCGACCGCCTGACGTACTGAGCCAGAGGCAATAATATGGTTTTCTTTAATCAGGAAGGCGTCAGAAAGTCCCAGGCGGTGATTCGCTCCGCCGCCGCAAAGTACCGCATATTTCAGAGCCGAACGCAGACCGGGCAAGGTTTTGCGAGTATCCAGCAACTGCGTGTTGGTGCCTTCCAGCAGTTTGACATAGTGGCGAACCTTACTGGCAACCCCAGAAAGGGTTTGTACAAAATTGAGCGCCGTGCGTTCACCCGTTAACAGCACGCGGGAGGGGCCTTCAAGTTCGAAAAGGAGTTGATTGGCGTTGATGACATCACCGTCATCCACATGCCAGATAATGGTGACATCGTCACCAGCCAGTTGAATAAACACCTCTTCAACCCAGCGTTTGCCGCAAAATACGCCATTCTCGCGGGTGATTACTGTTGCATGAGAGCGAGAATTTTCCGGTAAAAGTTTTGCCGTAATATCATTGTTGGCATCGACTGTTCCGCCTAAATCTTCCCGCAGCGCCTGGGCCACCGCGCCGGGTATATCGAGATTAATGCGTTCCAGCAGCTCGTCACGTCGGGTGTCAGGGTTATAGCGGCGAGGCGGCATGTTAAAACTCCAGATAGCTAACGAATCATAAGGTAGAAACATGCTACTCTGAACCGGATATTAGCACCACATATAAGGAGATCCTGCATGTTGTTAGAACAGGGGTGGCTGACCGGCGCGCGCCGCGTTCCCTCGCCTCATTACGATTGTCGCCCGGATGACGAAGTTCCCACTCTGCTGGTGGTGCACAATATTAGCCTGCCGCCAGGTGAGTTTGGCGGCCCGTGGATCGACGCATTATTCACCGGAACTATTGATCCGCAGGCGCATCCCTTCTTTGCTGAGATAGCTCATTTGCGCGTTTCCGCTCACTGTTTGATTCGCCGTGATGGTGAAATTGTCCAGTATGTTCCTTTCGATAAACGCGCCTGGCACGCGGGTGTCTCTCAGTATCAAGGTCGTGAACGCTGTAATGATTTTTCTATTGGGATTGAGCTGGAAGGCACCGATACGCTGGCTTACACCGATGCGCAGTATCAGCAACTGGCGGCGGTCACTCGGGCGCTGATTGATCGCTATCCAGCTATTGCTAATAACATGACGGGGCATTGCGATATTGCGCCGGATCGTAAAACCGATCCTGGTCCTGCATTTGATTGGGCACGGTTTCGCGCGCTGGTCAGCAAGGAGACAACATGACGCTATTCACAACCTTACTGGTGTTAATTTTTGAGCGCCTGTTTAAGTTGGGCGAGCACTGGCAGCTTGATCACCGCCTTGAAGCGTTCTTTCGGCGGGTGAAACATTTTTCACTCGGGCGCACGTTAGGTATGACCATTATTGCGATGGGGGGGACTTTTTTGCTGTTGCGCGCGTTGCATGGGCTATTGTTCAACGTTCCGACGCTGCTGGTGTGGCTGCTGATTGGTTTGCTGTGTATTGGCGCAGGTAAAGTTCGTCTTCATTATCATGCTTATCTGGCAGCCGCTTCACGTAATGATAGCCATGCCCGTTCCACAATGGCTGGCGAACTCACTATGATTCACGGCGTCCCTGCAGGCTGCGATGAACGTGAATACTTGCGGGAACTGCAAAATGCACTGCTGTGGATTAACTTTCGTTTTTACCTGGCACCGCTGTTCTGGTTGATTGTGGGGGGAAGTTGGGGGCCAGTTACGCTGATGGGGTATGCGTTTTTGCGCGCATGGCAATACTGGCTGGCGCGTTACCAGACGCCGCATCATCGTTTACAGTCGGGGATTGATGCAGTGCTTCATGTCGCGGATTGGGTGCCGGTTCGCCTTGCGGGAGTGGTTTATGCCTTGATCGGCCACGGTGAGAAAGCGTTACCTGCCTGGTTTGCTTCGCTGGCCGATTTCCATACTTCGCAATATCAGGTGTTAACGCGTCTGGCGCAGTTCTCTCTGGCGCGTGAACCGCATGTCGATAAGGTGGAGACACCGAAAGCAGCAGTTTCAATGGCGAAGAAAACCTCGTTTGTGGTCGTGGTAGTGATTGCGCTACTGACGATTTACGGGACATTGGTGTAAAGATTGTTGCCCTCACCCAGACAGGGTGAGGGCGTAGAGAGATTAATGCGCTTTTACTGCTTTTGCGGTTTTCTCTTTAAACAGATAGCCGATGCCTAACACCACCAGCCATACCGGGATCAGGTAAACCGAAATCGCCATCCCCGGCGTCATCAGCATAATTACCAGTACCGCCGCCATAAACAGCAGGCAGATCCAGTTACCCAGCGGATAGAGCAGGGCAGGGAAGCGGGTAGCCACACCTTGTGCTTGTTTGGCACGACGGAATTTCATGTGCGCAAGACTTATCATCGCCCAGTTGATTACCAGAGCGGAAACCACCAGCGCCATTAACAGTCCGAATGCGGACTCTGGGGCAAGGTAGTTAATCAGTACGCACAATGCCGTAACCAGCGCAGATACCAGAATGGTGTTGACCGGTACGCCGCGTTTATCGACGGAAGCGAGCATTTTCGGTGCATTTCCCTGTTGTGCCAGACCAAACAGCATACGGCTGTTGCAGTAGACGCAACTGTTGTACACGGAAAGTGCCGCCGTCAACACCACGATATTCAGGGCGTTAGCCACAAAGGTGTCGCCCAGTTCATGGAAGATCAACACGAATGGACTGGTATCAGCGGTAACGCGCGTCCACGGCATCAGTGAGAGCAGGACGGCTAACGAGCCAATGTAGAAAATCAGGATGCGGTAGATAACCTGATTGGTTGCTTTCGGGATGCTTTGCTCCGGGTTATCGGCTTCTGCGGCGGTGATCCCCACTAGCTCCAGACCACCAAACGAGAACATAATAATCGCCATCATCATCACCAGCCCGGTGAAGCCGTGCGGCAGGAATCCGCCCTGTTCCCAGAGGTTACGGACGGTCGCTTGCGGACCGCCGTTGCCACTGAACAGCAGCCAGCCGCCGAAGATGATCATCGCCACCACCGCGATAACTTTGATAATGGCAAACCAGAACTCCATCTCGCCAAACACTTTAACGTTGGTCAGGTTGATGGCGTTGATCACCACAAAGAACACGGCGGCAGAAGCCCAGGTTGGGATATCCGGATACCAGAACTGAATGTATTTGCCGACGGCAGTAAGCTCCGCCATGGCAACTAATACGTACAATACCCAGTAGTTCCAGCCTGAGGCGAAGCCAGCAAAGCTCCCCCAGTATTTATAAGCAAAGTGGCTGAAGGAGCCTGCTACCGGTTCTTCGACCACCATTTCACCTAGCTGACGCATGATCAGAAAGGCGATAAAACCAGCAATGGCGTAACCCAGAATGATCCCTGGCCCTGCGGACTGTATTACGGAGGCGCTTCCCAGGAATAGCCCGGTCCCTATCGCGCCACCCAGCGCGATAAGCTGAATATGGCGGTTTTTAAGGCCGCGCTTTAGCTGCTCGCCGTGCTGTTGACCTTCCATCATGAAACCTCGTGCGGTGATTGTTTTTTTGATCTACGCAGTGATGCGTGTGTAAGTTTGCAATTCCGTTTGTTGTATTAATTTGTTTACAACTTGGAAGTTTGAATTGTTACAAAAAGACTTCCGTCAGATCAAGAATAATGGTATGCGGCAGCGAATGCACCCGCTTTATGCATGGTTGAAGATGGGTTGTCTAAAAAGAAACCATTTGTAAAGACCAGTCTCAAACAATCCCACCCATAACAAAGAATATAAATTCATTTTTATTGAATTAAAAATCGAAAAATTGGTAAGTGAATCGGTTCAATTCGGATTTTTATAGTTTAATAATCGTTAAAAAAAACCTTGCTCACGTAAAGCCTACATTTGTGCATAGTTACAACTTTGAAACGCTATATATGTCAAGTTGTTAAAATGTGCACAGTTTCATGATTTCAATCAAAACCTGTATAGACATAAGGTGAATACTTTGTTACTTTAGCGTCACAGACATGAAATTGGTAAGACCAATTGACTTCGGCAAGTGGCTTAAGACAGGAACTCATGGCCTACAGCAAAATCCGCCAACCAAAACTCTCCGATGTGATTGAGCAGCAACTGGAGTTTTTGATCCTCGAGGGCACCCTTCGCCCTGGTGAAAAACTCCCACCGGAACGCGAACTGGCGAAACAGTTCGACGTCTCCCGTCCCTCCTTGCGTGAGGCGATTCAACGTCTCGAAGCGAAGGGCTTGTTGCTTCGTCGCCAGGGTGGCGGCACTTTTGTCCAGAGCAGCCTCTGGCAAAGCTTCAGCGATCCGCTGGTGGAGCTGCTCTCCGACCATCCTGAATCACAATACGACTTGCTCGAAACACGACACGCCCTGGAAGGCATAGCCGCCTATTACGCCGCGTTGCGTAGTACCGATGAAGACAAGGAACGCATTCGTGAACTCCACCACGCCATAGAGCTGGCGCAGCAGTCTGGCGATCTGGACGCGGAATCAAACGCCGTACTCCAGTATCAGATTGCCGTCACCGAAGCGGCCCACAATGTGGTTTTGCTTCATCTGCTAAGGTGTATGGAGCCGATGTTGGCCCAGAATGTCCGTCAAAACTTCGAATTGCTCTATTCGCGTCGAGAGATGCTGCCGCTGGTGAGTAGTCACCGCACTCGCATATTCGAAGCAATTATGGCCGGTAAGCCAGAAGAAGCGCGCGAAGCATCGCATCGCCATCTGGCCTTTATCGAAGAAATCTTGCTCGACAGAAGCCGTGAGGAGAGCCGCCGTGAACGTTCTCTGCGCCGTCTGGAGCAACGAAAGAATTAGTGATTTTTCTGGTGAAAATTAGCCAGAAGATGTTGTAAATCAAGCGCATATAAAAGCGCAGCAACTAAACGTAGAACCTGTCTTATTGAGCTTTCCAGCGAGAGTTCAATGGGACAGGTTCCAGAAAACTCAACGTTATTAGATAGATAAGGAATAACCCATGTCAGAACGTTTCCCAAATGACGTGGATCCGATCGAAACTCGCGACTGGCTCCAGGCGATCGAATCGGTCATCCGTGAAGAAGGTGTTGAGCGTGCTCAGTATCTGATCGACCAACTGCTTGCTGAAGCCCGCAAAGGCGGAGTCAACGTAGCCGCAGGCACCGGCGTCAGCAACTACATCAACACCATCCCCGTTGAAGAACAGCCGGAGTATCCGGGTAATCTGGAACTGGAACGCCGTATTCGTTCAGCTATCCGCTGGAACGCCATCATGACGGTTCTGCGTGCATCCAAAAAAGATCTGGAACTGGGCGGCCACATGGCGTCTTTCCAGTCTTCCGCAACCATTTATGATGTGTGTTTTAACCACTTCTTCCGTGCACGCAACGAGCAGGATGGCGGCGACCTGGTTTACTTCCAGGGGCACATCTCCCCGGGCGTTTACGCACGAGCTTTCCTGGAAGGTCGTCTGACTCAGGAGCAACTGGATAATTTCCGTCAGGAAGTCCACGGTAATGGCCTCTCTTCCTACCCGCACCCGAAACTGATGCCGGAATTCTGGCAGTTCCCGACCGTATCTATGGGGCTGGGGCCAATCGGTGCTATCTACCAGGCGAAGTTCCTGAAATATCTGGAACACCGTGGCCTGAAAGATACCTCTAAACAGACCGTTTACGCATTCCTTGGTGACGGCGAGATGGACGAACCAGAATCCAAAGGTGCGATCACCATCGCTACCCGTGAAAAACTGGATAACCTGGTCTTCGTTATCAACTGTAACCTGCAGCGTCTTGACGGCCCGGTCACCGGTAACGGCAAGATCATCAACGAACTGGAAGGCATCTTCGAAGGTGCTGGCTGGAACGTGATCAAAGTGATGTGGGGTAGCCGTTGGGATGAGCTGCTGCGTAAAGATACCAGCGGTAAACTGATCCAACTGATGAACGAAACCGTTGACGGCGACTACCAGACCTTCAAATCGAAAGATGGTGCGTACGTTCGTGAACACTTCTTCGGTAAATATCCGGAAACCGCAGCGCTGGTTGCAGACTGGACTGACGAGCAGATCTGGGCATTGAACCGTGGCGGTCACGATCCGAAGAAAATCTACGCTGCATTCAAGAAAGCGCAGGAAACCAAAGGCAAAGCGACAGTAATCCTTGCTCATACCATTAAAGGTTACGGCATGGGCGATGCGGCTGAAGGTAAAAACATTGCGCACCAGGTTAAGAAAATGAACATGGACGGCGTGCGCCATATCCGCGACCGTTTCAATGTGCCGGTGTCTGATGCAGATATCGAAAAACTGCCGTACATCACCTTCCCGGAAGGTTCTGAAGAACATACCTATCTGCACGCTCAGCGTCAGAAACTGCACGGTTATCTGCCAAGCCGCCAGCCGAACTTTACCGAGAAGCTGGAGCTGCCGAGCCTGCAAGACTTCGGTGCGCTGCTGGAAGAACAGAGCAAAGAGATCTCCACCACTATCGCTTTTGTTCGTGCCCTGAACGTGATGCTGAAGAACAAGTCGATCAAAGACCGACTTGTGCCGATCATCGCTGACGAAGCGCGTACTTTCGGTATGGAAGGTCTGTTCCGTCAGATTGGTATCTATAGCCCGAACGGTCAGCAGTACACCCCGCAGGATCGCGAGCAGGTTGCGTACTATAAAGAAGACGAGAAAGGTCAGATTCTGCAGGAAGGGATCAACGAGCTGGGCGCAGGTTGTTCCTGGCTGGCTGCGGCGACCTCTTACAGCACCAACAATCTGCCGATGATTCCGTTCTACATCTATTACTCGATGTTCGGATTCCAGCGTATTGGCGATCTGTGCTGGGCGGCTGGCGACCAGCAGGCGCGTGGCTTCCTGATCGGCGGTACTTCCGGTCGTACCACCCTGAACGGCGAAGGTCTGCAGCACGAAGATGGTCACAGCCACATTCAGTCGCTGACTATCCCGAACTGTATCTCTTACGACCCGGCTTACGCTTACGAAGTTGCTGTCATCATGCATGATGGTCTGGAGCGTATGTACGGTGAAAAACAAGAGAACGTTTACTACTACATCACCACGCTGAACGAAAACTACCACATGCCGGCAATGCCGGAAGGTGCTGAGGAAGGTATCCGTAAAGGTATCTACAAACTCGAAACCATTGAAGGTAGCAAAGGTAAAGTTCAACTGCTGGGCTCCGGTTCTATCCTGCGCCACGTCCGTGAAGCAGCACAGATCCTGGCGAAAGATTACGGCGTAGGTTCTGACGTTTATAGCGTGACCTCCTTCACCGAACTGGCGCGTGATGGTCAGGATTGTGAACGCTGGAACATGCTGCATCCGCTGGAAACTCCGCGCGTTCCGTACATCGCTCAGGTGATGAACGACGCTCCGGCAGTGGCATCTACCGACTATATGAAACTGTTCGCTGAGCAGGTCCGTACTTACGTACCGGCTGACGACTACCGCGTACTGGGTACTGATGGCTTCGGTCGTTCCGACAGCCGTGAGAACCTGCGTCACCACTTTGAAGTTGATGCTTCTTATGTCGTGGTTGCGGCGCTGGGCGAACTGGCTAAACGTGGCGAAATCGATAAGAAAGTGGTTGCTGACGCAATCGCCAAATTCAACATCGATGCAGATAAAGTTAACCCGCGTCTGGCGTAAGAGGTAAAAGAATAATGGCTATCGAAATCAAAGTACCGGACATCGGGGCTGATGAAGTTGAAATCACCGAGATCCTGGTCAAAGTGGGCGACAAAGTTGAAGCCGAACAGTCGCTGATCACCGTAGAAGGCGACAAAGCCTCTATGGAAGTTCCGTCTCCGCAGGCGGGTATCGTTAAAGAGATCAAAGTCTCTGTTGGCGATAAAACCCAGACCGGCGCACTGATTATGATTTTCGATTCCGCCGACGGTGCAGCAGACGCTGCACCTGCTCAGGCAGAAGAGAAGAAAGAAGCAGCTCCGGCAGCAGCACCAGCGGCTGCGGCGGCAAAAGACGTTAACGTTCCGGATATCGGCAGCGACGAAGTTGAAGTGACCGAAATCCTGGTGAAAGTGGGCGACAAAGTTGAAGCTGAACAGTCGCTGATCACCGTAGAAGGCGACAAGGCTTCTATGGAAGTTCCGGCTCCGTTTGCGGGCATCGTGAAAGAGATCAAAGTGAACGTTGGCGACAAAGTGTCTACCGGCTCACTGATTATGGTCTTCGAAGTTGCGGGGGCAGCCAGCGCGGCAGCTCCGGCTCCGGCGGCAAAACAGGAAGCGGCTCCGGCACCTGCGGCAGCGACTGGCGTGAAAGAAGTTAACGTTCCGGATATCGGCGGTGACGAAGTTGAAGTAACCGAAGTGATGGTGAAAGTGGGCGACAAAGTTACCGCTGAGCAGTCACTGATCACCGTAGAAGGCGACAAAGCTTCTATGGAAGTTCCGGCTCCGTTCGCGGGCGTGGTGAAAGAACTGAAAGTGAATGTTGGCGACAAAGTGAAAACTGGCTCGCTGATTATGATCTTCGAAGTTGAAGGCGCTGCGCCTGCTGCAGCTCCGGCGAAACAGGAAGCGGCAGCTCCGGCCCCGGCTGCAAAAGCTGAAGCTCCGGCAGCAGCACCGGCTGCAAAAGCGGAAGGCAAATCTGAATTTGCTGAAAACGACGCTTATGTTCACGCGACTCCGCTGATCCGCCGTCTGGCTCGCGAGTTCGGCGTTAACCTGGCGAAAGTGAAGGGCACAGGCCGTAAAGGTCGTATCCTGCGCGAAGACGTTCAGGCTTATGTGAAAGAAGCCATCAAACGTGCAGAAGCGGCTCCGGCAGCGACTGGCGGCGGTATCCCAGGCATGTTGCCGTGGCCGAAGGTGGACTTCAGCAAGTTTGGTGAAATCGAAGAAGTGGAACTGGGTCGCATTCAGAAAATCTCTGGTGCTAACCTGAGCCGTAACTGGGTGATGATCCCGCACGTTACCCACTTCGACAAAACCGATATCACCGAGCTGGAAGCGTTCCGTAAACAGCAGAACGAAGAAGCTGCGAAACGTAAGCTGGATGTGAAGATCACCCCGGTTGTCTTCATCATGAAAGCCGTTGCTGCGGCACTTGAGCAGATGCCTCGCTTCAACAGTTCGCTGTCGGAAGACGGTCAGCGTCTGACCCTGAAGAAATACATCAACATCGGTGTGGCGGTGGATACTCCGAACGGTCTGGTTGTTCCGGTATTCAAAGACGTCAACAAGAAAGGCATCATCGAGCTGTCTCGCGAGCTGATGACCATTTCCAAGAAAGCGCGTGACGGTAAGCTGACTGCGGGCGAAATGCAGGGTGGTTGCTTCACCATCTCCAGTATCGGCGGCCTGGGTACTACCCACTTCGCGCCGATTGTGAACGCACCGGAAGTGGCTATCCTCGGCGTTTCCAAGTCCGCGATGGAACCTGTGTGGAATGGTAAAGAGTTCGTGCCGCGTCTGATGCTGCCGATTTCTCTCTCCTTTGACCACCGCGTGATCGACGGTGCTGATGGTGCGCGTTTCATTACCATCATTAACAACACGCTGTCTGACATTCGCCGTCTGGTGATGTAAATAAAAGAGCCGGCCCAACGGCCGGCTTTTTTCTGGTAATCTTATGAATATATTGAGGTTATCAGGTAATAGACAAATCGGTTGCCGTTTGCTGTTTAAAAATTGTTAACAATTTTGTAAAATACCGACGGATAGAACGACCCGGTGGATAATGGGCGTCATAAAAAAAACGTCAGACCCGCCGGAGATAAATATATAGAGGTCATGATGAGTACTGAAATCAAAACTCAGGTCGTGGTACTTGGGGCAGGCCCCGCAGGTTACTCCGCTGCCTTCCGCTGCGCTGATTTAGGTCTGGAAACCGTAATCGTAGAACGCTACAACACCCTCGGCGGTGTTTGCCTGAACGTCGGCTGTATCCCTTCTAAAGCACTGCTGCACGTAGCAAAAGTTATCGAAGAAGCCAAAGCACTGGCTGAACACGGTATCGTTTTCGGTGAGCCGAAAACCGATATCGACAAGATTCGTACCTGGAAAGAGAAAGTTATCACTCAACTGACCGGCGGTCTGGCTGGTATGGCGAAAGGCCGTAAAGTGAAAGTGGTCAACGGTCTGGGTAAATTCACCGGGGCGAACACCCTGGAAGTTGAAGGTGAGAACGGTAAGACTGTGATCAACTTCGACAATGCGATCATCGCGGCGGGTTCTCGCCCGATCCAACTGCCGTTTATTCCGCATGAAGATCCGCGTATCTGGGACTCCACTGACGCTCTGGAATTGAAAGAAGTGCCGGAACGCCTGCTGGTTATGGGTGGCGGTATCATCGGTCTGGAAATGGGGACGGTATACCACGCGCTGGGTTCACAGATTGACGTGGTTGAAATGTTCGACCAGGTTATCCCGGCAGCAGATAAAGACATCGTTAAAGTCTTCACCAAGCGTATCAGCAAGAAATTCAACCTGATGCTGGAAACCAAAGTCACTGCCGTTGAAGCAAAAGAAGACGGTATCTACGTGACGATGGAAGGCAAAAAAGCACCGGCTGAACCACAGCGTTACGACGCCGTGCTGGTGGCGATTGGTCGTGTGCCGAACGGTAAAAACCTCGACGCAGGCAAAGCAGGCGTGGAAGTGGACGACCGTGGCTTCATCCGCGTTGACAAACAACTGCGTACCAACGTACCACACATCTTTGCTATCGGTGATATCGTCGGTCAGCCGATGCTGGCACACAAAGGTGTTCACGAAGGTCACGTTGCCGCTGAAGTTATCGCCGGTAAAAAACACTACTTCGATCCGAAAGTTATTCCGTCTATTGCCTATACCGAACCAGAAGTTGCATGGGTGGGTTTGACCGAGAAAGAAGCGAAAGAGAAAGGCATCAGCTACGAAACTGCCACCTTCCCGTGGGCTGCTTCTGGTCGTGCGATCGCTTCTGACTGCGCGGACGGTATGACCAAGCTGATTTTCGACAAAGAGTCTCATCGTGTGATCGGTGGTGCGATTGTCGGTACTAACGGCGGCGAGCTGTTGGGTGAAATCGGTCTGGCAATCGAAATGGGTTGCGACGCTGAAGACATCGCGCTGACCATCCACGCGCACCCGACTCTGCACGAGTCTGTGGGCCTGGCGGCAGAAGTGTTCGAAGGTAGCATTACCGACCTGCCGAACCCGAAAGCGAAGAAGAAGTAATTTTTCTTGTGCCGGGGCATCCGGTAAATTAAGAAGCGGCTATTCTGACGCTTCAGATTGTTGGCAAAGTGCTGGTTGTTTACGCCGGATGCGGCGTAAACGCCTTATTCGGCCTACAAAATCATGCAAATTCAATATATTGCAGGTTCCGTGTAGGCCCGATAAGCTTGCGCATCGGGCAATTCGATGTTTGTCATCAGTCTTAAGCGGCTAACAGCGCCGCTTTTTTTATGCCTGCAATTTACCTTTCCAGTCGTCTTGCTCCACGCTCAGACAACCGTTCGCGTACCGCTGACCGTTGTTCGTTATTCAGTCTGGCCGGACGGTTATTGTCGTTTAAACGCTGCGGGTGACTCTCCTGAATTCTCGCGCGTGCGACCTGCCGCTGTTCTGGTGATGCCGATTGAATACGCTGGCGGGCGTTATCACGCTGTTGTTGGTTCTGCGGGCGCTGCTGTACTTTTTCTTTAAATACCTGGCGCTGTTCGGGAGTAGTGGACTGAATATGCTGACGTGCCGTCTCTCTTCGCTGCTGATTCTGCGGGCTGGTTTGCATTTTCTCGCGGACTGCCTGGCGCTGCTCAGGAGAGGCCGATTGATAACGCTGGCGAGCGGTGTCCTTTTGCTGCCGGGTCAGTGGCTGGTGACGGCTGAACTCGCGGAAGTCGTCATAACTCCCATCGTGTTCCGCCTCATTAAACCGCTGTGCCGCAGCCTGACGTTGGGTGTCGCGCGTAGTGACTGGTGCAGCATGTGTTCGTTGCTGAAACTGACTTGCAGCCGCCTGGCGCTGGTTGTCGCGCGACGGTGCGGGTAGTTGTGTGGCGCTCATACCGCTTTTGACATCGGTTTGATGAAATCGCTTAGTCATATCCTGATCATGATAAGGCACACCATCGCGGTAATTCGGATTGTGCCGCCATGCCATATTCTTATCCGTAAGATGCTCACCGGTGATACGGTTGAAATTGTTGACGTCGATGTTGATGTTGTCGCCGTTGTGTTGCCAGCCGTTGCCGTCACGATGACCACCGTCGTGGTGATGATAATCATCGTTGTCGTGGTGATGGTGGTCATGATCGTCGTCATCCCAGTCGATGCTGCTGAATAACGCGTATGTGGTGGCAACGCCCATGCTGTAGCCGAATCCGCGCACGAAGCTGTCAACAAACGGTTCTCCGGCTGGTGGCGGCAGGTAAACCGGCGGATACGCGGTATTGGCCCAGTTCCCGTAAACCACGGTTGGGTTGTAGTTGGGAATATAAACTACATCCGGATTGGCTGGCTCAATGGTTATTACGGTCGGCGCAGGTTCTGCGACGACGGGGCTGGATGTTGAAACGGTATTGTATTGTGTGACAGGAGCCGTGACAGTCTGTTTTAGCGGTACGGCTTGCTTCGTGGTCGTAATAACTTTCTGTTCAGTTGATGACTTCAGTGACCCGGTTTGTTGCGCCAGTTGCCGCAAACGTTGTACCGAGTCCATCACATCCTGCGGTTGCGCCAGAAACGCATCGCCAAGATTTTGTACCCACAGCGGGTTTTCACCCATCAACGCCATCAATTGCGGAAAAGCCACCAGTGATTTGACGCTGGCATCCCACGGCTGACCGGATACTGCCTGAATAGCCGCATCGCCTTGTTTGAGCGGGTTATCGTGCGACCACTGCACGGCCTGGGCGACATTTGCCGGATAGGTCGATGCCATCAGCACTTGCGAAAGCAGTGCATCGGGGTACAGCGCGACAGGTGCGAGCCATTGATCGATTTGCGCAGTACTGAAGGCAGATTTGACGACGGCAGGCGTTACCGGGGGCATGGAAACTGTTGCAGGAAGCGTAACCGCAGCGACGTCAGGCGCAGGCTGTTGTGTTGATTGCGCTACTACGGGGGCTTCCACCGTGCGACTTTTCACATACAACGTACCGGAAGCGGCACATAGCCCGGCGCTGCAAATTAGCGCCAGCACATGGGGTTTAAACGGCAAAGTAATTTTCATAGTCCTGATCTCAAGGAAATCGCAATGGTCGACGAACTGCCACCCGCAGGTGCTGTAGGCACGAGTATAAAGAGGCGGTAGTTTAAATTTTGACTAATGTTGGGATTTGTTGAGAAGGGTGATTATCACAATGCGAATTAACAGGTTTTTCGGAGGGAAACAATCTCTAGACTATCCTTAACGATTCAGCCACTTTTTTATGTTGCTTTTTTGTAAACAGATTAACACATCGTCAAAATCCTGCTATTCTGCCCGTTGCGGTACTGGGCATTTACCCTACAAACTGCTGTCTCACAGGAGCGTGAAGAGAATCGCCTGCCGCACTATGACAATGAGAGCGAGGAGAACCGTCGTGCTAGAAGAATACCGTAAGCACGTAGCTGAGCGTGCCGCTGAGGGGATTGCGCCCAAACCCCTGGATGCAAACCAAATGGCCGCGCTCGTAGAGCTGCTGAAAAAACCGCCCGCGGGCGAAGAAGAATTCCTGTTAGATCTGTTAACCAACCGTGTTCCCCCTGGCGTCGATGAAGCAGCCTATGTAAAAGCAGGCTTCCTGGCCGCCGTCGCAAAAGGTGAAGCCAAATCTCCGCTGCTGACTCCGGAAAAAGCCATTGAACTGCTGGGCACCATGCAGGGTGGTTACAACATTCATCCGCTGATCGACGCGCTGGACGATGCCAAACTGGCACCGATCGCTGCTAAAGCACTGTCCCACACGCTGCTGATGTTCGATAACTTCTATGACGTAGAAGAGAAAGCCAAAGCAGGTAACAAATACGCGAAGCAGGTTATGCAGTCCTGGGCGGATGCTGAATGGTTCCTGAATCGCCCGGCACTGGCTGAAAAACTGACCGTTACCGTCTTCAAGGTCACCGGCGAAACCAACACTGATGACCTCTCTCCTGCACCGGATGCGTGGTCACGCCCGGATATCCCGCTGCACGCGCTGGCGATGCTGAAAAACGCCCGCGAAGGGATCGAGCCAGATCAACCCGGTGTTGTTGGCCCGATCAAGCAGATCGAAGCCCTGCAACAGAAAGGTTTCCCGCTGGCTTATGTGGGTGACGTTGTGGGTACGGGGTCTTCGCGTAAATCCGCTACTAACTCTGTACTGTGGTTTATGGGCGACGATATTCCACATGTGCCGAACAAACGCGGCGGCGGTCTGTGTCTCGGCGGCAAAATTGCGCCAATCTTCTTTAACACGATGGAAGATGCCGGTGCACTGCCAATTGAAGTGGACGTTTCCAACCTGAATATGGGCGACGTGATTGACGTTTACCCGTACAAAGGTGAAGTGCGTAACCACGAAACCGGTGAACTGCTGGCGACCTTTGAACTAAAAACCGACGTACTGATTGATGAAGTGCGGGCGGGCGGTCGTATTCCGCTGATTATCGGTCGCGGTCTGACCACCAAAGCGCGTGAAGCGCTCGGTCTGCCGCAGAGCGATGTGTTCCGTCAGGCGAAAGATGTCGCTGAAAGCGATCGTGGCTTCTCGCTGGCACAGAAAATGGTGGGTCGCGCCTGTGGCGTGAAAGGCATTCGTCCGGGCGCTTACTGCGAACCGAAAATGACCTCTGTCGGCTCTCAGGACACTACCGGCCCAATGACCCGTGATGAACTGAAAGACCTGGCGTGCCTGGGCTTCTCGGCTGACCTGGTGATGCAGTCTTTCTGTCATACAGCGGCGTATCCGAAGCCGGTTGACGTTAACACGCACCATACGCTGCCTGACTTCATTATGAACCGTGGCGGTGTGTCGCTGCGCCCAGGTGATGGCGTAATCCACTCCTGGTTGAACCGTATGCTGCTGCCGGATACCGTGGGCACCGGTGGTGACTCCCATACGCGTTTCCCGATCGGTATCTCCTTCCCGGCAGGTTCTGGTCTGGTCGCGTTTGCTGCGGCGACTGGCGTCATGCCGCTGGATATGCCGGAATCCGTTCTGGTGCGCTTTAAAGGCAAAATGCAGCCGGGCATCACCCTGCGCGATCTGGTACACGCGATCCCGCTGTACGCAATCAAGCAAGGTCTGCTGACCGTTGAGAAGAAAGGTAAGAAAAACATCTTCTCTGGTCGCATTCTGGAAATTGAAGGCCTGCCGGATCTGAAAGTTGAGCAGGCATTTGAGTTGACCGATGCTTCCGCTGAACGTTCCGCTGCGGGCTGTACCATCAAGCTGAACAAAGAGCCGATCATCGAATACCTGAACTCCAACATTGTCCTGCTGAAGTGGATGATCGCGGAAGGTTACGGCGATCGTCGTACCCTGGAACGTCGTATTCAGGGCATGGAAAAATGGTTGGCGGATCCTGAGCTGCTGGAAGCCGATGCTGATGCCGAATACGCGGCAGTGATCGACATCGATCTGGCCGATATCAAAGAGCCAATCCTCTGTGCACCGAACGATCCGGATGACGCACGTCCGCTGTCAGCGGTTCAGGGCGAGAAGATCGACGAAGTGTTTATCGGTTCTTGCATGACCAACATCGGTCACTTCCGTGCAGCAGGTAAACTGCTGGATGCGCATAAAGGCCAGTTGCCGACCCGCCTGTGGGTAGCACCGCCAACCCGGATGGACGCCGCGCAACTGACAGAAGAAGGCTACTACAGCGTCTTCGGTAAGAGCGGCGCGCGTATCGAGATCCCGGGCTGTTCACTGTGCATGGGTAACCAGGCGCGTGTGGCGGACGGCGCGACGGTGGTTTCCACCTCTACCCGTAACTTCCCGAACCGTCTGGGTACTGGCGCGAACGTCTTCCTGGCTTCTGCGGAACTGGCAGCCGTTGCAGCGCTTCTTGGCAAACTGCCAACGCCGGAAGAGTACCAGACCTACGTTGCGCAGGTAGATAAAACAGCCGTTGATACTTACCGTTATCTGAACTTCAACCAGCTTTCTCAGTACACCGAAAAAGCGGATGGGGTGATTTTCCAGACTGCGGTTTAAGGTAGTAGCCTGTTGTGAAAAGCCACTTCTTTTGGGAAGTGGCTAAGACTGATGATAAACGCAACATTGCCTGATGCGCTGCGCTTATCAGGCCTACAACGTTTCTGCAATTTATTGAATTTGCACTATTTTGTAGGCCGGATAAGGCGTTTACGCCGCATCCGGCAAGAACAAAGCGCACTTTGTCAGCAATCTGAGCCACTTCTTTTGGGGAGTGGCTTTTTTTGCCGGAATATCTGACGGGCAACTCAATAACGTTAATTCTCAGAACCCGCACTCTTTTCCTTAATGATAGTGTTTCCCTGCATGTAAGAGAGCGATTATCATAATAATGTCGTTATCATTTTAGTGAATTATATTTTTATGTTTTAAATGAATATGTTCGCTAAAAAATCAATCGATTTCAATTCTGATAGGCGAAATAAGATATTGATAGTGTTTATCCTATTTGATTTTCTGCTGGTTATTACAGGGTGAAGTTTTTCACTTAATGGAGATAAAGTGAATGAAAAAAGCGTTTATTATAATTATCTTTTTTCTACTATGCGGCAACGCTTTTGCCGCGACAGCAAAATTACAATATTTGTTTGTCGCAAATGGTGGATTAGTGGGTTTTTATGAGGACGGTAATGTCAGGGGATGCGCACAGTGTGAGCCGATGAAAGAAAACCTTTTAACCATGAGCACTGAATCTCCTATATCACACTGGAAGCGAAATGCTGATGTGATAACAACCACCGACGCAGAGGGAAGTAGCGATCTTCAACTTTATGATAATGGCAAGATTACGGATGACTGGTGGATTTTTGATTATAAAACAATTCACCCTCTTTATTAATCTATGTTTTGTGCGCAGAGTAGCACTGGATTGTCTTCTTCCCTGGTAAGAAGATGTCTGTCGAAAATGACAAAAATTCTGGCCATGGTGGCTGGAACGCTTTTTTCACTATTTTTATCTCTAAACCATCGTCGTTCCGCTGTTTTTCTCTGGTAAGGCTGCGATAATTACATCAATGGCGCAATGCGATTTCGGCGCATTGCCGGGAGCAGAGGAACACACTATGGATTACGAATTTCTGCGCGATATTACCGGAGTGGTAAAGGTGCGCATGTCCATGGGGCATGAAGTGGTCGGGCACTGGTTTAATGAAGAGGTGAAAGAAAACCTGGCCTTGCTTGATGAAGTGGAACAAGCCGCGCGCACATTAAAAGGTAGCGAACGTTCCTGGCAGCGGGCAGGGCACGAATACACCCTGTGGATGGATGGCGAGGAGGTGATGATCCGCGCCAATCAACTGGAATTTGCGGGTGACGAAATGGAAGAAGGGATGAACTACTACGACGAAGAAAGCCTGTCGCTGTGCGGCGTTGAGGATTTTCTTCAGGTGGTGGCGGCGTACCGCAATTTCGTACAGCAGAAGTAGGTAAATCTGGCGGAGCCTTCGTGCTCCGCCAGAGCTGTTAAACGGCAGGCATATTACGCCCGTAATAAATTTCGCGCATTTCTTTCCATAGCGCAGCGGTAATCTCTTTGCGCTCGCTGTCGGTTAAATCTTCCGGTTTGGTGTGGAACATGTAGTGCTTAAGGTCGAACTCTTTAAGCAACATCTTGGTATGGAAGATATTTTCCTGATAGACGTTTACATCCACCATGTCATACAGCGCCTTTATATCTTCAGACATAAAGTTCTGAATCGAATTAATCTCATGGTCGATAAAGTGCTTCATACCGTTAATATCGCGGGTAAAACCGCGCACGCGATAATCAATGGTCACGATATCGGATTCAAGCTGGTGGATCAGGTAATTCAACGCCTTCAGCGGGGAAATCACGCCGCAGGTAGAGACTTCTATGTCGGCGCGGAAAGTACATAAACCGCCTTCAGGATGGCTTTCCGGGTAGGTATGTACGCAAATATGACTTTTATCGAGATGCGCAACCACGGCTTCTGGCAGCGGGCCGGGGTGTTCCGTTTTGTCGATAAGTTTCGGGTCGACAGGTTCTTCGCTCACCAGAATAGTGACGCTGGCACCTTGTGGTTCGTAATCCTGGCGGGCGATGTTAAGAATATTGGCCCCGATAATGGAACAAGTTTCTGACAGGATTTCGGTCAGACGGTTGGCATTATAGAGTTCATCGATATAAGCGATATAACCGTCGCGCTCTTCGGCGGTTTTGGCGTAGCAGATATCGTAAATACAAAAACTCAGACTTTTGGTCAGATTATTAAAGCCATGCAGTTTCAGTTTTTTCAATTTCTTATCTTCTCCTTAGGACGCCTGTGAAGCCAGTGCGTCTTGCAGATACTGGGGTAAGGCAAACGCTGCCGTGTGGATTGCCGGGTTGTAATAACGGCATTTCAGGCCAGAGGCGAGAAAACGTGCCTGAATAATTTCGGTAGAGAGATGGCGTAAGGCGTCGTTATCTGTCGCCCATGCAAAGGTCATGATGCCGCCGTAATAGGTCGGGATTGCCGCCTGATAAAAGCCAACATCGCTGAAGTAATGGCTGAGTTTGCGATGGCTGTCGATGGCTTCTTCCTGCTGTAAAAAGCAGACGCCGTTTTGCGCGACAAAAATACCGCCAGGATTCAGGCAGCGTTTGCAGCCTTCATAAAATGCTGAGGTGAACAGGCTTTCGCCGGGACCGATGGGATCGGTGCAGTCGGAGATGATGACATCAAAGGTCTGGCTGGTTTGATTCACGAAATTGACGCCATCGTCGATCACCAGTTTAAAACGGGGATCGTCGTAGCTACCGGCGTTATGGTTAGGCAGATACTGACGGCAGAAAGACACTACGCCCGCGTCGATTTCCACCATCGTGATTGACTCAACGTTTTTATGTCGGCTTACTTCACGTAACATCGCGCCGTCGCCGCCGCCAATGATTAACACGTGTTTAGCGTGACCGTGAGCCAGCAGCGGAACGTGGGTCATCATCTCATGATAGATAAATTCGTCGCGCTCGGTGGTCTGTACTACGCCATCCAGCGCCATTACGCGACCAAATGCGGCGTTCTCAAAAATGATCAGATCCTGGTGATCGGTCTTTTCATGATACAGAACGTTATCTACAGCAAAGTACTGCCCAAACTGGTCGTGTAGCGTTTCATGCCACAGTTTTTTTTCGGCCATGGGTTGATACCTCCTTTGTTAACACCCGTAAAAAAAGGGCGCAACATAATAGCTAACATTGACCGCGGATGCACGGTCAATGTTTCTACAAAAAGGTATCAGGAATTATTTTACGTAGGCAAGCAGGCTTAAGGAATCGCGGGCCAGGGCTTTACACTTTTTAGCGACGGGAATGCCGATACCGCTCAGATCGCGGTAGCTATCTTCACCGAGGGCTTTCATGTCGAAGTTGTCGTAGTTGCTGAGATCCCACTGGTTTTGCTGGGCAAAAAAGACCAGTGCGCGACGAATCTGCCCGTTAGGCAAGTTCTGGTAACCGCAATCGTTCTTCAGAAAAACAAAAACTGCCGTTAAATCGGCCATATCTTCGGCTTCAGACTCGCTGAGCGCGTAACTGTTTGCGCATACAGCCATCAGGCTGCCGAATAATACTGTTCTGAAAAACGTCTTCATTGCTTCTACCAGGGGCTTAAAGAAGATAAACGTTAGCACACTGCGAGCGAGGCGACGACCATTATTGTGGATTAAGTTGTGTCTGTGGCTTGACCTTCCCGTAAGGGGAAGGACTATGCTCAACGTTTGATTTTGTTTCGCCTGCTTGAGAATAAGGAAATATCTATGCAACGTCGTGATTTCTTAAAATATTCCGTCGCGTTAGGCGTGGCTTCTGCTTTACCACTATGGAGCCGCGCGGTTTTTGCTGCTGAACGCCCAACATTACCGATCCCTGATTTGCTCGCTACCGATGCCCGTAATCGCATTCAGTTGACCATTGGCGCAGGCCAGTCCACCTTTGCTGGAAAAACGGCGACCACCTGGGGCTATAACGGCAATTTATTGGGGCCTGCGGTGAAGTTACAGCGTGGAAAAGCCGTGACGGTTGATATCTATAACCAACTGGCGGAAGAGACGACGTTGCACTGGCACGGTCTGGAAGTGCCGGGGGAAGTGGACGGCGGCCCGCAGGGAATTATTCCGCCTGGCGGTAAACGCACAGTGACGCTGAATGTCGATCAGCCTGCCGCTACCTGCTGGTTCCACCCGCATCAACATGGCAAAACCGGGCGTCAGGTGGCGATGGGGCTGGCTGGGCTGGTGGTGATTGAGGACGATGAGATCCTGAAATTAATGCTGCCAAAACAGTGGGGGATCGATGATGTCCCGGTGATTGTTCAGGATAAAAAATTTAACGCCGACGGGCAGATTGATTATCAACTCGATGTGATGACCGCCGCCGTGGGCTGGTTTGGCGATACGTTGCTGACCAACGGCGCTATTTACCCGCAACATGCCGCGCCGCGTGGCTGGTTGCGGCTGCGTTTGCTCAATGGCTGTAACGCCCGCTCGCTCAATTTTGCCACCAGTGACAATCGCCCGCTGTATGTGATCGCCAGCGATGGTGGCCTGTTGCCTGAACCGGTGAAGGTGAGTGAACTTCCGGTGCTGATGGGCGAGCGTTTTGAAGTGCTGGTGGAGGTTAACGACAACAAACCGTTTGATCTGGTGACACTGCCTGTCAGCCAGATGGGAATGGCGATTGCACCGTTTGACAAGCCGCACCCGGTAATGCGTATTCAGCCGATTGCCATTAGTGCCTCTGGTGCTTTGCCGGATACCTTGAGTAGCCTGCCAGCGTTACCTTCGCTGGACGGATTAACGATACGCAAACTGCAACTCTCTATGGATCCGATGCTCGATATGATGGGGATGCAGATGTTAATGGAGAAATATGGCGATCAGGCAATGAGCGGAATGAACCACAGCCAGATGATGGGCCACATGGGCCACGGCAATATGAATCATATGAACCACGGCGGGAAGTTCGATTTCCACCATGCTAATAAAATCAACGGTCAGGCCTTCGATATGAACAAGCCGATGTTTGCGGCGGCGAAAGGGAAGTTCGAACGTTGGGTTATCTCTGGCGTTGGCGACATGATGTTGCATCCGTTCCATATTCACGGCACCCAGTTCCGTATCTTGTCGGAAAATGGCCAACTACCAGCGGTGCATCGCGCGGGCTGGAAAGATACTGTGAAGGTGGAAGGTAATGTCAGTGAGGTGCTGGTGAAGTTTAATCACGATGCACCGAAAGAACATGCTTATATGGCGCACTGCCATCTGCTGGAGCATGAAGATACGGGGATGATGTTAGGGTTTACGGTATAAAAAGACCGTATTCGGAAATATGCCCGGATCTCTCCGGGCATGAAACTGATGACAAACGCAAAACTGCCTGATGCGCTACGCTTATCAGGCCTACGCGCAATGTATTGAATTTGCAAATGTTTTGTAGGCCGGATAAGGCGTTCACGCCGCATCCGGCATGAACAAATCGCACGTTGTCAGCAATCTGAGCAAGCCTTACTTCACATCATCCGGCAGCGCATAAGCCACAATATAGTCGCCCATCTTCGTACCAAATGAACCGTGACCGCCTGCGGAGATCACCACATATTGCTTACCATTCACTTCATAGGTCATCGGCGTTGCCTGACCACCTGCTGGTAAACGGCCCTGCCACAATTTTTCACCGTTGCTCATGTTGTAAGCGCGCAGGTAGTTATCTGCCGTAGCGGCAATAAACAACACGTTGCCCGCAGTGGAGATTGGCCCGCCGAGCATTGGCATCCCCATATTGAACGGCACCGGAACGGGCATCGGGAACGGCATACTGTCCTGCGGCGTACCAATACGTTTCTTCCATACCACTTCATTGGTTTTCAGATCCAGCGCCGAGATGTATCCCCAGGCAGGCTGTTTACACGGCAGACCAAACGGCGAAAGGAACGGGTTGAGCGTTACGCCATACGGCACGCCATATTGCGGCTGAATGCCGGATTCCGTACCTGTGCCTTTGGCATCTTTCGGCTGTTCCATCGGGTTACCCGGGCCACGCGGGATCAGTTTCGACACAAACGGTAGCGCCATTGGGTTGGCAATTGCCACTTCACGATTCGGATCAACGGAAATCCCGCCCCATTCGAACATTCCCAGGTTACCCGGGAAGACCAGAGTACCCTGTTCAGATGGTGGGGTGAAAATGCCTTCATAGCGCATTTGGTGGAACATCACGCGGCACACCAGTTGGTCAAACATGGTGGCACCCCACATATCCGCACCGCTCAAATCTTTCGTCGGACGGAAGCTGAGTTCAGAGAACGGTTGGGTAGGAGTAACGTAATCGCCTTTCGCTGCGCCTTGTGGAACCGGTTTTTCCGGAGCCGGAACGACCAGTTCGCCATTACGACGATCGAGTACAAAAATGTTGCCAGTTTTTGCAGGAGCGTAAATGACCGGCACTTTTTCACCGTTAACGGTGATATCCGCCAGCGTTGGTTGTGCCGGAAGATCCATATCCCACAGGTCGTGGTGAACGGTCTGGTAACTCCACGCCAGTTTCCCGGTGGTGGCATTCAGTGCCAGAATCGAGCTGGCATAACGTTCCTGTTCCGGTGTGCGGTTACCGCCCCAGATATCGGGCGTGGTTACGCCCATCGGCAGATACACCAGATCCAGCTTCGCATCATAGGCCGCAGGTGCCCACGAGTTTGGCGAGTTAAAGGTAAAGGTGTGTTCGTCTGATGGGATGGCGTTCGGATCTTTCGCGCCCGGATCAAAAGCCCACAGCAGTTCACCGGTGTTGACATCAAAACCACGGATTACGCCAGACGTTTCGCGGGTTGAGAAGTTATCGGTGACTGAACCGGCCATCACGATGGTTTTATCGGTGATAATCGGCGGCGACGTCGGTTCATACAGACCCGGTTTGGTATCCGGCATGTTGCTTTGCAGGTTGAGCACGCCTTTATTGGCGAAGGTTTCGCACAGCTTGCCGTTTTCAGCGTTAATTGCAATCAGGCGACCATCATTCACAGGAAGAATGATACGACGCGGGCAATCCGCCATCACTTCCGGCGAAGCAGTTTCTGCTTTGGCTTCATGGTAAGAGACGCCACGGCAGGTTACATGCTGGAAAGACTCGTTGGTTTTCAGCTCAGGATCGTAATGCCATTTCTCTTTGCCGCTGGCGGCATCGAGCGCAAACAGACGCTGGTGAGCGGTACACAGGTAAAGCGTGTCGCCTACTTTTATCGGCGTCACTTCATTGGTGATTTCGCCCGGATCGTTCGGCTGTTTCACATCGCCTGTGCGGAACACCCAGGCTTCTTTCAGCTTGTGGACGTTATCGGCGTTAATCTGCTTTAGTGGTGAATAGCGTTGACCTTCCTGATTGCGGCCATAGGCAGGCCAGTCCTGATCGGCAACGGGGGAGATAGCTTCGGCAGGTGTGGCATCAGCGCTTAAGGTGCCGTTGATTTCCTGCGGATCGTGAAATCCGGCCCAGGTGAGGATACCACCGCTAATCAACAGTGCGACCACCAGTGCGGCAACTGCGCCGCTGGCAGGAATGACCAGGCGATGCCAGACAAACGGCAGGATCAGCCAGATACCGAAGAAGACCAGGATATCGCTGCGCGGAGTGAGTGCCCAGAAATCGAAACCGACCTCCCAGACGCCCCAAATCATGGTGCCGAGCAGCAGAGCGGCGTACAGCCAAAGTGCTGCGCGTTTACTGCGCCACAACATCCAGGCGACGCCAAGCATCACCAGACCAGCGATGGGGTAGTACCAGGAGCCGCCAATCGCGACCAACCAGCCTCCACCAATGAGAAGATATAGCCCGCAGAGTGCTGCAAAAAGGGCGGTTAGCGACACGAGTAAGCGTCGCGAGCCGGTATTGTTAATTGCCATAAAGAAACACCATTTCAATTAATTAATATTTTAGTAGCAATTAATTATAGGTTTTAACATGTGTGATCGTCATCACAATTTGAGCTTTATTAACAGATTCCGCCAATGAATAGTTTTGCTGGTATACTGCGTGTCTTGCGCTTTGTTGCGGCGCTGAAACCCGCCCGTGCGAAGTGATTTGTTTTTAAATCATATGGTTAGAGATATGAAACATACTGTAGAAGTAATGATCCCCGAAGCGGAGATTAAAGCGCGTATCGCTGAACTGGGTCGTCAGATTACTGAGCGTTACAAAGACAGCGGCAGCGATATGGTGCTGGTAGGCCTGCTGCGTGGCTCATTTATGTTTATGGCGGACCTGTGCCGTGAAGTTCAGGTATCTCATGAAGTCGATTTTATGACCGCCTCCAGCTACGGTAGCGGCATGTCCACCACCCGTGATGTGAAAATCCTCAAAGATCTGGATGAAGATATCCGCGGCAAGGATGTGCTGATTGTTGAAGATATCATCGACTCGGGTAATACACTGTCGAAAGTGCGTGAAATCTTAAGCCTGCGCGAACCGAAATCGTTGGCGATTTGTACGCTGCTGGATAAACCGTCTCGCCGTGAAGTGAACGTACCGGTAGAATTTATCGGTTTCTCTATTCCGGATGAGTTTGTGGTTGGCTACGGCATCGATTACGCACAGCGTTACCGTCATCTGCCGTATATCGGCAAAGTGGTGCTGCTGGACGAGTAAGTGCGGATGTGCCGGATGTGTTGCATCCGGCATGGCGAATTTATTTGTGGTTGATGTGCTTTAGCTTGAGGTTGGAAATCCCGTGGCGATAACGTTGCTCCAGGGTTTCGCGGTTGGTGGCTGTAACATCCAGATCGCGCAGCAAGCCGTCGTGAATGCCGTAAGCCCAGCCGTGGATGGTCACTTTCTGCCCGCGTTTCCATGCTGACTGCATAATGGTGGAGTGGCCCAGGTTATATACCTGTTCCATTACGTTCAGTTCGCACAGGGTATCCAGACGGCGCTCTGGCGGCATTTCGCCAAGCAATGAGCTATGTTTGAACCAGATATCGCGGATGTGCAGCAGCCAGTTGTTGATCAGCCCCAGTTCCGGGTTTTCAACCGCGGCTTGCACACCACCGCAACCATAGTGGCCACAGATAATAATGTGTTCAACTTCGAGAACATCCACTGCATACTGCACCACGGAGAGGCAGTTGAGATCGGTGTGAATGACCAGGTTGGCAACATTACGGTGAACAAAGAGTTCGCCCGGCTCAAGACCGGTTAAACGTTCTGCAGGAACGCGACTGTCGGAACATCCAATCCATAGAAAGCGCGGTTTTTGCGCTTGTGCCAGTTTCTCAAAAAACCCGGGATCCTCTTCCACCAGCATTTTTGACCATAGTGCATTATTGCTGATGAGTGTATCTATGTCTTTCATGGAGGTTAACGACCTGTAACCAAATAATTACGTTTGGCTAATATAGGGCAACTCCGGGACGATTTAAACCACAGATAAAGTGTAAGAACGTAAGGTAAGTAAAAATTTATGACCATTGCACTGGAACTTCAACAGCTTAAAAAAACCTATCCAGGCGGCGTTCAGGCGCTTCGTGGAATAGATTTACAGGTCGAAGCCGGCGATTTTTATGCGCTTCTGGGGCCGAACGGAGCCGGGAAATCGACCACCATCGGTATTATTAGCTCGCTGGTGAATAAAACCTCCGGGCGGGTCAGCGTATTTGGCTACGATCTTGAAAAAGATGTCGTGAACGCCAAACGCCAGTTAGGACTGGTGCCGCAGGAATTTAACTTCAACCCGTTTGAAACCGTGCAGCAAATTGTGGTGAATCAGGCGGGGTACTACGGTGTAGAGCGCAAAGAAGCGTATATCCGCAGCGAAAAGTATCTTAAGCAGCTTGATTTGTGGGGAAAACGCAACGAACGTGCGCGTATGTTATCTGGTGGGATGAAACGCCGTTTAATGATCGCCCGTGCGTTAATGCATGAACCTAAACTGCTGATTCTGGATGAACCAACGGCAGGCGTGGATATCGAACTTCGCCGCTCAATGTGGGGATTTTTGAAGGATTTAAACGACAAAGGCACCACGATCATTCTCACCACGCACTACCTGGAAGAAGCAGAAATGCTGTGTCGCAATATCGGCATTATTCAGCATGGTGAACTGGTGGAGAACACTTCGATGAAGGCGCTATTGGCGAAGCTGAAATCGGAAACCTTTATTCTCGATCTTGCGCCGAAAAGTCCATTACCGAAGCTCGATGGCTACCAGTATCGGCTGGTGGATACCGCTACGCTTGAAGTTGAAGTGTTGCGCGAGCAGGGGATTAACAGCGTATTCACGCAGCTAAGTGAGCAGGGCGTGCAGGTATTAAGTATGCGTAACAAAGCCAACCGTCTGGAAGAGCTGTTTGTTTCACTGGTTAATGAAAAACAAGGAGATCGCGCATGATGCATCTTTACTGGGTGGCGCTAAAAAGCATCTGGGCGAAAGAGATCCATCGCTTTATGCGTATCTGGATACAAACGCTGGTGCCGCCGGTCATCACCATGACCCTTTATTTTATTATCTTTGGTAACCTGATTGGTTCGCGCATTGGCGATATGCATGGCTTTAGTTATATGCAGTTTATCGTGCCGGGGCTGATCATGATGTCGGTGATCACCAATGCCTACGCTAACGTTGCATCATCATTTTTTGGTGCCAAGTTCCAGCGTAATATTGAAGAATTGCTGGTAGCGCCGGTGCCAACACACATCATCATTGCCGGATATGTCGGCGGTGGCGTGGCGCGCGGACTGCTTGTTGGCATGCTGGTGACGGCTATTTCGCTATTCTTTGTGCCGTTTCAGGTGCATTCGTGGGTATTTGTTGCTTTAACGCTGGTGCTCACGGCGGTGTTGTTCTCTCTTGCCGGACTGCTGAACGGTGTGTTTGCCAAAACGTTTGATGACATCAGCCTGGTGCCGACCTTTGTGTTAACGCCACTCACTTATTTGGGCGGGGTATTTTACTCCCTGACTTTACTGCCGCCGTTCTGGCAGGGGCTGTCGCACCTGAACCCGATAGTCTATATGATCAGTGGTTTCCGCTACGGCTTCCTCGGCATTAATGATGTGCCGCTGGTCACTACCTTTGGTGTACTGGTTGTCTTTATTATTGCGTTTTATCTGATCTGCTGGTCGCTGATTCAGCGCGGACGCGGCTTGCGTAGCTAAGTTGATCTCCTCTCCTCCGGATGCGGGGGAGGGGAGTTTTGACGGTTATCACCCTTTATCAACAATGGTCAGGGTAGACTGATTTTCGGCTAAGGAGGAAAGCGATGTTAGGTTGGGTCATTACCTGTCACGACGATCGGGCGCAAGAGATACTGGATGCGCTGGAAAAAAAATATGGCGCACTTATCCAGTGCCGGGCAGTGAATTTTTGGCGTGGTCTTAGTGCCAATATGCTTAGCCGAATGTTATGTGATGCCCTGCATGGGACGGATTCCGGCGATGGCGTGATCTTTTTCACGGATATCGCGGGCGCAGCGCCTTATCGCGTTGCGTCTTTATTAAGCCACAAACATTCCTGTTGCGAAGTGATTTCTGGTATCACGCTACCGTTAATTGAACAGATGATTGCTTGTCGTGAAACAATGTCGAGTGCAGAGTTCCGCAATCGCATTGTCGAACTGGGGGCTCCTGAAGTCAGTAGTCTCTGGCATCAGCAACAAAAAAATCCCCCCTTTGTGCTCAAGCACAATTGGTTCGAGTATTAAATCGCATTCCGATTTTGCTACACTAACGGCGTTGTTTCTCGCCTGGTTGTTTCCTCATGATTAAAAAGTTTATTTTTCTACTGCTGCTGGTTTCATCTGGTGCCGGCGCAGCGCTTCCCATGCGTTATATGCAAACCACTCAGGATGCGGCTATCTGGGGTAAAATTGGCGACAAAACGGTAACTGTTGGTAACATTCGCGCCGGGCAGATTATTTCGGTCATGCCAACCGCAGCCGATTATTATGAATTCAACTTTGGTTTTGGTACGGGATATATTGATAAAGGTCATCTGGAACCGGTACAAGGGCGGCAAAAAGTTGAAGATGGCCTGGGGGATTTGCATAAGCCACTGAGCAACCAAAATCTTATTACCTGGAAAGATACACCGATATATAACGCGCCTGATGCTGGCAGCGCACCATTTGGCGTGCTGGCCGATAATTTGCGTTATCCCATTATTAATAAATTGAAAGATCGCCTGAATCAAACCTGGTATCAAATTCGTATTGGCGAACGTCTGGCCTATATCAGTGCGTTAGATGCGCAGCAGGATAATGGTATTCCTGTATTGACCTACCATCATATTTTACGCGATGAAGAGAATACCCGTTTTCGCCATACTTCGACCACAACGTCGGTACGTGCATTCAATAACCAGATGACCTGGTTGCGCGACAGGGGATATACCACGTTAACCTTGTATCAACTGGAAGGATATTTGCATAATTCGATAAATCTTCCAGCTCGCGCGGTTGTGCTGACTTTTGATGATGGCTTAAAATCGGTAAGTCGCTATGCGTATCCTGTTCTGAAACAATATGGTATGAAGGCGACGGCATTTATTATTACCTCGCGTATTAAACGTCACCCACAAAAATGGAATCCGCAGTCATTACAGTTTATGAGTATTTCTGAACTACGTGATGTCAGCGATGTTTTTGATTTCCAGTCACATACCCATTTTTTACATCGGGTTGATGGTTATCGACGACCAATATTACTCAGCCGTAGTGAGCACAATATTCTGTTTGATTTCGAACGCTCACGCCGGGCGCTGACGCAATTTAATCCGCATGTATTGTATCTTTCTTACCCGTTTGGCGGATTTAATGATAAAGCGGTTAAAGCGGCAAATGAAGCCGGGTTTCATCTGGCGGTGACCACCATGAAAGGTAAAGTTAAACCGGGGGATAATCCATTGTTGTTAAAACGGCTTTATATCTTAAGAACGGATTCGCTGGAGACAATGTCGCGGCTGGTGAGTAACCAGCCGCAGGGGTAATACTCAGGCAACCTGTACCGGAATGGCTTTTGCGGTACGTTTCATTTCGTTGTCGCCTTCAAAGTAGGCGACGTTTGGCCGCCAGGTACGGGCTTCTTCATCCGGCATGGTGACGAAGCTGGCGATGATCACAATATCACCGACGCTGGCGCAGTGGGCCGCCGCACCGTTGACAGAAATAATTCTCGAACCGCGTTCTGCCGCGATAGCGTAGGTGGAGAAACGCTTGCCGTTGGTGACATTCCAGATATCGATGGCTTCGTTTTCGAGAATACCTGCTGCGTCAAGAAAATCCTGGTCAATGGCGCAAGAACCTTCATAGTGCAGGTCCGCATGAGTCACTTTCACGCGGTGGAGTTTGCCCTGCAGCATCGTGCGAATCATAACTTCTACCTTTCTACCCTGTCGTTAACGAAGCAGGCGATGCCTGCCTTGAGAAAATTCTCACGCAGTATTGCCCGATTTTTGTTTAGTGTCTACTCATCTGAGGCCATTTACAGCGGGAGTTTGCGTGCCGCGCCGAAGCCCGCTATGCAACTCCTGTAACCGATTGAAATTTCTCTGAACGCTGCTCGGTAAACAATAAAGAGACGGCTGACGACGGTATACATTGACTGGATACTGCCTTCACGCAAGCCAACATGGAAGACAGGGAAGATGGACGCACCAAGTACCACTCCGCATGACGCGGTTTTTAAACAATTTTTAATGCATGCGGAAACGGCCCGCGATTTCCTGGAGATACATTTGCCAGCGGAATTACGCGAGCTGTGTGATCTCGACACGCTGCATCTTGAGTCGGGGAGTTTTATCGAAGAAAGCCTGAAAGGGCATAGCACTGACGTACTCTATTCTGTGCAAATGCTGGGTAATCCCGGCTATCTGCATGTTGTGATTGAACATCAAAGCAAACCGGACAAAAAAATGGCCTTTCGCATGATGCGCTACTCTATTGCCGCCATGCACCGACATCTGGAAGCGGACCACGATAAGCTGCCGCTGGTGGTGCCGATTCTGTTTTATCAGGGCGAGGCCACGCCTTACCCACTCTCGATGTGCTGGTTTGATATGTTTTACTCACCGGAGCTGGCGCGACGTGTCTATAACAACCCTTTCCCGCTGGTGGATATCACCATCATGCCAGATGATGAAATCATGAAACATCGGCGGATTGCGATTCTCGAACTGCTGCAAAAACATATTCGCCAGCGCGACTTAATGTTATTGCTGGAGCAACTGGTCACGCTGATTGACGAAGGGTACACTAGCGGAAGTCAGTTAGTTGCCATGCAAAACTATATGCTGCAACGCGGTCATACTGAACAAGCGGATTTGTTTTACGGTGTGGTGAGAGACAGGGAAACGGGAGGGGAGTCTATGATGACGCTGGCGCAGTGGTTTGAAGAGAAGGGTATTGAGAAGGGTATTGAGAGGGGGATTGAGAGGGGAATTGAGAAGGGAATTGAGAAGGGGATTCAGCAGGGAAGACAGGAGGAAAGGCAAGAATTCGCCCAGCGTTTTCTGAGTAAAGGGATGTCTCGGGAAGACGTTGCAGAGATGACGAATTTATCTCTTGCTGAGCTTGATAAGCTAATTAACTAAGTTGCCGGCATTATCAGTTATAGCCAGATAATGATTATTATTAACTGACCAGATAATTAAGGGAACCTATGGACATAAAGACACGGAGAGAAACCAGGCAGACGTTGGCGCAGTGGTTTGAAGAGAAGGGATTTCAGAAGGGATTTCAGAAGGGATTTCAGAAGGGATTTCAGAAGGGATATAAAGAGGGACTCCAGAAGGTAAGACAGGAAGTAAGACAGGAATTCGCCCAGCGTCTTCTGAGTAAAGGAATGCTTCGTGAGGATGTTGCAGAGTTGGCAAATTTACCACTTACAGAGATTGATAAGCTAATTAACCTTAACTAAGTTACCTGTGTTATGACAGATTACGTGGCAATTAATAATTGGCGCTATCAGCCGTAGCGCCAGTTAAGTATTACGCCAGTTCGACCATTTTATTGTCGATCAGGCGAGCATCGCCAAGCCAGGCGGCAATCAGAATCACTGCCCGTTTGCTTTTTTCAGTGACTTCCAGCAACGTGTCGGCATCGCGAATCTGAATATCATCGGCGCGGAAGCCTTTTTCATTCAACTCTTGCCCAGCAATGGCGATAATTTCATCGAGATCCCGCTCTCCAGCCTGCAATTTGTCAGCAATCGAACTTAAAACTTTGTACAGACCTGGTGCAATTTTGCGTTGTTCTGCCGTCAGATAACCGTTACGGGAGCTGAGCGCAAGGCCGTCTTTCGCGCGCATAATCGGCACGCCGACAATCTCAATATCAAAGCCCATATCAGCGACCATTTTGCGGATCAGCGCCAGTTGCTGAAAATCCTTTTCTCCGAAGCAGGCGATGTCTGGCTGGACCAGGTTGAACAGCTTGCTGACGATGGTCGACACGCCACGGAAATGTCCCGGGCGGCTGGCGCCTTCCAGCATAGTGGAAAGGCCGGGAACATCAACATAGGTGTGGGTTTCTGTACCGTTCGGGTAGATCTCTTTTACCGATGGCGCAAAGACCAAATCCACTTTACGCTTGTTTAACTTCTCGCAATCTTCCTGCAAGGTGCGCGGGTAGCGCGCCAGATCTTCCGGGCGGTCGAACTGCATTGGGTTAACGAAAATGCTAACCACCACCACATCGGCGCGGGCTTTGGCTTCGTCGACCAGTTTCATATGGCCATCATGCAGGTTACCCATAGTGGGCACCAGTGCCACGCGCTTGCCTTCCATACGCAGGCGGCGAATTTGCTGACGCAGCAGCGGCAGGGTTTCGATAATTAACACAACGTCACTCCTTAATGGAAACTGTGTTCTTCGCCCGGATAGACGCCGGACTCCACTTCAGCCATATACTGCCGCACCGCAGCACGGATGTCGCCCGTTTCAGCGAGGAAATTTTTGGCGAATTTAGGAATGTGACCACCGGTAATGCCGAATGCGTCGTGCATCACGAGGATCTGTCCGTCAGTGACGTTACCCGCACCAATGCCAATGACGGGGATCGCCAGTGCCTCGGTAATGCGTTTTGCCAGCTCAACGGGTACACACTCCAGTACCAGCAATTGCGCACCTGCGGCTTCTAGTGCTAACGCATCGCTGAGTAATTGGTCGCCAGCCTCATCACCACGCCCCTGCACTTTGTAGCCACCAAAAATATTCACGGACTGTGGCGTTAAGCCTAAGTGACCACATACCGGCACGGCACGTTCTGTCAGCATTTGTACCGTTTCTACCAGCCATGCACCGCCTTCAATTTTGACCATATTGGCTCCGGCACGCATTACCCTGGCAGCGTTTTCAAATGCCTGTTCCGGCGTGGCATAAGCCATAAAGGGGAGATCGGCCAAAAGCAGGCAGTTTGGCGCACCGCGACGCACGGCGGCGGTGTGATAGGCGATATCTTCAACTGTTACGGGAAGGGTGGAATCATGTCCCTGAACGGTCATACCTAGCGAGTCACCTACCAGCATCACGTTAAGGCCTTCGTCAGCAAACAATTTGGCGAAGCTGTAGTCGTAAGCGGTAATGGTCGCGAAGCGTTTTTTTTCCTGCTTGTATTTTTGAAGCTGCGAAATAGTCGTCGGTTTCATAACGTATCCTGATGGCTAAAGTGCAATTATTGGCATTCTAGCAGCCATATCGGGTGGGGCAATCATTTCGGTACGCTCATATCATCAGTTAACTGATGATATGAGCTGAGACTGATGACGAACGCAAAATTGCCTGATGCGCTACGCTTATCAGGCTTACATGGCGCATCACAATTTATTGAATTTTTTCACAATTTTATAGGCTGGATAAAGCGTTCACGTCACATCCGGCATGTAACAACGAACGCTTTTCCAGCAATCTGGCCTGTCTATCAAGGATAAGTTATCTGGAATCTGCTGGTGGCCTCGAAAGCGCCTCCCTTGATAGCTTCGTTTCCGTCTTGTTGCAATGTTGCCTGAAACTCAAGCACCTGCGTTGTTCCCTGGCCTTTGCCTGGGTAGATGCCACCTGAAGTATCAATTTCATCTTCATATGCTTTATACACAGAGGTTCCCACGTTAGGTTCGAGAACCATTTTTTCACTCACACGGTTTTTTAACCCTTCGATCAGAACACCGACGCCTTCTGCGGCATTGGAACCAGTCAACGTATTAGTGATTAATTTTTTGTTTTGCACCCCAATGTTTCCAGAGGACATTTTGGTTTCAATATTTTGCACACGAATACAGTTTTGTAGGGATATTTGAAAAGGTACTGGAGTTGCACCATTTTTGATCTGACCGGTTGTATAGCTGCCAAGTTCAACAGTCGTTCCATTGACTGTTTTTCCTGTAATCACTGAGGAAAAACAGGTCGGAAGTGATAAGGTCACATTCGCTAAATTGAAGTTAAAATAGATACTCCCACTGTACCCTTGAACCGTTCCCCCCGCATTCTCGGCCTTAAAACTGTAAAGGTAATCGCTGCTGCTGAGTAATGTTATTTTTTGGCCTGCTGTAGGGGCGAATGTCGTATCTGAATAAAATTCAACAGTAAAGTCTTGAACAACGCCACCTATTCTAAAAAATTTTGGAGTAAAACGGCCATCCAGTCGCTCACAGGCTCGTTGCAGATCGGCATCATGGAATCTAAAGTGGAAAGTTTGTGTTGGTGCATCCCCGATAAATATATCCGGAACGTCAGCGGTTGTATTATAAGCTGTCCATATAGTTGATATTTTTAATGTATAATACAGTCCTGTAACGGATGTTTTGAATAATTTATGTCCCCCGTAAACGAGCCCTGAATCAACCATTTTATTTCTGACAGTGATAGGGCCGCCAGTAGCACTGGAATGTGCTGTACAATATACACTGCCACTGTCATGGGTATCCTGATTAGGCCAGCGTAATTGTACCCCTGTCGGGCCGAGTTGAGTTGGGCGGTAAAATACCAGGTTATTACTGCTCCCGGAATACTGGAAATTTGCGCGGCCATTTCTTTCCGGCGGTACACCATCAGGCCCCGCACCAACAATAAAATCGACGGTTGCGTTACAGACACAATTAACAAATAGAAGAATGGTAAAAATAACAAATTGTAGAGTAGTTTTCATACGCACTCCATTGCAAACACTCATTGCATGAGTATTTGATATTTAGTGATAGTAAGATTTAATCAGCATAATGCTGGTTCCCTTTTGCGTAGCTAACATCATTTATTAATATAATAGAAATGATATAGAGTTATGATTTTTTAATTTATCAGTGTAGTTTTGTGGCACAAACCGCTTACTGCCAGGCGCAGTGCGCGCCTGGCAGTCAGTAATATCAGGGATAAGTCATGGAGAATGTGCCCGTGGCTTCAAATGCGCCTGCGGTGATCACCGGGGTGGGTTGATCCTGCACGAAATCGGGAACCAGTTGCGCTTCGAAATCCAGGATATGTTCGACCCCAGGGTGCGTCACATCAATGGCATTAACGTCAATCCAACCGTCGGGGTTAGTCGCCGACTCATATTCTGTATAAACGGAATATGGATTATTAGGATAAAGCTGTTCCGCTTTACCGGTCGCGGCATCGTTCAGGCCGGTAATTTTCACCCCAATTCCTCCGGCTGCATTGTTTGTCTGTTGGTTGCCCAATAGCCTGACGCTGTTCCCGGTTTTTGTGGTGGACAGTTTCGTTATTATGCTTCCAATCCCCACACAGTCTTTTAATGCTATCTGGAACTGGCGTTTGGAATTACTGGTTCCGTTACTAATATCCGTGGTTAAAACATTGCCAAAATCGACGGTGTTGCCTTTAACATTTGTACCTGCAACGGCATCGGCATAACAGGTTGGAGACGTAATCATCAGACCAGGGTTTCTAAACTCAACCACTAAATAATACCCTTGTCCCTGGGTACTGCTTCTGATGCTAAAACCGGGGGAATTTGTTGAAGCGAAACCACGGGTATCAAGGGTACTGTTACTGTCAATCTCCGCCTTAAATGAATCGTAGTCGCCAGAAGCGCCGCCACCAGTGTATATAGCGGGCTGATAGTCGCTGCCGAGGTAATAGGTGGTTCTCACCTGGAAAGTGAGTTGTTGATAGCCTGTACATTGTGATGGGTCGACAACATGGCCCGAGAATTCATCTCTATGGGTTCCATCAGCAAGGAGGCTGTGTTCCGCTCCTATGCCAAATGTAATGCCAGGGCTACTGAAATTAAGGATTTCGACCGACACATAGACGCCTTGTATCGTTGTCTTAAATAAGGGTTTGCCATCATACTGTTTGCCTGAGTTAATCAGGTTATGGTAAATCTCCGAATTGGATTGATCTCCGCTGGACGCGTCGCCAAAATAACAGTAAATCATATTGGATGTGGAGTTCGATATCATGTATACGCCTAACGGCGTAATCAATCCTGGTGCAGGCTGCCCTCCGGCAGAAGCGGGTTGTGTTCCATTCGGAAAAATATTGATTATAACATTACCATCATCATTTGGTTCGCCGTAGCTAATACGTGTTCCCGCCCATGTTGAAAATACAGCACCAGTGCTGATTAATAATACCAGGCTAATTACTGCTTTACTCAGTCTGTTAATAATCATCTGAATCCGCTCTTTATCTTTCATTCCATTGAATTAATCGTACCAGGTATCAACCAGTACACTGGTTGCCACTTTTCCGGCAGTGACAGAGGCAATATTATCAATTTTTTGCATTCGGGTATAAAAAGCCCAGGTCGAATTATTCAGACCCTGTGCATTCACCGTGTATGTCGACCGTGAAATACCTGCAGGAGACCAGACGTTAAACATATTGCTGCGATCGTGCGTTGAGAAAATCACCACGCCAACATTTTTGGCACCATTACTTTCCTCATTCGGAAAAACTTGTTGCGAGCCTGCTGCAAAAGCGCCGTTTTTAGGTTTGAAATCCAGATGCAAATTTGTGGTCCCTGTTGGGGCACTCCCGGTACAGTTATACAAATTGATAAAGAATTCCTGACCCCCAGAAAAATATTGCTCCGCCGTAATGCCGCTGGCGAAATAACCCAGGCTCACCGTACCTAAATCGACCGTCCCGTTGTTGCTAACGGATACCGTGCAGGTGGTGCTCAGCACTTTTGCGTTAAAGTCGACACTCACATCAGCCAATGTACTGGCGCTAAATAGCGCAGCAACAATGATAAGAGTGGTAGATAAACCGTGCTTTTTCATAACGTCCCTTTTACACAGGCTGCGCTGTAAATCACTTATAGGTAATATCAAATACTGCCTGGCTGGAAAACTCACCGGCAGTGACGTCCGCGTCAGCCTTACCGCTATCGCGGATCAGGCGTGCGCTGAGCGGCACGGTCGCGCCACCACCGACCATGGTGACCGGGAACGCGTTGGCGGATTTACACTTCAGTTGTGTACCGCTTTTAGGGGTTGCTGACCCCCAGACCTCAACGGCGACCGCTGCTGCTTTCGGGGTTGCAACGGAGGCGTTGGCAAATGCTTCTCCCGCGCCTGCGCTATCACAGGTTGAACCACTGGCCGGTTTCAATGTGAACTCTGCGCTGGATGTGGCTGCGCAGTTGCTGAGTATCAGATTGAATGATTTTGCTTTGTTTCCGCTGATCACTTCCGGGATGAAAACATCCTGAAAATCAATGTCGGTAACTGTCTTTGAGTTTTCCTGTACTTCGGCGCTACAGGTTCCTGCGGTGACTTTTGTCACGACGGTAAGATCCAGGGAATCCGTGGTGGCATTGGCGGTATTCATCCCAATGCTGAAGCATGCCATGGTGCTGACGACGTAGCAGGCTAAAGTTGTTTTTTTCATTGTGCTACCCCGTTATTCATAGGTGAAGTTAAACGTGACTTTGGCGCTGAAATCACCGATTGTGCCCTTATCAGCCTGGGTTTCTCGCATTACGGCAGCCAGTTTTAATCCGCCGCTGATTTCAGCAGTTGTCCACGTGATGTTTTCATCGTTCTGAACTTTAAAAAATGTGTCAGTTGACGTACTGGCCCGACGGAAACCGACACCGATACTGCCCGTTAACCCTGGCCCACCAGCGAGAGGGATCGCCAGGTTCATCCCCGCGACACCGGTTTTTTTCTCTGCCGTGATGGTAGAAATGATTTTGCTCGGGCTACCCGTACAGTTTTCCGTTTTTAAGGTAAATTCACCTACCGTTTCGGCACTTTTCGCGCGTAACTGGTCCAGCCTGATATCAGGAATGACCAGCTTATAGGCGTCAGTGCCGGTTTTAGACGTACCGGTTCCTTCCAGTTTGATATCACAGGTCGGCTGTATAATATCGGCCCTGAATTTAACGTCGACATCAACGGCCAGTGCCGAGGCTGAGAGCGTCAGCACGGCAAGTGCCAGAGGAATATTTTTCCGTGTCATAGGTTATCCATATCTCGCGGATTTTAGTGAGTTGCAGATACCGTACAGAGTACGTTATCCAGTGACAGGGTCTGGTTGCCGCGCTGGTCAGCAGCGGATGCCGGAACCTGATAGCGCGCGATGCAGTGCTGCGAAACGTTGTCCTTATCGGACCAGTTCACCTGCAACACGCCGTTATCTTCGATACCACGCACAAAGGCCTGGTTGTTCTGGCCGATATAGCCCAGAGATTGCCCTTGCTCATTGGTGATATTGGCGGCAAATGGCAGAGGTTCGCCATCGCTACGACGCATCGTGATCATCGCTGAGCAGCCCTGATCGGTTTCGAAACTGGTCATGGTAATGGCCCCGTAGCGCGGAACCGTTTGTGAACTGGTGCTCTTAAGCTCTACGTCGTTTTCCAGCTCCTGAATATCGAGCGTGATGTTGTTTTCACGGTACGGGGAGGCGGACGTGGCGACGCCATAACCCCAACGGTCAATGGTGTTACTGCTGTAGTTGATTCGTGCGCCATGCGCTCCAGGGGCTTTCACCAGGACAAGCGTATCGGTATCGCTAAAGCTGTGATTGGTATACGTCAGCCCGCCGCCGTGCAGGACGAAGCCGCCATCGGTGCTGAGTGACATCTGACGGCTGTGGTCAGTGTCAGCCGATGCTGAGCCAGACCATGTACCCCATTGCGATTCATAGCTGAGATAACCGCCAATATCTGCCAGATTGGAACTCTGCTTATTGGTGGAGTAATTGGTATTCACGCTGTAGTTATATTTTCCATCGCCGCTGCTGCCGTTGGCGCTGGCGCTCAAACGATGGCTGCCGTTAAAGTCAGTGCTCATACGGCTGTCGAGATACTTGAAGCCGCTTTCGCGACGTTTACCGCCCAGTAAATTTTCCAGCGGAATGCTGAAACTCAGATAGAAGCTGTCATCCTGATCGCCGTCTTCGTTCCAGGTGCGTTGTACTGTGGCACTCCAGGTTCCCCAACTTGTCCCTTTGCTGTAGCCCATAGAGTACGTGCTCTGGCTATGGCTTCCGCTCCAGTAATCCGTCCAACTACCATTAAGATAAAACGAGCCGTAATCGACCTCCTCGAACATCAGCGGCTGGTTGAGACTGATAGTGAACTGATTGCGGGTACGCTGATAATTCCCCATTGTGCGTTGCTCGTCTGGCGAGCTGTGTCTGGCATCATCCTGTAACGTCAGGGCATCGTTCAGCCCCAGGTAATTACTGGTGGAATAGCGATAGGCGGCCAGGTTTAGTGAGGTATTGGTGGCACTGAACATTTTGTTCCACGAAATACGATAGCTTTGCCCGGTGTAGGTTTGATCGTTGTAGATATTCGCCTTCGACTGAGTGACGTCCAGCGATACTGCGCCGATGCTGGTGTTTACGCCCAGCCCCAGCAGCACGGCCATAAAGTCAGCATCGGTGAACTGGATACCCGTATAGCCGGTAAAGGTGTTGTTGATACCGTAGTAGAATGACCCTTGCAGCAAGTTATAGTCTTCGCGCAAATCGTCGCGAACGATTTGCCCACCGCTGAGATCCCAACGCCCGACGCCCGGACGCAGCATCTGCATAACCGAGGAGAACGGTTGTGAGAATGTCCGCCGTGAACCGTCGGCTTCTTCAATGGTGACCACCAGATCATTGCCGTAGCCAGAAGGCATGATGTCATCAATGGCGAATTCGCCAGGCGGTACGGTTCCTTCGTAAATTTTATAGCCGCCCTGGGTGATGGTGACTTTGGCGTTACTGTTTGCCACGCCGCGGATCACCGGGGCAAAACTGGTCATGGAAGGCGGTAACATGCGGTCGTCGCTGTACAGGCGTGCGCCTTTAATGCCGACAGAGTCGAAGGTTTCCCCGGTGGTGTAGGTCTCCCCGACCACAAGTTGAGAACGAATAAATGGCAGCTCGCGCTGCATATAGCTGTTCTGAATATCAAAATTACCGCCAACATCCTGCTGCCAGCTATAGTTACCGTTGCTTCTGAAATGCCAGTTCCCGAGGTTAAGCCCTGCGTTGAGTGCAGTATAGAACGACTGAGTTTCATCACCCCGGCGCGTGTTGCGCCAGCCGTTCATACGGTAGGACAACATGGCGGCACTGATGCCGTCTTCCCATAATGACGGGTCGATATATCCCTGATAATTACTGAGGATCCAGATCTGCGGAACCGTGATATCCAACTTCTGATCGTTAGTATCGAAATAGACTTCTGACTGTGGGATCGCCCGCGCCAGATCGAGACAATCATCAGCTTCCGTTTCGCCTTTGCGTAATACAGCCTCTCCGTCTTTGAGATCCGGCTGTTTAATATGCAACTGATTGAGCATTTTACGAGAAATACAGGCGTCGGCACTTTTCTTGCCGGTATCAATAAGTTCTACGGTCATGCTCGTTGCGGCACTTTCATTGACGTAGACTTTTACGTCATAGCTGCCGGGCATAGCAGGGTTACCGTCGGAATAACGCGACAGGTCAATCCCCTGGGCAGAACTCCCCATCAGGAAGCTGGGATCGTATTCAATACTTTCTGCCGCATTGGCAGCATGGCCATAAATGCAGGCAAAAATAACGGCAATCCGTGTCAGTTTACAATGAGTCATCTGTTTTTTCTTATGCTCGACGTTGTAATCATTCAGTCAATAATTAATTCAAGATATTTACCCTGGCGATAATGTAATTCGTGAGATTACATATTTGCTTCGCCTTTTATTTCACTGCCGTAATCACTAATCGCTGAATAGTGTAATTTAGCGCCGCCAGGGGAGGTATTCAGACCCTGTACTGTAAATTCGGCATCGCTTTTTGGCGAAACCATTGTGGCGTCTACGGTATATTTTTTATTTCCCGACTGCACATCGACAGACGAGAAGGAAACATAATAAGGCGTTGGGTTCGTTACTTTTATTTTATTTCCATTCCAGCGCCAGGTTAATTGCTCTGGAGCTTTGAAATGCTCACCGGCTAATCCATCAGGGCGATAGAACAGTTTGATACGGGTACGGAAAGCCAGTTGCAGGACATTTTTATTTTCAGCTTCTTTTGCCTGCATTTTGGGTGGAACTTCCAGCACGTTAAACCAGTACACACTTTCCCTGTCTTTCGGTAATGCCTGCGTACCGGTATAGGTGATGGTAACGGTTTGGCCTTTTTTCGGGTCTATGCGTGAGACCGGTGGGGTCGCGTTAAACGGGACTTTGATCAAAGCCGGGTCTACATTGTCATCACCGGTATCAAGCCAGGACTGCACCAGCAATGGGCGAGAGCCTTTATTTTCCAGGCGAGCAGTGATCTTTTTGTCGCTTTCTTTATAGATGATGCGCGTACCGTTGATAACGATATCGGCCTGGGTTATGGGGCTGAATGCCGTAAGCGTTGCACCGACAACGATAGCAGCGATAGTCTTGTTATAATTCAACATGTTATCTCTCCCTGAAACATCTCTAAATCCTGAAACAGGGGATGTAACACATCCCCTTGTGATTTTTACAACGGTAACGCTATTACTGATAAGTCAGGGTATAGGTTGCGTTGGTTTTCACCGGGCCGCTGGTGACGGTTGCGGTTGAAGAAGATTTCACATAGGACGCCATATAGCTGAAGGTGGCGATATGGCTGGTTGAATCGATAGGAGAAGAAATTTTGCTTGAAGGATCGTTTACTTTAACCAGTGCCGGGGTGGTGGCGGAGACATCGTGAAGTGCGATGTTGACACCTTTAGCCGGGCCGCTGATGGAGTTGTCGTTTTCCAGAGTACCCTGGGTGGAGCTGTGGAAAGTAGAGGTAAAGCTCATTGTTGCCGTTTTATTTGCGGCTGCATTGGAGCAGTTTACTGAGATGCTGATTGCTGCCGGGTATGCACCCAGCGCTTTGTCATTCAGCGCTGTAATATCACTTGGTTTCGCGGTTTTCAGGGTGATGTTAACATCGTTGCTGCCACCGTTAACGGTTGCCGGGCAGGTTTCATCAGAAACCAGACCGTTGATATTGATTTCACCACCATCCACAGCCATTGCATTACCAGCAGAAAAACAGGACGCTGCCAGAACAACCGCCAGAAGCTTCTTGTTCATTATAATTCTCCATAAAATATTAAATGAGTTAAAAAATGATACGTAAAGTTAATTACGGGATGGGCAATATAATAGGAGTGTGTTTTTTTGTAAAATATTGTTTTTATATTAATGGGCTATTTGTATTTCTATATTAAATATTATTTTTATAATGAATATTATGTGTGGGTTTTTATTTCTGTGATGAATTGTTTGGCGGCAAATATGGCAGGGTAAGTGGATGAAAGATATATATATTCTTTCTATTTCATTTAAATGGCTCTAAATTGTTTTAAAAGTCAATATTTATCATTGTTAGAATAAATTAAATTACATTTAAGATAAAATCATGTGTAATTGATTAAAGTTTGATGTCAAAGCGAACGGGGGAAATAATATTAAATTAGAGGATGTTTTAATTATTTTTTTGTGCGTATTTTTTGTATTACGCGAAAGCGGGGCTAATTAATACAGGAGAACACGTATTACCAAAGAGAAGGGCGCGGAAATTGTGCATCAGTCAGTAACCGGGCAAGCGTGTGGTTATCCGGGAATACGAGACCTGGCGCAATCTCAAACAGCGGCCAGAGCATAAAACCACGATTCTTCATATCATAGTGCGGAACAGTGAGGCGTTCAGTGTTAATCACCGCATCACCAAACAGCATGATGTCGAGATCTAACGTGCGCGGCCCCCAGCGTTCGGCCTTACGAACGCGACCTTGCTGCAATTCAATACGCTGTGTGTGATTGAGTAACTCTTCAGGTGCGAGAGTTGTTTCCAGCGCCACGGCGGCGTTTAAGTAATCCGGCTGATCTTGTGGCCCCAGCGGAGGGGTACGGTAAAACGAAGAAACGGCAAGAATGCGGCTTTCAGGAATTTCACCGAGTGCTTTCACGGCAGCATTGACCTGCTCCAGCGGAGAGGCCAGATTGCTGCCTATGGCAATATATGCCACTGTCATGTGGTGCCCTCGCGACGCGGTGCGCGTTTGCGCGGACGACGAGTACGACGGCGCTGTGCTGGTTCTTCATCCAGCTCGGTGAGCATCCCTTTTTGATCTGGTGGCGCAGAAACCTGGAATTCACCCCACCATTTCGCCAGACGTTGCAGCTCAGCGTTGCGTTCCACTTCTGCACGCAGTGCCAGCAGGTCGTAAGCGGCGCGGAACTTCGGATGCTCCAGCAGTTTCCATGCACGTTTGCCCTGACGACGGGACATGCGCAACTGCAACTGCCAGATATCGCGAGTTAGCGTAGTCAGACGTTTCGGGATCGCCAGTGAACGGCAGGCTTCGTCCAGCACATCGTTCATCGCCAGCGCGAAAGCATCGTGATAGGTAAGGCCGCTCTCTTGCGCGATTTTTTGTGCCGTCTCCAGCAGTGGATACCAGAACATGGCGGCAAACAGGAACGCCGGGTTAACGCGCATATCATTATGGATACGCGTATCAGTATTTTTCAGTACCTGCTCAATCATCCGCTCCATTGGGCTGTCGCCATTTTCCGTGAAGTAACGGGTAATGGTCGGGAACAGCGGCTGGAACAGATGATATTCACACAGCAATTTATAGGTTTCGTAACCGTAGCCTGCTTGTAGAAGTTTGAGTGATTCTTCAAACAGGCGTGCCGGTGGGATATCGTTCAGCAGGGTAGCCAGGCGTGGGATCGGTTCTGCGGTTTCCGGGCTGATACGCATACCCAACTTGGCGGCAAAACGTACCGCGCGCAGCATACGTACCGGATCTTCACGGTAGCGCGTTTCCGGGTTACCAATCAGGCGAATCACGCCGTCTTTCAGATCTTTCATGCCGCCAACGTAATCACGGACGGTAAAATCCGCGACGCTGTAATACAGGCTGTTGATGGTGAAATCGCGGCGCTGGGCGTCTTCTTCGATGGAGCCGAATATGTTGTCGCGCAGCAACATGCCGTTTTGCCCACGCTGGGAGGTCGTGCGGTCGCTGACGTTGCCTTCGTGGTGTCCACGGAAGGTTGCGACTTCGATAATTTCCGGACCAAACATCACGTGAGCAAGACGGAAACGGCGACCCACCAGACGGCAGTTACGGAATAGTTTGCGCACCTGCTCAGGCGTGGCGTTAGTGGTCACGTCGAAATCTTTCGGCTTTTTGCCAAGTAACAGGTCGCGCACGCCGCCGCCAACCAGCCAGGCTTCGTATCCCGCTTTATTGAGCCTGTACATTACCTTCAGGGCATTTTCACTGATATCTTTGCGGGAAATAGCATGCTGTTCACGCGGGATCACCGTCACCTGTGGACGGGCGACTGCCTGTTCAGCCTCGCTCTCCTCGCGGCTTAGCACCTTGCGGCAAAAATTAGCGACTCGGGTAAAAATAATACACCTCGGTAGTGTCAAACATCATTCAGGACAAAAAAATAGCGGCTAATCATAGCTCAGCATGACGCATTTGAGAATGTTGAATTTACAATTGCCGACTCAGGTACGGCGGTCAGCGTCCAGTTTTTGACGGCTGACTGAAGGATTTGCTCGACGCTGAAATCCTGCCAATGTGTTTCTGCCTGCTGACCAAGAAATTGAAGTGCCGCGATTAGTACCGGGCGCGGGTCGCCTTTTGGTAACGCAGGCGCATGATTCTGCTTGGAAAGTTTAGCGCCTTGTGCGTTAAGCGCCAGCGGCAAATGAATGTAATCTGGCGCTTGCCAGTCAAAAAGCTGGTACAGCGAGATTTGCCGCACTGTGGGTTCAATCAAATCTGCGCCACGGACAATTTCAGTCACGCCCTGAAAGTGATCATCAACCACCACAGCCAGGTTATAGGCAAACAAACCATCACGGCGATGAATAATAAAATCTTCCTGCGCCAGTTTTTCGTCGGCGTGGATAATGCCGCGCAGTTGGTCAGTGAACTGCATAACCGGATGCACCTGCCGAATACGTACAGCCGCGTTGTCCGGGCCATGATGCAATTCACGGCAATGACCGTCGTAGATACCGCCAATACTGTGAATACGTGCGCGCGTACAGGTGCAGTAATAACTTAGTCCTTGCTCACGTAACCAGGCGAGGGCTTCACGATAGGCGTCGTGACGTTGGGATTGCCAGAGAACATCGCCGTCCCAGTGCAGGCCGTAATGTTCCAGTTGGCGCAGGATAGTCTCTGCGGCACCGGGAACTTCACGGGGTGGGTCGATATCTTCAATGCGTACCAGCCAGCGACCTTGCCGGGCGTGTGCTTGCAGATAGCTGCCAAGCGCAGCGATCAGAGAACCAAAATGAAGCTCGCCGGAAGGTGAGGGGGCAAAGCGCCCAATATAGTGTGTGTCTGTCATCTCTTTGAACAAAAAATAAGGCGGGAGCATTTCCCGCCTGTGGTAAACGTGATGGAACAGCTTTAATTAACCAGCCATCTGTTTTTCGCGAATTTCAGCCAGCGTTTTGCAGTCGATGCACAGATCGGCTGTTGGGCGCGCTTCCAGACGACGAATACCAATTTCAACACCGCAGGATTCGCAGTAGCCGAAATCTTCGTCTTCCACTTTTTTCAGCGTCTTCTCGATCTTTTTGATCAGCTTACGCTCGCGATCGCGGTTACGCAGTTCGAGGCTGAACTCTTCTTCCTGGGCGGCACGGTCTACCGGATCCGGGAAGTTGGCGGCTTCATCCTGCATATGTGTAACGGTGCGATCGACTTCATCCCTGAGTTGATTACGCCATGCTTCCAGAATACGACGGAAGTGCGCCAGCTGGGCTTCGTTCATATACTCTTCGCCCGGCTTCTCCTGATATGGCTCCACCCCAGCGATGGCGAGAATACTCAGGGACGATGTTTTACGGTTTTGCCCTTCTTGCATGTTGCTTCTCCTTAACACGCACTATCGATCCCCATGTTCGGGGGAAAAATGAGGCCGCTATAAATAGCAGATGCTTTTCCGGATAGCAATTATCTAAACGTAACACTTGACAACTGTGTGAGGAAAAGCGTATTTGCGCACGCGACCAGAATGTAAATTAACCAGTTACTTATTCAACTACAGAGTAACGGGCAGTGATTTTTTAAGAGCCATACCTTCAGCAGAAAGTTCCGCCTTATAAGCCAGAATTTCTACCCCCCTCTGTTGAGCCTCTGACAATAGTTGCGCGTATTTCTCATCGATGTGGCGCGCGGGTGAAAACCGTGTAATGGCTGAATGTAGCACGGCGAAAAAAATCACTGCACGCTGGCCTTCAGCCGCTACGCTCATCAACTCCCGAAGATGTTTCTGACCTCGTTCAGTCACTGCATCGGGAAAGTATCCCTGTTCGTTTTCCGCTAACGTAACCGATTTCACTTCAATATAGCAGTCAGGTCGAAACCTCGCCTGTAACATGAAGTCAACACGGCTGCGTTCGGCACCGTATTTTACTTCGCTTTTCAGCGAGCTATAGCCTGACAGCTCCGAAATATTCCCATTAAGGATAGCCTCTTTCGTCAATCTGTTTGCCCAAAGTGTATTGACGCAAATAAATGCACCGTTTTGGCTTTGGGTCAGTTCCCAGGTGTGCGGATATTTCCGTTTTGTGTTGTCGGAAGTTGAATACCAGACGGTATCTCCAGGTGTTGCACAACCGGTCATCGCGCCAGTATTCGGGCAGTGTAGCGTTAATTCCTGGCCATCTGGTGTGATCACATCGGCTAAAAAACGTTTATAACGTTGAACCAGCGTGGCGCGTTGTAGAGGGGGTGAAAATTCCATTGCGATAAAACCCTTGTTATTGCGTCAGTGTCCAGCGTTTTAGCGGCGTGTAGCGTGTGCGTCCTCGGGCAAACGAGGAAGCGTAAAGGGTGAACTCCGTCACCGCATACGACCAGTTAAAGCCAGGCGGCGGGATTGTCACCGCCTCGCTGGCATCGCGCAATAAGGTGATATGCGGATGAAACGGTCGATTGCTTTGAAAACAACCACTGCGCGCTGCTTGTGAACGAAGCATATTCGCCAGTTGGATTAATCCGCGCGGCGGCTGGCGCATACCAAGCCACACCACGCGAGAACGTAGCCACTGACCGGCGTCATCAAGCGTTAGTGTGAAACCGGGTTGACGAATCCGTCCGGCCAAAAGTGAGAGCGCCTTCTCTTTCTCTGCGCTCACTTCGCCTAAAAACGCCAGCGTCAGATGCAAGTTCTCAGCGGCAACCGGACGCCCCGCTTCTGGTGGAAACTGTGCGGCGCGCCAGTGGATAATCTGTTCGCGGATTTCTGCAGGTAAGTCGATGGCAAAGAACAGCCGTTGCGGTTCAGACATGTCAGGCACTCGGTTATGAATTACCGCGATGCTACAATGCGCCGCGAAGAATGTTAACCCTCAGGAGCGTTTTGTGTCGTCGTTGCCCGTTGCTGCCGTCTTACCTGAATTACTTGCCGCCCTCGATTGTGCACCGCAGGTGTTATTAAGCGCGCCGACCGGAGCCGGGAAATCGACCTGGCTGCCGCTGCAACTGCTGGCGCATCCTGGTATTCGCGGGAAAATCATCCTGCTGGAGCCGCGGCGTCTGGCGGCGCGTAACGTCGCGCAACGGCTGGCGGAGCTGCTTAACGAAAAGCCCGGCGATACCGTTGGCTACCGGATGCGTGCGCAAAATTGCGTCGGGCCGAATACCCGTCTGGAAGTCGTTACTGAAGGGGTGTTGACGCGCATGATCCAACGCGACCCGGAACTAAGCGGCGTCGGTCTGGTGATCCTTGATGAGTTTCATGAACGCAGTCTGCAGGCGGATCTGGCGCTGGCGTTGTTACTCGATGTGCAACAAGGGCTGCGCGATGACCTGAAGCTGCTGATTATGTCAGCCACGCTGGATAACGAGCGCTTACAGCAAATGTTGCCGGAAGCCCCCGTTGTTGTTTCCGCAGGGCGTTCGTATCCGGTGGAGCGCCGCTATTTGTCGCTGCCTACACATCAACGTTTTGACGAAGCCGTTGCTGTCGCCACCGCCGAATTGCTACGCCAGGAAGCAGGATCTCTGCTGCTGTTTTTACCTGGCGTCAGGGAAATTCAGCGTGTGCAGGAACAACTGGCTTCGCGTGTAGGCAGTGATGTGTTGCTTTGTCCACTGTATGGCGCATTGTCGTTGAACGATCAGCGAAAAGCGATCCTCCCGGCACCACAAGGGATGCGCAAAGTGGTGCTGGCAACCAATATTGCTGAAACCAGTTTAACTATCGAAGGTATTCGCCTGGTGGTGGATTGCGCCCAGGAAAGGATGGCGCGCTTTGATCCGCGAACGGGTCTTACACGGTTGATTACCCAGCGAGTTAGTCAGGCGTCGATGACGCAGCGTGCCGGGCGCGCCGGGCGACTGGAGCCGGGCATTTGCCTGCATTTGATCGCCAAAGAACAGGCGGAACGCGCCGCTGCACAAAGTGAACCGGAAATCTTACAAAGCGATCTCTCCGGTTTGCTGATGGAATTACTGCAATGGGGATGCAGCGATCCGGCGCAGATGAACTGGTTGGATCAACCACCAACGGTGAATCTACAGGCTGCGAAACGCCTGTTACAGATGCTTGGCGCGCTGGATGGCGAACGACTTAGCGCGAAAGGGCAAAAAATGGCGACGCTGGGTAATGATCCGCGGTTAGCCGCTATGCTGGTGAGCGCGAAGAGTGATGATGAAGCCGCTACCGCCGCAAAAATTGCCGCCATTCTCGAAGAGCCGCCCCGCATGGGGAATAGCGACCTGGAAGTGGCGTTTTCCCGCAATCAACCGGCCTGGCAACAGCGTAGTCAGCAACTGTTAAAGCGCTTAAACGTCCGTGGTGGCGAGGCCGACAGTGCGTTTATTGCGCCGCTACTTGCCCAGGCCTTTGCCGATCGTATTGCTCGTCGCCGTGGCCAGGATGGTCGTTATCAACTGGCGAACGGTATGGGAGCAATGCTGGACGCGGATGATGCCTTAAGCCGCCACGAGTGGTTGATCGCTCCTTTGTTATTGCAGGGCAGCGCCTCGCCGGATGCGCGAATTCTACTGGCGCTACCGGTCGATATTGATGAGTTAGTGCAACGCTGCTCACAGCTATTACAGCAATCTGACACCGTTGAATGGGACGATGCACAAGGCACGCTGAAGGCCTGGCGTCGGTTGCAGATTGGTCAGCTCACAGTAAAAGTACAGCCGCTGGCGAAACCGTCGGAAGATGAATTACATCATGCAATGCTCAACGGTATTCGCGATAAAGGTCTAAACGTTCTTAACTGGACGCCGGAAGCGGAGCAGCTACGCTTGCGTTTGCTGTGTGCTGCAAAGTGGTTACCGGAATATGACTGGCCAGCAATGGATGAGGCGAGCTTGCTGGCGTCGCTGGAAACGTGGCTGCTGCCACATATGGCCGGCGTACATTCGCTGCGTGGCCTGAAATCTCTTGATGTTTATCAGGCGCTGCGCGGATTACTTGATTGGGGAATGCAGCAACGTCTGGATAGTGAATTGCCTGCGCATTACACTGTGCCGACGGGAAGCCGGATCGCCATTCGTTATCATGAAGATAACCCACCCGCGCTGGCGGTGAGAATGCAAGAGATGTTTGGCGAAGCCACTAATCCGACTATCGCTCAGGGGCGCGTGCCGCTGGTGCTGGAATTGCTTTCACCCGCCCAGAGGCCGCTGCAAATCACGCGTGATTTAAGTGCCTTCTGGCAGGGAGCGTATCGCGAGGTGCAAAAAGAGATGAAAGGGCGTTATCCCAAACACGTCTGGCCGGACGACCCGGCGAATACCGCACCGACGCGACGGACGAAAAAGTATTCGTGAGGTTGGTAAACGGGCACGGGCAGTCCCTTCGCCCCGGTTCTCTCCCATAGGGGGAGGGCGAAAAGTACTTTGAGAGATATCTTCTTCTGTCTTGTCACAGAAGAATAGAAAATCGGGCTTTTGCGCCTGAATATTGCGGAGAAAATGTATGGCCGGGAATGACCGCGAGCCAATTGGACGCAAAGGGAAACCGACGCGTCCTGTCAAACAAAAGGTAAGCCGTCGTCGCTACGAAGATGACGACGATTATGATGACTATGAGGATGAAGAACCGATGCCACGCAAAGGTAAGGGCAAAGGGCGTAAGCCTCGTGGTAAACGCGGCTGGCTATGGCTGCTACTGAAACTGGGGATCGTATTTGCGGTGTTAATCGCCGTTTACGGTGTTTATCTCGATCAAAAAATTCGCAGCCGTATCGATGGCAAGGTGTGGCAATTGCCAGCGGCAGTTTATGGTCGGATGGTAAACCTTGAGCCAGACATGACCATCAGCAAGAACGAGATGGTGAAATTGCTGGAGGCCACGCAATATCGTCAGGTGTCGAAGATGACCCGTCCTGGCGAATTTACCGTGCAGGCCAACAGTATTGAGATGATCCGCCGTCCATTTGATTTCCCAGATAGTAAAGAAGGGCAGGTGCGTGCGCGTCTGACTTTTGAGGGCGATCATCTGGCGACTATTGTCAATATGGAGAACAACCGTCAGTTCGGTTTCTTCCGTCTTGATCCGCGTCTGATCACCATGATCTCCTCACCAAACGGCGAACAGCGTCTGTTTGTGCCGCGTAGTGGCTTCCCGGATTTGCTGGTAGATACTTTGCTGGCGACAGAAGACCGTCATTTCTACGAGCATGATGGTATCAGTCTCTACTCCATTGGACGTGCGGTGCTGGCGAACCTGACCGCCGGGCGCACGGTGCAGGGGGCGAGTACGCTGACTCAACAGTTAGTGAAGAACCTGTTCCTCTCTAGCGAACGTTCTTACTGGCGTAAAGCGAACGAAGCCTATATGGCGTTAATCATGGATGCGCGTTACAGCAAAGACCGCATTCTTGAGCTGTATATGAACGAGGTATATCTCGGTCAGAGCGGTGACAACGAAATCCGTGGTTTCCCGCTGGCAAGCCTGTACTACTTTGGTCGTCCGGTAGAAGAGTTGAGCCTTGATCAGCAGGCGCTGTTAGTCGGTATGGTGAAAGGTGCGTCTATCTATAACCCGTGGCGCAACCCGAAACTGGCGCTTGAGCGACGTAACCTGGTACTGCGTCTGCTGCAACAGCAGCAGATTATTGATCAAGAACTCTACGACATGTTGAGCGCACGTCCGCTGGGCGTACAGCCGCGCGGTGGGGTGATCTCTCCGCAGCCTGCCTTTATGCAACTGGTGCGCCAGGAGTTGCAGGCGAAACTGGGCGATAAAGTGAAAGATCTCTCTGGCGTGAAGATCTTCACTACTTTTGACTCGGTGGCTCAAGACGCGGCAGAAAAAGCCGCCGTGGAAGGCATTCCGGCACTGAAGAAACAGCGTAAGTTGAGCGATCTGGAAACGGCGATTGTGGTTGTTGACCGCTTTAGCGGTGAAGTTCGCGCGATGGTCGGTGGCTCCGAACCGCAGTTTGCGGGTTACAACCGTGCGATGCAGGCGCGTCGTTCGATTGGATCACTGGCAAAACCAGCGACCTATCTGACGGCCTTAAGCCAGCCGAAAATCTATCGCCTGAATACGTGGATTGCCGATGCGCCAATCGCGCTGCGTCAGCCTAACGGTCAGGTCTGGTCACCACAGAACGATGACCGCCGTTATAGCGAGAGCGGCAGAGTAATGTTGGTAGATGCGCTGACCCGTTCGATGAACGTGCCAACGGTGAATCTGGGGATGGCGTTAGGGTTACCTGCGGTAACGGACACCTGGATTAAACTGGGCGTGCCGAAAGATCAGTTGAATCCGGTTCCGGCAATGTTGCTTGGGGCGCTGAACTTAACGCCAATCGAAGTGGCGCAGGCATTCCAGACTATCGCCAGCGGTGGTAACCGTGCGCCGCTTTCTGCATTGCGTTCAGTTATTGCCGAAGATGGTAAAGTGCTCTATCAGAGCTTCCCGCAGGCGGAACGCGCAGTTCCGGCACAAGCGGCGTATCTGACGCTATGGACCATGCAGCAAGTGGTGCAACGTGGTACTGGTCGCCAATTGGGAGCGAAATACCCGAATCTGCACCTGGCGGGCAAAACCGGGACTACCAACAACAACGTTGATACCTGGTTTGCGGGCATTGACGGCAGCACGGTGACCATCACCTGGGTTGGCCGCGATAACAACCAGCCGACTAAGTTGTACGGTGCCAGCGGGGCGATGTCGATTTACCAGCGTTATCTGGCTAACCAGACGCCAACGCCGCTGAATCTTGTACCGCCGGAAGATATCGTGGATATGGGCGTCGACTACGACGGCAACTTTGTTTGCAGCGGTGGAATGCGTATCTTGCCGGTCTGGACCAGCGATCCGCAATCGCTGTGTCAACAGAGTGAGATGCAGCAGCAGCCGTCAGGCAATCCGTTTGATCAGTCTTCTCAGCCGCAGCAGCAGCAACCTGCTCAACAAGAGCAGAAAGACAGCGACGGCGTGGCGGGCTGGATTAAGGAAATGTTTGGTAGTAATTAACATTTAACTGTGACCTACCGGATGGCGTGCCGCCATCCGGTAAAATAACATCCTTCCAAAAGCATTAACCCTTTCTTTTCATCTGATTGTTTATTGACCCTTTGGTTGCTTCTCTGATGGGTACTGCTTGCCATCGTCTCGCCGTTTCGAATATTATTTTATCTTTATAATAATCATTCTCGTTTACGTTATCATTCACTTTCACTTTACATCAGAGATATACCAATGGCGCGTTACAAAACTGCTCAGCCAAAACACTCGCTGCGTAAAATCGCAGTCGTAGTAGCCACAGCGGTTAGCGGCATGTCTGTTTATGCACAGGCAGCGGTTGAACCGAAAGAAGAGACTATCACCGTTACCGCTGCACCTGCGCCGCAAGAAAGCGCATGGGGGCCGGCAGCCACTATTGCGGCGCGACAGTCAGCCACCGGTACTAAAACAGATACGCCGATTCAAAAAGTACCGCAGTCTATTTCTGTGGTCACAGCCGAAGAGATGGCGCTACACCAGCCGAAGTCAGTAAAAGAAGCGCTTAGCTATACGCCAGGGGTTTCGGTCGGTACGCGTGGTGCGTCCAACACTTATGACCACCTGATCATCCGTGGTTTTGCTGCAGAAGGCCAAAGTCAGAATAACTATCTGAACGGCCTGAAGATGCAGGGTAACTTCTATAACGATGCGGTTATCGATCCGTATATGCTTGAGCGCGCTGAAATCATGCGTGGTCCTGTTTCCGTGCTTTACGGGAAAAGCAGCCCAGGTGGCTTGTTGAATATGGTCAGCAAGCGCCCGACTACCGAACCGCTGAAAGAAGTTCAGTTTAAAGCTGGTACTGACAGCCTGTTCCAGACTGGTTTTGACTTTAGCGATGCGCTGGATGATGACGGCGTTTATTCTTATCGTCTGACCGGTCTTGCGCGTTCTGCTAATGCCCAGCAGAAGGGCGCGGAAGAGCAGCGTTATGCTATTGCTCCTGCGTTCACCTGGCGTCCGGACGATAAAACCAATTTCACCTTCCTTTCTTACTTCCAGAACGAGCCGGAAACGGGCTATTACGGCTGGTTGCCGAAAGAGGGAACCGTTGAGCCGCTGCCGAACGGTAAGCGTCTGCCGACCGACTTTAACGAAGGTGCGAAGAACAATACCTATTCTCGTAACGAGAAGATGGTGGGCTACAGCTTCGACCACGAATTTAACGACACCTTTACGGTGCGTCAGAACCTGCGTTTTGCTGAAAACAAAACCTCGCAAAACAGCGTTTATGGCTACGGTGTCTGCTCCGATCCGGCGAATGCTTACAGCCAGCAGTGTGCAGCTATAGCACCTGCGGATAAAGGTCACTACCTGGCGCGGAAATACGTTGTTGATGATGAGAAACTGCAAAACTTCTCTGTTGATACCCAGTTACAAAGCAAATTCGCCACTGGCGATATCGACCATACTCTGCTGACTGGCGTCGACTTTATGCGTATGCGTAATGACATCAACGCCTGGTTTGGTTACGACGACTCTGTGCCGCTGTTGAATCTGTATAATCCGGTGAATACCGATTTCGATTTCAATGCCAAAGACCCGGATAACTCCGGCCCGTACCGCATCCTGAATAAGCAGAAGCAAACAGGCATTTACGTTCAGGATCAGGCGCAGTGGGATAAAGTACTGGTCACTCTGGGCGGTCGTTATGACTGGGCAGATCAAGAATCGCTTAACCGCGTAGCGGGAACGACTGACAAACGTGATGACAAACAGTTCACCTGGCGTGGTGGTGTTAACTATCTGTTTGATAACGGCGTAACACCGTACTTCAGCTATAGCGAATCGTTTGAACCTTCTTCTCAGGTCGGGAAGGATGGTAATATTTTCGCACCGTCTAAAGGTAAGCAGTACGAAGTCGGCGTGAAATACGTACCGGAAGATCGCCCAATCGTGGTGACGGGTGCACTGTATAATCTCACCAAAACTAACAACCTGATGGCAGATCCTGAGGGTTCATTCTTCTCGGTTGAAGGTGGTGAGATCCGCGCGCGTGGCGTAGAAATCGAAGCAAAAGCGGCGCTGTCGGCAAGTGTTAACGTGGTCGGTTCTTATACCTACACCGATGCGGAATACACCACCGATACTACCTACAAAGGTAATACGCCTGCGCAGGTGCCAAAACACATGGCTTCTCTGTGGGCTGACTATACCTTCTTTGACGGCCCGCTTTCTGGCCTGACGCTGGGTACTGGCGGTCGTTATACTGGCTCCAGCTACGGTGATCCGGCTAACTCCTTTAAAGTGGGAAGTTATACGGTAGTTGATGCGTTAGTGCGTTATGATCTGGCGCGAGTTGGTATGGCTGGCTCCAACGTGGCGCTGCATGTTAACAACCTGTTCGATCGTGAATACGTCGCCAGTTGCTTTAACACCTATGGCTGCTTCTGGGGCGCAGAACGTCAGGTCGTTGCAACCGCAACCTTCCGTTTCTAATTTTCGCTTTGGGCACGGATTTCCGTGCCCGCTTCACAAGTTGGCTGTTATGCAGGAATACACGAATCATTCCGATACCACTTTTGCACTGCGTAATATTTCCTTTCGTGTGCCGGGGCGCACGCTTTTGCATCCGCTGTCGTTAACCTTTCCTACCGGGAAAGTGACCGGCCTGATTGGTCACAACGGTTCTGGTAAATCCACACTGCTCAAAATGCTGGGACGTCATCAGCCGCCGTCGGAAGGCGAAATTCTTCTTGATGCCCAGCCGTTGGAAAGCTGGAGCAGTAAAGCCTTTGCCCGCAAAGTCGCTTATTTGCCGCAGCAGATTCCTCCGGCTGAAGGGATGACCGTGCGCGAACTGGTGGCGATTGGTCGCTATCCGTGGCACGGCGCGTTGGGGCGATTTGGCGTGGCAGATCGCGAAAAGGTCGAAGAAGCCATCGCTCTTGTCGGCTTAAAACCACTGGCGCATCGGCTGGTGGATAGCCTTTCTGGCGGTGAACGTCAGCGAGCGTGGATCGCCATGCTGGTGGCGCAGGATAGCCGATGCCTGCTGCTGGATGAACCGACCTCGGCGCTGGATATCGCTCATCAGGTTGACGTGTTGGCGCTGGTGCATCGTTTAAGCCAGGAACGCGGCCTGACGGTGATTGCTGTGCTGCACGATATCAATATGGCGGCGCGTTACTGTGATTATCTGGTCGCCCTGCGCGGCGGTGAAATGATTGCTCAGGGAACGCCTGCGGAAATTATGCGCGGCGAAACCCTCGAAATGATTTATGGCATCCCGATGGGTATTTTGCCGCATCCGGCGGGTGCCGCACCTGTGAGTTTTGTTTATTGATGAGCGGCTTACCTCTTCTTTCGCGTCGTCGACTGTTAACGGCGATGGCGCTTTCTCCGTTGTTATGGCAGATGAATACCGCTCGCGCGGCGGCGATTGATCCGCATCGTATTGTGGCGCTGGAGTGGTTGCCGGTGGAACTGCTACTGGCGCTCGGCATCATGCCTTACGGTGTGGCGGACACCATTAACTATCGACTGTGGGTCAGCGAACCGCCATTACCGGAATCGGTGATTGACGTTGGTTTGCGTACAGAACCTAACCTCGAACTACTGACCGAAATGAAACCGTCGTTTATGGTCTGGTCGGCAGGATATGGCCCTTCGCCAGAAATGCTGGCACGCATTGCACCGGGGCGCGGATTTAACTTCAGCGACGGCAAACAGCCACTGATGATGGCGCGTAAATCACTGACGGAAATGGCGGATTTGCTCAACCTGCAAAGCGCGGCAGAAAAGCATTTAGCGCAATATGAAAAATTTATCCGCAGTATGAAACCCCGCTTTGTAAAGCGTGGAGCGCGCCCGTTATTGCTGACGTCGCTTCTCGATCCGCGCCATATGCTGGTCTTCGGTCCAAACAGCTTGTTCCAGGAAATTCTCGATGAGTACGGTATTGTGAATGCATGGCAAGGGGAAACCAACTTCTGGGGCAGCACCGCGGTCAGTATTGATCGTCTGGCGGCGTATAAAGATGTTGATGTGCTGTGTTTTGATCACAATAACAGTAAGGACATGGACGCGTTAATGGCGACACCGCTGTGGCAGGCCATGCCGTTTGTCCGTGCAGGGCGTTTTCAACGCGTACCCGCAGTTTGGTTCTATGGCGCGACGCTTTCGGCAATGCACTTTGTGCGCATTCTGGATAACGCCATTGGAGGCCAGGCGTGAGTAAACGAATTGCGCTTTTTCCGGCGTTATTGTTGGCGTTGCTGGTGATTGCCGCTGTGGTGCTCACCTGGATGAACTTCTCGCATGCGCTGCCGCGTAGCCAGTGGACTCAGGCAATCTGGTCGCCGGATATTGACGTCATTGAGCAGATGATTTTTCACTACAGCTTGCTGCCGCGTCTGGCTATTTCGCTGCTGGTTGGCGCGGGTCTGGGGCTGGTTGGCGTGCTGTTTCAGCAAGTGCTACGTAACCCGCTGGCGGAACCGACCACGCTTGGCGTCGCAACGGGCGCGCAACTGGGGATTACCGTCACCACGCTGTGGGCGATTCCTGGTGTGGCGGCAAGTCAGTTCGCCGCGCTGGCGGGGGCTTGTGTGGTTGGCTTAATCGTCTTTGGCGTCGCGTGGGGTAAACGCCTTTCGCCAGTGACGTTGATCCTCGCGGGTCTGGTCGTGAGCCTTTATTGCGGGGCAATCAACCAGTTACTGGTCATTTTTCATCATGACCAGTTGCAAAGCATGTTCCTGTGGAGCACCGGTACGCTGACGCAAACCGACTGGGGCGGCGTTGAACGTTTATGGCCGCAGTTACTGGGCGGCGTGATGCTGACATTGCTACTACTGCGCCCGTTAACCCTGATGGGGCTTGATGATGGCGTGGCGCGCAATCTGGGGCTGGCACTGTCGCTGGCGCGTCTGGCTGCGCTGTCTCTGGCGATTGTTATCAGCGCCTTGCTGGTGAACGCGGTCGGGATTATCGGCTTTATCGGTTTGTTCGCGCCGCTGCTGGCGAAAATGCTGGGCGCGCGTCGTCTGCTGCCGCGGCTGATGCTGGCGTCACTGATTGGGGCACTCATTCTCTGGCTTTCCGATCAGATAATTCTCTGGCTAACCCGCGTATGGATGGAAGTTTCCACCGGATCGGTCACTGCACTGATTGGTGCGCCGCTGCTGCTATGGCTGCTGCCACGTTTACGCAGCATTAGCGCGCCGGATATGAAGGTTAACGATCGGGTCGCGATTGAACGCCAACATGTGCTGGCGTTTGCCCTCGCTGGTGGTGTGCTGCTGCTGATTGCCGTAGTGGTGGCGCTGTCGTTTGGTCGTGATTCGCAAGGCTGGACGTGGGCGAGTGGGGGACTGCTTGAGGATTTAATGCCCTGGCGCTGGCCGCGAATTATGGCGGCACTGTTTGCAGGCGTGATGCTGGCAGTGGCTGGCTGTATTATTCAGCGGCTGACCGGAAACCCGATGGCAAGCCCCGAAGTGCTGGGGATCAGCTCTGGTGCGGCGTTTGGCGTAGTGCTGATGCTGTTTCTGGTGCCGGGCAACGCCTTTGGCTGGTTGCTGCCCGCGGGAAGTCTCGGTGCGGCGGTGACGCTGTTGATCATTATGATCGCCGCCGGGCGCGGTGGATTTTCACCACATCGGATGCTGCTGGCGGGGATGGCATTAAGCACCGCGTTCACTATGCTGCTGATGATGTTGCAGGCGAGCGGCGATCCACGTATGGCGCAAGTGCTGACCTGGATTTCCGGTTCGACCTACAATGCCACCGATGCGCAGGTCTGGCGCACCGGAATTGTGATGGTGATTTTGCTGGCAATTACGCCGCTGTGCCGTCGCTGGCTGACCATTTTACCGCTGGGTGGTGATACCGCACGAGCCGTGGGAATGGCGCTGACGCCGACGCGAATTGCGTTGCTGATGCTGGCGGCCTGTCTGACGGCGACCGCGACAATGACCATTGGGCCATTGAGTTTTGTTGGTCTGATGGCACCACATATTGCACGGATGATGGGCTTTCGACGGACGATGCCGCACATTGTGATTTCGGCGCTGGTGGGTGGTTTGCTGCTGGTGTTTGCGGACTGGTGCGGGCGGATGGTGTTGTTTCCGTTCCAGATCCCGGCGGGATTATTGTCGACGTTTATCGGCGCGCCGTATTTTATTTATTTGCTGAGAAAGCAGAGCCGTTAATAAAATGCCTCGCCCGGTGGGCGAGGCAAAATCATCACAACTTAGCAAACACCCGACGTGCGGCATCGATGGTGTTATTGATATCTTCCATGCTGTGCGCCACGGACATAAAGCCCGCTTCAAACGCTGACGGTGCCAGGTAAACACCTTCGTCCAGCATCATATGGAAGAAACGCTTAAAGCGTTCCACGTCACAGGCCATTACGTCCTGATAACACGTCACTGACCCGGCATCGGTAAAGAAAATACCGAACATGCCGCCAACGTGGTTCACAACCAGAGGAGTCCCCGCTTCTTCTGCCGCTTCCAACAAGCCTTCCGCCAGACGTGTTGTCAGCTCATCCAGTGTCTCGTGAACACCCGGCTGCGCGACTTCATTCAGACAGGCGAAACCGGCTGCCATCGCAATTGGGTTACCGGAAAGTGTACCCGCCTGATACACCGGGCCGGTCGGGGCCAGCGCATCCATCACATCACGACGGCCGCCGAAGGCACCAACAGGCATCCCGCCGCCAATGATTTTGCCCAGACAGGTGAGATCCGGCACGACACCGTAATAATCCTGTGCGCCCGCCAGCGCCACGCGGAAGCCGGTCATTACTTCATCAATGATTAGCAACGCGCCAAACTCGTCACACAGCGCGCGCAGACCCGGCAGAAACTCCGGCAACGGCGGAACGCAGTTCATGTTACCGGCTACCGGTTCAACGATAATACAGGCAATTTCTTCCGGGTACTGCTCAAACGCGGCGCGTACAGACGCCAGATCGTTATAGGTACAGGTTAAGGTATGTTTGGCGAAATCCGCCGGAACGCCCGGAGAGTTCGGTTGACCCAGCGTCAGTGCGCCAGATCCTGCTTTCACTAACAGACAGTCGGCGTGGCCGTGGTAACAACCTTCGAATTTAATGATTTTATCGCGGCCGGTAAAACCACGGGCGAGGCGGATAGCGCTCATCGTCGCTTCGGTGCCGGAGTTCACCATACGCACCATATCCATCGTCGGCACCAGTTCGGTCACCAGTTCCGCCATTTTTACTTCCATTTCGGTCGGCGCACCAAAGCTCAGACCGCGCCCGGCGGCTTCAATTACTGCGTTACGGATCGCCGGGTGGTTATGGCCCAGCACCATCGGCCCCCAGGAACCGACATAATCGATATACGCTTTGCCATCAACATCGTACAGATAAGCGCCGTCCGCTTTTTCGATAAACAGTGGAGTGCCGCCCACGCCGGTAAAAGCGCGAACAGGGGAGTTCACACCGCCAGGGATCAGCTCGCGCGCTGCGCTGTAAAGATTTTCAGACTTACTCATGGAGGGTTCCTGATTCGTAGAAAAAGTGAATGGCTGCTATTCTATGTTATTCATAACAAGTTAAATACTCGTCAAGCATCAGGTTGCTTGTACTGCGGCAACCCGGATTTCTAAGAGTATAAAAGTTTTGCGCATTTGAAACATTACGCTTTGCAAAGGATTTTCATCGAACGAGCGAGTAGAATGCCGTCATCTTATTTGTATGACCAATAAGTGATCATTGGATGAAAACTGATACACCCTCTTCTGAAATACCGCAGGCTGCGCGTCTGCGACGCAGACAACTGATTCGTCAACTTCTTGAGCGCGACAAAACGCCATTAGCCATTTTGTTTATGGCTGCGGTCGTCGGCACCCTTGTCGGGCTGGCAGCAGTAGCTTTTGACAAAGGCGTCGCCTGGTTGCAGAACCAACGTATGGGCGCGCTGGTACATACTGCCGACAATTACCCACTTTTGTTGACCGTCGCTTTTCTCTGTTCGGCGGTGCTGGCGATGTTCGGTTATTTTTTGGTGCGCAAATACGCGCCGGAAGCAGGTGGTTCGGGTATTCCGGAAATTGAAGGCGCGCTGGAAGATCAACGTCCCGTCCGCTGGTGGCGTGTATTGCCGGTGAAGTTCTTTGGTGGTCTGGGAACGCTGGGCGGTGGCATGGTGCTGGGACGTGAAGGGCCAACCGTACAGATCGGCGGTAACATTGGCCGCATGGTGCTTGATATTTTCCGCATGAAAGGTGATGAAGCTCGTCACACGTTGCTGGCAACCGGTGCGGCGGCGGGGCTGGCGGCGGCCTTTAACGCGCCGCTCGCGGGCATTCTTTTTATTATCGAAGAGATGCGTCCGCAATTCCGCTATACGCTAATTTCGATTAAAGCGGTATTTATTGGCGTCATTATGTCGACCATTATGTACCGGATATTTAATCACGAAGTCGCGTTAATTGACGTAGGTAAACTCTCTGATGCGCCGCTCAATACGCTCTGGCTTTATCTGATCCTCGGTATTATTTTTGGTATCTTCGGCCCTATTTTTAATAAATGGGTGCTGGGGATGCAGGATTTGTTGCACCGTGTGCACGGCGGCAATATCACGAAATGGGTGCTGATGGGCGGTGCGATTGGCGGCCTGTGTGGCTTGCTTGGTTTCGTTGCGCCAGAAACTTCGGGCGGCGGTTTTAACCTGATTCCTATCGCGACAGCAGGGAATTTCAGCATGGGAATGCTGATTTTTATTTTTGTTGCGCGGGTGATCACCACGCTGCTCTGCTTTTCTTCTGGTGCACCGGGCGGTATTTTCGCCCCGATGCTGGCGCTTGGTACGGTTTTGGGAACGGCATTTGGCATGGTCGCTACGGAACTGTTTCCGCAATATCACCTTGAAGCAGGGACATTTGCTATTGCTGGAATGGGCGCGTTACTGGCGGCATCCGTTCGTGCGCCGCTAACCGGGATAATATTGGTACTTGAGATGACAGATAACTATCAGCTCATTTTGCCAATGATTATTACTGGTCTTGGCGCAACACTATTAGCACAATTTACCGGCGGAAAACCGCTATACTCAGCGATTCTTGCCCGCACGCTGGCAAAACAGGAAGCGGAACAACTGGCGCGAAGCAAGGCCGCGGCTGCCAGCGAGAATACTTGAACGAAATACCAGGGTATTAGATAATGGCGCTTATTATTGGGTTAGAATTTGCCCAATTGCCGATGTCGTTTGGAGCAAAATATGAGTGATGACGTAGCACTGCCGCTGGAATTTACCGACGCAGCAGCCAACAAAGTTAAAAGCCTGATCGCTGATGAAGATAACCCGAATCTGAAGTTACGCGTGTATATCACTGGTGGCGGTTGCAGCGGCTTCCAGTATGGTTTCACCTTTGATGATCAGGTGAACGAAGGCGATATGACTATCGAAAAACAGGGCGTAGGCCTGGTGGTTGACCCGATGAGTCTGCAATACCTGGTCGGCGGTTCCGTTGACTATACCGAAGGTCTGGAAGGTTCACGTTTCATCGTGACCAACCCGAACGCGAAAAGCACCTGCGGTTGCGGTTCTTCCTTCAGCATCTAATCTGCTTTTAATATGCCGGATAACCTATCCGGCATATCTTCTCTTCAACGTCCATTATCATCCAGTGCAAACGTCGGTAGTTTAAGATGCCAACGGATAGCTGCCAGCCGAATCAATAGCGTTACAACCATCCCCATCATACTGGCTGTTTCCAGCGGTACGGAGAACGTGTAATGGGCTGTAGCGTGGACAATACCGCCGATAATGCAGGCCGTCGCGTAGATTTCTGTGCGTAATATCATCGGGATTTCACGCGCCAGTACATCCCGGATGATCCCGCCGCCAACGCCGGTGATCACCCCCATACAAACGGCAATCAGTGGGCCTGCTTCCGCATTAAAGGCTTTGTTGACACCAATACCAACAAACACCGCCAGGCCAACCGCGTCAAGCACAGGCAGCATCCATTTTGGTAAGCGTCTTGGCTGGCGTACCAGAACGATAGTCAACATACTGGTCACCATCGCGACGACCAGGTCTGTGGGATCTTTCACCCAAAATACCGGACCGTGATCCAGCGCCATGTCGCGAATTGTCCCGCCACCTACTGCGGTAACCACGCCCAGAACCAGGACGCCAAAAGGATCCATACGCAATTTTCCGGCTAGCAAAACGCCGGAGATGGCAAATACCGCTGTGCCGACTATATCCAGCCAATAGACGAGCATTTCTCAATCCCCACTGAGCACCTGAAAATATCAGGCGCTAATCCACCTGTGAAAGCGCATTACAGAGTTGTTGTGCAGCGAGGATAATACGTGGGCTTGCGCGTTCAAACCAGTCGCTCGTGAGAGGAATAACGGGAATTTTGAGCTGTTCGCCCCAGTATTGCTTTATTTTAGGAATTTTATCCGCTCCGCCCGTGATGACAATAGCCTGTGGGGCGCGTGCTAATACCTGTTCGCGGCTAACCTGCGGCCAGGGAACCCGGCTGTCTTTAAAGATGTTTTCTCCGCCGCAAACTTCCAGCACCTGGTTCTGAATCGACTCTTTTCCGCTGGTGAACGGCGGATTAATGCCGAATTGTAAGAAAACACGTTTTTTAGGTTTATCAGCATATTGCGCTTTCAGTTGCGCATACTGTTCCAGTAAGGTTTGCGCGGCTTGCCCGGCTTTGTCTGGCTGCGGGCTCCAGGGTGCCAGTTGGCGTAGTGCATCAGCAATTTGTTCAATGCTTGTCGCATCGACCCACATCACTTTTATTCCCAGCGAAATCAGTTGGTCAACCTGCCGCTCGGCATTGCCCCCGCGCCAGGCAATCACCAGATCGGGCTTCAGCGCCACGATGCGCTCCAGATTCATCCCCTGCCAGGAGGAAACCTGCTCAATCTTCCGGGCTTCTGGTGGATAGTCGGAATAACTGCTGACCCCTACCGGGGTGATCCCGGCGGCAAAGGCAAGTTCAGTGTTGGCGGGAGAAAGAGTGATAACGCGCGGCGCGGCGTTGAGCCACAGCGGCGCGAGAAAAGACAGGGCGACCAGCGCCCTGAACAGTGACTTAGCCATGAGTCAGTTTCTGCACCAGTGACTCAACCATCAGGCTGGACTGTTTGGCTGCAACGGCCAGAAATTCGTCGAAGCTGAGATGAGACTGCTGATCGGCCACGTCAGAGATGGCGCGCACCACCACAAACGGTACGTTAAAATTGTGGCAGACATGAGCGATAGCCGTCGCTTCCATCTCTACCGCAATGGCTTGCGGGAAGTTGTGACGGATTTTCGCCAGAGCAACGGAGCCGTTGATGAAAGCGTCACCACTGACAATCAGACCGCGCACGGCGTTAAGATTCAGTTCGGCAATGCAGGACTCGGCAGCCGCGATCAATTTATCATCAGCTTTGAAGCCTGCCGGGCAGCCAGGTAGCTGACCGTATTCGTAGCCAAATGCCGTCACGTCGGCGTCGTGATAACGTGTTTCGTCAGAGACAACGATATCGCCTACTTTCAGCGTTGATGCCAGCCCCCCCGCAGAACCGGTGTTAATAATCACATCTGGCTTGCAGTGCTCCAGCAGTAGAGTCGCACCCAGCGCCGCAGCGACTTTACCGATACCCGATTTCAGAAGCGCAACCTCGGTTCCGTTCAGTTGACCCGTGTAGATTTCACAGCCACCCAGGCGGAGAGTTTGACGGTTTTCGATTTTGTCACGCAGCAGCGTAACTTCTTCTTCCATTGCACCAATGATGCCGATTTTCATAGATTTACTCGCGATAAGCCCGATTTGAGGGCATAGTTTATCATGCGCTTAAGGGGAAGCGTATTTCTCACGCGGGAGAGGACATGACACAGATTGATTTCCGAAAAAAAATAAACTGGCATCGTCGTTATCGTTCACCGCAGGGTATTAAAACCGAGCATGAGATCCTGCGGATCTTTGAAAGCGATCGGGGACGTATTATCAACTCCCCGGCAATTCGCCGTCTGCAACAAAAGACCCAGGTCTTCCCACTTGAGCGTAATGCCGCCGTGCGCACGCGTCTTACCCACTCTATGGAAGTGCAGCAGGTAGGGCGCTATATCGCCAAAGAGATATTAAGTCGTCTGAAAGAGCTTAAATTGTTGGAGGAGTATGGTCTGGACGAGCTGACCGGCCCCTTTGAAAGCATTGTCGAGATGTCATGCCTGATGCACGATATCGGTAACCCGCCGTTTGGTCATTTTGGCGAAGCGGCGATTAATGACTGGTTTCGCCAGCGTTTGTACCCGGGGGATGCCGAAAGTCAGCCGCTGACCGATGATCGCTGTCGTGTGGCAACGTTGCGATTAAGGGAAGGAGAGGAACCGCTCAATGAATTGCGGCGCAAAATTCGTCAGGATTTATGTCATTTTGAAGGCAATGCGCAGGGGATTCGCCTGGTGCATACATTGATGCGGATGAATCTCACCTGGGCGCAGGTTGGCGGTATTTTAAAATATACCCGTCCGGCGTGGTGGCGTGGTGATACGCCTGAGACGCATAACTATTTAATGAAAAAGCCGGGCTATTATCTTTCCGAAGAAGTCTATATTTCCCGTTTGCGTAAAGAACTTAATTTGGCTCTTTACAGTCGTTTTCCATTAACGTGGATTATGGAAGCTGCCGACGATATCTCTTATTGTGTGGCTGATCTTGAAGATGCGGTTGAGAAAAGAATATTTACCGTTGAACAGCTTTATCATCATCTCCACGAGGCATGGGGTCAGCATGAGAAAGGTTCGCTGTTTGCACAGGTAGTAGAAAATGCCTGGGAAAAATCACGCTCAAATAGCTTAAGTCGCAGCACGGAAGATCAGTTTTTTATGTATTTACGGGTTAATACTCTCAATAAACTGGTGCCTTACGCGGCACAACGATTTATTGATAATTTACCGACGATTTTTGCCGGAACGTTTAATCATGCGCTGTTGGAAGATGCCAGTGAATGTAGCGATCTTCTGAAGTTATATAAAAATGTCGCCGTAAAACATGTATTTAGCCATCCAGATGTCGAGCAGCTTGAATTACAGGGCTACCGGGTGATTAGTGGGTTATTAGAGATTTATCGTCCTTTATTAAGTTTGTCGTTATCAGACTTTACTGAACTGGTAGAAAAAGAACGGGTGAAACGTTTCCCGATTGAATCGCGCTTATTCCACAAGCTCTCCACGCGCCATCGGCTGGCCTATGTCGAGGCCGTCAGTAAATTATCGTCAGATTCTCCTGAATTTCCTCTATGGGAATATTATTATCGCTGCCGCCTGCTACAGGATTATATCAGCGGTATGACAGACCTCTATGCGTGGGATGAATACCGGCGTCTGATGGCTGTAGAACAATAACCAGGCTTTTGTAAAGACGGACAATAAATTTTTACTTTTTGCAGAAACTTTAGTTCGGAACTTCGCGCTATAAAACGAATCTGAAGAACACAGCAATTTTGCGTTATCTGTTAATCGAGACTGAAATACATGAAAAAAACCACATTAGCACTGAGTGCACTGGCTCTGAGTTTAGGTTTGGCGTTATCTCCGCTCTCTGCAACGGCGGCTGAGACTTCTTCAGCAACGACAGCCCAGCAGATGCCAAGCCTTGCACCGATGCTCGAAAAGGTGATGCCTTCAGTGGTCAGCATTAACGTAGAAGGTAGCACAACCGTTAATACGCCGCGTATGCCGCGTAATTTCCAGCAGTTCTTCGGTGATGATTCTCCGTTCTGCCAGGACGGTTCTCCGTTCCAGAGTTCTCCGTTCTGCCAGGGTGGCCAGGGCGGTAACGGCGGCGGTCAGCAACAAAAATTCATGGCGCTGGGTTCCGGTGTCATCATTGATGCCGATAAAGGCTATGTTGTTACCAACAACCACGTTGTTGATAACGCGACGGTCATTAAAGTTCAACTGAGCGATGGCCGTAAGTTCGACGCGAAGATGGTTGGCAAAGATCCGCGCTCTGATATCGCGCTGATCCAGATCCAGAATCCGAAAAACCTGACTGCAATTAAGATGGCGGATTCCGATGCGCTGCGTGTAGGTGATTACACCGTAGCAATCGGCAACCCGTTCGGTCTGGGCGAGACGGTAACTTCCGGTATCGTCTCTGCACTGGGACGTAGCGGCCTGAACGCCGAAAACTACGAAAACTTCATCCAGACCGATGCCGCAATCAACCGCGGTAACTCCGGTGGCGCGCTGGTTAACCTGAACGGCGAACTGATCGGCATTAACACCGCGATCCTCGCGCCGGACGGCGGTAACATCGGTATCGGTTTTGCTATCCCGAGTAACATGGTGAAAAACCTGACCTCGCAGATGGTGGAATTCGGCCAGGTGAAACGCGGCGAGCTGGGCATTATGGGAACCGAGCTGAACTCTGAACTGGCGAAAGCAATGAAAGTTGACGCCCAGCGCGGTGCTTTCGTAAGTCAGGTTCTGCCGAACTCTTCCGCTGCGAAAGCTGGCATTAAAGCGGGTGATGTGATCACCTCACTGAACGGTAAACCGATCAGCAGCTTTGCCGCGCTGCGTGCCCAGGTTGGCACCATGCCGGTGGGTAGCAAACTGACCCTGGGCTTACTGCGCGATGGTAAGCAGGTTAACGTGAACCTGGAACTGCAGCAGAGCAGCCAGAATCAGGTTGATTCCAGCTCCATCTTCAACGGTATTGAAGGCGCAGAGATGAGCAACAAAGGCAAAGATCAGGGCGTGGTAGTGAACAACGTGAAAACGGGCACTCCGGCTGCACAGATCGGCCTGAAAAAAGGTGATGTGATTATTGGCGCGAACCAGCAGGCAGTGAAAAATATTGCTGAACTGCGTAAAGTTCTCGACAGCAAACCGTCTGTTCTGGCACTGAACATTCAGCGCGGCGACAGCACCATCTACCTGTTAATGCAGTAATCTCCCTCAACCCCTTCCTGCAAACGGGAAGGGGTTCTCTTTTCAATTTGTGACTCCCTCCACAACTCCATATTTCTGCATTGTCCTTTGTGCATTTGCACAATGCTGTGCGTTGCGTACTTCCTTATGCTAAACCGTGCTCAACGGAGGGCTTATGGCTGGCATCTTGATACCAAAATGGCGCAGGATATCGTGGCGCGCACTATGCGCATTATCGATACCAATATCAACGTAATGGATGCTCGCGGGCGAATTATCGGCAGCGGCGATCGTGAGCGTATTGGTGAATTGCACGAAGGTGCATTGCTGGTACTTTCGCAGGGGCGAGTAGTCGATATTGATGATGCCGTGGCGCGCCATCTGCATGGTGTGCGACAGGGGATCAATCTACCGTTACGGCTTGAGGGCGAAATTGTCGGCGTGATCGGACTGACCGGTGAACCGGAGCATTTGCGTAAATATGGCGAGCTGGTCTGTATGACGGCAGAAATGATGCTGGAACAGTCACGGTTGATGCACCTGCTGGCGCAGGATAGCCGACTGCGTGAAGAGCTGGTGATGCATCTGATTCAGGCTGAGGAGAGTACGCCAGCATTAACCGAATGGGCGCAGAGGTTGGGCATCGATCTCAATCAACCCCGCGTAGTAGCCATTGTCGAGGTCGACAGCGGTCAGCTTGGCGTCGATAGCGCGATGGCGGAATTACAGCAACTGCAAAACGCGCTGACTATGCCGGAACGTAATAATCTGGTTGCGATTGTTTCGCTGACTGAAATGGTGGTGCTAAAACCGGCGTTGAATCAGTTTGGGCGCTGGGATGCGGAAGATCATCGTAAGCGAGTTGAACAACTCATTACCCGCATGAAAGAGTATGGTCAGTTACGTTTCCGCGTTTCGCTGGGTAACTATTTTACCGGTCATGGCAGTATTGCCCGTTCTTATCGCACGGCGAAAACGACGATGGTCGTCGGTAAGCAGCGAATGCCAGAAAATCGCTGCTATTTTTATCAGGATCTGATGTTGCCTGTTTTACTTGATAGTTTGCGCGGTGACTGGCAAGCCAACGAACTGGCTCGTCCTCTGGCACGGCTCAAAGCGATGGATAATAACGGTTTGCTACGGCGTACGCTGGCGGCGTGGTTTCGCCATAATGTGCAGCCGCTGGCAACGTCAAAGGCGTTGTTTATCCATCGTAATACGCTGGAGTATCGTCTCAACCGTATCTCTGAATTGACCGGGCTGGATTTGGGTAATTTTGATGACAGGCTGTTGCTGTATGTGGCGTTGCAACTGGATGAAGAGCGGTAGGTTCATAACAAAATTAAAGCCGGGTGATACTTTACCCGGCTCGCAGAATGACATCAGTTACTATTATTTGCGTGTCAGCTTTTCCAGATCCGCCTCAATTTCGCTGATCTTATTGGTCACCACTGACTCCAGGTGACGCAAGTCATCGAGAATTTTACGTTTAAGATCCACTTCGCTACGATCGCGTTGGCAGATTTGATCAAGCTCATCAATGATATAACGCAGATTCGGGCTGATCTCCTGAACTTCTTTATAGCCCTGACCCACACCATCTGCAACCACCGTTTTGCGCTGACGTGGATATTTAAACTTCACGCTCTTGGCAAAAAACTCACCTTTATCTTTCTGGAAATAGATTTTCAGAATATCGTTGTTGGCTTCCTGCCGGAGGCTGTAACGATCAATTTCTTCAGGATTGGTAATACCCAGACTTTTCAGATTGTCGTACATAGCGTTACCTCAAAATGAGTCAGTAAATTGTGCTTATCTTAGCATTTGGCCTGGCCCGCCCGGCTCGACTGTGATCGCAGAAAGCCTTTTTCCAGACTTCTATCATGGCGTAAAAATTAAAAAATTACCTGCTTTATTCTGGCGATAGATTTTACGTTCTACACCAGTTCCAGTATCGTCACTTCCGGACGGCAGTTAAGCCGCAGCCCATACAAACTTCCCACGCCGCGGGTCGTATAGATTTTTCGTTCACCAAACGCATTTAACCCGGTGACGTAGCGTTTATCTTCGACTGGTGCAAAAGATTCGCCAACCAATGGCACGCGTAGCTGCCCGCCATGAGTATGACCGCACAGCATCAGATCCCAGGGGGCATCACGCATGACTTCTTTGCTGTCGGGATTATGTGCCAGCACCAGCCGTGGCAGATTAGCGTCGTTTACGCCGGGAGGGTTACATTGCCCAGCCCATAAATCCCCAGTGCCAACCAGTTCAAATTGTCGATTCTGTGTGGAGAGAACCGTTGCCTCGTTAAACAACACCTTGATACCAGCCGATTTCAGCGCTTCGCTAATTAAGCGATTCTTTTGCGTACCGACGGGGCGATCGTGGTTGCCGTAACAGGCAAATGTCGGCGCACATTCGGCAAGGGGAGATAGTACGCCACCAAACGCCGAAAAATTCAGCGGCATATCAAATAGTACGTAGTCGCCGCCCAGCAATATCAAATCGGGATTTTGCGCCACTCCAAGGGCAATGGCTTCTGATATCAGGGTGAGTGGAACAAAGCGGGAGTAATGGAGATCGGCAAGAAAAAGAATTTTGAACGGTGCGGCTTTATCTTTAAAAAAGACGATGTGCTGATGGGTTAATTCAAGCCAGCCGGGTTCCAGGTAATGTATATAGCCGAAACCTGAGCCTGCGGCTAACGTTGCGGTGGCAGCCTGTAAAAAACGTCGGCGTGAAATCATCATCTTTCCCTGCAAAGAAAACGGGCAGCATCATGCTGCCCGTGTACATACTCTTAATCGATGGTACGCAGCAGTTCGTTGATGCCGACTTTACCGCGGGTTTTCGCGTCAACTTTCTTAACAATAACAGCACAGTAAAGGCTGTATTTACCATCTTTCGACGGCAGGTTGCCAGAAACAACTACAGAACCTGCCGGAACGCGACCATAGTGGATTTCACCCGTTTCACGGTCGTAAATACGGGTGCTCTGACCGATGTATACGCCCATGGAAATAACGGAACCTTCTTCGACAATTACGCCTTCAACGACTTCAGAACGCGCGCCGATGAAGCAGTTATCTTCAATGATGGTCGGGTTAGCCTGCAGCGGCTCCAGCACACCACCGATACCTACACCGCCAGACAGGTGCACGTTTTTACCAATCTGCGCACAGGAACCGACTGTGGCCCAGGTATCAACCATCGTACCTTCATCAACGTATGCACCGATGTTGACATAAGACGGCATCAGCACAGTGTTACGGGCGATAAACGCACCCTGACGCACTGCCGCGGGTGGCACCACGCGGAAGCCTTCTTTCTGGAAACGTGCTTCGTCGTAGTTGGCGAATTTCATCGGCACTTTATCGAAGTAGCGGCTTTCTGCTCCTTCTACCACCTGATTATCATTAATACGGAAAGAGAGCAGCACCGCTTTTTTTAACCACTGATGCGTCACCCACTGACCGTCAATTTTTTCCGCAACACGCAGTGCGCCGGAATCCAGCAGGGCGATCACCTGATTTACCGCTTCGCGGGTAACGGTGTCTGCATTGGCTGGCGTGATCTCGGCACGGCGTTCAAAAGCGGTCTCAATAATGTTCTGTAACTGCTGCATTGTTAAACTCTTTTCATATCAGTAAACACATCACCCTTTATCGTTTGGATTGAGGGCCTCTGTCAACCGCTGATGTACTTCCTGCTGCAACTCGTTATTAAGTGCACGTCGGTCAGCGGTGGCGATTATGAATAAATCTTCTACTCGCTCACCAATGGTTGTAATTCTGGCACCATGAAGCGAAATTCCCAGATCGGCAAAAATTTTCCCTACCCGTGCCAGCAGTCCAGGCTGGTCGAGAGCAATCAGCTCGAGGAATGATTTTCGGTCGGTATGGGTTGGCAAAAACGTCACTTCGGTTTCAACGGTAAAATGACGCAGTTTGGCGGGTTGACGACGCGGCTGAGGTGGCTGCCAGCTACTTTGTGTCAGTACCTGCTCCAGACCAAAACGAATAACTTCATGGCGATCAGTGGACAGAGGGCTGCCATCTGGCTCCAGCACGATGAAGGTATCCATCGCCATACCGTCGCGGGTGGTGAAAATTTGCGCGTCATGAACGCTTAAATTGCGACGGTCTAACTCGGCACAAACGGCGGCAAACAGGTATGGGCGGTCCGGGCTCCAGATAAAAATCTCGGTGCCACCGCGCGTGGCTTGCGGGCTAAGTAATACCAGCGGCTTACTTAAATCGTGCTGTAATAAATGGCGCGCGTGCCAGGCCAGTTGATTTGGGCTATGGCGGACAAAATAGTTAGCGCGACAGCGCGACCAAATTTGGTGCAGCGCCTCTTCGTCGATGTTATCCATGCGCAACAGAGCCAGCGCCTGAAGCTGGTGATGGCGAACCCGTTCGCGCATATCCGGCGTATTTTGCATTCCGCGTCGTAGCTGCTTTTCGGTAGCAAAATAGAGCTCACGCAACAGACTTTGCTTCCAGCTATTCCACAGCGTTTCGTTAGTGGCACAAATATCAGCCACCGTCAGGCATACCAGATAGCGCAGACGATTTTCCGTTTGTACTTCTTCGGCAAACTGTTTGATGACTTCCGGGTCCTGAATATCACGGCGCTGAGCGGTTACCGACATTAGCAAGTGCTGGCGAACCAGCCAGGCCACCAGTTGCGTTTCGCGCGAGTTCAGCCCGTGGAGTTCAGCAAAATTCACCACGTCTTGTGCGCCGAGTATGGAGTGATCGCCGCCGCGTCCTTTGGCGATATCATGAAACAATGCGGCGATGAAAATCAGCTCCGGCGATGGCAGGCGTGGCCAGACATCCACACACAACGGGTGGCGAGGGCGCGTCTCTTCACTGGCAAAACTTTCCAGTTTCAGCATCACGCGAATGGTGTGTTCATCCACTGTGTAAGCGTGGAACAAGTCAAACTGCATCTGCCCGACGATATGCGACCACTGCGGCATATAGGCACCGAGCACGCTATGACGATGCATTGGCAAAAGTCCGCGACGCACTGCGCCAGGGTGTCGAAGAATGCTTAAAAACAGTTTTCGCGCTTCCGGAATATTACACAGCGGTTGTTGCAGATGGCGACGGGCATGGCGCAACTGACGCAGCGTGGTGGAGTAAATACCAGTGATCGCGCTATTGCGCACCATGGTATAAAACATGCGCAAGATGGCTTCCGGCTGGCGCATAAACAGCGTTTCATCGCGTAGGTCGATCAGCGTACCACGTAGCTGAAATTCATCGTCAATCGGACGTGGTTTTTCATCTGCGGGGAGGGCGAGGATGGCTTCATCGAACAGTTGCAGCAGCATCTGGTTGAGTTCGCTGACGCGACGCGTGACGCGGAAATAATCCTTCATCATTCGTTCGACCGGTTCGTTACCTTCGCCACTGTAATTCAGACGCTGGGCGACGCTTAACTGGCGATCAAACAGCAGTCGGTTATCGTAACGGCTAACGACCAGATGCAGGGCAAAGCGAATGCGCCACAATATATGCAGACACTCGTTTAATTCCGCCCGCTCCGCAGACGTTAAGAAGCCAAACCCCACCATTTCATCCAGCGATGTAGCACCGAAATGTCGGCGGGCGACCCATTGCAGGGTGTGGATATCACGCAAGCCGCCGGGGCTGCTTTTGATATCTGGTTCGAGGTTGTAACTGGTGCCGTGATAACGCTGGTGGCGCTGGTTTTGCTCCTCAACTTTCGCCGCGTAGAACTTGTCAGAAGGCCAGAATCCTTCGCTGAAAATATGCTTTTGCAGTTCGAGAAATAGCGCCACATCGCCAATCAACAGACGTGATTCAATTAAATTGGTGGCGACGGTTAAATCCGATAGCCCTTCCAACATACACTCTTCAAGGGTGCGCACGCTATGACCGACTTCCAGCTTCACATCCCAGAGCAGCGTTAACAGTTCGCCCACTTTTTGCGCCTGATCGTCCGGGAGTTTTTTACGACTTAAGATCAGTAAATCGATATCTGAAAGCGGATGTAACTCGCCGCGACCATAGCCACCGACGGCAACCAGCGCCAGATCGGCAATCTGGCTGAAACCCGCTTCTATCCATAAACGTTGCAGGAGCTGGTCGATAAACTCAGTGCGCGCCTCAATCAATTGTTCCGCAGAAATCCCGCTGTCAAAGGCATCGCCCAGCCAACGCTGGAAAGTGTCGATATGGGCTTTTATTCCACAGACGGTTAATTCATCACGGGGCCAGACGCCAGGGTTTTGCGGTTGACCGGGAAGGGTGGGGAGAGCGGTGTTTGCGTACTGTTCTGGAAGGGTATTCATTGTGCGCCACCCATAAGATTAGATTAAATTATCGCATTAAAAAAGCCGGCATTCGCCGGCTTCAGATTGTTGACAAAGTACGCTTTGTTCATGCCGGATGCGGCGTGAACGCCTTATCCGGCCTACAACTTCTTGCAAATGGAGAAGGTAGGACGCATCAGGCAATTTTGCGTTTGTCTTCCTCTTATTCGTCGTGCGAGATTATCGCCGGGATGGTGTCATCCTTGCGTAGCGTCAGAATTTCGCAGCCGTTATCGGTCACTACAATAGTATGCTCGTATTGTGCAGACAAGCTGCGATCTTTGGTTTTTACCGTCCAGCCATCTTTCATGGTGCGGATCTCTTTTTTACCCGCGTTGACCATTGGCTCGATGGTGAAGGTCATCCCCGGTTTCAGCACGACGTTGGTTTCTGGGGAGTCATAGTGCAGCACTTGCGGCTCTTCATGGAAGCCGCGACCAATGCCGTGCCCGCAATATTCACGAACGACGGAGAAGCCTTCTGCTTCGACAAATTTCTGAATTGCCGCGCCGATTTCACGCAGATTAATGCCCGGTTTTACCATACGCAGCGCCAGATACAGGCTCTCTTGCGTAATGCGACACAGGCGTTCGCCCATGATGGTCGGTTTACCGACGATAAACATTTTTGAGGTGTCGCCGTGGAAACCATCTTTGATTACGGTGACGTCAATGTTAACGATGTCGCCGTCTTTCAGCAGTTTGGCGTCGTCCGGGATACCGTGGCACACCACTTCATTAATAGAAATGCAAACGGATTTCGGATAACCGTGATAGCCGAGGCAGGCAGAAACTGCGTGTTGCTGATTAACAATATAATCATTACAGATGCGATCCAGTTCGCCGGTGCTGACGCCCGGTTTAACATACGGTTCGATCATTTCCAGCACTTCGGCAGCCAGGCGGCCAGCGACGCGCATTTTTTCGATATCTTCAGGGGTCTTGATTGAGATAGCCATTAATTCTGTCCATCAGCGTCGGTGATACCGACAATATATATTTAAGTGCTGTCAATGGTATCACACCCTGCCAAATTGAGAATCATTCTGAACTTCGCGAAACGTGCCACCGAGGGTTTCCTGTAATAGAAAGTTCATCGTGTGATGTTGTACACCGCACCAACAATTATTGGAGTCCACGGCGTATTTGTGGTATAAAGCGCGCCGGACTTCCGATCCATTTCGTATACACAGACTGGACGGAAGCGACAATCTCACTTTGTGTAACAACACACACGTATCGGCACATATTCCGGGGTGCCCTTTGGGGTCGGTAATATGGGATACGTGGAGGCATAACCCCAACTTTTATATAGAGGTTTTAATCATGGCAACTGTTTCCATGCGCGACATGCTCAAGGCTGGTGTTCACTTCGGTCACCAGACCCGTTACTGGAACCCGAAAATGAAGCCGTTCATTTTCGGTGCGCGTAACAAAGTTCACATCATCAACCTTGAGAAAACTGTACCGATGTTCAACGAAGCTCTGGCTGAACTGAACAAGATTGCTTCTCGCAAAGGTAAAATCCTTTTCGTTGGTACTAAACGCGCTGCAAGCGAAGCGGTGAAAGACGCTGCTCTGAGCTGCGACCAGTTCTTCGTGAACCATCGCTGGCTGGGCGGTATGCTGACTAACTGGAAAACCGTTCGTCAGTCCATCAAACGTCTGAAAGATCTGGAAACTCAGTCTCAGGACGGTACTTTCGACAAGCTGACCAAGAAAGAAGCGCTGATGCGCACTCGTGAGCTGGAGAAACTGGAAAACAGCCTGGGCGGTATCAAAGACATGGGCGGTCTGCCGGACGCTCTGTTTGTAATCGATGCTGACCACGAACACATTGCTATCAAAGAAGCAAACAACCTGGGTATTCCGGTATTTGCTATCGTTGATACCAACTCTGATCCGGACGGTGTTGACTTCGTTATCCCGGGTAACGACGACGCAATCCGTGCTGTAACCCTGTACCTGGGCGCTGTTGCTGCAACCGTTCGTGAAGGCCGTTCTCAGGATCTGGCTTCCCAGGCGGAAGAAAGCTTCGTAGAAGCTGAGTAATAAGGCTTGATAACTCCCCCGAAATAGTTCGAGTTGCAGGAAGGCGGCAAGCTCGAGAATCCCAGAGAGCTTACTTAAGTAAGTGACCTGAGTGAGCGAGCGAAGACAACGCGCCTGCAGCTTGAAATATGAAGGGGAGAGCCCTTATAGACCAGGTAGTACACGTTTGGTTAGGGGGCCTGCATATGGCCCCCTTTTTCACTTTTATATCTGTGCGGTTTAATTCCGGGCAGATCACATCTCCGAGGATTTTAGAATGGCTGAAATTACCGCATCCCTGGTAAAAGAGCTGCGTGAGCGTACTGGCGCAGGCATGATGGATTGCAAAAAAGCACTGACTGAAGCTAACGGCGACATCGAGCTGGCAATCGAAAACATGCGTAAGTCTGGTGCGATCAAAGCAGCGAAAAAAGCAGGCAACGTTGCTGCTGACGGCGTGATCAAAACCAAAATCGACGGCAACTACGGCATCATTCTGGAAGTTAACTGCCAGACTGACTTCGTGGCAAAAGATGCTGGTTTCCAGGCGTTCGCAGACAAAGTTCTGGACGCAGCGGTTGCTGGCAAAATCACTGACGTTGAAGTTCTGAAAGCACAGTTCGAAGAAGAACGTGTTGCGCTGGTAGCGAAAATCGGTGAAAACATCAACATTCGCCGTGTTGCTGCGCTGGAAGGCGACGTTCTGGGTTCTTATCAGCACGGCGCGCGTATCGGCGTTCTGGTTGCTGCTAAAGGCGCTGACGAAGAGCTGGTTAAACACATCGCTATGCATGTTGCTGCAAGCAAACCAGAATTCATCAAACCGGAAGACGTATCCGCTGAAGTGGTAGAGAAAGAATACCAGGTACAGTTGGACATCGCGATGCAGTCTGGTAAGCCGAAAGAAATCGCAGAGAAAATGGTTGAAGGCCGCATGAAGAAATTCACCGGCGAAGTTTCTCTGACCGGTCAGCCGTTCGTTATGGAACCGGCAAAAACTGTTGGTCAACTGCTGAAAGAGCATAACGCTGAAGTGACTGGCTTCATCCGCTTCGAAGTGGGTGAAGGCATCGAGAAAGTTGAGACTGACTTTGCAGCAGAAGTTGCTGCGATGTCCAAGCAGTCTTAATTATCGAAAAGGAGCCGCCTGAGGGCGGCTTCTTTTTGCGCCCATCTTGTAAATTCAGCTAACCCTTATGGGGCTGCGCTGAAAAGCGACGTACAATGTCGCCAGTATTAATTCATTTCAATCGTTGACAGTCTCAGGAAAGAAACATGGCTACCAATGCAAAACCCGTCTATAAACGCATTCTGCTTAAGTTAAGTGGCGAAGCTCTGCAGGGCACTGAAGGCTTCGGTATTGATGCAAGCATACTGGATCGCATGGCTCAGGAAATCAAAGAACTGGTTGAACTGGGTATTCAGGTTGGTGTGGTGATTGGTGGGGGTAACCTGTTCCGTGGTGCTGGTCTGGCGAAAGCGGGTATGAACCGCGTTGTGGGCGACCACATGGGCATGCTGGCGACCGTGATGAACGGCCTGGCAATGCGTGATGCACTGCACCGCGCCTATGTGAACGCTCGTCTGATGTCCGCTATTCCATTGAATGGCGTGTGTGACAGCTACAGTTGGGCCGAAGCTATCAGCCTGTTGCGTAATAACCGTGTGGTGATCCTCTCTGCCGGTACTGGTAACCCATTCTTCACCACTGACTCTGCAGCTTGCCTGCGTGGTATCGAAATTGAAGCCGATGTGGTGCTGAAAGCAACCAAAGTTGACGGTGTGTTTACCGCTGACCCGGCGCAAGATCCAACTGCAACTATGTACGAGCAGTTGACCTACAGTGAAGTGCTGGAGAAAGAACTGAAAGTGATGGACCTGGCTGCCTTTACGCTGGCTCGTGACCACAAATTACCGATTCGTGTTTTCAACATGAACAAACCGGGTGCGCTGCGCCGTGTGGTAATGGGTGAAAAAGAAGGGACTTTGATTACGGAATAATTCCCGTAATGGATAAATAAGGGTAAGATTCCGCATAAGTATCGCGGGGGCGTAAGTCTGATTATAAGGCGTTATTGTTTCAGGCAGTTTGGTCACGGCCAGCGCGCAACAACCGGAGCGTACAAAAGTACGTGAGGATTGCGAGCACTGCCCAGGGTCAAAATGGCAAATAAAATAGTCTAATAATCCAGACGATTACCCGTAATATGTTTAATCAGGGCTATACTTAGCACACTTCCACTGTGTGTGACTGTCTGGTCTGACTGAGACAAGTTTTCAAGGATTCGTAACGTGATTAGCGATATCAGAAAAGATGCTGAAGTACGCATGGACAAATGCGTAGAAGCGTTCAAAACCCAAATCAGCAAAATACGCACGGGTCGTGCTTCTCCCAGCCTGCTGGATGGCATTGTCGTGGAATATTACGGCACGCCGACGCCGCTGCGTCAACTGGCAAGCGTAACGGTAGAAGATTCCCGTACACTGAAAATCAACGTGTTTGACCGTTCAATGTCTCCGGCCGTTGAAAAAGCGATTATGGCGTCCGACCTCGGCCTGAACCCGAACTCTGCGGGTAGCGACATTCGTGTTCCACTGCCTCCGCTGACGGAAGAACGTCGTAAAGATCTGACCAAAATCGTTCGTGGTGAAGCAGAACAAGCACGTGTTGCGGTGCGTAACGTGCGCCGTGACGCGAACGACAAAGTGAAAGCACTGTTGAAAGAAAAAGAGATCAGCGAAGATGATGATCGCCGTTCTCAAGACGATGTACAGAAACTGACTGACGCTGCAATCAAGAAAATTGAAGCGGCGCTGGCAGACAAAGAAGCAGAACTGATGCAGTTCTGATTTCTTGAACGACAAAAACGCCGCTCAGTAGATCCTTGCGGATCGGCTGGCGGCGTTTTGCTTTTTATTCTGTCTCAACTCTGGATGTTTCATGAAGCAACTCACCATTCTGGGCTCGACCGGCTCGATTGGTTGCAGCACGCTGGACGTGGTGCGCCATAATCCCGAACACTTCCGCGTAGTTGCGCTGGTGGCAGGAAAAAATGTCACTCGCATGGTAGAACAGTGCCTGGAATTCTCTCCCCGCTATGCTGTTATGGACGATGAAGCGAGTGCGAAACTTCTTAAAACGACGCTACAACAACAAGGTAGCCGCACCGAAGTCTTAAGTGGCCAGCAGGCTGCTTGCGATATGGCGGCGCTTGACGATGTTGATCAGGTGATGGCTGCGATTGTCGGTGCCGCAGGCCTGCTACCTACGCTTGCCGCGATCCGCGCGGGTAAAACCATACTGCTGGCAAACAAAGAATCACTGGTCACCTGTGGACGTCTGTTCATGGACGCCGTAAAGCAGAGCAAAGCGCAGTTATTACCCGTCGATAGCGAACACAACGCCATTTTTCAGAGTTTACCGCAACCTATTCAGCACAATCTGGGATACGCTGACCTTGAGCAAAATGGCGTGGTGTCCATTTTACTTACCGGGTCTGGTGGCCCTTTCCGTGAGACGCCATTGCGTGATTTGGCAACAATGACGCCAGATCAAGCTTGTCGTCATCCGAACTGGTCGATGGGACGTAAAATTTCCGTCGATTCGGCCACCATGATGAACAAAGGTCTGGAATACATTGAAGCGCGCTGGTTGTTTAACGCTAGCGCCAGCCAGATGGAAGTGCTGATTCATCCGCAGTCAGTGATTCACTCAATGGTGCGTTATCAGGACGGCAGTGTTCTGGCGCAGTTGGGTGAACCCGACATGCGAACGCCAATTGCCCACACCATGGCATGGCCGAATCGCGTGAACTCTGGCGTGAAGCCGCTCGATTTTTGCAAACTGAGTGCGTTGACATTTTCCGCACCGGATTATGAACGTTATCCATGTCTGAAACTGGCGATGGATGCGTTTGAACAAGGCCAGGCTGCGACGACGGCATTGAACGCCGCAAACGAAATTAGTGTTGCAGCCTTCCTTGCGCAACGGATTCGTTTTACGGATATCGCCGCGTTGAATTTATCCGTGCTGGAAAAAATGGATATGCGCGAACCACAATGCGTGGACGATGTGTTGTCTGTTGATGTCAATGCGCGCGAGGTCGCCAGAAAAGAGGTGATGCGTCTCGCAAGCTGAGGATAATCCGGCTACAGAGAGTCGTGCTATTTGTTAGCGTAGGGCTTCAGTGATATAGTCTGCGCCATCTGATCGTAAGTAGTTGGCTTTCTAAGGTCAGGTATGCCGTGGTTTGACACGGCTTTTTTTTGTATAGGCTTCAGTATTCCTGAGTACCGTAAACCCTTTCAGGGAATAAGAAACGCGTGATGTTGTCTGCTACTCAACCACTTAGCGAAAAATTGCCAGTTCATGGCTGTCGCCATGTCGCGATCATTATGGATGGCAACGGGCGCTGGGCAAAAAAGCAAGGGAAAATTCGCGCCTTCGGGCATAAAGCCGGGGCTAAATCGGTCCGTCGGGCGGTCTCTTTTGCGGCCAACAACGGTATTGAGGCGTTAACGCTGTATGCCTTTAGTAGTGAAAACTGGAACCGACCAGCGCAGGAAGTCAGTGCGTTAATGGAACTGTTTGTGTGGGCGCTTGATAGTGAAGTAAAAAGCCTGCATCGGCATAACGTGCGTCTGCGTATTATTGGCGATACCAGTCGCTTTAACTCGCGTTTGCAAGAACGTATTCGTAAATCTGAAGCGTTAACTGCCGGGAATACCGGTCTGACGTTGAATATTGCGGCGAACTACGGTGGACGTTGGGATATAGTCCAGGGCGTCAGGCAACTGGCTGAAAAGGTGCAGCAAGGAAATCTGCAACCGGATCAGATAGATGAAGAGATGCTAAACCAGCATGTCTGTATGCATGAACTGGCCCCTGTAGATTTAGTAATTAGGACTGGGGGAGAGCATCGCATTAGTAACTTTTTGCTTTGGCAAATTGCCTATGCCGAACTTTACTTTACAGATGTTCTCTGGCCCGATTTCGATGAACAAGACTTTGAAGGGGCGTTAAATGCCTTTGCTAATCGAGAGCGTCGTTTCGGCGGCACCGAGCCTGGTGATGAAACAGCCTGATGGGGGTCGCTTTTGCTGAAGTATCGCCTGATATCTGCTTTTGTTTTAATACCCGTAGTCATCGCGGCACTGTTTCTGTTGCCGCCGGTGGGGTTCGCTATTGTTACGCTGGTGGTCTGTATGCTGGCAGCGTGGGAATGGGGACAGCTTAGCGGTTTTACCACTCGCTCGCAGCGGGTATGGCTGGCGGTGCTGTGCGGGTTATTGCTGGCGCTGATGCTTTTTCTGTTGCCAGAATATCACCGAAATATCCATCAACCGCTGGTTGAAGTCTCGCTTTGGGCTTCGCTTGGCTGGTGGGTTGCTGCGTTGTTATTGGTGTTATTCTACCCCGGTTCTGCGGCAATCTGGCGAAACTCCAAAACATTGCGCATTATCTTTGGTGTATTAACCATTGTTCCCTTCTTTTGGGGCATGCTGGCGTTACGGACATGGCACTATGACGAGAATCATTACAGTGGCGCGATATGGCTGCTCTATGTCATGATCCTGGTCTGGGGAGCCGACTCTGGCGCATATATGTTTGGCAAATTGTTTGGCAAACATAAGTTGGCACCGAAGGTTTCTCCAGGCAAGACCTGGCAGGGCTTTATTGGCGGACTCGCGACCGCAGCGGTAATCTCATGGGGTTACGGCATGTGGGCGAATTTGAACGTTGCACCTATCACCTTACTCATTTGCTCTATTGTCGCGGCGTTAGCCTCAGTGTTAGGCGACTTGACCGAGAGCATGTTTAAGCGTGAAGCAGGAATTAAGGACAGCGGTCATTTAATTCCAGGACACGGCGGTATTTTGGATCGTATTGATAGCCTGACGGCTGCGGTGCCGGTCTTTGCTTGTCTGTTGTTGCTGGTATTCAGGACGCTTTGACGGAAGGTATTATGCTGAGTTTTCTCTGGGATTTGGCTTCGTTCATCGTTGCACTGGGTGTGCTTATCACCGTGCATGAATTTGGTCATTTCTGGGTTGCCCGGCGTTGTGGTGTCCGCGTTGAGCGATTCTCGATAGGCTTTGGTAAGGCGCTCTGGCGCCGGACTGATAAGTCAGGCACTGAATATGTCATCGCCCTGATCCCGTTGGGCGGTTATGTCAAAATGCTGGATGAGCGCGCAGAACCGGTTGTTCCGGAACTCCGCCACCAGGCCTTCAATAATAAATCTGTCGGCCAACGTGCGGCGATTATAGCCGCAGGTCCGGTTGCAAACTTCATTTTTGCTATCTTTGCCTACTGGCTGGTTTTTATCATTGGCGTGCCTGGTGTTCGTCCGGTGGTTGGCGAAATATTACCCAACTCGATAGCTGCGCAAGCACAAATTGCACCAGGTACGGAACTAAAAGCCGTTGATGGTATCGAAACGCCTGATTGGGATGCTGTGCGTTTGCAGTTGGTCGATAAAATTGGCGATGAAAGTACCACCGTTACCGTAGCACCATTCGGCAGCGACCAGCGACGCGATGTAAGGCTCGATTTACGTCACTGGGCGTTTGAGCCTGATAAAGAAGATCCTGTATCTTCTTTGGGGATTCGTCCCCGTGGGCCGCAAATTGAACCTGTACTGGAAAATGTGCAGCCAAACTCAGCGGCAAGCAAGGCGGGTTTGCAAGCAGGCGACAGGATCGTTAAAGTCGATGGTCAGCCATTAACGCAATGGGTGGCGTTTGTGATGCTTGTCCGGGATAACCCGGGTAAAGCCTTAGCGTTGGAAATTGAAAGGCAGGGGAGTCCCTTGTCTTTAACATTAGTCCCGGAGAGCAAACCGGGTAATGGCAAGGCGATTGGCTTTGTCGGTATTGAGCCGAAAGTCATTCCTTTGCCAGATGAGTATAAAGTTGTACGCCAGTATGGGCCGTTCAACGCCATCGTCGAAGCCACGGACAAAACGTGGCAGTTGATGAAGCTGACGGTCAGTATGCTGGGAAAATTGATCACCGGTGATGTGAAACTGAACAACCTCAGTGGGCCGATCTCTATCGCCAAGGGGGCTGGGATGACAGCGGAACTCGGGGTTGTTTATTATCTGCCGTTTCTTGCGCTTATTAGCGTGAACTTAGGGATAATTAACCTGTTTCCGTTGCCCGTACTTGACGGGGGGCATCTGCTGTTCCTTGCGATCGAAAAGATCAAGGGCGGACCGGTATCCGAGCGGGTTCAAGACTTTTGTTATCGCATTGGCTCGATTCTGCTGGTGTTGTTAATGGGGCTTGCACTTTTCAATGATTTCTCTCGGTTATGAGAGTTAGTTAGGAAGAACGCATAATAACGATGGCGATGAAAAAGTTGCTCATAGCGTCGCTGCTGTTTAGCAGCGCCACCGTATACGGTGCTGAAGGGTTCGTAGTGAAAGACATTCATTTCGAAGGCCTTCAGCGTGTCGCCGTTGGTGCGGCCCTCCTCAGTATGCCGGTGCGCACAGGCGACACGGTTAATGATGAAGATATCAGTAATACCATTCGCGCTCTGTTTGCTACCGGCAACTTTGAGGATGTTCGCGTCCTTCGTGATGGTGATACCCTTCTGGTTCAGGTAAAAGAACGTCCGACCATTGCCAGCATCACTTTCTCCGGTAACAAATCGGTGAAAGATGACATGCTGAAGCAAAACCTCGAGGCTTCTGGCGTGCGTGTGGGCGAATCTCTTGATCGCACCACCATTGCTGATATCGAAAAAGGTCTGGAAGACTTCTACTACAGCGTCGGTAAATACAGCGCCAGCGTAAAAGCTGTCGTGACACCACTGCCGCGTAACCGTGTTGACCTTAAACTGGTGTTCCAGGAAGGTGTGTCAGCAGAAATCCAGCAAATCAACATTGTTGGTAACCATGCCTTCACCACCGACGAACTGATCTCTCATTTCCAACTGCGTGACGAAGTGCCGTGGTGGAACGTGGTAGGTGATCGTAAATACCAGAAACAGAAACTGGCGGGCGATCTTGAAACCCTGCGCAGTTACTATCTGGATCGCGGTTATGCCCGTTTCAACATTGACTCGACTCAGGTCAGTCTGACGCCGGATAAGAAAGGTATCTACGTCACGGTGAACATCACCGAAGGCGATCAGTATAAGCTCTCTGGTGTTGAAGTGAGCGGCAATCTTGCCGGCCACTCCGCTGAAATTGAGCAACTGACGAAAATCGAGCCGGGTGAGCTGTATAACGGCACCAAAGTGACCAAAATGGAAGATGATATTAAAAAGCTTCTCGGTCGCTATGGTTATGCCTATCCGCGCGTACAGTCGATGCCTGAAATTAACGATGCCGACAAAACCGTTAAATTACGTGTGAATGTCGATGCGGGTAACCGTTTCTACGTGCGTAAGATCCGTTTTGAAGGTAACGACACATCGAAAGATGCCGTCCTGCGCCGTGAAATGCGCCAGATGGAAGGTGCCTGGTTAGGCAGCGATCTGGTTGATCAGGGTAAAGAACGTCTGAATCGTCTGGGCTTCTTTGAAACGGTTGATACCGATACCCAACGTGTCCCGGGTAGTCCGGACCAGGTTGATGTGGTTTACAAGGTCAAAGAACGTAACACCGGTAGCTTCAACTTCGGTATTGGTTACGGTACAGAAAGTGGCGTGAGCTTCCAGGCGGGCGTACAGCAGGATAACTGGTTAGGTACGGGTTATGCTGTTGGTATTAACGGTACTAAAAACGATTACCAGACCTATGCTGAACTGTCCGTTACCAACCCATACTTCACTGTAGATGGCGTAAGCCTTGGTGGTCGTGTCTTCTATAATGACTTCCAGGCAGATGACGCCGACCTGTCCGACTATACCAACAAGAGTTATGGTACAGACGTGACGTTAGGCTTCCCGGTTAACGAATACAACTCGCTGCGTGCAGGTCTGGGTTATGTACATAACTCCTTGTCTAACATGCAGCCGCAGGTCGCGATGTGGCGTTATCTCTACTCTATGGGTGAACATCCGAGCACCTCTGATCAAGATAACAGCTTCAAAACGGACGACTTCACGTTCAACTATGGCTGGACCTATAACAAGCTCGACCGTGGTTACTTCCCGACGGATGGTTCGCGTGTCAACCTGACGGGTAAAGTGACCATTCCGGGATCGGATAACGAATACTACAAAGTGACGTTAGACACGGCGACCTATGTGCCGATCGACGACGATCACAAATGGGTTGTGCTGGGCCGTACTCGTTGGGGTTACGGTGATGGCTTAGGCGGCAAAGAGATGCCGTTCTATGAAAACTTCTATGCCGGTGGTTCCAGCACCGTGCGTGGCTTCCAGTCCAACACCATTGGTCCGAAAGCGGTTTACTTCCCGCATCAGGCCAGTAATTATGATCCGGACTACGACTACGAATGTGCGACTCAGGACGGCGCAAAAGATCTGTGTAAATCGGATGATGCTGTAGGCGGTAACGCCATGGCGGTTGCCAGCCTCGAACTCATCACCCCGACACCGTTCATTAGCGACAAGTATGCTAACTCAGTCCGCACTTCCTTCTTCTGGGATATGGGTACTGTTTGGGATACAAACTGGGATTCCAGCCAATATTCTGGATATCCGGACTATAGTGATCCAAGCAATATCCGTATGTCTGCGGGTATCGCATTACAATGGATGTCCCCATTGGGGCCGTTGGTGTTCTCCTACGCCCAGCCGTTCAAAAAGTACGATGGAGACAAAGCAGAACAGTTCCAGTTTAACATTGGTAAAACCTGGTAAGTGTTCTCCACAAAGGAATGTAGTGGTAGTGTAGCGATGACTTTTGGCGATCTTTATAAGATCGCCGGGCCACGCAAAGAACTGCACCTTCCGGTGCAAATGGGATGGTAAGGAGTTTATTGTGAAAAAGTGGTTATTAGCTGCAGGTCTCGGTTTAGCACTGGCAACTTCTGCTCAGGCGGCTGACAAAATTGCAATCGTCAATATGGGTAGCCTGTTCCAGCAGGTAGCACAGAAAACCGGTGTTTCTAACACGCTGGAAAATGAGTTCAAAGGCCGTGCCAGCGAACTGCAGCGTATGGAAACCGATCTGCAGGCTAAAATGAAAAAGCTGCAGTCCATGAAAGCCGGTAGCGATCGTACTAAGCTGGAAAAAGACGTGATGGCTCAGCGCCAGACTTTTGCTCAGAAAGCGCAGGCTTTTGAACAAGATCGCGCACGTCGTTCCAACGAAGAACGCGGCAAACTGGTTACTCGTATCCAGACTGCTGTGAAATCCGTTGCCAGCAGCCAGAGCATCGATCTGGTTGTTGATGCAAACGCCGTTGCTTACAACAGCAGCGATGTAAAAGACATCACTGCCGACGTACTGAAACAGGTTAAATAAGTAATGCCTTCAATTCGACTGGCTGATTTAGCGCAGCAGTTGGATGCAGAACTACACGGTGATGGCGATATCGTCATCACCGGCGTTGCGTCCATGCAATCTGCACAAACAGGTCATATTACGTTCATGGTTAATCCTAAATACCGTGAACATTTAGGCTTGTGCCAGGCGTCCGCGGTTGTGATGACCCAGGACGATCTTCCTTTCGCGAAAAGTGCCGCACTGGTAGTGAAGAATCCCTACCTGACTTACGCGCGCATGGCGCAAATTTTAGATACCACGCCGCAGCCCGCGCAGAACATTGCACCAAGTGCGGTGATTGATGCAACGGCGAAGCTGGGTAACAACGTCTCAATTGGCGCTAACGCGGTCATTGAGTCCGGCGTTGAGCTGGGTGATAACGTGATTATCGGTGCCGGTTGCTTCGTTGGTAAAAACAGCAAAATCGGCGCAGGTTCGCGCCTTTGGGCGAACGTAACCATTTACCATGAGATCCAGATCGGTCAGAATTGCCTGATCCAATCCGGAACTGTGATCGGTGCAGACGGCTTTGGCTATGCCAACGATCGTGGTAACTGGGTGAAGATCCCACAGATTGGTCGCGTGATTATTGGCGATCGCGTGGAGATTGGTGCCTGTACTACCATCGATCGCGGCGCGCTGGATGACACGGTGATCGGCAATGGCGTGATCATTGATAATCAGTGTCAGATTGCACATAACGTCGTGATTGGCGACAATACGGCGGTTGCCGGTGGCGTCATTATGGCGGGCAGCCTGAAAATTGGTCGTTACTGCATGATCGGCGGTGCCAGCGTAATCAACGGGCATATGGAAATATGCGATAAAGTGACGGTTACGGGCATGGGTATGGTGATGCGTCCTATTACTGAACCTGGCGTCTATTCCTCAGGCATTCCGCTGCAACCCAACAAAGTCTGGCGCAAAACCGCTGCACTGGTGATGAACATTGATGATATGAGCAAGCGTCTGAAATCGCTTGAGCGCAAGGTTAATCAGCAAGACTAACGTTCCATCTATTGTTCGCCAAACTTTACGGCCTGTCTCATTCTTACGATTGCGGCAGGCCGTGTTATTATTATCGTTTCTTATATTTTGACAGGAAGAGTATCTTGACTACTAACACTCATACTCTGCAGATTGAAGAGATTTTAGAACTTCTACCGCACCGTTTCCCATTCTTACTGGTGGATCGCGTGCTGGATTTTGAAGAAGGTCGTTTTCTGCGCGCAGTTAAAAATGTCTCTGTCAATGAGCCATTCTTCCAGGGCCATTTCCCTGGAAAACCGATTTTCCCGGGAGTGCTGATTCTGGAAGCTATGGCACAGGCAACAGGTATTCTGGCGTTTAAAAGCGTAGGAAAACTGGAACCGGGTGAACTTTACTACTTCGCCGGTATTGATGAAGCGCGCTTCAAGCGCCCGGTTGTACCAGGCGATCAAATGATCATGGAAGTCACTTTCGAAAAAACGCGCCGTGGCCTGACCCGTTTTAAAGGGGTTGCTCTGGTCGACGGTAAGGTAGTTTGCGAAGCAACGATGATGTGTGCTCGTAGCCGGGAGGCCTGATACGTGATTGATAAATCCGCCTTTGTGCATCCAACCGCCATTGTGGAAGAGGGCGCGTCGATTGGTGCCAACGCTCACATTGGTCCTTTTTGTATCGTTGGACCCCATGTCGAAATTGGTGAGAATACCGTACTGAAATCTCACGTTGTCGTGAATGGTCATACTAAAATTGGCCGCGACAATGAGATTTATCAGTTCGCCTCCATCGGTGAAGTTAACCAGGATCTGAAATATGCTGGCGAACCGACCCGTGTGGAGATTGGCGATCGTAACCGCATTCGCGAAAGCGTCACCATTCATCGTGGCACAGTCCAGGGCGGTGGATTGACGAAGGTGGGCAGCGACAACTTACTGATGATCAATGCGCACATTGCGCACGATTGTACGGTAGGTAACCGCTGCATTCTCGCCAACAACGCAACGCTGGCGGGGCACGTATCGGTAGACGACTTTGCGATCATCGGCGGCATGACCGCAGTCCATCAGTTCTGCATCATTGGTGCGCATGTGATGGTTGGCGGTTGCTCCGGTGTGGCACAGGACGTCCCTCCTTATGTCATTGCGCAGGGTAACCACGCAACGCCGTTCGGTGTCAATATCGAAGGGCTGAAGCGCCGCGGATTCAGCCGTGAGGCGATTACCGCTATCCGCAATGCGTACAAGCTGATTTATCGCAGCGGTAAAACGCTTGATGAAGTGAAACCGGAAATTGCTGAACTGGCGGAAACGCATCCGGAAGTGAAAGCCTTTGCCGATTTCTTTGCTCGCTCAACGCGCGGTCTGATTCGTTAATGGCTGAACAGCGTCCATTAACGATTGCCCTGGTCGCCGGAGAAACCTCCGGCGATATCCTGGGGGCCGGTTTAATCCGCGCTCTGAAAGAACGTGTGCCCAACGCCCGCTTTGTCGGTGTTGCCGGGCCACGGATGCAGGCTGAAGGCTGCGAAGCCTGGTACGAAATGGAAGAACTGGCGGTGATGGGCATTGTTGAAGTGCTTGGTCGTCTGCGTCGCTTACTGCATATTCGTGCCGATCTGACAAAGCGTTTTGGCGAACTGAAGCCAGATGTTTTTGTTGGCATTGATGCGCCTGACTTCAATATTACCCTCGAAGGTAACCTCAAAAAGCAGGGTATCAAAACCATTCATTATGTCAGTCCGTCCGTGTGGGCGTGGCGACAGAAACGCGTTTTCAAAATAGGCAGAGCCACTGATTTAGTCCTCGCATTTCTGCCTTTCGAAAAAGCGTTTTACGACAAATACAACGTGCCGTGCCGTTTTATCGGCCACACAATGGCTGATGCCATGCCGTTAGATCCAGATAAAAATGCCGCACGAGATGTGTTGGGGATCCCTCACGATGCCCACTGCCTGGCGTTGCTGCCGGGGAGCCGTGGCGCGGAAGTCGAAATGCTTAGTGCCGATTTCCTGAAAACGGCCCAGCTTTTGCGCCAGACATATCCGGATCTTGAGATTGTGGTGCCGCTGGTGAATGCCAAACGCCGCGAGCAGTTTGAACGCATCAAAGCTGAAGTTGCGCCAGACCTGTCGGTTCATTTGCTGGATGGGATGGGCCGTGAGGCGATGGTCGCCAGCGATGCGGCGCTACTGGCGTCGGGCACGGCAGCACTGGAGTGTATGCTGGCGAAATGCCCGATGGTGGTGGGCTATCGTATGAAGCCTTTCACCTTCTGGCTGGCGAAACGGCTGGTGAAAACTGATTATGTCTCACTGCCAAATTTGCTGGCGGGCAGAGAGTTAGTCAAAGAGTTATTGCAGGAAGAGTGTGAGCCGCAAAAACTGGCTGCGGCGCTGTTACCGCTGTTGGCGAATGGTAAAACCAGCCATGCGATGCACGACACTTTCCGCGAGCTGCATCAGCAGATCCGCTGCAATGCCGATGAGCAGGCGGCACAGGCCGTTCTGGAGTTAGCACAATGATCGAATTTGTTTATCCGCATACGCAGCTTGTTGCAGGTGTGGATGAAGTTGGGCGCGGGCCGTTGGTCGGTGCGGTCGTTACCGCTGCCGTGATCCTCGATCCGGCGCGCCCGATTGTCGGGTTGAATGATTCCAAAAAGCTGAGTGAAAAACGCCGTCTGGCGCTCTGTGAAGAGATCAAAGAGAAGGCGTTAAGCTGGAGTCTGGGTCGCGCGGAACCTCATGAAATCGACGAACTGAATATTTTACACGCAACCATGCTGGCGATGCAGCGTGCCGTAGCGGGGCTGCATATTGCGCCGGAATATGTGTTGATTGATGGTAACCGCTGCCCGAAATTACCGATGCCATCGATGGCGGTTGTTAAAGGCGACAGTCGCGTGCCGGAAATCAGTGCGGCGTCTATCCTGGCGAAAGTGACACGCGATGCTGAAATGGCGGAGCTGGACATCATTTACCCACAATATGGATTTGCCCAACACAAAGGGTATCCAACGGCTTTTCATCTGGAAAAACTGGCTGAACACGGTGCGACCGAACACCATCGGCGCAGCTTTGGCCCTGTCAAACGCGCACTGGGACTTGCGTCCTGATTCTTGTGTCGAGATTAAGTAAACCGGAATCTGAAGATGTCTGAACCACGTTTCGTTCACCTACGGGTGCACAGCGACTACTCGATGATCGATGGTCTGGCAAAAACCGCGCCGCTGGTAAAAAAGGCGGCGGCGTTGGGGATGCCGGCACTGGCGATCACTGATTTCACCAACCTTTGCGGTCTGGTGAAGTTCTACGGAGCGGGACATGGCGCAGGGATTAAGCCTATCGTCGGGGCGGATTTTAATGTCCAGTGCGACCTGCTGGGTGATGAGTTAACCCACCTGACGGTGCTGGCGGCGAACAATACCGGCTATCAGAATCTGACGTTGCTGATCTCAAAAGCGTATCAGCGCGGGTATGGTGCCGCCGGGCCGATCATCGATCGCGACTGGCTTATCGAATTAAACGAAGGGTTGATCCTCCTCTCCGGCGGACGCATGGGCGACGTCGGGCGCAGCCTTTTGCGTGGTAACAGCGCACTGGTAGATGAGTGTGTCGCGTTTTATGAAGAGCACTTCCCGGATCGCTATTTTCTCGAATTGATTCGCACCGGCAGGCCGGATGAAGAAAGCTATTTGCACGCGGCGGTGGAACTGGCGGAAAGGCGCGGTTTGCCTGTTGTGGCAACCAACGATGTGCGCTTTATTGACAGCAGTGATTTCGACGCGCACGAAATCCGCGTCGCGATCCACGACGGCTTTACCCTCGACGATCCCAAACGTCCGCGTAACTATTCGCCGCAGCAATATATGCGTAGCGAAGAGGAGATGTGCGAGCTGTTTGCCGACATCCCGGAAGCTCTTGCTAACACCGTGGAGATTGCCAAACGTTGTAACGTGACCGTGCGTCTTGGTGAATACTTCCTGCCGCAGTTCCCGACCGGGGACATGAGCACCGAAGATTATCTGGTTAAGCGAGCAAAAGAAGGTCTGGAAGAGCGTCTGGCATTTTTATTCCCTGACGAAGAAGAACGTCTTAAGCGCCGCCCGGAATATGACGAGCGTCTGGATACTGAACTCCAGGTTATCAACCAGATGGGCTTCCCTGGCTACTTCCTCATCGTTATGGAATTTATCCAGTGGTCGAAGGATAACGGTGTACCGGTAGGGCCTGGCCGTGGTTCCGGTGCGGGGTCACTGGTGGCCTACGCGCTGAAAATCACTGACCTCGATCCGCTAGAATTTGACCTGCTGTTCGAACGTTTCCTTAACCCGGAACGTGTCTCCATGCCTGACTTCGACGTTGACTTCTGTATGGAGAAACGCGACCAGGTTATCGAACATGTGGCGGACATGTACGGTCGCGATGCGGTATCGCAGATCATCACCTTCGGTACGATGGCGGCAAAAGCGGTGATCCGCGACGTAGGTCGCGTGCTGGGGCATCCGTATGGCTTTGTCGATCGTATCTCGAAACTGATCCCGCCAGATCCGGGGATGACGCTGGCGAAAGCGTTTGAAGCCGAGCCGCAGTTGCCAGAAATTTACGAAGCGGATGAAGAAGTTAAGGCGCTGATCGACATGGCGCGTAAACTGGAAGGGGTTACCCGTAACGCGGGTAAACACGCCGGTGGGGTGGTTATCGCGCCGACCAAAATTACCGATTTTGCGCCGCTTTATTGCGATGAAGAAGGCAAACATCCGGTTACTCAGTTTGATAAAAGCGACGTTGAATACGCCGGACTGGTGAAGTTCGACTTCCTCGGCCTGCGTACTCTCACCATCATCAACTGGGCGCTGGAGATGATCAACAAGCGGCGGGCGAAAAATGGCGAGCCGCCGCTGGATATCGCCGCGATCCCGCTGGATGACAAGAAAAGTTTCGACATGCTGCAACGCTCGGAAACCACAGCGGTATTCCAGCTTGAATCGCGCGGCATGAAAGATTTGATCAAGCGTCTACAACCTGACTGCTTCGAAGATATGATCGCACTGGTGGCGCTGTTCCGCCCAGGTCCGTTGCAATCAGGGATGGTGGATAACTTTATCGACCGTAAACATGGTCGCGAGGAGATCTCCTACCCAGACGTGCAGTGGCAGCATGAAAGCCTGAAACCGGTTCTGGAGCCAACTTACGGTATTATCCTGTATCAGGAACAGGTAATGCAGATTGCCCAGGTACTTTCTGGCTATACCCTCGGCGGCGCGGATATGCTGCGTCGTGCGATGGGTAAGAAAAAGCCGGAAGAGATGGCCAAGCAGCGTTCTGTTTTTGCCGAAGGTGCAGAAAAGAACGGCATCAATGCCGAACTGGCGATGAAAATCTTCGACCTGGTAGAGAAATTCGCGGGTTACGGATTTAACAAATCGCACTCTGCGGCCTATGCTTTGGTGTCTTATCAAACGTTATGGCTGAAAGCGCACTATCCGGCAGAGTTTATGGCGGCGGTAATGACTGCCGATATGGACAATACCGAGAAAGTGGTTGGCCTGGTGGATGAGTGCTGGCGGATGGGCCTTAAAATCCTGCCGCCAGATATAAACTCCGGTCTTTACCATTTCCACGTCAACGATGACGGGGAAATCGTGTATGGTATTGGCGCTATCAAAGGGGTGGGTGAAGGGCCAATTGAGGCCATCATCGAAGCCCGTAATAAAGGTGGCTACTTCCGCGAACTGTTTGATCTTTGCGCCCGTACCGACACCAAAAAACTGAACCGGCGGGTGCTGGAAAAACTGATCATGTCAGGGGCATTTGACCGCCTGGGGCCACACCGCGCGGCGTTAATGAACTCGCTGGGCGATGCGTTAAAAGCGGCAGATCAACACGCGAAAGCGGAAGCCATCGGCCAGGCCGATATGTTCGGCGTGCTGGCAGAAGAGCCGGAACAAATTGAACAATCCTACGCTAGCTGCCAGCCGTGGCCGGAGCAGGTGGTGTTAGATGGGGAGCGCGAAACGTTGGGTCTGTACCTGACGGGCCACCCGATCAACCAGTATTTAAAAGAGATTGAGCGTTATGTCGGAGGCGTAAGGCTGAAAGACATGCACCCGACAGAACGTGGTAAAGTCACCACGGCTGCGGGGCTCGTTGTTGCCGCGCGGGTTATGGTCACCAAGCGCGGCAATCGTATCGGTATCTGCACGCTGGATGACCGTTCCGGGCGGCTGGAAGTGATGTTATTTACTGACGCCCTGGATAAATACCAGCAATTGCTGGAAAAAGACCGCATACTTATCGTCAGCGGACAGGTCAGCTTTGATGACTTCAGCGGTGGGCTTAAAATGACCGCTCGCGAAGTGATGGATATTGACGAAGCCCGGGAAAAATATGCTCGCGGGCTTGCTATCTCGCTGACGGACAGGCAAATTGATGACCAGCTTTTAAACCGACTCCGTCAGTCTCTGGAACCCCACCGCTCTGGGACAATTCCAGTACATCTCTACTATCAGAGGGCGGATGCACGTGCACGGTTGCGTTTTGGCGCGACGTGGCGTGTCTCTCCGAGCGATCGTTTGTTAAACGATCTCCGTGGCCTCATTGGTTCGGAGCAGGTGGAACTGGAGTTTGACTAATACAGGAATACTATGAGTCTGAATTTCCTTGATTTTGAACAGCCGATTGCAGAGCTGGAAGCGAAAATCGATTCTCTGACTGCGGTTAGCCGCCAGGATGAGAAACTGGATATTAACATCGATGAAGAAGTGCATCGTCTGCGTGAAAAAAGCGTAGAACTGACGCGTAAAATCTTCGCCGATCTCGGTGCATGGCAGATTGCCCAACTGGCACGCCATCCACAGCGCCCTTATACCCTGGATTACGTTCGCCTGGCATTTGATGAATTTGACGAACTGGCAGGCGACCGCGCGTATGCAGATGACAAAGCTATCGTCGGTGGTATCGCCCGTCTTGACGGTCGTCCGGTGATGATCATTGGTCATCAGAAAGGCCGTGAAACCAAAGAGAAAATTCGTCGTAACTTTGGTATGCCAGCGCCAGAAGGTTACCGCAAAGCACTGCGTCTGATGCAAATGGCTGAACGCTTTAAGATGCCAATCATCACCTTTATCGACACCCCTGGGGCTTATCCGGGTGTGGGCGCAGAAGAACGTGGTCAGTCTGAAGCCATCGCGCGTAACCTGCGTGAAATGTCTCGCCTCGGCGTACCGGTCGTTTGTACGGTTATCGGTGAAGGTGGTTCTGGCGGTGCGCTGGCCATTGGCGTGGGCGATAAAGTGAATATGCTGCAATACAGCACCTATTCCGTTATCTCGCCGGAAGGTTGTGCCTCTATCCTCTGGAAGAGCGCAGACAAGGCCCCGCTGGCGGCTGAAGCGATGGGCATCATCGCTCCGCGTCTGAAAGAACTGAAACTGATTGACTCCATCATCCCGGAACCGTTGGGCGGCGCTCACCGTAACCCGGAAGCGATGGCTGCGTCTCTGAAAGCGCAACTGCTGGCGGATCTGGCCGATCTCGACGTGTTAAGCACTGAAGATTTAAAAAATCGTCGTTATCAGCGACTGATGAGCTACGGTTACGCGTAATCAGCAAATTTTCTGAAAAGGGTCACTTCGGTGGCCTTTTTTTCTATGTAGTTTATTTAGTCATATTATAAATACATTTAGATAATCTTTCTTTCGTTTTCCCCTGCCATAAAATTCTTGAACTCATGTTGATAACTCCGATTTCGGAGGCATATACAAATATACACAGTGGTCAAAAATAATATAAATTTATCAATCTCATAGAATTTTTAAGGATAAAATATGAAAGCAATTTTAGGATTTGATCATCTTCTTATGCCGCGTGTTCTGGTGTTTTTTTACTGGCTGGCTATGGTGCTGACACTGATAGGCGGTGTCTTCTCCATATTTAGCGGAAACATTATCTTAGGGGTAGCTTATACCGTCATTGGCCTTATAAGCTGTCGTATGACTTTCGAATTAATTATGATAGCGTTTAAGAATAACGAATATTTGCGCCGCATTGCCGAGAGTGTTAGCAAGAATAGTGCAGAGTAACCCCCCACAAAGCGCTTCACCAGACCGCATCTCAACCGCTATTACAGGCGTTTGAGATGTTGTTTTAAAATCAGAGTATACTCTAAATAATTCGAGTTGCAGGAAGGCGACAAGCGAGTGAATCACCAGGAGCTTATATAAGTAAGTGACTGGTGTGAGCGAACGCAGACGCAGCACATGCAACTTAAAGTATGACGAGTATAAATGTCTGATTCATCTTTCCTGTAATTTGTGCGTATTATCAATATATAGCGATGCACGTGCGTATCATATCAATGCAGGAGATTCTATGTTGGGTTTAAAACAGGTTCACCATATTGCGATTATTGCGACGGATTATGCGGTGAGCAAAGCCTTCTACTGCGATATTCTCGGCTTCACGCTGCAAAGCGAAGTTTATCGCGAAGCGCGTGATTCGTGGAAAGGGGATTTGGCGCTTAACGGGCAGTACGTGATTGAGCTTTTCTCATTTCCATTCCCACCGGAGCGCCCCAGCCGACCGGAAGCCTGCGGCCTGCGCCATCTGGCATTTAGCGTTGATGATATTGATACGGCAGTGGCGCACCTTGAAAGCCATAATGTGAAATGTGAAGCGATACGTGTCGACCCGTATACGCAAAAACGCTTTACGTTCTTTAACGATCCTGACGGGCTGCCACTGGAACTGTATGAGCAGTAAGGCTTGTCATCGCCGCATTTGCCCGGTAACGTGCCGGGCATCTCTATTGTAGATTCGCACTATCATGACACTCACGCTGAATACTCAACTTCTCGCCTCACGCCAGATTCTGGTGGCCTTTAGTGGCGGACTGGACTCCACCGTTTTACTGCATCAACTGGTGCAGTGGCGGGCTGAAAATCCGGACGTCACGTTACGCGCTATCCATGTGCATCACGGTTTAAGTGCTAATGCTGATGCCTGGGTCGTGCATTGTGAAAATATCTGCCAGCAGTGGCAGGTGCCGCTGGTGGTTGAGCGCGTGCAGCTTGCGCAAGAGGGGTTAGGCATTGAGGCCCAGGCACGGCAGGCGCGTTATCAGGCATTTGCCCGAACGCTGTTACCCGGAGAAGTTCTGGTCACTGCACAACATCTTAACGATCAATGTGAAACCTTTTTGCTGGCGTTAAAACGTGGCAGTGGCCCTGCCGGGCTTTCCGCTATGGGAGAAGTATCTGATTTTGCCGGAACCCGGCTTATCCGCCCGTTGCTCACTCGCACACGTGGAGAGCTGGAGCAGTGGGCACATAAACATGGCTTACGCTGGATTGAAGACGAAAGTAATCAGGACGATAGCTACGATCGTAACTTCCTGCGCCTGCACGTGGTGCCGTTATTACAGCAGCGTTGGCCGCATTTTGCCGAAGCAACGGCACGCAGCGCCACGCTTTGCGCTGAACAAGAGAGCCTGTTGGATGAACTGCTGGCGGATGATTTAGCGCGCTGCCAAACGTCGCAGGGAACGCTACAGATTGCGCCAATGATGGCGATGAGCGATGTCCGCCGCGCGGCGATTATCCGCCGCTGGCTGGCTGGGCTGAATGCGCCGATGCCTTCCCGCGATGCGCTGGTACGGATTTGGCAAGAAGTTGCACTGGCGCGGGAAGATGCTTCCCCCTGTTTGCGCTTTGGCGCGTTTGAAATCCGTCGCTATCTGTCGCAACTGTGGTGGATTAAATCCGTTGCCGGACAAAGCGAAACCATTGTGCCGTGGCTGGCGTGGCAACAGCCGCTGGAATTACCGGTTGATCTGGGAAGTGTGCAGTTTACTGCGGGAGGCGATATTCGCCCTCCGCGTGCAGATGAAGCGGTCAGCGTGCGTTTCAAAGCGTCGGGATTGCTGCACATTGTCGGGCGCAACGGTGGACGTAAGTTAAAGAAAATCTGGCAGGAACTGGGCGTGCCGCCGTGGCTGCGTGATACTACGCCACTGCTGTTTTATGGCGAAACGTTGATTGCGGCAGCGGGAATTTTTGTTACACGTGAAGGCTTTGCTGAAGATGAGGCTGGTGTAAGTTTTTTCTGGCAGAGAAATAGTTAGTTCAGCATAGCCGGATAAGACGCGCTATGCGTCGCATCCGGCAAAAGTGAATCAGGACTCACTCACCACTACCGTACCGATTTCCGGATGGCTAAAGCTGGTAATTTTATCCAGGCGCAACTCGCGGGTTTCGCCAGCGACATCGACGACCAGATATTCCACATTTTTGCGGGACACTAAATCATTGGCTTTACCCTGCAATTTTTCGCCATCTTTCAGCTCCAGCGTCAGCAACAGGTGATGCTGGCAGGCGAGCTCAAGATTATCGTAATCATCACAATTGATAGGTTGATACGTATCATTCATTGACATAATCGCTCACCAGTAAGTTTGCCGCAGCGTATGCTGCTTTTTCCCTGACAGCCTCTGAAAGGGCATCGTCGGCAGCCATTTCATTCAGCACTTTCAAAACGCAGCCCAGCGCGTCCGGAACGTATCCTAAGTCTCCGCTGGCGATTTCCGCGTACCGCTTGCGTATTAACTCACAATATTTTTCCACATGCCCTCCTGTCAGCACTCTGACTTAACCGTGGATGCAAGTCTAAGCCTACGAAGATAAACCCTGTTTCGCAAGGTGACTATACCACACTCATTTCTGCAATATCAGCGCCGCAACTGCACGTATTCCGTTACAATGGCCTCCTGATTCGAAAGGAGTTTTCTTATGGCGCTTAAAGCGACAATTTATAAAGCGACGGTTAATGTGGCCGATCTTGACCGCAACCAGTTTCTCGATGCCTCTCTGACGCTGGCGCGCCACCCTTCAGAAACTCAGGAGCGCATGATGCTGCGCCTTCTGGCATGGCTGAAATATGCCGATGAACGTCTGCAATTTACCCGTGGTTTGTGTGCCGATGACGAGCCGGAAGCGTGGCTGCGTAATGATCATTTAGGTATTGATTTGTGGATTGAACTGGGGCTGCCGGACGAGCGGCGAATTAAGAAAGCCTGCACCCAGGCCGCGGAAGTGGCGCTGTTTGCCTATAATAGTCGGGCGGCGCAGATCTGGTGGCAGCAAAATCAGAACAAATGCGCGCAGTTTGCCAATCTTTCCGTCTGGTATCTGGACGACGAGCAACTGGCAAAAGTGAGTGCCTTTGCCGATCGCACCATGACACTACAGGCAACGATTCAGGACGGCATTATCTGGTTATCGGATGATAAGAATAATCTGGAAGTAAACTTAACTGTCTGGCAACAACCGTCATGATTGTGATTTCCCGACATGTTGCTATCCCCGATGGCGAGCTTGAGATCACCGCCATTCGTGCTCAGGGGGCGGGCGGGCAGCATGTCAATAAGACCTCAACGGCTATTCATCTGCGTTTTGACATTCGGGCCTCCAGCCTGCCAGAGTATTACAAAGAGCGCCTGCTCGCCGCCAGCCATCACCTGATTAGTAGTGATGGTGTGATTGTCATTAAGGCTCAGGAATACCGCAGCCAGGAACTGAACCGCGAAGCGGCGCTGGCCCGACTGGTGGCAGTGATTAAAGAATTAACAACGGTACAAAAATCCCGACGACCGACGCGACCTACCCGTGCATCGAAAGAGCGCAGGCTGGTATCGAAAGCACAAAAATCAACCGTGAAGGCGTTGCGTGGCAAAGTGCGCAGCGGTCGGGAATAAAAAGAAGGAATTGATGGTGAGAAAAGCGATAGTAGCAGCGATGACTGTAATCAGTCTCTTTACTCTAATGGGATGTAATAATCGGGCCGAAGTAGATATGCTTTCCCCAGCGCAGGCCGCCGAGCTGAAACCGATGCCGCAAAGCTGGCGTGGTGTGCTGCCGTGTGCTGATTGTGAAGGGATCGAAACCTCTTTGTTTCTCGAAAAAGATGGAACCTGGGTGATGAATGAGCGCTATCTGGGCGCTCGTGAAGAGCCTTCATCTTTTGCTTCCTACGGTACATGGGCGAGAACCGCAGACAAACTTGTATTAACCGACACTAAAGGCGAAAAGTCATATTATCGGGCAAAAGGTGATGCGCTGGAGATGCTCGATCGTGAAGGTAATCCGATTGAATCGCAGTTCAACTACACACTGGAACCGGCAAAATCCAGCTTGCCCATGACGCCGATGACCATGCGTGGCATGTATTTTTATATGGCTGACGCAGCAACTTTTACTGATTGTGCGACCGGAAAACGATTCGCGGTGGCAAATAACGCAGAGCTGGAACGAGGCTATCTGGCTGCTCGCGGCAGCAGTGAAAAACCGGTGCTGCTGTCAGTAGAAGGTCACTTTACGCTTGAGGCTAATCCGGATATCGGGGCACCGACTAAGGTATTAGCGCCCGATACGGCTGGTAAATTTTTCCCGAACCAGGATTGCAGTAGTTTGGGGCAGTAAACCTGCTTGTGGCAGAAACAAACGCAAAATTGCCTGATGCGCTACGCTTATCAGGCCTACAGAGTAGATTGCAATGTTTTGAATTAGCACGATTTTGTAGGTCGAATAAGATGTTCACACCGCATCCGGCATTCTGTGCACAACGCCTGATGCGACGCTGGCGCGTCTTATCATGCCTACAAAACACCCCCATTCCTTAGGAGTGATCAAACGTTTAATCCACATCCGGCATAAACACTCTGAGACTGGCTTTTATCACCGGGTCAGTCCAACGAAGCGACCCGTTTTGATATAAATCCCTGGTTTCAGATGCCCAACATACTGTAACTGTGCTTCTGGCCTAAACGCAGAGACATCGCCAGCACGCATATGCATCAGATCGGCAGGACTAATCCAACCTGACTGCGCCAGCGTAAGCGGATGCCCGGCTTTGGCAAATGCATCCGTGACAAATTCCGAACAAAACCACGATTTTTTGTCCCCCTCGCCAACACTGCTTAACTGCGCTTTCGCCAGGCCGCTGACGCACTGTTGGCGGAAATCTGCGGAAAAAGGATTCAGTGAGCACATCTGGCGGGTCACCATAAACGGAATAAATTCGACAATGCCGCGATAGTTATACCCGCTATCTTTGATTTTGTTGGCGAACGCGGTGATATCTGTGGCTTGTTGCGGGGTAAGATCCGGGGCTCGTAAGACGAAAAGCTTATCACTATGCTTCATGGCTTTTTTCAGGGAAACAATCTGGACGCCAGCGCCTGTCGCTTCTGCGACGTTATTATCACCTAAATAGATGGCAACGTGACTCACCGAGGAAGTGCTGAAGACGCGGATACCGAATGAGGTTATCCCAAGGCTTGAGGAGAACAGCAAATCGCCGGGCTTGAGGTCAGATTCAGTTATTTCAGTTATTGATTGTTCGGTAAAAGAGCTTTGATGCTGGAATTTGACTGCCCATGTTTTCGCCTCGGCATCTACCGCTGTGGCTGATGAGTCTGGCTGACTAATATCAACGGTACAGGCCGAAAGTAAAAGAAAGCAAGGGAGAAGCAGACGACAGTACGCCTTTGGTTTATTCATTTTATACAATCCATGTAAAAAAGGGTCCTGAAATTCAGGACCCTTTCTGGCATCAGCCTTTAATCTGTTTCACCAGATAATCGACGATGTCACCGGTCTTAATTAATTGCTTCTCGCCGTTACGACGGTATTTGTATTCGATATCGTCGTTGTCGAGGTTACGGTCGCCCAGCACGATAGTGTGTGGAATACCGATCAGTTCCATATCGGCAAACATCACGCCCGGACGTTCTTTACGGTCATCCAGCAGGACTTCGATTCCCTGCGCACGCAGTTCGCTGTAAAGTTTCTCGGCCAGTTCTTGTACGCGGAAGGATTTGTGCATGTTCATCGGCAGAATAGCTACCTGGAACGGTGCGATCGCGTCAGGCCATACGATGCCGCGCTCGTCGTAGTTTTGCTCAATCGCCGCAGCCACTACACGCGTAACCCCAATACCGTAGCACCCCATAGTCAGGATCTGGTTGCGGCCATCTTCGCCCTGTACGGAGGCTTTCAGAGCTTCAGAATACTTAGTACCCAACTGGAAGATGTGACCGACTTCGATACCGCGTTTGATCAGCAGCGTACCCTGACCATCCGGGCTTGGATCGCCAGCCACTACGTTACGGATGTCAGCAACTTCCGGGGTTGCGACATCGCGATCCCAGTTGATACCAAAGTAGTGTTTACCGTCGATGTTAGCACCGGCAGCAAAATCACTCATCGCCGCAACGGTACGGTCAATTACAACCGGAATCGGCATGTTTACCGGACCCAGTGAACCCGGGCCTGCTTTAACGACGGCACGAATTTCTTCTTCGGTTGCGAAAGTCAGCGGGCTGGCAACCTGCGGCAGTTTCTCCGCTTTTACTTCGTTCAGTTCGTGGTCACCGCGCACCAGCAGCGCAACCAGCGGGAAGCTGCTGCCTTCAACGGCTTTAACCAGCAGTGTTTTAACGGTTTTTTCAATCGGCAGATTGAACTGTTCAACCAGTTCAGCGATGGTTTTCGCGTTCGGTGTATCAACCAGCGTCATTTCCTGAGTTGCAGCAGCGCGCGGTTCTTTCGGCGCGATAGCTTCTGCCAGTTCAATGTTAGCTGCGTAGTCAGAGGTGTCGGAGAAGACCACATCGTCTTCACCGCTCTGTGCCAGCACCTGGAATTCGTGAGAGGCGCTGCCGCCGATAGAACCGGTGTCGGCCTGTACGGCGCGGAAATCCAGCCCCATACGGCTGAAGATTTTGCTGTAGGCCGCATACATTGCATCGTAGGTTTCCTGCAAGGATTCCTGAGAAGTGTGGAAAGAGTAAGCATCTTTCATCAGGAATTCGCGGGAACGCATGACGCCGAAACGTGGACGAACTTCATCACGGAACTTGGTCTGGATCTGATAGAAGTTCAGCGGTAACTGTTTGTAAGAACTCAGCTCATTACGAATCAGGTCGGTAATAACTTCTTCATGAGTTGGGCCGAGTACGAACGGACGCTCGCCACGGTCAACAAAACGCAGCAGTTCCGGACCGTACTGTTCCCAACGACCACTCTCTTGCCACAGATCGGCTGGCTGAACCACTGGCATCGACACCTCGATCGCACCGGCGTTGTTCATCTCTTCACGCACGATGTTTTCGACTTTTTTCAGAACGCGCACGCCGGTCGGCAGCCAGGTATATAACCCGGAGGCCAGCTTGCGGATCATCCCGGCGCGTAGCATCAGTTGATGGCTGATCACCTCGGCGTCGGCAGGTGTCTCCTTGAGAGTGGAGAGCAGGTATTGGCTAGTACGCATGTTGTTACGGTTCCAGTTGGAAGGTAGAACAGGCTCAAGGCGAGCCTGGGACAAAAAAAGTGATTTAGTTTACCAGTGCAGAAGAAATGTCAAAAGAGAAGGGCGTGAATTTAACGCGCTTCCAGCGCAAAGACTTCAAAACCAGTCTCGGTGACTCGCCAGCGGACGTTAAAATCATGCAGCCAGACGGCATAGGTTTTACCCGTGTCTTCACCTTTACGATAGGCCGGGCGCGGGTCCTGCGCCAGTACTTCGCGGATAAACAGCGTTAACTGCGGATAACGCTTCTCCAGCGTCAAAAGTTGCTTTTCGACGTCTGCGGTAAATCTCACCGCCATCTCTGCTACTGGCGCGCTTTGCGCATAGCTGGCGCTGGCATCGGGAAGCGATTCGGCAAAGGGGAGGTAAGGTTTTATATCTACCACCGGCGTACCATCGACCAGATCCAGACCGCCGAGCTTCAGAATCACGTTATCTTTATGGCAAACAACCTCTTTCAGCTCTACCAGTGACATCCCAATCGGGTTAGGGCGAAAAGTAGAACGCGTGGCGAAAACGCCCATTCTGGCGTTACCGCCGAGACGAGGCGGACGCACAGTCGGGCGCCAGCCACCTTCCATCGTTTGATGAAAGACGAAAAGGATCCATAAATGGCTGAACGCTTCCAGGCCGCGTACGGCATCGGCCTGGTTGTAAGGAGCAATAAGGTGCAGTTCTCCGTTGGCGCTTTTTACCAGCCCAGGCTGGCGCGGAACGGCGAATTTTTCTTTATAGGGTGAGCGAATAACACCTATTTGCTCAAACTGGAAACTGCTCATTTCGCCGTAATGTTAAGCGCTGAACCGATGCACACAGCCTGACGATAGCAGCCTGGCGTACCGCTGGTGACTTCACAGCTATGCAGTAATACCGCATTGGCTTTCATTTTGGAGGCATTGATTTGCATCCGCTTACGTGCGGTTGGGATGCTCGGTGGAGAATCCTGATTAGAGGCCTGGCAAGAGTCGCCACTGACTTCACCGAGATCGCGGAACGGTTTGCCGACTAATTCTTCAGCATTGGTATAAATTCGGACCGGCGTGGCGCGCGGCGCTTTCGGTTTTGCAGGCTCCGCTTTCGGCTGGGGTGCAGTGCTTTGAACGGATTCGACAGGGGATCTGCTTAACATAGAACAGCCGCTTAGCATGAGTGCTAATAAACAGATCGGTAAAGCACGCATAGTATTTCCTCAATGTATGATCAAAACGTCAATATTGAATCAGGCGCTTGTAAAAATGACAAGACGGGCAAGCGCCCGTCCTGAATGATATTACAAATTGTGGAAACAGCCTAAAAATTACCAGCCTTTAACCGCACCGCCGTTAAACACTTTATTTGCCGCTTCATAAACTTCATCAGACTGATAAGCCTGGACGAATTTCTTCACGTTTTCCGCGTCTTTGTTATCTTCACGGGTCACGATCAGGTTTACGTAAGGAGACTCTTTGTCTTCCACGAAGATACCGTCTTTCGCCGGAGTCAGGCCAATCTGGCTGGCATAGGTGGTGTTGATAACCGCCAGAGCAATCTGTGCATCGTCCAGGGAACGTGGCAATTGCGGTGCTTCCAGCTCAACAATTTTCAGATTTTTAGGATTCTCAACCACATCAAGCACGGTCGGCAGCAGACCTACGCCATCTTTCAGCTTGATCAACCCCACTTTTTGCAGCAGCAGCAGTGAACGGCCGAGGTTAGTCGGATCATTCGGTACGGCAACCTGTGCTTCATTGGGTAGTTCATCCAGTGATTTGATTTTCTTGGAATAACCGGCAATCGGATAAACAAAAGTATTGCCTACTGCAACCAGTTTGTAGCCACGATCCTTCAGTTGCTGATCGAGGTACGGTTTGTGCTGGAAGGCGTTGGCGTCGATATCGCCTTTGCTTAATGCTTCGTTCGGTAGCACGTAGTCGTTGAAGGTGACCAGCTCAACGTCCAGGCCATATTTGTCTTTCGCAACTTTCTGCGCGACTTCTGCAACTTGCTGTTCGGCACCGACAATCACGCCGACTTTAATGTGGTTTGGATCTTTTTCATCCTGACCGCAGCCTACCAGTGCCAGTGATCCAATCAGGGCTCCCACTGCCGCAAAGGTTTTGAGTTTGAACGCCATACCTTATTCCTTCTTCAATTATTTATGTTGTGTTGAACGTTACTTGCGAGTGACAGCCCGGACGATGCGATCGCCTGCGAACTGAATTAAATAAACCAGAATGACCAGCAATACCAGCACTGTATTCATCACCGTTGCGTTATAGCCGATGTAACCATATTGATAGCCAATCTGACCCAAACCACCGGCTCCGACTGCACCACCCATCGCGGAATAACCGACCAGAGTAATCAGGGTGATAGTTGCGGCATTTACCAGACCCGGCAACGCCTCTGGTAACAGCACTTTGCGCACGATCTGCATCGGTGTGGCACCCATTGCGCGGGAGGCTTCAATCAACCCGGTTGGGATCTCCAGCAGGGCGTTTTCGACCATACGGGCAATAAACGGTGCTGCGCCAACTGTCAGCGGAACAATCGCCGCCTGCAAACCAATCGATGTGCCGACAATAATGCGAGTAAACGGAATCATCCATACCAGTAAAATAATGAACGGAATGGAACGGAAAATGTTCACAATCGCAGATACGGTACGATACAACTTCGCGTTAGCAATAATTTGCCCCGGACGTGTGACATAAAGCAGGACGCCAACCGGCAGACCAATCACAAAACCGAAAAAACCGGATACGAAGGTCATTGCCAGCGTTTCCCATACGCCACGAACCAGCAACCACATCATCGGCTCAGACATAACCTAGTACCTCTACTTTTACATGGTGTTCTTGCAGCCAGGCAATGGCGGCTTGCGTATCTTGTTGTGTACCGTGCATTTCGGTCAGCATGATGCCGAACTTAACGCCTCCGGCGTAATCCATCTGCGCGCTAATAATGTTGTTATTAACGTTGAAACGACGTGCGGTTTCAGAAAGCAACGGGGCATCTACTGACTGACCGGTAAACTCCAGGCGCAGCATGGGGACACAATCAGTGAACGGCTCCGCTTGCAGACGTTCCTGATAATCTTCCGGGATATCCAGATGCAGGGTCGACTGAATAAATTTCTGTGCCAGCGGCGTTTTCGGATGCGAGAACACTTCACTTACTGTGTCTTGCTCGATCAACTCACCATTACTGATAACCGCCACGCAATCACAAATACGCTTCACAACGTCCATTTCGTGGGTGATTAACAGAATCGTCAAACCCAGACGGCGGTTGATGTCTTTCAGCAGTTCGAGAATAGAACGCGTGGTTGCCGGGTCCAGTGCGCTGGTGGCCTCATCGCACAGCAACACTTTGGGATTGCTGGCTAATGCGCGAGCAATCGCCACACGCTGTTTCTGCCCACCGGAAAGATTCGACGGGTAGCTATCATGTTTGTCGCCAAGACCAACCAGCGCCAGTAATTCCGTCACGCGACGTTTGATCTCCTCTTTTGGCGTGTTGTCCAGCTCCAGCGGCAGTGCCACGTTACCAAAAACAGTACGCGAAGAGAGCAGGTTAAAGTGCTGGAAAATCATGCCAATATGACGGCGTGCTTTGGTCAACTCGGATTCTGACAGCGTGGTCAGTTCCTGGCCATCGACCAGAACGCTACCCTCGGTTGGGCGCTCCAGCAGGTTTACACAACGGATAAGCGTACTCTTACCCGCGCCAGAGGCACCGATAACGCCATAAATTTGTCCGGCTGGCACATGCAGACTGACGTTGTTTAACGCCTGGATAGTGCGGGTGCCCTGGTGGAACACTTTGGTGATATTCGAAAGTTTTATCATTGATTATTTATTATCGTCATTAAGTTAGTCGTGGCATTTCGACTGCCTGATACGGTCAAAGCCGTCAATGAAATGGATGTTAAGGCATCCAGACGTCTAAATCAATCAGGTTTATACGAAGAGCACTTTCTTGCAGGTCGAAACATGCGATACTAGCGGCACATGCCTTATTAAGGAGCTATAAAAGGTGGCGAAGAGCGTACCCGCAATTTTTCTTGACCGTGACGGCACCATTAATGTCGATCACGGCTATGTCCATGAGATCGATAACTTTGAATTTATCGACGGTGTCATTGACGCCATGCGTGAGCTTAAAAAAATGGGCTTTGCGCTGGTGGTGGTAACGAACCAGTCTGGTATTGCGCGCGGCAAATTTACTGAAGCGCAGTTTGAAACGCTGACCGAGTGGATGGACTGGTCGCTGGCGGACCGTGATGTCGATCTGGATGGCATCTATTATTGCCCGCATCATCCGCAGGGCAGTGTTGAAGAGTTTCGCCAGGTCTGCGATTGCCGTAAACCACATCCAGGAATGCTTTTGTCAGCACGCGATTATTTGCATATTGATATGGCCGCTTCTTATATGGTGGGCGATAAATTAGAAGATATGCAGGCAGCGGCTGCGGCGAACGTGGGAACAAAAGTGCTGGTGCGTACGGGGAAACCTGTTACCCCTGAAGCTGAAAATGCAGCGGATTGGGTGTTAAATAGCCTGGCAGACCTGCCGCAAGCGATAAAAAAGCAGCAAAAATCGGCGTAACGATTAAAAGATGAGCGGTTGAAATAAAAATGCATTTTTCCGCTTGTCTTCCTGAAACGACTCCCTATAATGCGCCTCCATCGACACGGCGGATGTGAATCACTTCACACAAACAGCCGGTTCGGTTGAAGAGAAAAAATCCTGAAATTCAGGGTTGACTCTGAAAGAGGAAAGCGTAATATACGCCACCTCGCGACAGTGAGCTGAAAGCCGCGTCGCAACTGCTCTTTAACAATTTATCAGACAATCTGTGTGGGCACTCGAAGATACGGATTCTTAACGTCGCAAGACGCTAAATGAATACCAAGTCTCAAGAGTGAACACGTAATTCATTACGAAGTTTAATTCTTTGAGCATCAAACTTTTAAATTGAAGAGTT
>NZ_KE138680.1:2046382-2087683 GCF_000408325.1 Escherichia sp. KTE52
GTCGCAAGACCAAAGAGGGGGACCTTCGGGCCTCTTGCCATCGGATGTGCCCAGATGGGATTAGCTAGTAGGCGGGGTAACGGCCCACCTAGGCGACGATCTCTAGCTGGTCTGAGAGGATGACCAGCCACACTGGAACTGAGACACGGTCCAGACTCCTACGGGAGGCAGCAGTGGGGAATATTGCACAATGGGCGCAAGCCTGATGCAGCCATGCCGCGTGTATGAAGAAGGCCTTCGGGTTGTAAAGTACTTTCAGCGGGGAGGAAGGGAGTAAAGTTAATACCTTTGCTCATTGACGTTACCCGCAGAAGAAGCACCGGCTAACTCCGTGCCAGCAGCCGCGGTAATACGGAGGGTGCAAGCGTTAATCGGAATTACTGGGCGTAAAGCGCACGCAGGCGGTTTGTTAAGTCAGATGTGAAATCCCCGGGCTCAACCTGGGAACTGCATCTGATACTGGCAAGCTTGAGTCTCGTAGAGGGGGGTAGAATTCCAGGTGTAGCGGTGAAATGCGTAGAGATCTGGAGGAATACCGGTGGCGAAGGCGGCCCCCTGGACGAAGACTGACGCTCAGGTGCGAAAGCGTGGGGAGCAAACAGGATTAGATACCCTGGTAGTCCACGCCGTAAACGATGTCGACTTGGAGGTTGTGCCCTTGAGGCGTGGCTTCCGGAGCTAACGCGTTAAGTCGACCGCCTGGGGAGTACGGCCGCAAGGTTAAAACTCAAATGAATTGACGGGGGCCCGCACAAGCGGTGGAGCATGTGGTTTAATTCGATGCAACGCGAAGAACCTTACCTGGTCTTGACATCCACAGAACATTCCAGAGATGGGATGGTGCCTTCGGGAACTGTGAGACAGGTGCTGCATGGCTGTCGTCAGCTCGTGTTGTGAAATGTTGGGTTAAGTCCCGCAACGAGCGCAACCCTTATCCTTTGTTGCCAGCGGTCCGGCCGGGAACTCAAAGGAGACTGCCAGTGATAAACTGGAGGAAGGTGGGGATGACGTCAAGTCATCATGGCCCTTACGACCAGGGCTACACACGTGCTACAATGGCGCATACAAAGAGAAGCGACCTCGCGAGAGCAAGCGGACCTCATAAAGTGCGTCGTAGTCCGGATTGGAGTCTGCAACTCGACTCCATGAAGTCGGAATCGCTAGTAATCGTGGATCAGAATGCCACGGTGAATACGTTCCCGGGCCTTGTACACACCGCCCGTCACACCATGGGAGTGGGTTGCAAAAGAAGTAGGTAGCTTAACCTTCGGGAGGGCGCTTACCACTTTGTGATTCATGACTGGGGTGAAGTCGTAACAAGGTAACCGTAGGGGAACCTGCGGTTGGATCACCTCCTTACCTTAAAGAAGCGTTCTTTGAAGTGCTCACACAGATTGTCTGATGAAAATGAGCAGTAAAACCTCTACAGGCTTGTAGCTCAGGTGGTTAGAGCGCACCCCTGATAAGGGTGAGGTCGGTGGTTCAAGTCCACTCAGGCCTACCAAATTTGCACCGCAAATTTGAAGAGGTTTTAACTACATGTTATGGGGCTATAGCTCAGCTGGGAGAGCGCCTGCTTTGCACGCAGGAGGTCTGCGGTTCGATCCCGCATAGCTCCACCATCTCTGTAGTGATTAAATAAAAAATACTTCAGAGTGTACCTGCAAAGGTTCACTGCGAAGTTTTGCTCTTTAAAAATCTGGATCAAGCTGAAAATTGAAACACTGAATAGTCGAAAGATTATTCGTGAGTCTCTCAAATTTTCGCAACACGATGATGGTTCGTAAGAAACATCTTCGGGTTGTGAGGTTAAGCGACTAAGCGTACACGGTGGATGCCCTGGCAGTCAGAGGCGATGAAGGACGTGCTAATCTGCGATAAGCGTCGGTAAGGTGATATGAACCGTTATAACCGGCGATTTCCGAATGGGGAAACCCAGTGTGATTCGTCACACTATCATTAACTGAATCCATAGGTTAATGAGGCGAACCGGGGGAACTGAAACATCTAAGTACCCCGAGGAAAAGAAATCAACCGAGATTCCCCCAGTAGCGGCGAGCGAACGGGGAGGAGCCCAGAGCCTGAATCAGTATGTGTGTTAGTGGAAGCGTCTGGAAAGGCGTGCGATACAGGGTGACAGCCCCGTACACAAAAATGCACATGCTGTGAGCTCGATGAGTAGGGCGGGACACGTGGTATCCTGTCTGAATATGGGGGGACCATCCTCCAAGGCTAAATACTCCTGACTGACCGATAGTGAACCAGTACCGTGAGGGAAAGGCGAAAAGAACCCCGGCGAGGGGAGTGAAAAAGAACCTGAAACCGTGTACGTACAAGCAGTGGGAGCCTCTTTAATGGGGTGACTGCGTACCTTTTGTATAATGGGTCAGCGACTTATATTCTGTAGCAAGGTTAACCGAATAGGGGAGCCGAAGGGAAACCGAGTCTTAACTGGGCGTTAAGTTGCAGGGTATAGACCCGAAACCCGGTGATCTAGCCATGGGCAGGTTGAAGGTTGGGTAACACTAACTGGAGGACCGAACCGACTAATGTTGAAAAATTAGCGGATGACTTGTGGCTGGGGGTGAAAGGCCAATCAAACCGGGAGATAGCTGGTTCTCCCCGAAAGCTATTTAGGTAGCGCCTCGTGAATTCATCTCCGGGGGTAGAGCACTGTTTCGGCAAGGGGGTCATCCCGACTTACCAACCCGATGCAAACTGCGAATACCGGAGAATGTTATCACGGGAGACACACGGCGGGTGCTAACGTCCGTCGTGAAGAGGGAAACAACCCAGACCGCCAGCTAAGGTCCCAAAGTCATGGTTAAGTGGGAAACGATGTGGGAAGGCCCAGACAGCCAGGATGTTGGCTTAGAAGCAGCCATCATTTAAAGAAAGCGTAATAGCTCACTGGTCGAGTCGGCCTGCGCGGAAGATGTAACGGGGCTAAACCATGCACCGAAGCTGCGGCAGCGACACTATGTGTTGTTGGGTAGGGGAGCGTTCTGTAAGCCGTTGAAGGTGTGCTGTGAGGCATGCTGGAGGTATCAGAAGTGCGAATGCTGACATAAGTAACGATAAAGCGGGTGAAAAGCCCGCTCGCCGGAAGACCAAGGGTTCCTGTCCAACGTTAATCGGGGCAGGGTGAGTCGACCCCTAAGGCGAGGCCGAAAGGCGTAGTCGATGGGAAACAGGTTAATATTCCTGTACTTGGTGTTACTGCGAAGGGGGGACGGAGAAGGCTATGTTGGCCGGGCGACGGTTGTCCCGGTTTAAGCGTGTAGGCTGATTTTCCAGGCAAATCCGGAGAATCAAGGCTGAGGCGTGATGACGAGGCACTACGGTGCTGAAGCAACAAATGCCCTGCTTCCAGGAAAAGCCTCTAAGCATCAGGTAACATCAAATCGTACCCCAAACCGACACAGGTGGTCAGGTAGAGAATACCAAGGCGCTTGAGAGAACTCGGGTGAAGGAACTAGGCAAAATGGTGCCGTAACTTCGGGAGAAGGCACGCTGATATGTAGGTGAAGCGACTTGCTCGTGGAGCTGAAATCAGTCGAAGATACCAGCTGGCTGCAACTGTTTATTAAAAACACAGCACTGTGCAAACACGAAAGTGGACGTATACGGTGTGACGCCTGCCCGGTGCCGGAAGGTTAATTGATGGGGTCAGCCGCAAGGCGAAGCTCTTGATCGAAGCCCCGGTAAACGGCGGCCGTAACTATAACGGTCCTAAGGTAGCGAAATTCCTTGTCGGGTAAGTTCCGACCTGCACGAATGGCGTAATGATGGCCAGGCTGTCTCCACCCGAGACTCAGTGAAATTGAACTCGCTGTGAAGATGCAGTGTACCCGCGGCAAGACGGAAAGACCCCGTGAACCTTTACTATAGCTTGACACTGAACATTGAGCCTTGATGTGTAGGATAGGTGGGAGGCTTTGAAGTGTGGACGCCAGTCTGCATGGAGCCGACCTTGAAATACCACCCTTTAATGTTTGATGTTCTAACGTGGACCCGTGAACCGGGTTGCGGACAGTGTCTGGTGGGTAGTTTGACTGGGGCGGTCTCCTCCTAAAGAGTAACGGAGGAGCACGAAGGTTGGCTAATCCTGGTCGGACATCAGGAGGTTAGTGCAATGGCATAAGCCAGCTTGACTGCGAGCGTGACGGCGCGAGCAGGTGCGAAAGCAGGTCATAGTGATCCGGTGGTTCTGAATGGAAGGGCCATCGCTCAACGGATAAAAGGTACTCCGGGGATAACAGGCTGATACCGCCCAAGAGTTCATATCGACGGCGGTGTTTGGCACCTCGATGTCGGCTCATCACATCCTGGGGCTGAAGTAGGTCCCAAGGGTATGGCTGTTCGCCATTTAAAGTGGTACGCGAGCTGGGTTTAGAACGTCGTGAGACAGTTCGGTCCCTATCTGCCGTGGGCGCTGGAGAACTGAGGGGGGCTGCTCCTAGTACGAGAGGACCGGAGTGGACGCATCACTGGTGTTCGGGTTGTCATGCCAATGGCACTGCCCGGTAGCTAAATGCGGAAGAGATAAGTGCTGAAAGCATCTAAGCACGAAACTTGCCCCGAGATGAGTTCTCCCTGAGACTTTAAGTCTCCTGAAGGAACGTTGAAGACGACGACGTTGATAGGCCGGGTGTGTAAGCGCAGCGATGCGTTGAGCTAACCGGTACTAATGAACCGTGAGGCTTAACCTTACAACGCCGAAGATGTTTTGGCGGATGAAAGACATCAATATCAGCTTGATACAGATTAAATTAGCCGGCGATAAGCGGGTTAATAAACAGAATTTGCCTGGCGGAGATAGCGCGGTGGTCCCACCTGACCCCATGCCGAACTCAGAAGTGAAACGCCGTAGCGCTGATGGTAGTGTGGGGTCTCCCATGCGAGAGTAGGGAACTGCCAGGCATCAAATTTAGCAGTAAGCCGGTCATAAAACTGGTGGTTGTAAAAGAATTCGGTGGAGCGGTAGTTCAGTCGGTTAGAATACCTGCCTGTCACGCAGGGGGTCGCGGGTTCGAGTCCCGTCCGTTCCGCCACTTATTAAGAAGCCTCGAGTTAACGCTCGAGGTTTTTTTTCGTCTGCAATTTCATTATTGCCAGAATCGCAAAAATCCTCTGCATTTTACGCTCTTTTTCCGCAACAATCTGAAGTCCATAATCATCTCAGTTAACGAACATATCATTAAAAGAGGCATATTATGGCTATCCCTGCATTTGGTTTAGGTACTTTCCGTCTGAAGGATGACGTTGTTATTGTATCAGTAAAAACCGCGCTGGAACTTGGCTATCGCGCAATTGATACCGCACAAATCTATGATAACGAAGCTGCTGTAGGTCAGGCGATTGCAGAAAGCGGCATACCACGTAATGAACTCTATATCACCACTAAAATCTGGATTGAAAATCTCAGCAAAGACAAACTGATCCCGAGTTTGAAGGATAGTCTGCAAAAATTACGTACCGATTATGTCGATCTGACACTGATCCATTGGCCGTCACCAAATGATGCGGTATCAGTAGAAGAGTTTATGCAGGCGCTGCTGGAAGCGAAAAAACAAGGGCTGACGCGTGAGATCGGTATTTCCAACTTCACCATCCCGTTGATGGAAAAAGCGATTACTGCTGTTGGCGCTGAAAACATCGCCACCAACCAGATTGAGCTCTCTCCTTATCTGCAAAACCATAAAGTGGTCGATTGGGCTAAACAGCACGACATTCATATTACCTCCTACATGACGCTGGCTTATGGGAAGGCATTGAAAGATGAGGTTATTGCTCGTATCGCCGCGAAACACAATGCGACTCCGGCACAAGTGATTCTGGCATGGGCGATGGGGGAAGGTTACTCGGTTATTCCTTCTTCTACTAAACGCGAAAATCTGGAGAGTAACCTGCAGGCAGTAAATTTACAGCTTGATGCCGAAGACAAAAAAGCGATCGCCACGCTGGATTGCAACGACCGCCTCGTAAGTCCGGAAGGTCTGGCTCCTGAATGGGATTAAACTTCTCTGACAGCTCCTCCGGGAGCTGTTTTTATATGCTCACTAAGGAAATCGATAAAGGCTCGTATACGGGTGCTCACTGCACGGTCGCTGTAATAAACGGCGCTGAAAGGCATTTCCACTGGCAGTACTCTATCTGCCATTAACTCTACCAGTTCACCACGTGCAATTTCTTTGTCGATCATATAGTCAGATAAACACGCGATCCCGTTGCCACTCAGGCAAAGCTGTTTCAGCGTTTCCCCGCTATTGGATGACAAACCGTACTTCACCTCATGTAATTGCCCATCGCTACAGGCTATCGGCCAGGTATTGAGGGAGGCTGGTTCAGTGAATCCCAGGCAAACATGCTGCTTTAAATCGTCGATAGTTTCTGGCTTCCCGTGGCGGGCAATATAATCGGGGGAGGCGATAATTTTTCGATAGCTGTTAAACAACGGTCTGGCTCGGAGGCTGGAATCCGTTAATGCGCCGGCGCGAATCGCAACATCCACTTTTCTTTCGATCAAATTAATAATGGTTTCGGAGGAGACTAGCGATAAAGTAACTTCCGGATAGCGTTCACGAAATGGTTTAATCAACGGCATCAGAAAGTGCAATATCACGGGGGTCGCGGCATCGATTCGTAACAGTCCGCGTGGCGTATTACGTGTCTCCATGATTTCTGATTCTGCTGCGGCCATTTCCTGCAAAATCGACTGCACACGCCGAAAATAACGTTCCCCTTCCTCCGTCAGGCTAAGTTGCCGCGTGGTGCGATTAAGCAGGCTAACGCCAAGTTTCATCTCCAGCTTTTTCACCGCCCGGCTTACCGCAGAGTTCGCTTGTCCTAATTGTTCTGCCGCCCGGCTAAAACTTCCGCTTTCGACTACCGAAACAAAAATGGCGAGTTCTTCCGACGTGGCTTTCATTTTTGCTCCTGTTGCAAAATATAAAAGAGATTTTGAATTTATTTGTTATTAAACCATTCGGACAGGTGATAAGTCATCCGATTTAATGATCATCAATGATGAGCCAAATTCTGTCCGATGTAAGCACTTGCTTACATAACAATATACAATTGCTCGTTGAAAGAGTGAGCTAAAATCCCTATAACAGTAGAACCCTCCCGAGTGCGGAAGGGTTGACGTAATAGAGGTTTCAAAGTCAAAAGTGCGAAAAAACACCTATGCCATGCGCTATGTTGCCGGACAACCTGCGGAAAGGATCTTACCGCCAGGGTCTTTTGCGAGCATCGGCCAGGCATTACCCCCCGGAGAGCCGTTAAGTACCGAAGAGCGTATTCGGATCCTGGTGTGGAACATTTACAAACAGCAACGTGCTGAATGGTTGTCGGTACTGAAAAATTACGGCAAAGATGCGCATCTGGTGTTATTGCAGGAAGCGCAAACAACACCAGAGTTAGTGCAGTTTGCGACCGCTAACTATCTCGCCGCTGATCAGGTGCCTGCTTTCGTACTGCCACAACATCCTTCCGGTGTTATGACGCTTTCGGCGGCGCATCCTGTTTATTGCTGCCCGTTACGCGAACGAGAACCTATTTTGCGTCTGGCAAAGTCGGCGCTGGTGACGGTCTACCCATTGCCAGATACGCGTTTATTGATGGTGGTGAATATTCATGCCGTTAACTTCAGCCTGGGCGTGGATGTCTATAGTAAGCAGTTACTTCCTATTGGCGATCAGATAGCCCACCACAGCGGCCCGGTCATTATGGCGGGAGATTTCAATGCCTGGAGCCGTAGAAGGATGAATGCCTTATACCGCTTTGCGCGGGAAATGTCGCTGCGTCAGGTGCGTTTTACTGATGATCAACGCCGTCGGGCGTTTGGTCGTCCGCTCGATTTTGTTTTCTACCGTGGGCTGAATGTTAGTGAAGCTTCCGTACTGGTTACGCGCGCTTCCGATCACAATCCGCTACTCGTTGAATTCGGTCCCGGCAAGCCTGATAAATAAGGTATGTCAGGTCTGCCACAGGGCAGACCAATGTTTGGCGCTGCCCTTTAATACTCAAACAACTAAAGGACAGCGCAATGACAACACAATCCCACCATGACCATGTAGAAAAGCAGTTTAGCTCGCAGGCCAGTGAGTATTTAACCAGTACCGTGCATGCATCCGGGCGAGACTTGCAGCGTCTGGCTGCGCGTCTGGCCGGATATCCTGAAGCTTGCGTGCTTGATATGGGCTGTGGAGCAGGACATGCCAGCTTTGTCGCGGCGCAAAATGTGCAGGCGGTGGTGGCGTATGATTTATCTTCACAAATGCTGGATGTTGTTACACAAGCGGCCAATGCACGGCAACTGACAAATATCACTACTCGCAAGGGATATGCTGAATGCCTGCCATTTGCCGATCGCTCTTTTGATATTGTTATCAGTCGTTATTCTGCCCATCACTGGCATGATGTCGGTGCGGCACTGCGTGAAGTGAATCGGGTACTGAAGCCCGGTGGTCTGTTGATTGTGATGGATGTGATGTCACCGGGTCATTCGGTGCGCGATATTTGGTTACAGACGGTAGAAGCGTTACGTGATACTTCTCACGTGCGCAACTACTCCAGTGGCGAATGGTTGGCGTTAGTCAATGAAGCCAGTCTGGTTGTTGATAACTTGATCACCGATAAATTGCCGCTGGAATTTTCTTCGTGGGTCGCGAGAATGCGCACGCCAGAAGTATTAGCAGACGCTATTCGTGTTTACCAACAGAGCGCATCTACAGAGGTGAAAACGTATTTTGCCTTGCAGAATGATGGCTCTTTCACCAGTGATACTATTATGATTGAAGCTCATAAAGCGGCATAAATAAAAAAGGCACCGGGGGAATCGGTGCCTTTCTGTTATCTGGTTTGTCAGGAATCTGGCATGTTGTTGTTTTTTACAAACAACGTCAGCTTATCGCCTGGTTGCAGATTCGCAGTGTCGCTGTTCCAGCGCATCACATCTTTGATGTTCACGCCGTGACGCTTAGCAATGCTTGAAAGCGAATCGCCTTTGCGCACACGATACGTAATGCTATCGCTGTTGTTTGCCAGCCGCTGTGCGCTATTACCCGCGCCGATCGTCAGACTTTGGCCGGGTTTCAGCTTAGAACCGCGCAGATTGTTCCACTGCTGCAAATTCTTTGTGCTTACGCCGAGACGTGAAGCGATGCTTGAAAGCGTGTCGCCAGAGCGTACGGTGTAAACACGGCTGTTAAGTGGCGTATTGTCGGCAACCAGAGTTGATTGTACGGCAGCAATTTCGCCTGAAGCCAGAGATTCACGCAGTTGATCTGCATGTTTCTTTGGCACCATCACGTATTGCGGACCACTTGCGCCCAGCGTGGAACCTTTTACGCCAGCGTTGAATGTCTTCAGCTTGCTGACAGAAATTCCCGCCATATCTGCAACCTTCGCCATTTCAACTGGGCTACTCAGGTGTACACGCGCCAGAGCACGGCTTTCATCGGTCGTCGGCAGACGTACGCCATAACGCTTGCTGTTCTTGAGAATATCACTCAATGCCAGCATTTTAGGCACGTACTGCTTCGTTTCCTGTGGCAACGGTAACGACCAGAAGTCTGTGGATTTACCACGCGCTTTGTTCGTTTTAATTGCCTTCATGACTCGACCTTCGCCGCTGTTATAAGCCGCTACGGTCAGAAGCCAGTCGCCGTCAAACATTTTGTTCAGACGCTGCATCATGTTCAGCGCAGCCGTTGTTGAAGCAACAACATCGCGACGCGCATCATAATTGCGGGTCTGTTTCAAACCATAATTGCGCCCCGTGCTCGGAATGATCTGCCAGATGCCTGCGGCATTGGCGCCAGACGTTGCGTGAGGATCAAAAGCGCTCTCCACTATGGGTAGTAGTACCAGTTCCATAGGCATGTTACGTTTTTTAACTTGCCCGGCAATCCAGTACATATACGGCTCTGCCCGTAAAGTTACATCGTGGAGATAGCTCTTATTGCGTAAATATTTCTGTTTCTGTTCGCGAATCCGGTCATTTTCCGGAATTCCCATCTTTAGCTCGTCGCCTATGAAAGCCCACAAGTCACCATCTGGCGCGATAGACGTCCCATCGTCCATCCATCGTGCCTGACTTGTAAACTTTGCTGCTTCCCCTTGACCAGCTGCAGAAAGGCTCTGTGCGTGCTGTTGAACGTTACCGGTACTCTGGCAACCTACGAGCAGGACAGAGGCGAGTAATATCGCTTTTGCCTTCATGTGTGTGTCAATAGTTGCTTAAAAGACGACCGATCATAACGGCGAACGAAGCCAATGACAAGAAAGTTTTATCAGAACCTATCTTTCTTTGACCTTAACCATGCAAAACGCTCTTCAGGTTGTTGCAATAATGTTTCTTTATTAATTACATTAATTAAATCAATATCTTCTGTTCTCAAAAAAACATTAATTTGTCGCTCATTTTTCAGAATTACGGGGAGTGTTATTTGATTTTTTGCCCGTAACTCCTTAACTTTACGATAATAATCATTTATGGACAAATCGTGCGGAAGAATACTCAAGGCAAACTTCATATTTGATAAAGTATATTCATGAGCACAACACACCAATGTATCATCAGGAAGTTCACTTAGTTTTTTAAGTGATTGATACATCTGTGGTGGAGTACCTTCAAATATCCTCCCGCATCCTCCAGAAAACAAAGTATCGCCGCAAAATAGATAAGGATTACTGAAGTAGCAGATATGTCCTAAAGTGTGACCTGGTGTAGCAATTACACTAAATTCATGCCCTAAAACGAAGGCAGTATCGCCATCTTTGACTACCTGCGTTGTTCCCTTATCTTGTGTCTCTTCGGGTCCATACACCACAATTTGCGGATACTTTTCTACCAGTTCTTTTACACCTCCAACGTGATCGTGGTGATGGTGAGTGAGGAAAATCGCTACTGGTTGCCAGTTGTTATCTGAAATCGCCTTTAATACAGGTTCTGCCTCTCCCGGATCGACAATCAGGCAACGACCTGCTTCATCAGATAAAACCCAGATGTAATTGTCATCAAAGGCGGAAATACTGTTAAGATTCATAGATTACCTCTCAGTGCGAAACGGAAGGTTGTGATGAAACCGGCAAGGAACCCTCAAACTGTCGTGGCTCCTGATTGCTGGGGCGATTTGCCCTGGGGAGAGCTTTATCGCAAGGCGCTGGAGCGTCAGCTCAACCCATGGTTCGCTAAAATGTATGGTTTTCATCTGCTTAAGATTGGCAATTTAAGCGCAGAAATCAATTGCGAAGCGTGCGCGGTTTCTCATCAAGTGAATGTTTCTGCACAAGGAACGCCCGTACAAGTGCAGGCGGATCCGCTTCATCTTCCTTTTGCCGATAAATCCGTCGATGTTTGTCTACTGGCGCATACGTTGCCGTGGTGCACTGACCCGCATCGTTTATTACGCGAAGCCGATAGGGTATTGATTGATGATGGTTGGCTGGTTATTACTGGCTTCAATCCCATCAGTTTAATGGGATTACGTAAACTTGTGCCGGTATTGCGAAAAACATCGCCCTATAATAGCCGGATGTTTACCCTGATGCGGCAACTGGACTGGCTTTCTTTGTTGAATTTTGAAGTAGTGCATGCCAGCCGTTTCCATGTTCTCCCGTGGAACAAATATGGTGGAAAACTATTGAGCACGCATATTCCTGCGCTTGGTTGCTTACAACTTATTGTTGCCCGGAAACGGACTATTCCTCTAACGCTCAACCCGATGAAACAGAGCAAAAACAAACCGCGAATTCGCCAGGCGGTTGGTGCCACCCGGCAATTTCGTAAGCCGCAGGCTTAAACTTCGGCTTGATAGCCCGTATCTTCCAGCGTGGGATTCATCGCTGCTGCGCGAGCCAGTTCATCGCAACGTTCGTTTTCCGGATGCCCGGCATGGCCTTTAACCCATTCCCATTTGATTTGATGCTGACCCAACGCGGCATCGAGACGTTGCCAGAGATCGACATTTTTTACCGGTTTTTTGTCTGCGGTTTTCCAGCCCCGTTTTTTCCAGTTATGGATCCACTGGGTGATCCCCTGGCGGACATACTGGCTGTCGGTACTCAAAATGACTTCGCAATGTTCTTTTAACGCTTCCAGCGCAACAATAGCAGCCATCAACTCCATACGGTTGTTGGTGGTGCGGGTGTAGCCTGCGCTAAAGGTTTTTTCGCGTCCGCGATAGCGTAAAATAGCGCCATAACCACCCGGCCCGGGATTACCCAGACACGAACCATCGGTGAAAATTTCTACCTGTTTAAGCATCTCTGGTAGACTTCCTGTAATTGAATCGAACTGTAAAAAGACAAGTCTGACATAAATGACCGCTATGAGCACTGCAATTACACGCCAGATCGTTCTCGATACCGAAACCACCGGTATGAACCAGATTGGCGCGCACTATGAAGGCCACAAGATTATTGAGATTGGTGCCGTTGAAGTGGTGAACCGTCGTCTGACGGGCAATAACTTCCACGTTTATCTGAAGCCCGATCGGCTGGTAGACCCGGAAGCCTTTGGCGTACACGGTATTGCCGATGAATTTTTGCTTGATAAGCCCACGTTTGCCGACGTAGCTGATGAGTTTATGGACTATATCCGCGGCGCGGAGCTGGTGATCCATAACGCAGCGTTCGATATCGGCTTTATGGACTACGAGTTTTCGCTGCTCAAGCGCGATATTCCAAAGACCAATACCTTCTGTAAGGTAACCGATAGCCTTGCGGTAGCGAGGAAAATGTTTCCTGGCAAGCGCAACAGCCTCGATGCGTTATGCGCTCGCTATGAAATAGATAACAGTAAGCGTACGCTGCACGGGGCATTACTCGATGCTCAGATCCTGGCGGAAGTTTATCTGGCGATGACCGGTGGTCAAACGTCGATGGCTTTTGCGATGGAAGGAGAGACACAGCAGCAACAAGGCGAAGCGACAATTCAGCGTATTGTGCGCCAGGCAAGTAAGTTACGCGTTGTTTTTGCGACAGATGAAGAGCTTGCAGCGCATGAAGCCCGTCTTGATCTGGTGCAGAAGAAGGGCGGAAGCTGCCTCTGGCGGGCATAATTATCCGTTGAAGGCGCTAAAAATAGCACGTTGGGCGATTTTTGCAGCAAACGATTCAAAAGATGAGAAAAACCGTTGACGAAGAACGAGGCAGTCCGTAATATTCGCCTCGTTCCCAACGGAACACAACGCGGAGCGGTAGTTCAGTCGGTTAGAATACCTGCCTGTCACGCAGGGGGTCGCGGGTTCGAGTCCCGTCCGTTCCGCCAGTATTCAGAAAGCCCGAATCAGTAATGATTCGGGCTTTCGTCGTTTTGGACGCTGAGGGAATGTGTTGCCCCAGAATTAAAACGGATATGATTTAAAAAATGGCCACATAATATAATGGCCAGCCGTTATACATTCCGTCCATTTCTGTTATTCCAGCGCATCCCATTTCTCCAGCAGTTCTGCTGGAATTTCATTTATTACCTCCGAGAAGCGTTTTCCACTCAGCCGTTCCGCCTGGCGCAGCAAGGGAATAGTCGGGCTGCTCGGTTCGCTGTGCTCAAACCATCGACGTATAACTCGTAAACGTTCCAGCGCGTCGTTCCGGTCACGGATCTGCCGGGGTTCTGCGCCGGGCAGCGGAGATATTCCCACCGCAGTATGTACCGGTGGCACAACGTGCTCTGCCTGTATCTGTTCAGTATGATCGATGGCGGCGTTCTCCGGCTGTTCAGCCTGCGGTTGCGGCGGGATCTCCGGCGTGGTGCTCTGCACCGCTCCTGGCAATAGGGCCAGCAATTGTGTAAGACGCGAAAAGTCCGGGGCATGATCATTCAGCGTTGCACGCGCATGACATTGCAGGCGCTCTGTGGTTTCCGAGGCCTGGCGAAAGGCATCCAGCGGCAGTGCGCCTTGAGCTTCCAGGTCGGCCAGTTGCTGGCGTACTGATTCTGGTGCCAGCGCATCCGTCGGGCGTGATGCAGACAGCGAACGCTCCACATCCCGTACCTGAAGGCGCATAGCAGCATTGTTTGACAGCATAATGCCACGAATATCCGCCATTACTCCTTCGTGGTCCAGCAGCGCCGACAGCGCGTTACTGCGTGCTACTGTAGCATCTTCGGCAGTGATATCTTCAGTCGCGAGCAGTTGTGGATGGATGGTGTCCGGGTACGTGGCGCACAGCATTTCCAGTAAGGTAAATGCCTCCGCCAGCCCTCTGGCACCGGCCTGCTGGATCCGGCAGCGCAGCAGGACAACCAGAATACGGATATCTTTACTGCGCGTCAGCAGGCGGCGGGCATCCCGCTCAAGCTCCGCCCAGTTAATGGTTTCCGGCGTACTGACAAAATCGCCGTATTGCGCTTCTTCACGCGGCGTTGCGCGGGTGAACAGCAGCAGGTATTCAGGATCGTACTCCAGATCCGGGCCACATGGGCATTCAGCCGAAACAGGGTCAGCCAGAGATGTTTCCATTAAATTATCCTCAGTACGCCAGATAGTGTTCAGGTTCGAAAATCATGCCCGTCACCGGGTTATCATGCATGGCCTTTCCAGCCCAGGCAGTCCAGCCAAGCTGGTATGGGCCGCCTGTAACAACCGGAGGTGCAGTGTGTGGTTTAAGCTGTAGCTCAATTTCCCAGCAGTATTCAAAACCGGTGAAGGCGCGAACCAGTTCCGTCAGCACCGGCAAATTATTGCCGCCAGGCAGAAAACGTTGGTAATCCTCTAGTGTCAGCGGACCAATGACCAGCCGAAACTTATACTGCATGTCCGGTACGGCCTGTCCTATGAGTGCGCCGTTGCCAATAACGGAAGAGGGGGCAGGAATGCCCAGTCGGGTGATCTCGTCATTTGCTACGGCTATCCAGTGCAAAACGTACTCCTGTACCCGGAATGGCACGCCGAAATAGTGCGCCAGCGTGGCTGCCAGTCCGTCCGGATTGCGGGATTCACGCACCAGATGAGCCGATGCCGCAAGGCGAACGTGATCCGGCAACGGGCTGTCGGCGCATTCCCGCAAATCCTGTCCGCTGAGACTGGCGATATAAAAGGCAAAGCGGTCATGTTGCGGATTATCCAGACCGCCCCCGGCGGACTGAGCGCTGCGCCATGCCTGGTAAAATTGCGTCAGCCAGCGGTGATGAAAAAGATCGGAAAAACGAGTTAGTGTCGGATCGCGGCGGCTTTCGGTCCGGTTATGTGCCAGTTCTGTGTAGTGCAGCGGTAGCGGGCCGTTCGGCCCCCACAGCCCGAGGCTGTAAAGGCTGATGTTCAGTCGTCCTTCCTGCCAGCTCACACTGGCGATTTCCCTTGGTGCAAAGGTCAGCGCAGGTGTTTGTCCCAGGCGAAATTTTTCCATCCTCGGTTGCCATGTGCCGCCAGCCGGGACGGTGCACAACTGCACATCAACGCGACGCATCAGGTTCAGAAAACCGTAACGCCAGGGAGTTTCCTGCGCCTGCGTGAAATTGCCGCTCATATGCTTCCCCGCTGTCCAGCCCTGACCGGCCAGGTCATAATTCTGCCGCGCTGCATGCTGTGTAGCGTCATTTGCGAGAAGGTGTTAATGGAAACATGACGGGCGATATAATGCTCCAGCACCAGACCGAACAGATATGGACTGATACCCGAGAAGCCTTCTTCATCCACGGTCAGTTCACAACTGACGCCTCGACCATAGACCAGCAAACCGGAACCTGGCAGACGACGTGTGACCGGTGTCGTTTTGCAGCCAACCAGACTACGCACCTGACGCGACAGCGGACTGTCATGCGCCGGAATAAACAGGCTCAGCAGATCGCGCAACGCCTGGCCGCCGGTGCGGTGATCCAGATCGGCCAGTGGCAGATAATTAAAAGATAACTGGCGGATCAACCGCCAGGCCATTTCACGTTCAGCCAGCGGGGGCTGCGGCGGTCGCGGTGGACGGATAAGCCCGACGCCCGCCACCGGGATTGCCGCATCCACGGTCAGGTCGTTCCGGCCATTGCGTGTAATAAGACAGGGGAGATCGCGGTTGGTTATCATGGCCGTGATGGTGATATGGCGCAGATTTTCCGGGTACGGCGCTTCATACTGATCAACCAGTGACAGGAACACTTCCGAACCCGTATAGGGGGTTCGGGTGCCGTAACGGCGGGCGTTTTCTGATAAGCGGCGCGGTTCCCGGCGCAGGGAAAAATAACGCCCGTGGTTGCCTTCATCGTTATTGCGCGTGTGGTAGAGCGGGCGAAAGGCTATCTTCCGTGTGGTGTCAGTTTCCAGCCCTTCCACTTCCTGAACCGAGAACACCTCATAATCCAGTGGATGGGTTCTGTCTACTACCAGATGCTGCTCCGTCGTGCTGTGCGTGACGTCGATCCGGGCGGTGACTCGGGGGAACAGGTTGACAACCGGGGTACAGAATAGACTGAGCTGTGTGGCATCCGTCTGGTGGGTAAGCCAGTCCGGCGGCAGGCGGTTCAGCAAAATGACGATTTCCGCCACGCCGCCGTGAATTTTCTGTAGCCCGGCAGACAGTCCCGTTGGTGTGAAAAAATAAAATCGCTCCGGGCAGGCGAAATATTCATGCAACAGGTTATGGCCGTGGAATACGTTCCACGCCAGCGGCAGTAGTCCCTGATCCGGCTCCAGACCCTCATACATGACGGGCTGTTTCAGGTTCACATCCAACATGCCGTCAAAATGGCCCGGAACGCCAACCAGTGTGGCGATAGCGCTGGTATGCAGCAGTTCGAACAGGTGTGAGGCCGTGCGTTCCTCGCCGCAGAGATAAAGCGGCAGCCTGTCCAGCCCGGCAATCTGGCTGAAAGTCAGTTCACCGAAGGTGCGCAAGGTAATACGCAGCGCGCCAGCAACGTGAATGTTAGCAGGCAGGTAGCGGTGCAGGGCGGGCATATCTGGCGGTGCGGCGGTCAGACGTGCTTCTTCGATGGCGAGTGGCCACAGTGTCACATCCTGGCTGCTGCGAAACTGACAGGCGGTGCTTTCACCTTCCGGGATGGCGGAAAAAAAGGCAGTGCTGCGCGGTACGGTGAACCCCTTTGCCAGATCACCTTCTTCCGGGTCGGGATGGAGTTGCGCCACACTCATTGAGGGCGTGGGGGTAACGTAATTAGGGCTGACGACCTCCAACAGACGCTGGGTGAGTCGGGGGAATTCAGCATCAATTTTAAGCTGCGTGCGGGCGGTCAGGAAGCTGAAGGCCTCGACCATCCTTTCTACATACGGATCGGCAATATCCGTTCCATGCATACCCAGCCGGGCGGCGACTTTAGGATGACGGGCGGCAAATTCGGCTCCCGTTTCCCGCAGATAGCTCAGTTCGCGGTTGTAGTATTCCAGTAGCCGTGGATCCATCGGTCACCTTCTGTATTAAAAAAATGTAATGTGGCTCTGTTCCATATCCAGCACGCTGCGTACCCGAAATGCTGTAGGGTACGGCTGCGTGAGGATTTCGCCGCGAATTTCAAACTGTAATGTGTTATGACCGCTCTGGCGGCGCTCATCCTGGAGCGGGATGATTTGCAGAGTGGATGCTTTCAGGCGGGGTTCAAACCGAATGATGGTACGTAAAATGGCCCTGCGGATATCGTCCCATTTGTGTTCATACAGAAAGCTGCCAGCCAGCGGCGGCAGACCGTAGTTCAGTACGGAAGCCGCAGCCTGCGGGTAACGCGCGGCATCAATATTATCTTCATGACTGACCGTGTTGAGCAAAAATGACAAATCCCTACGGATGATCTCCCTGAGCTGTACCGGACTGACGCTGATATCGTGGTCGCGCTTCTGCTGTGGAGCATCGTCACACAGTCGATCAAACAATGTAGGCATCAGGTGGTTGCTATGGCGCAGGCGAAAGTCGCTCATGCGTCACTACCTTCGGGCGCATTAAAGGTACAGGCGGTCATATCCAGCAGGCTGATATCGCCGTGACTGGTGAGCCACATTTTTTGTCCCAGTGCCGTAACCAGGGTATCTCCTGGCCCGTCCTGCCAGACGGTTTCCCGGCAAAGGCGTAAGGTGTCAGAAGCACTTTCAGAACCGCTGTAGCGGGAAAACAGCCAGGCGCTGTGCGTGTCACCGTTATGCAGGGTGATGTTGACGGGTTTCCAGAGCAAATCGGTCAGATGCACGGGCCGTGGCGATTTCAGCGAACGAATTTGTGAAAATGGCAGCCAGATATATACACCGCCCGCGATCAGTTCGAGTACCGGGCCGGTACGGGAATCACTGTCACTAATCCAGTCAAATTTACCGCCATTCCACTGCCCGGTAGTGTCTGTGATGGCCTCAAGTGCGCGGTTGCGGTGGACATCAGCTTCCTGCGCTTCACCACGGGTGTTACCGGTGAGGGCGGCCAGCAAATTCTCCATCCACGCGGGCGGGGAGAGAATAAAACCGGGACGCTGTTCCCCCTGAAAGCAGGTGTGGCGGTATATCTCACAGCGGATCAGCTCCCCAAATATCTGAGCCTCTCGGGTATAATTAGCGTCTATTCGGGCGCAAAGCTGAATTTGTTGTAGCGCCCGCGACCAACAGCCTGTCACGCACAATAACTGAAACAGATTGTGCCGATGTGAAGCCAACGTCGGCTGCTTCTTTACCTGTTGCTCCGCTATCTGAATTCCTTCCGCTACAGAATAATCCCGCAACAGCACCGACAACATCGCCGGTAGCACGTTATTATTTGTCATGATAAATATCTCCGTGTTGTACCGGGGTGACCCGGTAATGACTGTCAATGCCGATGATGCGGTGCTCACGTTGTGTCAGGTCGGGTAGAATGGCGTTATGTATCGTTTCCTGTGCATATTCCGGGGAAAGCAGATGCAGGATATCGGGGAGAATCGTTTCGACAGGCCAGGTGGTTTCTTCTTCGCCGGTGGTATCCAGCACATCGAGAATCGCGTCAATACTTAGCCCACCAGTGACTATATCCTGCAATGTATCAGTTTCAGAGGTCAGGCTGCATAAGGAGGTCAGATCCTGTGTGACTGCCTCTTCGTACAGGGGAAAAGGATCAACATGGTGATGAATATCCTGTTCGGGGGATGACAACGCCTGGCGGTATTCTTGATAAAGAAGGGGGAGTGGGTTATCTGTTTCTGGGGCAACTTCTGTGGTGACTGCGCCGTGGATCGGAATGATATCGAACGGGTTTTGCGGTTGTGTTTGCTGTTGTCGAAACCAGTCGAGATCGAGATACTCAATCATTGTTTTTGGTGAAGCGGTAATCTGCGCTGTCGTCTTTTCCACGTGTAAAGCCGTGGATGGTAGGTTACCGCGCACAAGACACCATGAAGATAATCCCCATTCAATCAAGTCTCCTTCGTTCAGGCGCATACGGTGATGCGGCTCGACAATCTGATCATTTACCGTGCAACAATATTCATCAGACTGATTAATTATCCACCATGCCTCTTCGTGGCGGGTCAGACTGAGGGCAATCTTTACATCATCATTTGCCTCAAAAACAGGGATCCAGGGAGTGGTAACGGTGAAGATAATTTGGGTTCCTGCAGTCGCATAAATTGTGTTATCGGAGATCCCATGCGCCTGTATTTTTTGTAGTCCCCAGGTAATATTTTGTTTCATTGCATATCACTGTGTAGAGTGTTTTTTTCAACAGAATAATTAATTAAAATTTTTAGATAAGCAATACTGATCAATTTGCTTTATCAATATTAGTCTTCGCGGAAATATATAGTGGTGATTTTTAGTGTAATATATTCATCATATATATGAAATTAAATTGCTATATTGAATATCACCATAAAAAAGATACTAACTGCTATATTACATTGTGTTCTGTGATATGCATCATTGTTTCATTCTGGGTTTTTGATGATTCTATTAATTAGGAATTTTAATCGATACAGTTATGCTTATGTATCATTTATATGATTTTACATCATCAGGTGTAACAGATGGACACTCCTGTTTCACGCAGTGCACTATATGGAAAGCTGACCAAATCTTTATTTAGATCTTTGGAATCCGCGACAACGTTCTGTAAATTACGTGCTAATCCTTATGTCGAACTGACACATTGGTTGCATCAACTCATACAACAACCAGAGAATGACATTCACAATGTGCTTCGACACTATCAAATAACATCTGCTGATGTAGAGAATGCGTTAATTCGACAACTGGAGATATTGCCTGCCGGGGCGAGTGTAATTAACGATTTTTCCCATCATATCGATCTATCTGTCGAAAAAGCCTGGATGTTGGCAAGTATCCGTTTTGGTGATCAAAAAATTCGTAGTGGCTGGTTATTACTTGCCTGGTTAACCACGCCAGAATTGCATCGGGTGTTAAAAAATATCTGTGCGCCTTTGGCTGGGCTACCGGTAGATGAACTATTAGATATCCTTCCGTCTTTAATCACATCATCTTCTGAAATAACAGAAATGCCATATGACGGCTCGGGTTTGAATTCTGCAGTACCGGGGGAAGCTAGCCAGGTATTTGCCAGCGAATCAAGCGGAAGTAAATCTGCGCTGGCGAAATACTGTCAGGACATGACTACACTGGCGCGTGAAGGCAATATTGATCCGGTCACCGGCCGCGAACACGAAATTCGTACCATGACGGATATTCTGCTGCGTCGTCGGCAGAACAATCCGCTGCTGACCGGCGAGGCGGGCGTCGGGAAAACGGCTGTGGTGGAAGGATTTGCGCTGGCGATTGCCCGGGGCGAAGTGCCGCCTTCACTGCGAAACGTGCGTCTGCTGTCGCTGGATGTCGGGGCGCTGCTGGCCGGGGCGTCCATGAAGGGCGAATTTGAATCCCGCCTGAAGGCGCTGTTGGAAGAGGCTGCGCGTTCGCCGCAGCCGGTTATTCTGTTTGTCGATGAAGTTCACACCCTGGTGGGCGCTGGTGGTACATCCGGTACGGGCGACGCTGCCAATCTGCTGAAACCGGCGCTGGCGCGTGGCACCCTGCGCACCATCGGCGCAACCACCTGGAGTGAGTACAAACGCCATATCGAAAAAGATCCGGCGCTGACCCGGCGTTTTCAGGTGTTGCAGGTGGCAGAGCCGGAAGAGGTTGCTGCTGTTGAGATGGTACGCGGGTTAGTCACCACGCTGGAAAAACACCATGACGTCCTGATCCTTGATGAGGCTGTGCGCGCCGCCGTACAGCTTTCTCACCGTTACATTCCGGCCCGGCAGCTACCGGACAAGGCTATCAGCTTGCTGGATACGGCGGCGGCCCGTGTAGCGCTGTCGCTGCATACCCCACCAGCGAAAGTCCAGTATCTGCGTCAGCAGCTCAATGCCGCCGAACTGGAGCAGGAGTTGTTATTAAAGCAGGAAAAAATGGGTATCCGCGCAGAGCGGGGCGACATACTGACGATACGGATCGCCTCACTGAATGCAGATCTTTCTGACACCGAAGCGCGCTGGCAGCAGGAACTGGAGTTGGTTCATACCTTACAGGAACAGCGTGCCGCAGAGCCCGATGAGCGTGATGAAACCACGTTACAACAGTCGGAAACTGCATTACGAGTCTGGCAGGGTGAAAACCCCATTGTGTTCCCGGAAGTTAACGCGGCGGTGGTGGCAGCGATTGTCTCCGACTGGACAGGCATTCCCGCCGGGCGCATGGTGAAAGATGAAGCCAGCCAGATCCTCGAACTCCCCATCCGTCTGGCGCAGCGTGTTACCGGGCAGATGGATGCGCTGGTGCAGATTGGTGAGCGTATCCAGACCGCGCGGGCGGGTTTAGGTGACCCGCGTAAACCAGTGGGTGTCTTTCTGCTGGCCGGGCCGTCCGGTGTGGGTAAGACCGAAACCGCGCTGGCGCTGGCGGAAGCTATTTACGGCGGCGAACAGAACCTGATCACCATCAATATGAGCGAGTTTCAGGAGTCCCATACCGTCTCCACGCTGAAAGGTGCGCCGCCCGGCTACGTGGGCTATGGCGAAGGCGGCGTGTTGACGGAAGCTGTACGTCGTCATCCCTGGAGCGTGGTGCTGCTCGACGAAATTGAAAAAGCCCATCATGACGTCCATGAGTTGTTCTACCAGGTATTTGATAAAGGCGCGATGGAGGATGGCGAAGGTGTCCACATCGATTTCAAAAATACCACGCTGTTGTTGACTACTAACGCAGGAGCGGACCTTATCAGCCAGATGTGTGAGGATCCGGCGCTACTGCCTGATTTGTCAGGATTAAAAGAAGCCTTAATGCCGGAGTTACGCAAACACTTCCCGGCTGCTTTCCTGGGACGGGTGACGGTTATCCCCTATCTGCCGCTGGATGAGACGGCGCGTGGCGTTATTGCCCGCCTGCATCTTGACAGGCTGATGGAGCGGATGGCAGAGCAGCATGGCGTTTCACTCGTCTATGGCGATGAATTAATTACGCACATAGTGGCACATTGCCCGATGCACGAAACCGGCGCTCGTTTGCTTATCGGCTATATCGAACAACATCTCCTCCCACAACTGTCCCGTTACTGGTTGCAGGCGATGACAGAGAAAACGGCCATCACGCAAATCCGCATTCGTGTTGATGAGGATGAACAGATTATTTTTGAAACGGTTCATGAAGCATGATTTATCCGTATGAACCAACTGTTTGCTGTGCATTTTTAAACTGTACCGTTGAACCGCTCTCCTGGCGGTCGGCGGCTGACTGATAAGGAAATGAAGGATTATGGCTATCAACAACAGCGCGCAGAAGTTTATTGCCCGCAACCGTGCGCCCCGCGTGCAGATTGAGTATGACGTTGAGATTTATGGCTCCGAAAAAAAAATCGAACTGCCGTTTGTCATGGCGGTGCTGGCCGATCTGGCCGGTAAGCCACGTGAAGAGTTGCCCACAGTAACCGATCGTAAATTCCTTGATATTGACATCGACAATTTCAACGAGCGAATGAAGGCTATTGCGCCGCGCGTGGCGTTTGCTGTCCCCAATACGCTGACGGGCGAAGGGCAGTTAATGGTCGATATTACGCTGGAGAATATGGATGATTTTTCACCTGCGCAGATTGCCCGCAAGGTGGACGCCCTGAACCAACTGCTGGAAGCACGTACTCAGCTTGCCAACCTACAAACCTATATGGATGGTAAAGCAGGAGCAGAAAATCTGATCAATAAACTCTTACAAGACCCGACGTTACTGAACGCTCTGGCCAGTGCACCAAAACCTGTCACTCAACAGGAAAGTGTCTTATCAGGTGAAACGGGAACAACAGACTAACTGCGATTTTATTAAGGAACTTTCATGGTAAACGATACTCTTCTGGCGACAGGCGATCTCACTGCTGAGCAAAGCACAGCCTATCAGGACACTGAATTTGATTCACTGCTGGATAAAGCCTTCCGTCCCAAGACACCTCAGGCTGCAAAGGCTGTTGAGGCTGCAGTTCAGACGCTGGCCCAACAGGCTCTGACAAATACAGTCACCGTCAGTGACGATGCTTACAAAAGTATTGCTACGATTATTGAGCAGATCGATTTCAAATTAACGGAACAGATCAAGCTAATCCTGAGTCATCCGGATTTTCAGAAACTGGAGTCTTCCTGGCGTGGGATGGAACATTTGGTTTACAACACCGAAACCGATGAAAAATTAAAAATCCGCTTTATGAACCTTTCAAAGGATGAATTGCGGAAAAATATGAAGCGTTACAAAGGGATCGCCTGGGATCAAAGCCCCATGTTCAAAAAGCTGTATGAAGCTGAATATGGGCAGTTAGGCGGAGAACCCTACGGTTGTATCATTGCGGATTATTATTTTGATCACACCCCGCCGGATGTGGATCTGCTCGGCTCCATTGCCAAAGTGGCTGCCTCAGCCCATGCGCCGTTTATTGCCGGGGCCTCTCCGTCAGTGTTGCAGATGGACTCCTGGCAGGAACTGGCTAACCCGCGTGATCTGACCAAAATTGTGACCCAAAACCTCGAATATGCTCCGTGGAATTCGCTGCGAAAAAGTGAGGATTCTCGTTACATTGGCCTGACGATGCCACGTTTTCTCTCCCGTTTGCCTTATGGTGCGAAAACAAACCCTGTCGATGAGTTTGATTTTGAAGAAGATGCAGATGGTGCAGACCACAGCAAATATGTCTGGAGCAATGCTGCCTATGCAATGGGCGTAAATATCAACCGTTCTTTCAAACATTACGGTTGGTGTACGTTGATCCGTGGTGTGGAGTCTGGTGGTGCGGTGGAAAACCTACCCTGTCATACATTCCCTACCGACGATGGTGGTGTGGACATGAAATGTCCGACGGAAATTGCCATCTCTGACCGTCGGGAAGCTGAACTGGCGAAAAATGGTTTTATCCCGCTGATCCACCGCAAAAACTCTGATTACGCCGCCTTCATTGGCGCACAGTCGTTGCAAAAACCACAGGAATATTACGATCCGGACGCCACGGCCAACGCCAATCTCTCCGCACGCCTGCCGTATCTATTCGCCTGCTCGCGGTTTGCGCACTTCCTCAAATGTATCGTGCGCGACAAGATTGGCTCGTTCAAAGAGCGTGAAGATATGCAGCGCTGGCTCAATGAATGGATCATGAACTACGTTGATGCCGATCCGGTGAACTCCTCGCAGGAAACCAAAGCCCGCCGTCCGTTGGCTGCTGCTGAGGTAGTGGTGGAAGAAGTGGAGGGGAATCCGGGTTATTACGATGCCAAATTCTTCCTGCGCCCGCATTTTCAGCTTGAAGGATTAACAGGATCGCTGCGTCTGGTGACAAAACTGCCGTCAGTAAAACAGGGTACTGCCTGATTTTTATGAATATTTTAATGAATGATGTCGGGTAATACTCAGGGGGGATATATGGCATATGTTTATGGACTGGTAGATTCATTGCAGGGCACTGAAATGGTGGGAATGGCGGGGGCAGGAGACAGAAAGGAATGTGTGTTCTTGGTTCAGGTATATGCACATGTGGGGCATACCGGAACGTGGAAGCAGGGTCGGAAGGTTTTCGGAGACAAATCGATTCCCAGAGGAACAGCAATTGCGACTTTTGTGAATGGGAAATATCCATCGGGGGACAATGCTCATAAACATGCTGCTTTCTATCTCGAACAGGATGATTCGTATATTTATGTTATGGATCAGTGGACAGGCAAAGCCTCGAATGTATCTGCGCGCAAAATCTCCAGAAAAGGTGGGATGCGCAGTGATGGGACATATCATGATGCCAGTAATAACGCTGAAGCTTTTTATGTTATTGAGTAGAGGATAGATTCAATGGGGACCCGTTTTATTTTTTCTCTGTTATTGGGTTATATGTTGTTTTATTCACAATTTGTTGCAGCGTGGGAAGTCAGTTGCCCCGAGTTTATCAATATAAAATCCTCAACGACAGTACTGGAGTCGGATGTACCTGCATCCTGGCAGGGATCTTCCCGCTATGAACCCCGTCTGTGGCTGGACGGCGTAGGGATGTCGCAGGGAAAACCTGAAAATCGGATAGATCTAAAACCAGAGACAGAGAAAATAAAGGGTGAAACCAGGCAAATATGGGATACCACAATGACCACTAATCAGGATAGTGAGCGTTACTGGGTTTCTTGTATTTATAACCACGGACAGGTTTGGTTATCACAACCAGTACCAGCATCTGCAACACAGTGCCAGGCATCTTCTTTACAGCGTCAGCGGGAACAAGGAGAGTCATTGATATCTGTGATATGTAAATAGACGTAATACATTCAACATGTAAATTAATTAAATACTGGTATCTCATTACCGGAAATTATACAGCCTTCTGTTCTTCTGAAATAAAGGAGAGGGGGTTCTGTACGGCAATGGTTTATCTGCATTCAGCTATGCAGATAAATCAGAGATTATTTTTAAGTAATTCTTAATAAGGAAATAAAAATGGCTTATGACATTTTTTTGAAAATTGACGGCATTGACGGCGAGTCAATGGATGACAAACATAAAAATGAAATTGAGGTGCTGAGCTGGCGCTGGAATATCCACCAGGAATCCACCATGCACGCGGGCAGCGGCCTGGGATCCGGTAAAGTCTCCGTGACTAACCTGGAGTTTGAACATTATATCGATCGCGCCAGCCCGAACCTGTTCAAATACTGCTCCTCCGGCAAGCACATTCCGAAGTCCATCCTTGTCATGCGTAAAGCAGGCGGCAATCCGCTGGAATACCTCAAGTACACTTTTACTGACCTGATTGTGGCTGTGGTTTCCCCCAGTGGTAGCAAGGAGGGCGAGATCGCCTCCCGCGAAAGAGTCGAACTCTCTTTCAGCACCGTGAAACAGGAATACGTGGTGCAGAACCAGCAGGGCGGCAGCGGCGGCACTATCACGGCAGGTTACGATTTCAAAGCTAACAAAGAAATTTAAGCAATTTTTTTCCGGCCAGGTATATAGCCTGGCCGTTATTTATTATTTGATTTTAAAGGAAATTACAGTGAATAAATGGCGTGACCCCGGTTGGCGGTTATGGGCGGTAGCGTTGTTTTTTATCTGCCTTTTGCCCGGGTGCAGCATTGACAGCGACACCGTGCCGGACCTGATGTCACAGCGACTTGATCTGGTGATGAAGGCTTCCGATAAGGTGAACCCAGACAATCAGAAGAAAGCCGCGCCCATAGAGATACGCGTTTATGAACTGAAAAATGATGCAGCTTTCACGGCGGCGGACTGGTGGTCTCTTCAGGACAATGACAAAACTGTTCTTACCGATGATTTACTGCACCGCGACAGCTTTATCCTACGTCCGGGCGAGGAGAAAAAGCTGCGTCGCTCTCTCAATAAAGAAACCACGGCACTGGGGATCCTTGCTGGCTATCGCAATCTGGGAAAATCGGTATGGCGAGTCACGTATAAAATTCCTGATCCCCCGGAAAAAAGCTGGTACAGCCGCTTTATGCCAAAGAAAAAAGTCGAACTGGATGCCGGTATAGAGCAAAGCGCCATAGTGATTAAAGAACGGGATGAGTAAATTATGAGTTGGAATAACCGGGTAGTCTGGAGTGAAGGGCAATTTTTGCTGCCACAGATGTTTCAGCAGCAGGAACGCTATCTGGAACATGTCATTCATTACCGCAGTTTGCCTCTTTCCCCCTTTTTCTGGGGCTTCAGTGAATACGGCATTGACAGTGAAGCACTGAACATCGGAAAGCTGGTACTCACGAAGGCTTTTGGGGTGTTTGCCGACGGAACACCGTTTAATGCGCCGGGACACACACCACTACCGCCGCCTCTTACCATCCTGCCAGAGCACCTTAACCAATTGATTTATTTGGCGGTGCCAATACGTACACCGAACAGCGAAGAAACCAGTTTTGGCAATAATCCAGAATCGCTGGCACGCTTTTCGGTTCATGAAAATGAAATCCGTGATGCAAACTCATTGGGGCGCGGCGCACAACTGTTGCAACTCAGCCACCTGCGCCTCCGTCTGTTGCCGGAAAAGGCGGTGACGGATGCGTGGATCGGCCTGCCGCTGACACGTATCACAGCATTGCATCCAGAGGGGCGGGTTGATATTGATGAAGATTTGATCCCGCCGGTGGTGAACTATCAGGCAAGTTCACTGATATGTACATGGTTGTCGTGGATCAACGATCTGATCAAAATGCGGGCAAATTCTCTGGCTGAGCGATTGACGGGCAGTGATAAACACGGCCATGAGGCGGCGGAAGTGTCGGATTACCTGCTATTGCAAATTCTCAATCGTTTTGGCCCCTTACTGATCCATATGTCGAAAACGCCGCTGTCGCCTGAAGTGCTCTATCGTAATCTTTGCGCACTGGCCGGAGAACTCTCTACCTACGTGCGTCCGCAAACACGCCGTCCGGAAAAATATAAAGAATATAAGCACCTGACGCCCTATGCCGGGCTGAAATCGGTGGTAGATGAGGTGCAGTATCTGCTAAATGCTGTGCTGATCCGCGGGGCGCAGCGAATCACTCTGGAGGAGGGAACTTACGGTATTCTCAATGCGGTGATTGAACCTACCGAACTGTCAGATTTCAGCTCGTTAGTATTGGCGGTGAAGGCGCAGATGTCCGCCGAAACCTTGCTGCAACATTTTTCGGCTCAGACCAAAATAGGGCCGTCCGAACGCCTGCCGGAGCTGATTCGTTCGCACCTGCCGGGCCTTGCTTTACAGGTGCTGCCGGTGCCGCCGCGTCAGATTCCGTTCCAGTCCGGTTATATCTATTACGACATCCGTCGCGACGGCGTGCTGTGGGAACATATCGCCCGCTATGGCGGCATGGCAATGCATACCGCCGGAGAATTTCCAGGGCTGGAGCTGGAGCTGTGGGGAGTTCGCGATAAATGACCGACGATATTCTGACGCATCCTGCGATGAATACCCAGCCATTCCAGCCATCAGTGGGGGGGACAAAACCACCTGATAATGAAGGTTATGATATCGCAATACAGGACAGCCTTCGCAGGGAAGATATAAAGGTGGTGGTTGAAGACGGCCCGGATATGAAACTCCGGCTGGCCGAAATCACCGCTGCGGCTAATCCCCTGCTGGCGGCGGCAAGTCCGCTGCTGTGCGCACTGGCGCAGATGCCCCGTGAACTTGCCCCTGCTTTTGTCGAACATTACCGCGCCCTGCTGGAGCGTGAAGTTCGTCGGTATCAGACGCTGTGCGACCAGGCAAACCTGCGCCGCGAACATGTGTTGGCGGTGCGCTACTGCCTGTGTACGTCGCTTGATGAAGCCGCCAACAACACCACCTGGGGACGACGCGGTGTCTGGGCTGGGAAGAGTCTGCTGGTCACTTTTCATGGCGAAAGTGAAGGTGGCATCAAACTATTTCAGATAATTGGTCGTCTGGCCTCCAGCTTCCAGGAGCACAGCGATGTGCTGGAAATTATTTACCACATTCTGGGGCTGGGTTTTGAAGGTCGCTACAGCGTACGGCCCGACGGACGTAAGCAACTGGACGATATTCGCCAGCAACTGCTGACCCAACTGGTCCAGCGCCGCGATCCGGTCACGCCGACGCTCTCGCCGGGATTTACCGGAGCTGTCAGCGGACGGATGCGCCGGATGCGCCGGGTGCCGGTCTGGCTGAGTGCCGGAATAGCTCTGCTGGTGATGCTGACGTTGTTTGGCCTTTACAGCCACCGGATGAATCTCGCCACCTTAACCGTACAGCAGCATATCGACGCCATCGGTAAACACCTGTCGCCGCCACCGATTCCGGTGCACAAACTGCGACTGAAGATCCTGCTGGCGAACGAAATTGCCCGTGGCCTGCTGACGGTGGAGGAAGATGACCATCACAGCCGTGTGATCTTCCGAGGCGATACGATGTTTATACCGGGGCAGAAAACCGTAAATGATGCGCTCCGCCCGGTGATTGATAAGGCCGCGCGCGAGATTGCGCGTGTGGGCGGTGCGGTGACGGTGACCGGTCACACCGACAGCCAGCCTATCCACTCCGCTGAATTCCCGTCGAATCAGGTGTTATCAGAAAAACGTGCGGCAGAAGTGGCTTCGTTGCTGACGTCCGGTGGCGTTTCGGCCAGCCGGATCCGGGTTGTCGGGAAGGGGGATACCGTACCGGTGGCCGATAACCGCACTAAAACCGGACGGGCGCAGAACCGCCGGGTGGAGATTCTGGTGGTGGAACAATAATGCAAAAATTTCTCAGTCTGCTGTTTTCCCGCCGTGCGCTGGTCGTTGTCTGCGTGGTGGCGTTGGCGCTACTGGTCTGGTTTCTCGGGCCGCTGGTGGCGTTTGATACCCTGCATCCGCTTGCATCCGTGGGGAGTAGGGTAGTCACTATCGTTCTGTTACTAATGTTCCTCGCGCTGTGGCTGGTGAATTGGTCGATGAGCATCATTGGCGTGACGGTTCTGTGCCTGGTTATCGGCTTTGTCTCACCGTTGCTGGCCTTCGGTGACGTTCGCCCGTTTGCGCCGCTGTGGCTGCGTCTGACGCTAATCGGCATGATCCTGCTGAGCTATGCGCTGTATGGCCTGTACCGGCTTTGGCGGGCGTTGCGTCTGGATGAACAACTGCTGCGCCGTTTCTTGCATCCGCGCGGGGAAGACGTACCGGTGGCAGGGGAAATTAAGGCCGATCTGCGCACCGTCAGCCATATTTTCAACCGCGCCATCCGACAACTGAAACAACTGCGTGTGGATCTACCTGGTTGGCGTAAGGTCCTGGAAGGGAAACGCTTCCTGTACGAACTGCCGTGGTTCATGGTTATCGGCAGCCCCGGTGATGGTAAAACCACCGCGCTGCTTAATACCGGGCTACAGTTTCCGCTGGCGGAACAGATGGAGCAGACCGCGCATATCCTCACCGTGCCGGGCGGCGGCACGTTGCACTGCGACTGGTGGTTTACTAATGAGGCTGTGCTCATTGACACCGCCGGGCGCTATGCCCGCCACGATGATGGCGGTGAAATCAGTGCAACCCAGCGCAACGCCGGGGAATGGCAGGGATTTCTGGGGCTACTGCGTAAACACCGTCCCGGCGCGCCGCTGAACGGCGTAATTTTGACGCTGAATGTGGCAGATTTGACCGCACAATCCCCGGCTGAACGGCTGGCTGCCTGTGCAGCCCTGCGTGCGCGGCTGGCGGAACTGCGGGAGACACTGGGCATTCGTTTCCCGGTTTATCTGGTTGTCACCAAAATGGATCTGCTACCCGGCTTTACGGAGTATTTCCGTGGATTGACCAGTCACCTGCGTGCTCAGGTCTGGGGCTTTACTCTGCCATACAGCCGCAGGCGTCGCGCCAGTGATTCGCAGTCACTGCATGCGCTCTGTGGTCAGGAACTGGCAAATCTGACGCTGCGGCTGGATCAGGGGATGGATAGTCGGTTGCAGGAAGAGTACGACCTTAAAAGCCGCCAACGGCTCTACCGCTTCCCGCGTGAATTTGCCGCGCTGGGCACGCCATTGCTGGAAGCCATTGAACAGATTTTCCTCGATTCAAAATTCGATGCCACCCAGCTTAACAACACCCTGCGCGGGGTATTTTTCACCAGTGCCGCACAGGCGCAGGCAGACGCCGTAGCAGACCAGACGGGCATCTGGCAGCGTTTTGTCCGGGCAATAAAAGGGAACGAGGAGTCTCCGTCCCATACTCTGCCGGATGGCAACCGAAGCTATTTTCTCCATGACCTGCTGACTAAATTTATCTTCCGTGAAGCGCACATGGTGGAGCCGAACCTTCAGTGGGCCTGGCGTTACCGCCTGCTGCGTACCGGTGGGCATCTGCTGGTACTGGCGCTGGCTTTCTGGTTGTGGCAGGGAATGCAGGGCAGCCAGCAGGGTAACAGCGATTATCTGCATGAAATCACCAACCGGACGACCCAACTGGATGATGACGTCAAAGCCTATACCGGAAAACCCGCCATGCAGCCGGTTCCCGCATTACTGAACCAGGCGCGGGCGCTCTCTGCCTGGCCGGGGTTGGATCCGGACTCACCGCCGCTGGCCTGGCGTTATGGTCTTTACAGCGTCCCTCCGGTGATGGAGAGCGTGGCATCCCTGTATGACCGCCTGCTTGACCAGTTACTGCTACCGCCGTTGGTGAAGCGCATGGAATACGTACTTTCGGATGCGATTGCCCGTCAGGACAGTAAAGCTGCCTATGACGCTCTGCATGTTTATCTGCTGCTGAACCTCGATAAAGACCACGAGGACAAATACAACGCCGCGGAGATCCACGCCTGGGTGTTGAACGATCTGAACAACCGCGACAGCGTGGCGGATTTCGGCGGTCGCGCAGCCGTGCTGGAACATATCGATGCTCTGTTTGACGGCAGTCGCGTGGTGCATTCGCCATACGAAAAAGATGAGGGGCTGATCCGCCTGGCGCGAGCCTTTCTTGACGGTCATACCAGCACCGAGCGTATCTATACTCGTGCACTGGCTTCTATGGAGAGCGAAGCGCCGCAGGAGTTTTCGCTGGTTCGTGCCGTGGGCGCGGATGCGGGAACGGTTTTTGTCCGCACGGATGGTGCGCCATTAGATCGGGGCGTGCCTGGCATCTTCACCCGCGAAGGCTACCGGGAACTGTTCGACAAACGGCTGTCGGAGTTTGTCGCCGCCGCATCAGCGGATGACGCCTGGGTGATGGGGCGCGAAAGTGCGCAAAAAAAAACGACTGAGATTGTAATGAGCCAGTTACCGGGACAGGAACTCCCGATTACCCGTGAAGTCCGTCGCCTGTACCTCGCTGAATATGCCCGCCGCTGGCAGGATTTTCTGGCAAGCATTCACAGCATCAACAGCGCTGGGGAAGACGGCAGCCCCGGACTGGCGTATGACCTTCAGGTGCTGCGTACTCTGGCCTCACCTGATTCCCCGCTGATGCGGCTGAGTAAAGTCGTGGTAGATCAGACCACCCTGGTGCCGCCGCTGGATGCGCAGGCCAGACAAAAGCAGATGGCTCAGCGAGCGCAGGATCGGCTTTCCGGTAATGCGGGGAAAGCGGTACAGACGGCGAAGCTGTTGCAGGACATCCATCCGGAAGAACGTCTGGAGAAAACACTGGTGGATGATCGTTTTGCCGCATTGCGGGAAGTGGTTTCCGGGCGTACGGACAGCGCACAAGGGGGCAGCGCACCACAGCTTAATTCGTTGCTGACGATGCTCAATGAGTATTACACCCAGCTCACCATTGCCGACAGTGCGCTGGCGGCCAGCACATTACCGGGCCGCATTTCGGCGGCGGATAAACTTCAACTGGAGGCAGCAAAACTGCCTGCACCGCTGAAAAATATTCTGCTGGATTTAACACAGCAGGGGACGCGCAAAATCAACGCCGGAACGGGTGAAGTGCTGAATGCGCAAATGGAGGCGGTGATCGGTGATGAGTGCCGTGATGCCATTGACGGACGCTACCCCTTTGCCGACAGCCCACAGGAAGTCAGTGCGGATGATTTTAACCGTATCTTTGCCAGCGGCGGCGTGCTGGATGCTTTCTGGACGAAGCAACTTGCCCCGCTGGCGGACACTGCCAGTAACCCGTGGCGCTACAAGCCGACCGAAGGCAACATGACATTGCTCGGGCCGGATCTGACACCGTTTCAGGAAGCAAAGCAGATCCGTAGCGTTTTTTTTAACGGGGAAGGCGGGAAAAAGTTCTCCTGGGCGATGCAGGTCCGCGTCGTGGATATGGACCCTGCCATCACCGAACTGGTGATTGACATTGACGGGCAGGTGCTGCGTTACGCTCACGGCCCGGTCAGGCCGCTGAAAGTGAGCTGGCCCGGGCCGCGTAATGGCTCAATGGCGGAAATCACCGCCAGCCCGCGCATCCGCCAGGACACCTCGACGCTACTGACTAACGGGCCGTGGGCGCTGTTTCATCTGCTGGATGCGGGTAACGCGCAGGAGACAGCGGTACGGGGAACTCAGCAGGTGGAGTACAGTTTTGATGGGCGGCGGGTGGTGCTGGAGATTACCGCTGGGCGGGATTTTGACCCGGTGAACCGGGGGCTACTGCAACGCTTCGCCTGCCCGGAGAGGACGCTTTGATGCGCCGGGCTACGGCAGTATCGGCTCCGGCGATGTTCGGCAGACTGCCGGACCAGCGGGACTACGTGCGCTGGCGGGTGAGTGCGAACGAAGCGCAGGTGTGGCAGGCATGGCTGAACCAGCAGACGTGGCTGGGACAGGGGCGGCATATTGTTCTGCCGGAAGGAACGGATGCTGCGAAGGCTGGAGCAAACAACGGCTGGATGCACCTGTCACCGCGTGAGAAAAAGACGCTGCCGGAGCACCACCCATTGCCGTGGAGTTTTGTGCTATCACCGGGGTTTCTCCCCATTGGCGGGCGTGATGAATGGCTGACCGGAGTATTGACCGCATCGCGAGACAGTACGGGCAGACCGTGGCCGCTGGTGATTTATCAGCGTGCCGGACGGGAATGGCTGGAAGAGAGCCTGGATGACACGCAGGGCTGGTTGTACTGGCTGGCGCAGTTGGCGGCAGTATATGTCTCACCACAGACAGAATGCTGCGGGCGGCTGGCTGAGCAGACAGATCAACTGTGGGCGATGTGGCGGCCGGGGCCGCGCTGGGCGCAGTGGCTGCGCGGCTTGCGACGTGTACCGCAGCGTAGCCGGGAACTCACCGGGCTACCGGACGCGCCGATAGTGGAATTGCCTGGTGTGCGCCACCTGCCGTGGCCAGGCTGGCCGGACAAAATGCTGGCGCAGGCGCAGCAGGGGCAAGGCTGGTTCTGGCAGCAGAACAGCGAGGGGCGGTATGTGGATGCGCTGCGGTTGGAGAAAAAATAATGTGCCCACGAATGCTGAGAATAGCTATACAAAAATATGACGATAAACGTGTGGATGGGAAACAAATATACCCATGAACTTCAAGTTGATTGCTATTTGTTGACTTCAGGCTACCCTTGGTCCCGTCTGCATTGGTGGGTAAGCAATCATCTTCAGGTTTATTGGATATATAGCAATATAAGGAGGTGAACATGGGTAACTCTCATGATGAGGCTATTCAGCAGGCATACGATGCTTATGACGACTTAATGCTGGATAAACGATATATCAGGGACAATGATGCCTGGGGAGATTTAAGAATTGACCGTGAAAATGGTGCAATCTCATTATTGCTGAGATGGAAATATAATTGGATAAAAAGATGGGATGCAAAAACTGATTGGACAGATATGGAGAAAAATACCTTTCATGGGAAAGTTATTTTTGTCATTAATCAAACATGGAATAATAAGGTTTTTTTATCCGTTTCTGGGAAGTATGAGTTTGTCAGTAAGTTTAATGGTAAGGATTTACCTTTCACAATAGAAATAATTCAGACTGATCGTCATGGGTATTGGGATGTAGTGGTGTTTAAAATTGATAATGATGATCCAAATAGTTTTCGTCAGAGTTCCATTGTCTGGAATAGTCGATACGTGGAACTTGACTCTAAAGATATAGTTGCTGCAGCTAAATGTCTTGGTTCATCAAAAGTTTGCCATGAGCAAATAGGGTTGTCTCACGAGCTTGGGCATATTATTGGATATCTTACTGATGAATACTATAGTGATGATGCCGATAAAGCAACTACCCCATTTTCCGGGGATTCCAGTGCGTTAATGAATATTGGTATGGAGCTGCGCTCTCGTTATATGGGAAATGTCATTGAGCGGTTAAATAGAATGGTTCCGGGTTCTAATTTTTTTGTGAAAAGCGTAAAAAAATGAAACTAATATACGCTGTGATTATTTTTTTGATAGTGGGTGGGGCGAAAAATAACATGTCTGATATTCCTGGGCATGCTTATCTGAATGCGAGTGGTGTGTATAATGGAGTTGAAGAGAATGTTCTATTAAATAACTATGGTCAGCCAGCGTATGAATTTATAAAACCTCGTTATAAATTTGTCGGTGAATATTATATAGAAATTGAAAATACCTATCGCTCAACAAATCCTGAATTCAGAAATATCCCCATCAAAGAAATGTTTTGGCATTTGCCGGGGGATTTAAATCTGACATGTTTTTTTCATTATAAAGATGGACAGTGGCAGGTTATTTCTTATTTTTTCTGGCCGCCGGGCGCTAAATTCTAATCCGATATTAAAGGAATAAATATCATGAGTTTTGTATCTACGGGTAATAAATCTGGCAGTAACGGTGGGCCAGCCATCACCACGCCGCCAATAGCCGGAGAAAGTAGTGCTGTAAGCGCAGGTTCAGCCGCAACAGATGTAGCTGATGCAGCCGAACAGATGGCAGAACAGGCAGCAGCGGATCTGTTTGGTGCGCTGCCGGAACCATCGGGACTGGTGAAAGCGGCGGTAGCCGCAGCGCAGGCCGCCGCTGCGGCGGCAGGGATCTCGGATATGGCTGGCGCAGTTCAGGATGCGGTGGCGTCGCTTGCAGCCGGTGGACCGGGGGCGCATAACATCACTGTAAGCGGTAGTGCGGTGCCACCGCAGATGCTGTTGTTCGCGGGGATGAATGGTTCGGAAGGGCTTGGAAATCTGTTTTCCTACACTGTGCAGCTTAAAACTCCAGACACCCTGAACCTGGGCTACGTTTCGCCCGCCGCCAATCTGCCGCTCAAGCCGATGGTGGGCAGAGATCTGTGCGTCAGTATCGAACTGGACGGTGGCGGAAAACGGTATATCAGCGGGCTGGTGACCGCTGCGCGGGTAGTCGGCCATGAGGGACGTTCGGTCACGTATGAATTACGCATTGAACCGTGGCTGAAACTGCTGACCCACACCAGTGACTACAAAGCTTTCCAGAACAAAACCGTGGTGGATATTCTCAGTGAAGTACTGGATGAATATTCCTTTCCGGTGGAAAAGCGGCTGGTGGAAAATTATCCGCCCCGCGCCTGGCAGGTACAGTACGGTGAAACTGACTTTGATTTCATTCAGCGCCTGATGCAGGAATGGGGGATTTACTGGTGGTTTGAACACAGTGAGAACAGCCACACGCTGGTGCTGGCTGATGCCATCAATGGTCATAAAGCATGCCCGGACTCGCCGCTGGTGGAGTGGCACCAGGAAGGACTGAAGCTGGATAAGGAGTTTATCCACACCATTACGGCCAGTGAGAAGCTGCGTACTGGAAAGTGGGTGCTGGACGATTTTGATTTTATGAAGCCACGTTCGCTGCTGAAAAGTACCGTAGCTAGTCCGCGCGATACCGGTCATGCTGAATATGAGCATTACGAATGGCCTGGTGATTACTTCACTACGGGAGAAGGTGAGATGCTGACGCGCATTCGTATGGAAGCACAGCGCAGCCCCGGCAGCCGTGTTGGCGGGGCGGGAAATATCCGCACCCTCATGACGGGCTACACCTTCACGCTGATGAATCATCCGACGGCAGAAGTTAACCAGGATTACCTGTTGGTACAGACCACGCTGTTTTTACGGGATAATGCGCAGCACAGTGGTCAGAACCAGCATTTTACCTATGTCACCACGTTTGAACTGCACCCCACCTGCGAAGTTTACCGTCCACAGCGAACCCTGAGCAAACCCCACACCAAAGGCCCGCAGAGCGCCATCGTCACCGGCCCGGCGGGGCAGGAAATCTGGACGGATAAATATGGGCGGGTGAAGGTGCAGTTTGGCTGGGATCGTTACGGTAACAATGACGAAAACAGCTCCTGCTGGATCCGTGTCAGCTATCCGTGGGCGGGGAAAGGATTCGGCATGATCCAGATCCCGCGCATCGGCCAGGAAGTACTGGTGGACTTTAAAAATGGTGACCCGGATTTACCGATAATCATCGGGCGCACCTACAACCAGGACACCATGCCACCGTGGGGGCTACCGGGCATGGCGTCGCAGAGCGGGATATTCAGTCACTCGTTAAAGGGCGGGCCGACGAACGGAAACATGCTGCGCTTTGATGACAAAACGGGTGCGGAAGAAGTGAAGTTCCACGCGGAAAAAGACCTGAATACTACGGTAAAAAACAATGAAACGCATACAGTCATGGTCGATCGCACAAAAACCATTGTTAAAAATGAAACCATCAGCGTGGGAGAAGACCGCAATGCCACCATCACAAAAAATGATGGGCTTTCCGTCAAACAGGCCCAAACCATCAATGTCGGAACGACATATCGTCTGGACGTTGTCGATCAATTTACCCTTCGCTGCGGCAATGCAGCGCTTGTATTACACAAGGATGGCTCGATTAAGTTTTGCGGAAAACAACTTTTACTGCACACCAGCGATGTTATGCAACTCATTGGCAGTGGAATTGATATGAACCCGGATGGCGGCAAAGCCATGACTGCGGATGATATTGCCCCGTTACCTACCCCGGACGCTTCTGAATAAAAAATATAAAAGGAATTTTTTCTATGACCAGCCTTTACCGTATTCAGGAGGGCAGCTTTGCCCTGCCTGAAACTTTTCTTGACCGCACCGTCAATATCTTCGTCCCGTCGGGCAATGAGAGAGCATCACCCAGCCTGAATATTTCCCGCGACACGCTCAGGCCAGAGGAAAACCTGACGACCTACATTGATCGCCAGATAGCATTGATGAAAAAAAACCTTGGCCAGCATCGGGTACTTTCGCGGGGAACGGCACTGGCGGGAGCCGGCGAAGATGCCATGACAGGTGAGCAGATCCTCGCCACCCACCGTTCTGGAAAAACAGAAGTGTATCAGCGTCAGGCCGGGTTTATCACCGGGTCAGCAAAGGTACTGGTGTTGACGCTGACCAGTCAGCGCCCTTTTGATGAGCACACCGACCAGCTATGGACTGCATGGTTGACCAGTTTTCAGCCTGCTAAAAACTAAAAAACAGGGAGGTTTTATCATGTATGAAGCCGCACGGGTGGATGATCCTATCTACCACACCAGCGCCCTTGCCGGTTTTTTGATAGGGGCCATCATTGGCATTGCCATTATTGCCGCCGCCAGCTTTGCTTTTGCTACCTGTGGTTTTTTTGCCGGACTTGTTCTGGGATTTCTGGCTGATCAGATCGCTTCCGGAGTCCTGCAACTTGGGGAGGCCATCGGGCGCTCGATACATTCCACAGCAGGAAAAATTCTGACCGGATCTGATAATGTCAGAACTAACAGTCGCCCGGCCGCGCGCGCCGTACTGAGTACGGTGATATGCGAAGACCATTCTCCGGAAATCCGCATTGCCCAGGGTTCCGGCAACATCTACATCAACAGTCAGCCTGCCGCCCGAAAAGATGATCATACTGAATGTGATGCGGTGATTGAGGATGGCTCCCCCAATGTCTTTCTCGGCGGCGGTACGCAGACGGTACTGGAAATCAGCCCGGAAATCCCGGACTGGCTGCGTCAGGTTGTGGATGTGCTGTATGTGGTCGCCGGAATGCTGGGGGGGCTGGCTGGAGCCTCGCGTCAGGCGACAAAGATGGGCTCGAAATTTGGCACAAAATGCGCGGCAAAATTTATTGGTGGCGAAATTGCCGGGATGGGCATTTCCGAGGCCGCTATGGGATTGTTCAGCAACCCGGTTGATGTAACTACCGGGCAAAAAATTCTGCTGCCGGAAACGGATTTCACCCTGCCGGGCCGCCTGCCTGTTACCTGTTCGCGCTTTTATGCCAGCCATCTGGAAACTGAGGGGCTACTGGGCAAAGGATGGCGGCTGAACTGGGAAATAACCCTGCGCACCGATGAGAAATATATCACTCTGATTGGCGGCCAGGGGCGTGAGTTAAGTTATCCGAAAGACATGCTGACGCCGGGGCACCAGATATTCGATCCGGAAGAGCAGTTTTACCTGAGCCGCCTGCATGACGGACGCTATGTACTGCATTACACCGACCGCAGCTATTACATATTTGATGAATTTGATGACCACGGCGTCGCACCGTTACTTTTTATGGAGACGCCCTACCGACAGCGTATAGCTTTCGGGCGAGAGAACGGCAGGCTGGTGCGGGTGGCTTCCAGCAGCGGGCACCATCTGTTATTGCACCGCACAATGACCCCGGCGGGGGAAAGACTTTCGCATATTGAACTGGTGAAGGGAGGACGTCCCGGTAACCTGGTGGAATATCGTTACGACAATAACGGGCAACTGACCGGTGTGGTGAACCGGGCCGGTGTGGCAGTGCGACAGTTCGCCTATGAAAATGGCCTGATGGCAGAGCACCGCAACGCGACGGGCTTCACCTGTACCTACCGCTGGGAAGAGATTGAGGGGGTTCCCAGGGTGGTGGAGCACTCGACCAGCGATGGCGAGGATTACCGGTTCCGCTATGATTTTGCTGGCGGGCAGACGGTGGTTACCGGCAGGCCGGGGCATAAGTGGCAGTGGTGGTTTGATGAACAGACGTATGTGACTGCGCACCGGACGGCGGGCGGGAGGATGTACCGCTTCACGTACAACGAAAACCATTTTCCCGTAGCAGTTGAACTCCCCGGCGAACGCAGGGTAACGCTGGAATACGACACCCTGAGTCGGGTGGTGAAAGAGACGGATCCGGCAGGCCGGGTGACACAGACGCAGTGGAACGGCAGTTTTGATGAAATCACTCGTCGTGCGCTGGATGACGACCATGTGTGGAAAGCGGGTTACAACGAACACGGTCAGGTAATACAGGAAACAGACCCGGAAGGACGCGTCACGCGCTACGGGTATGATGAACAGGGGCTGGCAGTCAGCCGCACGGATGCGAGGGGCGGCCTGGTTGCGCTGGTGCACGATGCGCGCGGTCAACTGGTGCATTACACCGACTGTTCAGGGCGCGCCACGGGTTATGAATACGATGAAGACGGCAACCTGACGGCGGTGACGGACGCGGAAGGGAAAACGGTACACATCAGCTATAACCGTCTGGGACAGCCGGAGACAGTCAGCCATCCGGGCAAACAGCAGGACCGTTACACCTGGAACGCGCTGGGATTACTGAGCAGCCACCGTCGTCTTACGGGCAGTATACAGAGCTGGCAGTATACGCCGCGGGGGCTGTTGACGCTCCACACGGATGAAGAGAAACGGGAGACGCGCTGGCATTACACTGCGGAGGGGTGGATTGCCAGCCTGAGCAACGGCAACGGGGCGCTTTACCGGTTCAGTCACGATGCGGATGGACGACTGACGGGAGAACAGCGCCCGGACGGCCTGATACGGATGTTTGCGCTGAATGCGGGCGGGTATCCGGTCATCATCCAGACGCAGGGTACAGAAGGCGGGGTGCGCAATGAGAAACAGCAGCGTGATGTGCTGGGTCGCCTGCTGCGCAGTGACACGCAGCACAGTACACGGACCTTCAGCTACAACCGTCTTGACCAGATAACGGAGGTGACGCTCACTCCCACGGAGGCGGGGGAACGGCTGCACCACATGCAGGCGGACACGGTGCGTTTTGCGTATGACCGCAGCGGGTGGCTGACGGCAGAGCACAGCGTACACGGCAGCATAAAGTACCGGCGTGACGCGCTGGGCAACCCCACCGATATCACGTTACCGGACGGGCAGCACCTCAGCCATCTTTACTACGGCAGCGGGCATCTGCTCCAGACGGCGCTGGATGGTATCACGGTCAGTGAATATGAGCGTGACAGCCTGCACCGCCAGGTGATGCGCACGCAGGGGGCGCTGACGACGTTCAGCGGCTACAACGCCGACAACCGGTTAAGCTGGCAGCGCAGCCTGCCAGGCGGCAGCCGGAGTCCGCAACAGGTCGGAAATCCTCCGACACAGAGCGACAGCGTGACGGGGCGGGATTACATCTGGAACGCAGACGGTGAAGTCAGCGGCATTAACGACAAACTGCGTGGCTGCCTGGTGTTCAGCTATGACCGGAGCGGCTGGCTGACCGGTCGTACGGGGCAGATGTACGACCATGACCATTATTATTACGACAAAGC
>NZ_KE138680.1:2088978-2091072 GCF_000408325.1 Escherichia sp. KTE52
CGACTGCCGGGGCAGTACTTTGACGAAGAAACGGGGCTGCATTACAATCTGTTCAGATATTATGCGCCGGAGTGTGGGCGGTTTATCAGCCAGGACCCGATAGGGCTAAGAGGCGGGTTAAACTTATATGTATATGCGCCGAATCCAATTAGCTGGATCGATCCGCTGGGGCTAAGTGGTGATAAGGTTAATGTCTATAAAGATGCTCCTTATCATGGTACAACTGATAATTCAGTAAAAAGTCGTGCCCCTACAAATGGTCAAGGCGCTTTAGATAATTCTGTTCAAGTAAAACCCACATCACCGAGACGTGTTGGTGTAGACGCTGCTAACAATGAAATCGTGGTATTAGATAAAACTCGTTCTTTGTCAGATAATGTGGATGAGTACCATGGTCATGTACGTGAGTGGGATGCTCTTGATAATAAACAGCAATCTGCCCTGATTAAGGCGGGTAAGACTACGAGAAAAGGAAGGATTTGTGAATAATAAAGATAAATTGCATCTTGAAAAACTGCTTAATTCTGAAGATGAAAAGCAAGTAGCTGAGACACTCCTTTATATAGCCTACAATGTTAAAGATATTTCATGGTCTGAAGAAGTATTCATGAGGATGGCTAATAATTCCAATGGTGATATATGTGGACTTGCTTTAACTTGCATTGGGCACTTGGCAAGAATAAATGGTAAAATAGATAAAGGAAAAGTCATTCCATTTCTAAAAGAGAAAATGGAAAATTCAAATGAGGTAATATCGTCAAGAGCTGAAGATGCGCTTGATGATATTAATGTTTTCACTTAGATTGTTGTATTTATAATGGGGAAACCGTACTAAGTTACGACCCGAACATCTGGTATGAACGGGGAAATGGTTAGATTTGCTTTCTTGATCCGATAGGGCTGAGAGGCGGATTAAACCTGTATGCTTATGCGCCGAATCCGCTATCATGGATCGACCCGTTTGGCTTATCTGGTGTAGGCATACCGTATGGTTTTAAGAGCTATGGGCAATTTAATCAATTTGGTCAAACCTTGCAGGCTGGAATGAGTAAACTGGGATATCCCGGCGCAGTTTCCTATATGCAAGGTAGTTCTGTATCAGGGGTTAGTTTTTCTACAGGTCAACCTTTTGATGTCGGTAGAGTTAGTGATTTTGATGTTGCTATTTCACATCCCGAATTATATAAACGTGCTGAACAATTAGGTATCGGAAAAGGTGGGAGAACAGGGCCAATTGATATGGGTAGCGATATAGCAAAATCTCTGGGGATTGATGATATTTTACAAAAATTATCCAGAATGTCAGGTGGTCGGCCGGTGAATGCAATGATTTTTGCATCTCCTGCGGAAATCAAAGCTAAAGGAAAAGGGATTAGAATCCCAGGGAAATGTGGTGGTTTATAAATGAAGAAATCATATTTTCTTAAATACGGTAGCGAAATTACTAAAGAAGAGATAAGTAAATTACTTGATGATAAATGGGATATAACTTGCTCTGAATATGATAGTTGTTACTTTGGTTTATATTTTTCATACTCTGGGCTTTACGCAGATAAGTTGATGATTACAGATAATTACATCCCTATATCTGATGAATGGTTAGATGAAGAAAATAAAAAATTCAAAACATTAATAAAAGTGTCATTCATTAATGGAAAGAATGCAGATAAATTAAGTAGATACAAATCCATGAAAAATATTTTTAATCATTTTGATAAACTATTTCTCATTAGTGAAGAGTGTATTGAAGAGAGCAGATAGTATGTTGATAAACAACAATACCTCACTAGCAGTCGTTTTGTTTCCTCGCAATTGAAGTAGATGGAAACCGGGAAGAATATTAAATCTTCCTGGTTTTTATATTTAACTCTCGTTCAGCACACTAAACATCCTGTTCCGCATCCCCTTAACAGACGGTTTAACCTGATAAAGTTCCTTCCTCAGTTCCTGCACTTCGTCGCTGTCAGCGATGATGGTCAGCCACCCAGTGGCATTAATGACAGGCTGCCTGGTGTTCAGCTATGACCGGAGCGGCTGGCTGACCGGTCGTACGGGGCAGATGTACGACCATGACCATTATTATTACGACAAAGC
>NZ_KE138680.1:2097932-2182079 GCF_000408325.1 Escherichia sp. KTE52
AGGTGACGCTCACTCCCACGGAGGCGGGGGAACGGCTGCACCACATGCAGGCGGACACGGTGCGTTTTGCGTATGACCGCAGCGGGTGGCTGACGACGTTCAGCGGCTACAACGCCGACAACCGGTTAAGCTGGCAGCGCAGCCTGTCTGGCGGCAGCCAGAATCCGCAGCAGGCCGGTAAACCCCCGGCGCATAACGACAGCGTGACGGCGCGGGATTACATCTGGAACGCAGACGGTGAAGTCGGCGGCATCAATGACAAACTGCGCGGTTGCCTGGTGTTCAGCTATGACCGGAGCGGCTGGCTGACCAGCCGCACGGGTCAGATGTACGACCATGACCATTATTATTACGACAAAGCGGGCAACCTGCTGACGGACGAGTATCAGGGAGCGGTGCCGGATAACCGCCTGGCGGGCTACGGGCGTGACCGTTACCGCTATAACGAATGGGGCGAACTGACAGAGCGCAGGGACCAGCAACTGGAGTGGAACGCGCAGGGGCAGTTAACGCGGGTCATCAGCAGCAACAGCGAGACGTGGTATCAGTACGATGCGCTGGGCAGGCACATCAGCAAGGCGACGTATGGCCGCCATACGAACCAGCGGGAACAGTGGCGGACGACGTTTGTGTGGGAAGGATTCCGGCTGTTGCAGGAGACAACGTGGCAGGGAAAGCGGACGTACCTGTACGACGCGGAACAGCCGTACACGCCGGTGGCGGCTGTCACGGGGCGCGGGGAAAGCCGGAAAATCTGGTATTACCACACGGACGTGACGGGCACGGTGCAGGAGGTGAGCGCAGCGGACGGAACGCTGGTGTGGGCGGGCTACCAGGCGGGATTTGGTGAAAACCGGGGCGACATCAGCAACAGCGGGGCGTACTTTGAACAGCCGCTGCGACTGCCGGGGCAGTACTTTGACGAAGAAACGGGGCTGCATTACAATCTGTTCAGATATTATGCGCCGGAGTGCGGAAGGTTTATCAGCCAGGACCCGATAGGGCTGGCGGGTGGGTTAAATTTATATGCCTATGCGCCTAATCCTCTGTTATGGATAGATCCACTTGGATTAAGTGGTAGTGGTCTTGTAAATGGCGTACCTCAAAATCCTGGAATAGTTCGCCGTTTTATGTCAAAAGCTGAATATAAAGATTTCCTTAAAAATGGTTTTGTATTTGATCCAACAGATCCTCGAGGAGGAATAAGCGTCACCTCTGTTAAAGTTGATCCTAAAAACCCTGATGCGATAAAAAGAAGCACTGGGGCTTTAGGTGCTGATTATTATGTTGATATTGATACCACAAAGAAAAATGTTGAATTAAAAGGAAAAACGAAAGGTGGTGTAATGGACTGGAAAATTAAAGATAATGTCGATCCAACAGATATAGTAAATCGAGGGAAAGTCAGGAAATGTTAAGCGATACCTTAAAACAGTTCAGTGACATATATAACCAATTATGGCATGACATAAGAAGTTATAATGGAAAGCAAAATGACTTTAACCAGTTCTTATCTCCTGAAGATATTTCAATATTGGAGTTTTTAGTAACTAATAAAATATTTCAATTAAAAGCATTCGAAATTCTTTTACACGTTGCTCCAGATAATGCACTTAATTTATTAAAAAGACGCTATCTTTCCCTTGATCTTTCTAATAACGCTAAAGATCATGTGGCAGATCTTGAAGTTATGCTATCTGATATAAAGGAAATTCTCGGTAAAGATAAACTTGAAGACATATTAAGTTGGTCAGGTTTTTTATTAGCTAACAAAAAGAATCAGAGGGTAATAGATGCTATAGATTTTGCTCAGGGCAATGATTGAAACAAAAAATGCCGGAAGATTAATGATTTTCCGGCTTTTTATTATTTAACTCTCGTTCATCACACTAAACATCCCGTCCCGCATCCCCTTAACAGACTGTTTAACCTGATAAATTTCCTTCCTCAGTTCCTGTACTTCGTCGCTTTCAGCGATCAGGCTTAGGCATCCCTCCGAGATCTTCACGGTAAGGTTCGTGCCGATCTCAACTCCCGCTTCTCTCACCTATCTGGCGCTGATTTCACCACAACCTAAACTCATCCGCATCCTGCCATGCCGGGAATTTTTCGCGATACTCCCGTAACGCCACCATCGAAAGTTCAGCGTCTATACGCGTAGCCTGATGTGGTTCGGCGGTGGCGATAATCTCGCCTTGCGGATTAATCACCCGGCTGTCACCCCGATAATGACAGCCGTTGCCATCGCTGCCGACGCGATTGCATCCCGCCACATACGCCTGATTCTCAATCGCGCGGGCCGTCAGCAATGCTTGCCAGTGCAAAGAGCGCGGGGCAGGCCAGTTGGCAACGTAGATTGCGAGGTCATAATCATTGAGATTGCGCGACCACACCGGAAAGCGCAGGTCGTAGCACACCAGCGGCAAAATACGCCAGCCGCGCCATTGCACAATCACTCGCTCATTGCCTGCTTTATAATGCAGATGCTCATCTGCCATTCGGAACAGATGACGCTTATCATAAAAATGCACCGTGCCGCCTGGCTCTACCAGCAAAAATCGATTAACCGAACCAGCGTCCGTTTGCAATGCAACACTGCCTGCAATCAGCGCATTGCACTGTTGCGCTTTAGCGGTCATCCAGTTCACAACATCATCTTGCGCTAGCGATGAAACCGCAGCTTCCATGGCAAAGCCGCTGGTAAACATCTCCGGTAGAACGATCACATCGCGCCCGGTAATACCTTCCAGTTGACGATCAAAATGGCGCAGGTTGGCAGGACCATCCATCCACACCAACGGTTGCTGCAAAAGCGTAATCTTCAAACCAGGCACGGTGTACAACTCCTTTATTTGAGGGGTTTTATAACTTTAACACTTTATCGGGTTATTACCTTACTGCGGTAGAGATTGATAACAAATGCTGATATTGGAAATATCTTATTTGCAAATTACTGTGTTATAGCCAATCTTTAGGGCGTTAATAACATGGGCAGGATAAGCTCGGGAGGAATGATGTTTAAGGCAATAACGACAGTCGCCGCTTTGGTCATCGCCACCAGTGCAATGGCGCAGGATGATTTAACCATTAGCAGCCTGGCAAAGGGTGAAGCCACCAAAGCAGCGTTTAATCAGATGGTGGAAGGGCATAAGTTGCCCGCCTGGGTGATAAAAGGCGGTACTTATACCCCCGCGCAAACAGTGACGTTGGGAGATGAGACGTATCAGGTGATGAGTGCGTGCAAACCGCATGACTGCGGCTCGCAACGTATTGCGGTGATGTGGTCCGAGAAATCTAATCAGATGACGGGGTTGTTCTCGACCATTGATGAGAAAACGTCACAAGAGAAACTCACCTGGCTGAATGTGAACGATGCGCTTTCGATTGATGGTAAAACGGTGCTGTTCGCCGCGTTGACCGGCAGCCTGGAAAACCATCCGGATGGTTTTAATTTTAAATAATCAGCGGATAAAGAAACGGAGCCTTTCGGCTCCGTTCTGATTGTTGACAAAGTACGCGTTGTTCATGCCGGATGCGGCGTGAACGCCTTATCCGTCCTACAAAATCGTGAAAATTCAATGTATTGCATGAATCACGTAGGCCTGATAAGCGTAGCACATCAGGCAATCTTACGTTTGTCATCAGTCTCAAATGAAACCTTTCGGCATTACGCAGCTTCAACTTTCCGTACTTTCTCCGGCAACTTTACCGGCTTCGTCGCCAGCTCTTCCGGGTCAAAGTCATCAACGTTAATACTGCGCAGACGGCTCTCTTCTGCTTTTACCAGAATGGCGGCTTCATCTTTATCAATCAGCCCCTTCGCCAGCGCGTTGTGCGCCAGTTCATCCAGACGGGTAAACGGCAGGTTTTTACCCAGCTCTTTACAGATGCGCTGATGAATGGGGTCGGCGGCAATCACATCCACCAGTGCCTCTTCCAGCAAACCAACCGGATTATGCTCGCTCGGCGTCAGATACTGACCGCGGCCAATGCGTGAACGGGTGGCGTTTGGCACTTGTAAAATCTTCGCCACTTTATGATCCAGCTTGTCAGATGGTGCCAGATAATGACGTCCGGTCGGGAAGATCACCACATTCAGCAACCCGGCAACCACGCGGTTCGGGAAGTTTTGCAGTAAATCGTCCATCGCCTGTTCAGCCTGATACAGTGCATCTTGTACGCCCCAGTGCACCAGCGGCAGGTCAGCTTCATTGCGGCCTTCATCGTCATAACGCTTCAGAACGGCGGAGGCGAGGTAAAGCTGGCTTAAAATATCCCCCAGACGTGCCGAGATACGTTCACGACGTTTCAGGCTGCCGCCCAGTACCGCCATCGAGACATCAGAAAGCAGGGCGAGGTTGGCGCTCAGGCGGTTCAGGTGCTGATAATAACGTTTAGTCGCATCGCCGGTTGGCGTGCTGCTGGTTAAACCGCGCGTCAAACCAAGCCAGAAGCTGCGAACTTTGTTGCTACCGACGTGACCGATATGTTTGAACAGCAACTTATCAAATGCGTTAACGTCATTATTTTTCGCCGCTTCCATCTCTTCCAGCACATACGGATGGCAACGAATCGCTCCCTGACCGAAGATCATCATGCTGCGGGTCAGAATGTTGGCACCTTCAACGGTGATGGCGATCGGCGCGCCCTGGTAAGCTCGTGCCAGGAAGTTGCTCTGCCCGAGCATAATGCCTTTACCGCCGGTGATATCCATCGCATCAATAATCGACTGCTGCCCGCGATGGGTACAGTGATACTTAACGATAGCCGACAGCACGGCGGGTTTTTCACCGAGCATAATGCCGTAGGTAATCAGCGATGCCGCAGCATCCATTACGTAGGCGTTCCCGGCAATACGCGCCAGCGGCTCTTCAATCCCTTCCATCTTACCGATAGAGATTTTGAACTGACGACGAATGTGAGCATACGCACCGGTTGCCAGAGCCACCGACTTCACGCCGCCGGTTGAGTTGGAAGGCAGGGTGATGCCACGGCCCACCGAGAGACACTCCACCAGCATCCGCCAGCCTTGCCCGGCCATTTTCGGGCCGCCGATAATGTAATCGATCGGTACGAAAACATCTTTGCCGCGTGTCGGTCCGTTCTGAAATGGCACGTTCAGCGGGAAGTGGCGACGACCAATTTCCACGCCCGGCGTGGTGGTTGGGATTAGTGCACAGGTAATACCTAAATCTTCATCACCGCCGAGCAGTTTTTCTGGATCAGAGAGCTTAAACGCCAGTCCGAGCACGGTCGCAATCGGTGCCAGCGTAATGTAGCGTTTGTTCCAGGTCAGACGCATTCCCAGCACCTGCTGACCCTGCCATTCCCCCATACAGACAATCCCGGTATCTGGAATCGCACCCGCATCGGAACCCGCTTCCGGGCTGGTCAGTGCAAAGCAAGGGATCTCCTGACCACGCGCCAGACGTGGCAGATAGTGATTTTTCTGCTCGTCAGTACCGTAATGTTGCAGCAGTTCGCCCGGACCTAATGAGTTCGGCACGCCGACGGTAATCGCCAGGATCCCGCTCACGCCAGAGAGCTTTTGCAGCACGCGAGACTGGGCATAAGCCGAGAACTCCAGCCCGCCGTACTCTTTTTTGATGATCATCGCAAAGAAGCGATGCTCTTTCAGATATGCCCACAGCTCCGGCGGCAGATCCGCCAGCTCATGCGTAATCTGGAAATCATTTGCCATCCGGCAGGCTTCTTCTACCGGACCGTCGATAAACGCTTGCTCTTCAGCAGTCAGGCGTGGTTGTGGATAGTTATGCAGCTTTTTCCAGTCCGGTTTGCCCTGGAACAAGTCACCTTCCCACCAGGTGGTGCCTGCATCAATCGCTTCTTTCTCGGTGCGCGACATCGGCGGCATCACCTTACGGAAACCACGAAACACCGGCGCAGAAATCATCGATTTACGCATAGGCGCAAAGTTAAACGGCACGAGGATAATGGCCAGAGGCACCAGTACCCACGCCGACCACAGACCTGCGACGCCGAGGGCGGCTGTCCAGGCGAGCAAAAGCAGACTGCTGAAAAATAAGCTCACGCGGTGATAAAACAACGCGCCGAGCAGGACAACCGTAGCGAGAATACTCAAAATCATCATAACGAAAAGCCCCTTACTTGTAGGAGGTCTGACCACTTGTGATGATATGGTTGTAGTAGATGTAAAAATATTTAGCAATGTATTTACAATATAATTACAACAAAGCTCACATTGTTGCTGTTTTTATCCCCACTTCAGGTCAAAAAGTCCTGGCCATTGCGCTGCCCTGGACTTCTCGCTTCTGGCGGTATCCGGTACACTGCATTTTGTCTATTTAATTTATGCTGAAGGATATCCTCATGTACCAGGATCTTATTCGTAACGAACTGAACGAAGCGGCGGAAACGCTGGCTAACTTTTTAAAAGATGACGCCAATATTCACGCCATTCAGCGCGCGGCGGTCCTGTTAGCAGACAGCTTTAAAGCCGGTGGTAAGGTGCTTTCCTGCGGCAACGGCGGCTCCCATTGCGATGCTATGCACTTTGCAGAAGAGTTGACCGGTCGTTACCGTGAAAACCGTCCGGGCTATCCGGCGATTGCCATTTCTGATGTCAGCCACATCACCTGCGTCGGTAACGATTTTGGATTTAACGATATTTTCTCCCGCTACGTTGAAGCGGTAGGTCGCGAAGGTGACGTGCTGCTGGGGATCTCCACTTCCGGTAACTCTGCAAACGTGATCAAAGCGATCGCGGCGGCGCGTGAGAAGGGGATGAAAGTGATCACCCTGACCGGTAAAGACGGCGGCAAAATGGCTGGCACAGCGGATATTGAAATTCGCGTTCCGCACTTTGGCTATGCCGACCGTATTCAGGAAATTCACATTAAAGTGATCCATATTCTGATCCAGTTAATCGAAAAAGAGATGGCTAAGTAAGTCTGGCGTAGGCCGGATAAGGCGTTTACGCCGCATCCGGCATTTGTGCGCTGATGCCTGATGCGACGCTGACGCGTCTTATCATGCCTACAAATCTGTGCCCGAACTGTAGGCCGGATAAAACGTTTACGCCGCGTCCGGCCAGAAAATCCTTAAACCAATCTTCGCCGGGGGCATCCCCCTGCTGTTGTGGAGGTTACCGATGTGCGAACTGCTCGGGATGAGCGCCAACGTCCCAACCGATATCTGCTTTAGTTTCACTGGGCTTGTGCAGCGCGGTGGTGGAACCGGGCCGCATAAAGATGGCTGGGGGATCACTTTTTACGAAGGCAAAGGTTGTCGCACATTTAAAGATCCACAACCCAGCTTTAATTCCCCCATCGCCAAACTGGTTCAGGACTATCCGATAAAATCTTGCTCGGTAATCGCTCATATTCGCCAGGCGAATCGGGGCGAGGTGGCGCTGGAAAACACTCACCCGTTTACCCGTGAACTGTGGGGACGCAACTGGACGTATGCGCATAATGGGCAACTGACGGGCTATAAATCACTGGAAACCGGCAACTTTCGCCCGGTGGGCGAAACCGACAGCGAAAAAGCCTTCTGCTGGTTGTTGTATAAACTGACGCAGCGTTATCCGCGCACACCGGGCAACATGGTGGCGGTATTTAAATATATCGCCTCACTGGCGGATGAACTGCGGCAGAAGGGCGTCTTCAACATGCTGCTTTCGGACGGACGTTACGTGATGGCGTATTGTTCAACCAATCTGCACTGGATCACCCGCCGCGCGCCGTTTGGCGTGGCAACGTTGCTGGATCAGGATGTGGAAATCGACTTCAGCTCGCAGACCACACCGAATGATGTGGTCACGGTGATTGCAACTCAGCCGCTGACGGGCAATGAAACCTGGCAAAAGATTATGCCAGGCGAATGGCGCTTATTTTGCCTCGGGGAGCGTGTAGTTTGATGCCAGTTGTGGTTGCACCACTTCGTGGCTCAACGGCTTGCTGACCACGTAACGGCCATTGACGACAGAAACCGTCGGTGGCTTACGAGTCTGTTCAAAGTAGTCGTAGCCCGGCTTCAGTTGTTCCCAGAAGTCCTTAAAGTTGGAATACTTATGGCGCTTCATATTGGCGTCGGTCATACGGAAAGGATAAATGCTCACCTGCACACTCGGCTGACCAAACACCAGTGCGCCAGTAACGAACTGGAAAATCTCATCAATACCCTGATTGGTCATCGCGTAGCAACCGATAGAAACACAATCGCCGTGAATCATCAGGTATTTCCCTTCGTAACCATGTGCGCGGTCATAGGCGTTGGGGAAACCAATATTAATTGCTTTGTAGTAACGGCTGTCTGGTTTTAATTGATTACGCTGAACGCTATAAAACCCTTCCGGACTTTTGAAATCGCCCTGACGCTGTTTGGGGCCTAACCCGCCGGAATATTTACAAATTTTGTAGCTGTCGAGTAATTGATATTGCTCGCCCATTTTGACGTAGAGATCGAGCGTGCGCTCTTCCTTGAAGATTTGGATGTAGACAGGGGATCCCATCAACTGCTGCTTATACTCTTTGCTCACTGGCGTGGTGGAACTACCGCTGCCCAGCAAACTGGCAAACGAAACGCACGGGATCAACAACATCGCAAGAATTAATGCGATTTTACGCATACTGCTTATTCCTTGATAAAACGGTTACACACGCCAGGGCGGCAAAATAGATCCCAAATCGGAATAGTCTGGATTTGGAAGGCTCACATTAGCACCAAAAGAGTTTTACGCAAGCCTGTCGGTGCTGGGTTTACAAATTTAGCATAAGGGGCGATTTTCAAAAGTCCGAAAAGCGGCTGTATAGCGGATTTATTACTTATTTCCTAAGGTTATGAAACTGCAATAGTAATATGCAAATAAGCGATTAATAATCCTATTTACCCACCCGCTCCTTTAAAATTATCACCTTCATTCAGCCAGTTTATATCCTTCATGTATTCGTTCTCTCACGGCAGATTTCTGCGCCTGGGCGTGTTTTCTTTGTCCCTTTGGCTTCCTATATTTGCCAACGCCACTCCCACATCACACACCTCCTTCAGTTACGCCGCCCGCCAGCGGATGCAAAACCGTGCGCGATTGCTAAAGCGATACCACGCGCATCTGAAAAAACAGGCCAGCTACATTGTAGAAGGGAACGCACAAAGCAGAAGGGCGCTGCGCCAGCACAACCGCGAGCAGATAAAACAGCATCCAGAATGGTTTCCTGCGCCGCTCAAGTCGAGTGACAGACGCTGGCAGGCGTTGGCAGAAAACAACCATTTCTTAAGCAGCGACCACCTGCACAATATCACCGAAGTGGCGATCCACCGCCTGGAGCAACAGCTTGGTAAGCCTTACGTCTGGGGCGGCACGCGGCCTGATAAAGGCTTCGACTGCAGCGGGTTGGTTTTTTATGCCTACAACAAAATTCTCGAGGCGAAGCTCCCGCGCACGGCCAATGAGATGTATCACTACCATCGGGCAACGATTGTGGCGAATAACGACCTGCGCCGGGGAGATTTGCTGTTTTTCCATATCCACAGCCGCGAGATAGCCGATCATATGGGCGTGTATCTGGGCGATGGGCAATTTATCGAGTCGCCACGTACCGGCGAAACCATTCGGATAAGCCGGTTAGCCGAACCTTTCTGGCAGGACCATTTTTTAGGTGCTCGGCGGATTTTGACGGAAGAGACGATTTTGTAGGACGGATAAGGCGTTTACGCCGCATCCGGCAATTGTGCTCCGATGCCTGATGCGACGCTGGCGCGTCTTATCATGCCTACAAATCTGTGCATTTTTGCGAGCCGCTTTCCCGATATAACATAACCTCATTGTCGACTTTTCCTTTTCTTCTTACCGTTGAGAAAAAGGAGTCGCTATGTCTGAATATCGTCGTTATTACATCAAGGGGGGAACCTGGTTTTTCACGGTAAATTTACGGAATCGTCGAAGCCAGCTTTTGACCACCCAATATCAGATGCTCCGTAACGCCATTGTTAAAGTTAAGCGAGCCAGACCTTTTGAAATTAACGCCTGGGTAGTTTTGCCGGAGCATATGCACTGTATCTGGACATTACCCGAGAGCGATGATGATTTTTCTTCTCGCTGGCGGGAGATTAAAAAGCAATTCACCCATGCTTGTGGATTGCAAAATATCTGGCAACCGCGTTTTTGGGAGCACGCCATCCGCAATACCAAAGACTATCGCCATCATGTTGATTATATTTATATAAATCCAGTAAAACATGGCTGGGTAAAGCAAGTAAGTGATTGGCCATTCTCAACGTTTCATCGCGATGTCACGAAAGGGTTATATCCCATCGATTGGGCGGGAGACGTAATGGATTTTAGTGCCGGGGAGCGTATCATTTTGTAATTGTGCGCTGGTGCCGGATGCGCTTACGCTTATCCGGCCTACAAATCTGTGCTTTAACCGTAGGCCGGATAAGGCGTTCACGCCGCATCCGGCAATATGCACCGATGCCGGATTCTTACATCAACGCCCCCATAATCTTCAACTCCAGCTCATCCGGCACTTCGTTATACGACAGCACATGCAGCCCCGGCGCAAACAACCTTGCGTAGCGCGCCAGCAAAGGGCGTAACTGCGGCGGCACCAGCAGCACCGGGTCTTTCCCCGCCGCTTTCATCTGTTCCTTCACCTGCGGCATCGTACTCTGGAACTGGTTGAGCATATTCGGGTCAACCGGCACGCTGTCGAGCATCACTTTCCCGCCCTGTTGCGCCTGATTCACCACGTTGGTCAGCAGATTTTCCAGTTCATTATTCAGCGTATACACCGTCAGCTCCTGCTTGCGAACGAACGGATGGGTAATACTGCGCCGCAGCGCCAGGCGCACATCGGCCGCCAGCAGAATATGATCCTTGGTCACCGTGCTACTGGCGACCAGCACGGTGGCGATGGTGACGATATCGCGCAGGGAAACGCCTTCGGTCAACAGAGCCCGGTACACCTTCAGCAACTGGCTGTAGTTCAGCGCCGCGCTCAAATCTTCCGCCAGTCGCGGAGCCATCGACGACAGGCGGTTATGCAACTGCGTGATGTCATCATAGTTAAACAAATCAGGAATATAGCTGCGCACAATCTTGTTCACATGGGTGGCAATCACGCTGGCGCTGTCGATCACCTGATACCCCATGTTCAGCGCCTTCGCCTTCTGCGCAGGCTGTATCCAGGTCACCGGCATCCCATACGCCGGGTCGTTACCCAGAACGCCATCAATCTCGCCGTAGGTTTCGCTGGAGGGCAGGGCCATCAGTTTATCCGCCGGAATATCCGCTTCATCGGCCTTTATGCCGTTGATGAAAATAGCGTACTGGCTCGGCTTGAGGCGGAAATTTTCCCGAATGCGGATCTCCGGCAATAGCACGCCGTTGCCGTCGGAAATCACCTGCCGGACGCCGCGAATCCGCTGGGTGAGCGGGTTGCCCTGCGCTTTATCCACCAGCGCCACCAGCTTGTAGCCGAGGCTTAAACTGATGGGCTCAATCAGCGGAATGGTTTCCCAACTGACCTGTTGCTCGCTGGTTTCAGTGATGGTGCGGGTCAGCGTTTCGAGGCTTTTCTCTTCCGCCTCCGCCGCCTGCGGGCGTTTGCTCATCCGCCAGCCGGTATAGCCAAGCAGGGCGCTGAACATCAGGAACGGCAGGTGCGGCATTCCCGGCACCACCGCCAGCACAAACATAATTCCGGTGGCGGTGTAGAGCACCGACGGGCTTGCCAGGAGCTGGTTACGCACGTCATGGGCGATATCGCCGTTATCGCTGACACGGGTGACGATAATCGCCGCCGCCGTGGAGAGCAGCAGGGAAGGGATCTGCGCCACCAGCCCGTCACCGATGGTCATCAGCACATACTGCTGGAAAGCGGCATCGGCGCTCAGGTTATATTTGAAAATCCCGATACAGACACCGCCGATCAGGTTGATCGCCAGAATCATCATCCCGGCGATGGCATCGCCACGCACAAACTTCGACGCCCCGTCCATCGCGCCGTAGAAATCGGCCTCGCTGGCAACGTCTTTACGCCGGGTTTGCGCCTGTGCCTGGTTGATCAATCCGGCGTTAAGATCGGCGTCAATCGCCATCTGCTTGCCGGGCATCGCGTCCAGGGTAAAGCGGGCAGAAACCTCGGAAATACGCTCGGCTCCTTTGGTGACGACGATAAAGTTGATTGTCAACAGCGTCAGTAAATCTGAGCGGGAAAGCATTATCGCCGCGCTGCACGGGCAGTCGATTTTCAACGGCGGTGGATTGTCGCCGTTAAATAAAATTAGCCCGACCCACCCGCCGAAACCCGCTACCGTGGCGGTGCCGGAAGAGACGGAGAAAAAAGTGCGCGATGTGAACGAGAAAACGGCGCTGCTTAAGAAGAAATCCGCCACCGAGCTTGGCGAACTGGCGACCGATATCAACATCATCGCCCGCGATGCGCATATGGAAGCGAATCTGGAGATGGAAATTGTCCCGCAGGGATTGCGCGTGCTGATTAAAGACGACCAGAACCGCAATATGTTTGAACGCGGCAGCGCGAAGATTATGCCGTTCTTTAAAACCCTGCTGGTGGAGCTCGCGCCGGTGTTCGACTCGCTCGATAACAAAATTATTATTACCGGGCATACCGATGCGATGGCCTATAAAAACAATATCTACAACAACTGGAACCTTTCGGGCGACCGCGCGCTTTCGGCTCGTCGCGTGCTGGAAGAAGCCGGAATGCCAGAAGATAAAGTGATGCAGGTGAGTGCGATGGCTGACCAGATGTTGCTGGATACCAAAAATCCGCAAAGCGCGGGTAACCGACGTATTGAGATTATGGTGCTGACCAAAAGCGCGTCCGATACGCTGTATCAATATTTTGGCCAGCATGGCGACAAAGTGGTGCAGCCGTTGGTACAAAAGCTGGATAAACAGCACGGGTAGCAAAAACTACCTCTTGTAGTCTGGACAAGACGTGCCAGCGTCGCATCCGGCGATAAGGGGGCAGATTGCTGAATCTTTACGCATTTCTCAAACCCTGAAAACACTGTATACTTTACCAGTGTTGAGAGGTGAGCAATGCGTAAAATCATTCATGTGGATATGGACTGTTTTTTCGCAGCGGTGGAGATGCGCGACAATCCCGCCCTGCGCGATATCCCTATTGCTATTGGCGGCAGCCGCGAACGTCGGGGGGTGATCAGCACCGCTAATTATCCCGCGCGTAAATTTGGTGTACGCAGTGCAATGCCGACCGGTATGGCGCTCAAATTATGCCCACATCTTACGCTGCTTCCGGGGCGCTTTGACGCTTACAAAGAAGCCTCGAATCATATCCGCGAAATCTTCTCGCGCTACACTTCGCGCATTGAACCGCTGTCGCTGGATGAAGCCTATCTTGACGTCACCGACAGCGTACATTGCCACGGTTCTGCGACCCTCATTGCCCAGGAAATCCGCCAGACGATTTTTAACGAGTTGCAACTGACGGCGTCTGCGGGCGTCGCGCCGGTAAAGTTTCTCGCTAAAATCGCTTCTGACATGAATAAACCCAACGGTCAGTTTGTGATTACTCCGGCTGACGTTCCGGCATTTCTGCAAACCCTGCCGCTGGCGAAAATTCCCGGTGTCGGCAAAGTGTCGGCGGCAAAACTGGAAGCGATGGGGCTGCGAACCTGCGGCGATGTGCAAAAGTATGATCTGGTGATGTTGCTCAAACGTTTTGGCAAATTTGGTCACATTTTATGGGAGCGTAGTCAGGGCATCGATGAGCGCGATGTTAACAGCGAACGCCTGCGCAAATCCGTCGGCGTGGAACGCACGATGGCGGAAGATATTCATCACTGGTCTGAATGTGAAGCGATCATTGAGCGGCTATACCCGGAGCTGGAACGCCGTCTGGCGAAGGTAAAACCAGATTTGCTGATTGCTCGTCAGGGGGTGAAGTTAAAGTTCGACGATTTTCAGCAAACCACTCAGGAACATGTCTGGCCGCGATTGAATAAAGCTGACCTAATCGCCACCGCGCGTAAAACCTGGGATGAACGCCGCAGCGGGCGCGGTGTGCGGCTGGTGGGCTTGCATGTGACGTTGCTGGATCCGCAAATGGAAAGACAGCTGGTGTTGGGGTTATGAATAACATATTAATAAGAGACTATCGGCCCGGAGATTTTCAGCACATATGCGCTATTTTCCTTAGAGCGGTTACGATGACGGCTAGCCAACATTATTCTCCGCAGCAAATTGCCGCTTGGGCGCAGATTGATGAAACACGCTGGAAGAAAAAAATCGCGCAATCACAAGTGCGGGTTGCGGTCATTGATGAGCAACCAGTCGGATTTATTACGCTAATTGACCGCTATATCGACTTATTATTTGTTGACCCGAAATACACCCGCCGCGGTGTCGCCAGCGCCTTGTTAAAACCATCGATTAAGTCTGAATCCGAACTTACAGTAAATGCCAGCATAACGGCGAAACCCTTTTTTGAACGTTATGGTTTTCAGGTAGTTAAGCAGCAGAACGTTGAATGCCGGGGAGAGTGGTTGACTAATTTTTATATGCGTTATCAGCAGCCAGATTAATTCCAGCTTGCAATGTAAATATTGCCTGCCTAGTATGTGCGCGTTTTCTTATTCCACAAACTGCAAGGAGGTCAATCATGACAAATTCTTTATCAATGACGCTTTGCAGACCTTTCCAGGATTAATTCTTTTTTTTGCCCTGGATTCGTCTGCCATTTTCTGATTTTTTAATTGTTACTCTTGATAATTTGAGTCGCAGCTCATGCAACTTGAAGTATGATGAGTATAAATGGAATGGTACATGGGCAAATATATTCGTCCTTTATCCGATGCGGTATTTACCATCGCATCCGATGACCTGTGGATCGAGAGTTCAGCGATCCAACAATTACACACCACAGCAAAACTTCCCGATATGCAACGCGTAGTAGGGATGCCAGATTTACACCCCGGACGCGGCTACCCGATTGGCGCAGCTTTCTTCTCCGTTGGGCGTTTTTACCCGGCGCTGGTCGGCAATGATATCGGTTGCGGCATGGCGCTATGGCAAACAGATATCCTTGCCCGCAAATACAATGCCGATAAGTTTGAAAAGCGATTGTCTGCTCTGGATGATGTTGCCGAAGAAAGCTGGCTGGAGGAAAACCTGCTGTCAGCGTTTGCACAGCATCCGTGGCGCAGCTCGCTGGGTTCCATCGGCGGCGGCAATCACTTCGCTGAACTGCAACAGATTGATCAAATCATCAACGCTGAGTTGTTTGCACTGGCTGGTATGGATGCGCGGTATTTGCAACTGCTGGTTCATAGCGGCTCGCGTGGTTTGGGGCAGTCTATTTTACAGCGACATATTGCCTCGTTTTCTCATCATGGCTTGCCAGAAGTCTGTGACGACGCGCTACGTTATATCGCGGAGCATGACGATGCGTTGGCGTTTGCGCGTATGAATCGCCAGATGATTGCTTTGCGCATGATGCAGCAGGTGAAGGCGACGGGAAGTCTGGTTCTGGATGTGGCACATAACTTTATTACCGCGAGTCAAATTGGCGATCAACAAGGCTGGTTACATCGTAAAGGGGCAACGCCAGATGATAGCGGTCTGGTGGTTATCCCCGGCTCACGCGGTGATTTCTCGTGGCTGGTTCAGCCTGTCATTTGTGAAGAAACATTACATTCGCTGGCGCATGGGGCAGGACGCAAATGGGGACGTACCGAGTGTAAAGGGCGTCTGGCGGCGAAATACACCGTGACGCAACTCTCGCGTACTGAACTTGGCAGCCGGGTAATTTGCCGCGATAAACAACTCATCTTCGAAGAAGCGCCGCAGGCCTATAAATCAGCAGAAAGCGTGGTGCAATGCCTGGTACGGGCCGGTTTAGTTAATCCAGTCGCGCGGTTGCGTCCGGTACTGACGCTCAAAAACAGTGGAGGGAAAAAAGGATGATCTTGTTGCAACTCTCCTCTGCCCAGGGGCCAGAAGAATGCTGTCTCGCCGTCAAAAAGGCGCTGGACAGGCTGATTAAAGAAGCTACCCAACAGCGCGTCGCGGTAACGGTGCTGGAAACAGAAACGGGGCGCTACTCTGACACGCTGCGTTCGGCGCTGGTCTCTTTGGATGGCGATAATGCATGGGCATTAAGTGAACGCTGGTGTGGTACGATTCAGTGGATTTGCCCAAGCCCGTATCGACCTCATCATGGGCGTAAAAACTGGTTTCTGGGCATTGGGCGTTTTACCGCTGATGAGCAGGAACAATCAGATGCGATCCGTTATGAGACGTTGCGCTCGTCGGGGCCGGGCGGTCAACATGTCAATAAAACCGACTCGGCGGTGCGCGCCACGCATCTGGCAAGTGGGATTTGTGTGAAGGTACAATCGGAACGTAGCCAGCATGCTAACAGACGGCTGGCGCGATTGCTGATTGCCTGGAAGCTGGAACAACAGCAACAGGAAAATAGTGCGGCGCTGAAATCGCAGCGGCGAATGTTCCATCATCAGATTGAACGTGGTAACCCGCGACGGACGTTTACAGGGATGGCTTTTATCGCTGTGTAATTCAGGAACATGTCCCGCCGTTTTCTCCGTGAAAGCAGCGGGTGAAAACGAAAGGAATCATCATGTTTATCGGTCATCTTCCGGCTGGATATTTAATAAATTGTACTTTAGTAAAACGCTTGCCGCTGATTGCTCGTCATGCGCGGAGGGTGATGGTTATTGGCTTAGTCGGGGCAGTTGTACCCGATTTTGATCTCTTCTGGTGCTATCTGATTGATAGCGGGCAACGTCATCATCATCTTTACCCGTCTCATTGGCCATTGCTATGGTTCACACTTTTGGCTGCGACGCTACTCTGGGCTGGCGTCGCGAAGAATAAACTTCCGCCGTGGTTGGGGGTGATATTTTGCCTGAATGGTATTGTGCATTTATTACTTGATACGCTGGTTGGGGATATCTGGTGGCTAATGCCTTTCGTTAATAAACCGTTTGCGCTATTTCATATTACGGCGGTACATCAGCCGTGGTGGCTAAATTTTTTATTACACTGGTCGTTTTTACTGGAGTTGATATTGGTAACGGCGGCTATTGCTGTGTGGTGCAAGCGTAATGTCAAAATGATGATTGTAAAACGCGTGAAAAAATTGTTCTGACGTCAGGCTGCGTAACATATTTCCTTGGGAAATTCTCTCGTGGTTAAATATGTTCTTCTGACTTTGCCCCAGGCTCTGAGCATAAAAAAACTCTGCTTTTCACCTTCAAGCTCTTTCACGGATTTCAGCGCGAAATTTTCTTTGGTGATCAAAAATTCCCCCCATGAAATATGGTCGCAGCTATACAAATATGCGACTTTTTTATGGGTTTCATAATGCTTTGTTATCTCAATGTAAATCGCCATACAATTCTGCCCTTCATCCTTGAACAGTCCACGCCCGCAGGCGTGGACGTTATCGTTATTACTTCACAGGAATTTCTTTCAGCAGTTCAGTCAGCAGTGTCCAGTAATGACCAACGCTTTCGATATGAACTTGCTCATCCGGAGAGTGTGGACCAGTGATGGTTGGCCCGATAGAAACCATGTCCATTTCCGGATACGGTTTTTTGAACAGACCACATTCCAGGCCCGCGTGGATAATCTGGATGTTCGGCGTCTTGTTGAACAGACGCTGATAGGTTTCCCGTACCAGATGCATCACCGGAGAGTTAGCGTCCGGCTGCCAGCCAGGATATGCGCCTTTCGCTTCGGTCTTCGCGCCTGCCAGTTTACCCAGTGAATCCAGCATGCTCACCACGTAGTCTTTACCGCTGTCGATCAGTGAACGGATCAGACAGTGAATTTCTACGTTGTTGTCGGTCATGGCCACCACACCGACGTTCAGTGAGGTTTCAACCACGCCTTTTGCCACGTCGGAGTTACGGATAACGCCGTTCGGGGTGGCGTTCAACAGGCGAATAAAGGTATCGCGAGATTTAGCAATTAGTGCAGCTTTATCGTTCGCTACAGAGTCCAGCAACAATGCCAGGTTTTTCTCTTTCTCTGCCAGCTCGTTTTTCAGGATATCCTGATAGGTATTCACCAGAGATTTCAGTGCATCGACTTTATCGGTTGCAACAGCGATGGTCGCAAAGGCTTCACGCGGAATGGCGTTACGCAGTGTGCCACCGTTGAAATCGATAAGGCGCAGATCCAGCTCTTCTGCATGACCTGCCAGGAAGCGTACCAACAGTTTGTTGGCATTACCCAGGCCAACGTGGATTTCACCGCCGGAGTGGCCGCCTTTCAGACCTTTTAAGGTTAACTTAAAGGTTTCAAAGCCAGCCGGAACCGCTTCACGATCCAAATGCAGGTTAGAGGTGAAGTCGATACCACCCGCACAACCCATATAGATTTCACCTTCTTCTTCAGAGTCGGTGTTAATCAGAATGTCAGCCTGTAACCAGTTGCTCTGTAAGCCGAACGCGCCATCCATACCGGCTTCTTCGGTCATGGTCAGCAGCACTTCCAGCGGACCATGAACCACGTTGTCATCGGCAAGAACCGCCAGCGCAGAGGCCATACCAATACCGTTATCCGCGCCCAGCGTTGTGCCGCGTGCTTTAACCCATTCGCCATCAATATAAGGCTGGATAGGATCTTTAGTGAAGTCGTGCACGGTGTCGTTGTTTTTCTGTGGCACCATATCGAGGTGAGCCTGCAGGACGACCGGTTTACGGTTTTCCATACCTGCAGTGGCAGGTTTACGAATCAGGATATTCCCCACCTGATCGCGTTCGACATGGAAACCTTTCTCTTTTGCCCAACCTACAATGTATTCAGCAAGCTGCTCTTCGTGGTAGGACGGGTGAGGAATAGAACAGATTTTGGCAAAAATATCCCACAGCGGCTGTGGAGATAATTGAGACAGTTCAGACACGTTAAGTCTCCTTGTCGATCACCCGCAAAACAGTATTGCAGGTCACAGGGTTAGCAGAAAATGTTGTCAGCACAAGTCAGGCTTGCGAGATATGTTTGAGAATACCACTTTATCCAGCGACAGGTAGTAGCAGTGCGCAAAAAGACGCGGACTTATGTGAAATACTGGTTTTTAGTGCGTCAGATCTCTATAATCTCGCGCAACCTATTTTCCCCTCGAACACTTTTTAAGCCGTAGATAAACAGGCTGGGACACTTCACATGAGCGAAAAATACATCGTCACCTGGGACATGTTGCAGATTCATGCACGTAAACTGGCAAGCCGCCTGATGCCTTCAGAACAATGGAAAGGCATTATTGCCGTTAGCCGTGGCGGTCTGGTGCCCGGAGCCTTACTGGCGCGTGAACTGGGTATTCGTCATGTCGATACCGTATGTATTTCCAGCTACGATCACGACAACCAGCGTGAACTGAAAGTACTGAAACGCGCAGAAGGCGATGGTGAAGGCTTCATCGTCATTGATGACCTGGTAGATACCGGCGGTACTGCGGTGGCAATCCGTGAAATGTATCCAAAAGCGCACTTTGTCACCATCTTCGCTAAACCGGCTGGTCGTCCGCTGGTTGATGATTATGTTGTTGATATCCCGCAAAATACCTGGATTGAGCAGCCGTGGGATATGGGCGTGGTGTTCGTTCCGCCTATCTCTGGTCGCTAATCTTTTCAACGCCTGGCTTTGCCGGGCGTTGTTCTTTTTGACGTCAGGCAGGTTACAATAGCTTCCAGTAAGTATTCCTGGAGGCTGCATCCATGACACAGGCTAACCTGAGCGAAACCCTGTTCAAACCCCGCTTTAAACACCCTGAAACCTCGACGCTAGTCCGCCGTTTTAACCGCGGTGCGCAACCGTCGGTGCAGTCGGCCCTCGATGGCAAAAATATTCCTCACTGGTATCGTATGATTAACCGCCTGATGTGGATCTGGCGTGGCGTTGATCCGCGTGAAATCCTCGATGTCCAGGCGCGTATTGTGATGAGCGATGCCGAACGCACCGACAATGATTTATACGATACGGTGATTGGCTACCGCGGTGGCAACTGGATTTATGAGTGGGCCACCCAGGCAATGCTGTGGCAACAGAAAGCCTGTGCGGAAGAAGACCCGCAAGTCAGCGGGCGTCACTGGCTGCACGCTGCTACGTTGTACAATATTGCCGCCTATCCGCACTTGAAGGGCGATGATCTGGCTGAACAGGTACAGGCGTTGTCAAATCGCGCGTATGAAGAAGCGGCGCAACGTCTGCCTGGCACCATGCGGCAGATGGAGTTTACTGTGCCGGGCGGCGCGCCCATCATTGGCTTTTTGCATATGCCAAAAGGCGATGGCCCATTCCCGACAGTATTAATGTGTGGTGGTTTGGATGCGATGCAAACAGACTATTACTCCCTTTATGAGCGCTATTTTGCACCGCGCGGCATTGCGATGCTGACTATTGATATGCCTTCGGTCGGTTTTTCCTCAAAATGGAAACTCACCCAGGATTCCAGCTTGCTGCACCAACATGTTTTAAAGGCGTTGCCAAACGTGCCGTGGGTGGATCACACACGCGTCGCAGCCTTTGGTTTCCGTTTTGGTGCTAACGTTGCCGTGCGCCTTGCATACCTTGAATCGCCGCGTCTGAAAGCCGTTGCCTGTCTTGGGCCGGTGGTTCACACCTTGTTGAGTGATTTTAAGTGCCAGCAACAGGTGCCGGAAATGTATCTTGACGTACTGGCCAGCCGTTTGGGGATGCATGATGCTTCCGACGAAGCGTTGCGCGTGGAGCTGAATCGCTATTCATTAAAAGTGCAAGGATTGTTGGGACGTCGTTGCCTAACGCCAATGTTATCAGGTTACTGGAAGAACGATCCGTTCAGCCCGGAAGAGGATTCCCGCTTAATCACTTCGTCATCTGCCGACGGTAAATTGTTAGAAATTCCATTTAATCCGGTGTATCGGAATTTTGACAAAGCGCTTCAGGAAATCACCGACTGGATCGAAAAACGATTGTGTTAAAAATTTGCTAAATTTTGTCAATTTGGTAAAACAGTTGCATCACAACAGGAGATCGCAATGACGTTACCGAGTGGACACCCGAAAAGCAGATTGATCAAAAAATTTACCGCACTTGGCCCGTATATTCGTGAAGGTAAGTGCGAAGATAATCGATTCTTTTTCGATTGTCTGGCTGTATGCGTCAACGTGAAACCCGCGCCGGAAGTGCGTGAGTTTTGGGGCTGGTGGATGGAACTGGAAGCGCAGGAGTCCCGTTTTACCTACAGTTATCAGTTCGGTCTGTTTGATAAAGCAGGTGACTGGACGAGTGTTCCGGTAAACGATGCAGAAGTGGTTGAGCGACTGGAGCATACTTTGCGTGAGTTTCATGAAAAGCTGCGTGAACTGCTGACGACGCTGAATTTTAAGCTGGAACCGGCGGATGATTTTCGCGATGAACCGGTGAAGTTAACGGCGTGAGTGAAATGTGCCGGATGCCTCGCATCCGGCAATATTAATTAAAACTGATACGTCATCCCAACCGCGACAATATCATCATTATTGATATTCAACTTATTATCGCTATCCAGTTGGTTGATTTTATAATCAACAAATGCTGACATGTTTTTGTTAAAATAATACGTGGCACCAACATCAATATAATTGACCAGATCCTCATCACCGATGCCTTCAATATCTTTCCCTTTTGATAATACGTAACCCAGGGATGGACGCAGACCAAAGTCGAACTGGTATTGTGCGACTGCTTCAAAGTTTTGCGTCTTATTGGCAAAGCCGCCAGAAATTGGCGTCATGTTACGCGTTTCAGAATAGAAGGTTGCCAGGTAAATATTATTAGCATCGTATTTAAGACCCGTAGCCCACGCTTCTGCGCGTTTACCCGTGCCACGGCTTTGCTGATTCTGCTCGTTGGTACGATCAGAGTTGGTATAGGCACCGCTGATAGCGAAATCACTGCCGCCAAAGTCATATGTCAGTGACGTACCGAAGCCATCGCCGTTCTGCTTTTTAACATCGCGGTTTTCGTTTTTTCCTTGATATTGCAAGGTCAGGTTCAGGCCATCAATAACGCCGAAGAAGTCGGTGTTACGATAAGTCGCCAGGCCGCTGGCGCGTTTAGTCATAAAGTTGTCGGTCTGGGCGGAGGAGTCGCCACCGAATTCCGGGAACATATCTGTCCAGGCTTCAACGTCATACAATGCGCCAAGGTTACGACCATAATCGAATGAACCTAAATCTTTATATTTCAATCCGGCAAAGGCGAGACGCGTTTTTTGCTGTGCGGTATCACTCTCCGCTTTATTTCCGGCAAACTCCGCTTCCCAACGACCATAACCGGTCAGTTGATCGTTAATTTGTGTTTCGCCTTTAAAACCAAAACGGATATAACTCTGATCGCCATCTTTACTCTCATTATCACTGATATAATGCATGGCTTTTACTTTGCCATAGACATCCAGTTTATTACCGTCTTTATTATATACTTCTGCAGCTTGTACGGATGCAGATGCCACAATGCCCATCACCACTAATGCCAGAGTGCTCTTTTTCATTTTCATTCCTGATTTTAATTAACGCACAAATATTCAGCGGGAGAGTCCCGTTGAAAACAGGAAAGTTTTTAACCTGAGATTGTTAAAGATATATTACAGATTAATAATATTCTTAAAATGTGGTAATTTATTAAATCTGTAATAAAAGCGTAAACAACGGCTGCTACGCTTGCTGATCCCGCGCAACAAAACGCCATGCTTTGCTCGCAGATGGTTGGCAACCGGCGACAGTCCTGCTAAAACGTTCGTTTGATATCATTTTTCCTAACATTGAATGGCAGAGAATCATGAGTGACAGCCAGACGCTGGTGGTAAAACTCGGCACCAGTGTGCTAACAGGCGGATCGCGCCGCCTGAACCGTGCCCATATTGTTGAACTTGTTCGCCAGTGCGCGCAGCTACATGCCGCCGGGCATCGGATTGTAATTGTGACGTCAGGCGCGATTGCCGCCGGACGTGAGCACCTGGGCTACCCGGAACTGCCAGCGACTATCGCCTCGAAACAACTCCTGGCGGCGGTAGGGCAGAGCCGACTGATTCAATTGTGGGAACAACTGTTTTCAATTTACGGTATTCACGTCGGGCAGATGCTGCTGACGCGTGCAGATATGGAAGATCGTGAACGCTTCCTGAACGCCCGCGATACCCTGCGTGCGTTGCTCGACAACAACATCGTTCCGGTAATTAATGAGAATGATGCTGTCGCTACGGCAGAGATTAAAGTTGGCGACAACGATAATCTCTCGGCGTTAGCGGCAATTCTGGCCGGTGCCGATAAACTGCTGCTGCTGACCGATCAAAAAGGTTTGTATACCGCAGACCCGCGCAGTAATCCTCAGGCGGAACTGATTAAAGATGTTTACGGTATTGATGATGCGCTGCGCGCGATTGCCGGTGACAGCGTTTCAGGCCTTGGAACCGGCGGCATGGGCACCAAGTTGCAGGCGGCTGACGTAGCCTGTCGTGCGGGTATCGATACCATTATTGCCGCGGGTAGCAAGCCAGGCGTCATTGGCGACGTGATGGAAGGTATCCCAGTTGGTACGTTGTTCCATGCCCAGGCTACTCCGCTTGAAAACCGCAAACGCTGGATTTTTGGCGCGCCGCCAGCGGGTGAAATTACTGTAGATGAAGGGGCGACCGCCGCTATTCTTGAACGCGGCAGTTCCCTGTTGCCGAAAGGCATTAAAAGCGTGAGTGGCAACTTCTCCCGCGGTGAAGTCATCCGCATTTGCAACCTCGAAGGTCGCGATATTGCTCACGGCGTTAGCCGCTATAACAGCGATGCATTGCGCCGTATTGCCGGACACCACTCGCAAGAAATTGATGCAATACTGGGATATGAATACGGCCCGGTTGCCGTTCACCGTGATGACATGATTACCCGTTAAGGAGCAGGCCGATGCTGGAACAAATGGGCATTGCTGCGAAGCAAGCCTCGTATAAATTAGCGCAACTCTCCAGCCGCGAAAAAAATCGCGTGCTGGAAAAGATCGCTGATGAGCTGGAAGCACAGAGCGAAAGCATCCTCGATGCTAACGCCCAGGATGTTGCTGACGCGCGTGCCAATGGCCTTAGCGAAGCGATGCTTGACCGTCTGGCGTTAACGCCCGCGCGCCTGAAAGGCATTGCCGACGATGTGCGGCAGGTGTGTAATCTTGCCGATCCGGTAGGGCAGGTGATTGATGGAGGTGTGCTGGACAGCGGTCTGCGTCTGGAGCGTCGCCGCGTGCCGCTGGGTGTTATAGGTGTAATTTATGAAGCGCGTCCGAACGTGACAGTTGATGTCGCTTCGCTGTGTCTGAAAACCGGTAACGCGGTGATCCTGCGCGGCGGCAAAGAAACCTGTCGCACTAACGCTGCAACGGTAGCGGTGATTCAGGACGCCCTGAAATCCTGCGGTTTACCGGCAGGCGCAGTGCAGGCGATTGATAATCCGGATCGCGCGCTGGTGAGTGAAATGCTGCGCATGGATAAATACATCGACATGTTGATCCCGCGTGGTGGTGCTGGTTTGCATAAGCTGTGCCGCGAGCAGTCGACAATTCCGGTGATCACTGGCGGCATTGGCGTCTGCCATATTTACGTTGATGAAAGTGCTGACATTTCTGCAGCCCTGAAAGTGATCGTCAACGCGAAAACCCAGCGTCCGAGTACCTGCAATACGGTAGAAACGTTGCTGGTGAATAAAAACATCGCTGATAACTTCCTGCCTGCGTTAAGCAAGCAAATGGCGGAAAGCGGCGTGACGTTACACGCCGATGCTGCGGCACTGGCGCAGTTGCAGGCAGGATCTGCGAAAGTGGTGGCTGTTAAGGCGGAAGAGTATGACGATGAATTCCTGTCGTTAGATTTGAACGTCAAAATCGTCAGCGATCTTGACGACGCCATCGCCCATATTCGTGAACACGGGACGCAACACTCCGATGCGATCCTGACGCGTGATATGCGCAATGCCCAGCGTTTTGTCAATGAAGTGGACTCCTCTGCTGTTTACGTTAACGCGTCTACACGTTTCACCGACGGCGGCCAGTTTGGTCTTGGCGCGGAAGTGGCGGTAAGCACGCAAAAACTCCACGCACGCGGACCAATGGGGCTGGAAGCGCTGACCACCTACAAGTGGATCGGTATTGGTGATTACACCGTTCGTGCGTAAATAAAACCGGGTGATGCAAAAGTAGCCATTTGATTCACAAGGCCATTGACGCATCGCCCGGTTAGTTTTAACCTTGTCCACCGTGATTCACGTTCGTGAACATGTCCTTTTCAGGGCCGATATAGCTCAGTTGGTAGAGCAGCGCATTCGTAATGCGAAGGTCGTAGGTTCGACTCCTATTATCGGCACCATTCTAACGTCTCCCCAAGTCTACTCAAGTATTTAAAAACCTCTTATAATCCGCATGTTAGCGCCCCTTTTAGTCTTTTGACGTCTACTTAAGTACCCCAAAATCTACAGTCAATTGGGGGTACTTTTGGGGGTATTTGCTGTTCGGTTTAGTGGAGGTACCCCCAAGTGAAACTCAATGCCCGTCAAATAGACACTGCCAAGCCAAAAGAGAAGGCTTACAAGCTGGCTGATGGTGGTGGTCTGTATCTCTTGGTAAAACCTAGTGGAGGAAAATATTGGCGCTTCAAGTATCGTGTAGCTGGTAAAGAGAAGCTGTTAGCACTAGGTGTGTATCCTGAAGTTACCTTGGCTGATGCTCGTGCAAAACGTGAAGAAGCTAAAAGGGGTATCGCTGGGGGTATCGATCCGATGGAAGCGAAACGAGAGGAAAAGATTGCCCGGGAAACGCAGTTAAACAACACCTTCAAAGATATTGCCCTTGAGTGGCACTGCAGCAAATTAAAAAAATGGTCTGCTGGTTATGCTTCAGACATCCTCGAAGCCTTCAACAAAGATGTGTTCCCTTACATTGGCAAAAAACCAATCGCCGAAATCAAACCACTTGAACTGCTGAATGTGCTGCGGCGCATCGAGGGGCGCGGTGCTACCGAAAAAGCCAAAAAAGTGAGGCAGCGATGCGGGGAAGTTTTCCGCTATGCAATTGTCACTGGACGTGCTGAGTATAACCCTGCACCGGATCTCACCAGCGCGATGCAAGGTCATGAATCTAATCATTATCCTTTCCTCACAGCCAAAGAATTACCTGATTTTTTCAAGGCATTGTCCAGTTACTCAGGAAGTGCATTGGTTGTAATGGCGGCTCGTCTACTGATTATCACCGGTTTGCGGACTGGCGAACTGCGCGGTGCATTATGGGATGAAATCGATCTCAACAAGGCTATCTGGGAGATACCTGCTTCACGGATGAAAATGCGTCGCCCTCATGTGGTGCCTTTGTCTAAGCAGGCTCTTTCGCTTATTGGGCAGATTAAAGAATTAACTGGCAATTATCCGCTTATGTTTCCCGGCCGTAATGATCCAAGGAAAACAATGAGCGAGGCTAGCATAAACCAAGTATTTAAACGCATCGGCTATAACGGAAAGGTTACTGGTCATGGATTCCGGCACACCATGAGCACCATTTTGCATGAGCAGGGCTATAACACCGCGTGGATAGAGACACAGCTCGCACACGTCGATAAAAACTCAATTCGTGGCACATACAACCATGCGCAATATCTGGATGGCAGACGCGAAATGCTCCAGTGGTATGCCGACTATATGGATTCGCTCGAGCATGGCGGAAATGTGGTGCATGGTGAGTTCGGAAAATGCGGGTGACTGGTTGAGTATACAGTAGTAGACTTTGAGCGATTAAGAAAAGGCTGTGTCTAGGGTCGCTCCTGAAAACTCGTACACCTCTGCGGGCTGGCACAGCCACTTTTACAGAGGGTGCGAGGTAGCACAGAGTGACTTACAATTCAAAAAGCTGTAGTTCTCTTGAAAAGGCATATTACACTCCAATTGAAGCGGCGCTACGTTGGTGTAATTTAATTGCTCATGAAGTTTTAATATTGGAGCGAGTGGGAGATGGAGTTTTACCTAGCGTTGGAATGTTCCCTCAATGGCCTTGCTTGCGTGTTAATGCTGAGAAAATTTTAGATGCAATCCATAATTGTGAAATTCCTTATGGTCGTGATGGTAAAACTGTTCAACCTGGAGAACAGGTTGCTAAGCACCGTTTAACCGTCCGTCATTCCGATCTGAAATCATGGATGTCAAAAAACTATCCCAACCAAAAACCAGCTTTCCTTTTTGATGCTGTTGAGCAGCAGTTACATGCTGGAATTACAGTCGAGGCATATCAAACTCTTCAGGCTGAAAACAAACGTCTTAATATTCGCTTAGATAATGCTATGAAGACTTTCCAACAGCAGAAAAATGAAATTTCCGAATTACAAGGGGAACGTGATTCACTACGACGAATGGTTGATAACTCCGTGCAAAACATTGACCAACGTTCTGAAACAACATATTTAAACATTATTGGAGGGTTGCTTTTTCTAATGTTAGGGCGTTCACCTGCTGGTATTAAGCAATCTGTATTCGAAAATCAAAGCTCTATTATTAGTAATTTATTGGGGCATTTTGAAGGTAAGCCGGGGATGAGTTCAAGAACGCTGGAAGCAAAGTTTGCTGAAGCTAATAAATCAATTAAATCGTAGTTGTATTCCTATACCGCAATTGCGGTATCATTCTCCGCAATTGCGGTGATATCCAATGTCTTACCTGCTTCAATGTCTCCCGTAGGCATCAATAAACAACGGGAGACGATTATCATGTCACAATCTTTAATTCGTATGCCAGAAACCATGCGCCGTACAGGGTATGGAAGGGCATGGATCTATAAACTAATTGCCCAAGGGCGTTTTCCTAAACCTGTAAAAATTGGCTCGCGAGCGATTGCTTTCGTTGAGAGTGAAATTGACGAGTGGATTAATCAGCGTATTGCGGAATCACGCGGAACAGCTACCTGATTAAATGGCTACGGGGCTATTGCCCCCAGCTATCCACCAGCAAATAAAAGTAACTTAATTCGATAGCAGGAGTTTTTATGAAATTTCCAAAAACGCCCGTACAGGGGCAGGGCTTCGTTCGGCCTGAAAACCAGAATCTGCAAAATTTTGGCGAAATTATCCCGGTTATTTCCGGCGTTATTGGCGGGCGTGAAACCAATATTGTTAGCGCCAGAGCGTTGCATAAGGCGCTCGGGGTAGGCCGTGATTTCACTACCTGGATTAAAGGACGTATTGATGAGTACGGATTTAAAAATGGCGTGGATTTTGAAATTGTAGAAAATTTGTACTTTGATTCCCCGAAACGGGGGAACCAAAGTGTAAATATTGAACAGTTTGATTCTGATTGGACAACAAAGCGCGGCGGTGATCGCCGCAGTGAAGACTATTTGATCTCCACGAACATGGCGAAAGAACTGGCGATGGTCGAACGCACCGAACAAGGCCGCGCCGTTCGCCAGTATTTCATCAAATGCGAGGAGGAGCTACACAAGGTGGCGCCAGTGCGTTCCGCAGCGTTACGCCGGGAACTGAAAGCCCGTATCACCGTTGCCAGCTACTTTAAGCCGATGTGCGCTGCGCTGGAGGCGTACCGGGCTGAACTGGGTAAAAACACGTTCCAGCACCACTACACCACGGAAGCCAATATGCTGGCGCGTATCGTGCTGGGTGGCATGACTGCAAAACAGTGGGCACTGGCGAACGGCATCACAGGCGAACCACGCGACCACATGAGCGTGTTGCAGCTTGAGCACCTTTCTTACCTTGAGCAGAGCAATATCACGCTGATTGAGTTAGGCCAGGACTACCACCAGCGAAAAGCTGAATTAATTCGTCTTTCGCAGCGTTGGTTAGCCCGTCGCATGGAGGAAAACAGCCATGTGTAACGCTCTGACCGTTACAAAAAGAGAAAGCGCCCCGTTGCCGGAGCGCCTTTGTGAACGAATAGCCTACTGCGCCATATTGCTTACTGTCTACGAGGCAGATTATAGCGTTGTGGTTGCACAGAGTGAAGGCGTTGATCACCGTTACCACAGCACACCAGAAATGCAGAATATTTTGCTGCAAAATGTCGTTGGTCACGCTGTCCGGAAAGCAAAAAATTTTGCTGGTGGCGCGACTGATGCGATTTTGTCAGGTCGCCAGGTGCTGATCAATCTGATGTCTGATTTCGTTCTGGATAAAACAAAGGCGACCGCAGAGGGCCACCAGTGGGAAAGCTACACACTTGAACACATCGCCAACAATGCCAGATTTGCGGTTGGTGGGCAATGTGATCAGTGTGCTGGCTTGCTGGTGGGCTATTCCTGCTCTTTAACATTGCCATGCCGCGATGTTTTCCAGGTATGCGACCCCATTTTTGTGCGCCTGTACTCTTTAAGGAATTTCTCAAGGATAAACGCACAGGGCGCGAATCTGTCTGACCCATGCTCGTACGCTATCTTTCTGCGCTGTCTTTTCCGTGCCGGTGATGGTGTATTGGTTGATTCTTTGTTGGTCATGGCGCTGCCCTGTAAAACGATGCACCGTAGTTCCTTACACCACGGCGCTGGTGATGGTTACTCCTGTTCTTTGGCCTTGCGGCGCTGGAGTTCTTCACGTGCGACGGTGACGAGCTGCCCGATCTCCTCGACAGCTTTGACTCCGATTTTTTCCACCTGCGCCAGTGCATTGAGCGAAGAAACCAGGGGATTTTCTCCGCTTCCTTCTGCCTGGCGGCGGGCGATCTCACCACGCATGGCGGTTACTATGAATCCGGCGTTGCTTTCGCCGTCCAGTTTTACGGATTCCATACCCTCCATAACATCGTGGGGAACCCTGATCGTTGTCATTTGCGATTTTGCATTTTTGTATACAGACATAGTTAATCACCAATTAGTTATGTGTATATCACTATACACAAAAGTGAGATATAAAAACACTTGCAATGTATATCACCACAATATAATGTATATCTCACATTGTGATGGCTATGTATCTCACAATGATCGATTCATAAAAACGACGAAACCCGGCAGTGCGCTAACACTAACCGGGCTTCTAACCAAACCGTTAAATGAGGTAACGATTATGGCTGGGGCACAGCATACCCAAACTCACCCTAAATTTATATACACCTTCCTGGCGGTGCACCGTAATTGCATAGCTGACGGTAAAAACACTGTTCATGTAGCCGCCGATACGCTGGTTGATGCCTGCGAGATGCTCAATGACATGGGCTATATCTCGGCAACATGGAAAGGGCGCGAAGAAAACACGCTGTTTATTCAGAAATGCGAAAACAATTTTATCTGGCGTTTTATCGCCCTGAGCACAGCACAACCGCGTGTAATTCACATCGAGGCCACCAGCGAACAGGAAGCACGCCAGCAATCTCCTGATGGCTGCGTGATGGTATTCGCCGCCCGTATTCGCCAGGAGGTGGAACATGTGTAATGCAACATGGCCTGATGCAGCGGTAGACGCTATCAAAACGCTGGTGGATTCACTTATTGAGATTTCTGCTATCTCTGGTGTGGCGCATAAACACGCAGCCAGAGAATCAGAATGCATCTTCCATTATTTAGCATTTGTGCAGCTAAAAGCCGATCAGGCACTGGATAAGGCCGGAAAAATTATCATGGCTGATGTGCAGGAGGTGCACCATGCATAACCTGTCAATTTCTGACCTTAACAGCATTCAGTTTGACGAGAAATTTACCGGGCAGCTACTGGTCAATGTGGAGAATGGACGCGTGGTAAGTAATTATCACCTGCCGGATGGTGCAATTGCCGGAAGCGTTGAAGCATTGCTGGAGCTGGCAGAACGTGCGCGACTGATTAAGCCGTTAACGTGCCATCACGATGATAATCTGCATTTTACCGGACGCATGGTGAGTCACTACGAAAACGGCGTTGAAGTATCCTGCGAACGTCTGCGTGATGATTGCTGTTTCGGCACATTGCCGGAATTTATCGAATTGCTGACCAGTTGCGGTTATCAGGTCATTCAGGGGGGTAAACATGCGTGATGATCGTTTTAATTCCCTGAAACAGGAGTTTGATGGCGCACCGGAAGATACATCGGGCGCATTGTTGAACGTTGCTGACATGATGAAAGCTGCATATTTTCTTATCAATACCAATGGCTACAAGTCAGAGGGTGAAATGATTCTTAGTATTGCGTCGGACTATGCGGAATATGTGGCAGAGGTGCGTTACAGAAGAAAATTCACGGAGGATGTAAGCCATGCATAATCATGAAGCGCATGTACCCGTAGTGCTTAATGTGCCAGATGATTTCACCGGACGCGTACTGGTTTACCTGGATAAAGGGAAAGTGAAATCACAACGCCGACTGAAAAGTAATGAAATTGTGGGTTCTCCTGAGTTTTTTTCTGAACTCTGTATTCGTGCAGAAATAAAACCGGAACTGCTGACAGGAAAATAAAACCATGAAAAAGAAAAATTCTGGCTTTACTGCCAGCGGTCTCTCTCGGCCTGAAATCAGACACGGAGATATTTACCGCGACACCATACGTGGGGGACGAGCGGTTATTTGTCACGTTACGCCAGGAAATATCACCTACCGCCGTGAGGCTTATGAATATGACTGCATAATGCCGCGCCGTCAGTTTGAGCGTGATTTTATTCTGGTGGAGAACAAACAACAGGAAGCGACGAGACGTGCAGCCATGAATATTAAAAAAATCCGGGCAATGTTGGTTGCGGGAGGTAAGAAGTGAAAAACGCACCGAGTCTAAAATATCAGCCGAAGGATAAATTCACTGAGGTAATCATTTTTGCCGGGACGGATGCTTACGCCCATGCTCAACACTGGATTGAAAGTGAAGGACGAAAACACGGCGATAACGTGCCTCCTGTTTACCTGGGGCCAAAGCAACTGGCAGACCTGGCGAATATCCGCATTATTGATGAGAAACGCCGTTTTGCGCGTGTCTATATCGCGGGGGAGATAGAGCCAATCCAGATCAATACTATCGCTGAAAAGCTGGCGCTGGCTGGCGTACAGGAGGCGAAATTATACAAAGGTATCACCGACCAGGAACCGGAGAACTGGCGCGACTACCTGCAACGGATCCGCGAACAGGCTGAGCACGGGGAAGTTTCAGTGATGAAATTAGCTACAAAAAATAGTGGTCTACCCAAGCCTGCATTAAATCAGATGGGAGCCAGCCAGAGAGGAGAAGTGTTACTTGAACATTATGGAGGAGCACTGGCGATAAATGATGATTCTGATGTAGTTCACCATTACAACGGAATTGTTTGGGAGCCTGTATCTGATAAGGAACTCCAGCGGTCTATGGCGAAGATTTTTATTGATGCCGAAATTAGTTATTCGCAAAACGCCATTAAATTTGCCGTAGAGACAATGAAATTGAGTCTACCTGTTATGGGGGGAGCGGACAGAAATCTTATTGGGTTCAGTAACGGTGTTTTTGATATCAGGACAGGAAATTTTCGGGAACACAACAAAAATGACTGGTTGTTAAATGCCAGTGAATTACCGTTCAGCCCGCCAGAAGAGGGGGAAACGCTGGCAACACATGCGCCGAATTTCTGGAAGTGGTTGCGTCGTTCGGTGGCGGATAATGCTCGTAAAGCGGATCGCGTACTGGCGGCATTATTCATGGTACTGGCGAACCGGTACGACTGGCAGTTATTCCTTGAGGTAACGGGGCCGGGCGGAAGCGGTAAAAGTGTGATGGCGGAGATTTGTACCATGCTGGCGGGTAAGGCCAATACAGTATCGGCGAGCATGAAGGCGCTGGAAGACGCGAGGGAACGAGCGTTAGTGGTGGGATATTCTCTGATTATCATGCCTGACATGACCCGCTACGCAGGTGATGGTGCTGGGATTAAGGCCATTACAGGCGGTGACAAGGTGGCTATCGATCCGAAACACAAAGCGCCCTATTCCACGCGCGTTCCTGCGGTAGTGCTGGCAGTAAACAATAATGCCATGTCATTCAGCGACCGTAGTGGGGGGATCTCGCGTCGACGAGTGATATTTAATTTCTCTGAGGTTGTACCAGAGAACGAACGCGATCCGATGCTGGCGAAAAAGATAGAAGGGGAACTGGCCGTAGTGATTCGCCATTTGCTTACACGATTTGCCGACCAGGACGAAGCGAAAAGACTACTTTATGAGCAGCAAAAATCAGAAGAAGCACTGTTAATAAAGCGTGAAGGTGATTCGCTGGTGGACTTCTGCGGTTATCTGATGTCGTTGGTTAAATGTGAGGGGATGATAGTAGGTAATGCAGAAATAGTGCCATTTAGCCCGAGGCGATATCTGTATCATGCTTATTTGGCTTATATGTCTGCGCATGGTCTGGGAAAACCGGTATCACTGACACGCTTTGGTACAGATATGCCAGGGGCAATGGCTGAGTACGGAAAGGAGTACAAGCGGGCTAAATGCACTAAAGGTCCAGATAAAGGGCGAACGATCACAAATGTTCTGTTAGATAAAGATGCTGATGGATGGTTACCAGCAGCGGCAGGCATTAACGACAGAACATGATACGAAATTTATAAGTTGAAACTTAAAAGTAGACGGTTGGTAGACAGATACACTTAACCCTCTACCAACCATCTACTAATTAATATTTTGAATTATATAGGTATTTTTAATGTGGTAGAGAGGTGGACATTTTATTTTATATTTCTAAACCACGGGGGTATCTAAAAATAGATAGTTATGGGTTCATTTTTAAAATTTTTCTTTTAACTATCTACACTGTCTACCATTTAGTAAAAATCATTAATTATCAATGTATTAATACGGTAGAGAGTTGGTAGACAGTTTGCAGATTGTTTTTTGTTATGTGTGAACAACATTAAATAAATCAATCAATTATATCGATAGACAGTTGGTAGACAGTTGTAACGATGGGGCAAAGCATGACTAAGCTGACCATTAACAGAAAACCAAAAGGCATTTACGGCACGCCGCAGAAAACGACGCAGGCGGCGCAAGAGCAGGATAAAACCACATCGGCGCATAAAGTGATGCCCGGTAACCAGAAAGCGCAGCAGAAGCCCATAGGGGCGACACCGTGGCGGCATATGACCAAGCGCCAGCGCAAAAACCTCAGGCGCATTAACCGCCTCACTGAGTTGTGGCCTGAATTATTCAGCCGGGAAGCACCGAAGCCGCTTAAGGTGGGGATATTCGACGACCTGATGCAGGATCTCGCCGTCAGGGGGCTGGCATTCGGGCCAGGGGCATTGCGTGCGACGCTGGCATCTTATGCGCAGTGTCCGCGCTATTACCGCGCCTTAATGGCTGGTGGGGTACGCTACGACCTGAAATGCCAGCCGTGCGGCGAGGTGACACCACAGGAACAACAGGACGCAGAAACGCGGCTGGTTGCGCTGAATGAGAAACGCAAACGTCAGCGTCGGGCAGCAAAGGAGAAAACAGGCGCATGATTCACGACAGCAAAGCGGAAGCTCTGGAAGCGCGTGGTCTGTACCGGAGAGCGGCGGCGCGGTGGGCTGAGGTCATCATGCTGGCGAATGATGACAAGGCACGGGAACAGGCGGCAAAACGTCGCGCGGAATGTATCCACAAGGCAGCACGCCCACCAGCAAGGCAGGATAATTTCGGGGAGATGCGCAAAACCATCAGCCGGGCACATGCCGGGATGGGATTACATCAGCCCAATGGTGAGGCATTCAGGAAATACCAAAAAAAGAACAATTGTAGTCATTAACAGAGGATGGGATTCTCTTGGTTTTTTGTTGATGCTTTCTGAGGAAATCTACTACGTTGCTGAGCAGATGAATATTCAATTGCATCTGGGTTCCTGATAAGATTAATCTGAATATTTTCATTTGGAATAGGGATATGAATAAAACTTTAATTGCAACATTAGTCGGTATAGTAATGTTAACCGGATGTGGGCCAGAAGAGTTAACTCCAGAACAGAAACAGGAAGTAGCGGCTCTTAAAGCTGAACTGTCGCAAACGGAAGGTGAAATATCAGCAGCTAAGGAAGTTGACCAGCAGTTTTCTGGTGGGTTGATAAAAAATCTGACAACAGCAAGACTGGAAATATTAGGAACTAATAAAGCGCTTTTGGAACAGCGTATTAATGCTATTGAATCAGGCGCCAAAATTGATGTTGTTGTATCTGGAGTAAAACCTGATCCTGAGCTTGCGGCTTCAATTAAAACTGAAATTGACAGCTTAGATGCAAAAATCAACGAAGCCAAAGCTGATGCTCGTCAGTATAGTGGTGGTCTGATAAAGGTACTAAAATTATCTACTGTTGCCACTGAAGAGCAGACCATGGCAATGTTGCAGCAAAAGTACCTCACAGCCAAGTATGGCCTCGCTGAAGTTAAGCTGGCATCAGTACAAGATAATGACGCAAAAAACAGTACTGAAACGGAAGTAACAGCCAAAAATTCCCAAGAGCAACTTCCTTTACTCCCGCCAGCGGATGGTCCGTTTGGCTTAGAAGCCGGTCTTACACAGAAAAACATCGAAGATATGATCGGTGCTAAGCTCAAGCCACTACCAGACAGTGTGAATCTGTATACTTCTGATAAATTACCGAAGCAAAACGCAGATTTTGAAATGTATGGTTTGTTGATCTCCCCGAAAGCTGGTTTATGTCAAATACGGGCTTTAGGAAAAAATATTGATACTGATAGCTATGGATTGGCTCTTAAATCCAAGTTTGAAGAATTGAGTAATTCTTTAAGTTCTCTGTATGGAAAGGCTGATACTACAGACTTTTTGCTGGCTGGTTCAATTTGGAAAGATCCTCAGGACTGGATGAGGGGGCTAAACAAAAAAGAACGCTTCTTATCTGCCACATGGAAGGGAACAAAAGAAATACCATTAAAAAACAATATTGATACTATCTCTATTGAGGCCAGAGCGAACAATTCCACTCAGGGATATGTCTATCTGCAGTACTCATTTACAAATGACGAAATTTGTCAGGCAGAAATTGAAGGGGCGAAAAAAAGTTCCCTTTAAACAATCCGTGCAAAGCCCCTTAGTAAGGGGCTTTTATATATTAATGTTCAACGGGGGGGATTAGATGAAAGATAATCTAGAAAAACTAATTGAAAATACTTTAAAAGATATTCTATTAGCTAATGCTGCTCTAACATTCATTTTTGCAATACCAATGGCTATTATCAGTAGGCATGGGATGGGCATCACAATCTGGTTTATAACTGTGCTCATTGCACCTGCTCTGTGTGCAGTAGGTGCATGGCTTGTATCTCGAACATTCGGCCATGCTGAGGAGTTCTTTCATCGTCGGTGGGCTAAGCGAATTTATGTTTTTTATACTCTTGCGGCTGCCGAGTTTTTGCTTGTGTACTCAATCGCGCAAATAATGAAAAATCTGATGAAATAATTAACAAGTTATTATCATGGGGTTTGTGGCTGTTAACCTGCAGTGAGGCGACAATCGTGTATTTATAAAAACTTCCCCTTTTCACTCCCCGCTGTTTCTTCTGCTATTTCCTTTATGTTTGCATGCAGCAACATCTGCCATACCTTTGCAGAAAAATCAGAGCATTTAGTGCCGAAGGTTGGTTTATTGATGCTTTTTGTTTCATTTATTGCAATTATCGCTGGTATCATTTCAATTTGTGCAATAATTGCAATTATTGTCATTCAGAAGGGATCATCATGAAAAATCACGGAGTAAAGCCAGTTTTACTTTCCCGGGGGCAAATCGAAGCCCTGCAACGTATCCAGGCCGAAAGGCGTCAGAAATCTGTGCTTGGTGTGGCACCGTCGATTCATGTTATTGCCCGGCAACTGATGGATAAGGCACTTAAAGAGGTGAGGCTGTGAAATTAAATATCAGAGTGGATAAACGCCAGCTATGGCAGAAAAAAGAGAACAGCGAGGCATTCAGGGCTTTGCTGGTGGAAAATCTTCGGCACCGGTTCAGTGGAGAGTTGCCTGATGCACTGGGGAAGAAACTGGAATCCCTGACGGTGGAAATTGGCGATTATGGCTTTGTTGATGTTGAAAGCACGACTGCCAACACAGAAATCGTAAAGCAGGTCGTCAATGATGTAATGAAAACCACGCTTAGCCAGCCATCCTGGCGCAACTGAATCAGTAAGGGGCGGTTATTGCCCCTTTCCTCCATACCCACAACGCATTCCCTTTTCGCATGAAATTATTTTTTATCGTATATGCATGAGGTGAGCTACATGTTGATGAGTAAAGCCGAATACGCCAAATACAAAGGCGTAAGCCGCCAGACAGTTTACGACTGGATCGAGAAAGGCGAAGTGATCATGTCTGGCAAAAAAATTGATGTGGAGGCGACAGAGCAGCGGAACAGCCCACCGGCACAGGGGAAAGACACCGTTTCTGAAATGTGGCCAGAAAGAACGCTGGAAATGACGTGGGGCGAGTTCTGGAAAGCAGTTAAGGCCAGAGACGGTAAAATCCCTGCGCCAGTAACGGACGACGACATACAGCAACGTGTGCTGGATGCAGCCGGGGAATTCGGCTGGGAAGTGCAATTTCTTGATGATGGCGGGATTTGGATGGATGACGGCGATGCTGAGTTTTATTTCGAGCAATATGATCTCAGGCAGAATGCCGAACTGGTGATTGGTACGCTGCGACGTGAGGTCTGTTATGTGGCTGATGCTTGTCCTGACGAGCTGGATAACTGGAGCGAAGCCGGACTAAACGCCCTGGCTGCATGGGAAAAAACAGGTCATTAACGGCCGCAAAAAGTGTCAAGTTGAGCAGCTTGCCAGGTTGACACTTTACACTCTGAACACGAAAAAGTGTCAACCTCGCTGTAAGCCCCGCCGTTACTGGCTTTGCGCCATATTTACCACATCAAAAAGCAGAAAAAATCGCGAAAAGTGTCAAGTTGCCATGCTTAGAAATGCTAAGTTTTGTTAAGGTTTTTCGCGAAAAAGTGTCAAGTGTGTCAACCTGCGATATTAAGATTTATTAAGGTCTTAAGCCGGAAAGTGTCAACCAGCCCCTAAGATTTCCTAAGGTGTGATTGAACGTGCTGTAACCTTCTTGTCGTAATGTGGATGAATGACTATAGTGCTGGTAACTTTGACCGCAGAATCAGATTACTGAAGGAAGTGTGTGATGAGTTTTTTTAGTCTTTATGGGAAAGAACTATTTTCTTTTTTTATAGCGATTTTAACATGGATACTGAATAACAGATTTAAAAGCAAGGCAAAGTTATCCTATGGTTATCAGCATGGATTTACTTTTCTTCTCAATGAACCCTTACGGAATGCTAATGGTGAGGTAATATCTAATTCACAGTTGGTGTATACACGATCTATTATTCTTGTTAATGAAGGGCGAGAAAGTGCTACTAATATATCATTGGTTTTTAACTATAAACCAATGCATATTAATTTTTGGCCTGTCCACCATTTTGAAGAAAATATTGAACAGGATGGTCGCTATATTATCAAGTTTGAAAACCTTGCACCTAGTGAGTCTATTCAATGTGAAATATTATCAATAAATAGAGAAGTTCCAAGTATTCTATCGATAAGATCTAAAGAGTGTGTGGCTGAGCCAGTGAATATCGTGATGCAAAAATCGATTAGTAATATTGCCCTACGTTGCTATCAATTATTAATACTTCTTGGAACTGGCACATTAACATATTTAATTATCGTTATTCTGCAATGGTTAGTCACTAAAACGGGATAATCCATTGTGTTGAACTTATTAATTGGATATGAGTGCTGATAGGAAACCTATGACCATCACCGAAGCCGATATGCTGGAGATGATCCGCAGCATTGCCGGAATCAAACAACCAGCAAGCAAAATTAACAGGTGTTCAGCGCCTGTTTCCGTTGTGCTGCAACAGGAACGCCACCAGCAGGATGATGTAAGGCCGTATCAGTGGAAGAAACCGGACAGGCCGCGACGGTGAGCGGAGCGTTACGGTAAGGCTACAGCCAAGCCAAACATTAAGCCTAAGGGTAAGGTTTTTTGTTGCAGGTGGCATTAATTTGGATGTTGATTTAAGGAGCATTTTTACTGAGACGGCCTGTTCGGGGTAACTTTTTTGTATGCCATTCACTTGTATGAGAGCTGTACTACGAAATAGGTTGGCATGGTGGGGAGAGCATTCTGTACTGTTATTGAATAACACTATTGTTTTTTATTCCTTTTGGTTATTAAGTGGTGTGCGTTAAGACATGGTTTTCTTTATGTTTTTCATGTATATATTGCTTTTTAACTCAATAAGGAAACACTGATAAAATGGCAAGACCAAAAAAATTAACTTATGGGGCGGTGAATATAACAATGCATCCCCACTCGCCAGAAAAATATGTAGAATTGTTCAGAATGGCAAGAAAAAACGCGAGAAATGTTAATTTGAGGGGGGACTCTTTCGCGACTTTATCACACTTTTATCCTTACAGGAAAAATCAGGTAGTTAGTGAACCTTTTGAAGGGGAAATTCTAAAGTATACAGATATTGATGTTGATGGAGATTGGTTCGATATTGTAAAGAAAGACATTGCCTCAGATGAGCAAAAGGAAAGGATAAGTATACCTGAGAATTTAAAACCAAATGTGGCTCGATTCTCTTTTGTTTTTCTACCTGCCAGCCATCTTTTAGTTTATGAGATGCAGGACAAAGGTCGGCATCTTACATCAAAACAAATAGAAAATTTTTTGAATGGAATATTTTCTCATGAGAGAATTATAGAGAAGTTTGGGAAGATTAATGTTACAATATTAACCGAGCCAGATAACGTAGAACGTATGCTTTCTTTAAAAGGCATTACGTGTATAAATATGGTTACTCGACGTCCTAACCCAGATGATCTCGCTTCTGCAGAAAGTATTATGCAAAAGCGTTTCAAACGTATTGGCGTTATTGAAGAAGATAAAACATATAAATCTGAGCGTGGTCAGGAAATTAAACCTGATAGTGAGTTAAAGCAGGATGCTCTTATTGCTTCGAGAAATGGCGAAGTTAGCATACGTAGGATTAATGAGGCGGGATTAGTTGAGGTTCATGCCTCAAGCGATTTACCACTTCAAAGGGTTGAATCATATGATTCTGACGTAACATCAGTTACTGAGCTATTGTTATTAAGAGCAAAATCTTTAGCAGATGAGTTTAAGAGGCTTCTGAGAAAGTAATGAGTAAAGTAAAAGAATCAACCAGTGCAATGGCTAGATACTGGAAGATCTATGGTGGCGCTGGGGCTGTATTTAAAAGTCGCTATTTTTGGTGTGCTTTTTTTATGACAGTGATTCTTTATCCATCTTGGTCTCATCAGGGGTGGTGGAATGATATTCTGTCGTTAATGCCGAACCTTTTGGGTTTTTCACTGGGTGGTTTTGCTATGTGGATTGCTATTGGAGATGAGGCTTTCAAAAAAATAATAACTGGAGATGAAGAAAGTGAAAATGGAGAGGTAGAATATTCCCCTTATATGTCTGTGAATGCAACCTTTGTTCATTTTATATTATTGCAGTTGTTAACTATAATAACGGCCTTGGTCACCAAGGCCTATAGTAGCATTCTCATAAATAACGCTTTTATGTATTATTATTTAGGTGTTGCTTACAGGTATGTACTGTTAACATTCAGCTTCTTTGCATACTTTATATTTATTTACTCAGTATTCTCTGCGTTAGCTGCCGTTTTTGCTATATTTCGTGTTTCTAGTTGGTATAATACTTTTATGACCTTACGAAACAAACAAGATAACGCTAAAAATAATAAGGAGGAATAAAAGCTCATTTTTATGGGCTTTTATTTGTCAGTTTTTGTCATAACTTTTCTACCAAACTATTCCAATACCTATTTTTTCTTTAAATATATAAGGTAACCATAAGCTATTTTTACTCCATTTTAAAGTGGCTTCAATAACTTCTGCGTTTCAGGGCCGCATCATGGACTGCTTTAGATCATTCCTACTGGGAAAACATGTTCACATGTCAGCACAGATTTGTTTCATCATGTCCACTATCTCATATTCCTGTGTCGCTAGAGGAATGCAGATAGAAATATGCAAATTTTGTGCACGCTCTGCTATTAAGCGAAAACGAGCGTGGATATATCAACTAATAATTGCCCTCATCAACATAGGTGGTGGCGGGTATAATCTCTGTAACCCAGTTGTTCGTGACTACCCGCCTCGTCAAATTTTTACATCCGCGAAATTAAAAAAAAATGCGTTACGCTGGTGGGCGTGCTGTCGATATAGGGATTCCAATAACGTGTTACCCGTGTGCATCCACCAGCTTCATCATTGATTGTTGATGAGGCAGATACCCGAAGAAAAATAGTACAATAGAGTCGTTTTTTTGCACAATTTAGGACAATGGAAAATTAGTTGGGGGTACTTTTGGGGGTATCTATAAAAATGGAATATAAAAATATCATTAAATATCAATGCGTTTGTTATTTATGTTTTGTTCCTATTATCGCACCATTTAAATCAATAAATTATCTTGCTTTAAAACCACGTTCTCCTCTTGTGCCGTATTTGTGTCATTGCGGCTTATAATTGCGTCGATTTTGCTCGCGTGTCCGGTGAGATGCCTGGCTGAAAGGTGAGCATATCGACGAACCATTTCGATAGACTCCCAGCCTCCCATTTCCTGCAACGAAGTCTGTTATTAATACAAATTCAACAATCAGCCTTTGTGCTTCATGAGACTCCATCCAGCGGAGCCGTTTATTCTTCGGCTGAGACACTTTTATTATTCGTGCACTATCCGGCATCCCGGCTCAGTAACAAGGATACTCGGAAAAATGCACGTCATGCATGGGGCTGATGGTTCATAATTCACCAATACTGCTTATAAAAATCACAACAAAACCGCAGCAATACCATTTTTACCACCTGCGGCAGGTTGGTGACCTTTCAGTGGTATGTGTGTTGAATGATTAGCAATTCTTATTAATTTTCCTGTCTGTTTAAATATTAGCAGTCAGATAAAATATAACCAGAAAAGATTAACTATTGTAGTTTGTAACAGTCGGATAAGTGATAAGTTACGGTTATTTTGAATTATTTTTATTGTCTGTGTAATTTTTAGACTTTGCATAAAAAAAAGCCCACCGTTGAGGTGGGCAAAAGGAATGATTAATTATCTCTGAGAGAAACATCATACTCTCTTTACTATATTTAACATGAAAATGTGGAGAAATTATGGAGTATACGTTATCAGGTTATTAAATAACCTGTTATCAATACAAAACAATACAGTTCTTTACATTCTCATTATTTTTATGAATACTCCTAAAGAGGTGCTTTAACGTAATGAAATAAACAGGGTAAGTATGAATATATTTGAGCAAACTCCACCGAACCGTAGACGTTATGGTCTTGCTGCATTTATCGGGCTGATTGCTGGCGTTGTTTCAGCATTTGTTAAGTGGGGAGCAGAAGTCCCATTGCCGCCACGTAGTCCGATTGATATGTTTAATGCAGCGTGTGGTCCGGAATCATTAATCAGGGCGGCAGGACAAATTGATTGCTCCCGTAACTTTCTTAATCCTCCGTATATTTTTCTTCGGGATTGGTTGGGACTGACAGATCCAAATTCGGCGGTTTATACCTTCGCCGGGCATGTCTTTAACTGGGTTGGTGTAACGCACATAATCTTTTCGATAGTTTTTGCTGTTGGTTATTGCGTAGTAGCCGAAGTATTTCCCAAAATTAAACTTTGGCAGGGCTTGCTTGCAGGCGCTTTAGCACAACTTTTTGTTCATATGATTTCATTCCCTCTAATGGGACTTACACCACCTCTTTTTGATCTTCCGTGGTATGAGAATGTCTCTGAAATTTTTGGACATTTAGTATGGTTCTGGTCTATTGAAATTATTCGTAGAGATTTACGAAACAGAATTACTCACGAGCCTGATCCTGAGATCCCTTTAGGTTCAAACAGATAACGAATTGAATGATAAAAATGGCGCAGATATAGCGCCATTTTTATAGATCAAAGCCGTGGCTTTATTCTTCTTTTCATACGTCTACATCGCCATTTACTTTCTCCTGGACTATGCAGGTATCAATACGCATACTGGGTAAAACTGAGATTCATAAAGTTTCACATATTTTGGGACAGGGTGTGGAAATGCAGTTATGATGAATTAACTGATTTATTTATATAATGGTATTTATAGTTTGTAATGCGAAGAGTGTAGGCTCAACGTGATGACATAAACCCATGTTGCTCAAGTATCGCCCTGGCATCTGGCGAAACTAAAAAGTTGCAAAGTGGCCTGGCTTTCTCGGTCAGACAGGCAAATCCATAGATAGCAATCGGATTATAAGGTTCAGGTATTTCTATAACTTTTACTGATTCAATTGATTGTAAGCCGGGAGCGTAACTGGCATAACCTATGAACAAATCGGTATAATTATTTTCAATTAGCCACTGCGCGGCTATCACATTTTTTGGAAGAGGTAATGAATTTCTTCCCCCCACCAATGCAACCGCTCGTTGTCTTATTTTTACTCCAACACTACCCATATTTTCAAAAAGCTGGTGAGTGTAATCGCCAGCGGGATCACACCCCGCGGTTGATGTCCCGATTCGCAACGTTTCCCTGTTTAATAAAGAATACCAATCGTCATTTTCATTAAGTTTATTCGCCCGAACATACAGGCACAAACGATTATAGGCAAAAGGTTTAATACACAAGGCATGTCCTGTGGCCATTAACATTTGCGGATGAGCCATATTCGCTGATGCAAAAAGATCACATCTCTCACCCGCTTCAATACGTTCCCTCAATATACCGGCTGGACCAAAGTCACAATGAACATTATCATCCTGAAATCCCAATATAAGTGATTTCCATACCTGGCGTAAACTACCCGCAGCAAGTACACGCATTATTATTCACCTTGATAATTAGTACGGTAAAACTTTCTATACCAGTCATTGGCTATTTTATGCATATCGATATCATTGAATTTTTCAGGATACAGTTTTTTCGCCATCCACAACTCTCCAATACCCATAGCCTCGGGCATCGGATAACCCCATGCTTTTGCATACTCTGGCATCAAATAAACACGATGATTTTTGACAGCATCTATTACCTGCCATTGCGGATTTGACCGTATTTCATTCACCACGCCAGGGTAGCGATTTTGCACAAAAATTACCTGAGGATTCCATGCAATTACTTGTTCCATTGAGACTTGTTTGAACCCTTTAATGGTGGACGCGGCGACGTTTACTGCACCGGCATGTTTCATCATTAATCCTGTGTATTTTCCGGAACCATACGTTGTCAATTCTGGATTAGCCATATAGGCACGAATACGCTTTTCTTCGGGTAGATTCTGCAGCCGCTCACTCACAATATTACGACCATTTTCAGTGGCCTTGATTAACGCTTTAGCCTCTTCAGGCTTATTGATGATATTGCCTATCAGCATAATCCCTTCATATAACCCTTTTACGTAAGCCTGTTCTTCATCAGCCATTGTTGGATTAAGTTTATTCTTCTCTCCCTCGTCATCGTGCCGCAAAGAAATTGCTACTGCTGGAATTCCAAGGCTACTGATTTTGTCGATCATTTCTTGCGGCGCATAATTGGTGACAAAAACGACCTGTGGATGCAAGGCCACCAATTTTTCAGCATCGACATGGGTTAAATCTCCTAATGATGCCTTGCTGACTAATTCTGGTGCAAGACGTGCATAATTGCTGCCAAGTTGCTGTTTCCAGTTTGACATAACACCCACGATTTTATCGGTGGCATTCATCTGCACTAAAAGATTCAAAGTTTGATGTTGAAGTACAACAATACGATCAACTTTGTCGGGTACTTTCACCTCACGACCAATCTGATCGGTGAAAGTTCGTTCAGCTTGCGTAGTAAATGATAAAGAAAGCAAAAAAATCATTAATAAAAACAACTTATTATTTATTTTCATATTCCATCACACTAAAAATCGGTATATAAATGGTTATATACCGAAATGGTAACACCAGTCAGGCGCTGGGAAAAGTGATTCGGGGATATTTTTGATGTGGTTATATGAAGAGAATGTGATTTTTATTTGTTCAGCAGAAACTTTCAATTCAGTTATCTGTAACCCCAAAGACGTATTGCCAGAATAGCAGAGATAAAGGAGTCGTTACGTTGCCGTACCTCATCTATTCACAATCACCTGATGCGATAGAGTATCAGTACCACCAACTTGTCCGTAAACGAATTATATTGATTTCAATAATAACACTGGCGACACTTTTCTCACTATTTCTGGATATTATTCTGGGTTCTTCCAGTTTGTCAGTCAGTGAGTTATGGCACGCATTAGTGCATCCATTTAGCTCTGATACCAGCATCCAGGTCATTGTTTGGGAAATCCGATTACCCTACGCCTTAATGGCTTTGCTGGTTGGCATGGCTTTGGGACTCGCGGGCGCAGAAATGCAGACGATCCTCAACAATCCATTAGCCAGTCCCTTTACACTTGGGGTTTCCTCTGCAGCGGCATTTGGTGCAGCTCTGGCTATTGTCCTGGGGATCGGTATTCCTGGTATATCGGCAACATGGTTTGTTCCAGCAAACGCTTTTATATTTTCTCTTCTGTCAGCTTTATTACTCGATAGCATGTCTCGTTGGCTAAGAATAGCAACTTCGGGAGTGATTCTTCTGGGTATCGCATTGGTATTCACATTCAATGCACTTGTGGCAATGATGCAGTTTATTGCGGATGAGGATACTCTCCAGGGACTGGTATTCTGGACAATGGGCAGTCTGGCTCGTGCATCCTGGAGCAGACTGGGCGTTTTATTAGGCGTGTTTATCATTGTTTTTCTATGGTCATTTTCTCGCTCATGGCAACTTACAGCATTGCGCATGGGAGAAGAGAGGGCTATGGGGTTTGGTATCAATGCTTATCAACTGCGTCTTTCTTCCCTGTTACGTATAAGTTTACTTGCTGCATTGTCGGTAGCCTTCGTTGGTCCGATTGGTTTTATTGGTCTTGTCTCTCCGCATATTTCCCGAATGCTATTTGGTGAGGAACATCGTTTTTATCTGACGGGAAGCACATTAACTGGAGGTCTGGTGCTCTCTCTGGCTTCAATTGCCTCGAAAAATATTATTCCTGGTGTCATTATCCCGATTGGTATTGTCACATCACTTGTTGGTGTTCCATTATTTATTAGTATTATTCTGCGTTATCGCAGGAGTTTGTTATGAAAGGCCTTTCACTGTATAAATTAAACGCGGGTTATCAGAAAAAAAACGTAATATGTGATCTTAGTTTATCTGAACTTCCTCGCGGAAAAATAACCATCATTCTGGGGCCAAATGGTTGTGGAAAGTCGACGTTGCTACGTGCCCTGGCGGGGCTGAATAAGGTTAGCGGTAATATATTTCTTGATGGGGTCAACCTTATGCAGATGCCATTTTCAGCCCGTGCCGACAGTACAATATTTCTACCACAGTTCTTACCGCATGACGTGCATTTGAATGTGCTGGAATCTATTTTTGTTGCTCTGCGTGCTTCAAAGATAGGGAGCATAGATGAAAAAACACAATCAATAGCTATTCTCAGACAACTAGGAATAGAACATCTGGCCTTTTGTTATCTGGATCAATTATCCGGAGGTCAGCGGCAACTGGTTGGGCTGGCACAATCATTGGCCCGAAATCCATCTATATTACTACTGGATGAGCCACTGAGTGCATTGGACTTAAACCACCAGTTTCATGTTATGGATTTAGTCAGAAGCGAGACACGGAGTCGCAATATAGTCACAGTTATGGTAGTTCATGATATAAATATCGCATTACGATACGGTGATTATGTCGTCATGCTAAAAAAAGGTAAACTTATTGCCAGCGGAAATCCAGAAGAGGTCATTACGCCAGAGAATCTGGCTAGTGTATATCATATTCGTGGACGGATAGAGCATTGTTCTCAGGGCTTGTTACAACTTATTGTCGATGGTGTTATTCCGGATTAGCAACGCGTATTAAATATTTTTCATCCTGCGCCTTCCGGCGCTTTTCGACACTTTCATCAGTCAGATTGAGTAAACCGGTTTCATCTTTGATGGCAAGATTATTTGTATAAAGTATGAGTGCTACCTCGTAATTTGCATAAAAAACGTCCATCAAATGCTATGGATGAGCAGGCTCAGTTTTGATCCCTTGTATAACGGTTTCGATACGTTCTTTTATTTCCTCAAGTTGCTGCTGACGACCTTCAGGTGTTAGTGTCTGATCTTCGTTAACGTCCAAAACCCATCGACGAGGAATTAATGCGCCAAAAACAATATCCATTAGCATCCCCGCGCAATTACCCGTGTTTTTAACAGCAATACGCCCTTGTGCTTGTTGAATATCCAGCCATTCTATTAACAGTTCTCTTGAATGAAGCGTTTTAGTGGCATATAAATAGTCTGAAAGCTCTGGAAAAAGAATTGATTCACGTGTCATTAATTTTAAGAGTGCTTCTCTCTCTTTAGCTTCTTCCTGACTTATATCTAATCGGAATATGCGAAACAGAGTTTCATTAATAGGAAGCATCTCGTTTTCCGGTCTTGGAAGATCGAGGAACAGGGTTTTATATTCTTTAATTACTTCAGAAAAAATTTCCTTTTTATTACTGAATACTTCATAAATTGTTCTTTTTGATACTTTTGCCCGACGAGCAATTTCTGTGGTTGAGGTTTGGGCAAAACCAAGCTCAATGAAGGCACTATACGCACCAATAACTATTGCTTTCTTACGCTCATCAAGTCCCGCACTTTTGGGTCTTCCCCGTCGCACCGGTGTACTCACTTCGCTCTTGTTCATCAAAGACATTTACTCCTGTATTCATTTTTGGTACTTGACCAGTACCAAAAATGGTATCACTATACCAACAACATAAGCAATGATCATAACATGGTGTATGAAAACAACCAGGTAACATCACTTCATAAAATACAGGTCCTTATTTATGAGTCGATTAAATAATAGCATCAGCCCCATTCGTGATCCCCAGGTTATACGTGTTCTGGAACGCATGAATAATGAACGTAAACATCCCCCGCAGGAGATGTTTCGCGAAGCTCCTGTACTTGATCCTGAAAAATTTTCCGGTTATGGCTTTTCCATAGCCCCAGAGCAGGGGGAACTTATCTACTTACTGTGCCGGGCAATGAAAGCCACTCGTGTTGTGGACTTTGCAACTTCTGTAGGTATGTCAGCACTCTATTTTGCCGCTGCGATGAAAGATAATGGTGGCGGACTGGTGATTGGTTCTGAAATGGTTCGGGAAAAGGCTGAAGTCGCGTCCCGAAATCTGGCAGAGGCTGGTCTTACGTCTTTTGTTGATATTCGTGTCGGTGATGCGAGAGAAACGCTGAAAGATCTCGGTGGTCCTGTCGATTTTATTCTTATTGATGGTTTCCCTCTTGCTGATGGCCCAAGTCTTGCTCGTCAGGTTACTGAGATTGTTGCGCCGCAGCTACGAGTGGGAGGATATATATTAAATGATAACGCAGAACCAGATTTTTTATCTTATGTTCGTGATCCACAGAATGGTTTTATTTCTATAACATTACCGATAAAACGAGGTACAGAGTTAGCACTGAAGATAAGTTAAATATAAGTACGAATGATAAAGTTGAAAAATCATAGTCCTTGTTCATACTGATACTCATCTACTTTTTATCAGAAGTAAAGGGGCATTTATGCCGACGCGCAGAGAGTTTTTAATTAAAAGTGTTGCGGGTGCTTTAATTGTTTCAATGCCTCGCATTGTATTTGCAAACACAAATAACAAAGCAATAAATGCTACAGCTATTACACAAGTTTTTGGTGACGGAGTTCGACTTATTGCGATCGCTGTAGAATTTGAAAAACCTATAAACAAGGAAGAACTTTCAACAATAGAGTTTAGTGTAAAAAATTATCACATCAATAAAACATTTGTCAGCCAGTCAACAGCTTTGGTTGAAGCAAAATCAGGTAAGTACGCGATACTTGAACTGGAACACAGCAAACCACAAAATGAATGGCAAGAAACTATAACGGACCCAACAATACAAAAAGCAGCGCCCAAACAAGGGCAAGGTAAACCTACCTGGGTTGCAGGAGAAAAACTAAACCAAACAATTAAATATAAAGATGCTTCTGCTGTTGTCGTCACACAAAATACCACACTGGAAACTAACGCCGTTTCAAACCTGGTAGTGGATAGTTTTAGACAAGATGAATATAAAGATAAAGAAAGCGGGAAAATACTAAAATATAATTTCTTTATTCCTGAAGAACAAAATAAACCATTACCACTGGTTCTTTTTATGCATGATGCAGGGGCTACCAGTGCACAAGTTACAACGACTCTGTTTCAGGGGTTAGGCGCAGTAATTTGGGCAGAACCTGAAGAGCAAATGAAACGCCCCTGTTATGTTTTAGCTCCTCAATATAATGAAATCATTGCTGATGATGACTGGCGTACCTCAACATTGCTTGATACAACAATAAATCTTGTTCAGTATTTGGTAAAAGAATATAAAATAGATCCTGAGCGTATTTATGTTACTGGTCAGTCAGGGGGATGTATGCTGGCCATCGCCATGAATATTAAATATCCTGATTTTTTCACAGCAAGTTACCTGGTTGCAGGAAAGTGGGATGCGGAACAGGTTGCTCCAATAGCTAAAAACAAATTATGGTTTATGGCCTCAGAGGATGATTCAGGAGCTTTTCCCAGCTTCAACGCGATTACTGAACGTCTTGAGCAATTTGGCGGAAAGGTTTCTCGCGCGGCATGGAATGGCCAGTGGGAGCCTGAGCAATATCGATTTGCTGCCGACACTTTGTTTGAAGAACAAACTAATATCCGTTATACCGTTTTTATAAAAGACAGTGTATTTGATGAATACTCTTCGCGAGAAGGGGCAAGTGGGCATCGTAACACATGGCGTATTGCTTACAGCATAGAACCTATTCGCGAATGGTTATTTAACCAACGTAAACAATAAAAAATAGACCAGACTGTCATCAGGTAACGTGTTGGCAGTCATTTTTGCCGAGAGACAGAATGAAGACATTATTATTTGTAATTCTATTTTTTTCTGCATCTGTATATGCTGATACGGCATCAAAAATGAATTTTGACGAAATACTTACACGCTCTGCTCAAGGAGATGCAGAAGCACAAGCCAGATTGGGGGAAGCATACCTAAATGGAAACTACAATCAAACGGTGAATTACGCTCAGTCTTTTAAATGGTTGACGAAATCAGCAGCCAGCGGAAATCCCCGAGCGAAACTGGATTTAGGGATTTTATATCTTAATGGGTATGGCGTACCGTTTGATTATGCCAAAGCCTTAAGCCTTTTTGAGCAAGCTGACTTAGCGGGAGAAATGAAAGCTGCACGTTATCTTGGGATTATTTATGAAAGAGGATTAGGCGTTTCTCAGGACTATAAAAAAGCAGCGGAATATTATAAGAACGGCGATAAACATAATGATATTACGGCGCAGTATCGTCTGGCGAAACTTTATGAGCAAGGTTATGGTGTAGAACGCGATTACCAAAAAGCGATAAACCTTTATCTTAAACATATCAACAGAATGGATCATATCACTGCCCCCAGTTTTGTGGCTTTAGGTGATATTTATTCACTGGGATTGGGCGTCGAGAAAAATCCCCAACTGGCTGAAAAGTGGTATCAAAAAGCGATTGATGCAGCTAATACACAGCGTCAGCAGTAGGTGAGTTAATGCTGGCGTACTGAATACACCAGCATTAATCAGGCATGATTATGCGACCAGCCAGACAAGTATTGTTGAACCTTCGAACTCAGAGTTAACGCTTTTTCTTGCGCCCCTGAACAGCCTTAAAACGGGGATTAGATTTACAAATAACATATAGCCGTCCTTTTCGCTTCACAATCTGACAGTCTGGGTGGCGTTCTTTTGCTGTGCGCAGAGAGTTAAGGACTTTCATCATGCCCCCTTTTTCGTGCTAACAAAACGACCAAAACGCTGGGTAAATCGCGCCACATTTCCTTCTGATGAAACGGATCTCAGTTTCCCGGTATAGAACGGGTGTGATTTTGAAGAGACATCAATCGTTACATACGGATACGTTACGCCATCCAGTTCAATCTCACGGTCTGTTTTGATAGTGGAGCCAATTTTAAAGTACTCATCAGCACTGGTGTCGTGGAACACCACGGTACGATATTCAGGATGGATATTTTGTTTCATTACTTCTTCATGTTACGTTATAACATAACAATAAAGATACATTCTCGTCCAGATAATTTCAACAAAATCCTATGACCACCTGGATATGCGGGATTCCTGCAGCTAACCGAACGTGCCGGAAGTGAGAGATGTTGTTGGCTATCGTTGGTAACGGCACTATTCAGCAGCCGAACTGCTGATTTACGACACGACCCGCGGAGCAGTATGAAAGCATTTGAGAATGTGGGTAAGCTCTGCTTTACCGGCTGATTATTTATCACACAGCCAAAGTAGCAATTTAGTGAACCAACATGCGCATTGGGTAACTAAAATGCTGACTCAATGCGCAATCTCTTTCAGTGCGGCACAAATACGGTTTTTTTAAGCTTCCCTTTGAAACAGTACAAATACCTCTCCCACAGGCATAGCTATTATGAAGGAGGTAGAAGATACATATATTAAATATCACCTAAGGGAATTGTTTTTTGATGTAATTAATAGAAGTGGAGGAATAAATAGGCATATTCTACAATTGCAACAAAAACAACAATATTAATCAGTTTATTACTGATTTCCTGTATCTTATTCTCTTTCATTGGTATTTCCTCGCTTTAAAAAGAGCGCACCTCATAAGCGCCTTGTATATAGATAGCGAGTTTGGTCAACCAATTTTTTGAGGTGTATCACAAATTTGAAAAGATGTATTACATCAATTATTACTAATCGCACAAAAGTGATCCATATTCGACACCTGAAATTGGCCCTGAGGATTACTCTGCTCTTCTTGTAAGATCCCCGCGTAATTGTGCTATTCACATTTAGAGAGCACCGTATTTACAGCCCGCAGAGGCTGTATTTTCGCCGTAAGGGCAAGTCATGGAATCGATGCTCATGATAAACAGTCAGTTACTATTTACTTATAGATTTCAGCAACACCATGCAGTTTGTTATTCCCAGTCGTAGACAGGATTTTGAACGACGTTGCTCCTTGCTCATCAGCTTTACGAGAAAGCGCATTTGATACCTCATCAAGCGTCAGGGCATTACTGACTGAAACTACACCAATCTTTTCTTTGCCATCTGCATGACGAATCTCCTCAGCAGCAGATGCGGTATTTACCGAAATGAATCCCATGAATAATGCAGTAATTAGTAGTGCTTTCATATCTGATACCTGTTTTGAACGATATATTTGGAAGTTGACGAATATCAGGAGGAGCCTCCTCCTTCTTGATATGTAAATATACAGTTCTAAACTGTCATAAGACTGACTGTCATATGACAACGTTGTCAGATTTTTGAATTTTTTGAATACAGATTCAGGTCGTTAATAATGCATTCCGGTTCTTCAGTAAGGGGCATATTGTTTATATCGAAAACCCCATCATTTTTTTGTGGATTATCACTTTGCAACTCTGCAAACAGAGGGGTGAGATCCTGCTGTGCTTCTCCTCGCTCTGCGACCAGTTCGAACGTTTTATTTTTTGCTGCATCGTTGCTCAGAGCAGTTACCAGAACCTGGGCGATTTGTTCCCGGGAGATAACACCATCTTCCGGTGTTCCCGCATGGCGTCTATCCCCCTGAAGCATAACGATTCTGTGCTCATCATCATTGTTGTAATCAAACCAGCCGGGTCTGACGATAGTGTAGGTATGCCCACTGGCTCTGACCAGGCGTTCAGCTCGTCTTTTCCAGTCATGAACTTCAGTACATTGATTCCAGCTACTGAGGCGCTCAGTAACGCCAATTGTTGTCATCAGGGCGATGCGAACAGGTGTAGCCATGAATCTTCGCAAAATGTTACGTACACCGCCGTAATCTATCGCTCTGGCACCAATACGTCCCTGACCATCGGAGCCAAGTGTAAAAATGATGGCATCAATATCTTTCGGTAAATCGGTGAGTGTTTCAGGTATTGAAACATCGCCATAGAAAATATCTGTTCCACGAGGGAGTAATTTGATTTTCCGCCGATTCCTGACCAGAGCCACGGGCTGATGGCCCATTGCAATAGCAGTATTCACAACATGAATGCCAATGCTTCCTGTCGCTCCTGCAACGAGTATTTTCATGATAAACCTTCTGATAATTCAGCCTTATTTTCGATACAGCCAGAATATCAATTATCATTATTGTCAATAATGGGGCTAAAATGATTGTGTCTATGAACACCCTTCATGAGTGCGTTTTGAAGGGAATGCTTCTACAAGGAAATTGCCAATGCTCAAAGAAAACTTCAACGAATTGCAAATATTTCTTGTGGTGGCAAGGGAGCGAAGTTTTACCAAAGCCGCGGGCAAACTCGGTGTTTCTCAGTCTGCTCTCAGCCATGCGATTAAGGCGCTGGAGGAAAGGCTAAATATCCGCCTCTTAACCCGAACTACCCGCAGCGTGGCTCCCACGGAAGCAGGGGAGAGAATAATTGCCTGTCTTGAGCCTCGTATTGACGAGCTTGAACAGGAGCTGGAATCACTTATTCAACTGAACGGCACGCCCTCCGGGAATATTCGTTTATCTGCCGGGGAACATGCTGCGCGCAGTCTGGTCTGGCCGAAGCTAAAACCGTTCCTCAGGGAGTATCCCGAAATCAATGTTGAACTGGTGGTAGATAACGGTTTTGTCGATATTGTTGAAGGCCGCTTTGATGCCGGGATCCGTCTGGGTGAAAGTGTGGATAAAGATATGATTGCCGTGAAGATTGGACCGGATATGCGGATGGCCGTGGTGGGAGCACCGGCGTATTTTGCGGCTAATTCCTTACCAGAAACGCCTCACGATCTACAAAATCATCAGTGTATCAATATGCGTTTGCCAACTGCCGGTGGAATTTATCACTGGGAGTTTGAGCGAGAAGGCAAACCGTTACGGGTCAGAGTTGATGGGCAACTGACGTTTAATCTGCTGCCAGAAAGAATTGATGCAGCATTATCAGGATTTGGTATCGCCTGTGTTCCCGAAAACTCGGTTCAGGATTATGTAAAGTCAGGCGAACTTATTCAGGTTTTACAGGAGTGGTGTCCTTCTTTCCCTGGATATTATCTTTACTATCCCAGCCGTAAGCAGCACCCGCCTGCTTTTGCGCTGTTGATCGATGCACTTCGCTACTCGGAATAACGGGTCCGCATTTTGCTGTGGACCCGTTTGGGCATCAACGACCTACGCGTGCCTGGTGCTCAGGCGAGTAACGTTCACCGACGATTTTAATTGTTTCCAGTGCCTGGGTTATCTGCTGTGTATCTTTCTGCGAAAGAATAATGTCGACAGCGCCCAGGTTTTCTTCCAGCCGGTGCAGTTTAGTGGTGCCCGGGATGGGAACAATCCACGGTTTTTGTGCTAACAGCCAGGCCAGTGCAATTTGGGCAGACGTTACCCCTTTCTCTGCAGCCAGCTCACCCAACAACGTGACCAGTTTTTCATTGGCTTCAATGGCTTGTGCAGCGAAACGCGGTACGGTGCTGCGGTAATCATCCTTACCAAAAGTTGTCCCTGGTTTAATTGACCCCGTCAGAAAACCTTTACCTAATGGGCTGAATGGCACAAAACCAATTCCCAGCTCCTCCAGCAACGGCAGAATTTCCTGCTCAGGCTCACGCCACCACATGGAGTATTCGCTTTGCAGGGCGGTGACAGGTTGTACTGCATGTGCACGACGAATGGTTTGCGCACCCGCTTCGGACAGACCGAAATGTTTGACTTTACCTTCTGCGATAAGGTCTTTCACCGTTCCAGCAACGTCTTCAATCGGGACATCTGGATCGACACGGTGTTGATACAACAGGTCAATAACATCTGTCTTCAGACGGCGTAATGATCCTTCAACGGCTTCACGGATATGTTCCGGGCGGCTGTTTAAAATCTGCTGCTTATTATCATCACCGAAGGTAAAGCCAAATTTAGTGGCAATCACCACGCGGTCACGAAACGGTTTTAAGGCTTCGCCAACAACTTCTTCATTCAGATACGGACCATACACTTCGGCGGTATCGAAGAAGGTAACGCCACGTTCAACGGCAGCGCGAATGAGTTCGATAGCCTGACGGGTATTTGTTGCCGGACCGTAGCCGTAGCTCAAGCCCATGCAACCGAGTCCAAGGGCGGAGACTTCGAGTCCGGATTTACCCAGATAACGTTTTTGCATTGAATGAATACCTCTTTTATCGCGGCTTAAACATCAAGTTTGCGGCCAGTCAGCCATTCCACCATTGCGGGATCGCGGTGAGAGAAGAACGCGCTGGTTGCAGTATCAAGGGCAGTAATCTGCAGCATATCTTCAGGACTGAGTTCAAAATCAAGAATGTTAATGTTTTCTTCCATGCGTTCTTTTCGTACTGATTTCGCCAGCGAAACGATGCCTCGTTGGTAGATCCAGCGCAAAACAACCTGACCCACGCTTTTGCCGTATTTCTTGCCTATTGCCGCCAATACAGGATGCTGGAACAGACCATTTTTACCTTCCGCAAACGGTGCCCAGGCTTCTGGCTGAATACCACGACTTTGCATCCACGGAACGGCCTGTAATTGCTGGTTGAAGGGGTTAACTTCAATCTGGTTCACCGCCGGAACGACTTTATTAAAGGCGATAAGGTCAGCCAGTCGGTCAGGGTGGAAGTTACTGACGCCAATAGCGCGGATCTTGCCTGCCTGTTGCAGTTCTTCCATGGCGCGCCAGGCACCGTGGACATCGCCGTATGGCTGGTGAATCAAATACAGGTCAACGTAATCAAGTTGCAGTCGATTCAGTGAGCGTTCGAACTGGGCTTTGGCACCTTCGTAATTCGTATCCTGCAACCAGAGTTTAGTGGTGACAAAGAGTTCGTTACGCGCAATACCACTTTGTTTTAGCGCATTCCCAACCTGGGTTTCATTCTGATATGAAGCGGCGGTATCAATCAGGCGATAACCGGTGTCAATAGCGTCAATAATCGCTCTTTCGCATTCGGCGGCATCTGTCATCTGAAATACACCAAAACCCAGCAAGGGCATTTCAATACCGTTGTTCAGTTTTACAGTTTGCATGGTGTTACCTCCCGTTATTGTTCACGGGAAGCATAACGTAAAGGGAGTGATGAGATTAGACGGAAGGATTTGTCAGGGGCTATGAACAAAATTCATTAATCCGCCAGAATGCAGATTTGAGTGGCCTCGTAACCAGGTGGGTCTATTTTATTAATGAATTATCTGCATAAGTGAAATCACAATTTGCATACTAATCGGGAGTTGTATTTTAACTTAGAATAATGATCCATACGTGATGGAGGTGCTTACCGTGGAATTTTCTGTATTAAGCAACAATCTTAAAATGCCGATGGTCGGTTTTGGGGTTTTTCAGGTTACCGATAAAGAAGAGTGTAAACAGTCGGTGTTGAGTGCTATCCGGACAGGTTATCGTCTTATCGATACTGCTGCGGTATACGGTAATGAAGATGCTGTCGGTGAAGCGGTTCGTGAGGCCATTTCGGAAGGTCTTTGTACCCGAGAGGAATTATTTATTACCTCAAAACTTTGGGTACAGGACATGGTCGATCGCGATACAGCAAAAGCAGGAATTGAAGCATAGTTAAAAAAATCGGGCCTTGAATACTTTGATCTCTATTTATTGCACCAGGCAATGCGCGATTATTTCAGTGCGTGGCGCGCCCTGGAAGAGGCTTATGATGAGGGGAAACTGAAAGCGATTGGTGTTTCCAACTTCTATCCTCATGTATTAGCAAATTTTTGTGAAACTGTCAGAGTAAAACCAATGGTAAACCAGGTGGAACTGCATCCCTATTTTGCTCAACCTGAGGCGCTGGCAACGATGAAGTACTATAATGTGCAGCCTGAAGCCTGGGCTCCATTAGGCGGTGGAAGACATAAGCCATTTGAAAACAAAATGCTTCAGAGTATTGCAAATACTCACCAGAAATCGATTTCTCAGGTAATCCTGCGCTGGAATATTCAACGAGGCGTAGTTGTTATACCGAAATCGACTCATCAACACCGTATTGAGGAAAATTTCGCCATCTGGGATTTTTCCCTGACAGATGAAGAAATGGAACAAATTAGTTCACTCGATTTAGGCTATGTTGGCGAATCCGTAAAACATTTTAATCCTGAGTTTATTCGTGGTTGTCTTGGCGTAAAAATACATGACTGATTTTAGTATTTGTTGAGCTATATCATTTGGATGAGGATGTTTTATCTGAGCGTACAGGCTTTATTTTATAAAGTAGTCACATTCAGACAATATGGCTTTTAGCCAGTGCTTTAAGGATATGATCCTTAAATTATTAATCATTTCACAATGAAGAGGCACGTTATGAAAACTATTGGTTATGCTGCACTCTCTGCCGACGCAAAGCTGGTTCCTTATCATTTTAAACGTCGTGAGTTACGTGACAATGATATTGCCATTGAAATTCTTTATTGTGGCGTTTGTCACTCAGATTTACATACAGTTAATGGCGACTGGGGGCCTCAACCTTATCCGTTAATTCCGGGGCACGAAATTGTTGGTGTCGTGAGATCAGTGGGGCAGGGGGTTAAAAAATATCAGGTAGGTGATCATGTTGCCGTTGGCTGTATGGTCGATAGCTGTATGCACTGCGACCAGTGTGAGCAGGGCGAAGAGCAGTATTGCCGCCACGGGATGACGCCAACTTATGGTGCTAAGGATCGGATTAGCGGCGAAATCACTCAGGGAGGCTACTCCAAACATATTGTGGTACGTGAGGAATTTGTCCTGCGGATCCCTGAAAATATGGATTTAGCGAAAACCGCGCCGATTCTCTGTGCAGGTATCACCACGTTCTCACCATTACGTACCTGGAATGTTGGCCCTGGCAGCCGTGTTGGCGTTATTGGGTTAGGCGGATTAGGCCATATGGCGGTAAAACTGGCCGTTGCGATGGGGGCTGACGTTACTGTGATTAGCCGGACGAAAAGCAAAGAGGATGAGGCAAAATCGCTCGGTGCAAAAGGCATTCTCCCGTCTTCAGACCCCGAGGCATTACAAAGCTCAGCCTGCGCATTCGATTTGATTATCGATACAGTTCCCGTTAAACACGACCTGAATATCTACACCCCATTATTAGATATTGATGGTTCATTAGTTATTGTTGGCCAGGTTGGTCCTGTGGAAGAACCTTCAACGATCCCTCTGATTATGGGGCGTCGCCGTGTTGCAGGTTCACTCATCGGTGGTATTGCAGAAACACAGGAAGTGCTGGATTTCTGCGCGAAGCATAATGTCTATCCCGAATGTGAAATGATCAATATTGATCAGATAAACGATGCTTTTTCCCGCCTTGCAAAAGGGGATATGGCGCATCGTTTTGTCATTGACATGGCTTCACTGAATGGCTGAGTAACGGAGTAATTCAGAGCAGCGATTCTTTATATTTACCAATAAATCACAAAATTGAACCGCTGCTCTGGTGAAACTCCTTTTACGCGCAACAACGATGAATGCCATCAAATCATGAAGATTCTTTCGTGCCTCTCATTGCGGAAAGGAAAGAGTATCAGTTTGTATCCTGATGTGACGGAATATGGGAAGTCCCAACATAAAGGGAGCGCGAGTCAGCCCCCTTTGCTTAATTAATCAAGTTTTTTGTCATGAATGAATTTACTGACCAAATCAGCGATTTGCACATTATTCAGGTCAGAGAACGGGAAGTGGGTATTACCTTTTATCCCTACTTCAGGCAGATGCGTCACCGTCACATCCCCACCATGCTTGTTAACCACGTCACGCCACGTACGCGCCATTGCCAGGCGTACTCGCCAACTGTCCTGCGCGGGCATGGATACAGGCTTATCCGGTATGTTATCGCCGTAAATAATCAGAATCGGGATTTTAGTCAGCGCCATAAACTGCTCCATTGGCACTGGTTCACCCTTCAGCGTGTCGAACGCACTTGGCATAGGGGGGGGAGTTCTTTTTCCGGGAACACAAAGCCACTTCCTGGCTCGAAGGCGACAATGGCTTTTACCTTGTTGTTTTTTATCGCGGTATACCAGCCTGGACCACCACCCTGAGAGTGAGTGAAGAGGATTGCCGGACCTGATTTATCTACTACGGCAGACATCGCATCAGAGATGACATTGACATCAAACGGCCCTGTATTCGGGGTCATCTGGCGGAAATACTGATTCAGTGCCTCTTTGTCGTGGGAAAACTGGACGCCTTTAAAATACGCTGGCCACACGCCAACACGGAACTGGTTAAACCACATCTGCTCATCGGGTTTTGGTGTAACCGTACTTTCTACAGTGGTACGTCCGGCATCACCCCGACGCGGCTGATCGACAATATACGTGGAGAATCCGCGACGCAGGAATATGTTCTGGAATCCTTCACGACCATCCGGCGTACTTTCCCAGGTACGGGAAGATTGACCTGCGCCGTGTAGCATAACGATGGGATATTTATGCGGATTCTCCGGGATTTGGTAGAACACTGACGCATGATCGCCATGATAAGTTTGCCCCGCCGAGTCCAGCGGCTTTTTCGCATTAAATGTTCCTGGCGCGGTGATGATGGTGCCCCCGGCAGAAAAGCTTCCTTGTTCCTGAATGACCAATGGTTCGGCAGAGACCGACTGCGCCGCCAGACCTCCTGCCATCATGCAGATAGCCAGCGTTTTTAAGACAGTTTTCAAGATTACATCCTCTGTTATGGTTGCCGTTCAATCATATCTGAGTTACCAGCGTTAATTATTTTGCCCCCTTGATTGCCTTTATTTGGCAGATTCATGAATGTGGATGATGAATCACATATGTTCTCTGATCAGGGGGCCAGTCTGCATGGCGACCTTCTCTATTTGCTTTCAATCGCTTTTTGCAGTGCCTCTTCAGCTCTTGTGGCCGCATCATAGTCACCATGTTCACGCAGAACCTGTGCCAACTGCCGTAACTGCGCTGCTGTCAGGCCAACTCTCATGCTTGCTCGCGTATGTGACAACAATTGGGCTTCAATGCCTGGCGTGGCTGCTAATGCGCCAACTGTTGCCAGTTCACGGCTTTGCCAGTCGAGGTTATCGCGGGCGAAAATGTCCCCGAACAGATGCGTTTGCAGGAATTGATTTATCGTGGGCGCAAAATCAAACAGTGGCCCCTGGACAGGCGCTCCTGCGATTTTAGTCTGGTTTGCGATACCGACACGGCGAAGCTCATCCCCGACGGGAACCGGGGCGATTGGCTCTTTACCTTCAATGTCTTCGATGCCACGTTGTTTACGTGCTTCGACGACTTTCATCAGCTCATTCAGAGCATTCAGGCTGCGGGGGAATCCGGTATAGGCATAGAGCTGGATGAGAATTTCTTTAGCTTCGTTTATCGTGAGTCCTGCATCAAGTCCCTGATTAAGTGCTGCATTCAGCTTATCCATCTGACTGCTGGCCATTGAGGCGGCAATCAACGGGATGGCCTGCTGGCGAGCTGAAAGCGTATCTGAAACCGTGTATTCATGATTCATTTTGGTAGCTCCTTTATTGATGAGCGCAGCATTTGCGGTAAGCGCAAAACCAAAGGTTAGCAGTACCGCTGCCGTTAATATCTTAATGGGTGTGGTATTGTTCATCTGTCACTAACTCCTTCCAGTTAACGCTTTTGCCATCCACCACGCCGGTTATTGCCAGATGTGTCATCGCGCTACCGGGGGCTGCGCCATGCCAGTGTTTGACGCCCGCCGGGCAAGAGACAACATCGCCAGCACGGATCACCTGTACCGGCTGGCCTTCTTGTTGGGTGAGCCCAACACCAGCGGTCACAATCAGCCGCTGACCAGCCGGATGAGTATGCCAGGCGGAGCGAGCGCCTGGTTCAAAGGTGACATAAGCCGCGGAAACACGGATGTCGTTGTCTGCGTTGAACAGCGGATCAACCCGGACACGACCGGTAAAGTTCTCCGCTGATCCGTACACCGCATTCTGGCTTCCGGCGGGAGCAATATGGACAGCGGAATTTTGCTCCACTGCCCAGGATGAAGCGGTGAAGAGTGGCAGTAGTAACCCGAGATAACGTAACAGTCTGATCATGCAAAGCGTCCTTATCTACGATGATGGAGGGGATGCAATGATACTAATCAGCGTGACATGTCGTCAGGCTGACGCCTCCCTGACAATTTTGTCAGTTAACGCTGCACCAGACTCAGTGCCTGAAGGCGAATTGCCCGCTGTTTTATTTGCTTGCATCGCAAAGGTGAGGCCAAATGTATTGATGCCACCTTCACTACGGGCAAAGGCATCTCCCCGGTGCATAATAGCGACGGCGCGCACAATCGACAGACCCAACCCATGATGGGCATCACTTCTTGCCCGGGAGGTGTCGATGCGATAAAACCGCTCAAAAAGCCGGTGTAAGTGCTCAGGTGCTATCGGATCGCCCGGATTGGAAACTTCAACACAGGCCTGATTATCTCTTTCGCTTAACCGCACGGTAATCGTGCTATTGGAGGGGGAATGTCTTGCGCTATTTTCCAGTAAATTGGCCAGTGAGCGGTGGAACAGCCGCCGATCGATAAGCGCAGTGACATCGCCTTCAACATCCAGCGAAAGCTGTTTTTCTGTAAAAGAAGGCTCGACATATTCTGCTGTCTTAAGGGTTTCTTCTCGCAAGGAGACTTGTTTAAGCTGAGACGCATGTTCCCCCGCGTGGGCATGAGACAGGAACAGCATGTCATTGACAATAGACGTCATACGTTCAAGCTCTTCCAGATTCGAGCCCAATAATTCTTCCAGTTCTTCATAAGATCGTCGGCGTGATAGCCCCAGTTGCGTTTGGCCAATCAGGTTAGTCAGCGGCGTGCGAAGTTCATGAGCAACATCAGCATTAAAACTTTCAAGTTGCCGCCAGGCGATTTCCTGGCGCTCCAGCACGCCATTAAATGATGAGGCCAGTTGCTGCAACTCTTCGGGCAAGGCTCTGGCATCCAGTCGCTGATTATGATCCCCTGGTGCGAGATGTTGCGCCTGCTTACTGAGCATTCCCACCGGACGCAGGCCAATCTTTGAAACAACGTAGCCCAGCAGGGCGACGATCGCTACGCCCAGAGCAGTAATGATCAACAGTGTCCGCGTAAAGGCATTGAGCGTGCCCATGTACGGCGTGGAGTCAATGGCGACCACATAACGTAACTCAGGTCTTTCACCGTTTGCCGGGATCGTTTTCACTAACAGAAACAGCGAGCATGCGCCCTCTGATGCGCCGGGTACTTTATTAAATCCCTCCCGCAAAGAAGACCACTGAACTCCCACTGGCGGTATTCCTCCCACGCTGAAACGCGGGTTATCGCTGACTATCCAGTAGCGCACGCGCTCACCTTCGGAATTGGCTAATACGGTGAATTTATTGGCAAGCGTGGACCAACCGTCGGCTGAGGTTCGAGCGGTGATCCACGGACTCATCAATGATTCCCTGAACAACAGTTCGTTGTGCATCTGTTTTTGTAAGGAATCATGCAAAGAGCTTCTGAGCAGGATGCCAATAACGGAAACAATCAGCAGCGCGGATAAGGCAAACATCAGCGCCAGGTGGACAGAGATGGAACGCTTGAGCATGCTTATCCCCTTTATTTACTCAGGCCGGACTTCGAGGACATACCCCATGCCGCGAACGGTATGAAGCAACTTAACGTCGAATGGGGCATCAACTTTGGCGCGTAAACGTTTAATAGCGACTTCAACCACATTGGCATCACTATCAAAATTCATGTCCCAGACTTGTTCGGCAATCATCATCTTTGACAGGATCTCCCCTTGATGGCGAGCGAGCAAACTCAACAGGGAAAACTCTTTCGCGGTTAGTTCCAGTCTCGTTCCTCCGCGAAATACCCTGCGCGCCAGTAAGTCGAGATGCAGATCCTGAATATGAAGCTGAGTGATGTCTGCGCCATCCGTAGGGCGGCGACGCACCAACGCCTGAATACGCGCCACCAATTCAATGAGTGAAAAGGGCTTAGGGAGATAATCATCTGCTCCCAGACGCAGCCCTTTGACGCGTTCGTCGACCGATCCCCGTGCTGACAGCATCAGCACGGGGGTCTGTTTCCTGGTCCGGACGCCTTCCAGCACCTGATAACCATCCATTCCGGGTAGCATCACATCAAGAATTATCGCGTCGTAGTCTAATTCCAGCGCATAATGAAGCCCTTCAGCGCCATTGGCAGAAATATCAACGATGAACCCTGATTCTTTTAATGCACGGCTGATATATGTCGAGGTTTTCTCTTCATCTTCTATAAGTAAAAGGCGCATAATATTTATCCCGCTCCATTAATGATTTTAGGGCACTGGTTTATTTATCGAGTCCTTTATCGTGTAACCACGATGCCATTATCCCGGCAATCTCCTGATTATTCTTTTCCGCCATCAGGAAATGAGAATTGCCTTTGATGCCAATATCAGGGAGATGGACAAGGGTAGCATCTCCACCGTGACGGTTGATGGTCATAACAAATTGCTTTGCCATTTCATATTCACTTCTCCATTTATCCGGGCCAACGGCCGTATCCGGTTTTTCAGCAATAAAATCGCCATAATAAATAACGATTGGGATCCGCGTGAGTTTGAGAAACTCGTTCATGGGAACTCCCATCGCGGAAGCACTCAAGGGGGCAAATGTGGTTTTCACCGGGGATGGCATCTCATTTTCCGGGAAGATAAATGGTGTTCCACCTGGCTCATAAGCAACAATAGCTTTTACATTGTCGGTATAAAAGGGGGTTCTCCAGCCAATAGTGCCGCCCATCGAGTGAGTGATTAAAATACCCTGGCCAATTTTTTCAAATAACTGAGCAAGTGTTTTCGCATTCAGCTCATTATCAAGTTCTCCTGAGTAGGGATTCCAGGAACGCTGGAATGCTTCAATACTTTCAGGATTGTCAGGAAACTGCGAATTTTTAAATACGCCCTGTTCATTGCCAACACGGGACAACAGAAAAAATGTCTTGTCGGCATACATAGGATTGCCCGCCCAGGGATTTTTACCCGTATCATCTTTGGTTGATAAACCGGCTTCACCCATACGGGGTTGGTCAACGAGATAAACACTATAGTTTTTTTTCAGGAAAATATTCTGGAATCCATCGCGTCCATCTGGTGTACTTTCCCATGTTCTTTTGGTTTGTGCCCCGCCATGCTGGAAGACCAGAGGATATTTATGTGTATTTACCGGAATTTGGTAGAAGACGTAAGCATGATCGCCATAAGCTGTCTGACCATCAGGAGACAGAAAATTTTGTTCTGAAAATGTGCCTGAATGTTTTACCGTTGTACCACCTACAGTAAAGCTTCCCTGGGTTTGTAATACAATATGCGGTTCTGCACTTTGGCTCTGAATGTTGTGCATTGCGCAACCAGAAACAGAAAATATCAGTCCGGACAACAAAACATTACCGACCGTTTTTTTGAAGGAAGTTTTATGGCTCATATATTATCTCTGATATTTTATTATGGCTTCAAATAGTGCTCCAGGTATTATCCAATACCTGTCATCATTGCTACGAGAGGCATCGTAATAAGTGACACCAGTGTGGTTAACGTTGCACCTTTAAGAGCTAACGGATAAACTTTTTTATTTAACATCTGAGCTAATAAGGGAGTTCCGGCACCAGCCGGTGTCGCTACCGCAGCCAGCAGGACACCCAGTAATAGCCCATTTGTAATGAATAACTTCATTATTAATATAATGACAAGCGGAATAATGACCATTTTAAAAAAAGTGAATACCCATACTTTTACATCCTTAAAAACAGATTTCCATTCGATGTCTAACAGGAATGAGCCAATCAGTAGCATTGAAACCGGGCCAGTTATTGCGCCCAGCATTTTGATTGGTTGTGCAATGACGTAAGGAATGTGTATATTTGAAATATATAAAATCAAAGCAAGGATACAGGCAATAATCCCTGGGTTGATGACGTTTAACATATTTCTCAAGCTAAGCGCTTCAGCATTTCCACTCTGGTCTTTCATGCAGTAATAGCCATATGAAAAGAATAATAAGTTATATGGGAGTAAAAACACAGTGATATAAATCATGGCTTCAGCGCCATACAATGAATATATCATTGGGATCCCCATCATGGAAATATTGGTAAATGTTGTCATAACAGTAACCACACCATGATATTCTCTTTCATATCGTAAAACTCTTGCCAGTATACGGCTGCAAATAATCAGTAAAATAAGCGCAGTAAATGCAGATGCAAGCACGATGGAAAGTTCTTTTCCGGAAATATGTGGTTGGTCAGTGGTTATTCCGGAAAGTATAATGGCTGGCATCGCAAAGTTAAAAACAAGAGATGTGAGTTGGGGAGTGTTTCCTGGTGTAATGACTCCCACTTTACGAGCTATAACGCCAACGCCAATAAGAAGAAAGAAAATGATAAGTTGCTCAAGTGTCGCCATATTAATATCCTTGCCATGGTATATATAATAATTATTAACCCGGAAGCTGTGAATTTTATTTGTTGAACTGTTATAAGTGACTTATTTTATACGGGGTATATCACAACCGCTTAAGTCAGGTTGAGTATAGCAACATATTTATGTGCATTTGAGAGAGCTTTACCGATAGGGTTAATCAGCCTGATTCATAAATCAGGTCAGGGAAAGGGTCTGCGTTCTCTCATTTCAACCACCGACAACAGAAAACGCGATTATCAGGGGTGTTTCCTGACAAAAATGTTATTTAGCGGTCATGATGCTGACAGTTTTTTCTCTCTACCCTGTGTCTGAATGTTCCATCTCGCTTACCTTATGAACACGCATTTTTATCGGGAGAAACCATGAAATTGACTCTTTTAAGTGCAATGCTGATGACGGCGGTAGTCGGTATCACCTCAGCCAATGCAGCAGATTACAAAAAGAACCCATTTACTCTCGTTTATGACGGGGCTATCACCGAGAATGTCGCAGGTAAGGTCAATATCCATCCGGTGAAATATGATCTCCATGGCATTCAAATTGCAGCAAATGTGTATACACCGGCTAACTATGATCCAGCGAAAAAATATCCGGCAATCGTGGTGGCTCACCCTAATGGTGGCGTAAAAGAGCAGGTTGCCGGGTTATATGCCCAACGCCTGGCAGAACACGGATATATTACCATCGCCGCCGATGCTGCTTATCAGGGGGCCAGCGGAGGTCTGCCGCGTAACGTAGACAAGCCCGCAAATCGTATTGAAGATATCCACGGCATGGCTGACTTCATCAGTCAGTATCCCGGTGTTGATAGCACCCGTATTGGCTTGCTGGGGATTTGTGGAGGAGGCGGCTATTCACTTGTTGCCGCTGAGACGGATAAACGCTTCAAATCGATTGCCACCATCAGCATGTTTAATTCAGGTCTTGTGCGGCGTAATGGTTTTCAGAATTCACAGTTGGATACTATCCAGCAGCGGCTCCAGCAGGCTTCTGACGCACGCGCTCAGGAAGCAGCCGGAGGTGAAGTGCTTTACTCCGGTGATGCCAACCTGACTGATGAACAGATCGCTAAATTGCCATTTGCTTTGTACCGACAGGGCTATGAGTATTACTGGAAAACGCACGCACATCCAAATTCAACGTTTAAATACACCACAAGCAGTTTGCTGGATCTGATGAGCTTTGACGTGACAGACCATATCGATCTCATCAATCAACCACTGCTGATGATTGCCGGTACAAAAGCGGATACGTTGTACATGACTGAAGATGCATTCGCTAAAGCCACAGGTACGAAAAACAAAGAACTCTTCCTGATCGATGGCGCTACCCATATTGAGACCTATTGGGTGCCTGAATACGTTGACCAGGCGACGCAAAAATTAGACGTTTTCTTTGATAAGAATATTTAATTAACCTCCGATGCTCTCCAGCAGGCTGGGGAGCATTCGCGCACTCTTCGTCGCTGGGAATAAGGACACAGGTACTGAATTTTCCAATACAGGCTAATGTGAATAATGTCGATGCTTTATATCAGGAAGTTTATATACTCAACAAAGAAACATTGAGCATCAAAAAGCGTCAGCCTCGCCTGTACAAAGAGAAGACTGACGCCTGAATAATGAGAAACAAATTCTGTTCTGATTATAAGAATTTAAACTTTAAAATCTGAACATGATTCATGACTTCGTTGGTTGAGGATATCCCGTGCTGAATCGGCCATTATCATGACTGCGCCAGCCAGCATCAGGGTATCCTTCAACACCAGACGACCGGCACCGGATAAATAAGGAAAACCATGATGAGCATCCCCCAGTGCGGGCACCCAGGCTTCAGGTGTGGTGATTAAAAATGAGAGTGTTACCAGAGGTGTGGCAAATGACATCAGTCCTCCCAATAAACCCAACCACCGGTTAACAGGGTTAGCCAAAACCAGTAGCGCAATCATCACCTCCGCGACGCCAAGGCCATTGGAAAAACCATAGGTATTATTGGTAATTTGCCATGCCCGGGCTTCTGGCTTGTATTCGCCTTCGTGAGTCAGATACTGTTTGTAGTCTTCCGGATGTTCATAGAAGAACGACATTAACGGACTGTTCGCGACGAATGGTGTAATGCTGTCTGCCTCGTAAGGGACAAACTTTAATAACCCAATCCACATAAAAACAATCGCAATGCTCAGTCGAATCAATGTCAGGCCAACTTTATCCCCCCGACTTAACAGGTGCAGGTATTTTTCCATTGTAAACATCCTTATTTATACAATACTGCCGTTGCGGTTGAGTTATTATCAATTCGCATTGAGGTGACTTTCCATGATGAAGCATCGTATTTTCTGGCAATATCGGCAATGGCATCCTCCAGAACTGTTGGTGAGGCTGATATTGACGAGACGCTGACATGTTTCAGAACTATTTTGTCATCTGCATTGGTGGAAAAAGCCATAACGCCAGATAATAGCGTTGCAAATAAAACAGTTTTTTTAAACATATAAAATACCATCAATGAAGTGATTAAGAAGTTATAGAATAAGCAAAAGCTAATAAAATGCTTTTCTCTGAGACGCCAGAATATTTGTCCTGGCGTCTGATTTTTGGGTTATTTGACTAATGAAAATAGATCATTGAGCGATTCGCTCATCGACGGGTGAGTAAAAATCTGATCGCGTAATACGCTATAAGGCAGTCCGGCATCCATCACCATTTTCACTATATTGATCATCTCGTGGGAATCAACACACAGCAGTGATGCCCCTAATATGCGTTGGGTTTTATTATCGACAATCGCTTTTAATACCCCACGGGTATCGTTCATCACTCTGGCGCGCGGAATTGCTGTTACAGGTAATGTTGCCACCTGAATATCCGCGCCGCTTTCCCTGGCCTGCTCTTCCGTTATACCAACCCGGGACAGCGGTGGAGTCATGAATACGGAATAAGGCACATTTTTCCGATCGTCTGTGCTACGTTTGCCTTCTCCCAGTAACTCATCGCGCACGATGCGGAAGTCATCCAGTGAAATATAGGTAAACTGTAGCCCGCCGGTAACATCTCCCATCGCCCAAATATTGTCCGCTGTGGTATGTAATTGCTTGTCAACGACAATTGCTCCGCGCTCGTTTACCGCGACACAGGCATTTCCTGGCTTTAACGAAGCAGTAGCCGGTTGACGGCCGGAAGCTATTAACAATGCATTCACCGCCAGTTGGGCGTGCCCGGTATGCACTTGCACTTTATTTTCATCGTGGCTGATTCGCTCCACATGGGCATTGAGGATAATATCGACGCCCTGTTCGCGTAAAATAGTCGCGATATTATCAGCAATATCCCGATCCTCACGAGGCAAAAACAGAGGTGCGGCTTCGAAAATAGTAACCTTACTGCCAAAATTGGCGAACATAGAGGCGAACTCAACGCCAATATATCCCCCGCCCAAAATACCTAAATGCTCGGGTAATTCCTTCAGATTCAGTAATCCGGTACTGTCATAGACGCCAGGCGTTGTGGTTATTCCAGGAATTGGCGGAATCACGGTTTGCGCACCGGTATTAATAAAAATTTTCTCGCCACTAATCTCCAGATTTCCCTCAGGTCGATGAATGCGCAGAATATGGTTATCGATAAACTCCGCTTGTCCGTCGATCACGTCGATATTGGTCATATCTGCAAGATTATGGAAATTCTTATCGCGTAATAAACTGACGACCTCATCTTTACGCTGCATGGCACTGGCAAAATCTACGTGCTGTTGTGCATCATGAACCAACGTCTTGGTCGGGATGCAGCCGATATTAATACAAGTCCCGCCATACATTGCGTTCGATTGTTCGATGAGGGCCACACGCCAACCCGCTTTAGCCAGCGTGACGGCTAATGTTTTTCCTGCCTTACCAAAACCAATAATAACTGCCTGATATTTATTCATGATAATTTCCTGTCGAAACGTATTCATTTGACATAATGACTATAGACGTAAAGGCAAAAATAATATTTCTTCACAACGCTTAAAATTTTGTCTTATCGTCTTGTGTTTGTTGTTTTTTAATCAGGGTCACAATATGACGATGATGATTAACTAATTGATGATATTAGATTAATGCTTATATAAGATTGCTGCTATCTGTAATCAATAACCACTCAGGAGTCTGATATGGATGCCCTTAGCCGTTTGTTGATGCTTAACGCTCCACAAGGAACGATCGATAAAAATTGCGAGTTAGGAAGCGACTGGCAGCTTCCACATGGCGCAGGAGAACTGTCGGTTATTCGTTGGCATGCGCTAACACAAGGTGCGGCGAAACTGGAAATACCGACGGGGCAGACCTTTACGTTACGCTCAGGGAGTGTGGTTCTGTTACCACACAATTCAGCGCATCGCCTGAGTCACGTCGAAAATGAATCGACCTGTATTGTCTGCGGCACTCTTCGACTGCAACGTTCGGCGCGTTATTTTTTAACCTCTTTGCCGGAAGTGCTGGTTTTGGCACCGGAAAGCGACAGTGTGGAATTTCACTGGCTGAGGGAAGCGATTCCTTTTTTACAACAGGAATCCAGATCGGCAATGCCGGGAGCGGATGCACTGTGTAGCCAGGTCTGCGCGACACTATTTACACTCGCGGTACGTGAATGGATTGCACAGGCTAATACAGAGAAAAACATTCTCAGTTTGCTACTGCATCCGCGTCTTGGTGCGGTGATCCAGCAAATGCTGGAAATGCCCGGACACGCCTGGACCGTCGAATCACTGGCCAGCATCGCTCACATGTCCAGGGCAAGTTTTGCCCAACTTTTCCGTGATGTTTCCGGAACTACGCCACTGGCTGTATTAACAAAGTTACGCCTACAAATAGCGGCCCAGATGTTTTCCCGGGAAACGCTCCCTGTTGTGGTGATTGCTGAGTCGGTAGGCTATGCCAGTGAATCATCTTTTCACAAGGCTTTTGTCCGGGAGTTTGCTTGTACTCCGGGAGAATATCGGGAAAGAGTCAGACAACTTCAGGAGGTTATCTTGTAAGCTAAGTATGAATAAGATTACCGGGCATAAAAATAGAGTCTGTCATACTTAGCGTAGTGGAGGAAAACAGCAGGATGTTCTGGAAGATATAAAGAACATCCTGGCATTCTGGAGATAAGATTTCTGTTACTTAGCCTTTATTTGTGTTCTGACAAATATAAAAGCATATTATCGCATAAACCAGAAATAAAAGAGGCCAACTTTTAAGCCAAGTATCGCGATGTAGGCACAGCAATATTTCATGGTGCCAGACATTATTTGATTAGCCTGTCCTTCCATTTTCGTGGCTGAAACGGCAATGGCGATACTTTGTGGCGAAATCATTTTTCCTCCCGTTGCACCGGAGGTATTTGCCGCCGCCAGCCAGTTGGGATCGATATGTAACTTACTGGCTGCAATAGTTTGCAGTTTGCCAAACAAAATATTCGAGTTAGTGTCGCTACCAGTGACGAAAGTACCCAGAGCACCAATGACCGGGGCGAGGAAGACATATGAACTTCCTGTGAGGTCGACAATTGACTGTGCCAGCGTAGAAATAATGCCGCTGAGATCCATAACTGTTGCCATAGCGACAATAGCCATAATTGCAATAATAGAATTTTTAAGTTGGAGCACGGTTTTGACAAAAACTTCCAGCATACCGCGTGCTGAAGCCCCCTGAATAAAACCGCCGAGAATAGTCGCAAAGATAATCAGCATTCCTGGCGTCGTGAGCCATTCGATTTTTAACACCAATGTTCCACCATCGACCAGTGAAAAATGCAGTGCTGAAGCTAACTGAGATGCTGCCGCCTTTATCGTTGGGAATAACGGTGAGCACAACAGAATAAAGATAAAAATGAACAGGTAAATAGAGCCGACCCGAAACAGCACCTTTACTGAGCGTGGTGCCATTTCACGGGTATGGCTGGCTTCAATACGCCACTCGGGATCTACGTCTCTTTTGCGTAAACGGCTGGCAATTGCGACAGTGAAAAGGCTAACCAGGCTGCCAGCAAAAGCGGGTAATTCGGCACCGAGATGTATGGCAACAAAATACTGCGGAACAAGTGTCGCAATGCCACATAGCAGCGTGATAAGGAATACGCCGCGAATTGCTTTCACACCGCCGCCAATAATACCAATAATGACAAAGGGCAGCAGGAGATTAAAAATCGCCAATTGCAGAATAATTGTGCCACCTAAGGTGTAAACCGACAGGTTAACCTGTTCGGCCAGAATCGAAACTGGAATACCCACTGCCCCAAACGCTGTAGGTACGGTATTAGCAACCAGTGAAGCAATTGCGGCTTTCAGTGGGTTGAATCCCAGCGCGATGAGGATACCGATAGGGATTGCGACCGCTGTACCGTAACCGGCGGCAGCTTCAAGAAAACCACCAAAACACCACGAAATAAGGAGTACCTGGATACGCTTATCTTCGCTAATACTGGCGAGAATATCGCGGAGAATATTCAGCGCTTTGGTTGCCTGCATCACGTTATAACTGAATATCGCGCCGAGGATCACAATCACTATCGGCCATAACCCTTTGAGTGCGCCATAACTCACGGAGGCTTTAAGATTTTGTACTGGCATGTCCCAGAACAGGACAGATAAAACAGCAGTGAATGCCAGTGATATCAGAACTGAATAATGGATAGGCATCTTCAGTTTCAGAATCAGAAATACCATAAGGAGCAAAGGTGAGAGTGCTATAGCAAACATTAAATATCCGTGCATTTCTATTTCCAACTATATTGCTTGACCTTGTTTATATATTTTTCCGAAGAAGGCTATCTCATTGTAAAAATAAAAAATGCAAACTGAATCGCTTCAGTAAAATAAAATTATGGCTGTTGATGATTGTATGTTTATTGTTGATTACTCGACGTATAAAACAATGAGTGTATATTTTCACAGCCCCAAAATGAGTAGCTAAAAATAGGTATTGGAGTTCATGGTTATGAACTTTATTGCCTTCTTAAATCAAATTCATGATCCCGTGTTGATAGTGTGTGTCATTATAAAAATGTGAGCGATGCCGAAAGAAATAAAATTAGTTATTGCATCCCGGAATTGAATGACGGATTATCTGTTTTGTCATACAAATGAGTTTGAAATTGTATTTTGCTACCTGATTAAAAAAGAGCCCCTATTTTTGTTGATGATTGATAACCCATAAGGGGTGGTTGCCATCGGGCATAAACAGAAATGAAGTAATGGAGTATTGGTTGTGAATGTAAATTTCTTTGTTACCTGTATTGGTGATGCACTGAAATCAAGGATGGCACGAGACTCCGTGTTGCTACTGGAAAAGCTCGGCTGTCACGTAAATTTCCCGGAGAAACAGGGATGCTGCGGTCAGCCAGCGATCAATAGTGGTTATATCAAAGAAGCGATTCCAGGGATGAAAAATCTGATCGCCGCACTGGAGGAAAACGACGATCCCATTATTTCTCCTGCCGGTTCCTGCACCTATGCCGTAAAAAGTTACCCGACCTATCTGGCTGAGGAGCCTGAATGGGCATTACGTGCCGAAAAGGTCGCTGCGCGTATGCAGGATCTCACCTCTTTTATTGTTAATAAATTAGGGGTAGTTGATGTAGGAGCCAGCTTGCAAGGGAGGGCAGTGTATCACCCGTCTTGCAGTCTGGCCCGTAAGTTGGGGGTGAAGGATGAGCCACTTACGCTCCTGAAAAATGTGCGCGGGCTGGAGTTGTTGTCCTTTGCCGAACAGGACACCTGCTGCGGATTTGGCGGCACATTCTCGGTCAAAATGGCCGAAATATCCGGCGAGATGGTGAAAGAAAAGGTTTCACATCTGATGGAGGTTCGTCCTGAGTATCTCATTGGTGCTGACGTGAGTTGCCTGCTGAACATTAGTGGGCGGTTACAACGGGAAGGGCAGAAAGTCAAAGTGATGCATATTGCTGAAGTGCTGATGAGTCGCTGAGGATATAAAGATGTCGATCAAAACCAGTAATACAGAATTTAAAACACGCATCCGTCAGCAAATTGAAGATCCGATCATGCGCAAAGCGGTGGCAAACGCGCAGCAGCGTATTGGTGCAAATCGGCAAAAAATGGTTGATGAATTAGGGCACTGGGAGGAGTGGCGTGATCGTGCCGCCCAGATTCGTGATCATGTTCTGAGTAATCTTGACGCTTATCTGTACCAGCTCTCAGAAAAAGTGACGCAAAACGGCGGCCACGTCTATTTCGCAAAAACCAAAGAAGACGCTACCCGCTATATTTTACAGGTTGCCCAACGTAAAAACGCGCGGAAGGTGGTGAAGTCCAAATCAATGGTGACCGAAGAGATTGGTGTCAACCATGTGTTGCAGGATGCGGGCATTCAGGTGATTGAAACTGATTTGGGTGAATATATTCTCCAGTTGGATCAAGATCCGCCATCTCATGTCGTGGTTCCGGCTATCCATAAAGATCGCCACCAGATCCGCCGGGTGCTACATGAATGCCTGGGCTATGACGGCCCGGAAACGCCTGAAGCAATGACCTTATTCATCCGGCAAAAAATCCGCGAAGATTTCCTCAGTGCTGAAATCGGTATTACCGGCTGTAATTTCGCGGTGGCAGAGACGGGTTCGGTATGCCTGGTGACCAATGAAGGCAATGCGCGGATGTGTACCACGTTACCTAAAACGCACATTGCGGTAATGGGGATGGAGCGTATTGCCCCCACTTTTGCCGAGGTTGATGTATTGATTACCATGCTGGCGCGCAGTGCTGTTGGCGCGCGTTTGACGGGATACAACACCTGGCTGACAGGGCCGCGCGAAGCCGGACACGTTGATGGCCCTGAAGAGTTTCATCTGGTTATTGTCGACAACGGGCGCTCTGAGGTGCTGGCCTCTGAATTTCGGGATGTGCTGCGTTGTATTCGCTGCGGGGCCTGTATGAATACTTGTCCGGCATATCGCCATATTGGCGGCCACGGATATGGTTCTATTTACCCAGGGCCAATCGGCGCAGTGATTTCGCCACTGCTTGGCGGCTATAAAGATTTTAAAGATCTCCCCTACGCCTGTTCTTTATGTACAGCCTGTGACAGCGTTTGTCCGGTACGTATTCCTCTGTCGAAACTGATTTTGCGTCATCGTCGGGTGATGGCTGAAAAAGGGATCACAGCAAAAGCAGAGCAACGAGCGATAAAAATGTTCGCTTATGCCAATAGTCATCCGGGATTGTGGAAAGTCGGAATGATGGCAGGCGCTCATGCGGCGAGCTGGTTTATCAATGGCGGCAAAACACCGCTCAGGATTGGCGCGATTAGTGACTGGATGGAAGCACGCGATCTTCCTGAAGCTGACGGCGAGAGTTTCCGTAGCTGGTTTAAGAAACATCAGGCGCAGGAGAAAAAGAATGGATAATCGTAGCGAATTTTTGAACAACATTGCTCAGGCTCTGGGTCGCCCGTTGCGACTCGAACCGCAAGCAGAAGATGTGCCGCTTAACAACTATGCTAACGAGCGGCTTACTGAACTTAATCAGCAGCAGCGCTGTGATGCGTTCATCCAGTTTGCCAGCGATGTCATGTTGACGCGTTGTGAACTGACCAGCGAGGCGCAGGCTGCAGAAGCCGCATTACGCCTGTGTAAAGAGTTGGGAGATCAGTCTGTTGTGATTAGCGGTGACTCGCGACTGGAGGAACTGGGGATCAGCGAACGTTTACAGCAGGAATGCAATGCCATTGTTTGGGACCCGGCGAAAGGTGTAGAGAATATCTCTCAGGCGGAGCAGGCGAAAGTTGGCGTTGTGTATGCTGAATATGGCTTAACAGAGTCGGGAGGCGTGGTACTTTTTTCCGCTGCCGAGCGCGGGCGTTCGTTGAGCCTGCTACCGGAGTCCTCTATTTTTATTCTGCGTAAAAGCACCATCTTGCCGCGAGTGGCACAACTTGCAGAAAAATTGCATCAGAAAGCGCAGGCCGGTGAACGTATGCCATCCTGCATTAACATCATCAGTGGCCCCAGTTCAACAGCGGACATTGAGCTTATCAAAGTCGTTGGGGTTCATGGCCCGGTGAAAGCGGTATACCTGATTATTGAGGATTGCTGAGAGAAATATTGATAGCCATTCTGCTATTCAGTAGCAAGAAAGACAGCGACTATACCGCTATTACCGATTTACACAGTGGGACACAAGTCTGCGCCATGTCCTGTATATGGCGCACTTTCTTATACCTTTAGCGCATCATCACCGTTGTAGATAATCGTGTATCCTCTCGCAGAGGTTATATCTATACAGCGAAGCCATTAGTTTAGACTGATGGTCTGCCAGACAGTGAATAATAAAAACATAAAAAGAAACATTGATGCCCAAAATCACCACCGGGTCGAAACCATTGTTCAATAAGTTTATTCTTATTTGAGGTAATTGTAATTACATATTCGAATTGGGGTCTTATTCATGCAAGGCGTGTGGAGTTAATGCGTCAGAATTATTGTAACTACATGTTAATTAAGGTTTAATTGTCTGTGTATGATATTTTATTGGATGTTTTAAATATTATTCATTCTTAATCTCTTATTAATATTTCAATATAAGCTGAATGGATTCAGCCTTAAAGTTGATGCTATGAAAGTATGTGCATAGTATGAATAATTTGTGTGTTTAAGACACATCTTTACTCATTTTGTAATCGGATGTTGACGCCATGTTCATATCAGTTGGGATATTTTAAGTTGATTTGGATTGTTAAATTCATATAATGCGCCTTCGCTCGTGAATGAAGGTCAGTACTTAGTGGTAAATTATAAATATAGAAATAGTCGAACTACTTCTATAGTACCCCAAATGCGTGACTGAGATTGTTGGCTTTTAATATTAAACTTGCGTTATTATCTACTGAGATTCACTTGTGATTACATTTCTGAGGTATTTAGCGTAAACATTATTGAGCAAACATTAGAGGTAACGATAAACTGATTGATAGTGATGTTTGTTGTTATCGATACGGCATTGTTGATGTTTATGGTTACCCCTTATGCGTGCTCGGGAATCCACCAGTAGTAACTCATACTGAACAGCGATAAAAGATAAAAGGTGTGTTCATGGATTCATGTGATTTTCGTGTTTTTCTGCAAGAGTTCGGTACAACGGTTCATTTGTCATTGCCCGGTAACGTATCCGAGAAAGAGCGACTGCTACTCAAGCTGCTGATGCAGGGGATGTCGGTTACAGAAATATCACAATATAGAAATCGCAGCGCAAAGACAATTTCACATCAAAAGAAACAGCTCTTTGAGAAACTGGGGATCCAAAGCGATATTACTTTCTGGCGCGATATTTTCTTCCAGTACAATCCGGAGATCATATCCGCCAGTGGTAATAACAGTCACAGATATATCTCTGACAACCACTATCACCATATTGTCACACCTGAGGCAATCAGTCTGGCGCTGGAAAACCATGAATTCAAACCGTGGATCCAACCTGTTTTCTGCGCACAGACAGGGGTACTGACTGGCTGTGAAGTGCTGGTTCGCTGGGAGCATCCGCAAACGGGAATTATTCCTCCGGATCAGTTTATTCCTCTGGCGGAATCATCCGGCTTGATTGTGATAATGACCCGTCAGTTGATGAAACAAACCGCGGATATTCTGGCACCAGTAAAACATTTGCTGCCGGATAATTTCCATATTGGTATTAACGTGTCCGCGGGTTGTTTCCTGGCATCCGGGTTTGAAAAGGAGTGTCTGAACCTGGTTAAGAAATTAGGCAACGATAAAATCAAACTGGTTCTCGAGTTGACGGAACGTAACCCAATTCCGGTAACGCCAGAAGCCAGAGCGATTTTTGACAGCCTGCATCGCCATAACATCACATTTGCTCTGGACGATTTTGGTACTGGTTATGCGACCTATCGTTACTTGCAGGCGTTCCCGGTCGATTTTATTAAGATCGATAAGTCGTTTGTGCAAATGGCCAGTGTGGACGAAATCTCCGGCCATATTGTGGATAATATTGTCGAACTGGCACGTAAGCCTGGTCTTAATATTGTGGCGGAAGGGGTTGAAACTCAGGAGCAGGCGGATTTAATGATCGGCAAAGGCGTTCACTTTTTGCAGGGCTATTTGTTCTCCCCGCCAGTACCGGGTGATAAATTTATCTCTGAATGGGTAATGAAAGCGGGTGGTTGATATAAGCCGCAGTTCAGAGTGCATCGGGAGAGTGCCGGGTATTAATTCTCCCGATGCAGTAAATCCTGATAGATCCTTGTTAATATGCCATTTGGCGCGAATTGTTTTTTAATCCACTGCGTCACCTGACCCGTTGCGGAGTGCTGGGTTGCCAGTAACATGCGCGAATCCTGGCGCGGGTTATGAATTTGGCGGGTAACCAGCAGTGATTGCGCCATCGCTTCGCGAACCATGTAATCCGGCAAAAAACCAATCCCTTCGCCCAGAATCTGGCACTGACATTTGGTGTTGAAATCTGGCACCAGAATCGATTCCTGACCGTGTAGCAACCAACCCACTTTTTTATTAATCGTATGTGCGGTGTCTTCCACCATGATATTGGGATAGAGACGTAACTGACTTTCAGCGATTGGCTCCGGCATGAAGGCTAACGGATGAGCCGGGGCGATGGCAAAGGCCCAGCGAATCGCACCAATCTCGGTGTAATCAATACCGCCACCGTCCAGTAGCGTATCGGGCGCGCCAATGGCGATATTCGCCTGGTTATTGATAATCGCGTCCCAGACACCGTTATACACTTCGGTGGTGACGGTAATCTGGCAGGTGGGAAATTGCTTTTTCAGTACCTGCAATAAGCGTGCGGTGTGTTTGGGTGTATAAAGTAGCTGATTAATACAAATGCGTACCCGCGCTTCTATGCCTTGCGAAATAGTATCGATACTGCGTTTAATAGCGTGAAAATCATTCAGCAGGTCGGTGGCCTTGCGGAAAAAATAGCGCCCGGATTCCGTTAGCTCAATGCTGCGGGTGTTGCGGGTAAACAGCACCACATCTAACCCCGTTTCCATTCGCTTGATGGTGTAGCTAATGGCGGAAGTCGTTAAACCCAACTCTTCTGCGGCTTTACTGAAGCTGCCAAAACGTGCAGCGGTAGTAAACGCCAGCAGATTTTCTTCGGTAAAAATTGAGTTCATTAAACCATTCCCGCCATTTTCTAATATGAATTTCTCCAGCCATGACTGTAGAGGTATCTATTAAAGATAGATAATCATTTTTGAATAACTTTTAACACCCGCCGCTTTTGGTTGTCGCTTCGCTTAATTTTTGTCCGCTATATTCTGAAATTATCCCCACGCAATTACCCGCCAGAAAACCCAGTAGCGTTACTGTCCAGTTCATCCCGCTGGCAAAAAACAGCGTCATGCCAAGAAATCCACCGGGAATGAATGACAGTAACCAGAAACGCCCTTGCCAGACCACCACCGCCGAGAAGGGAATGGTGGTAATCACGCTTGCCCAGAATCCGGAAAGCCCACTCACAGAGGCCAGCCAGCCGGAAGCCAGTGCAGCGAAAAATGCCCACACCATCCCGGAATAATTGACTGCCAGACTCTTAATAAACCCCGATTTACCGCCGCCTGCGGCATAAAAACTGCAAAAGGCGACGAAGCCTGTTGTTCCTAATAAATCCCATCCTTGAGAAAGCCCGACATGTGAAGACACTAACTGCCAAAGCCCTGCACAAATACCGACGGTAATACCCGTTGCAGTGAGTCCGTTCATCTTGTTCTCCTCTGGTTAGACGTGGACGGAAGCTGTTAATACATATGCAGACTATAGAGAAATAAAACCTGATTGAGTGAAAGGGTATGGGGAGAAAAAGATAAATATTGCACTGGCGCACACTGCTAAAAGATTGTTGAGCATCATTCAACAAAAAGACGGAATACAGCGGATTAAATTTAAGCGGGTTCTTTTGGTTGAGTTTCGTTGCTATTCTCAATTCATCGAAAACAGCCACAAAAACCAGGGGAATGTGAATGAGTATAAAAAATCTACCTGCCGACTATTTATTGGCTGCCCTACAAGGTGATATCGATAAATTAAAAACCTGCCTTGCGCTGGGTGTCGATATTAATACCTGCGATCGCCAGGGGAAAACGGCAATTACGCTGGCAAGTTTATATCAGCAATATGCATGTGTGCAGGCGTTAATTGATGCCGGTGCAGATATTAACAAACAAGATCATACCTGCTTAAATCCTTTTTTAATGAGTTGCCTGAACGATGATTTAACGCTGTTACGAATTATTTTACCGGCTAAACCCGATCTTAATTGCGTCACCCGTTTTGGCGGTGTCGGCCTGACGCCAGCCTGTGAAAAAGGCCATTTAAGTATTGTGAAAGAGCTTTTGACGCATACGGATATTAACGTCAACCAGACCAATCATGTTGGCTGGACGCCGCTACTGGAAGCGATTGTGCTTAATGATGGCGGGATTAAACAACAGGCGATTGTCCAGTTATTACTGGAACACGGTGCCAGCCCGCATCTGACGGATAAATATGGCAAAACACCGCTGGAACTGGCGCGTGAGCGCGGTTTTGAAGAGATTGCGCAGTTGCTGATTGCCGCAGGCGCATAAACCGGGAGGCTTGCTATCGACACACCAGAAAGACGGTGTGTGTGGGCGCTAACTGCGGATGCGGATTTTCTGGCGCAGCGGGGAGAAGGTCAGGTTGAACAGGTCTTTGCCAGAGCGGTAAACATTGCACTCCCGGCTCACCAACAGTTGCTGACGCTACTTTGTGAAGAGTACGACAATGCGCCAAATAGTTGTCGGTTGGCACTCACTCACTTTGATGGTCTGTTCCGTCATGGCGATAAGGTTCAGTTTGACGATCACGGGATTACGGTTGGTCAACATATTCATATAGATAAGCGTCGTTGCCAGCGTTGGCTGTCTCCAGCACTGCAATTGACCACTGAGAATTTCCACTTTATCGCCTGGCAACAGTGGCACGACATTATTCATCAGCATCTGGGGGAAAATGAAACCCTGTTTAATTATTGCGGTGATAATCCGTTTTATCAGGCGTTAAATAAAGAGTTACAGATTAAAAGACGTCGTGTAATTCAGGCATTAAGCGATAAACAAAATATCGCATCAGCGGTCGCTAACATGATGGGGTTAGGGATTGGTCTGACACCTTCAGCCGATGATTATTTAACAGGTCTGGCGCTTGTTTTATTTATTTCCGGACATCCGGCAGAAAAATACAAAGGGGAATTTTATCGCGGCCTGCAATGCGGCAGAAATAACACTACGTTATTAAGTGCCATAACGTTAGAAGCGGCATTGCAACAACGTTGTCGGGAAAATATTCATTATTTTATTTACGACATTATTTATAGCGTCCCTGGGAACTCAACTCAGGCAATAGAAAAGATTAAACATATTGGCTCCAGTTCCGGCTGCGACATGCTGTATGGCATGGCCGATGGTTGTGCGCTGAGCCAAACCTACGGAGGGAATTATGTCAGTTAAAATAGTCATTAAACCGAATACCTATTTTGATTCTGTCTCGCTGATGTCCATCTCCACGCGCGCAAATAAACTCGACGGCGTCGAGCAGGCATTTGTGGCGATGGCGACCGAAATGAACAAAGGCGTGTTGAAAAATTTAGGGCTGCTGACGCCGGAGCTGGAACAGGCCAAAAACGGCGACCTGATGATTGTCATCAACGGCAAACCAGACGCAGACAACGAGCAGTTGCTGGCGGAGATTGAAGAACTGTTCAACAGCAAAGCGCAAAGCGGCTCGCATGAGGCGCGTTACGCCACCCTTGCCAGCGCCAAAAAGCATATCCCGGAAAGTAACCTGGCAGTGATTTCTGTCAATGGCCTGTTTGCCGCGCGCGAAGCGCGTCAGGCGCTGCAAAACGACCTCAACGTGATGCTGTTCTCCGATAACGTCTCAGTTGAAGATGAACTGGCGCTCAAGCAACTCGCTCACGAAAAAGGGCTGTTGATGATGGGGCCGGACTGCGGCACGGCGATTATCAACGGCGCGGCGCTCTGTTTTGGTAACGCCGTGCGTCGCGGCAACATCGGTATTGTTGGTGCATCCGGCACCGGCAGCCAGGAACTGAGCGTCCGTATCCATGAATTTGGCGGCGGCGTTTCGCAACTGATCGGCACCGGTGGGCGCGACCTGAGCGAGAAAATTGGCGGTCTGATGATGCTCGATGCCATAGGAATGCTGGAAAACGATCCGCAAACTGAAATCATCGCACTGATCTCCAAACCGCCTGCGCCTGCGGTGGCTCGCAAAGTGCTGGAACGTGCGCGCGCCTGCCGCAAGCCGGTGGTGGTTTGCTTCCTCGGTCGTGGTGAAACACCAGTGGATGAGCAGGGGCTACAGTTTGCCCGCGGCAGCAAAGAGGCGGCGCTGAAAGCGGTAATGCTCTCCGGCGTGAAACAAGAACATCTCGACCTGCATACCTTGAACCAGCCGTTGATTGCTGATGTCCGTGCGCGTCTGCAACCACAACAGAAATACATTCGTGGACTGTTCTGCGGCGGCACGCTGTGTGACGAAACCATGTTCGCGTTGATGGAAAAACATGGCGATGTTTATAGCAACATCCAGCCCGATCCGGAATTCCGCCTGCAAGATATCAACCGCAGCATCAAACACACCTTCCTCGACTTTGGCGATGACGACTTCACCAACGGCAAGCCGCACCCGATGATTGACCCGACCAACCGTATCAGTCGCTTGATCGAAGAAGCGCGCGATCCAGAAGTGGCGGTGATCGTGATGGATTTCGTGCTCGGATTTGGATCGCATGAAGATCCGGTCGGCTCCACCCTCGATGCGATCAAAGAAGCGAAAGCGATCGCTGCAGCCGAAGGCCGTGAGTTGATCATTCTCGCCTATGTACTGGGCACCGATCTTGATACGCCATCGTTAGCACAACAGAGCCAGATGCTGCTTGATGCCGGGGTAATTCTGGCCAGCAGCAGCACCAATACCGGATTGCTGGCGCGTGAATTTATCTGCAAAGGGGAGGAAGCCTGATGAGCCAGTCACTGTTTAGCCAACCGTTGAACGTTATTAACGTCGGCATCGCCATGTTTAGCGATGATCTGAAAAAGCAGCATGTAGACGTGACCCAGCTCGACTGGACGCCGCCGGGGCAGGGCAATATGCAGGTGGTGCAGGCGCTGGACAACATTGCTGATTCGCCGCTGGCGGACAAAATCGCTGCCGCTAACCAGCAGGCGCTGGAGCGCATTACCCAGTCGCATCCGGTGCTGATTGGTTTTGATCAGGCGATTAACGTGGTGCCGGGCATGACGGCGAAAACCATTCTTCACGCTGGGCCGCCGGTTACCTGGGAAAAAATGTGCGGCGCGATGAAAGGTGCGGTCACCGGTGCGCTGGTGTTTGAAGGGCTGGCGAAAGATCTCGATGAGGCGGCTGAACTGGCGGCTTCCGGGGAGATCACTTTCTCGCCGTGCCACGAACACGACTGTGTGGGATCGATGGCGGGCGTTACCTCTGCCTCGATGTTTATGCACATCGTGAAAAACAAAACCTACGGCAACATCGCTTACACCAACATGAGCGAGCAGATGGCGAAGATTTTGCGTATGGGCGCTAACGACCAGAGCGTGATTGACCGCCTCAACTGGATGCGCGATGTGCAGGGGCCAATGCTGCGCGACGCGATGAAAATTATCGGTGAGATCGATCTGCGCTTAATGCTGGCGCAAGCGCTGCATATGGGCGATGAGTGCCATAACCGCAATAACGCCGGGACGACTCTGCTGATTCAGGCGCTGACGCCGGGGATTATTCAGGCAGGCTATTCCGTCGAACAACAGCGCGAAGTGTTTGAGTTTGTCGCCAGCAGCGATTATTTCTCCGGCCCGACGTGGATGGCAATGTGTAAAGCGGCGATGGATGCGGCGCACGGCATTGAATACAGCACCGTAGTGACCACGATGGCGCGTAACGGCGTCGAGTTCGGCCTGCGGGTCAGCGGATTACCGGGGCAATGGTTTACCGGCCCGGCGCAGCAGGTCATCGGGCCGATGTTTGCCGGTTATAAGCCGGAAGATTCGGGGCTGGATATTGGAGACAGTGCTATTACCGAAACTTATGGCATTGGTGGATTTGCTATGGCGACCGCACCTGCAATCGTCGCGCTGGTGGGCGGCACGGTGGAAGAGGCTATCGATTTCTCCCGTCAGATGCGTGAAATCACCCTCGGTGAAAACCCTAACGTCACCATTCCGCTGCTGGGTTTTATGGGCGTGCCATCGGCTATCGACATCACCCGTGTGGGTAGCAGCGGCATTCTGCCGGTGATCAACACCGCCATCGCTCATAAAGATGCAGGCGTCGGCATGATTGGCGCGGGCATTGTGCATCCACCATTCGCCTGCTTCGAGAAAGCCATTCTTGGCTGGTGCGAACGTTACGGCGTTTGACTTACATGTTTATGCCGGATGCGGCGAGAACGCCTTATCCGGCCTACGAATGGTGCAAGAATCTGTAGGCCTGATAAGACGCGCGAGCGTCGCATCAGGCATTTGTCACCATTGCCGGATGCGGCG
>NZ_KE138680.1:2182581-2201667 GCF_000408325.1 Escherichia sp. KTE52
GGCATTTGTCACCATTGCCGGATGCGGCGAGAACGCCTTATCCGGCCTGCGAGTGGCACGAGAATTGTAGGCCTGATAAGCGTAGCGCATCAGGCAGTCTGGCGTTGGTCATAACCCCATCATCCTCTGTAGCGGACATAACAACATGAAAGAACTTGTGGTCGTTGCCATTGGTGGCAACAGCATTATCAAAGATAACGCCAGCCAGTCGATTGAGCATCAGGCGGAGGCGGTGAAAGCCGTCGCCGATACGGTGCTGGAAATGCTGGCTTCCGATTACGACATTGTGCTGACCCACGGCAATGGGCCGCAGGTCGGTCTGGATTTACGCCGCGCGGAGATTGCCCATGAGCGAGAAGGGCTGCCCCTAACGCCGCTGGCGAACTGTGTGGCAGATACGCAAGGCGGCATTGGCTACCTGATCCAACAGGCGCTGAATAACCGGCTTGCCCGCCACGGCGAGAAAAAAGCCGTCACCGTGGTGACTCAGGTGGAAGTGGATAAAAACGATCCGGGTTTTGCTCATCCCACCAAACCTATTGGCGCATTCTTCAGTGAAACCCAGCGTGACGCATTACAAAAGGCAAACCCTGACTGGCGTTTTGTAGAAGATGCCGGACGGGGCTATCGCCGCGTTGTCGCCTCGCCGGAACCGAAACGTATTGTCGAAGCACCTGCTATTAAAGCGCTGATCCAACAGGGCTTTGTGGTGATTGGCGCGGGCGGCGGCGGCATTCCGGTGGTACGCAGCGAAGCGGGGGATTACCAAAGCGTGGACGCGGTTATCGACAAAGATCTCTCTACCGCGCTACTGGCGCGTGAAATTCACGCCGACATTCTGGTGATCACCACCGGTGTGGAAAAAGTGTGTATCCACTTTGGCAAACCGCAGCAGCAGGCGCTGGATCGCGTAGATATTGCCACTATGACCCGTTATATGCAGGAAGGGCATTTCCCGCCCGGCAGCATGTTGCCAAAAATCATCGCCAGCCTGACGTTCCTGGAACAGGGCGGCAAAGAAGTGATTATCACCACGCCGGAATGCCTGCCCGCGGCGCTGCGCGGTGAAACGGGCACTCATATTATTAAAACGTAAGGACGTAAGATGAAAGAAAGCAATAGCCGCCGTGAGTTTCTGAGCCAGAGCGGTAAGATGGTCACCGCCGCCGCGCTGTTTGGTACGTCTGTGCCGCTTGCCCATGCGGCAGCCTCTGACACAATCCACTGCGAAGCGAACAACACCATGAAAATCACTGACCCGCATTACTATCTCGACAACGTGCTGCTGGAAAACGGTTTTGACTACGAAAACGGCGTGGCGGTGCAGACCCGCACGGCGCGCCAGACCGTGGAGATTCAGGACGGCAAAATTGTTGCGCTGCGCGAGAACAAGCAGCATCCGGACGCCACGCTGCCGCACTATGACGCTGGCGGTAAGTTGATGTTGCCCACCACCCGCGACATGCATATTCATCTCGACAAAACCTTTTACGGCGGGCCGTGGCGTTCACTCAATCGCCCGGCAGGCACCACCATCCAGGACATGATCAAGCTCGAGCAGAAAATACTGCCGGAGCTGCAACCGTACACTCAGGAGCGGGCGGAAAAACTGATCGATTTATTGCAGTCGAAAGGCACCACCATTGCCCGCAGCCACTGCAATATCGAACCGGTTTCCGGCCTGAAAAATCTGCAAAATTTGCAGGCGGTGCTGGCGCGACGTCAGGCGGGCTTCGAGTGTGAAATTGTCGCCTTCCCGCAGCACGGTTTGCTGCTGTCGAAATCGGAACCCTTAATGCGCGAAGCGATGCAGGCAGGCGCGCATTACGTCGGCGGCCTGGACCCGACCAATGTTGATGGTGCGATGGAAAAATCTCTCGACACCATGTTCCAGATTGCGCTGGACTATGACAAAGGCGTCGATATTCACCTGCACGAAACCACTCCGGCGGGCGTGGCGGCCATCAATTATATGGTTGAAACGGTAGAGAAAACGCCGCAACTAAAAGGCAAGCTGACCATCAGCCACGCCTTTGCGCTGGCCATGCTCAACGAGCAACAGGTAGATGAACTGGCGCACCGGATGGCGGCGCAGCAAATTTCTATCGCCTCGACGGTGCCGATTGGCACGTTGCATATGCCGCTCAAGCAGCTACACGACAAGGGCGTAAAAGTGATGACCGGCACCGACAGCGTTATTGATCACTGGTCGCCTTACGGCCTGGGCGACATGCTGGAGAAAGCCAATTTGTACGCGCAGCTTTATATTCGCCCTAACGAACAAAACCTGTCCCGTTCGCTGTTTTTAGCCACTGGTGACGTTTTGCCGCTGAATGAAAAAGGCGAGCGCGTCTGGCCAAAAGCGCAGGATGATGCCAGTTTTGTGCTGGTGGATGCCTCCTGTTCCGCCGAGGCGGTGGCGCGTATCTCGCCGCGCACGGCGACGTTCCATAAAGGACAACTGGTATGGGGGAGTGTGACAGGGTGATGTGCATTTGACGCGTTTGTAACGGCGAGCAGTAACCCCAGGGATGGGGGCGCCTGAATATGGCTTTGTTGGCTTTGATTCTCCTGAACATGAGAAATAGTGTGTGGTTCCACTAACCACACAGCAAATCTTACGAGTCGCCTTAAGCATTCGGCAACGCATAACACTTCACCGGTTTACCATCTTTCATTTCCATCAACATGCGGCTGGTCTGTAACGGCTTATCCAGCATATTTTGCTGGAATTGGCCGAACGCCTGACGGGCGTCCTTAATTGCGACTTTTGCGGCATTAAGCGATTGTTGTGCCATTTTCGCAAAATGACTTTATTGGCGTTGGTGGTATTCGTTTTTGTCGGCGTTCAGTAGCAGAGCAACCAGCGTTTCATCGCCCTTAATGTCAATCTCACTCATTTAATTGTCTCGTTGAATAGTGACTGGACGTTATTAGAAGCCGCGCACTCCATGAAAAAGTTTCATCCGTAAGCCCGGCGGCAAAAAAATAAAATCCACAATCTTTGTGTCATAAAGCATAAATTCTGTGAATTATTTCCATCAGGCGATTTAAATTTCTTACGCATGTGTTTGATCAATGTTTTTATGAGATATATAACGTTTTATAGATGTAAAAATCGAGACTTTTCCTATAATGAGCGGGCGGTTTTTTTTCTTGCTGGTGATGTTCTGCCCTGCAAATTTCTTTTCCTTCACTCAAGGTATTTAGATGTTTTCGCTGACTTCGTTCCTCGACACGTTAACCTCTGTTAATCCAGAAAATGTGCCGATTTATGTCGCTATTGTGGTTGGGGTTTTGTTGTTGGGTTTCATTGTCCGTTACGCTATTCCTTCATTTAGGGTTTCAGCACGCTTTAAACAAAAAGCGAAAGCAATTCGGCTACTTGGCAATGAAAAACCGGCACAACAACTCGAAAAATTAGACGCGTTATTCTCTGATAAATTTTTTGCGCACCCCTGGAGCGAATTTAAAGAGTCTCTACATCGCCAGTTTGAGTTTGATGAAAACAGCGGGCAAAAAAAAATTAGCACCATCCGCTCAACGGCTCCGTCGTCAGCATGGTTTACGGAACCGTTATTAGTCGAAATTCCTCTCTATACAGAAGCGTTTAAACATCTCCCAGGCATCCTGACCGGAATTGGGATTATCGGCACCTTTTCGGGGCTGATGATTGGTTTGCACCATTTTGACCCCAGCACGCCAGAGCAGGTCAGCGCCAGTGTCGCTAACCTTTTACGCGACGTTCTGTATGCGTTTTTAGGTTCGGCATTTGCTATTACGTTCTCTATTCTGGTCACCATGTTTGAAAAATGGCGACTGGCGCAATGTTATAAAAATCTTGAACTCCTTACCGCCAGCATTGACCAGCTTTTTGAAGGCGGCGTCGGTGAAGATTACCTTTCGCAACTTCTTTCCAGTACTAAAGAAAACACCACCCATGCGAGGCAACTTAAGGATGGTCTGGTCACTGACCTGCGTGAAATGCTGCAAAACCTGGTAGATAGCCAGATGCGGGAAAATCAAAAGCTGGCAGAGACATTATCAACGACATATCGCGAGTCAGGCCAACAGTTTGCTGAACAGGTCAGTGGCGCTATTGAAACCAGTCTGAAAAATCCGCTGGATAAAATTGCTGGTGTGGTGCAAACCGCTTCCGGCGATCAGAGCCATCGTGTGCAGTCGATGCTGGAGAACGTCCTGACTGCCTTTATGAGCAAAATGGATAACACCTTTGGTCAGCAGTTCACCACCATGCAGGAGATGATGGGGCGTTCTGTGGAAGCCATTCAGTCGATGCAAAGCGGTTTTTCTACGTTGTTGCAGGATATGCGTCAGGCCGGGGATGACTCACGTCAGGGCAGCGCGCAACTGATCTCTCAACTGTTAAGCGAAATGAAAAGCGGTCAGCAGGAGATGCAGGCAGGGATGAATGAGATGCTGCGTAGTTTGCAGGAGTCCGTTGCCCGTATTGGCGCAGAAGGTGAGGGTGCGGGCGAACGGATGGCACAACAACTGGAAAAAATCTTTGCCGACAGTGAAGCGCGTGAAAAAGCGATGGCGGAACAGATGCGCGCTTTTATTGAGGCTATCCAGTCCAGTGTTCAGCAAGGGCAAAATGAAACCATGGAAAAAATGGCGGCTTCTGTGGATACGCTTGGCAGTCATATGGCAACGCTTTTCGCACAACTGGAAAATGGCCAGCAGCAACTTAATCAGCAGCAAAATCAGGCGCAAAATCTGCTGATAGGCAATATGAGCAAAGGGGTGGAAGCGCTGACGCAAAACCTGGCGGGCGTATTCAGCCAACTGGAGTCCGGGCAAAAACAGATGAGCCAGACTCAGGAACAAGGGCAACGCGTGCTGCATGAAGAGACTCAGCAGCTCCTGGCACGTAGCGAAGCGCGTGAGCAGGCGGCGGCCGAGCAACAACAACAGTTTATGACGTCGTTACAGCAAACCATGCATTCCAGCCAGGATGCCCTGCGAGAGAAAATGACCAGCGGTATTGATCAATTGGGTAGCCAACTTGGCAGCCTGTTTGGACAACTGGAAGACGGTCAGAAGTCGCTCAGTCAGCAACAGCAATCAGCGCAGAGTGCGTTGCAACAGGAAGCGCAGCGAATCATTGGTCAGCTTGAAAGTCAGGTTGAGTCGCTGATGCAGATGCTACGTGAACAGCAATCAGCCTCTGGCGAGTTGCTGCAACGGATGGCGCAAAACACCACGCGCCATCTGGAAGAGATACAAACAGGAGCCGACAAAATGCGCGTGGCCGCCGACCGCTTTGAAGCCGCGGGCGATCGCGTTGCCGAGGCTAATCAATTGACCGCCGAGGTGCTGAATAGCACGCAACAGGCAGGGCGCACGCTTTCCGGTGCCAGCGCGGAGTTGGGGGCATTGATTGCTGATTATCGTAATACCCGTGAAGTCGTGGCGAATGCCATAACCGCACTCGAAACGCTGATTAACCGTAGCCATGATGAACAATCATCCCGCAGCCGTTTTGTTGACGATCTGAAGGCGTATTCCGAACGCCTGCAACAATATAACCGCGAGGCTCAGGAGTTCCTGCATAACATTGCCGAGGTGATGGGAACCAGTTTTGAATCCTTTACGACCGGGGTGGAAAACGGCCTGAATCGTTCACTACAGGAGATGGATACGCAACTGACTAAAGCGGCAGGAGCCTTAAGTTCTTCGGTTGAGATTATCGGTGAAAGCGTGGATACGCTGGAAACGGTACTCCGTCATCGTCGCGCGTAAGGAACAGGCTGATGTTTAACCGGGTATTTAATGGCAGGCAACGGCGCAGCGATGAAGCGGAAAAACCTTTCTGGATCTCCTATGCAGATCTGATGACTGCCATGATGGTGTTGTTTCTGGTGGTGATGGTGGCGTCGCTTAGCTCTGTTACGCAGCGAATTCAGCAGGCGGAAGCCGGGGAGAAATCGCGCGGGCATGATATCGCTCGCCTGTGTGAAAAACTTGAACTTCAGGCAAAAAATCTCAACAAGACGATTCAGGTTGACTGCCATGATAACCGTATCAGCTTTGGTGAAGCAGGGCGTTTTGAGCACAATCGCTTCGCGCTTAACGCCGAAGGATTACAGGCGCTACAGGATGTGGTGCCGTTAGTGCTGGAGGCGGCAAATAGCGATGAAGGCAAAAAATGGTTTAAGCAAATTGTTATAGAAGGTTTTACGGATACCGATGGTTCTTATCTCTATAACTTGCATCTTTCGTTGCAACGCTCGGAGTGGGTGATGTGCAGTTTGCTGGATAGCAGAAGCGCGCTACAGCAAAAAATAACCCCGGAACAGCAAGTCCAGATCCGCAAATTATTTCTGGCGGGTGGGGTTTCGTTCAACAATGCGAAAGAGAGCAAAGAGGCCAGCCGTCGCGTAGAACTGCGGATGCAATTCTTTGGCCTGAAAGACAAAAAGCACGATGAAAGCATGGATGTTGTTCCAGGCATTAGCCAGGAAACCTGTCAGCTAGGAATCATGCAATGACTTCCGCTATTGAAAAACTGAAAACCCGCTTACTTCCCTACAGAGAGCAGAACGCGCAGCCGACGGTAAGTCACGCTTTTAACTATCTTCAGCGCGTTATCGCGCAACTTGAGAGAAAGGTAGATGCTCGCGCGGTGAAGATGGTTCCCCCTCTGGAGAAACGCCGACAGGCCATTGCCCGACTGCGTGCGGGGGAGATGCCAAAGCCCTTCGAATGGAAGATGATTTTTTTTGGCCTCAATGATGTAGCAGAAGGCGATCTGTTTGAAATTGCATTGATGGATGATGCAACAAACTTTGCGAGAATTATCGCTGAAATTGAACAAAAAATTGCGCAGCGGCGGTTAACGCGGCGGGAATGGCTGGCGTTATGTACCAGCTATTTTGGTCATGCCAGCGATACGCCAGAAAAGAATCCGCAGTGGCTGCAGCTACGCACGCAGATTGCCCACGGTTTTCAAAAACTTAAGGAGAGCGCGCCGCGTCAGATGTCCTGGATGTCGGTCATTGACACCTATAGCGATATTTTTACCGATAATGCAGGGTTTCTTCTCGGACAACAGCTCGGGCGCGGAGAAATAACGGATATTTCGGTGCTGGAGAAAGTTGCGCAAATTCCGCAAACCAGTTGGTTATGGCGCAAAATTGTTAACCACCTGGTCAATGAGATTTTTCGCCAGAATGACGATGATTTTCAGCAGAAAATTAATTCGCTTATCGCGTTAAGCCGCCAGCTTACGCGGTTTAAAGATAATATTCTGGCAGCCACTTTGACCCGTTATTATCAGTCGGCTTTTAAACATCAAACACATTTCGAACTCAAGCAATTGGCCCTGGAATATTGGGGAAATCCGCAGTTAACCAGTCGTAATAAAAGCTGGCAGGTTCACGTTGAAAATCCCGTATTACTGATGGTGCAAGGGTGGTTCGCCAAAGACGACCTGAAACTGTTCTTTGAGTTGCTGAAAGGCAATCGGGATGTTGACCATGCGCGCCTGTTCTACTGGCTACGTTTTGCCAATCAGATGAGCTATACGCGCATTGTGCTGGGCGAAGAGGCGCTGCGATCCAAAGATGCCGATTATGTTGAGTTCAGGGCGAAAAACGCAGGGCGATTAAGCCGCCTGCAAGGCTCTGGTTCACGCGATAACAATGCCATGATTATGCGCATTGGCGATTATCTGTTTGTCGAATTTTCGAAAGTGGGGGCGATGTATGCCTACCATATGGGGAATGCGCCCTTTAATCCGGAAACCGGCATTCTTGATATTGATTATGATCTGAAAGATAAGCGGAATAACCGGCGCAAAGTCCGGTTGCGTTTACCGCATTTGTCGCCGGTATTTCGCTACTCACTCAACCGAATTGAAGGTTGGATGAGCCGATATGACGAAGAACTTCGTAAGTTGGGTATTGATTACGTTGCGGAAGATGTAAATCAGCCCTCTGTCACTTTGGATGCCTCCCGCTTCAATGCGTCAAAGACCGTGAGTCGGCCAGAGCCTGCATCGTTGCCTGAACATGAAGTCAGTGATGCAAAGTCAGACCGGGAAGAGCAAACCAACATCATCGCCTCAGCGTTAAAAGCCAAAAAAGAGCTACCTGGCCGGGAACAGCAAATCCGGGAGGTTATTCGTTCGGTCGATTGTAAAGTGATGGATAAACGAGGGCTGGGGGGCGCAATCCACATTCAGTTCAATGAGCCTGACCATGAAGCGGCGCAAAAATTACTCAGCCTCGGGTTTAAACCGGTGCTGGGTAAATTTACTTACTGGAGCAAATAGTGTTCAAAAAATTGTTGGGTAAATTTATTAAAGAGAATACCTCACTACCCGCTTCATTTGTGCCGCTGTATGTAATGAAAGAGGAGGGCTTTGCTTTCCCCTTTAGTCTTGCTGATAGTGAAGATAACTGGCCTGTCGCCTCATGTCTGGAACAGCTTCATGAGGAAGATTATGTTTCACACTGGTCTGATTGCTGGTTTCTTAGCTGGGATGATTTTTATCGCATCCGGAAAAATGATGACTATGCCAGCAGCCTGGCGATTTTCGCTTTTCCTCCACAGCGCAATCTGACGGCTCATCTTGCTGCAACGGGAAGTATTAGCGATGATACTTTTCGCGTTTTCATTGATAAATGGACGCAGCCCGACGACTATCGCCCCGTCGGAATAACTTGCACGGGAGCCAGTTTTTCCTCTGCGGAAGGCACCTTTGTGTTAAGCGAAGAGAACTGGCAGCTTCTGGACGCACTACAGCAACTCAGATTGCAGCAGCGACAGACGCCGGGCGAAACGGTCAACCAAACCAGTTGGGCTAAAATACGGCGGCAGGCCAAAAAAGCAGGGGCAAAACTGGATGACTATCTCGCAAAAACGATCGTTATCAGGCCAGAATCGTTACAGTTAAAACTGCGAAAATCGCTGGTGGTAGATACTCCGGTACTGGAAATTGAACCGGTTTTTGATGAGCAGCCTGCAAACTGGTTACAGATTTTTGACCGTACGCAACAGGTGCAGGATCGTTACCGTGTTTTAGGGGATGATGGTGTCTTAAATCATGTCATTCTTTCTCCTGAAGTCAAAGACGTCCTGACCTCCGTGCACGCTATTACCGGGCGTCGCGTGGCGGGGGATGATGCGCTCTCATTTGTTCGCAATCCCTACACCTGGATTGGTGAAGAGGCGAGCCAGGTGCTCGATCCTGACGTTTACGAGCAGAATTTACAGGACGCCGGGATCTACTTTTATGATTTTCGTCTGGAGCCGCAGATCGATGAAAACAGGCAAATTGCATCTGTAACGCTTTTTCTCAGCCCCAGAACTGAACAATCCGTGCCGGATGAAACCTATATCTTTAAACGCCCAGGTGAACTGGCGGCGTTGCTCTCTGAACTGGAACAAAAGTTAGCGGCACAACTGCCCGCCGGAGTCTGGCAGGGTTACGATCTGGAGCTTTCCAGATTCAGCCAGGAAGAACTGCAAGGTTATCAGGCGTTGCTTGAAAACTGGCAGCAACAGGCGGCGGGAATGAATTTTACCCACGTTCTCGATCTCAACAAATACAGTGACCGGGTTATCGGGATCGGTGAATTTGAAAAAATCAGTTCGCCTTATCTGGTCAAAAGTGAAAGTGAAAAATGGCTTCCGGAGAACCTTGCGCAAGAGATGTGCGAGGTCATGTTCTCTGGCTGGGATCTCGATAATCATCAACATTTTCAGGAACTGGAAGAGCGGCTGGAAGAGGCAAAAGCCACGGATGCGCCGGAAGTTGCCATGCCCTGGAACGACAACCTTTTGCCTCGCGAAGAAGCAGAAATTTTCCACGATAAATGGAAAAAGAAAATCGATGGCGAAACAAATGATGGCGTAAGCAGTGAACCGGTTAGTCGTGCCGTTCTGCTGATAGAACAAAATATTGAGCAGGCGCTGTATGTTAAACAACGGCGGGATTCCTTGCTCGGCGCACATCAGGCAGAAGTCGAACTGCCGATGATCCTCAAAACGTCCATTCAGCTACGTGAACATCAGCGTAAAGGGGTGGCGTGGCTCCAACAGTTGTATCTAAAGTCGCCAACCGAGACGGCGGGATGTTTACTGGCGGACGATATGGGGTTGGGTAAAACCTTACAGATTTTAACCTTTCTCATCTGGCATCGAGAACGTTTCCCGGATGCGCCCCCCTCGCTGATTGTTGCTCCGGTATCGTTACTCGATAACTGGGAACGTGAGGTCGGGAATTTCTTCCTGCGCGAGCAGGTGTCGATTTTAAAACTCTATGGTAATGAGCTTAAGGCGAAGAAGTGCGCGAAAGAGAGCATTCCTCAGGCACTTAAAAGCAAGGGCATTAAGAACTTACTGCAAAATGACTGGGTGGGTGACGCGCATATTGTTCTTACTACCTACGAGACGTTGCGCGATCAGGAATTTTCCCTGGCTCGTCAGCCCTGGTCCATAATGGTGTGCGACGAAGCGCAGAAAATCAAAAATCCGGCGGCATTAATAACCCAATCGGCAAAAGCCATTCAGGCGCAATTTAAAGTCGCATGTACCGGAACACCAGTCGAAAACACCCTTGTCGATCTGTGGTGTTTATTTGACTTCGTTCAGCCGGGGTTGTTGGGGGCTTTAAATAATTTTGGTAAAGATTATCTGCGCCCCATTGAGCAACAGAATGATAATGCTGTCCTCGAATCGCTACGCAAATTAATAGAACCGCAGACACTGCGCCGCACCAAAGAAGAAGTAGCGAAAGATCTGCCGGATAAGATTGAAGATCAGTACTGTAAACAGTTGAATATGCTGCCATTGCAACGGGATCTCTATACCCACTCGGTTGTAAGCTGGCAAAACCAACAGGAGATCAGCGAAGGGCTGGATCAACGAGGCTCAGGTATGCTGGGGTTGCTGCATCGGTTGAAACTTATTTGCGCATGGCCTTATTCCGTAAGTGCAGATTTGCGCTTACGTAACGATGCTCCGAAAGTAAAATGGCTGCTGGAGACGTTAAACACCATTCGCCAGTCATCTGATGACAAAGTGATTATTTTTACGGAACTGCGCGATATTCAACGAGAGCTGCAACATCTGATTGCGCAGCATTTTGGCTTTAAGCCTTTTATTATTAATGGTGATACCAGCACCAAATCTGGCAGTGACCAAAATCGTCAGAGCCTGATCGATGCATTTCAATCAACGCTAGGTTTTAACGTTATTATTTTATCCACCATCGCCGTTGGGTTTGGCGTCAATGTCCAAAAAGCGAATCATGTCATCCACTTTACCCGCTGTTGGAATCCGGCGAAGGAAGATCAGGCGACTGACAGAGCCTACCGCATTGGGCAGCAGAAAGATGTTTACGTCTATTATCCGACAGTGCGTGATAGCCAGTTAATGACTTTTGAAGAAACGCTGGATGAATTACTGAACCGACGCAGAGCGTTGGCCAGAGATATGCTCAAAGGGGCAAGCGATCTGACCGCCGCAGATTTTGAAGCGGTGCTGGCGGGCGCTCCCCCGACATAGGGAACGCAATGGTTGATGACAAGACTTAAAAGAGCGCGAAGTTGCCCCCTTCTATAACCCTGAATATGCCGGGGCAGGGCAAGTCAACCGACAGGGATTCGGTGTTGCTTGGTTTATGAATAATAAATATATTTTGTGAATGTATGAGTTGACATTTATATGAAAAAAATCATAATTCCATCAAGTTTGCATGGGGCGCTTTCTGTATCTTATGCATCGCACCAAAGCCTGACAGCGAATAATACTGTAAGGCTCATATCAAAAACCGCCATTAGCTCATCAGGAAGAGCAGACGACAACCAGGATTGTTGTATGGTACGGGGTTCGAGGCCTCGATGGCGGTCCAACTTCTCAATTAAGTTGATGACCTGGATATACCATTATCAGCTCATCGCTGTGTTACCCCTTCATAAATCAGCCGTAGCGCGAAGACACCGATAATTGCACCAATAATCCGACTGGCGACATGCTGCATACGCCCGTATGCGCGACGCACGGTCGGTAAAGAAAACGCCTGGCTAAGAAATACACGCCAGATAACAGACGCGAGCACAATTCCTGCCCAGGCCATTAAACGCGCCCAGGTCGGCGTTTCTGTATTTAACGTCACTGAGAAGATACTGATAAAAAATAAAACTGTTTGTGGATTAGAGAGATCGGTAATTAATCCACGGCGGAAAAATACATACCACGGGGCACTAAGGGGCTGTTGTAGCGCGCTCATCTGTGGTGTTGATTGTCGGCGCATACTGTTCCAGGCAAACCATAAGAGATAAGTGCCGCCGACGATTTTAATGAGTGAGAAAATCTCTTCACACTGGGTAATGAGCGTTGCCATTCCAAACAACCCCAGCCCGGAATAGATGGCATCGCCCAACGCGACACCAAGCCCGGTGAGTACGCCCGCGCGACGGCCTGAAGCCAGACTGGTTTGAACCACGACAAAGAGATTTGCCCCGGGATTAAAAAAGGTGATAACGAACAGTCCAACGGTCAGGTAAACGGCGTGCAAAGGAACCATAGTGATTTCACTCATAAATAAGCTGAATTAACTTCATCATATTTATAGTAAAAATGACTGAATGCGAGCGCGATCACAAAGAACGCGGATCTAAAAAGAGTGCCACCTGTACGCGACAGGTGGCAAAGTGGCATCAAAAGAGATATTTCATACCCAGCATTCCCTGGGTATCGCTGTAACCGTTGTCACCCAACTGCTGGGCGACGTTGCCCCACAGTTGCAGACGCGGATTAAGCTGACCTTCCACCCCGACTTTTAACTCACCGATGTTACGCGCACCGATGATTTCATCGCTGATGCCATCCATCTTCACACTGTAATTGCGGGAGTTATAAATCCAGTTGGCTTCCACAAAAGGCTGGAAGGAACGCTCTTTATGCTCATCAAGAGCATTATGGCCTTGCAGATACGCTTTCACCCCCAGATGCGTTTGCAGGTTGCCTTCGGTGCTGTCCTCAACCAGAGTGCCATTGTCTTCAGTATGATTGTCTGCCTTCACATCCATCCACGTCAGTTGCATTTTTGGCTGCAACCAGTAGCTGGTACGCGCATCGGCGCTTTCACCAAGACGGAAGGTATAACCCGCTTCAATGGCAGCGGTTATGCCGTCAGAGTGATATTTCTCACCCGGCAGGTACTCGCCGGAGACGGTGTTATCAAACCAGTTATAGAGCAACCAGCTATCAACATAAGTCCCGGTTTTGTCCGCTTCGTTAGCGTACCAGGTGCCATACACCCCCACACTGTAGCCGTCGATTTGCCCACGTGAGCTGTACCCGGTCAGGTTGGAATGGGTGTGACTCTTGCTGTTGGCATAGCCAGCCATTAAGCCGAGATGCCAGCGATCAAGGTCATTACTGCTCCATTGTGCGAGGTCGCCGCCCAGTTGCAGAACATAACGGTTGCTCTGGGTGCTCAATTCATCCGAACGATCTTTAAAGCGATTATGCCCGCCAATGTTACGCATCCACAGGCTGGTTACTTTCTGCTCGCCGGTCAGCAGGTCGGTGTATTGTGTTTCCCCCAGACGGTCATGCAGTCGGGTATTAAACAGCGTATTTGCCGCCTGAATATTGGTCAGATAGCTGCCAATTTCCGGGCGATACAGATGTTTTCGTTCTGGTTGTGGAACAGATGGCGTAACAGGTGGCTCCGGTGTCACAGGCGGTTCTGGTGTTACAGGGGGTTCTGGTGTTACAGGGGGTTCTGGTGTTACAGGGGGCTCAGGGTCTGGTTCCGGGATGACGGGCAGTTCCGGTGGGGTATACGGTCCTGCGGGAATTTCACTGGTTAAAAACCAGTTCTGGTTGTCGCTTTTTACCACGTTGTAGTCATAGGGACCGGCAACAATACGACCTTCTTTACTGAAAACGCCCTCTGACAGGCCGTCAACCTCCACAATTTTTATCCCTTCCAGAGTATCCGCGCCCAGACCGCCCGCATTGTTGACCATGACGCGGGTACTACCGGAAGTATCACCTTTTACGATGAGTTTATCCGTTACGGAATTATCATCGCCTAATACCGTATGCATGACTAACAAACCATCATTGGCAGTATAGTTACCGTTAATGGTCAGTGTGGTCGGCGTGAACTCGTGGCCATTTTCATACGCAGACAACGTTGCTGTTCCAGCCAGTGCCAGCGTTTTTAACGTTTGTGAATAACCGTTTAAATCGAGATCTCCACCGCTGTCGACAATATAATCGGAGTTGGGGCTGAAGGTATCTACTTTACCAGCGCGTAGGCTGCCTTTAGTTATATAGGTATCACCAGTATAGATATTCGAGCCGGATAATGTGGTTGTTCCGGAACCTACCTGGTTAACCTGGCCTTTACCGTCTATGTATGAGGTCAGAACAAAATCAGCGTTGGTGTGATTAAAGTTTAATATTGAAGTGGTTGACGCATTTGTCCCCCCTAAATAAATTCGGGGTGTATTAATTGAACCAGCAGGCTGCGCAGCCTCACCTTGCGCACCTCCAATATTTAACATTCCTGTTCCGTTAGAGGAGACACCAACCCAGATATATGAATTCGCATTGATTACACCATCGTTGCTGACAGTGAGAATTCCGGTAGTATCAGAAACGGAAGATGTATTATATCCGCCAAGAAGTATATATGGGGCATTTACTGTTGAATTTTTGTCGGCAACCAGAACTTCTCCATAGCTACTCTGGTTAGCTGACAGAGAAGAATGGGCGTCAACATACCCAATATTCATTTGAGTCAGGGAAGTGAGTGTTCCGCCATTAGTAACAGATACTTTCCCTGTTCCCTGATCGCCAACAATAGCAATTTTAGAGGTGACTGATGAGCTTTCCCCATCAATAACCAACGTCCCCCTGGCATCACCATAAAACTCACCAACTCTTATTGATTGCAGGCCACTTATCTTACTACCATCTAACACGTATAACGTACCGGAGCCTTCGTTAGTGCCTAAAAAAATATTGGAGGAAGGTGTGTCGAACTGCCAGTTGGTATGGTTTGTTAAAGTGATGGAGCCTTCAGCATTATTACCAATGCTGGCTGCTGAAGTGGTAAGTGAAAGATTATCAATGAGTAATGAACCATTAGAGTCTTCACCTACTTTCAATGAGTTAAAATGCTCCCATCCGGGATCGTAGCCTTCTGACGCAATGAGTTTTATCTCTTCATTATTATTAATGACAACATTACTATCTGAATTTACAGGTGGGGTGATAGCCAAGGATACTGGCGTAAATAATATGGTATAAATGGCTATCGCCCGTGTCGATAAGCTTTTTTTTGCTGATTTCATATCACTCACTTTTATCCTTAAAAATTAAATGGCGAAATGCTTTTCTATTGCACATCTTTTCTTCCTGAAACCTTGCAAGGCGTAAGTATGCAATTCTCTAAATAAGAATATCTGTAACAGATGCTGCAATAAATATATTAAAGTGTTAGTTATTTATTGCATTGATAGCTTTTTGTGGTTTGTCATCGATGTCAATATGTTAACATGGTATTTCTGAAAAAAATAATAATAAATCGTCTTAAGAACTATAAAAGTGCAATAAATAAAGCTTATATAAATCAATTAAATAGATGGTTAAAGTTTTTTTATTAAGAAAAATGATGTGGACTTCATGATTTTTACATTGAGTTTCTGGCAGGGTGAAAATTTGAGATTATTATAAAAAATAATTCAAATGATACCAGCGACAATTGCAGGAAGAGTTATTAACTGGCAGGAGAAGTGGAATTCACATTAAGAATAATACAAATATATTCTCTTTTGCTATAGATTTTTCTTAATCGCTGAACTACTTATTAATCAACCCTGATGATGACTGTTAGCTTCAGGGTATTAGCCTAATCACACATCATGGAGTTCACCGATGAAAACTGGAACTAAGCTCTTAGTTGGTGCGTTAGCTTTTGTTGTCACAAACGTTTATGCAGCGGAATTGATGACCAAAGCGGAATTTGAAAAGGTTGAATCGCAATATGAAAAAATAGGTGATATTTCAACAAGTAATGAAATGTCGACCGCAGATGCGAAAGAAGATTTGATCAAAAAAGCGGATGAAAAAGGGGCTGATGTGTTAGTGCTGACCTCCGGTCAGACTGACAATAAGATCCACGGCACGGCAAATATTTATAAGAAGAAGTAATTCTTAAGTCCATGTAAACATGCCTAATGCGCACGTTTATCAGTAAATGCAACATATTGATATTCATAGTTTTGCAGGCCGGATGAGGCGTTCACGCCGCGTCCGGCAATTTAATTTTTTAATCGCCGCCAGAACGTCGTGCGGCTGATGCCTAAATAATTCGCTGCTGCTGTTTTATCGCCGTTAAATTTCTCCAGCGCCTGCCGTGGTGTCAGCACGGTGGCGGCGATAACGTTAACCGATTCTTTGGCCAGTTCTGGCAATAATCGCTGCAGAAATTGCAGCGTTAAATCTGGCATCGGTTCCACGCTTAAAAATAGCGCCAGTCGTTCCATCATATTGCGTAGTTCGCGAATATTCCCCGGCCACTTATAGTGCAATAACACCGCCTGGCAGGTATTTAACCCCTCGCGTAACGCAGCAGAATACGGGGCGGTAAGTGCTGCCAGTGACACTTTCAAAAAGCTTTCCGCCAGCGGCAGAATATCCGCAACCCGCTCGCGTAGTGGGGGTAACTGCAGGCGCAAAATACTCAGCCGATAAAACAGAACACGGCGAAACCGCCCTTGCTGCATATCCTCTTGCAGATTGCAGTGGGTGGCGCTGATAACTCGCACATTCACCGGAATCGGTTGATGCCCGCCGACGCGGGTGACCTCTTTTTCTTCCAATACCCGCAGCAGGCGAGTCTGCAACGGCAGCGGCATTTCGCCTATCTCATCCAGAAACAGCGTGCCGCCGTGGGCAATTTCGAACAGCCCGGCGCGGCCTCCGCGTCGCGAGCCGGTAAATGCCCCTTCCTCATAGCCAAACAACTCCGCTTCCAGCAGTGATTCAGCAATCGCCCCGCAGTTAACGGCAACAAACGGATGCGATTTTTTCCCCTGTCGCGCATCGTGGCGGGCAACGTATTCCCGATGAATTGCCTGCGCTGCCAGCTCTTTGCCGGTTCCTGTTTCTCCCTCAATCAGCACCGCAGCATTTGAGCGGGCATACAGCAAAATGGTTTGCCGCACCTGTTCCATCTGTGGCGATTGACCGAGCATATCGCCCAGAACGTAGCGAGTACGCAGCGCGTTGCGGGTCGCATCGTGGGCGTTATGGCGTAGCGTCATGCGCGTCATATCCAGCGCATCGCTGAATGCCTGGCGCACGGTGGCGGCAGAATAGATAAAAACGCCGGTCATCCCGGCTTCTTCTGCCAGATCGGTAATCAGCCCAGCACCAACTACCGCTTCGGCGCCGTTGGCTTTCAGTTCGTTGATCTGCCCACGTGCGTCTTCTTCGGTGATGTAGCAGCGTTGGTCGAGGCGCAAATGAAACGTTTTTTGAAAAGCCACCAGCGCCGGGATAGTTTCCTGATAGGTGACGACGCCGATAGACGAGGTGAGTTTTCCCGCTTTTGCCAGCGCCTGTAATACGTCAAAGCCGCTGGGTTTAATCAGAATCACCGGCACCGACAGGCGGCTTTTCAGGTACGCGCCGTTAGAGCCTGCGGCGATGATGGCGTCGCAGCGTTCGCTTGCCAGTTTCTTACGGATGTAGGCCACCGCTTTCTCAAAGCCAAGCTGGATAGGGGTAATGTTCGCCAGGTGATCAAACTCGAGGCTGATATCGCGAAACAGCTCGAACAAGCGCGTCACCGATACTGTCCAGATAACCGGTTTATCGTCGTTAAGTCGAGGTGGATGTGCCATTGCGCGCCATAAATCAAGAAACCGAATATTGGGTTTAGACTTGTTTCATCATTGTTGCAATGAAACGCAGTGAAACATTGTCTGAAACGTTAACTGAAACGCATATTTGCGGATTAATTAAGCGTGGTTTTAATAACTTATTGAAATTTAATACTTAGTTTGATTTGAGTAATTGTGGCACAGCCCTTGCTTTGTGTTTATCAACGAAATAACAAGTTGATAACAAAGGATGGGCTATGTCTCTACACTCTCCAGGTAAAGCGTTTCGCGCCGCACTCACCAAAGAAACCCCGTTGCAAATTGTCGGCACCATTAACGCTAACCATGCGTTGCTGGCACAGCGTGCCGGATATCAGGCAATTTATCTCTCCGGCGGCGGTGTGGCGGCCGGTTCGCTGGGGTTGCCCGATCTCGGTATTTCTACCCTTGATGATGTACTGACCGATATTCGCCGTATTACCGACGTTTGCTCGCTGCCGTTGCTGGTCGATGCTGATATTGGTTTTGGCTCTTCGGCCTTTAACGTCGCTCGTACAGTGAAATCGATGATTAAGGCCGGTGCGGCGGGGCTGCATATTGAAGATCAGGTTGGTGCGAAACGCTGCGGTCATCGTCCGAATAAAGCGATCGTCTCGAAAGAGGAGATGGTGGATCGGATCCGTGCGGCGGTGGATGCGAAAACCGATCCTGATTTTGTGATCATGGCGCGCACCGATGCGCTGGCGGTTGAAGGGCTGGACGCGGCGATTGAGCGTGCGCAGGCTTACGTTGAAGCCGGTGCCGAGATGTTGTTCCCGGAGGCGATTACCGAACTCGCCATGTACCGCCAGTTTGCCGATGCGGTGCAGGTGCCGATCCTTGCCAACATTACCGAATTTGGCGCTACGCCGCTGTTTACCACCGATGAATTACGCAGCGCTCATGTCGCAATGGCGCTGTACCCTCTGTCAGCGTTCCGCGCCATGAACCGCGCTGCCGAACATGTCTACAACGTCCTGCGTCAGGAAGGCACGCAGAAAAGCGTCATCGACACCATGCAAACCCGCAACGAGCTGTACGAAAGCATCAACTACTACCAGTACGAAGAGAAGCTCGACGATCTGTTTGCCCGTAGTCAGGCGAAATAAAACAAACGCCCGTTGGTTGTATCCGACAACCAATGCCTGATGCGCCGCTGACGCGA
>NZ_KE138680.1:2202399-2358186 GCF_000408325.1 Escherichia sp. KTE52
ATCCCGACCCTACAAATGATAACAATGACGAGGACAACATGAGCGACACAACGATCCTGCAAAACAGTACCCATGTCATTAAACCGAAAAAATCTGTGGCACTTTCCGGCGTTCCGGCGGGCAATACGGCGCTCTGCACGGTGGGTAAAAGCGGCAATGACCTGCACTACCGTGGTTACGATATTCTCGACCTCGCAGAACATTGCGAATTTGAAGAAGTGGCGCATCTGCTGATCCACGGCAAACTGCCGACCCGTGACGAACTCTCCGCTTACAAAACGAAACTGAAAGCCCTGCGCGGCTTACCGGCTAACGTGCGTACCGTGCTGGAGGCCTTACCTGCGGCGTCGCACCCGATGGATGTCATGCGCACAGGCGTTTCTGCGCTCGGCTGTACGCTGCCGGAAAAAGAGGGGCACACCGTCTCAGGCGCGCGGGATATTGCTGACAAATTATTGGCGTCGCTGAGTTCGATTCTTCTCTATTGGTATCACTACAGCCACAACGGCGAACGCATCCAGCCGGAAACCGATGACGACTCCATCGGCGGCCACTTCCTGCATCTGCTGCATGGCGAAAAGCCGTCGCAAAGTTGGGAAAAGGCGATGCAAATTTCGCTGGTGCTGTACGCCGAGCACGAGTTTAACGCCTCCACCTTCACCAGCCGGGTTATTGCGGGCACCGGTTCTGACATGTATTCAGCCATTATCGGCGCAATCGGCGCACTGCGTGGGCCGAAACACGGCGGGGCGAATGAAGTTTCGCTGGAGATCCAACAACGCTACGAAACGCCGGATGAAGCCGAAGCGGATATTCGTAAACGCGTGGAAAACAAAGAAGTGGTCATTGGTTTCGGGCACCCGGTTTATACCATTGCCGATCCGCGCCATCAGGTGATCAAACGTGTGGCGAAGCAGCTCTCGCAGGAAGGCGGTTCACTGAAGATGTACAACATCGCCGATCGTCTGGAAACGGTGATGTGGGAGACGAAAAAGATGTTCCCCAATCTCGACTGGTTCTCTGCCGTTTCCTACAACATGATGGGCGTCCCCACTGAGATGTTCACTCCGCTGTTTGTCATCGCTCGCGTTACCGGCTGGGCGGCGCACATTATTGAACAACGTCAGGACAACAAAATTATCCGTCCTTCCGCGAATTACGTTGGACCGGAAGACCGTCAGTTTGTTGCGCTGGATAAGCGCCAGTAAACCTCTACGAATAACAATAAGGAAACGTACCCAATGTCAGCTCAAATCAACAACATCCGCCCGGAATTCGACCGTGAAATCGTTGATATCGTCGATTACGTCATGAATTACGAAATCAGTTCCAGAGTGGCCTACGACACCGCCCATTACTGCCTGCTCGATACCCTCGGCTGTGGTCTGGAAGCGCTGGAATATCCAGCCTGTAAAAAACTGCTGGGGCCAATTGTCCCCGGCACCGTCGTACCTAACGGCGTGCGTGTCCCCGGAACTCAGTTCCAGCTCGACCCTGTCCAGGCTGCGTTTAACATCGGTGCGATGATCCGCTGGCTCGATTTCAACGATACCTGGCTGGCAGCGGAGTGGGGCCATCCTTCCGACAACCTCGGCGGTATTCTTGCCACGGCGGACTGGTTATCCCGCAACGCAGTCGCCAGCGGCAAAGCGCCATTGACCATGAAGCACGTGCTGACCGCAATGATCAAAGCCCACGAAATTCAGGGCTGCATCGCGCTGGAAAACTCCTTTAATCGCGTCGGCCTCGACCACGTTCTGTTAGTGAAAGTGGCTTCCACCGCCGTGGTGGCCGAAATGCTCGGCCTGACCCGCGAGGAAATTCTCAACGCTGTTTCGCTGGCGTGGGTGGACGGTCAGTCGCTGCGTACCTATCGTCATGCGCCGAACACCGGCACGCGTAAATCCTGGGCGGCGGGCGATGCCACATCCCGCGCGGTACGTTTGGCGCTGATGGCGAAAACCGGCGAAATGGGTTATCCGTCAGCCCTGACTGCGCCGGTGTGGGGCTTCTACGACGTCTCCTTCAAAGGTGAGTCGTTCCGCTTCCAACGTCCGTACGGTTCCTACGTTATGGAAAATGTGCTGTTCAAAATCTCCTTCCCGGCGGAGTTCCACTCCCAGACGGCAGTTGAAGCGGCGATGACGCTCTATGAACAGATGCAGGCTGCAGGTAAAACAGCGGCGGATATCGAAAAAGTGACCATCCGCACCCACGAAGCCTGTATTCGCATCATCGACAAAAAAGGGCCGCTCAATAACCCGGCTGACCGCGACCACTGCATTCAGTACATGGTGGCGATCCCGCTGCTGTTTGGGCGCTTAACGGCGGCAGATTACGAAGACAAGGTTGCGCAAGATAAACGCATCGACGCCCTGCGCGAGAAGATCACTTGCTTTGAAGATCCGGCGTTTACTGCCGACTACCACGACCCGGAAAAACGCGCTATTGCCAACGCCATTACCCTTGAGTTCACCGACGGTACGCGCTTTGAAGAAGTGGTGGTGGAGTACCCAATTGGTCATGCCCGCCGCCGTCAGGATGGCATTCCGAAGCTGGTCGATAAATTCAAAATCAACCTTGCGCGCCAGTTCCCGACTCGCCAGCAGCAGCACATTCTGGCGGTTTCTCTCGACAGAACTCGCCTCGAGCAGATGCCGGTCAATGAGTATCTCGACCTGTACGTGATTTAAGCAAACGGCGGTAAGGCGTAAGTTCAACAGGAGAGCATTATGTCTTTTAGCGAATTTTATCAGCGTTCGATTAACGAACCGGAGCAGTTCTGGGCCGAGCAGGCCCTGCGTATCGACTGGCAGACGCCCTTTACGCAAACGCTCGATCACAGCAATCCGCCGTTTGCCCGTTGGTTTTGTGAAGGCCGAACCAATTTGTGCCACAACGCCGTCGACCGCTGGCTGGAGAAACAGCCAGAGGCGCTGGCGCTGATTGCCGTCTCTTCGGAAACAGAAGAAGAGCGCACGTTTACCTTTCGCCAGTTATATGACGAAGTGAACGCGGTGGCGTCAATGTTGCGCTCATTGGGCGTGCAGCGCGGCGATCGGGTGCTGGTGTATATGCCGATGATTGCCGAAGCGCACATTACCCTGCTGGCCTGCGCGCGGATTGGTGCTATTCACTCGGTGGTATTTGGTGGATTTGCTTCGCACAGCGTGGCGGCACGAATCGACGACGCCAAACCGGTGCTGATTGTCTCGGCAGATGCCGGGGCGCGTGGCGGCAAAATCATTCCCTATAAAAAATTGCTCGATGATGCGATAAAGCAGGCGCAGCACCAACCGCGCCACGTTTTGCTGGTGGATCGCGGGCTGGCGAAAATGGCGCGCGTCAGCGGGCGGGATGTTGATTTCGCTTCGTTGCGTCATCAGCACATCGGCGCGCGGGTGCCGGTCGCCTGGCTGGAATCTAACGAAACTTCCTGCATTCTCTACACCTCCGGCACGACCGGAAAACCTAAAGGCGTGCAGCGTGACGTCGGCGGTTATGCGGTGGCGCTGGCAACCTCAATGGAAACCATTTTTGGTGGCAAAGCGGGCGGTGTGTTCTTTTGCGCGTCGGATATCGGCTGGGTGGTGGGGCATTCTTATATTGTCTACGCACCGCTGCTGGCGGGGATGGCGACCATTGTTTACGAAGGGTTGCCGACCTGGCCGGACTGTGGCGTGTGGTGGAAAATTGTCGAGAAATATCAGGTGAGCCGAATGTTCTCAGCGCCGACCGCTATTCGCGTGCTGAAAAAATTTCCTACTGCTGAAATTCGTAAACACGATCTCTCGTCGCTGGAAGTGCTCTATCTGGCAGGAGAACCGCTGGATGAACCGACCGCCAGTTGGGTGAGCAATACGCTGGATGTGCCGGTCATCGACAACTACTGGCAGACCGAATCCGGCTGGCCGATTATGGCGATTGCTCGAGGCCTGGACGACAGGCCGACGCGTCTGGGAAGCCCCGGCGTGCCGATGTATGGCTACAATGTGCAGTTGCTCAACGAAGCTACTGGCGAACCGTGCGGCGTGAATGAGAAAGGGATGCTGGTGGTGGAAGGGCCGCTGCCGCCGGGCTGTATTCAGACTATCTGGGGTGACGACGACCGCTTTGTGAAGACATACTGGTCGCTGTTTTCCCGTCCGGTATATGCCACCTTTGACTGGGGTATCCGCGATGCTGACGGCTATCACTTTATTCTCGGGCGCACTGATGATGTGATTAACGTTGCCGGGCATCGGCTGGGCACGCGCGAGATTGAAGAGAGTATCTCCAGTCATCCTGGCGTTGCCGAAGTGGCGGTGGTAGGGGTGAAAGATGCGTTGAAAGGGCAGGTGGCGGTGGCGTTTGTTATTCCGAAAGAGAGCGACAGTCTGGAAGACCGCGAGGTGGCACACTCCGAAGAAAAGGCAATTATGGCGCTGGTGGACAGCCAGATTGGCAACTTTGGCCGCCCGGCGCACGTTTGGTTTGTCTCGCAGTTGCCGAAAACGCGATCCGGAAAAATGTTGCGCCGCACGATCCAGGCCATTTGCGAAGGACGCGATCCGGGGGATCTGACGACCATTGATGATCCCGCGTCGTTGGATCAGATCCGCCAGGCGATGGAAGAGTAAGGTATTGTCGGACGCGTCGCGCGCCGCATCCGACAACCGTGCTTTGATGCCTGATGCGACGCTGGTGCGTCTTATCAGGCCTGCAGGTCTGAACCGTAGGTCGGATAAGGCGCTCGTGCCGCATCCGACAACCGTGCTTTGATGCCTGATGCGACGCTGGTGCGTCTTATCAGGCCTGCAGGTCTGAACCGTAGGTCGGATAAGGCGCTCGTGCCGCATCCGACAACCGTGCTTTGATGCCTGATGCGACGCTGGCGCGTCTTATCAAGTCTACCCACTGTTTTTCCAGAGATAATTTTTTATCCACTTTTTCGCACTCATTCATATAAAAAATATATTCCACCACGGAAACGATTGCTTTTTATTTTCAGATGAATAGAATGCGGCGGATTTTTTGGGTTTCAAACAGCAAACGGAGGAATTTCGTGTCGCAAGATAACAACTTTAGCCAGGGGCCAGTCCCGCAGTCGGCGCGGAAAGGGGTATTGGCATTGACGTTCGTCATGCTGGGATTAACCTTCTTTTCCGCCAGTATGTGGACCGGCGGCACTCTCGGAACCGGTCTTAGCTATCATGATTTCTTCCTCGCAGTCCTCATCGGTAATCTTCTCCTCGGTATTTACACTTCATTTCTTGGCTACATTGGCGCAAAAACCGGCCTGACGACCCATCTTCTTGCTCGCTTCTCTTTTGGTGTTAAAGGTTCATGGCTACCTTCACTGCTGCTGGGCGGCACCCAGGTTGGCTGGTTTGGTGTTGGCGTGGCGATGTTTGCCATTCCGGTGGGCAAGGCGACGGGATTGGATATTAATCTGCTCATCGCCGTCTCTGGTTTACTGATGACCGTCACCGTGTTCTTTGGCATTTCGGCGCTGACAGTTCTTTCTGTAATTGCGGTTCCGGCGATCGCCTGTCTTGGCGGTTATTCCGTGTGGCTGGCCGTTAACGGCATGGGCGGTCTGGAGGCATTAAAAGCGGTCGTTCCCGCACAACCGCTAGATTTCAATGTCGCGCTGGCGCTGGTTGTCGGTTCATTTATCAGTGCAGGTACGCTCACTGCCGACTTTGTCCGTTTTGGTCGCAATGCCAAACTGGCGGTGCTGGTGGCGATGGTGGCCTTTTTCCTCGGCAACTCGTTGATGTTTATTTTCGGTGCGGCAGGTGCTGCGGCATTGGGCATGGCAGATATCTCTGATGTGATGATTGCTCAGGGCCTGCTGCTGCCTGCGATTGTGGTGCTGGGGTTGAATATCTGGACCACCAACGATAACGCGCTCTATGCGTCGGGTTTAGGTTTCGCCAACATTACCGGTATGTCGAGCAAAACCCTTTTGGTCATCAACGGTATTATCGGTACGGTCTGCGCATTATGGCTGTACAACAATTTTGTCGGCTGGCTGACCTTTCTTTCGGCAGCTATCCCTCCCGTTGGCGGCGTAATCATCGCGGACTATCTGATGAACCGTCGCCGCTATGAGCACTTTGCGACCACGCGTATGATGAGTGTCAATTGGGTGGCGATTCTGGCTGTCGCGCTGGGGATTGCCGCAGGCCACTGGTTACCGGGGATTGTTCCGGTCAACGCTGTATTAGGTGGCGCGCTGAGCTATCTGATCCTTAACCCGATTTTGAATCGCAGAACGACAGCAGCAATGACGCATGTGGAGGCTAACAGTGTCGAATAACGCTTTACAGACAATTATTAACGCCCGGTTACCCGGCAAAGAGGGGCTGTGGCAGATTCATCTGCAGGACGGAAAAATCAGCGCCATTGATGCGCAATCCGGCGTCATGCCCGTGACTGAAAACAGTCTGGATGCTGAGAAAGGTTTAGTTTTACCGCCGTTTGTGGAACCGCATATTCACCTGGACACCACGCAAACTGCCGGGCAACCGAACTGGAATCAGTCCGGCACGCTGTTTGAAGGCATTGAACGCTGGGCCGAGCGCAAAGCGTTATTAACCCATGACGACGTTAAGCAACGCGCCTGGCAAACGCTGAAATGGCAGATTGCCAACGGCATTCAACATGTGCGTACCCATGTAGATGTCTCCGACGCAACCCTGACTGCACTGAAAGCGATGCTGGAAGTGAAGCAGGAAGTCGCGCCGTGGATTGACCTGCAAATCGTCGCCTTCCCGCAGGAAGGGATTTTGTCGTATCCCAACGGTGAAGAGTTGCTGGAAGAGGCGCTACGCCTGGGAGCTGACGTAGTGGGGGCGATTCCGCATTTTGAATTTACCCGCGAATACGGCGTGGAGTCGCTGCATAAAACCTTCGCGCTGGCGCAAAAATACGACCGTCTCATCGATGTTCACTGCGATGAGATAGACGATGAGCAGTCGCGTTTTGTCGAAACTGTTGCCGCGCTGGCGCACCGTGAAGGAATGGGCGCGCGCGTCACCGCCAGCCACACCACCGCAATGCACTCTTATAACGGGGCGTATACTTCGCGCTTGTTCCGCTTGCTGAAAATGTCCGGCATTAACTTTGTTGCCAATCCGCTGGTCAATATTCATCTGCAAGGACGTTTTGATACTTATCCAAAACGTCGCGGCATTACGCGCGTCAAAGAGATGCTGGAGTCCGGCATTAACGTCTGCTTTGGTCACGATGATGTCTTCGATCCGTGGTATCCGCTGGGAACGGCGAATATGCTGCAAGTGCTGCATATGGGGCTGCATGTTTGCCAGTTGATGGGCTACGGGCAGATTAACGATGGTCTGAATTTAATCACCCATCATAGTGCCAGAACGCTCAATTTACAGGATTATGGTGTTTCCGCTGGAAACAGCGCCAACCTGATTATCCTGCCTGCAGAAAATGGGTTTGACGCGCTGCGTCGTCAGGTTCCGGTACGTTATTCGGTACGTGGCGGTAAGGTGATTGCCAGTACACAACCGGCACAAACCACTGTATATCTGGATCAGCCGGAAGCCATTGACTACAAACGGTAATCGTCTGGGGTGAACAGCCACTGACTTGTGTCAGTGGCTACCATGATTCATTACTCTGCTACCTTCTTTTGTTCCTGTGCTTATTTAACCTTAAGATTCAACTTTATAATCTTTGTAATAATACTGTTTATCACGCTCGTTTATTTCTCGAATAACCCGACAGGGAACGCCTGCAGCAACGACATTTGGCGGAATGTCTTTTGTTACGACACTGCCCGCGCCAATAACAGAGTTTTCTCCGACGGTGACGCCTGGATTAATGACCACATGACTCCCAATCCAGACATTATTGCCAATCGTTATCGGAAAAGAGTACATCTCTCCGTTTTTTCTCAATTCATGGTGTACAGGGTGCCCGGTAACGGAAAGGGTAACGTTGGGGGCAATCAGTACGTTATCACCGATAGTGACTGTGTGGTCATCGACGATGGTTAAATTGAAATTTGCGTAAAAATTGCGGCCTATATGGATGTTGGAACCATAAGAGAAATAAACAGGTGGTTCTATCCAGGCATTTTCTCCTACCGTGGCAAACATTTCTTTAATCAGGCTTTCCCTTTTTTCAACTTCCGATGGATGTGAGTGATTAAACTCATACATCAACGCTTTCCCACGAAGTCTTTTTTCAGGTAAACCTTCGCACATATCGGTAAATAACTTTCCTGCTTTTATTCTTTCGCTCATTGGCATGTTCATTACGATTATTCTGCTCTGGTATGTTGGTCGGATAAGGCGCTCGCGCCGCATCCGACATTGATTGCTTAAGCGACTTCGTTCACCTGCCGACGCAGCAAGGAAAGCGGGCCTGGGCCGCTAAGCGTGAATACGGAAATTAAGGTAAAGCCCAGCGCCACCAGACCCAGCACCAGATAAGCGCCCTGGAAACCGATGCTTTCATACATATTGCCCGCCAGAACAGACATGAAAATCATCGCCAGTTGTTTAAAGAAGCAGAAACAGACCAGATAAATTGTTGCCGAAAAACGCACTTCAAACTGGCTGGTAATATATTTAAAGCAGCCCACCAGCAGGAACGGTACTTCAAACATATGCAGTGTTTTTAGAATAACCACTTCCAGCGCCGAGGTGGCGAACGATGAGCCAATAATACGCACAGACATAATGGTGCCAGCCAGCAGCAGGGCATTTTTCCCACCGATGCGATTAATAATCAGTGGTGCAAAGAACATAATCGAAGCGTTAAGTAATTCACCCATTGTTGTGACATAGCCAAATACTCGCGTACCCTGTTCACCAGTGGTGAAAAACGAAGTAAAGAAATTAGCAAACTGTTGGTCAAAAACATCGTAGGTGCAGGAAACACCAATAACATACAGCGATAAAAACCACAGTTTCGGTTGTTTGAACAACTCCAGCGCCAGTTTAAGACTAAATGCGGAATGATTTGCACCTACGGCATTGGCAACCGTGGCGGAAGAAGGTGCATCTGTTTTGGCGAAAAAAAGCAGAACGGCGAGGATGAGCGCACAGCCGGAACCCAGCCAGAAGACAAAGTGGTTATTGATGGTGAACATGATGCCGACAATTGAGGCACACAGCGCCCAGCCAACGCAACCAAACATCCGCGCGCGACCAAATTCGAAATTACTGCGACGGCTGACCTTCTCGATAAATGCTTCTACTGCCGGTGCACCCGCGTTAAAACAGAAGCCAAGATAAATGCCGCCAACAATCGAACCTAATATAATATTATATTGTAACAGTGGGCCAAAGATAAAAATAAAGAACGGCGCAAACATCATTAACATGACGGTAATAATCCATAGCAGATATTTGCGCAGCCCGAGTTTGTCAGAAAGCAGACCAAACAACGGTTGAAATAACAGGGAGAACAGAGAAATAGCAGCAAAAATAATGCCGGTATCACTTTTGCTGATATGGTTGATGTCATGTAGCCAAATCGGGAAAAACGGGAAATAGGCCCCCATGATAAAAAAGTAAAAGAAAAAGAATAAGCCGAACATCCAAAAGTTTGTGTTTTTTAGATAGAACATAATGGATTTCCTTACGCTAAATACGGGCAGACATTGCCTGCCCGGTTATTATTATTTTTGACACCAGATCAACTGGTAATGGTAGTGACCGGCGCTCAACTGGAATTCCGTCGAAACTGACGGACTCCAGGAGTCGTCGCCGCCAATCCCCATATGGAAACCGTCGATATTCAGCCAGCTCCCTTCCTCCGCGTGCAGCAGATGGCGATGGCTGGTGTCCATCAGTTGTTGTTGGCTGTAACGGCTGATATTGAACTGGAAGTCGCCGCGCCACTGGTGTGGGCCATAATTCAATTCGCGTGTTCCGCAGCGTAGACCGTTTTCGCTCGGGAAGACGTATGGGGTATACATCTCTGACAACGGCATATCCCAGCGGTCAAAACAGGCCGCAGTAAGGCGGTCGGGATAGTTTTCTTGCGGCCCTAATCCGAGCCAGTTAACCCGCTCTGCGACTTGTGCCAGTTGGCAGGTCAGGCCCACCCGCGCCGGATGCGGCGTATCACCTGCTACTTCAACATCCACGCTGATGGCCATCTCACCGTGTCCATCAATACGGTAGGTTTTCCGGCTGGTAAATAAGGTTTTCCCCTGATACTGCCACGCGTGGGCAGTCGTAATCAGTACCGCGTCGGTAATCCGATCTGCCGTACACTGCAACAGCACTGCTTCTGCCTGGTAATGGCCTGCTGCTTTCCAGCGCTCTACCCAGGCGTTCGGGTCAATACGAGTCGCTTCGCTTACGCCAATGTCATTATCCAGCGGCGCTCGGGTGAACTGATCGCGCAGCGGGGTCAGCAGTTGTTTTTCATCGCCAATCCACATTTGTGAAAGAAGACCTGACTGGCGGTTGAATTGCCAACGTTTATTACCCAGCCCGATGCAAAAATCCGTTTCGCTGGTGGTCAGTTGCGGGGCGGAGTGGGGCGCAGACGAGAGCGTTACGCGGAGGTTTTCTGCCAGTCGCCATTGCTGCCAGGCGCTGATGTGTCCGGCTTCTGACCACGCGGTCGCGTTTGGTTGCACCACCTGTACCGTGAGCCAAAGTTGCCCGACACTCTCCGGCTGGGGCAGTTCAGGCAATTCAATCAACTGTTTTCCTTGTGGCGCGACAGCCAGAGGCACTTCACCACTCGTTAGCGGCTTGCCATCCAGCGCCAGCGACCAGTGCAGGATTTCGTTATCGCTATGACGGAACAGGTATTCGCTGGTGACTTCGATTGTTCGCCCGGATAAGCGGAACTGGAAAAACTGCTGTTGGTGTTTTGCTTCCGTCAGCGCCGGATGCGGCGTGCGGTCGGCAAAGACCAGACCGTTCATGCAAAACTGGCGATCGTTCGGTGTATCGCCAAAATCACCGCCATAAGCCGACCACGGGTTGCCGTTTTCATCATATTTAATCAGTGACTGATCGACCCAGTCCCAGACAAAGCCGCCTTGTAAACGCGGATACTGACGAAATGCCTGCCAGTATTTGGCAAAGCCGCCGAGGCTGTTACCCATCGCGTGGGCGTATTCGCAAAGGATCAGCGGGCGCAACTCACCAGGCAGTGAAAGCCATTTTTTGATTGACCATTTCGGTGCTGCCGGGAAGGGCTGATCTTCATCCACACGGGCATACATCGGGCAAATAATATCGGTAGCCGTAGTGTCTGCTCCGCCACCTTCATACTGCACCGGACGGGAGGGATCGACGGATTTTATCCAGCGATAGAGCGCGTCGTGATTAGCGCCGTGACCGGATTCATTACCCAGCGACCAGATAATCACGCACGGGTGATTGCGATCGCGCTGTACCATCCGCGTTACGCGCTCGCTCATCGCCGGTAACCAGCGCGGATCATCCGTCAGGCGATTCATCGGCACCATGCCGTGGGTTTCGATATTAGCTTCATCCACCACATACAAGCCGTAGCGGTCGCACAGCGTGTACCACAGCGGATGGTTCGGATAATGCGAACAGCGCACGGCGTTAAAGTTGTTCTGCTTCATTAGCAGGATATCCTGCACCATCGTCTGCTCATCCATGACCTGACCGCGCAGAGGGTGATGCTCGTGGCGGTTAACGCCGCGAATCAGCAACGGTTTGCCATTCAGTAACAGCAGACCATTTTCAATGTGTACCTGACGGAAGCCAACATCACAGGCTTCCGCTTCAATCAGCGTACCGTCGGCGGTGTGCAGTTCAACAACTGCACGGTAAAGGTTCGGGAGTTCTGCGCTCCACAGCGCCGGATTTTCGACGCTCAGACGTAGCGTGACGCGATCGGTATAACTGCCGCGCTCATCGATAATTTCGCTGCCGAAAGGTGCGGTGCTACTGGCGACCAGGGTTTCACCTTGCCACAAAGAAACTGTTACCCGCAGAAAGTCGCGCAACTCGCCACCCATGCGCACTTCAGCCTCCAGCACGGCGCGGCTGAAATCGTCATTAAAATGGGTAGCAACATGGAAATCGCTGATTTGCGTGGTCGGTTTGTGCAGCAACGAGACGTCGCGGAAAATGCCGCTCATTCGCCACATATCCTGATCTTCAAGATAACTGCCGTCACTCCAGCGCAGCACCATCACCGCGAGGCGGTTTTCTCCGGCGTGCAAAAAGGCGCTCAGGTCAAATTCAGACGGCAGGCGGCTATCCTGGCCGTAGCCAACCCAGCGTCCGTTACACCACAGGTGAAACGCCGAGTTAACACCATCAAAGATAATCCGCGTCTGGCCATCCTGGAGCCAGCTTTCATCAACATTAAATGTGAGCGAGTAACAACCCGTTGGGTTTTCTGCGGGAACAAACGGCGGATTCACCGTAATGGGGTAGGTCACGTTGGTATAAATGGGGGCATCGTAACCGAGCATCTGCCAGTTTGACGGCACCGGAATATTATCGGCTTTTGGGAGATCGCGTTCGAGCCAGCTTTCCGGCACCGCTTCCGGTGCCGGAAACCAGGTAAATAACCATTCACCATTCAGACTGCGCAATTGACGGGAAGGGTGATTATCACGGGCTTCTTTGCTATTGCGCCAACTGGAAAAAGGGGGATGTGCTGCAAGGCGATTGAGTTGGGTAACGCCTGGGTTTTCCCAATCACGACGCTGTAATACGACGGCCAGTGAATCCGTAATCATGGTCATAGCTGTATCCTGTGTGAAATTGTTATCCGCTCACAATTTCACACAACATACGAGCCAGATGGACAGAGTGTAAAGCCTGGGGTGCCTAATGAGTGAGCTGACTCACATTAATTGAGTTGCGCTCACTGTCCGGCTTCTAGTCGGGAAATTTGTCGCGCCAGTTGCATTAAAGAATCGGCCAATTCGCGGGGAGAGGCTGCTTGCGCGTTCGGAGGTTGCGTGGTTTTTCGTTTAACCAGTGACACGGGTAATAGCTGATTTCCCTTCACCGCCTGGCCCTGGGAGAATTGCAGCAAGCGATCCACGCTGGTTTGTCCCAGCAGGCGAAAATCCTGTTTGATGGTGGTGAGCGGTGGGATATAACACGAGCTATCTTCGGTATCGTCGTATCCCACAACCGAGATATCCGCACCGACGCGCAGCCCGGACTCGGTAATGGCGCGCATTGCGCCCAGCGCCATCTGATCGTTAGCAACCAGCATTGCGGTAGGGATGATGCCCTCATTCAGCATCTGCATGGTTTGCTGAAAACCCGATATTGCGCTCCAGTCACCTTCAAGCTCTGCTATTGGCTTAAGTTGATTGTGGCCGAGATATTTATGCCAGCCTGCCAGGCGCAGACGCGCCGAGACAGAACTTAATGGACCGGCTAACAGCGCGATTTGCTGGTGACCCAACTCGACCAGATGCTCCACGCCCAGCCGCGTACCGTCGTCATAGGAAAAAATAATACTGTTGACGGGTGACCTGTCAGAGGCGTCAAGAAACAAAACGGGCACGTTACCACAGGCGGCTTCCACAGCAATGGCATCTTGCTCATCCAGCGGGTAGTTGATGACAAGACCGCTGACGCGTTGCGCGAGAAGATTGTGTACCGCCGCTTTACAGGCTTCGACGCCGCTTCGTTCCACCATCGAGACTACGACGCTAGCTCCCAGTTGATCGGCGCGGGATTTTATTGCCGCGACAATTTGTGACGGTGCGTGCAGAGCCAGACTGGACGTGGCAACGCCAATCAGTAACGACTGTTTGCCTGCCAGTTGCTGTGCCACGCGGTTGGGAATGTAATTCAGCGCTGCCATTGCCGCTTCCACTTTTTCCCGTGTTTTCGCAGAAACGTGGTTGGCCTGATTCACCACGCGGGAAACGGTCTGATAAGACACACCGGCATACTCAGCGACATCGTATAGCGTTACTGGTTTCACATTCACCACCCTGAAATGACTCTCTTCCGGGCGCTATCATGCCATACCACGAAAGGTTTTGCGCCATTCGGCGGGGCTGACGCCGAAGTGAGATTTAAAATGCTGACGCCACGTCACAGGTGAGAGGAAGCCCACCTCAGCCGCTATCCGCTCAACGGGCAACTGACTGGAACCCAACAGTTCCTGGCTACGGCGTAAGCGTTCAGTGATGAGCCATTCAGCGATACTCGAACCGGTCGCTTTCATAAAATGGCGGGTTAGTGTGCGGCGACTCATCATTACTCGCTGCGCCAGCGAGTCGAGATCATGCTGTTGCGCAATGTTTTGCCGCAGGTAATCCAGCAGGAGGTTGATGCGTTCATCATGGGTATTTTTCGGCACCGGTTGCTCAATAAACTGCGCCTGACCGCCGGTGCGATATGGCGGTACGACCATCCGTCGGGCAATGTGGTTAGCATAGTCGCTGCCAAAATGTTGCCGAACAATATACAAACAGCAATCCAGCGCCGCGGCAGTACCGGCAGAGGTAATAATGCCGTCATCGTCTACATACAACGCGTTAATATCCAGATGTGTTTCTGGAAAACGTGCCTGAAATTCACGTTCGAACTCCCAGTGCGTGGCTGCACGCTTATTTTTCAGTAAACCTGCATAGCCGAGCACAAACGTGCCCAGGCAAAGCCCGACAATCTGTGCCCCGTTATCCTGTGCGGTCGTTAAGGCTTCCAGCAGTTTTTGTGGCGGTTTTTGTGTAATTGTTCCCCAGTAAGGAATTATCACAATATCCGCTTGTATGACTGCGGTATAGTCATGGGTGGCGGTTACGGAAAACCCATCGGCAGAGTCCACGTTTCCCGGCTTTTCAGCGCAGATAATCACGTGAAAGCGTTTTTTTTCCGCCATTTTTTCGCTAAACACGATAAACGGTACGGAAAGGTGAAAAGGACTAAAACCGGCAACGGCGATAATGGCAACAGTCAGCGGGCGCATAACACTCTTTATCTCCGAATTAGAATGTCAACGTTTCACCATCTTCTGGTACGTTCACAAATTCGATAATTTGATTATCTCTGGCGTATTCTTTGAGCGCATCACGCGTCAGCAAACAGTGGTTTACGGCCTCCATATGTGTCGCGACAATTTGCGCTTCTGGCAGGGTAAAATGTGTTTTGAGAATATCTTCTGCTCCCATAATTATCGCGCCATGCCCCAGAACATGCGCAAATCCGGCATTCAACACAACTACTTCTGGTTGGAAAGTTAGCATTGTAGCCTCGACGTCGTCACGCCAGAGGGTATCGCCAGCCAGATAGAGCGTTTTCTCTGTCGGATGCCGGAAAACAACGCCGCAGGCTGCGCCTAAACGCTTCGCCATAGCCGGGTCGGCATAGGTGCGATCGGAGCCGTGCTGCCCTGTCGTTTTATGCAGAGTTATATCGCCAAATTTAGTCTCGTCGGTAAGTACGGTAAGATGCGTAAATCCTTGTTTATGCAGTGATTCAGCATCTTGCTCATTTTGCACATAAATCAGTTTATCTTTGGGGACAACGCGGGAGGCTGTTTCGTCCCAGTGATCTTCATGCAAATGGGTCACGATTAGGGCGTCAACGTTGAGTAACGTTGTTAAATCACACGGTAATTCTACCGTTGGATTGCGGATTTCTGCGCGTGCCGTTCCGGCAAAACCCGGATAACTTCCTTTTGGCGCGAGTAACGGGTCGATAAGAAATGTTTTGCCAGCGTATTGGATAATTTGGGTGGCATTACGAATTTGAGTGATTTTCATGATTTGCTCCACATCACAGTATTGATGTCATTAGCGTAGCGTGCAGCCCGTACTGTGCATGTGGGCAAATGGGCGAATAACGATGAGAATGGGCCAAATTACACATTGACGTCGCTAGCGTAAATGCACGCCGCTTCGCCGTCCGGCCACCAGAATAGCCTGCGATTCCACACCTTCTTCGATCTGTTTTGCCACCCGTTGCAGCGCCGGAAGATGCTTTTCCGCTGCCTGTTCGATGGTCATTGCGCTCGCCATATACACCAGATTCAGACAGCCAATCACCCGTTGTTCACTGCGTAGGGGCACGGCAATGGAGGCGATCTTCTCTTCCTGATCCCAGCAGCGGTAGTTCTGTCCGTAACCCTCTTCGCGCGCGCGTGCCAGAATGGCTTCCAGCTTTAACGGTTCTCGTGCCAGTTGATAGTCATCACCGGGACGGGCGGCTAACATTTCGATTAACTCCTTGCGTTCTTGTTCCGGGCAAAAGGCCAGCCAGGTCAGTCCTGAGGCGGTTTTCAGCAGCGGTAAACGTCGCCCGACCATCGCCCGGTGAAAGGATAACCGGCTGAAACGGTGGGTGGTTTCGCGTACTACCATTGCGTCAACATCCAGCGTGGACACATCTGTCGGCCATACCACTTCGCGCAACAGATCGCCCAGTAGCGGGGCCGCCAGTGCAGAAATCCATTGTTCGTCACGAAATCCTTCGCTTAATTGCCGCACTTTGATGGTCAGACGAAAACTGTCATCGGAGGTACTGCGGCGAACATATCCCTCTTCCTGCAGCGTTTCCAGCAGTCGCCGCACAGTGGTGCGATGTAGGCCGCTGAGCTCCGCCAACAGCCCGACGCTGGCACCGCCATCGAGTTTATTTAACATATTTAATAACATTAGACCGCGGGTTAAGCCGCGCACGGTTTTGTATTCCGTCTGCTCATCTTTCTGCATATTAATTGACATTTATATAGTTAAAACAACGTTGTGCACTTGGTGCACACTCAGACATGTTTTGATTGTAGCCGAAAACCCCCTTCCTATACTGAGCGCACAATAAAAAATCATTTACATGTTTTTAACAAAATGGGTTGCGCTGTACTGTGCGCGCAACGGCATTTTATCCGAGTCGTGAGGTACTGAAATGGCAATACAACACCCTGACATCCAGCCTGCTGTTAACCATTGCGTTCAGGTGGCGATCGCTGGTGCCGGTCCGGTCGGGTTGATGATGGCGAACTATCTCGGCCAGATGGGCATTGACGTGCTGGTGGTGGAGAAACTCGACAAACTGATCGATTATCCCCGTGCGATTGGTATTGATGACGAGGCGCTGCGCACCATGCAGTCGGTCGGCCTCGTTGATAATGTTTTACCGCATACTACGCCGTGGCACGCGATGCGTTTCCTCACCCCAAAAGGTCGCTGTTTTGCCGATATTCAGCCAATGACCGATGAATTTGGCTGGCCGCGCCGTAACGCCTTTATTCAGCCGCAGGTCGATGCAGTGATGCTGGAAGGGTTGTCGCGTTTTCCGAATGTGCGCTGCCTGTTTTCCCGCGAATTGGAGGCCTTCAGCCAACAAGATGACGAAGTGACCTTGCATCTGAAAACGGCAGAAGGGCAGCGGGAAACCGTCAAAGCCCAGTGGCTGGTAGCCTGTGACGGTGGAGCAAGTTTTGTCCGCCGTACCCTGAATGTACCGTTTGAAGGTAAAACAGCACCAAATCAGTGGATTGTGGTGGATATCGCCAACGATCCGTTAAGTACGCCGCATATCTATTTGTGTTGCGATCCGGTGCGCCCGTATGTTTCTGCGGCTCTGCCTCATGCGGTACGTCGCTTTGAATTTATGGTGATGCCGGGAGAAACCGAAGAACAGCTCTGCGAGCCGCAAAATATGCGCGAGCTGTTAAGCAAAGTGCTGCCTAATCCGGACAACGTCGAATTGATTCGCCAGCGTGTTTACACCCACAACGCGCGGCTGGCGCAACGTTTTCGTATTGACCGCGTACTGCTGGCGGGCGATGCCGCGCACATCATGCCGGTATGGCAGGGGCAGGGCTATAACAGTGGTATGCGCGACGCCTTTAACCTCGCCTGGAAACTGGCGTTGGTTATCCAGGGGAAAGCTCGCGATGCGCTGCTCGATACCTATCAACAAGAACGTCGCGATCACGCCAAAGCGATGATTGACCTGTCGGTGACGGCGGGCAACGTACTGGCTCCTCCGAAACGCTGGCAGGGCAGCTTGCGTGACGGCGTTTCCTGGCTGCTGAATTACTTGCCGCCAGTAAAACGCTACTTCCTCGAAATGCGCTTCAAGCCGATGCCGCAATACTACGCCGGTGCGCTGGTACGTGAGGGCGAGGCGAAGCACTCTCCGGTCGGCAAGATGTTTATTCAGCCGAAAGTCACGCTGGAAAACGGTGACGTAACACTGCTCGATAATGCGATCGGCGCGAACTTCGCGGTGATTGGCTGGGGATGCAATCCGCTGTGGGGGATGAGCAATGAGCAAATCCAGCAGTGGCGCGCGCTGGGCACACGCTTCATTCAGGTGGTGCCAGAAGTGCAAATTCATATCGCGCAGGATAACCACGACGGAGTGCTGCGCCTGGGTGATATGCAAGGTCGCCTGCGTAGCTGGTTCGCACAACATAATGCTTCGCTGGTGGTGATGCGCCCGGATCGCTTTGTTGCCGCCATCGCCATTCCGCAAACTCTGGGTAATACGCTGAATAAACTGGCGTCGGTGATGACACTGAACCGCCCTGATGCCGACGTTTCTGTCGAAAAGGTAGCCTGATATGCACGCTTATCTTCACTGTCTTTCCCACTCGCCGCTGGTGGGGTATGTCGACCCGGCGCAAGAGGTACTCGATGAGGTCAATGGCGTGATTGCCAGTGCCCGCGAGCGCATTGCGGCTTTCTCCCCTGAACTGGTGGTGCTGTTTGCGCCAGATCATTACAACGGTTTTTTCTATGACGTGATGCCACCGTTCTGTTTAGGCGTCGGAGCGACGGCAATTGGTGATTTCGGCAGTGCGGCGGGAGAGCTACCCGTGCCTGTGGAGCTGGCGGAGGCTTGTGCGCATGCCGTAATGAAGAACGGGATCGATCTTGCCGTTTCTTACTGTATGCAGGTGGATCATGGGTTCGCCCAGCCGCTGGAGTTTTTGCTCGGTGGGCTGGATAAGGTGCCGGTCCTGCCTGTATTCATCAACGGCGTCGCCACGCCGCTGCCCGGTTTTCAGCGAACCCGAATGATGGGCGAAGCGATTGGTCGTTTCACCAGTAGTCTGAATAAACGCGTGCTGTTTCTTGGTTCCGGTGGGCTTTCCCATCAGCCGCCGGTGCCCGAACTGGCAAAAGCCGATGCCCATATGCGCGATCGTCTGTTGGGTAGTGGGAAAGATTTGCCCGCCAATGAGCGCGAAATGCGCCAGCAACGGGTGATTAACGCCGCTGAGAAGTTTGTTGAGGATCAGAGAACTCTGCATCCGCTTAACCCGATTTGGGATAACCAGTTCATGACTTTGCTGGAGCAGGGACGCATACAGGAACTGGATGCCGTCAGTAACGAAGAGCTTTCCGCCATTGCCGGAAAGTCGACACATGAAATCAAAACCTGGGTCGCTGCTTTTGCCGCTATTTCTGCGTTTGGCAACTGGCGTAGCGAAGGGCGTTATTACCGCCCAATCCCGGAGTGGATTGCCGGATTTGGCTCGTTAAGCGCCAGAACACAGAACTGAATATGCAGGAGAAGATGATGAGTTATCAGCCACAAACCGAAGCCGCCACCAGCCGTTTTCTGAATGTAGAAGACGCGGGTAAAACGCTACGCATCCATTTTAATGACAGCGGACAAGGCGACGAAACCGTTGTCCTGCTGCACGGTTCCGGCCCGGGGGCTACTGGCTGGGCGAACTTCAGCCGCAATATCGATCCGCTGGTAGAGGCGGGCTATCGGGTGATCCTGCTGGATTGTCCTGGATGGGGTAAGAGTGATTCGATCGTTAACAGTGGTTCGCGATCGGATCTCAATGCGCGCATCCTGAAAAGCGTCGTGGATCAACTGGATATCGGCAAAATCCACCTACTGGGCAACTCGATGGGTGGGCACAGTTCTGTTGCGTTTACTCTTAACTGGCCGGAGCGCGTCGGCAAACTGGTGCTGATGGGCGGCGGTACAGGTGGCATGAGTTTGTTTACGCCGATGCCAACTGAAGGCATTAAGCGACTGAATCAGCTTTATCGTCAGCCGACTATCGAAAACCTGAAGCTGATGATGGATATCTTCGTTTTCGATACCAGCGATTTGACCGACGCTCTGTTTGAAGCACGCCTGAATAATATGCTGTCGCGCCGCGATCACCTGGATAACTTCGTTAAGAGCCTGGAAGCCAATCCGAAACAGTTCCCGGATTTTGGTCCACGTCTGGCGGAAATTAAAGCGCAAACCCTGATTGTCTGGGGGCGTAACGACCGTTTTGTGCCGATGGATGCGGGGCTGCGTTTGCTGTCCGGTATCGCCGGTTCTGAACTGCATATCTTCCGCGACTGTGGTCACTGGGCGCAGTGGGAACATGCCGACGCTTTCAATCAACTGGTGCTGAATTTCCTCGCACGTCCTTAAGGAACGGTCATGACGAAGCATACTCTTGAGCAACTGGCGGCGGATTTACGCCGCGCCGCAGAGCAGGGCGAAGCGATTGCGCCGCTGCGCGATTTGATTGGTATTGAAAACGCGAAAGCCGCCTACGCGATTCAGCGCATCAATGTGCAACATGATGTCGCGCAGGGGCGTCGCGTTGTGGGGCGTAAAGTGGGACTGACGCATCCGAAAGTGCAGCAACAACTGGGGGTTGAACAACCGGATTTCGGAACATTATTTGCCGACATGTGTTATGGCGATAACGAAACCATTCCTTTTTCCCGCGTCTTGCAACCCCGCATTGAAGCGGAGATCGCACTGGTGCTAAACCGCGATTTGCCCGCGACCGATACCACGTTTAACGAACTGTATAACGCCATTGAATGGGTGCTTCCGGCGCTGGAAGTGGTGGGCAGCCGTATTCGCGACTGGTCGATTCAGTTTGTCGATACCGTGGCAGATAACGCCTCCTGCGGGGTGTATGTCATCGGCGGTCCGGCGCAACGTCCGGCAGGGTTAGACCTGAAAAACTGCGCTATGACGATGACGCGTAATAACGAAGAGGTTTCCAGCGGGCGCGGCAGCGAATGCCTGGGGCATCCACTTAATGCCGCCGTCTGGCTGGCACGCAAAATGGTCAGCCTGGGTGAACCGCTGCGCGCCGGAGATATCATTCTTACCGGGGCATTAGGTCCGATGGTGGCGGTAAATGCGGGCGATCGTTTTGAAGCCCATATCGAAGGCATAGGCTCAGTTGCTGCGACATTTTCAAATGCGGCCCCAAAAGGAAGTCTGTCATGAGTAAGCGTAAAGTCGCCATTATCGGTTCTGGCAACATTGGCACCGATCTGATGATTAAAATTTTGCGTCACGGTCAGCATCTGGAGATGGCGGTGATGGTCGGCATTGACCCTCAGTCCGACGGTCTGGCACGTGCCAGACGTATGGGCGTCGCCACCACCCATGAAGGGGTGATCGGGCTGATGAACATGCCTGAATTTGCTGATATCGACATTGTCTTTGATGCTACCAGCGCGGGCGCGCATGTGAAAAACGATGCCGCTCTGCGCGAAGCGAAACCGGATATTCGCTTAATCGACCTGACGCCGGCTGCCATCGGCCCTTACTGTGTGCCGGTGGTTAACCTCGATGCAAACGTCGATCAACTGAACGTCAATATGGTCACCTGCGGCGGCCAGGCAACTATTCCGATGGTGGCGGCTGTTTCACGTGTGGCGCGTGTTCATTACGCCGAAATTATCGCTTCTATCGCTAGTAAATCTGCCGGACCCGGCACGCGTGCCAATATCGATGAATTTACGGAAACCACCTCGCGAGCCATTGAAGTCGTGGGCGGCGCGGCAAAAGGGAAGGCGATTATTGTGCTTAATCCGGCTGAGCCGCCGTTGATGATGCGCGACACGGTGTATGTATTGAGCGATGAAGCTTCACAAGATGATATCGAAGCCTCAATCAATGAAATGGCTGAGGCGGTGCAGGCTTACGTACCGGGTTATCGCCTGAAACAGCGCGTGCAGTTTGAAGTCATCCCGCAGGATACACCGGTTAATTTACCGGGCGTTGGTCAGTTCTCCGGTCTGAAAACGGCGGTCTGGCTGGAGGTCGAAGGCGCAGCGCATTATCTGCCTGCCTACGCAGGCAACCTCGACATTATGACTTCCAGTGCGCTGGCGACAGCAGAAAAAATGGCCCAGTCACTGGCGCGCAAGGCAGGAGAAGCGGCATGAACGGTAAAAAACTTTATATCTCGGACGTCACGTTGCGTGACGGTATGCACGCCATTCGTCATCAGTATTCGCTGGAAAATGTCCGCCAGATTGCCAAAGCACTGGATGATGCTCGCGTGGATTCGATTGAAGTGGCTCATGGTGATGGTTTGCAGGGTTCCAGTTTTAACTATGGTTTCGGTGCATATAGCGACCTTGAATGGATTGAAGCAGCGGCGGATGTGGTGAAGCACGCCAAAATCGCGACGTTGTTGCTGCCAGGAATTGGCACTATTCACGATCTGAAAAATGCCTGGCAGGCTGGCGCGCGGGTGGTGCGCGTGGCGACCCACTGCACCGAAGCTGATGTTTCCGCCCAGCATATTCAGTATGCCCGTGAGTTGGGAATGGATACCGTTGGCTTTCTGATGATGAGCCACATGACCACGCCGGAGAATCTCGCGAAGCAGGCAAAGCTGATGGAAGGCTACGGTGCGACCTGTATTTATGTGGTGGATTCTGGCGGTGCGATGAACATGAGCGATATCCGTGACCGTTTCCGCGCCCTGAAAGCGGTGCTGAAACCGGAAACGCAAACCGGCATGCATGCTCACCATAACCTGAGTCTTGGCGTGGCGAACTCTATCGCGGCGGTGGAAGAGGGCTGTGACCGCATCGACGCCAGCCTCGCGGGGATGGGCGCGGGTGCAGGTAACGCGCCGCTGGAAGTGTTTATTGCCGCCGCGGATAAACTGGGCTGGCAGCATGGGACCGATCTCTATGCGTTAATGGATGCCGCTGACGACCTGGTGCGTCCGTTGCAGGATCGTCCGGTACGTGTCGATCGCGAAACGCTGGCGTTGGGATACGCTGGCGTTTACTCCAGTTTCTTGCGTCACTGTGAAACGGCAGCGGCGCGTTACGGCTTAAGTGCGGTGGATATTCTCGTTGAGCTGGGCAAACGCCGGATGGTTGGCGGCCAGGAGGATATGATCGTCGACGTGGCGCTGGATCTGCGCAACAACAAATAATGATGACTGCCGACAACGTGCATTTTGTATGCCCATCCCAGGCATGATAAGACGCGTCAGCGTCGCATCAGGCATCTGTGCACGACTACCGGATGCGGCATGAACGCCTTATCCGGCCTACATTTCGCCCGGAGGCTGTCATTAAATGGTTCTGATTACGCGGTTGGCAATGCATCAGCCGCGATTCACCTGCACCCGCAACGAGGTTCATCTTATGTCGACTCGTACCCCTTTATCATCTTCATCCCGCCTGATGCTTACCATTGGGCTTTGTTTTTTGGTTGCCCTGATGGAAGGGCTGGATCTTCAGGCGGCTGGCATTGCGGCGGCAGGTATCGCCCAGGCCTTCGCACTCGATAAAATGCAAATGGGCTGGATCTTCAGCGCCGGAATACTCGGTTTGCTACCCGGCGCGTTGGTTGGCGGGATGCTGGCGGACCGTTACGGTCGTAAACGTATTTTGATTGGTGCAGTTGCGCTGTTTGGTCTGTTCTCGCTAGCGACCGCTATGGCATGGGATTTTCCCTCTCTGGTCTTTGCGCGGCTTTTGACCGGTATCGGGCTGGGGGCGGCGTTGCCGAATCTCATCGCCCTGACGTCTGAAGCGGCAGGGCCACGTTTTCGCGGGACGGCGGTGAGCCTGATGTATTGCGGTGTCCCCATTGGCGCGGCGCTGGCGGCTACGCTGGGTTTCGCTGGAGCAAATTTAGCCTGGCAGACGGTATTTTGGGTAGGCGGTGTGGTGCCGTTGATTCTGGTGCCGCTGTTAATGCGTTGGCTGCCGGAGTCGGCGGTTTTCGCTGGTGAAAAACAGGCCGCGCCGCCGCTGCGTGCGTTATTTGCGCCAGCCACGGCAACCGCGACCCTACTGTTGTGGTTGTGTTATTTCTTCACGCTGCTGGTGGTCTACATGTTGATCAACTGGCTACCGCTGCTTTTGGTGGAGCAAGGATTCTTGCCGTCGCAGGCGGCAGGGGTGATGTTTGCACTGCAAATGGGGGCGGCAAGCGGGACGTTAATGTTGGGCGCATTGATGGATAAGCTGCGTCCAATGACCATGTCGCTACTGATTTATAGCGGCATGTTAGCTTCGCTGTTGGCGCTGGGAACGGTGTCGTCGTTTAGCGGTATGTTGCTGGCGGGGTTCGGCGCTGGGTTGTTTGCGACAGGTGGGCAAAGCGTTTTGTATGCGCTGGCACCGTTGTTTTATAGCACGCAGATCCGCGCAACCGGTGTGGGAACCGCCGTGGCGGTTGGGCGTCTTGGAGCAATGAGTGGTCCGTTGCTGGCCGGGAAAATGCTGGCCTTAGGTACCGGCACGGTCGGCGTAATGGTAGCTTCGGCACCGGGCATTCTTGTTGCTGGGTTAGCGGTGTTTATTTTGATGAGCCGGAAAACACGAATGCAGGCGTGCACTGATGCCTGACGCGCTTTATCAAGCAGGGGAGAAAGGGACTTCCCCCAATACACCCACGGCGTTTACAGGTATACTCGCTAAAAATTATTCATCGGGTTTGGAAACAAAGATGGCAAAACTTACCTTACAGGAGCAGTTGCTCAAAGCGGGATTAGTCACCAGCAAAAAAGCAGCGAAGGTTGAGAGAACGGCGAAAAAATCGCGTGTTCAGGCGCGTGAAGCGCGGGCGGCGGTAGAAGAAAATAAAAAGGCACAGCTTGAGCGCGATAAACAACTTAGCGAACAACAAAAACAAGCGGCGTTAGCGAAAGAATATAAAGCCCAGGTGAAGCAGCTCATTGAAATGAATCGTATCACCATTGCCAATGGCGATATCGGTTTTAACTTCACTGACGGTAATCTGATTAAGAAGATTTTTGTCGATAAGCTTACGCAAACGCAGTTGATTAATGGACGCCTGGCGATTGCCCGATTGCAGGTCGATAACAATAGCGAAAGTGAATATGCGATTATTCCGGCAAGCGTTGCCGATAAAATCGCCCAGCGCGATGCCAGCAGTATCGTATTACACAGCGCACTCAGCGCTGAAGAGCAGGATGAAGAAGATCCGTATGCCGATTTCAAAGTGCCTGATGATTTGATGTGGTGATAATACCAAAGGCTAAATTGCCTTATAAGGCATTCACGCCGCATCCGGCAATTGCACACAGATGCCTGATGCGACGCTTGCACATCAGGTCATCTTACGTTTGTCATCAGTCTCAAAAGAAAACGCGACTCCCCGCCCGAACCGGACGGGGTAAAACCAGCGTGAAATTAGTAACGAATTACGGTTCGAATGGATTTGCCTTCATGCATCAGATCAAAGGCGTTATTAATTTCATCCAGGCTCATGGTATGAGTGACAAACGGTTCCAGGTCGATATCACCTTTCATCGCATCTTCAACCATCCCCGGTAACTGAGAACGACCTTTTACGCCGCCAAACGCGGAACCCTTCCATACGCGACCGGTGACTAACTGGAATGGACGGGTTGAGATTTCCTGACCGGAACCCGCGACACCGATGATCACCGATTGGCCCCAGCCGCGGTGAGCACTTTCCAGCGCCGCACGCATCACGTTGACGTTACCGATGCACTCAAAGGTATGGTCGATGCCCCATTTGTTGATATCCAGCAGGACATCTTTAATCGGTTTGTCGTGGTCGTTCGGGTTAATGCAGTCGGTGGCACCGAAGCGACGCGCCAGATCGAATTTCTTCGGGTTTGTATCGATAGCGATAATTCGTCCTGCTTGCGCCTGACGAGCGCCCTGAACAACCGCCAGACCAATTGCACCAAGCCCAAACACGGCAACGGAATCCCCTGACTGGACTTTTGCGGTGTTGTGTACCGCGCCAATTCCGGTGGTTACGCCACAGCCCAGCAGACAGACGTGTTCATGGTTTGCTTCTGGATTAATTTTTGCCAGAGAAACTTCCGCGACTACGGTGTATTCACTGAATGTAGAGCACCCCATGTAGTGATAAAGTGGCTGCCCGTTGTAAGAAAAGCGCGTGGTGCCATCTGGCATCAGGCCTTTGCCCTGGGTTTCGCGAACGGCGACACAGAGGTTGGTTTTGCCGGAACGACAGAACTCACACTCGCCGCACTCTGCGGTGTAAAGCGGAATCACATGGTCGCCAGGTTTAACGCTGGTCACGCCCTCACCGACTTCAACCACGACGCCAGCCCCTTCGTGACCGAGAACCACCGGGAATACACCTTCTGGATCATCGCCAGAGAGGGTAAAAGCGTCGGTATGGCAGACGCCGGTATGGGTGACTTTAATCAGCACTTCACCTTTTTTCGGTGGTGCGACGTCAATTTCGACGATTTCCAGCGGTTTACCGGGCGCAAATGCAACGGCAGCACGTGATTTCATATCTCGTTCTTCCTCAATAAGGTAAATAGGTTCAGCTACTTAAGATAGGTGCGAACCAATTCAATAGTGTCGTCAACGGATTGGCTGACTTCGCGGCTGTAGCAGTCATTTCGGTCAAACGTTTCCCGGATATGGCTTTCAAGCACTTCTGCCATTAGCCCGTTAGCCGCGCCCCGAACGGCGGCGATCTGTTGGAGTATGGCACGGCATTCGGCATCACCCTCCAGCGACCGTTCCAGAGCATCAATCTGCCCCCGAATACGACGAACTCGAGTAAGAACCTTTTTCTTCTCTTCCGGAGTACTGGGCATTTCGCACCTCATCATCTGCACGCAATATACTATAGGGGGGTATGTTATGAGTCAATGCATACCCCCCTATAGTATATAACATTGGCGAATAAAATTTATCTGCTGAATATGAGAGATATCTGGAGAAAATGAAGAGAAAAGTGTTTGTGCGCTAATCAAGTGAGATTGCCGCCCCGGGAAGTGGGCGGCGGAAGGAATCAGAATTTCCAGGTCAGATGGGCTGCGAGTTGCAGACCGTTATAATCATCGGTTGGTGTGTCGTACCACACTTTACCTGCCGTCAGCCCCAGATTAAGTTGTTCTGTCAGCGGCTGGATACGTTGCAAGCTTACGCTCTTCATGCTGCCGTAGCGCGTCTCTGGCGTCCAGTCATAGGTGTAAGCGCCTGTTCCGCGGCTTAGCCAAAGCTGGGTATAGCCACCGCCGCGCGGATCATTCAGGCGCACGGAAATCATATTGCTGTAACTGCCACCTGCATCGCTGGAGTCATAATGAGTATAGCGATAGCTGGTGATCACCGGGCCAGTATAGAGCGATACGCCGCCTTGCCAGGCATCGACTTCAACATCATCATAATATTTAGTGTAGCGATAACCGGTCGTGAACAGCGTTTTTGGCAGCAGGGCCAGGTTAATATCCTGACGAAAATCCTGGCGAGCAAAGACCGGCGTATTATCTGCAAAGGCAATACCCGTTCGGGTTGTCAGCCAGTTATTCCATTTGTACCAGACAGCCCCCTGACCGCGTGTGGCATTGAAATGTTCAGTTTCATAATCACGACGTCCCTGGGAAAGATTAAAAAGCAGCGTTGCGTTTTCAACTTTCGCCACCAGTTCAGCATACGCCAAATTACGGTTACCGTGATCGCCAGAATAATCGGTAAAATCGTAGCCTGCGGTAATGGAAGTTAACCCGGCACAAGCGGGAAATGCACTAAAAATTGCCGCTGCTAATAACGTCCGTTTTATCATTTTAATCTCCTGTACGGATAAGTTCTTGCCGGAGTGAATAACTTCCGGTAGGTAAATTACGTTCTACAATCACACGCGGGCCAAGTTGTGTGTTCGGGGAAATAATTCGTCCTGGCAATATAATAACCTGCACGCCAAGACGTGAACGTTGTCCAATATAACACCCTAATTTATCGCATCCGGTAGCGATAATACCTTCTGGAGTGTGCACAGACACTGGCTGTTCATCCAGACGATGATTACTGGTACGCACTTGTGCGCCCAAATATGCCAGGCTTGAAATTACCGAGTCGGCAATAAAACATTGCGGTCCAATCATTGCTTCCGATTCAATAACTGCATTTTTTATTTCAGTAGCAAAACCAATTTTTACACCATTGCTGATTACTGTGCCTGGGCGAATAAATGCATAATTACCTATCAGACAGTTTGCGCCAATCACTACTGGTCCCTGAATAACTGCGCCGTGGCAAATACGTGTATTCGCGCCGATAATAACCTCACCAGCACTTTCATCAATAATCACATGGTCTGCAATCTGAATATTTTTCTCTTTAATATTAAGCTTCAGATAGCTTTTCAGTTCCGGTGACAGAAGGTTGGGAGTAAGCGATTGGCGCTTCCACCAGTGCGGAATAACGTGTAGGTTTGTCGCGTTGAGGCTCGCGTCCAGTAAAAAAGGCAATAAGTCCATAAATAATCCAGATGGCATAAGCTAATAATACATACACAACGGAAAGTGGCGCTAAAAGCACCAATAACACAAACTACGCCGACCCAGATAAGCGGAAACATTGCCAATACCACGCCATGTGGCCCGGTGGTGATGAATTCATTAAACCAGGTAGTGAGATAAATTCCAACGCCATAAAGCACAACCAAAAGCATAGGAAATATACTGAAGATGCCGAAACGGCTAAATAAAAGCTTTTTATGCAGGCGCATACAGACGGCATAGCCCACAATCCAACGCCGCCAGCGTCGCCATTCATCAAGTGGATTATTGCACTCTTGTGGGTAAACGATGCAGCGATTCGCCTGACGAATGCGGTAACCATTGGCGACCAACGTCCAGGTGAGGTCAAGATCTTCAACTTTCGTTCGGTCCGAAAAACCGAATTTACGCAATACATCAGTACGGAACATCCCGCACGCACCGCTGATAATAAACGGTGCGCCGCCCAGGAGTTGCTGTAGCGTGCGTTTCATAATGATCATCGGCAACTTTACGGTCGCGCGGATGTGCGGCAACAGGCCTGCGCCTTTCAAGGCTGTCGAGGGAATGCCGCCTACGGCGTCAGCGCCGTGCTCAATTTCCGCCAGCATATACCCCATGCCATTTTTATCTGGAGGGACGTAAGTATCGGCATCGCTTAAAAAAACCTGGTCACATGTGGCGTAGTTGAGGCCGTTCATTAGAGCACCGCCTTTGCCAGTGTTTTTTTGTGTAACAGCAACAAACCTATCGCCCCATTTGCGTTTGACTTCCGCCATTACTGCTTCTGTGTTATCCGTAGAGCCGTCGTTAACGCAAATCACACGGCAAAAATAAGGGTTGCGCAGTAGATTTTCCAGCGACTGTGCCAGACAAGGGCCTTCGTTATAGGCAGGAATAATTGCGTCAATACAGCCTTTCTTTTGGCTGGGCTTACGCTTTAACGTACTCAAAAACCATAGCAATATTGCGACGGCCATAAATATAAAGATCCAGGTTTTCATTTTATCTGCTCAAAGAATCATTTTATGAATAACAAAGCCTTCACCCAGATCGCTATTGACCTGTTGTCCGCGAAATTGTGCAACAGCACGTAAACGTTCATGACGCATATAATCACGTTGCTCCTGGCTTTTATGTTTTTTTAATGCTGCAAGTTTGACGGTGAAATATTCTTCTTTCACGGATTCAAAAACCTGGGGCATAAATGAAAGCCAGGTGCTTGGGGTTTCATAGCCGAGAATTTGTGGAATAGTGCGGCAGGCAACCATTGACGCCTGATAAACTGCCAGATGATCCTGATGGCGGTCAGCATCATGCATGGTATATACCCGTATGATTTCTACATCAGAGGGAATTTGATTTTTAATAATATCTTCCAGGGAAGAAATCATATCATTGAGTTGCAGATGTGTACGGGTGTCTGCAAAATTAAGATGAATAGTTTGCTGACAACCCAACATCTTTAATGCTTCGCGAGATTCTTCACAACGATCGATGACATCGCTAACACCCGAATTGCCGGCAGTCATGACAACGGCAGTGATATAAATTCCTTTCTGCGAAAGACGAGCAAGCGATGCACCACAACCTAATTCAATATCGTCAGGATGTGCGCCAATCGCAAGGATACCTTTCCTCTTTTCTGCTGAAGAATGCAACGCAGAATTTAAAACCTTGTCCAATTCATGACACTCCATTTTAATTATTATGCTGAAAGCGCGGCGAATGCAGAGCTGCAATCCTCTGCAACATACTCAGATGTTAAAAATGGCACGCTGTAAAAAAGAATAATCCTGAGAACGGGGTTATTTAATGCCCGGAGGGCCGTAAGCGGTATAAGTTTGAATTGTGTGTGTCATATGTTAACTGTTTGTGTGTTTTGTGAATGTGTTTATATTTTTTATATATTGTATTTAGATGTGATTTAGTTTGTCAATTAATTGCATTTAAAAAATATCTTCTGTGAAAAACTGGTTTTTACATTCGCATTATGAATGAATTTGTATGATAAAGTGGTTTCTATGCTTTGCATTATATAAAATTAGAATGATATATGTATTTGTTATTGGTTTACTTAGTCAGTAGGTTGGAGAAATAAAGCAGCGTAGTTCGAATTTTTATTCGTATATAAAAATAAATATGGCATTGCTTTGTAGGGAAACGGTTAGCAAATGCATAACTAATCTATCGTTTGCCGTTTTTTTGCTAAGAATAAAAACATATTGCCCATAATGATTAATTCTTTTAATAAATGTCTTTACCCGCGAATACTGCACCCATAACAAGACAGGGGAGCAGATAATTATGACAATTTCATCGCGTAACACACTTCTTGCCGCACTGGCATTCATCGCTTTTCAGGCGCAGGCGGTGAACGTCACCGTGGCGTATCAAACCTCCGCTGAACCGGCGAAAGTGGCTCAGGCTGATGGCACCTTTGCCAAAGAGAGCGGGGCGAGCGTGGACTGGCGTAAGTTTGACAGCGGAGCCAGCATCGTGCGGGCGCTGGCTTCTGGCGATGTGCAAATCGGCAACCTCGGCTCCAGCCCATTAGCGGTGGCTGCCAGCCAACAGGTGCCGATTGAAGTCTTTCTTTTAGCCTCAAAACTGGGTAACTCCGAAGCGCTGGTGGTGAAGAAAACCATCAGCAAACCGGAAGATCTGATTGGCAAACGTATCGCCGTGCCGTTTATCTCCACCACGCACTACAGTTTGCTGGCGGCGCTGAAACACTGGGGCATAAAACCCGGACAAGTGGAAATTGTGAACCTGCAGCCGCCCGCGATTATCGCCGCATGGCAACGGGGAGATATTGATGGTGCTTATGTCTGGGCACCTGCGGTTAACGCCCTGGAAAAAGACGGCAAGGTGCTGACCGATTCTGAACAGGTCGGCCAGTGGGGCGCGCCGACGCTGGATGTCTGGGTAGTGCGTAAAGATTTTGCCGAGAAATATCCGGAGGTAGTGAAAGCGTTTGCTAAAAGCGCTATCGATGCCCAGCAACCGTATATTGCTAATCCTGACGCGTGGCTGAAACAGCCGGAAAATATCAGCAAGCTGGCGCGCTTAAGCGGCGTGCCGGAAGGCGATGTACCAGGGCTGGTGAAGGGGAATACCTATCTGACGCCGCAGCAACAGACGGTAGAACTGACCGGGCCGGTGAACAAAGCGATCATCGATACCGCCCAGTTTTTGAAAGAGCAGGGCAAAGTTCCCGCCGTGGCGAATGATTACAGCCAGTTTGTCACCTCGCGCTTCGTGCAATAAAAGGAGGCGCGAATGCTGCAAATCTCTCATCTTTACGCCGATTATGGCGGCAAACCGGCGCTGGAAGATATCAACCTGGCGCTGGAAAACGGCGAATTGTTGGTAGTGCTGGGGCCGTCCGGTTGCGGCAAAACCACCTTGTTAAATTTGATAGCTGGTTTTGTGCCTTATCAGCACGGCAGCATTCAACTGGCGGGCAAGCGTATTCAGGGACCGGGGGCTGAGCGCGGCGTGGTTTTTCAGAATGAAGGATTGCTGCCGTGGCGCAATGTGCAGGATAACGTGGCGTTTGGCCTGCAACTGGCGGGGATGGAGAAAACGCCACGTCTGGAAATCGTGCGCCAGATGCTGAAAAAAGTAGGTCTGGAAGGCGCAGAAAAAAGATATGTCTGGCAGCTTTCCGGTGGTCAGCGTCAACGGGTGGGAATTGCCCGCGCGCTGGCGGCTAATCCTCAGTTGTTATTACTCGACGAACCGTTTGGCGCGCTGGATGCCTTTACCCGCGACCAGATGCAAACCTTACTGCTGAAACTCTGGCAGGAGACCGGCAAGCAGGTGCTGTTGATTACCCACGATATAGAAGAAGCGGTGTTTATGGCAACTGAACTGGTTCTGCTTTCATCCGCTCCTGGTCATGTGCTGGAGCGGTTGCCGCTCAACTTCGCCCGCCGCTTTGTTGCGGGGGAGTCGAGTCGCAGCATTAAGTCTGATCCACAGTTTATCGCCATGCGCGAATATGTCTTAAGCCGCGTATTTGAGCAACGGGAGGCGTTCTCATGAGCGTGGTCATTAATGAAAAACTGCATTCGCGTCGGCTGAAATGGCGCTGGCCGCTCTCAGGTCGGGTGACTTTAAGCATTGGCACGTTAGCCGTTTTACTTTCTGTATGGTGGGCAGTGGCGGCGCTGCAACTGATTAGCCCGCTGTTTTTACCACCGCCGCAGCAGGTGCTGGAAAAACTGCTCACCATTGCCGGGCCGCAAGGATTTATGGACGCCACACTTTGGCAGCATTTGGCAGCCAGCCTGACGCGCATTTTGCTGGCGTTACTTGCGGCGGTATTGATCGGCATTCCGGTCGGGATCGCGATGGGGATAAGCCCGATGGTGCGCGGCATTCTTGATCCGGTAATCGAACTGTATCGCCCGGTGCCGCCGCTGGCCTATTTGCCGCTGATGGTGATCTGGTTTGGTATTGGTGAAACCTCGAAGATCTTACTGATCTATCTGGCGATTTTTGCACCGGTGGCGATGTCGGCGCTGGCGGGAGTGAAAAGCGCGCAGCAGGTTCGCATTCGTGCCGCGCAGTCGCTGGGCGCAAGCCGTGCGCAGGTGCTGTGGTTTGTTATTCTGCCTGGCGCGCTGCCAGAAATTCTCACCGGAATACGTATTGGTTTGGGGGTGGGTTGGTCTACGCTGGTGGCGGCGGAACTGATTGCAGCGACGCGTGGTTTGGGCTTTATGGTTCAGTCTGCGGGGGAGTTTCTTGCGACTGACGTGGTACTGGCGGGGATTGCGGTGATCGCGATTATCGCCTTTCTTTTAGAACTGGGGTTGCGCGCGTTACAGCGCCGCCTGACGCCCTGGCATGGAGAAATACAATGAGTGAACGTCTGAGCATTACCCCGCTGGGATCGTATATTGGCGCACAAATTTCGGGGGCTGACCTGACGCGTCCGTTAAGCGATAACCAGTTTGAAAAGCTTTACCATGCGGTGCTGCGCCATCAGGTAGTCTTTCTGCGTGAACAAGCCATTACGCCGCAGCAGCAACGCGCGCTGGCCCAGCGTTTTGGCGAGCTGCATATTCACCCTGTTTATCCTCATGCCGAAGGGGTTGAGGAGATTATCGTATTGGATACCCATAACGATAATCCGCCAGATAACGACAACTGGCACACCGATGTGACGTTTATTGAGACGCCACCCGCTGGGGCGATTCTGGCGGCGAAAGAGTTGCCCTCGACCGGCGGTGACACGCTATGGACCAGCGGTATTGCAGCGTATGAGGCGCTTTCAACTCCCTTCCGCCAACTGTTGAGCGGGCTGCGTGCGGAGCATGATTTCCGTAAATCGTTTCCGGAATACAAATATCGTAAAACTGAGGAGGAACATCAACGCTGGCGCGAGGCTGCTGCGAAAAATCCACCGTTGTTCCATCCGGTGGTGCGTACGCATCCGGTGAGCGGTAAACAGGCGCTGTTTGTTAATGAAGGTTTTACTACGCGAATTATCGATGTCAGCGAGAAAGAGAGCGAAGCGTTGCTGGGCTTTTTATTCGCCCATATCACCAAACCGGAATTTCAGGTGCGCTGGCGCTGGCAGCCAAATGACGTGGCGATTTGGGATAACCGTGTGACTCAGCACTATGCGAATGCTGATTATCTGCCGCAGCGGCGGATTATGCATCGGGCGACAATTCTCGGGGATAAACCGTTTTATCGGGCAGAGTAAGGTGAAGTGCCGGGTAGGGATTACCCGGCATCCATGGTCATTAACGCAGAATTTTTTTCTCAGCCAGATCCAGCGCAAAGTAGCTGAAAATCAGATCCGCGCCCGCACGCTTAATTGAACCTAAGCTTTCGAGCACCACTTTCTCTTCATCTATTGCACCTGCCAGCGCGGCGAACTTAATCATCGCGTACTCACCGCTGACCTGATACGCACCAATCGGCAATTCAGTACGTTCACGCAGTTCACGCACGATGTCGAGGTACGCTCCGGCTGGTTTAACCATCAGGCAGTCTGCGCCCTGGGCTTCATCCAGCAGTGACTCACGAATCGCCTCGCGACGGTTCATTGGGTTCATCTGGTAACTTTTGCGGTCGCCTTTTAATGCGCTTCCGGCAGCTTCGCGGAACGGGCCATAAAAGGAGGAGGCGAATTTAGTCGAATACGACATGATCGCAGTATCTTTAAAACCTGCGGCGTCCAGCGCCTGGCGAATTGCCTGCACCTGACCGTCCATTGCAGCGGAAGGGGCAATGAAGTCTGCACCCGCAGCAGCAGCAACTATCGCTTGTTTGCCTAAATTTTCCAGGGTTGCGTCGTTATCGACGCCGTGATCGCACAGCACTCCGCAGTGACCGTGAGAAGTGTATTCACAGAAGCAGGTGTCTGACATGACGATCATTTCTGGCACGGTCTGCTTGCAGATGCGTGACATACGCGCCACCAGACCATCTTCCCGCCAGGCATCGCTGCCCGTTTCATCGGTATGGTGAGAAATGCCGAAAGTCATTACGGAACGAATGCCGGCGTTGGCGATGCGTTCTATTTCGCGTGCCAGATGTTTCTCTGGAATGCGCATCACGCCTGGCATGGCTTCAACGGCTTTGTAGTCGTCAATTTCTTCTTCAACAAAGATCGGCAACACCAGGTCGTTAAGGCTAAGTGTTGTCTCTTCAAACATGGCGCGCAGCGCAGGAGATTTGCGCAGGCGACGAGGGCGTTGGATTAAGTCTGTCATGGTCTGCCTGATGTTTGTGGAATTAAGGTGCACAGTATACCTGAAGCGGGGCAGGAGTGTTTTACGAAAGTTGTCGCGATGTTGTTAAGAAGGGAATGAAAGAGAGGCCATGACATCTTTTTAATAGAAATAGCAATAATTTCATATTCATTGAAAATATTTTTAATTTTTATTTATAGCTATTGGTTATTGTTTTTGGTTATTTGATTGCACTGTCAAAAACAGAATGATTAAAAGTTATTTTGGTTATTGATACATTATTTGTCTGATTTGTTTTTGTAATATATTGCAAAGTGTATGAGTTAAAATTAAGGCCATCATTAACATATTGAAATGCTGCGTTTTTATCTCTTTTTGTAATAAGTGTGCACGTGTGATTTATATATGTCCACATTCGGACTTAGGGGAAAGAATAATTGAACCATTCGTCTGTAACGCAGCATAATCGTTAGCGCGAAACATAATATGTTTTCTATGCATTGATAATTGATGGATCAACTTATTACGTCCCTGAGGAGGGATGACAAATGCACTCCTGGAAAAAGAAACTTGTAGTATCACAATTAGCATTGGCTTGCACTCTGGCTATCACCTCTCAGGCTAATGCAGCGACCAACGATATTTCTGGTCAAACTTACAATACTTTCCATCACTACAATGACGCCACCTATGCTGATGACGTTTACTATGATGGTTATGCAGGCTGGAACAACTACGCAGCTGACAGCTATTACAACGGCGATATTTATCCCGTCATCAATAAAGCTACCGTTAATGGCGTAATCTCTACCTACTATCTGGACGATGGTATTTCTACCAATACCAACGCCAATAGTCTGACAATCAAAAACAGCACTATCCACGGTATGATTTATTCCGAGTGCATGACAACTGATTGTGTTGATCGTGCGGATGACTACTACCATGATCGTCTGGCGCTGACTGTTGATAATTCAACAATCGACGACAACTACGAACACTATACTTATAACGGCACCTACAATAATGCCGCTGATACTCATGTTGTAGACGTTTATAACATTGGTACAGCCATTACTCTGGATCAAGAAGTTGATCTGTCCATCTCTAATAACTCTCACGTGGCAGGTATTACGCTGACTCAGGGTTATGAATGGGAAGATATTGACGACAACACGGTCAGCACTGGCGTAAACAGCAGTGAAGTGTTTAATAACACTATTACTGTTAAAGATTCTACCGTGACCTCAGGTTCATGGACTGATGAAGGAACTACTGGTTGGTTTGGTAATACCGGTAATGCCAGTGATTACAATGGTAATGGCTGGAACGCTGATGATATCGCATTAGCCGTTATTGCACATCCTGATGCTGATAACGCCATGCAGACTACTGCAACATTCGATAACTCCACGCTGATGGGCGATGTGTTCTTCTCAAGCAACTTTGATGAGAACTTCTTCCCACATGGCCGTGATAGCTATCGTGATGCTGACGGTGATGTAGATACTAACGGTTGGGATGGTACTGATCGTCTGGATCTGACCCTGAACAATGGCAGCAAGTGGGTTGGTGCAGCAATGTCTGCGCATCAGGTTGATCTGGGCTCAGATATTGGGACAGATCTTGATGGCGATGGTTATGCTGATAACGATACTCTCGATGGTAAGATCGATAAAGACAGCCCGCTGGATGGCATTTACGATGCTTATGAGATAGGCACCGAAGCTACTGCAACTCTGATCGACATCGCTGCTAATAGCCTGTGGCCTTTATCAACGGTTGGTGTAGAAAACATCGACTCTGAATACAGCGAATTTGATCACATCATCGGTAACGAAGTTTACCAGAGCGGTCTGTTCAATGTGACCCTGAACACTGGTTCACAGTGGGATACCACCAAAACTTCTCTGATCGATACTCTGAGCATCAACAGTGGTTCAACTGTTAATGTTGCTGATTCAACGCTGATTTCTGACTCTATCTCTCTGACAGGTCTTTCTGCGCTGAACATCAACGAAGATGGTCATGTTGCAACTGATTCACTGACTATCGACAACAGTACCGTAACCATCTCTGATGAAGTTTCTGCTGGTTGGGCTGTAGGTGATGCAGCTCTGTATGCGAACAACATCAAAGTGACTAACGACGGTATCCTGGATGTTGGTAACACTGCGGCGAATGCTCTTCAGGTTGATACACTGAACCTGACCAGCATCACTGATACCAGTGGCAACATTCATGCTGGTGTATTCAACATCGAAAGCAACCGCTTCGTACTTGATGCAGACTTGACCAACGACCGTACCAACGACACTACCAAGTCAAACTACGGTTATGGCGTAATCGCAATGAACTCTGATGGTCACCTGACCATTAATGGTAACGGCGATAACGATAACACTGCTTCTATCGAAGCTGGTCAGAACGAAGTTGATAACAGTGGTGACCATGTTGCCGCTGCAACCGGTAACTACAAAGTTCGTATCGACAACGCTACTGGTGCTGGTTCAATCGCTGACTACAACGGTAACGAGCTGATTTACGTTAACGATAAAAACAGCAATGCTACCTTCTCTGCTGCTAACAAAGCTGACCTGGGTGCTTACACCTACGAAGCCCGCCAGGAAGGTAACACCGTTGTTCTGCATCAGACCGAGCTGACCGACTACGCGAACATGGCGCTGAGCATTCCGTCTGCAAACACCAATATCTGGAACCTGGAACAAGACACCGTTGGTACTCGTCTGACCAACTCTCGTCATGGCCTGGCTGATAACGGTGGCGCGTGGGTAAGCTACTTCGGTGGTAACTTCAACGGCAACAACGGCACCATTGACTACGATCAGGATGTTAACGGCATCATGGTCGGTGTTGATACCAAAATTGACGGTAATAACGCTAAGTGGATCGTCGGTGCGGCTGCAGGCTTCGGTAAAGGTGACATGAATGACCGTTCTGGTCAGGTGGATCAAGACAGCCAGTCTGCCTACATCTACTCTTCTGCTCGCTTCGCGAACAACATCTTTGTTGATGGTAGCTTGAGCTACTCTCACTTCAACAACGATCTGTCTGCAACCATGAGCAACGGTACTTACGTTGACGGTAGCACCAACTCTGACGCGTGGGGCTTCGGTTTGAAAGCCGGTTACGACTTCAAACTGGGTGATGCTGGTTACGTAACACCTTACGGCAGCGTTTCTGGTCTGTTCCAGTCTGGTGATGACTACCAGTTGAGCAACGACATGAAAGTTGACGGTCAGTCTTACGACAGCATGCGTTATGAGCTGGGTGTAGATGCAGGTTATACCTTCACTTACAGCGAAGACCAGGCTCTGACTCCGTACTTCAAACTGGCTTACGTCTACGACGACTCTAACAACGATAACGATGTGAACGGCGATTCCATCGATAACGGTACTGAAGGGTCTGCGGTACGTGTTGGTCTGGGTACTCAGTTCAGCTTTACCAAGAACTTCAGTGCCTATACCGATGCTAACTACCTCGGTGGCGGTGACGTAGATCAAGACTGGTCCGCGAATGTGGGTGTTAAATATACCTGGTAATATTCTTCATTCTGAAGAAATAGGTAATTTAATCTAAATAATGCCCGTCAAGGATTTGACGGGCATTACTGCAAAGGACGCGCAAATGTTATCTGTAGTTAAACCTCTTCAGGAATTTGGTAAGCTCGATAAATGTTTGTCCAGATACGGCACGCGCTTCGAGTTTAATAATGAAAAACAAGTTATATTTTCAAGTGATGTTAATAGCGAAGATACATTCGTTATTTTAGAAGGTGTTATCTCTCTGCGTAGAGAAGAAAACGTACTTATCGGTATTACCCAGGCTCCTTATATTATGGGTCTGGCTGATGGATTAATGAAAAACGATATACCATACAAATTAATATCAGAAGGAAACTGTATGGGATATCATCTGCCTGCCAAACAAACCATTGCTCTTATTGAACAACATCAACTCTGGCGTGACGCTTTCTATTGGTTAGCCTGGCAAAATCGAATTCTGGAATTACGTGACGTTCAGCTCATTGGTCACAATTCCTATGAACAAATCCGCGCTACTTTATTATCAATGATTGACTGGAATGACGAATTGCGTTCACGTATTGGTGTTATGAATTATATCCATCAACGTACACGCATATCACGTTCTGTCGTGGCAGAAGTTCTCGCGGCTTTACGCAAGGGCGGCTATATCGAAATGAATAAAGGCAAACTGGTTGCTATCAACCGTTTGCCTTCAGAGTATTAATCAGGACGCGGGGATGACCAATGGTTTATTCCCGCTAAGTTCGGTCACCAAATCATTGATGCCATCACTCATATTTTTAAAGCGTGTCAACGGCGAACGCGTGACGACCACAAAAGCACCAATATTTTTTTGCGGGATCATCGCCATATAGGTAATGAATCCGCCACCGCCGCCTGTTTTCTGAATAATTCCCGGACGCCCATCTTTCGGTGCCATATATACCCAGCCTAAACCGAGCGCATCTGCTTTACCGGGTACATCCATGCCGATCACTTTCGTAAACTGCGCGCGTTGATAAATCAGCGTCTGCATACGATCCGCCTGGTTGCTGCGCTGATAAAAATCAGACGACAAATACTGCTGCATCCAGCGCATCATATCGCCAGGCGTGGAATAAACACCGCCGCTGCCTATTGCCGCCAGGGTATTATTACAAGGACTGGCCCCGCGCTCGGCAACCATTAAACGACGGCACTGGTCCGGTGATGGTGTGTATGTGGTGTCTTTCATCCCCAGCGGACGGGTAATCTGCTCTTCAAACAACTGCGTATATGGTTTGCCGGAAGCATTCGCCAGCGCATCTGCCAGTAAGTCGAATGCGAGGTTGGAATATGCAGCCTGACTACCCGGTGCGGCTTTTAGTTTGGCGGTGGAAAGGTATTTCCAACGTTGCTCGCGAGTCGGCCAGACAAACACCGGACGATTTGCTGCGCCGCCGGGCTGTTCACGCGGCAGGGCGCTGGTATGGGTTGCCAGATTCACCAGCGTAATGGGCGTTCCATTGTAGGTCGGCACGCGTGCGCCTGGCGGCGCATATTTACTTAGCGGATCGTTTAATTTCACCGTCCCTTGATCGAGCAATTTCACCAGCATCTCACTGGTCATCAGCTTAGTGAGCGACGCAATTCGCACTACAGAATCTAATTGTGGGCGAACGTTATTACCGGGACGCGTTTCCCCATAACTGCGGAAGACGCGCTGATTACCATCGATAACAACCAGGGCCATCCCCGTGGCACCGCTGCCGTAAAAAATATGATCGGCATAGCGATCGACAATATCAGAGGCGAACTCCGGTTCGGTGATCGACTGCGCCGCATGGACGGAGGTCAATGACGCCGCACACAGCACGGCAGAAAAAAGCAGACTACGTTTCAACGGTGGTGTCCATAAATTAAATGAAGGTAACTAAGCGTATTTATACTACTCATAGATGGATTGCAAAGGGCGAATTAGTGCAATAATAGTGTTAAAAACGTAACGGCGCGTAAACACGTTCTTTTTCCTGCTCACCAATGCCTGCATTTGTGATCCTGCGCGTGTTAATCCGCTAATGTAAACAATCCTTTGTTTGTGAAATCCGTCGAAACAATTCTTACGTTCAGGTTGACGAACTAAGTAGCTTGCCATTGGTCACAATGGGCGGTTTCATTTGGCTTGCTCTTTGGAGTGGTCATGCGGTTTATGCACAGCAATTGTTAAAATGATAAGAAGTTAGCAGGAGAGCATATGTTTAAGTCTTTTTTCCCAAAGCCGGGTACGTTTTTCCTCTCGGCCTTTGTTTGGGCATTGATTGCCGTGATCTTCTGGCAAGCCGGTGGTGGTGATTGGGTGGCTCGTATCACCGGGGCTTCCGGGCAGATCCCGATTAGCGCCGCCCGTTTCTGGTCATTAGACTTCCTGGTTTTTTATGCTTACTACATTGTTTGTGTAGGACTCTTTGCGCTGTTCTGGTTTATATACAGCCCGCATCGTTGGCAATACTGGTCAATACTCGGTACTGCGCTGATTATCTTCGTTACCTGGTTTCTGGTGGAAGTTGGGGTTGCCGTCAACGCCTGGTATGCTCCGTTCTATGATCTGATCCAAACCGCGCTAAGTTCGCCGCATAAAGTGACCATTGAACAGTTTTATCGCGAAGTGGGCGTCTTTCTGGGGATTGCGCTGATTGCGGTAGTGATCAGTGTGTTGAACAATTTCTTTGTTAGCCACTATGTGTTCCGCTGGCGTACAGCGATGAACGAGTACTACATGGCAAACTGGCAACAACTCCGTCATATCGAAGGTGCCGCCCAGCGTGTGCAGGAAGACACTATGCGTTTTGCCTCTACGTTGGAAAATATGGGGGTAAGTTTTATCAACGCTATCATGACGTTGATCGCCTTCTTGCCGGTGTTGGTGACGCTCTCCGCGCATGTGCCGGAATTGCCGATTATTGGACATATTCCGTATGGCCTGGTGATTGCAGCCATCGTCTGGTCGCTGATGGGCACCGGGCTGCTGGCGGTGGTGGGGATCAAACTGCCGGGACTGGAATTTAAAAACCAGCGCGTAGAAGCGGCTTATCGTAAAGAGTTGGTTTATGGTGAAGACGATGCATCGCGCGCGACGCCGCCAACGGTACGCGAGCTGTTCAGCGCCGTGCGGAAGAACTATTTTCGTCTCTATTTTCACTATATGTATTTCAATATTGCCCGCATTCTCTATTTGCAGGTTGATAACGTTTTCGGTTTGTTCTTGCTGTTTCCGTCGATTGTTGCCGGTACGATTACGCTCGGCCTGATGACGCAAATTACCAACGTTTTCGGCCAGGTGCGCGGTGCTTTCCAGTATCTGATTAACTCATGGACTACGTTGGTAGAGTTAATGTCTATCTACAAACGTCTGCGCAGCTTTGAACATGAGCTGGATGGTGACAAAATTCAGGAAGTAACCCATACGTTGAGTTAAAAAGGAGAGGTAATGTCGCAGTTCACTCGTCTTTCTTCGCTTTCATTGTTGGCGGTTCTGGTTTTAGCGGGGTGTAGTAGTCAGGCTCCGCAACCGTTGAAAAAGGGCGAAAAAGCGATAGATGTAGCGAGCGTCGTGCGGCAGAAGTTGCCCGCCAACGTGAAGGACCGCGATGCCTGGGCGAAAGATATTGCCACCACTTTTGAAAGTCAGGGGCTGGCACCGACGCTGGAAAACGTCTGCTCGGTGCTGGCGGTGGCACAGCAGGAGTCTAATTATCAGGCGGATCCGGCCGTTCCGGGCTTAAGTAAAATTGCCTGGCAAGAGATTGACCGTCGCGCCGAACGGATGCATATCCCCGCTTTTTTGGTTCATACCGCGCTGAAAATTAAATCACCAAACGGCAAAAGTTACAGCGAACGGTTAGATTCCGTGCGTACAGAAAAGCAGTTAAGCGCGATTTTTGACGATCTGATCAGCATGGTGCCGATGGGCCAGACGCTGTTTGGTTCGCTTAACCCGGTGCGCACGGGTGGGCCGATGCAAGTCAGCATTGCTTTTGCCGAACAGCATACCAAAGGCTATCCGTGGAAAATGGACGGTACTGTCCGTCAGGAAGTCTTTAGTCGTCGCGGCGGATTATGGTTTGGTACTTACCATTTACTGAATTATCCCGCCAGTTACAGCGCGCCGATATATCGTTTTGCTGACTTTAATGCCGGCTGGTATGCCAGTCGGAACGCCGCGTTTCAGAACGCGGTCAGCAAAGCCAGCGGCGTGAAACTGGCGCTGGATGGGGATTTGATTCGCTATGACAGCAAAGAACCCGGTAAAACAGAACTGGCAACGCGCAAACTGGCAGGCAAACTGGGTATGAGTGATAGCGAAATTCGCCGTCAGTTAGAGAAAGGGGACCGCTTCTCTTTTGAAGAGACGGCGTTGTACCAGAAAGTTTATCAGCTTGCAGAAGCGAAAACGGGTAAATCGCTACCACGTGAAATGTTGCCCGGTATCCAACTGGAAAGCCCGAAAATCACTCGTAACCTTACAACAGCATGGTTTGCGAAGCGCGTTGATGAGCGACGGGCGCGTTGTATGAAACCGTGATCAATGGGGAATCGTAGGCCAGATAAGGCGTTTACGCCGCATCTGGCACAGCAAATCTTACTGGCGACGATGTCGCCAGTGCAGCCATAAAGCAACCACGGCAAAAATGAAGCAACCAACCAAAAATGGGATTAGCCCAAAAATGGTGCCGACACCTAAGCCGATTTCCACTCGTGGGCGGCCTGTATCCTGAACCTGCATTAAACGCTCATAGACGCCAGGCGCATGCACCAACAGATTCAGTAATTGCGCCCCAATCCAAAAGCAAAACAGTACAAACAGCGCATAGGCAATGTTGCCAGGCGTTGAAGAGGTGTTGCGATATTTTCCGTTAAACAGCGATTTTGATAGGGTGAAATCAGCCATAAAAACCTCCGGAAGTCATTTGCTTCTCTTCTGGTGTGATACCAGCGGCTATGGCAAGTCTGACAGGTCATTGAGATTGTCAATATCAGAATCATGGTAAATTGATGGTGGGAATATTCCCGAAGCGTGAATATTCGTCGTGAGTCACAAAATGGTAACTTTAAGCTAAATTTTTTAACGACACTGGAAATGCTGTCTACGCCACAGACGGATGTTACAGAATATGCGAGGATGCTGTTTTTCATTATCGGAGCTGCCATGAATCTGCCTGTAAAAATCCGCCGCGACTGGCACTACTATGCGTTCGCCATTGGTCTCATTTTCATTCTTAACGGTGTGGTGGGTTTGCTGGGATTTGAAGCAAAAGGTTGGCAGACATATGCAGTCGGTCTGGTGACGTGGGTAATTAGTTTCTGGCTGGCGGGGCTGATTATTCGTCGTCGCGATGACGAAACTGAAAACGCCCAATAACATATGATTGGGCGTTCAGGGGATGGCAAAGTACTCGCTGTTCATGCCGGATGCGGCATTAACGCTTTAGCCTGTCTACAAAATCTTGCAAAATCAATATATTGAAATTGTCTGGTAGGCCTGATAAGCGTAGCGCATCAGGCAATCTTACGCTTGTCACCAGTCTTAAACGCCCAATAAAAATATTACCGGGCGATTGAAAATTACATTGTGGTTTTCAACGCGTTATCCGCAGCGTGACGTTCCAGTGCCAGTTCAATCAAACGCGTGATCAGGTCGGTGTAGCCCAGACCGCTGGCTTGCCACAACTTCGGATACATGCTGATATTAGTGAAGCCCGGCAGCGTGTTGATCTCGTTGATCACCACCTCGTTTTCCGGCGTTAAGAAGACGTCTACACGCGCCATGCCAGCACAGCCCAGCGCCTGATAAGCCTGAATGGCAATCGCCCGGATCTTATCGTTGATGTCTGGCGCAATGGCTGCCGGAACCACCACTTTCGCACCATCTTCGTCAATGTATTTGGTGTCGTAGGCGTAGAAATCGCTGGTCAGGACGATCTCGCCACAGGTGCTGGCTTGCGGATTGTCGTTGCCCAGAACCGCGCATTCGATCTCACGCCCTTTGATCCCTTGTTCAACGATCACTTTGTGATCGAACTCGAACGCCAGATCGACGGCAATCGCGTACTGTTCTTCGTTAGTCACTTTGCTGACGCCAACAGAAGAGCCCTGGTTAGCGGGTTTAACGAACAGCGGTAAACCCAGTTTAGACTCCACTTCGGCAAAACTGATTTTGTGACGATTGGCGCGTGTCAGGGTAATAAATGGCGCAATGTTCAAACCGGCATCACGCAGCAGACGTTTGGTGACGTCTTTATCCATACAGGCGGCAGAGGCCAGCACATCGGAACCGACAAACGGTAAATTAGCGACCCGCAGCATCCCCTGCAGGGAGCCATCTTCACCCAGCGTACCGTGGACAATCGGGAAAATGACATCTACCGTCGGCAATGGTTGGCCGTTCTGTGCATCAATAAGTTGATGCTCATGTCTACCCGGCACCTGCGCGAGGCTGGTAGCCGAAGGGCGCAACGCGATATGGGCAGGATCGTCTGCGTTTAGCAGATAATTACTGGCATCGCTGACGTGCCATTGCCCTTGTTTATCAATGCCCAGCAGCACAACGTCGAAACGACTTTTATCAATGGCATCGACAATGTTTTTTGCCGATTGCAGAGACACTTCATGTTCCGCTGATTTTCCACCAAAAACGATACCTACCCGCAGTTTTTCCATCTTAAAAACCTATCCCGTCGAACATAAAGAACATACATTACCACGACAAAACGGTTGATTCGCGGCCTTCTGACAGAATGTTGCAATCTTCTGGTCACAAAGCGCTCAGCGTACTGACTGTGAAATATCATCGATTAAATTATGTGCTACAGATCACAAAAATGATGAACGGGAAGCTAATTTGTTGCTGGCATTAACCATGACTCGGCTTGTGAATAACTTAATAATAAGTTAACGAACTAAATATATTTCATAACTTTTTATTATATTAATGATTTATAATTGAATAGCTGTTTTATTTGTAAGGTAATTATTTAAATAAGAGAAACGTTTCGCTGATAAATATGTGGAAATATTTGTGCAAAGTATTTCCTTCGTCATAAAAATACTACTTCCAGCCCCTATGCAGTTATGAAGCATAATGTTAACTTCTCCATACTTTGGATAAGGAAATACAGACATGAAAAATCTCATTGCTGAGTTGTTATTTAAGCTTGCCCAAAAAGAAGAAGAGTCGAAGGAACTGTGCGCGCAGGTTGAGGCACTGGAGATTATTGTCACCGCGATGCTTCGCAATATGGCGCAAAAAGACCAACAGCGGTTGATTGATCAGGTTGAGGGGGCGTTGTATGCGGTAAAGCCCGATGCCAGCATTCCTGATGACGACACGGAGCTGCTGCGCGATTACGTAAAGAAGTTATTGAGGCATCCTCGTCAGTAAAAAATTAAGCCTTTTCAACGATTGTCATAAAGCTGTCACGCCAGAGACTTATAGTCGCTTTGTTTTTATTTTTTACTGTATTTGTACATGGAGAAAATAAAGTGAAACAAAGCACTATTGCACTGGCTCTCTTACCGTTATTGTTTACCCCTGTAACAAACGCCCAGACGCCGCAGACACCCATTCTGGAAAACCGGGCTGCACAGGGAGATATTACTACGCCCGGCGGTGCCCGCCGTTTAACAGGCGATCAGACCGCCGCCTTGCGTGATTCACTTAGCGATAAGCCGGTAAAAAATATTATATTACTGATTGGCGATGGGATGGGGGATTCGGAAATTACTGCCGCACGAAATTATGCCGAAGGTGCGGGCGGTTTTTTTAAAGGAATCGATGCGTTACCGCTTACCGGGCAATACACTCACTATTCTCTGGATAAAAGAACCGGTAAACCGGACTACGTAACCGACTCCGCTGCGTCAGCAACCGCCTGGTCAACTGGCGTCAAAACCTATAACGGCGCGCTGGGCGTCGATATTCATGAAAAAGATCATCCAACGATACTGGAGATGGCAAAAGCCGCAGGCCTGGCCACTGGCAACGTTTCAACGGCTGAATTGCAGGATGCCACACCTGCCGCGCTGGTGGCGCATGTGACGTCGCGCAAATGCTACGGACCGAGCGTTACCAGTGAAAAATGCCCGAGTAATGCGCTGGAAAAAGGCGGTAAAGGCTCCATCACTGAACAACTGCTTAACGCTCGTGCCGATGTAACGCTTGGCGGCGGTGCAAAAACGTTTGCAGAAACAGCAACCGCCGGTGAATGGCAGGGAAAAACGCTGCGTGAACAAGCACAGGCGCGTGGTTATCAGTTAGTGACTGATACAGCCTCGTTAGAAGCGGTGACGGAGGCAAATCAGGATAAACCACTGCTCGGATTATTTTCCGATGGCAATATGCCGGTACGCTGGAAAGGCCCAAAGGCGTCTTATCACGGCAATATCGATAAGCCTGCGGTAACTTGTACTCCGAATCCGCAGCGTAATGACAGCATACCGACGTTAGCGCAGATGACCGACAAGGCCATTGAGTTATTAAGTAAAAATGAAAAAGGCTTCTTCCTGCAAGTCGAAGGTGCATCGATCGACAAACAGGATCACGCCGCGAATCCTTGTGGGCAAATTGGTGAGACGGTTGACCTTGATGAAGCTGTACAACGGGCGCTGGAATTTGCCAAAAAAGATGGTAACACCCTGGTAGTGGTAACGGCTGACCATGCTCACGCCAGCCAAATTGTCCCGCCGGATACCAAAGCACCGGGTCTGACTCAGGCGTTAAATACCAAAGATGGCGCAGTAATGGTGATGAGCTACGGTAACTCTGAAGAGGATTCGCAAGAGCATACTGGCAGCCAGTTGCGTATTGCTGCTTATGGCCCGCACGCTGCAAACGTCGTTGGCCTGACCGATCAGACCGATCTCTTCTACACCATGAAAGCCGCATTGGGCCTGTAATTAAACCGCACCCGACGATGAATTTGTGTCGTCGGGTGGTTTTTTTGCTGTTAGCAACCAGACTTAAAGGCAGATCACGGGCGCAAACGCTCCTGGTTAAAATGTTAAGAGGGATGGTGCTATGAAAATAACATTACTGGTTACCCTGCTATTCGGTTTAGTTTTTTTAACCACAGTCGGCGCTGCCGAGAGGACGTTAACCCCGCAACAACAGCGTATGACTTCCTGTAATCAACAGGCCACGGCGCAGGCGTTGAAAGGGGATGCCCGTAAGACGTACATGAGTGATTGCCTGAAGAACAGTAAGTCTGTGCCCGGCGAGAAGAGTTTGACGCCGCAACAGCAGAAGATGCGCGAATGCAATGGTCAGGCGACGCAGCAATCTCTGAAAGGTGATGATCGCAATAAGTTTATGAGCACCTGCCTCAAGAACGCCGCGTAATACCTGATAGTGCTAACGGGTGAGCTAAGAAAATGGCTCACCCGAAATATCATACTCCCGCTCTTAATCCCGTCTCTATAATTTGGGCAAATTGTTTCTAAATGTTCCCAAAAATAATGAATGATGAAAACTTTTTCAAAAAAGCGGCGGCGCACGGGGAGGAACCACCATTAACTCCTCAAAACGAACATCAGCGTTCCGGGCTGCGCTTTGCCCGTCGCGTCAGGTTGCCCCGTATGGTTGGGCTGGCTGGGATGTTCTTACCGATTGCATCAACGCTGGTTTCGCACCCGCCGCCGGGGTGGTGGTGGCTGGTGTTGGTCGGCTGGGCTTTTGTCTGGCCGCATTTAGCCTGGCAGTTAGCGAGCAGGGCCATTGATCCACTTAGCCGGGAAATTTACAACTTAAAAACTGATGCAGTATTAGCGGGGATGTGGGTAGGCGTGATGGGCGTAAACGTGCTGCCTTCGATCGCGATGTTAATGATTATGTGTCTGAATTTGATGGGGGCTGGTGGCCCTCGTCTGTTTGTCGCTGGTCTGGTGTTAATGGTAGTTTCCTGCCTTGTCACGCTTGAACTAACGGGTATCACGGTGTCGCTAAATAGTGCACCGCTGGAGTGGTGGCTTTCCCTTCCCATTATCGTTATTTATCCTCTGCTGTTTGGCTGGGTCAGCTACCAGACGGCAACAAAACTTGCAGAACATAAACGCAGATTGCAGGTAATGAGCACTCGTGATGGCATGACGGGGGTTTATAACAGGCGTCACTGGGAAATTATGCTGCGTAATGAGTTTGATAATTGTCGGCGGCATAACCGCGATGCGACGTTATTAATCATCGATATCGACCATTTCAAAAGCATCAACGACACCTGGGGCCACGATGTGGGTGATGAAGCGATTGTGGCACTGACCCGACAGTTACAAATCACTCTGCGCGGCAGTGATGTGATTGGTCGTTTTGGGGGCGATGAATTTGCGGTGATTATGTCTGGTACGCCAGCAGAAAACGCCATTACCGCCATGTTACGCGTACATGATGGGCTAAATACATTACGCTTACCAAGTACGCCGCAGGTGATGTTGCGGATAAGTGTTGGTGTCGCGCCGCTGAGTCCGCAAATGAGTCACTATCGCGAGTGGCTGAAATCGGCCGATATGGCACTCTATAAAGCAAAGAAAGCCGGACGTAACCGCACCGAAGTGGCGGCCTGACGTCCGGAGTGGTTCATCAGGATTTGCTAAGTTTTTCTGATTTTTCCATACACTTCGTCATCGCTTCGATCACTGCGGCACGGAAACCTTTCTCTTCCAGCACGCGTACTGCTTCAATGGTGGTGCCTCCTGGTGAGCAGACCATATCTTTCAATACGCCCGGATGTTCTCCGGTTTCCAGCACCATTTTTGCAGATCCCATTACCGCCTGGGCGGCAAATTTATACGCCTGCGCGCGTGGCATCCCACCTAGTACGGCGGCGTCGGCCATCGCTTCGATAAACATAAAAACATAGGCAGGTGAAGAACCGCTCACGCCGACCACCGGGTGGATCATCGGTTCGGCAATCACCTCCGCCTCGCCAAAACAGCGGAAAATATTCAGCACATCGGCGGTATCCTCTGGCGTGACCAGTGCGTTTGGCGTCACGGAGGTCATCCCGGCATTGACCAGCGCGGGAGTGTTCGGCATGGCGCGGATAATTTTCCGGTCATGGCCCAGTGCCCGGGCAAGTTGGTCGAGTGTGACGCCCGCAGCAATAGAAACCACCAGCGAGTCTTTATTCAGGCTGGAAGTGATTTCACTAAGCACTTTGATCATAATGCCAGGTTTAACAGCGGCAAAAACGATGTCGGTGATTTGTGCCACTTCCTGCGCCGATTCTGCGGCGTTGATGCCAAACTGATCATGCAAAGCGGCGACTTTATCCGGGGAGGGGGTATAGACCCAGATTTGCCCTGGAAGAACCTGACCACTGGCAATCAGACCGCCGAGAATGGCTTTTCCCATATTGCCGCAGCCAATAAAACCGATTTTCTTTTCCATTGCCTCACTCCTGCCGTGAAATTCATTGTTTTGGAAAGCGCCTGGTCAGAAGCATAAACAGAACTATGCCGGAAGGCAAAAGCGCGACACAATAGAGGATGACCCAACAAAGGAGGGGCTTATGACGATATGGGTGGATGCCGATGCGTGTCCCAATGTAATTAAAGAGATTCTGTATCGCGCAGCAGAACGTATGCAGGTGCCGTTGGTGCTGGTGGCAAATCAGAGTTTACGCGTGCCGCCATCGCGGTTTATTCGCACGCTACGCGTCGCGGCAGGCTTCGATGTTGCCGATAATGAAATTGTACGTCAGTGTGAGCCGGGCGATCTGGTGATCACTGCTGATATTCCTTTGGCTTCTGAAGTCATCGAGAAGGGGGCTGCGGCACTTAATCCACGTGGCGAACGTTACACGACGGCGACCATTCGCGAACGCCTGACAATGCGCGATTTTATGGACACCTTACGCGCCAGTGGTATTCAAACCGGGGGGCCAGATAGCCTTTCACAACGTGACCGCCAGGCCTTTGCCGCTGAGCTGGAAAAGTGGTGGCTGGAAGTGCAACGTAGTCGCGCATAAATGTAATTTATTATTTACACTTCTTTCTCGCTAATTTCTTGGTATAGTAAGGTGTAGATTGAAATTTTTACCTTAAGTGGAATTATTTCTTTACAATCGAAATTGTACTAGTTTAATGGTATGATCGCTATTCTCACGAAACCGGCTTTCGCCGCATTGCGGCCTTTTGGGGAAAACCCACGATGACACAACCTCTTTTTCTGATCGGGCCTCGGGGCTGTGGTAAAACAACGGTCGGAATGGCCCTTGCCGATTCGCTCAACTATCGGTTTGTCGATACCGATCAATGGCTGCAATCACAACTCAATATGACGGTCGCAGAGATCGTCGAAAGGGAAGAGTGGGGCGGATTTCGCGCCAGAGAAACCGCAGCACTGGAAGCGGTGACTGCGCCATCCACTGTTATTGCCACGGGTGGCGGCATTATTCTGACGGAATTTAATCGTCACTACATGCGTAATAACGGGATTGTGGTTTATTTGTGTGCGCCAGTAGCGGTACTGGTTAATCGCCTGCAAGCTGCACCCGAAGAGGATTTGCGACCAGCCTTAACCGGAAAACCGCTAAGTGAAGAAGTTCAGGAAGTGCTGGAAGAACGCGATGTGTTATATCGCGAAGTTGCGCATATTATCATTAACGCTAACAACGAACCCAGCCAGGTGATTTCTGAAATTCGTTGCGCCCTGGCACAGACGATCAATTGTTGATTCCCGAGTGCCTATACTTAACGTTCATCCTGTGAAATAAGGAAGAACGATGCCAACGAAACCACCTTATCCTCGTGAAGCATATGTTGTGACGATTGAAAAAGGAAAACCAGGGCAGACCGTAACCTGGTATCAGCTTAGAGCCGATCATCCCAAACCTGACTCTTTAATCAGCGAACATCCGACAGCTTTGGAAGCGATGGATGCGAAAAAACGCTATGAGGATCCTGACAAAGAGTGACCATATCAGACTGCTCGGAAAGGACTCTGAGTGCCGCTACAACGGACTTGCGTCACATTTTTCGCAATCCATGTTTTCCTAATAATTAGAATATTAAACAATAACAATCCATTACTGGAATCATTTGGAATCTTTACATTATGCCGGATGCGTCTGCTGCTACGCTTTTTGTCATTTGTAGCACAGGTAAGTGTCAGCAGTGGTGCTTAGCATTTGCCCGGTAATTAACGACGAAATAAAAGTAAGGTGGAAAAACAATGAGTGCGTCGTTGGCGATCCTGACCATCGGCATTGTACCTATGCAGGAAGTTTTGCCGCTCCTGACTGAGTACATTGACGAAAATAACATTTCCCATCATAGCCTGCTGGGGAAGTTAAGCCGCGAAGAAGTGATGGCGGAGTATGCGCCAGAAGCAGGTGAAGAAACGATTCTCACTTTATTAAATGATAATCAACTGGCCCACATTTCGCGTCGTAAAGTGGAGCGAGATCTGCAAAGCGTGGTTGAAGTGCTTGATAATCAGGGGTACGACGTCATTTTGCTGATGAGTACGGCAAACATTAGCTGTATGACGGCGCGTAATACAATTTTTCTCGAACCGTTACGTATATTACCACCGCTGGTTTCCTCCATTGTCGAAGGTCATCAGGTCGGTGTTATTGTACCGGTAGAAGAACTGTTGCACGTTCAGGCGCAAAAATGGCAAATCCTGCAAAAACCCCCCTTGCTTTCTCTGGGCAATCCCATTCACGATTCTGAACAGAAAATCATCGATGCCGGGAAAGAATTACTGGAAAACGGCGCAGATGTCATCATGCTGGATTGTTTGGGATTTAACCAACGTCACCGCGATTTACTGCAAAAACAGCTCGATGTTCCTGTTTTGCTCTCTAACGTATTGATTGCAAGGCTGGTGGCAGAATTACTGGTTTAATTTTGCGTGACAGTCAGCGCCTCTGACCCCTATAGTGAAGTGGATGTTTAACTACCAGACAGGGCCAGTTTATGCTTCAAAGTAACGAGTACTTTTCCGGCAAAGTGAAATCGATCGGCTTTTCCAGCAGCAGCACTGGTCGCGCCAGCGTTGGTGTCATGGTTGAAGGCGAATACACCTTCAGCACCGCTGAACCTGAAGAGATGACGGTAATCAGCGGGGCGCTGAATGTGTTGCTGCCTGATGCGACCGACTGGCAAGTGTATGAAGCCGGTTCCGTATTCAATGTTCCCGGCCACAGTGAATTCCATTTGCAAGTTGCTGAACCGACCTCTTATTTGTGCCGCTATCTGTAATATCTCGCCTTCCCGTTGATTGGGAGGGCATTTTTCTGAAAAGTAATTTGTTTTTATAATTAAAAATTTCAAAGGCTGCTGATTTTTATATTTTCGATATATTCAAATCAATTGGCTTTATTGAACGTTAACATTTAAATCAAAGGGTTAGGTGCTTGTATTGCTGGCCATGACGTTCAATCTCTAATTCATTGCTACCGCTACCTGATGCGCAATTAAAATAGTGGAAGCTCCGGTTTGCCATGTTATAAAAATCATTGCTCGATGTAGCGAATGATTATATTAATGCCTGGTATGGCGTCACATGCCAGATAAGACGCGCAGGCTTCTTATCTGGCGTTGAAGAAAAATCAGCAATTAACGTTGTGCTTCGCCACCTAATCCTTCGATCAGGTTTTGAATTAATGCTGCCAGTTCGCCGGTCATCAGGATGAAATCGGCATCAAAACGCTGGGCGTAATCTTCACGGTCGATGTCTTCGTTTTGATCTCGCAGTTCGTCGCAGAACTTCAGGCGCTTAAGCGAACCATCGTCACACATCACAAACTGAACGCGCTGCTGCCAGTCGAGCGCCAGTTTAGTCACCACTTTTCCGGCTTCAATATGATTGGTGATCTCTTCGCAGGTCAGATCCTGTTTTTTCGCACGGATCACGCCGCCATCTTCCAGCAGCGATTTCAGCTCGGCTTCATCAAGCAACTGGAATCCCTGTGCCGCGCTACCGGAGCGTACCCATTCGGTCAACGTCAGTTCAATCGGGTTTTCCATGCTCAACGGCACAACCGGTAACGACCCCAGACTTTTACGCAGCAGCGCCAGCGTATCTTCCGCTTTTTTGGCGCTGGCGCAGTCCACCATGATCAAACCATTAACCGTGTCGATCCACATCATAGTTTGGCTAAAGCGGCTGAATGCGCGCGGCAGCAGAGAGTGTAGCACCTCATCTTTCAGGGAATCTTTTTCGGTCTTCTTCAGCTTACGCGCCTGTTCCGCTTCCAGTTTGGCGATTTTCGCTTCCAGCGCCTGTTTAATGACCGGAGACGGGAGAATTTTTTCTTCTTTACGCGCACAGATAACAATTTGACCATTGGCAACGTGCGTTAATGCATCGCTGTGCGATCCCATCGGAGGAACCCAGCCCATCTTCGCCATGTCCTGGCTGCCGCATGGGGTAAATGCCATCGAGGCTAGCTGTTTTTCCATCTCTTCCGCACGCAGCGAAATTTCGCGGCTAAGACGGTAAACCATTAAATTTTTGAACCACAGCATGATAATTTCCACGGCCTTGTCGTTAAATTTAGCGGGCATAATAACGAATTGTCGGCGGCCTTGCATTGTCAATCCGGGTGTCCGTCTCTACGCTATTGATATTGAAAAAAATAAGGAGAGTTCTGTGCGTATAGGTATCGATTTAGGCGGCACTAAAACTGAAGTGATTGCACTGGGCGAGGCCGGGGAGCAGTTGTACCGTCATCGTCTGCCCACGCCGCGCGATGATTACCAGCAGACCATTGAAACGATCGCCACGTTGGTAGAGATGGCGGAGCAGGCGACAGGGCAGCGCGGAACGGTAGGCATGGGCATTCCAGGCTCGATTTCGCCCTACACCGGCGTGGTGAAAAATGCCAATTCAACCTGGCTTAACGGTCAGCCATTCGATAAAGACTTAAGTGCGCGACTGCAGCGGGAAGTCCGTCTGGCCAATGACGCCAACTGCCTGGCGGTTTCAGAAGCGGTAGATGGTGCGGCATCAGGAGCGCAAACGGTCTTTGCCGTGATTATCGGCACGGGGTGCGGCGCGGGGGTAGCCTTCAATGGTCGGGCGCATATCGGCGGCAATGGCACGGCAGGCGAGTGGGGACATAATCCGCTACCGTGGATGGACGAAGATGAACTGCGTTATCGCGAGGAAGTCCCTTGTTATTGCGGTAAACAAGGTTGTATTGAAACCTTTATTTCTGGCACTGGATTTGCCACGGATTATCATCGTTTAAGTGGAAATGCGCTGAAAGGCCGCGAAATTGTTCGTCTTGTTGAAGAGAAAGAGCCCGTTGCAGAGCTGGCATTGCGTCGTTACGAGCTACGACTGGCAAAATCGCTGGCACATGTGGTGAATATTCTCGATCCGGATGTGATTGTGCTGGGCGGTGGAATGAGCAATGTTGACCGTTTATATCAAACGGTTCCGCCGTTGATTAAACAATTTGTCTTCGGTGGAGAATGTGAAACGCCGGTACGTAAGGCGAAGCATGGTGATTCGAGCGGCGTACGCGGTGCCGCGTGGTTATGGCCGCAAGAGTAAAAACAGTTAGGCCATTGGTGCATCATGCCTGATGCTCAGGTCTGATAAGGCGCTCGCGCCGCATCCGACATCGTACTCCGATGCCTGATGTGACGCTTGCCGCGTCTTATCAGGCCTACAAAATGAGCATATCTGTACGCCGCATCCGGCAACAAGCAACGTTCACCGTGACCGCGACCTACCCCAATGGTTTCGCCAGCACCGGATTATCCGCCGCTTGCTGGCGCTTATAGCGACCATACAGCAGCAACGACGACATCGCAGCAAACGAAAGCAAGGCGGCGGGCAGCGCCACGTAATTATATGCCAGCCCCAGCGTCAGCATCATACCACCGCAATATGCGCCAACTGCGCTACCGAGGTTAAACGCTATTTGCCCACCTGCAGCACCTAATAACTCTCCACCTTTGGCATTTTGCAGTAGCAGAATTTGCAGCGGTGCAGAGAGGGCAAATAATCCCGCACAACAAATAAAAGCAAAAACCAGCGACGTTGTTTTCATACCGCCGAAGAAAAAGAGCATCAGCAATGCAAGCACAATAATGAAGTCAGTCACTGCCGCAATGCGCAGCGGAGAGTAACGTCCTGAAATCCGGCCACTTAGCACATTCCCCAGTACCATCCCCAGCCCGACCAGCATCATAATGAAGGTCATCGCCGTTTCCGAAAAACCGGAAACAAACATCATGTAAGGTTTTACGTAACTGAACCAGGCGAATACCCCCGCGTTACCAAACATGGTGGCGGCAAAAATTAGCCACGGCGCGGGGCTTCGCAAAAAATGAAACTGTTCGCGCAGGTTTCCTTTCGCCTCGTCGCGAATATCTGGCACCCAAAAATAGACCGATGCCATCACTGCAATATTAAAAACAGAGATTAATAAAAAGGTGTAACGCCAGCTAAATTCCTGGCTTAAATACGTTCCCAGCGGAATACCCAGCAGATTGGCGACCGTCATCCCGGAAACCATACCCGCCACGGCGGCGGTGACTTTACCGGGTTTGATAATTTTCGATAATACAATCGCTCCGACACCAAAAAATGCGCCATGCGGAAAGCCGGAAACCAGTCGGCCAATGGCGAGCATCAGGTAAGACGAAGATAACGTAAACATGGCGTTGCCAATGACGCACAATGTCACCAGAAACAACAAGATATGTTTGAGCGAGTAGCGGTTGGAGAAGAGGGCGATTATCGGCGCGCCGACCACCACGCCCAGCGCATAATACGAAATCATATGCCCGGCGGCAGGAATAGAAATCCCCACATTATGCGCCAGCTCCGTGAGCACGCCCATAATGCCAAATTCGGCCATCCCCAGACCAAACGTGCCGAGAGCCAAAGATAAAATAACTTTATTCATACCACCATCACAACCAACAGGACGGCTACGAATCACCGTAGCCAATAAAGTGATAGCTTGCAGGATAACGACCAATCAGGCCAAGAGATAATTCGCCCCTCTGTATTCATTATCCTGCTGAATAGTTATTTCACTGCAAACGCGCTGTCCAGTTTGCTGTAGCCCAGACCGTTGATCTTCTTCACTTTGATTTGCACAGGAATACGCTCTTTCATCTCTTCAACGTGGCTAATTACGCCGATAGTTTTACCGCTGGCGTTCAGGGCATCCAGTGCATCAAGGGCGGTATCCAGCGTTTCGCTATCCAGCGTGCCGAAACCTTCATCAAGGAAAAGTGAGTCAATACGCGTTTTATGGCTGACCAGATCCGAAAGCGCCAGCGCCAGCGCCAGACTGACGAGGAAACTTTCGCCGCCGGAAAGGGTGCGGGTATCGCGCACCGCGTCGGCCTGCCAGGTATCGACAACCTCGACTTCCAGCGCCTCGCTGGCTTTGCGCTGTAACAGATAGCGCCCGTGCAGACGGGTCAGTTGCTGATTAGCGAGATGGACCAGATTATCCAGCGTCAGCCCCTGGGCGAATTTACGGAATTTGTCACCCTCTTTGGAGCCAATCAGCGAATTAAGATAACCCCAGTCCTCAACCTGCTGTGTCGTTTGAGTAATTTGCTGCATTAAGGTTTGTTGTTGCTGACGGTTGTCTGCATCCTGTTTCAGTTGCTGGCGAATCTCGCCCTGATGGGTGGTATTTTCACGCAGTTTTTGGTTAGTTTGTGCTAACTCTTGCTGAATCTGTTCCGCTGTCAAAGTGAGATCCAACCCGTCAGGCTGGTGTTGCTGATGCTGTGCCAGAGCTTCTGCCGCCTGAGCTGCCAGCGTTTGCGCCTGACGGCGCTGGTTTTCCAGATTCTGCTTGAGCTGTTCCAGTTGCGCTAGTGTTTGTTCATCCATCAGTGCCGCAAGAAACGCTTGCTGATCGGCAAAAATGCTGGCCTGTAGGGCAGCGTCAAACTGTGCCTGGACATTTTGCAGACTTTGCGCCGCCAGAACTTCCTGTTGCTGCAACGTCTGTTGCTGGCTTTGTAACGCGAGGCATTGCTCGTGAATTTGCCGCCAGTTTTCCAGCGTCACCGTTTCTTCGCTGTGCGGAAGTTCATCACTTTGCGGCAGCGTTTCCAGAATCGGCGTCAGTTGCTGGATGCGGTTTTGCAGCCCGCTTAATTCGTTCTGGCGCTGTTGCCAGATCTGCGCTTCTTGCTGACGTGCCAATAACCAGCTCTCTTCTTCATCTTCCTTCGGCAATGCCAGCGCGTAATCCGCTAATGCCGTAGAGAGTTGCTGATGGCGTTGTTCAATTTGCTGTTGATACTGGATAATTTGCTGATTATGCGCGGCAATTTGCGCCTGCAATTCTTGACGCTGATTGAGTAATTGCAGTTGCTTTTCATGCTCTTCCTGGGCGGTAAGCCACGGTTGAATATCGTCCTGCGGCTGCAAGGTGATACTGAGGCTGGCAGTGAGTGTCTGCCATTCCTGAGTAAGTGCTTGCTCATCTTGCCGGAGGCTTTGTGCTTCGTTTTCATCCCGCTGAAGCTGCCTGGTTAATGCGTCCAGTTGTCCACGTAATGCCGCGCCTTCTTCACCGAGCTTTTTCACTTCGTTTTCCAGCGTCAGTAATCGGGCCTGATTAACGCCAGGTTCCAGTGCCTGATACGCCTCTACCGCCGGGTGGCTGGTGGAACCGCAAAGTGGACAAGGTTGACCTGCTTGTAACTGTGCGCGCTGTGCTTCCAGCGTTTTGATGCGCTCTTCCTGCTCGCAAATGGTTTTGACGTCGGCAAGCTGTTGCGTTTTTTCCTTATAACGCTGGCGCATTTCGGTCAGTGCGGCGTTACGTTGCGTCTGTTCCTGCGTGACGCTCTGGATAGTGGCTTGTAACTGCGCCAGCCGTTTTTGCTGGGGAGCAATTTGCCCATGCAGTGCAATCAGGCGCTGACGTAGCGGGCGTTGTTCAGCATGTTGCGCTTGTGCGACAGCAACTTCATCGCCGGTTAAAGCTAAAGAGATAGCCGGAAGGGCATTAAGTTTTTGCCGGGCATGGGTTAATTGCTGTTGCCACTGTCGCAGATGCCCGCGTTCACTGGCCTGTTGGGAGAACTGCGCACGCCAACCCGCCAGCTCGTTGTTCCACAGACGGAAGCGGTCGTGTTCCTGTAACCACGCATTCAGGGTTTGTTGATGGTGCTGTAATTCAGCCGACTGCTTCGCCGCCTGGTGACGAATGCTCGCGCGAAACACCATTGTGCTCTGTAAGCGAGTATTTACTTCTTCAATCTGTTGGCGAGTATGCGCCAGCGCCGTAGAGTGTTCTGCAATACGTTCCCAGTGCGGGCGGAGATTTCGTGCGGGTTGTGCCAGACTAAGCGCCGCCAGTTGAGGTTGCGCTTTTTCTTCTTCGGTCAACGCCAGTTGCAGAGCCTGCTGACGACGGCTGGCCTCCTGCTGTAATTCATCCAGACGTGTTAACCAGTTAAGCGATTGTTGCTCTTGCTGCTGTGCGGCGAGTAACAGCTTTTCTTCGTCAGTGAGTACCTGCAAACTTTCTGTTAATGATTGCACCTGTTCAGGCGCTAATAACGCGACGCCGCTGGCCTGCGCTTGCAGTTTCTCCAGCTCAGTGCGGGCCGATTTGTGCTGTTCAAAGACCATCGCGGAGATTTGCCCGTAAATTTCGGTGCCGGTTAACTCCTCCAGCAATTCTGCGCGTTCTTTCGGTTTAGCATTGAGGAAGGCAGCAAATTGCCCCTGCGAAAGCAGCATCGAACGGGTGAAACGTCCGTAATCCAGCCCGGTTAACGTCGCCGTCATTTCCAGCTTATCTTTCACTTTATCAGCGAGGATTTTACCGTCTGTGCAGCGCGCCAGCTCTACGCGTGGCACCTGCAAATTACCGTCCGGCTGGTTACGCGCCCGGTTCTGGCTCCAGAATGCGCGGTAGGCCTCGCCTTTCACTTCAAACTCCACTTCCGCCAGACATTCGGCAGTATCGCGGGTCATCAGGTCATTTTGCGATTGCGAAACGTTGGAGAGGCGCGGCGTTTCGTGATACAGCGCCAGACAAATGGCATCGAGCAGCGTGGTTTTACCCGCGCCGGTTGGGCCGGTAATGGCAAACAGACCGTTGCTGGCGAACGGTTCGCGGGTGAAATCAATCTTCCATTCGCCTTTTAATGAGTTCAGGTTTTTCAGGCGCAGGCTGAGAATTTTCATGCTTCGTGTTCTCCGGCGAGGGTCTGCAACGTCATGGCGAAAAGATGTTGCAGGCGTTGATGCTGCGATTCATCCAGTTCTTCCAGTGCCAGACGACGATTAAAAACGTCTTCGACGCTAAGTTCGCTGAGTGTTTCACGCTGTTGGCTGGCTAACACACGCTCGCGCTGCTCCCGACTGCGACGCACCAGTAATACTTCGACAGGCAGTGATTCGGTTAATGCCTGGATTTTGCGCTGAATATCATGCAGATACTCATCGGTAGTGATTTCAATATCCAGCCAGACAGGCGGCTCCTGTGGCACATTACGCCATTGTTCAAGTTGCGCGGTAATCGATGCCAAATCGCCTTTCAGCACTGCCATCGGTTGCGTTACCGGTACGCTCAGGTTTTCCACGCTCTCTAATTTGCCATTTGAAAATGTCACCAGATGGACATATTTACTCTTGCCGCATTCATCAAAACTCAGTGGGATGGGAGAGCCGCAATAGCGGACATGTTCCATGCCGCCAATGATCTGCGCGCGGTGAATATGCCCGAGCGCGATGTAGTCGGCCGGCGGAAAGTTTTGTGCCGGAAACGCGTCCAGCGTGCCAATATAAATGTCACGCACGGCGTCACTTTTACTCGCGCCAACGGTCGTTAAATGCCCCGTTGCGATGATGGGCAGAGGTTGATCGCTGCGCAATTTGCAGGCATCTGCATAATGTTGTTGGTAATAATCGGTGATTGTTGCCAGCAAATGCTGCTGTTTTTCAATACCGTTAAGTCCCGCCTGGCTGGTAATAATGTCACGCGGGCGTAAAAAAGGGATAGGGCACAGTACCGCGCCAGGCGTTCCGTCGCGACGAGGCAATATTTGCGGCGCATGTCCGGCGCTGGCGACCACGGTGGTATTGAGAAACGCCATGATATCGCGCGATTCATTCAGCGTGGCTACTGAGTCATGGTTTCCTGCCAGTACCACCAGATGACAGCCTGTTTGCTGTAAATTGACAACAAAACGGTTATATAACGTGCGGGCGTAGCTGGGCGGTGAGCCGGTATCGAAAACATCACCGGCAACAATAATTGCATCCACCTGATGGGTTTGCGCTGTCTCCAGCAGCCAGTCAAGAAAGGCCTGGTGTTCAGCTTCGCGGCTTTTACTGTAGAAGTTCTGGCCGAGATGCCAGTCTGAGGTGTGAAGGATGCGCATAACAATTCCCTGGCGAAAAAGCATAGGCGCGATTATACCCAATCAGGTGTCTTATTTGCTTTTTTCTGCGCCACGGAAATCAATAACCTGAAGGGGAGTGCGACGTTCTTTTCATAAATCTGTCATAAATCTGACGCATAATGACGTCGCATTGATGATCGCAATCTATTTATTACAACAGGGCAAATCATGGCGAGACGTATTCTGGTCGTAGAGGATGAAGCTCCAATTCGCGAAATGGTCTGCTTCGTGCTCGAGCAAAATGGCTTTCAGCCGGTCGAAGCGGAAGATTATGACAGTGCTGTGAACCAACTGAATGAACCCTGGCCGGATTTAATTCTCCTCGACTGGATGTTACCCGGCGGCTCCGGTATCCAGTTCATCAAACATCTGAAGCGTGAGTCGATGACCCGGGATATACCGGTGGTGATGTTGACCGCCAGAGGGGAGGAAGAAGATCGTGTGCGCGGTCTTGAAACCGGCGCGGATGATTATATCACCAAGCCGTTTTCACCGAAGGAACTGGTGGCACGTATTAAAGCGGTGATGCGCCGTATTTCACCGATGGCGGTGGAAGAGGTGATCGAGATGCTGGGGCTAAGTCTGGACCCGACGTCTCATCGGGTGATGGCGGGCGAAGAACCGCTGGAGATGGGACCGACTGAATTTAAGCTGCTGCACTTTTTTATGACTCACCCCGAGCGTGTGTACAGTCGCGAACAGCTATTAAACCACGTCTGGGGAACCAATGTTTATGTAGAAGACCGTACGGTTGATGTCCACATTCGTCGCCTGCGTAAAGCACTGGAACCTGGCGGGCATGACCGCATGGTACAGACCGTGCGCGGTACAGGATATCGTTTTTCAACCCGCTTTTAACGCCTTGCTCGTCGGACGCAGAGCAAGGCTTGTTTGTTCATAACTGGAGTATCTTACGTGCTGGAACGGCTGTCGTGGAAAAGGCTGGTGCTGGAGCTGCTACTTTGCTGCCTCCCGGCCTTCATCCTGGGTGCTTTTTTGGGTTATCTGCCCTGGTTTTTATTGGCATCGGTAACGGGACTGCTTATCTGGCATTTCTGGAATTTATTACGCCTCTCATGGTGGCTGTGGGTGGATCGCAGTATGACGCCGCCACCCGGGCGTGGAAGCTGGGAACCGCTGCTGTATGGCTTACACCAGATGCAGTTGCGTAATAAAAAACGCCGCCGCGAACTGGGCAATCTCATCAAACGCTTTCGTAGCGGCGCGGAGTCGCTGCCCGATGCGGTGGTGCTGACCACGGAAGAGGGCGGGATCTTCTGGTGTAACGGGCTGGCGCAACAAACTCTTGGCCTGCGCTGGCCGGAAGATAACGGGCAGAACATCCTTAACCTGCTGCGTTATCCGGAATTTACGCAATATCTGAAAACGCGTGATTTTTCTCGCCCGCTCAATCTGGTGCTCAACACCGGGCGGCATCTGGAAATTCGCGTCATGCCTTATACGCATAAACAACTGTTAATGGTGGCGCGTGATGTCACGCAAATGCATCAACTGGAAGGGGCTCGGCGCAACTTTTTTGCCAACGTGAGCCATGAGTTACGCACGCCATTGACTGTGTTGCAGGGTTACCTGGAAATGATGCATGAGCAGCCGCTGGAAGGTGCGGTACGTGAAAAAGCGTTGCACACAATGCGCGAGCAAACCCAGAGAATGGAAGGACTGGTGAAGCAGTTGCTGACGCTGTCGAAAATTGAAGCTGCGCCAACACAGTTACTCAATGAAAAGGTTGATGTACCTATGATGCTGCGTGTCGTTGAGCGTGAAGCCCAGACTCTGAGTCAGCACAAACAGACATTTACCTTTGAAATAGATAATGACCTAAAAGTGTCTGGCAATGAAGATCAGCTACGCAGTGCGATTTCGAATCTGGTCTATAACGCGGTGAATCATACGCCAGAAGGTACACATATCACGGTGCGCTGGCAGCGAGTGCCGCACGGTGCCGAGTTTAGTGTTGAAGATAATGGGCCGGGTATCGCACCGGAGCATATTCCACGGCTGACCGAGCGTTTTTATCGTGTTGATAAAGCGCGTTCCCGACAAACCGGTGGTAGTGGACTGGGGTTAGCAATTGTTAAACATGCGGTGAATCACCACGAAAGCCGCCTGAATATTGACAGTACGGTGGGCAAAGGTACGCGTTTCAGTTTTGTTCTGCCGGAACGTTTAATTGCCAAAAACAACGATTAATCTGCCTTTGTCATTTTTTGTTGCCATAAGCCAGCCGACGCTGGCTTTTTTTCTTTGCAGCCAAAAAATAAGCGCTAAACCTTACAAGGGTTGGTGATTTTTTGTTCGCATGATTAGCCATGACTTTTTCGCTGAAATAGCGTTTTATACTGGTTAGTGATTTCTTATCGTTATATCCCTCTGGTTTTTAGATCCCATCTTGCTTTAAAACGTTATAAGCGTTTAAATTGCGCTTCAGGTGCTGTCATACTGACTGCATTCAAGCGGTAAATCGAAAAACTATTCTTCGCCGCGTCAGGTTGGGAGTATTTCCCGCTGAAATTGTTTAAAAATACCGCTGTATCATCCCCAGGGATTGGCACAAAAATTTAACGTTACAACACCACATCCACAGGCAGTATGATTTATGACCCATCAATTAAGATCGCGCGATATTATCGCTCTGGGCTTTATGACATTTGCGTTGTTCGTCGGCGCAGGTAACATTATTTTCCCTCCTATGGTCGGCTTACAGGCGGGCGAACACGTCTGGACTGCTGCGTTTGGCTTTCTCATTACCGCCGTTGGTCTGCCGGTATTAACGGTAGTGGCGCTGGCGAAAGTTGGCGGCGGCGTTGATAGCCTGAGCACCCCCATCGGTAAAGTTGCTGGCGTGTTACTGGCAACCGTCTGCTATCTGGCAGTGGGGCCGCTGTTCGCTACGCCACGTACGGCAACCGTCTCCTTTGAAGTCGGTATTGCGCCGCTGACGGGGGATTCTGCACTGCCGCTGTTTATCTACAGCCTGGTCTATTTCGCTATCGTCATTCTGGTTTCGCTCTATCCGGGCAAACTGCTGGATACCGTCGGTAACTTCCTTGCGCCGCTGAAAATTATCGCGCTGGTCATTCTGTCTGTTGCTGCAATTGTCTGGCCTGCGGGTTCTATTAGCACCGCGACTGAGGCTTATCAAAACGCTGCGTTTTCTAACGGCTTTGTTAATGGCTATCTGACGATGGATACGCTGGGTGCGATGGTGTTTGGTATCGTTATTGTTAACGCGGCGCGTTCTCGCGGCGTTACTGAAGCGCGTCTGCTAACCCGTTACACCGTCTGGGCTGGCCTGATGGCGGGCGTTGGTTTAACTCTGCTTTATCTGGCGTTGTTCCGTCTGGGTTCAGACAGCGCGTCGTTGGTTGACCAATCCGCAAACGGTGCGGCTATTCTGCATGCTTACGTTCAGCACACCTTTGGCGGCGGCGGGAGCTTCCTGCTGGCAGCGTTAATCTTCATCGCCTGCCTGGTCACGGCGGTTGGCCTGACCTGTGCCTGTGCGGAGTTCTTCGCCCAGTATGTACCGCTCTCTTATCGTACCCTGGTATTTATCCTCGGCGGCTTCTCGATGGTGGTGTCTAACCTCGGTTTGAGCCAGTTGATTCAGATCTCTGTGCCGGTGCTGACTGCCATTTATCCGCCATGTATCGCACTGGTTGTATTAAGTTTTACACGCTCATGGTGGCATAATTCGTCCCGTGTGATTGCTCCGCCGATGTTTATCAGTCTGCTTTTTGGTATTCTCGACGGGATCAAAGCATCTGCATTCAGCGATATCTTACCGTCCTGGGCGCAGCGTTTACCGCTGGCCGAACAAGGTCTGGCGTGGTTAATGCCAACAGTGGTGATGGTGGTTCTGGCCATTATCTGGGATCGCGCGGCAGGTCGTCAGGTGGCCTCCAGCGCTCACTAAATCACTGAAAATTTGTTTTAACCACGGGGCTGCGATGCCCCGTGGTTTTTTATTGTGTTGATGGGTTAGGAATTGATGGAAAGTAAGAACAAGCTAAAGCGTGGGCTAAGTACCCGACACATACGCTTTATGGCACTGGGTTCAGCAATTGGCACCGGGTTGTTTTACGGTTCGGCAGACGCCATCAAAATGGCCGGTCCGAGCGTGTTGTTGGCCTATATTATCGGTGGTGCCGCGGCGTATATCATTATGCGTGCGCTGGGGGAAATGTCGGTACATAACCCTGCTGCCAGCTCTTTCTCGCGTTATGCGCAGGAAAACCTTGGCCCACTGGCAGGTTACATTACCGGCTGGACCTACTGCTTTGAAATCCTTATTGTCGCCATCGCTGATGTGACCGCTTTCGGTATCTATATGGGCGTCTGGTTTCCGACGGTGCCGCACTGGATTTGGGTGCTGAGCGTAGTGCTGATTATCTGCGCCATCAACCTGATGAGCGTGAAAGTGTTTGGCGAGCTGGAGTTCTGGTTCTCGTTCTTTAAAGTCGCCACCATTATCATCATGATCGTTGCTGGTTTCGGCATCATCATCTGGGGGATTGGCAACGGCGGGCAACCGACAGGTATCCATAACCTGTGGAGCAACGGCGGCTTCTTCAGTAACGGCTGGCTAGGCATGGTGATGTCGTTGCAAATGGTGATGTTTGCCTACGGTGGGATCGAAATTATCGGGATCACCGCCGGTGAAGCAAAAGATCCTGAGAAATCTATTCCGCGTGCGATCAACTCAGTGCCGATGCGTATTCTGGTGTTCTATGTCGGTACGCTGTTCGTCATTATGTCTATCTATCCGTGGAATCAGGTCGGCACTGCCGGTAGCCCGTTTGTGCTGACGTTCCAGCATATGGGCATTACTTTTGCCGCCAGCATTCTTAACTTCGTTGTGCTGACTGCCTCGCTGTCGGCAATTAACAGCGACGTGTTTGGCGTAGGCCGTATGCTGCACGGCATGGCAGAGCAGGGTAGTGCGCCGAAAATCTTCAGCAAAACGTCGCGTCGTGGTATTCCGTGGGTCACAGTGCTGGTAATGACCACCGCGCTGCTGTTTGCGGTGTATCTGAACTACATCATGCCGGAAAACGTCTTCCTGGTGATCGCTTCGCTGGCGACCTTCGCTACCGTGTGGGTGTGGATTATGATCCTACTGTCGCAGATAGCCTTCCGTCGCCGTCTACCGCCAGAAGAAGTTAAGGCGCTGAAATTTAAAGTCCCAGGTGGGGTGGCAACGACTATCGCGGGGCTGATTTTCCTGATCTTTATCATCGGACTGATTGGTTATCACCCTGAAACGCGCATCTCTCTGTACGTTGGTTTCGCGTGGATTGTTGTGCTGTTGATTGGCTGGATGTTTAAACGCCGCCACGACCGCCAGTTGGCTGAAAACCACTAATTCCCGCTTTTGTCAGCCGGATCAGGACACATCCTGATCCGGCTATTCCGAAAGTTATCCGCCCCCGTCCTCCTCCCCCCAAATATCCTTCAGATGATGATTGATCCTGAATCAGGCTGTGGCAAGGTGATCATATTTTAATCACAGGGGATTTATGATGTTGAATGCATGGCACCTGCCGGTGTCCCCGTTTGTTAAGCAAAGTAAAGATCAACTGCTTATTACACTGTGGTTGACAGGCGAAGAGCCGCCACAGCGCATTATGCTGCGCATGGAAAACGATAACGAAGAAACATCAGTGTCGATGCATAAACAGCGCAGTCAGCCGCATCCTGGCGTAACAGCATGGCGGGCTGCGCTCTATCTCTCCACCGGGCAGCCACGGCGGCGCTACAGTTTCAAATTGCTGTGGCACGATCGCCAGCGATGGTTTACGCCGCAAGGTTTTAGCCAAATACCGCCAGCACGGTTGGAGCAGTTTGCCGTCGATGTGCCGGATATCGGGCCACAATGGGCAGCGGATCAAATCTTTTATCAGATCTTCCCGGATCGTTTTGCCCGAAGTCAGTCACGTGAAGCAACGCAGGATCATGTCTATTATCATCACGCAGCCGGACGGGAGATCATACTGCGTGGCTGGGACGAACCCGTCACGGCACAAGCGGGCGGATCAACGTTCTATGGCGGTGATCTGGACGGGATAAGCGAAAAACTGCCGTACCTGAAAAAACTCGGCGTGACAGCGCTGTATCTCAATCCGGTATTCAAAGCTCCCAGCGTGCATAAGTACGATACCGAAGATTATCGCCACGTCGATCCGCAGTTTGGCGGCGACGGGGCGTTGCTGCGTTTGAGGCACAATACGCAGCAACAGGGAATGCGGCTGGTACTGGACGGTGTGTTTAACCACAGTGGTGACTCTCATGCCTGGTTTGACCGGCACAATCGTGGAACGGGCGGCGCTTGTCACAACCCCGAATCGCCCTGGCGTGACTGGTATTCATTTAGTGATGATGGCACGGCGCTCGACTGGCTGGGCTATGCCAGTTTGCCGAAACTGGACTATCAGTCGGAAAGTCTGGTGAATGAAATTTATCGCGGTGAAGACAGCATTGTCCGTCACTGGCTGAAAGCGCCGTGGAATATGGACGGCTGGCGGTTGGATGTGATGCATATGCTGGGAGAAGCGGGTGGTGCGCGCAATAATTTGCTGCATGTCGCCGGGATCACCAGGGCTGCGAAAGAAACCCAGCCGGAAGCGTACATTGTGGGTGAATATTTTGGTGATGCGCGGCAGTGGTTGCAGGCAGATGTGGAAGATGCCGCCATGAACTACCGTGGCTTTACATTCCCGTTGTGGGGATTTCTGGCCAACACCGATATCTCTTACGATCCCCAGCAGATTGACGCCCAAACCTGTATGACCTGGATGGATAATTATCGCGCCGGGCTTTCTCATCAACAGCAATTGCGTATGTTTAATCAGCTCGACAGCCACGATACTGCGCGATTTAAAACGCTGCTCGGACGAGACGTCGCGCGTCTGCCGTTGGCCGTTGTCTGGTTGTTTACCTGGCCAGGCGTGCCTTGTATTTATTACGGTGATGAAGTGGGGTTGGATGGTAACAATGATCCGTTTTGCCGTAAGCCATTTCCGTGGCAGGTGGAAAAACAAGATGCGGAGCTATTCTCGTTGTACCAGCGAATGATTGCGCTGCGTAAGAAGAGCCTGGCACTGCGTCGCGGTGGCTGTCAGGTGCTGTACGCGGAAGATAATGTGGTGGTGTTTGTGCGCTTGCTAAATCAGCAGCGTGTGCTGGTGGCGATTAACCGTGGCGAAGCGTGTGAAGTGGTGCTGCCCGCGTCACCGTTGCTCAATGTTACAGCGTGGCAACGCAAAGAAGGGCACGGGCAACTGGCGGACGGGATTCTGACATTGCCAGCGATATCGGCCACAGTGTGGATGAATTAACGCCTTACAACGCTTTGCGTGAAGCCTGCGCCATCATCCGCGGATAAAACTGCCAGAAGCGGCTTTCGAGCGCGTCGTAATGGGTGTCTAAATCGTACCAGGAGTCACGCAGGGCATCCAGGCGTGGGCGACGGCTTGCCATGCCGTTTAACACACTCTGGATGAAATCCATATCGCGATAACGCACCAGCCACTGCTCTGACCATAAGTAATTGTTCAAATTGATAAAGCGTGGTGGTGAATCCGGCAGAATAGTGATTACTTGCTCGCGGGCATAACAGACAAATTCCTCTAACGGAAAATCGGGCGATAGCTGCGACCAGTGGCGGGAAAGAAAGTGATCCCACATGACATCCAGCGTGATAGGCGCAACCCGGCGGGTTTCACGACGAAACCACTCACGTGCTTCGCGGACTTCCGGCAGATTGTCGGTCAAAACGTCGATACGCCGATGCATATGAATGCCAGCCACGACGTCGGGTGGAAAACTTTCTTCAGGGTTTCCACGAACAAAATCAGCCAGTAAGTTGCCAGAAAGCGAGCTTTCAGCGAGATGGGCTAAATGCAGGTGAGCTAAAAAATTCATATACACTTCATCCTTCAAACTGCCTCTTCGTTGGCTGCCAGTTACTCGGCTCATCCATGAGCCTCGCCCTTACGGGCCACCGTTACACGGTGTTCAAATCTGTTACGGACAGATTTGTCACTCACCCCAGTCACTTACTTAATGTAAGCTCCTGGGGACTCATTCAGTTGCCATCTCGATGCATCTTGAATGATTTTGTGTATAGATTATGTCATCCATCAAGGAGGGTAAAGGTTGCAGGGAGGACGCCCCGGCACTAGACTACCCGCCTCTTATTTTAGTCTGAGTCAGTGTCATGCGCGTTACCGATTTCTCTTTTGAATTGCCCGAATCCCTGATTGCCCACTATCCCATGCCTGAACGCAGTAGCTGTCGTTTACTGTCGCTGGACGGGCCGACGGGCGCGCTGACGCACGGTACTTTCACCGATTTACTCGATAAGCTCAACCCTGGCGATCTTCTGGTTTTTAATAATACCCGGGTGATCCCGGCGCGCCTGTTTGGTCGTAAAGCCAGCGGCGGCAAGATTGAAGTGCTGGTTGAGCGGATGCTCGATGACAAACGTATTCTCGCGCATATTCGTGCCTCAAAAGCACCAAAGCCGGGCGCTGAACTGCTGCTGGGTGATGACGAAAGCATTAAAGCAACGATGACTGCCCGCCACGGCGCGCTGTTTGAAGTCGAATTTAATGATCAACGTTCGGTGCTGAATATTCTCAACAGCATCGGTCATATGCCGCTGCCGCCGTACATCGACCGTCCGGATGAAGATGCAGACCGTGAACTTTATCAGACGGTATATAGCGAAAAACCGGGCGCAGTTGCGGCCCCGACCGCCGGACTGCATTTCGACGAACCGCTGTTGGAAAAATTACGCGCTAAAGGCGTTGAGATGGCGTTCGTGACTCTGCACGTTGGCGCGGGCACCTTCCAGCCGGTACGCGTCGACACGATTGAAGATCACATCATGCACTCGGAGTACGCCGAAGTGCCGCAGGATGTGGTAGACGCGGTGCTGGCAGCGAAAGCGCGCGGAAATCGGGTAATTGCGGTTGGCACCACCTCTGTGCGCTCGCTGGAAAGCGCGGCCCAGGCGGCGAAAAACGCTCTCATCGAACCGTTCTTTGACGATACCCAAATCTTTATCTATCCGGGCTTTCAGTACAAAGTGGTCGATGCGCTGGTGACTAACTTCCATTTGCCGGAGTCGACGCTGATTATGCTGGTTTCGGCATTTGCCGGTTATCAACACACCATGAACGCCTATAAAGCGGCGGTTGAAGAGAAATATCGCTTTTTTAGTTACGGTGATGCGATGTTTATCACGTACAATCCGCAGGCAATTAATGAGCGCGTCGGGGAGTAATTCCGCGGCGCTGGTTTAAACGTTGGACTGTTTTTCTGACGTAGTGGAGAAAAAATGAAATTTGAACTGGACACCACCGACGGTCGCGCACGCCGTGGCCGCCTGGTCTTTGATCGCGGCGTAGTGGAAACGCCTTGTTTTATGCCCGTGGGCACTTACGGCACCGTAAAAGGAATGACGCCGGAAGAAGTTGAAGCCACTGGCGCACAAATTATCCTCGGCAATACTTTCCACCTGTGGCTGCGCCCGGGCCAGGAAATCATGAAACTGCATGGCGATCTGCACGATTTTATGCAGTGGAAAGGCCCAATCCTCACCGATTCCGGTGGTTTCCAGGTCTTCAGCCTTGGCGATATCCGTAAAATCACCGAACAGGGCGTGCACTTCCGTAACCCTATCAACGGCGACCCGATTTTCCTCGATCCTGAAAAATCGATGGAGATTCAGTACGATCTTGGTTCAGATATTGTCATGATTTTTGACGAGTGTACGCCGTATCCCGCTGACTGGGATTACGCAAAACGTTCCATGGAGATGTCTCTGCGTTGGGCGAAGCGTAGCCGTGAGCGTTTTGACAGTCTCGGAAACAAAAATGCGCTGTTTGGCATCATTCAGGGCAGCGTTTACGAAGATTTACGTGATATCTCTGTTAAAGGTCTGGTAGATATCGGTTTTGATGGCTACGCTGTCGGCGGTCTGGCTGTGGGTGAGCCGAAAGCAGATATGCACCGTATTCTGGAGCATGTGTGCCCGCAAATTCCGGCAGACAAACCGCGTTACCTGATGGGCGTTGGTAAACCGGAAGACCTGGTTGAAGGCGTGCGCCGCGGTATCGATATGTTTGACTGCGTAATGCCAACACGTAATGCGCGTAACGGTCATCTGTTCGTGACCGATGGCGTGGTGAAAATTCGCAACGCGAAGTATAAGAGCGACACCGGGCCGCTCGATCCTGAGTGTGATTGCTACACCTGTCGCAATTATTCACGTGCCTACTTGCATCATCTCGACCGTTGCAACGAAATATTAGGCGCGCGACTCAACACCATTCATAACCTTCGTTACTACCAGCGTTTGATGGCGGGTTTACGCAAGGCTATTGAAGAGGGTAAATTAGAGAGCTTCGTAGCTGATTTTTACCAGCGTCAGGGGCGAGAAGTACCACCTTTGAACGTTGATTAATATTAATAATGAGGGAAATTTAATGAGCTTTTTTATTTCTGATGCGGTAGCGGCAACGGGTGCTCCGGCACAAGGTAGCCCGATGTCTTTGATTTTGATGCTGGTGGTATTCGGTCTGATTTTCTATTTCATGATCCTGCGCCCACAGCAGAAGCGCACCAAAGAACACAAAAAGCTGATGGACTCCATCGCCAAAGGTGATGAAGTGCTGACGAACGGTGGCCTGGTAGGTCGCGTAACCAAAGTAGCGGAAAACGGCTACATTGCTATCGCACTGAATGACACCACTGAAGTAGTTATTAAACGTGACTTCGTAGCCGCCGTTCTGCCGAAAGGCACCATGAAGGCGCTGTAATTAAAATTTTTCCCTAAGGGAATTGCCGTGTTAAACCGTTATCCTTTGTGGAAGTACGTCATGCTGATCGTGGTGATTGTCATCGGTCTGCTCTACGCGCTTCCCAACCTGTTTGGTGAGGATCCGGCTGTTCAGATCACTGGCGCGCGCGGAGTCGCCGCCAGTGAGCAAACGCTGATCCAGGTCCAGAAAACGTTACAAGAAGAAAAAATAACTGCTAAGTCTGTGGCACTGGAAGAGGGCGCTATTCTTGCGCGCTTCGACTCCACTGACACCCAACTGCGCGCTCGTGAAGCATTAATGGGCGTTATGGGTGACAAATACGTCGTGGCGCTTAACCTTGCCCCGGCAACGCCGCGCTGGCTGGCAGCTATTCACGCTGAGCCGATGAAGCTCGGTCTTGACCTGCGTGGTGGCGTTCACTTCCTGATGGAAGTGGATATGGACACTGCGCTGGGCAAACTCCAGGAACAAAATATCGACAGCCTGCGCAGCGACTTGCGCGAAAAAGGCATCCCGTATACCACTGTTCGTAAAGAAAATAATTACGGTCTGAGCATCACCTTCCGTGACTCTAATGCGCGTGATGAAGCCATTGCGTATCTGAGCAAACGCCATCCCGATCTGGTCATTAGCAGCCAGGGTAGCAACCAACTGCGTGCGGTGATGAGCGATGCGCGTCTCAGTGAAGCGCGTGAATATGCGGTGCAGCAGAATATCAACATCCTGCGTAACCGTGTAAACCAGCTTGGTGTCGCTGAGCCTGTGGTACAACGCCAGGGTGCAGATCGTATCGTTGTTGAATTGCCTGGTATTCAGGACACTGCGCGTGCGAAAGAGATTCTGGGGGCGACTGCAACGCTGGAATTCCGTCTGGTAAACACCAACGTTGACCAGGCTGCTGCCGCATCTGGCCGCGTACCGGGTGACTCTGAAGTGAAACAGACCCGCGAAGGTCAGCCGGTTGTGCTGTACAAACGCGTGATCCTGACCGGTGACCATATCACCGACTCCACTTCCAGCCAGGACGAATACAACCAGCCGCAGGTTAACATCTCGCTCGACAGCGCTGGTGGCAACATCATGTCTAACTTTACCAAGGACAACATTGGTAAACCGATGGCAACCCTGTTCGTGGAGTACAAAGACAGCGGTAAGAAAGATGCTAACGGTCGTGCGGTTCTGGTGAAACAGGAAGAGGTGATTAACATCGCGAATATCCAGTCTCGTCTGGGTAACAGCTTCCGTATCACCGGTATCAACAACCCGAACGAAGCGCGTCAGTTGTCGCTGCTGCTGCGTGCCGGTGCGTTGATTGCGCCGATTCAGATTGTTGAAGAACGTACCATTGGCCCGACTCTGGGTATGCAGAACATTGAGCAGGGGCTGGAAGCGTGTCTCGCCGGTCTGCTGGTTTCTATTCTGTTCATGATCCTCTTCTATAAGAAGTTTGGTCTGATTGCGACCAGTGCACTGATTGCCAACCTGATCTTGATCGTCGGCATTATGTCGCTGTTGCCAGGTGCAACGCTGAGTATGCCGGGTATTGCGGGTATCGTCTTAACCCTTGCGGTGGCGGTCGATGCGAACGTACTGATCAACGAACGTATTAAAGAAGAGTTGAGCAACGGACGTACCGTTCAGCAGGCGATTGACGAAGGTTATCGTGGCGCGTTCAGTTCTATCTTCGATGCGAACATCACCACGCTGATTAAAGTCATCATCCTGTATGCGGTTGGTACTGGGGCAATTAAAGGGTTCGCGATTACTACCGGTATCGGTGTGGCGACGTCGATGTTTACCGCGATTGTCGGTACGCGTGCCATCGTAAACCTGCTATATGGCGGCAAGCGCGTCAAGAAGCTGTCAATCTGAGGAGTGCGATGTGGCACAGGAATATACTGTTGAACAACTAAACCACGGTCGTAAAGTCTATGACTTTATGCGCTGGGACTACTGGGCCTTCGGCATCTCTGGTCTGCTGTTAATTGCTGCTATCGTCATTATGGGCGTGCGTGGCTTTAACTGGGGGCTGGATTTTACCGGTGGTACGGTTATCGAAATTACGCTCGAAAAACCGGCTGAAATTGACGTAATGCGTGATGCATTGCAGAAAGCGGGCTTTGAAGAGCCGATGCTGCAAAACTTCGGTAGCAGCCACGACATCATGGTCCGTATGCCGCCTGCTGAAGGCGAAATAGGCGGTCAGGTGCTGGGTAGTCAGGTTCTGAAAGTTATTAACGAATCTACCAACCAGAACGCGGCGGTGAAGCGTATTGAGTTCGTCGGCCCGAGCGTGGGGGCAGACCTTGCGCAAACCGGTGCGATGGCGTTGATGGCGGCGCTGCTGTCTATCCTTGTCTACGTGGGTTTCCGCTTTGAGTGGCGACTGGCGGCAGGGGTGGTTATCGCGCTGGCACACGACGTTATCATTACGCTGGGTATTTTGTCGTTATTCCATATCGAGATTGACCTGACCATTGTGGCATCGTTGATGTCGGTCATCGGTTACTCACTTAACGACAGTATCGTGGTATCGGACCGTATTCGTGAAAACTTCCGCAAAATCCGTCGCGGTACGCCTTACGAAATCTTTAACGTGTCCTTGACCCAGACGCTGCACCGTACTTTGATCACATCCGGTACTACTTTGATGGTTATCCTGATGCTGTATCTCTTCGGTGGCCCGGTGCTGGAAGGCTTCTCGCTGACCATGCTAATTGGTGTTTCCATCGGTACGGCATCTTCTATCTACGTAGCATCGGCACTGGCTCTGAAACTGGGCATGAAGCGTGAGCACATGCTGCAGCAGAAAGTGGAAAAAGAAGGGGCGGATCAACCGTCAATTCTGCCGTAAGGGTGTTTTAAAGCCGTTCAGTTAAAAAAAACCGTGGCGTTTTTGCGCTGCGGTTTTTTTTGGTTATTGCATATTGAACTGAATACAGCTTTGGTTGTAGAGATAGTTCTGACATATACTTTGTATTAATAGTTAATACGTGGAGATCGCTTATGCGCAAAATTACCTTAGTAAGCGTTGGCGAATAACTAGAAAATGCCCGGGATAGGGCAAGACTATGATGCGGTTCCAGAGGTAAAGAATATCGCATTTAGGTTTCATACTGTTTATTACGTTATAAGAGTAGATGACATTCTCATTGTGCGTATTCTTCATCAGCAGATGGAACCTCGCCGTCACTGGTAATGTGAGAATTTATTTACTCAGGATTGCGAAAATCCCTACATCTTGGGAAACTGCGCGTAACCCTACATTTCTTCCAGGTAATTTATTATGGCTGTCATCCCCAAAAACTATGCGCGGTTAGAAAGCGGTTATCGTGAAAAGGCGCTGAAACTCTATCCGTGGGTGTGTGGACGTTGTTCCCGCGAGTTTGTCTATTCCAACCTGCGTGAGCTAACTGTGCACCATATTGATCACGACCATACCAACAACCCGGAAGATGGTAGTAACTGGGAATTACTGTGTCTTTATTGCCACGATCATGAACATTCGAAATATACCGAGGCAGATCAGTATGGTACGACCGTTATCGCAGGGGAAGATGCGCAGAAAGATGTTGGCGAAGCGAAATACAACCCGTTCGCTGATTTAAAAGCGATGATGAACAAGAAGAAGTGATAAAAAATGCCGGATACAAGATCCGGCATTTTCATAATCAGAAGTTGTAACCTACTACCAGGTAACCACCCCAACCGGTAGAGCGAACGTTGAAGTTGCCGTTACCGAAGTTCAGTTCAGCATCGTCGTTCCACTGACCACCGTCATGCCAGTAACGCGCGACGACAGAGTAGTGCCAGTGATCATAGTTCAGCGCCAGAATATGGCTGGAAGCGATAGAGTTATTGCTACGCGTTTTAATACCGTTGATTGCGTTACCGCTGTCATCACCCAGATCGGAACCCCAGTCGAAGTTGGTGAAACCGATGTAGCTCAACTGGCCGCCCCACAGATCGGTAATCGGTACAAAGTATTTCACTTTAAAACGGTAGCCGTCCCACTCGTTTTCGTTCGCTGCGCCGTAGTTCTGCCACTGGTATTTCGCATACACGTTCAGGGACAGGCTCATCGGCAGGCCAGTATCGATGTCCGTACCCAGACCCATATACCAGGTGCTCTGGCGACCATCTTTGTTACGGCCCATGTCGTAGATGTAGTTGTTCGCGAAGTACCACTCTTTGAACGGACCGAAGCTGAGATCGGTATTAGTCAGTTTGTCGATGGAGAAACGCGGTTCGATTTCCATAAACAGCGGAGAACCGTGGTTCCAGATACCTTTTGCATCGGAGTTACCGCCGAAGAATACCGGCGCATCCGCGTAACCATAGAAGTCGAACCAGTCTTTTTTAGCGAATGCTTCGTACTCCAGGTAGGTATCGTTGCGGATCTGCGGTCCGAAACGGGTGTGATAGCTTCCGACAACGTTAACGCTCTGGTGCCACCAGTCGGAAAGGTACTGCGGTTTGTCGTTTTCAGCTGCGTTGACAGTAAAAGACGAAGAGAGCGCCAGTACCGCACCGGCTGCCAGTAATGTTTTTTTCATATGTATGCCACTGTTTGAAAATCCCTTACGGGAGTGAAAAAGGCGCAAATTGCGTTTCTAAATATTTCGTATACAGAGGAGCCTATTATAAAAATCATTGCTCACAAAAATATGTTTCGTTTCACAGTTCTATCATTTACGTAATCGATTGCGTTCACGTTTACACACATTCGGGCGGGGATTGTACTGACTTTCACCTTTGTTGCAAACTTTTACTATCAATCCGGGTGATGTAAGCGGAATAACAAAATGATGGGGAAAGATGTTGCGGGACACACAAAATGCCCCGCGAAACGTTTACTGCATAACAGGTTGAATGTCGTGGATGCGTATAAAGCCTAACTGATCTACTGAAATGCCATTTAACTGTAACGGAATATCAACATCACTGGGCGCGAGGACACTGGCAGGGGCGTTAATCAATTGATTCTGCACATTGATCTCCTGAAAGTTGTCGATTGTTCCCTGAATTTTCCCATATTCAACGGTTCCGCTGAACGCGGGTAAGGGATCATTGGATTCGCCCTGAATACGCAGCGTCAGCGTAGTGCCATCTGCATTTGGCGTAATATTCACCAGCGACATACGTAAGGTGCCGATCTGGCTTTCCAGACGCGCTGGTGTCTTTGCTCCCGGCAGAAGGTAAACCCCACTGCTGGATTGTGCATTCAGCCTGTTTTGCTGAGTGATTTTGACGGTCTCTTTATTGAGTTGTGTCATCTCTTGATTCAGCGTGCTGACGCTTTGTTTCATCTGTCGTACTTCGCTTTGCTGTACACAGGCGCTTAAGCTGAACAGGCTTCCCAGCAAGATCAGTCGAAAAACGTGAGTGTTCATGGTTGTTCCTTTCTCGTCGCAATTAGCCTAATGGTAGAGGGAAAAAGCAGCGAAAACATCGATCCTTTGTCTCAAAAGCGTTGCGCCTTTGTTGTATCGTCAGTTCAGGGTAAAATAGATTTCTGTTAACCACCTGGTCAGGATGCCGTATGCATTGCCCATTCTGTTTCGCCGTGGACACTAAGGTTATTGACTCTCGTCTCGTGGGCGAGGGTTCATCCGTACGCCGCCGTCGGCAGTGTCTGGTGTGTAATGAACGTTTCACCACGTTTGAAGTGGCGGAACTGGTTATGCCACGCGTTGTTAAAAGCAACGACGTGCGCGAACCGTTTAATGAAGAAAAATTGCGTAGCGGAATGCTGCGGGCGCTGGAAAAACGTCCGGTAAGTTCCGATGATGTCGAAATGGCGATTAACCATATAAAGTCACAGCTCCGCGCCACCGGTGAGCGCGAGGTGCCGAGCAAGATGATTGGCAATCTGGTGATGGAGCAATTGAAAAAACTCGATAAAGTCGCCTATATCCGTTTTGCCTCTGTCTATCGCAGTTTCGAAGATATCAAAGAATTTGGCGAAGAGATCGCGCGCCTGGAGGACTAAACCGTGCAGGATGAGTATTACATGGCGCGGGCGCTAAAGCTGGCGCAACGAGGACGTTTCACCACGCATCCCAATCCGAATGTCGGATGCGTCATTGTCAAAGATGGCGAAATTGTCGGTGAAGGTTATCATCACCGTGCGGGTGAACCACATGCCGAGGTACACGCGTTGCGCATGGCGGGTGAAAAAGCCAAAGGTGCAACTGCGTATGTGACACTCGAACCTTGTAGCCATCATGGTCGTACACCACCGTGCTGTGATGCGCTAATTGCTGCTGGCGTGGCGCGTGTGGTTGCCGCAATGCAGGATCCTAACCCGCAGGTCGCAGGGCGTGGACTTTATCGTCTGCAACAAGCAGGGATTGACGTCAGCCACGGCCTGATGATGAGCGAAGCCGAGCCGTTGAATAAAGGCTTTCTTAAGCGGATGCGCACTGGCTTTCCTTATATCCAACTGAAACTTGGCGCGTCGCTTGATGGCCGCACGGCGATGGCCAACGGCGAAAGCCAGTGGATCACTTCTCCCCAGGCGCGTCGCGATGTTCAGCGTTTGCGTGCGCAAAGTCATGCTATTTTAACCAGCAGCGCCACGGTGCTGGCGGACGATCCGGCTTTAACGGTGCGTTGGTCTGAACTGGATGAACAAACTCAGGCGCTTTATCCGCAACAAAATCTACGCCAGCCGGTACGCATTGTGATTGATAGCCAAAATCGCGTAACGCCGGAACATCGCATTGTGCAGCAGCCGGGTGAAACCTGGTTCGCGCGCACTCAGGATGATTCTCGTGAATGGCCGGAAACGGTGCGCACCTTGCTGATTCCAGAACATAAAGGTCATCTGGATCTGGTTGTGCTGATGATGCAACTGGGTAAACAGCAAATTAACAGCATCTGGGTGGAAGCGGGGCCAACGCTCGCTGGAGCACTGCTACAGGCGGGTTTAGTCGATGAACTGATTGTCTATATCGCACCTAAACTATTAGGCAGCGACGCCCGCGGATTATGTACGCTGCCGGGGCTTGAGAAATTAGCCGACGCGCCCCAATTTAAATTCAAAGAGATACGTCATGTAGGCCCGGATGTTTGCCTGCATTTAGTGGGCGCATGATCTCCCGGCTCGAAAGGGAAGCAGCGCACGAAATATTATGCTAAAATCCGCCCCCCTGCGGGGCCATACTCGAACCCGAAGGAAAAAAATGAACATTATTGAAGCTAACGTTGCTACCCCGGACGCTCGCGTCGCCATCACCATTGCGCGTTTCAACAACTTTATCAATGACAGCCTGCTGGAAGGTGCGATTGACGCACTGAAACGTATCGGTCAGGTAAAAGATGAAAACATTACCGTTGTTTGGGTGCCTGGTGCCTATGAGCTGCCGCTGGCGGCAGGCGCACTGGCAAAAACCGGTAAATACGACGCGGTGATTGCGTTGGGAACCGTTATTCGTGGTGGCACTGCCCACTTTGAATATGTCGCTGGCGGTGCAAGCAACGGCCTGGCGCATGTTGCCCAGGACAGCGAAATTCCGGTTGCTTTTGGTGTGTTGACCACCGAAAGCATTGAACAAGCGATCGAACGTGCTGGCACCAAAGCTGGTAACAAAGGTGCAGAAGCTGCACTGACCGCGCTTGAAATGATTAATGTATTGAAAGCCATCAAGGCCTGAAATTAGTAAGGGGAAATCCGTGAAACCTGCTGCTCGTCGCCGCGCTCGTGAGTGTGCCGTCCAGGCGCTCTACTCCTGGCAGTTGTCCCAGAACGACATCGCTGATGTTGAATACCAGTTCCTGGCTGAACAGGATGTAAAAGACGTTGACATCCTGTACTTCCGTGAGCTGCTGGCCGGGGTGGCGACTAACACCGCATACCTCGACGGACTGATGAAGCCATATCTGTCTCGCCTGCTGGAAGAGCTGGGCCAGGTAGAAAAAGCGGTACTGCGCATTGCGCTGTACGAGCTGTCTAAACGTAGCGATGTGCCGTACAAAGTGGCTATTAACGAAGCGATCGAGCTGGCGAAATCGTTCGGCGCAGAAGACAGCCATAAGTTCGTCAACGGTGTACTCGATAAAGCAGCACCTGTGATTCGCCCTAACAAAAAGTGATATCCAGGCCGGTAGAGTAACGGAAAACAGTTCCGCACTCGCCGGCCTTTTCTTTTTTACCTGCTGAGGCGTAACGTATGGCATGTGGCGAGTTCTCCCTGATTGCCCGTTATTTTGACCGAGTAAGAAGCTCTCGTCTTGATGTCGAACTTGGCATCGGTGACGATTGTGCACTTCTCAATATCCCCGAGAAACAGACCCTGGCAATCAGCACTGATACGCTGGTGGCGGGTAACCATTTCCTCCCTGACATCGATCCTGCTGATCTGGCGTATAAAGCACTGGCGGTAAACTTAAGCGATCTGGCGGCTATGGGTGCCGATCCAGCCTGGCTGACGCTGGCATTGACTTTACCGAACGTGGACGAAGCGTGGCTTGAATCCTTCAGCGACAGTCTTTTCGAGCTCCTCAATTATTACGATATGCAGCTCATTGGCGGCGATACCACGCGTGGACCGCTATCAATGACGTTGGGTATCCACGGCTTTGTCCCGATGGGACGAGCTTTAACGCGCTCAGGTGCGAAACCGGGTGACTGGATCTATGTGACCGGTACGCCGGGCGATAGCGCCGCCGGGCTGGCGATTTTGCAAAACCGTTTGCAGGTTGCAGATGCTAAAGATGCGGAGTATTTAATAAAACGTCATCTCCGCCCATCGCCGCGTATTTTACAGGGGCAGGCACTGCGCGATCTGGCGAGTTCAGCCATCGATCTCTCTGACGGTCTGATCTCCGATCTCGGGCATATCGTGAAAGCCAGCGACTGCGGCGCACGAATTGATCTGACATTGTTGCCATTCTCTGACGCACTTTCACGTCATGTTGAACCGGAACAGGCGCTGCGTTGGGCGCTCTCTGGTGGCGAAGATTATGAGTTGTGCTTTACTGTGCCGGAGCTTAACCGTGGCGCGCTGGATGTTGCTCTGGGGCACCTGGGCGTACCGTTTACTTGTATCGGGCAAATGACCGCCGATATCGAAGGGCTTTGTTTTGTGCGTGACGGCGAACCTGTCACGGTTGACTGGAAAGGATATGACCATTTTGCCACGCCATAAAGATGTCGCGAAAAGTCGCCTGAAGATGAGTAACCCGTGGCACTTGTTGGCTACAGGGTTTGGGAGTGGGTTAAGCCCGATTGTTCCAGGTACGATGGGCTCGCTGGCGGCGATCCCCTTCTGGTATCTGATGACTTTTTTGCCCTGGCAACTCTACTCACTGGTGGTAATGCTGGGGATCTGCATCGGCGTCTATCTTTGCCATCAGACGGCGAAAGATATGGGTGTGCACGATCACGGCAGTATCGTCTGGGATGAGTTTATCGGCATGTGGATCACCCTGATGGCGCTGCCGACCAATGACTGGCAGTGGGTCGCTGCCGGGTTTGTCATTTTCCGGATTCTGGATATGTGGAAACCGTGGCCGATCCGCTGGTTTGATCGCAATGTGCATGGTGGCATGGGGATCATGATCGACGATATTGTCGCCGGAGTGATTTCCGCTGGAATACTCTATTTTATCGGCCATCACTGGCCGATGGGTATTCTGTAGCAGGCCGGGTAAGGCGTTCACGCTGCATCCGGCGGTTGTGCGCGATGTCTGATATGACGCTTGCCGCGTCTTATCAGACCTGCATACCTATTTAAATCCCACTATCGGATGCGGTTTATATGGCGTTTCCAGCTCGGCAATTTGTTCCGGCTTCAACGTGATATCCACCGCATTCAGTAACTCATCTAGCTGTTCTTCCCGCGAAGTTCCGATAATCGGTGCGGCAATGCCGGGTTTGCTCAATAGCCATGCCAGTGCGACTTGTGCCCGCGTAACGCCCAGTTCTTCACTTACACCGGCTAAACGGGCAGCTATTTGCGCGTCATTCTCATCGCTTTCTTTATAGAGATTTTTTCCCACTTCGTCAGAAACCAGTCGTGCAGTGGTTTCACCCCACGGACGCGTCAGACGGCCCCGTGCCAGCGGGCTCCACGGAATAACCGCCACGCCTTCCTGATAACACAGCGGCAGCATCTCGCGCTCTTCTTCACGATAAATCAGATTATAGTGATCCTGCATACTGACAAACTGCGCCCAGCCGTGCTGTTTTTGCAGTTCCAACGCCTGAGCAAACTGGGAGGCGTACATTGATGACGCGCCGATATAACGCGCTTTTCCGGCTTTTACGACGTCGTTCAGGGCTTCAAGCGTCTCTTCAATCGGCGTGTTGTAATCCCAGCGATGAATTTGCAGGATATCGACATAATCCATGCCGAGACGACGCAGGCTGTCGTCAATAGAGCGCAAAATTTGCGTGCGGGATAATCCTTCTGGTAAGTCACCGACACGATGGAAAACTTTTGTCGCGACGACCACGTCATCGCGACGGGCGAAATCCCGCAATGCGCGACCGACGATCTCTTCGCTGCTGCCATCGGAATAGCTATTCGCGGTATCAAAAAAGTTAATGCCGCCCTCAAGGGCGCGTTTGATTATTGGGCGACTGCTTTCTTCCGGCAGCGTCCATGCGTGATTACCGCGATCTGGCTCGCCAAAGGTCATACAGCCAAGGCAAAGTCGGGAAACGCGAAGGTCGGTTTTCCCTAAGAGGTTGTATTGCATGCTGCCACTCCCGTTATACTCGTCATACTTCAAGTTGCATGTGCTGCGGCTGCAAGTTATTCGGCCCATCCATGGCCTCACCCTTAACAGGGCCGCTGCAAACAGCGTTCAAATCCGCTCCATGCGGATTTGTCGTTCACCCCAGTCACTTACTTATGTAAGCTCCTGGGGCTTCACTCGTTTGTCGCCTTCCTGCAACTCGAATTATTTAGAGTCTATGAACAATCTTTTAAGCATAGCAGGAGTGGAGTAGGGATTATGCCAGCCAGGCTTTGATTTTGGCTTCCATTCCGGCGGCATCGAGGCCGAGCTCGGCGCGCATTTCTTCCTGCGTTCCTTGTGGAATAAAGAAGTCCGGTAGGCCAATATTCAGCACTGGCACCGGTTTACGATGTGCCATCAATACTTCGTTCACGCCGCTGCCTGCGCCGCCCATAATGGCGTTCTCTTCAACGGTGACCAGCGCCTCATGGCTGGCGGCCATTTCCAGAATTAACGCTTCATCAAGCGGCTTCACAAAACGCATATCGACCAGCGTAGCATTTAGCGATTCAGCGACTTTCACCGCTTCCTGCATCAAAGTACCAAAGTTGAGGATCGCCAGTTTTTCACCGCGACGCTTCACGATACCTTTACCAATCGGCAGTTTTTCCAGCGGCGTCAGTTCCACGCCAACGGCATTGCCGCGCGGGTAACGCACCGCTGACGGGCCATCGTTGTAGTGGTAACCGGTGTAAAGCATTTGGCGACATTCGTTTTCATCGCTTGGGGTCATAATGACCATTTCCGGGATGCAGCGCAGGAAGGAGAGATCAAAAGCCCCCTGGTGGGTTTGACCATCAGCACCAACAATGCCCGCGCGGTCGATGGCGAACAGAACCGGTAGCTTTTGAATTGCGACGTCATGCAGCACCTGATCGTAGGCGCGTTGCAGGAAGGTGGAGTAAATAGCCACGATCGGTTTGTACCCGCCAATCGCCAGACCAGCGGCAAAAGTCACCGCGTGTTGCTCAGCGATTGCCACGTCAAAGTAGCGATCCGGGAATTTCCGTGAAAATTCGACCATGCCGGAACCTTCACGCATCGCCGGCGTAATCGCCATCAGCTTGTTGTCTTTCGCTGCCGTTTCGCACAACCAGTCGCCAAAGATTTTTGAATAGCTCGGCAGACCGCCGCTGCTTTTGGGCAGGCAACCGCTGGACGGGTCAAATTTAGGCACGGCGTGGAAAGTGATTGGGTCTTTTTCTGCTGGTTCATAACCACGACCTTTTTTGGTCATGATATGCAGGAACTGCGGGCCTTTCAGGTCGCGCATATTTTTTAGCGTGGTGATAAGCCCCAGCACGTCGTGACCGTCAACCGGGCCGATGTAGTTAAAGCCCAGCTCTTCAAACAGCGTGCCAGGCACTACCATGCCTTTAATATGTTCTTCAGTGCGTTTGAGCAGTTCTTTAATTGGCGGCACGCCAGAGAAGACTTTTTTACCGCCTTCGCGCAGTGATGAGTAAAGCTTACCGGAAAGTAGCTGTGCCAGATGGTTGTTGAGCGCGCCGACATTTTCGGAAATCGACATTTCGTTGTCGTTGAGGATCACCAGCATATCAGGACGAATATCGCCCGCATGGTTCATCGCTTCAAACGCCATGCCTGCGGTAATCGCGCCGTCGCCAATTACGCAGACGGTGCGGCGATCCTTACCTTCTTTCTCGGCAGCCACCGCAATACCGATTCCGGCACTGATGGAGGTTGATGAATGCCCGACGCTTAACACGTCATATTCGCTTTCGCCGCGCCACGGGAACGGGTGTAGGCCGCCTTTCTGGCGGATAGTACCGATTTTGTCGCGGCGTCCGGTTAAAATTTTATGCGGATAAGCCTGATGCCCCACATCCCAGATTAACTGGTCAAATGGAGTGTTATAGACATAGTGCAGCGCCACGGTCAGTTCGACCGTGCCCAGCCCAGAGGCGAAGTGTCCGCTGGAACGGCTCACGCTGTCGAGTAAATAACGGCGCAGTTCGTCGCAGAGTTTCGGTAAACTCTCTTTTGGTAGCAGTCGCAACTCCTGGGTGGAGTCGACCAGTGCCAGGGTCGGGTATTTGGCAATATCAAAACTCATCAGAGGCCTATTAATACTTATTGTTTATTTATTACGCTGGATAATGTAGTCCGCTAGCGCTTCCAGTGCCGAGGTATCGAGCGACTGTTCAGCCAGTTGTTTCAGCGACTGGCGAGCATCGTCGATAAGATCTCTGGCTTTCTTCCGGGCTTGCTCAAGTCCCAGAAGTGCAGGGTAAGTACTTTTGCCAAGCTGCTGGTCGGCACCCTGACGTTTACCCAACGTTGCAGTATCTCCCACCACATCCAGGATGTCATCCTGAACCTGGAAGGCAAGACCGATGCTCTCTGCATACTTGTCGAGTATTGGCAGGGCATGACGTCCTTTATCTCCGGCGCTTAACGCACCAAGACGAACGGCGGCACGAATTAACGCACCTGTTTTATGACGATGAATACGTTCAAGTGCGTCCAGAGGTACGTGTTTGCCTTCCGCGTCTAAATCTAACGCCTGGCCGCCACACATTCCGGCAATACCGCTGGCATTTGCCAGTTCTGAAATCATCGCGATTCTGTCACGGTCTGAAACTTCTGGCATATCCGCATCGCTTAAAATCGAGAATGCTAACGTTTGTAAAGCATCCCCGGCGAGGATGGCGTTCGCTTCGCCAAACTTCACATGACAGGTGGGTAAACCACGACGTAAATCGTCATCATCCATTGCCGGTAGATCATCATGAATTAATGAGTAAGCGTGGATACACTCTACGGCTGCTGCTGGTGCGTCCAAAGTATTCAGACTTACGCCGAGCATTTGACCAGTAGCATAAACCAGGAAAGGTCGCAGGCGCTTACCACCTAATAATGCGCCATACTGCATGGTTTCTACCACGGGAGTGTTCTGAAAGGGCAGTGGGGCGATAAAACGGCTCAGCGCCTGGTTGGCCTGCTTAACGCAGGCTTCGAGTTGCTGCGGAAAGTCCATTACTCATTGTCCGGTGTAAAAGGTGTTGGAGAGGCGTCTTCGTTGTCAGACAGCAGGATCTGTACGCGCTGTTCGGCTTGTTGTAATTTGGCCTGCCCCTGACGTGCAAGCTGCACGCCACGTTCGAACTCATTCAGTGCCTCTTCCAGCGGCAGGTCGCCACTTTCCAGACGGGTCACAATCTGTTCCAGCTCGCTTAGCGCCTTTTCAAAGCTGGCGGGCGCCTCATTTTTCTTCGGCATAATGAATGTCTGACTCTCAATATTTTACGCCCCGTCATGGTAACGGACTCAGGGCAAATAGCAAATAACGCGCAATGGTAAGGTGATATGCGCAGCAAAGCGATGTTAGTGGTATACTTCCGCGCCTGGATGCAGCCGCAGGTGTGGGCTGCTGTATTTTTCCCCAAACAAGTCGCTTAAGACTTGCCAAAGAACCATTGCCGCCATGAAGTTTATCATTAAATTGTTCCCGGAAATCACCATCAAGAGCCAATCTGTGCGCTTGCGCTTTATAAAAATCCTTACCGGGAATATTCGTAACGTTTTAAAGCACTATGATGAAACGCTCGCAGTTGTCCGTCACTGGGATAACATCGAAGTTCGCGCGAAAGATGAAAACCAGCGTCTGGCAATTCGCGACGCTTTGACCCGCATTCCGGGTATCCACCATATTCTCGAAGTCGAAGACGTGCCGTTTACCGACATGCACGATATTTTCGAGAAAGCGTTGGTTCAGTACCGTGACCAACTGGAAGGTAAGACCTTCTGTGTACGCGTGAAGCGTCGCGGTAAGCACGATTTTAGCTCGATTGATGTGGAACGTTACGTCGGCGGTGGCTTGAATCAACATATTGAATCCGCTCGCGTGAAGCTGACTAACCCGGATGTGACTGTCCATCTGGAAGTGGAAGACGATCGTCTGCTGCTGATCAAAGGCCGCTACGAAGGTATTGGTGGTTTCCCGATAGGCACCCAGGAAGATGTGCTGTCGCTGATCTCTGGTGGTTTCGACTCTGGCGTTTCCAGTTATATGCTGATGCGCCGCGGTTGCCGTGTGCATTACTGCTTCTTTAACCTCGGCGGCGCGGCACACGAAATTGGTGTTCGTCAGGTGGCACATTATCTGTGGAATCGCTTTGGCAGCTCTCACCGCGTGCGTTTTGTCGCCATTAACTTCGAACCGGTAGTCGGTGAAATTCTTGAGAAAATCGACGACGGTCAGATGGGCGTCATTCTCAAACGTATGATGGTGCGTGCCGCATCTAAAGTGGCTGAGCGTTACGGCGTACAGGCGCTGGTGACCGGCGAGGCGTTGGGCCAGGTGTCCAGTCAGACGCTGACCAACCTGCGTCTGATTGATAACGTTTCTGACACGCTAATCCTGCGTCCGCTGATCTCTTACGACAAAGAGCACATCATTAACCTTGCTCGTCAGATTGGCACTGAAGACTTTGCCCGCACGATGCCGGAATATTGCGGCGTGATCTCCAAAAGCCCGACGGTGAAAGCGGTTAAGTCGAAGATTGAAGCGGAAGAAGAGAAGTTCGACTTCAGCATTCTCGACAAAGTGGTTGAGGAAGCGAATAACGTTGATATTCGCGAAATCGCCCAGCAGACCGAGCAGGAAGTGGTGGAAGTGGAAACCGTCAATGGCTTCGGCCCGAATGACGTGATCCTCGATATTCGCTCTATCGATGAACAGGAAGATAAACCGCTGAAAGTCGAAGGGATCGATGTAGTTTCCCTGCCGTTCTACAAATTGAGCACTAAATTTGGCGATCTCGACCAGAGCAAAACCTGGCTGTTGTGGTGTGAGCGCGGGGTGATGAGCCGCTTGCAGGCGCTCTATCTGCGCGAGCAGGGCTTTAAGAATGTGAAAGTGTATCGCCCGTAATTATTGGTATTTACGTCGCATCTGGCCAGATGCGACGCTTACCGCATCGACATTACTCGTAATAATTATAAATCCCTGCCGCCATCACCAGTTGTGATGCGACTTCATGGGCTTTCTCGCGCCCAACCAGCAGGTCGATAATTTTCAGACCAAAATCAATAGCCGTGCCTGGCCCCTGGCTGGTCAGCAATTTTACGCGTGCGTCCCAGACGACGCGCTTGTCTTGCCATTGTTCTGCGGGAATTTTATCTTTCAGCGTCGGGAAGCCGGTCATATTGCCAATCGGGAAGATGTCGTGCGGCACCAACACCGTGGCTGGCACAGCACAAATCGCCGCAACGATACGCCCGGAACGGTGGAACTGTTTAACCGTTTCGACCAGTAGGGTGCTGTCACGAAAACACTCTGCACCTTTGATCCCACCAGGCAGTACAATCACGTCATATTCGCCATCGGCCACTTCGACCAGCGGCGCATCCGCCAGCAGCTTCACGCCGCGCGAGCAGGTAATTGCCAGGTTGCCATCGCTGGCGACGCTGGCAGTAGTGACATTAATGCCACCGCGAACCAACAGGTCGATAGTGGTGACCGCTTCAGTCTCTTCACTACCAGGGGCGAGGCAAACCAGTGCCGATGCGCTCATATTCACTCTCCTTTCTTTTTACCATTTCAAACAGGCGGGTGTTTTCCGGTACAGCAATCCCATGCGCGCGGGCACGACGTAGCAGAAAACCGTTGATATAGTCGATTTCTGTATGGCGCAACGCGCGAATATCCTGCAGCATTGACGAGATGTTTTCTGCCGTAGCATCAATCACCTGCATCACATAATCACGCAGATCTTCCGCAGAAGTATGATGCCCTTCGCGTTCAATCACCGCCGCAACTTCTTCGCATATCTGCATAATTTCTTGCGGATGATGACGTAATTCGCCATTCGGGCAATTCCAGATGGCAGTCAGCGGATTAATCACACAGTTAACCGCCAGTTTTCGCCACAGCTCGGCGCGAATATTGTTATGCCAGGCGACGTCAGGTAAAACGGTTTGCAAAATATCTGCCAGATAGCTGTAATCACCATCCTGTTGACGCGCCGGGCCTATATGAGTAATACCGCTTGCCACGTGAATGATGACGTTGCCGTCGCGGCGCGCTGCATGGGTGGTCGTGCCCATCAGTAAAGGTTGCTCAATGTTCTGTAACTCTTCAATGGTGCCCATGCCGTTGTGGATCAGCAAAATTGGCGTGGTTACAGGTAGTGTTGATGCCAGACTTTTGACGGCATCAGACACCTGCCAGGCTTTCAACGTCACCAGTAACAGATCGCTGGTGGCCAGAAAATCTGGATCATTGGCGGTCAGAGATTCGTTAAATATCGAACCGTCTGTTTCAACCAGATTCACGCTACAGTACGGTTGTGGCACCCGCAGCCAGCCCTGAACTTCGTGGCCCTGTTTGCAAAGTGCTGTAAGCCATAATTGCCCTAAGGCACCGCATCCCAATACGGTAATTTTCATTGTTCCTCCTCACCCGCAACCACACCGGGTGTTCAATAAGGCTATCCCTTAATTGTGCATGGTGTTGTGACCATGCACAATTAAGGGATGCGTCCTGGCGCAGGACTGTCTGTTATTTAACTTTGCAGGTATTATGCTTCGCATCAAAAATGAAGGGAGAGAAAAAGATGCCATCTTTCGATATTGTCTCTGAAGTTGATCTTCAGGAAGCGCGTAACGCGGTCGATAACGCGAGTCGCGAAGTAGAGTCTCGTTTTGACTTCCGTAACGTTGAAGCGTCGTTTGAGCTGAACGATGCCAGCAAAACCATTAAAGTGTTGAGCGAGTCCGATTTCCAGGTCAATCAGTTGCTGGACATTCTGCGTGCCAAATTGCTGAAACGCGGCATTGAAGGCAGCTCGCTTGATGTACCGGAAAATATCGTTCATAGCGGTAAAACCTGGTTTGTGGAAGCGAAACTGAAGCAGGGCATTGAGAGCGCGACCCAGAAGAAAATCGTCAAGATGATCAAAGACAGCAAACTGAAAGTGCAGGCGCAAATTCAGGGTGATGAGATCCGCGTAACGGGTAAATCTCGTGACGATTTGCAGGCAGTGATGGCGATGGTGCGTGGTGGCGATCTCGGCCAGCCATTCCAGTTCAAAAATTTCCGCGATTAATCGCGATAACATACGCTTTGTTCATGCCGGCTGCGGCGTGAATGCCTTTTCTGGCCTACAAAAGTTTGTGAATTCAAAAGATTGCTGCAACTTTGTAGGCCAGATAAGCATAGCGCATCAGACAATTTCGCCTCGTTTTTATGCCTGACGAATTGCCTGTTCAACCTCAAAGCGATTCGTCACTTTGCTGTCGATTTTCACGTAAGCTGAATGTTCTTCTTCTGCAATCAACACTTCTTTGACGCCTGCAGTTTCCTGTAAACGCACTTTTAACGCCTCGTTTGCGGCAATATCCGCCGGGATTTCAATGCGCAAACTGCTGACATACGGCGGTTCTTTCATGGTACTGGCGACTGCCAGCCACACTGCTGCCAGCATTGCGCCCGCGAGAAATACGCCCTGGCCGTCAAACATGCCGTCAATCCAGCCGCCGAGCGAACCGCCAATCGCTACGCCAAGAAACTGGCTGGTGGAGTAAACGCCCATCGCCGTACCTTTGTAACCTGCTGGCGACTCTTTACTGATAAGCGAGGGCAGGAGGGCTTCCATCAGGTTAAACGCCACAAAGAAAAGCTGCACGCCGACCACCAGTTGCCAGAACTGCGTTTGCGCGTTCCACAGCACGATTTCCGCAACCACGATCAGCCCGACGCAGAAGACAAAGACTTGCTTCATCTTACGCTTAACTTCAGCGTAGATAATGAAAGGCACGACAGAGCCAAAGGCGATTAACATCGTTGCCAGATAGACTTTCCAATGTTCCGCTGCCGGAAAACCCGCGCCAGCAAGTTGCCCAGGAAGAGCGACAAACGTCGACATCAGTAGCATGTGCAGACACATAATGCCAAAGTTGAGTTTCAGTAGTCGCGGTTCTGCCAGCACTTTGCTGAAACTGCCTTTCACCATCCCGGACTCACGATTAAGTACATGCGTGCTGCTGTTGGGTACAACCCAAATGGTCAACGCAATGCCGGTCGTTGCCAGAATAGCGATCATCCAGAACAGCGCATGTAGCCCAAGTTTGTGAGTGATAATTGGGCCAAGCACCATCGCAATGGCGAAGGTAATGCCAAAGCTAACGCCGATAAACGCCATCGCTTTGGTACGGTTTTGTTCGCGGGTGAGATCGGACAGCAACGCCATAACGGCAGCGGCAATTGCACCGGAACCTTGTAACGCCCGGCCCAGAATAATTCCCCAGATGGAGTCAGAGAGCGCGGCGATAACGCTACCGGCGACAAATACGGCTAACCCGCCGACAATTAATGGCTTGCGACCAATGCGGTCAGAAAGCAGGCCAAACGGAATCTGAAAAACGGCCTGGGTCAGACCGTAAATGCCAATCGCAATACCGATCAACGCTTCGCTGGCGCCTTGCAGAGCCATACCATACGTGGTCAGAACCGGCAGAACCATAAACATGCCCAGCATGCGCAATGAAAATACGATCCCTAAACCCCAGGTCGCGCGCCGCTCACCTGGCGTCATTTTATAATCGTTCATTACCACCTCTTAAAAAATTGCCCACATAGTGTAGTGCGGAGCGCAAGTTAGGTAAACAGAGTGTTAATGAGTAAATATTACATAAGAGAGTAATTTTTACGTCAGGTATGAGCTTCTCTCATATTCTTGCCATTAATACATCATGCGTTAAATATAACAAATGAAAAGCTCAAATGATTTTATCCTGCAACTAATGACATTATTTTCGGATTTATTGAGGGGCGTGTGACTTTTTATCAAAGGATGGTGTTATTTTATCTCAATAAATAGAAGCGTTGGAGGCACTGGTTATGCTGTTTCAGCTTAAATGTTTACTTATTACCTGGGCCGTTATGGCAGCGCATTTATTCATGAGGTGGATGTTTGGTGGTTGAATATATCAAGGAGGAATGTATGTGGCCTGGTAAAGTTATTTTATTATCATTTGGTTTGTCTCTGGCTTCTTTTTGTCATGCTTCAAATGATATTGATCAACTGTATGAACGTATTATCAATAAAGATCAGACGGTGTTAAAAGAACTGCAAAAATTAGCTGATACCAATAACACGCAGGCGCTAGTGCTGCTGGGATTTGTTTATGAACACGGAGTGACAGTATCTGTTGACATCCCAAAGGCGATTCAGTGGTATGAGAAAGCCTGTAACCAGGGGGGCGAATACGGTTGTTATAATGCACGTTATTTCTTTCAATATGGTAAAGGCATAACCCTGGATGTGACACGAGCACAGATGTATGCCAGTAAGTCGAAAACTGACGATCTTAATATTCCGCCTGATTTGATGAATAAAATAATCAATCAGGCCTATGAATTGAAATCTGGGGCCGAGACAGACAAAACGAAACGGGCGAGTTTAATTGAATTTGTCAGTCGTTATGTCGGTCAGGCACCCGAGAATGATTTGCTTTTTTGGGGGCGAATTGGTTTCAGTAAACCGGAAATTTTGCGTCTGGCGACTCTATGGGCGCAGGAAGGCGACCCCGAAATGGATTATATTGTCGGAAATCTTTATCTCGATGATTTTTCACCTTCTGATGATAGACGTTCTTTAGACACCATAAAGAAAGCACTGCAATGGTTTCGCACTGCGGCAGAAAAAGGTTATCCGATGGCGCAGTATACCATGGGCGATGCCTACGAAAATGGCAGTGCTGGTTTAAAGATTGATGCTGTCGAAGCCAAAAAATGGTACGAATTAGCTGCAAATAAGAATGACGAAAAAGCATTAGTAGCCCTGGGGAATATATACTATTCTGGGTTGACCGGCGAAGTTGATTATTCTAAAGCGAGCGTGCTTTTTGACAAGGCTGAACAGCAAGGGGCAAAAATAGCCGCATTGTGGTTAAGTTGGATGTATTACAACGGATTAGGTGAAACGCTTGATTGTGATAAGGCCTGGGATTATTACGAAAAAGGTGCGGGGAAATATTCAATGAAATTCAGTAAGGATGAATATTTAAACCGTTGTAATCAAGATCAGAAAACACGAGAAACACAGGGTGATATTTTACCTTACATCACGTTAAAACATTACGGGACCTATGGCTTTAACGCAAATGAAAAACCTAAATTATGCGATGTCAGTATTGAAATTAACGCTGATAAAATCAGTGGTATAACTAATTTGCAGTTGACGCTTGAGCTAAAGGCGAGTGAGGGAGTGAGTAAAGAATATACTCTTTCTGTCCCTCCTTTTAGTTTGAATACGCTCGGTGTGGATATGTATAATAATTCCAGCCATATAAGAAAAAGTTATATAGATATCCCAATGTATAATCGTAACTTATGCGATTTTCATGATTTGACTTATTCTGTTAAATCTGCGACAGCGATACTGAATGGAAAACAACGTGATTTATTAAAAGAAGAGCATATTCAGGTACAAGATAAATAAGGGATATTTTATGTTGCCTAAAAGAATATTATTTTCTTTAATGCTGATAGTTCCACCAGACGTGGTGGCAAGCGAGAAAGCGCATGAATTGTATGACAGCATATACGATGGTAAACCTGCGCCCGATGTTATAAGTACACTGCATATAATGGCTGAATCGGGGGATGTCGACGCGCAGAGCCTGTTAGGCTGGGAATATTATCAGCCTCGCTATGATACCAAACCTGATGTTCAGGAAGCCATTAAATGGTTCGGGTTAGCCGCTAAACAAGGTGATGAAGAAGCTCAGTTAGCGCTGGGGGAAATCTACTACGACGGTAAGCAGGTGCAGGTGGATTATGCCAAAGCGTATGCGTTATTTAATCAGGCCGCGCAACACGGTGTGAATTTAGCATGGTCCTGGCTGGGCATGATGTACGCCAATGGTCAGTATGTTGAGGCAGATTGCCATAAAGCGAAGGAATATCTTGATAAGGGTGTCCACATTTATGGTGGCCCGGAAGACTTTATGGCCGCTTGTCGAAAAGACATGATTGACAGAAAAGCGGTGGATGATACGTTGCCAACCATCACAATTACCCATTCTGGAATGCGGGATAATTTTTTAGATGAGAGTTTTTCCTGTATGGACAGCCTCTTTGCCAAAACCAATAAATTAGGCGAAGTGGCCAATCTTCGTGTTACTTACAAAATTAAGCATCCGTCTGGTAAGGAAACTATCCAAACGGTCGGTTTTGCACCTTTTGGCTTAAACCGACTGGATATTAACTTTACTGATTACATCCTTGATTCATTTACCAGTAATTCGTCCCTTATTCTTTATAGACCGGAATTTGAGCGAAAATCTTGTGCAACTGTAAGGACCACAATCGTTGCCGCAACGGCGACCATTAACGGTAAGGATGTGGAGCTGCTGAAAGCGGGGGTAATAAAAAACCCGCCAGAGTAAGCGGGTTTTTTGATGACGATAATATTTACCAAACAGACGCCAGCAGCGTATGTGAGTCCGGCACCATAAAATCAATGGACATCATTACCGAGAGAGCAGTGATGGCGATGATCGAGAAGCCGAACAGTTTACGCGCCCAGACTCTGTCATCAGCGACTTTATAACCGCGCAGGGCCATACCTAACCACCAGACGCTAACTGCCGCGGCGACCACCAGATATTTATACCCTGCGTAACCGCCGAGAGAGAGCATCAGTGTGGCAACGGCAAAGGCGATGATGTACAGCGTGATGTGATTCTTCGCCACGGAAATGCCTTTCACTACCGGCAGTACCGGAATGTTTGCCGCCTGATAATCTTTAAAGCGGAAAATGGCGATGGCATAAGAGTGAGGCATTTGCCACAGGCTGAAGATAGCCAGCAGAATCGCTGCGCCACTATCGAAATCACCGGTCACTGCACAATAGCCAATCACCGGCGGCGCAGCGCCGGAGAGAGAACCAATCAACGTGCCGTAGACCGAGTGGCGTTTCATGTACAGGCTATAAACGCCGACATAAACCACAAAGCCCATTACCCCCAGCCAGCAGGCCAGCGGATTCGCGCCAAACCACAGCAGCATAAAGCCAGCAATACCCAGCACGGTGGCGTACACCAGCGAGACAGCAGGAGAGATCAGGCCTTTAACCAGCACCCGGTTCTTCGTCCTTTCCATCTTTCTGTCGATATCCCTGTCGATGTAGTTGTTAAACACACAACCCGACGCCACAACCAGTGACACCCCAACCAACGTGTAGATAAACAGGGGATAATCAATGCTGCCCTTTGAGGCCAGCAGGAATCCCCCAATCACCGAGATCAGGTTGCCAAAGATGATGCCTGGTTTCGTTACTTGCAGGTATTGCTTAAACATCATAACCGCCGCTCTTAGTGCATCATCATGTTGTAGTTGAGGTTCCACATAATCCAGATGGAGCCTACAACCAGAATAGCGATGATTAGCACGGTGAAGACAAACGCCGTCATGTTCCAGCCTTCATCTGATTTGGTATTCATGTGCAGGAAGCACACCAGATGCACCAGAACCTGTACCACTGCCATTGCCAGGATCGTTCCCAGAATTACGGCCGGGGAGGCAGTTCCTGTCATTACCATCCAGAACGGGATCACCGTCAGGATTATCGACAGGATAAAGCCTGTCATGTAGGTTTTTACGCTGCCATGGGACGCGCCGCCGCTCACGTTAGAATGACTCATTACATCGCCCCCATCAGATAAACAACAGTGAACACACAGATCCACACCACATCGAGGAAGTGCCAGAACAGACTCAGACACATGATGCGGGTACGGTTAGTGCTGGTCAGGCCGCGACGCGCGATTTGCACCATCAGCACCGCCATCCAGATAAGACCGGAAGTGACGTGCAGACCGTGCGTACCCACTAGCGCAAAGAACGCTGACAGGAAGCCGCTGCGATCCGGGCCCATGTCGTTAACAATCAGGTGATGGAATTCATAGAGTTCCATCCCGATAAATCCAGCACCAAACAACCAGGTCAACGCCAGCCAGGAGATAACCTGGCTTTTGTTGTTTTTGTACATGGCGATAGCCGCCATGCCGTAGGTGATGGAGCTGAACAACAGCAAGAAAGTTTCAACCAGAACGAACGGCAGTTCGAAAATGTCCTTACCTGTCGGGCCGCCTGCGGTGCCGTTCACCAGAACGGCATAGGTAGCAAACAAGATAGAAAACAGAATGCAGTCGCTCATCAGGTAGATCCAAAATCCGAAGATTTTGGTTCCGCCTGCATCGTGGTGCCCGTGTTCGTGCGCGTGGGCAGTCGCGTGCGTCAAAGTATCAGTTGCCATTTTTCAGCCCTGCCTTAGTAATCTCATCGAAATGCTGATTTTCCAGTTTTTCGATTTCTGCCACCGGCACGTAGTAATCCACGTCCTCGTCGAAGCTTTTCACGATCCAGGTGATGATCATGCCTGCGAAGCCAACAATCGCCAGCCACCAGATATGCCAGATCATGGCGAAACCGAAGATGGTGGAGAAAGCAGCGATGACGATACCGGCGCCGCTGTTTTTCGGCATATGAATTTCTTCATAGTGGTCAGGCTTTTTGTACGCTTCGCCTTTCTCTTTCATTTCCCAGAATGCATCACGCTCGTGAACGTGCGGCACAACGGCAAAGTTATAGAACGGAGGCGGGGAAGAGGTTGCCCACTCCAGCGTGCGGCCACCCCACGGGTCGCCAGTCAGATCACGGTTCTGGTCGCGGTCACGAATAGAAACGTACATCTGAATCACGAGGCAGAGAATACCCAGCGCAATCAGTACCGCACCGCTGGCTGCAATCATCAGCATCGTGTGGAACTGCGGGTCAATCTGCTGGCTCAAACGACGGGTCATGCCCATGAAGCCCAGCGCGTACAGCGGCATAAAAGCAACGAAGAAGCCGATAATCCAGAACCAGAACGCGCGTTTACCCCAGGTCTCGTTCAGTTTGAAACCGAACGCTTTAGGCCACCAGTAGGTCATCCCTGCGAAGCAGCCGAAGACCACGCCGCCGATGATAACGTTATGGAAGTGTGCAATCAGGAACAGGCTGTTATGCAGAACGAAGTCTGCGCCCGGTACTGCCAGCAGCACGCCAGTCATACCGCCCACCGAGAAGGTGACGATAAAACCGATGGTCCACAGCATCGCAGAATGGAACACGATGCGACCCTGATACATGGTGAACAGCCAGTTGAAGATCTTCACCCCGGTCGGGATGGCGATAATCATCGTGGTGATACCGAAGAAGGCATTTACGTTCGCGCCCGCACCCATCGTAAAGAAGTGGTGCAGCCAGACGATGAACGACAGCACGGTAATACAGACAGTCGCCCATACCAGCGAGGTATAACCAAACAGACGTTTACGCGAGAAGGTCGCTGCAATTTCGGAGAACACACCGAAAACAGGCAGGATAAGGATGTAAACTTCCGGGTGTCCCCATGCCCAAATCAGGTTGATGTACATCATCATGTTGCCACCCATATCGTTGGTAAAGAAATGGGTGCCCAGATAGCGATCCAGGGTTAGCAACGCGACGGTAACCGTCAGAATTGGGAAGGAGGCGATAATCAGAATGTTTGCGCACAGTGATGCCCAGGTAAATACCGGCATCTTGAACATGGTCATGCCCGGTGCACGCATCTTCAGAATGGTAACGAAGAAGTTAATACCGGTTAGCGTCGTACCTATACCGGATAGCTGGAGACTCCATATCCAGTAATCGACACCGACTCCCGGACTGTACTCTATTCCCGATAGCGGTGGATAGGCCAGCCAGCCAGTCTGCGCGAATTCGCCCACGCCGAGAGAAACGTTAACCAGAATCACACCAACAACGGTAAACCAGAAGCTTAAGTTGTTGAGGAACGGGAACGCAACGTCACGCGCGCCAATTTGCAGCGGAACCACCAGGTTCATCAGACCGATAACGAAAGGCATCGCCACGAAGAAGATCATAATCACACCGTGAGCGGTGAAAACTTGATCATAGTGGTGTGGCGGCAGGAAGCCTGCTTCGCCAGCCGAGGCCAGTGCCTGTTGACTACGCATCATAATGGCATCTGCAAAACCACGCAGCAGCATCACAATCGCTACGATGATATACATGATACCAAGGCGTTTATGGTCGACAGAGGTCAGCCACTCTTTCCACAGGTAGGTCCACTTACCGAAGTAAGTGATCAGGCCAACGAGCGCCAGACCTCCCAAAATAATGCCAGCGATCGTAACCATGATGATAGGTTCATGGAACGGGACTGCATCAAGTGTTAATTTTCCGAACATCTTTATTCTTCCTCAACCCCTTTAATGGGCGGATTCCGCGTGGCTCATGTCCATGCCTTCCATACCTTCGTGTGCGCTGTGCTCACCTTCGGGCTGAGTCATGTCCATGCTCTTACCGTGAGCCATAAACTTGTTAATCACATCGGCAAACAAGTCGGGTTTCACGTTGGAGAAATATTCCACCTGGTTGTATTCGCTAGGCGCAGCCAGTTTTTCGAAGGTGGCCATGTCAGACATGGTTTTCGTCGACTGTTTTGCTTTTGCGACCCATTGGTCGAATGCGGCACGATCCGGTGTGGCGATAGCGTTGAACTTCATGCCGGAGAAGCCCTGACCGCTATAGCTGGCGGAAATACCGTCATAAGTACCGGGTTCGTTGGCGATCAGATGCAAGCGAGTCTGCATACCGGCCATGGCATAAATCTGGCTACCCAGACGCGGAATAAAGAAGGAGTTCATCACGGAGTTGGAGGTCACTTTGAAGTACACCGGAGTGTTCGCCGGGAAAGCGATTTCATTCACGGTAGCAATGCCCTGTTCCGGGTAGATGAAGAACCATTTCCAGTCCATGGAAACCACTTCGATGGTAATGGGCTTCTCGTCGTGTGCCAGCGGCTTGCTAGGCTCAAGAGCGTGAGTGGTTTTCCAGGTCAATACCGCAAGGAAGATGATGATTAAGATTGGCACCGTCCAGACCACAGCTTCCACTTTATTGGAGTGTGACCAGTTCGGGCTGTACTTAGCATCTTTATTGCTCGCACGGTACTTCCAGGCGAAACCGACAGCCATCAAGATTGCGGGAATAACGACAATCAACATCAGGCCAAATGCCGTCAGTATCAGCGAACGTTGCTCCAGGCCAATCTGTCCTTTGGGATCTAACAGCGCAGAATTACAGCCACTGAGCAATACAGAGCCTGCAAATAATGACAACCATCCCAAACTTTTATTGTATTTCCTGAGTCTCATTTAACGACCTCAATTCCACGGGATCTGGTGGCGTTTAAAGTGTGTGGGCATTTTACGGGAAGGTTACATTACTGTAAACATGATTAAATTACTGTTACTTGAATTTGGCTCGCAGGTCACATATGTTGCAAAACATATCGGATTGATTTTAAGAAGCTGTTGCAAAAGGGCGTTATAACGAAAGGGGACTGAAGGAGGGGGTGGGGATGGCAATTGGTATAACCAATCTCAAAATAAAACAATTATTTAACAAATAATTATCATTAAGGTGACAAAACGGGCGTGGGGAAATAAAGAGTCATTAGCTGAATCGTGTAAAAAATAAAATATATAGATGGGGGCAATAATTTCCGAAAGCTAAGCCGCACAAAAGAACAAATATTATTAAGCACTGCTGATGTTTATTTAGCCGTAATAATTACGCCGGGTGATTACTACAGCTAAATAATATTCACTGATTACGTCAAATGCGTTTTTCGTAGTGCCAGATAGTCCAATAAACCACCAAGTATGACACCACCCAGAGCGACTAAAACGCCGATTTCCAGCAGTGCAGGCAGGAAAGAGAAGTGAGTCAAATCCAGCGCATTCATCGTTAACAGCAGTAACCACACGGCCAACAGACTGACGCCTGCTGCCAGTGTCCACATGGCAAAGGTATAACCAGATGGATACTCGGTACGTGGGATAAAGTTGTCGTTGACCCGCGTGTACTCCAGCGTCTGGCGGCAAACCAGCAGCAAAATAAGTCCAGGTACAGCGGCCGCAACAGAGAACAGATAGAATGTCGACCAGCCGTGAGCTTCAACAAACCAGCCCGCTACGGGGCCTACATAAACCCGTCCTACAGCAGAAAGCGCTGAGAGCAGGGCGAACTGAGTAGCGGAAAATGACTTATTACACAGGGTCATTAACAGCGCCACAAATGCCGATGTGCCCATCCCGCCACACAGGTTTTCGAAAAAGACTGCCGCGCCCATGCTGTAGAGATGCTTATCAGTCACAGAAAGCAGCCAGTAACCGGCGTTGGACGCACCTTGTAAAAGGCCGAAAATCAGCAGCGCACGGAACAGTGAAAGACGCTGCATCAAAATACCGCCGTACAATGCGCCGACGATGGTCGCCAGCAAGCCGAGCGTTTTGTTAACCACGCCCACTTCGCCGGCATCAAATCCGACACCGCGAATCAAAAAGGTGGTTGTCAGGCTCATGGCGAAAGCATCGCCCAGCTTATACAGCACAATTAAAAGCAGAATTAACCATGCGTTATTGCGACCAAAGAAATCACGTAGTGGCGCAACAACAGCTTGCTCCAGCGTTTTGGGTACAGGAATGGTGTCGGTTGGTTCTGGCGCAAGCAAAGTCGCAATGATGCACGGGATTAACAGAGCTGCCATTAGCCAGTACATGCCTTGCCAGCCCAACCATTTATCCGCCAGCCATAAGGCTAAACCGCCGGAAACCAGCATCCCTAAACGGTAACCCAGCACGCTGATTGCCGCACCTGCGCCGCGTTCTTCCGCGGGAAGCACATCCGTTTTCCACGCATCAAAGACGATATCCTGGGAGGCCGAGCAAAAAGCGATAACGACTGCCAGTGCCGCCATCCAGCGAAGTTGCGTACCAGGTTCGAGAAAACCCATCGCCGCAATCGCCAGCAACAATAACGCTTGCGTGGCGAGCAGCCAGCCGCGCCGTCGCCCGAGAAACGGCGGAGTATAGCGGTCCATCAGCGGCGACCAGAGAAATTTAAATACGTAAGCCTGACCCACCAACGAGAAGAAACCAATGGTTTTAAGATCGATATTCTCGACTGTCATCCACGCCTGTAACGTGCCGGATGTCAGGGCGAGCGGCAGCCCGGAAGCAAAACCCAGAATCAACAAAATAGCTGAACGAGGCTGTTGGAAAATACGTAAATATTGACTGGACATGGGCGTCTACAGGCCCGACTTGCACCGGGCCAGAGGGCAGAAATTAACGTGCGTTCTGCTTAATGAATTCGTGGATGCTGGTGTCCTGAGACATGTCAGCGATGGTGTCGGTCAGCACGCTGTTAACCGCGTCAGCGATGTTTTTGTTAGAGGCCTGAAAAGCGCCCTCAACGTTGTAGCTGGCACGATAGTTTTTGGTCATTTTGTTGCCATTCTGCGCGGTAGCGATGATGGCGATATCCGCTTTGGTAGCAATGTTGTAGCGCACATTGCCCTGGGACACGTCGGCATACAACTGGCTAACGATGATTTGCAGATTAACCGGGCCATTCGGGCCAACCATATAACCGCGAGCGGTCATTTGTTTTTCCAGCACTTCTTGCAGCAGGAAACGCAGATCGCGGGACGCGGTCAGGGTAACAATTTGGTTGTCACGGGTGACTTTTGCTAACGCCTGATCGGTACGCTGATCGGCACCATTAATGCTAACGGTGACGCCCATCAGACTTGGATCTTGCTGTGGCAGTGTCATCGTCGGAGAAACTTCAATGGTTGTTGGCGGTTTCGCGCATCCTGCAAGCATAAACAGAGCAACTAACGGGAAGAGGATTTTTTTGAACATGTTCTGGCTCTCAGAGACTTTTAAGCGTGTTTGGTAAAGATTCCCGCCATCATAACATCGCCAACGACGAGGGGAAGTGGGTAAGACATGTAAATTCATTATGTTGACGAAATAATCGCCTTAGGTAAAAGAAACACCGATGTGAAGCCGGTGAATCAATCTTTAAATCAGTAAACTTCATACGCTTGACAGAAAAAACAGGATGAAAGCTAATTATTTGTTGTTAAGCTGTAATGGAAACGGTTAAAGCGGCTAGTATTTAAAGGGATGGGTGACATCTCAGCGTTGTCGGAGGAGATATTTCATGATGATACGTGAGCGGATAGAAGAAAAATTAAGGACTGCGTTCCAACCCGTATTCCTCGAAGTTGTGGATGAAAGCTATCGTCACAATGTCCCAGCCGGCTCTGAAAGCCATTTTAAAGTTGTGCTGGTCAGCGATCGTTTTATGGGTGAACGTTTTCTGAATCGTCATCGAATGATTTACAGTACTTTAGCGGAGGAACTCTCTACTACCGTTCATGCGCTGGCTCTGCATACTTATACCATTAAGGAGTGGGAAGGATTGCAGGATACCATCTTTGCTTCTCCTCCTTGTCGTGGAGCGGGAAGCATCGCCTAAAAACGCATTTGCAACAGTTAGCGTTTTTCCAGTATGTTGCTAAAGATTTTATGAAAAACGGCCTGCGGGCCGTTTTGTTTTGTCTGGATTTTGCGCTTTTTGCCCAGCATTCAGACGAAAATTGCCCGGGAATTGTGAAAAAATACGCGGCAGCGCGCAATAACCGTTCTCGACTCATAAAAGTGATGCCGCTATAATGCCGCGTCCTATTTGAATGCTTTCGGGATGATTCTGGTAACAGGGAATGTGATTGATTATAAGAACATCCCGGTTCCGCGAAGCCAACAACCTGTGCTTGCGGGGTAAGAGTTGACCGAGCACTGTGATTTTTTGAGGTAACAAGATGCAAGTTTCAGTTGAAACCACTCAAGGCCTTGGCCGCCGTGTAACGATTACTATCGCTGCTGACAGCATCGAGACCGCTGTTAAAAGCGAGCTGGTCAACGTTGCGAAAAAAGTTCGTATTGACGGCTTCCGCAAAGGCAAAGTGCCAATGAATATCGTTGCTCAGCGTTATGGCGCGTCTGTACGCCAGGACGTTCTGGGTGACCTGATGAGCCGTAACTTCATTGACGCCATCATTAAAGAAAAAATCAATCCGGCTGGCGCACCGACCTACGTTCCGGGCGAATACAAGCCGGGTGAAGACTTCACCTACTCTGTAGAGTTTGAAGTTTATCCGGAAGTTGAACTGCAGGGTCTGGAAGCGATCGAAGTTGAAAAACCGATCGTGGAAGTGACCGACGCTGACGTTGACGGCATGCTGGATACTCTGCGTAAACAGCAGGCGACCTGGAAAGAAAAAGACGGCGCTGTTGAAGCTGAAGACCGCGTGACCATCGACTTCACCGGTTCTGTAGACGGCGAAGAGTTCGAAGGTGGAAAAGCGTCTGATTTCGTACTGGCGATGGGCCAGGGTCGTATGATCCCGGGCTTTGAAGACGGTATCAAAGGCCACAAAGCAGGCGAAGAGTTCACCATCGACGTGACCTTCCCGGAAGAATACCACGCAGAAAACCTGAAAGGTAAAGCAGCGAAATTCGCTATCAACCTGAAGAAAGTTGAAGAGCGTGAACTGCCGGAACTGACTGCTGAATTCATCAAACGTTTCGGCGTTGAAGATGGTTCCGTAGAAGGTCTGCGCGCTGAAGTGCGTAAAAACATGGAGCGCGAGCTGAAGAGCGCCATTCGTAACCGCGTTAAGTCTCAGGCGATCGAAGGTCTGGTAAAAGCTAACGACATCGACGTTCCGGCTGCGCTGATCGACAGCGAAATCGACGTTCTGCGTCGCCAGGCTGCACAGCGTTTCGGTGGCAACGAAAAACAAGCTCTGGAACTGCCGCGTGAACTGTTCGAAGAACAGGCTAAACGCCGCGTAGTTGTTGGCCTGCTGCTGGGCGAAGTTATTCGCGCTAACGAGCTGAAAGCTGACGAAGAGCGTGTTAAAGGCCTGATCGAAGAGATGGCTTCTGCGTACGAAGATCCGAAAGAAGTTATCGAGTTCTACAGCAAAAACAAAGAGCTGATGGACAACATGCGTAACGTGGCTCTGGAAGAACAGGCTGTTGAAGCCGTTCTGGCGAAAGCGAAAGTGACTGAAAAAGAAACCACTTTCAACGAGCTGATGAACCAGCAGGCGTAATTTGCGCAGCCTAACGCGCTAAATTCGCACAAAGGCCCGTCACCGCCAGGTGGTGGGCTTTTTTTTGTCATGAATTTTGCATGGAACCGTGCGAAAACCCTCTTTCGGTGTTAGCGTAACAACAAAAGATTGTTATGCTTGAAATAGGATGATGCCGTACCCATAACACAGGGACTAGCTGATAATCCGTCCATAAGGTTACAATCGGTACAGCAGGTTTTTTCAATTTTATCCAGGAGACGGAAATGTCATACAGCGGCGAACGAGATAACTTTGCACCCCATATGGCGCTGGTGCCGATGGTCATTGAACAGACCTCACGCGGTGAGCGCTCTTTTGATATCTATTCTCGTCTACTTAAGGAACGCGTTATTTTTCTGACTGGCCAGGTTGAAGACCATATGGCTAACCTGATTGTGGCGCAGATGCTGTTCCTGGAAGCAGAAAACCCGGAAAAAGATATCTATCTGTACATTAACTCCCCAGGTGGGGTGATCACTGCCGGGATGTCTATCTATGACACCATGCAGTTTATCAAGCCTGATGTCAGCACCATTTGTATGGGCCAGGCGGCCTCAATGGGGGCATTCCTGCTGACCGCAGGGGCAAAAGGTAAACGTTTCTGCCTGCCGAATTCGCGCGTGATGATTCACCAGCCGTTGGGCGGCTATCAGGGCCAGGCGACTGATATCGAAATTCATGCCCGTGAAATTCTGAAAGTTAAAGGGCGGATGAATGAACTTATGGCGCTTCATACGGGTCAATCATTAGAACAGATTGAACGTGACACTGAGCGCGATCGCTTCCTTTCCGCGCCTGAAGCGGTGGAATACGGTCTGGTCGATTCGATTCTGACCCATCGTAATTGATGCCAGAGGCGCAACTGTGCCGCTATACTTATTCAGGTTGGCACAACGCTGTAAGCGGCTTGCGCCTGAGAATGGCATTTGCGTCGTCGTGTGCGGCACAAAGAACAAAGAAGAGGTTTTGACCCATGACAGATAAACGCAAAGATGGCTCAGGCAAGTTGCTGTATTGCTCTTTTTGCGGCAAAAGCCAGCATGAAGTGCGTAAGCTGATTGCCGGTCCATCCGTGTATATCTGCGACGAATGTGTTGATTTATGTAACGACATCATTCGCGAAGAGATTAAAGAAGTAGCACCGCATCGTGAACGCAGTTCGCTACCGACGCCGCATGAAATTCGCAACCACCTGGACGATTACGTCATCGGTCAGGAACAGGCGAAAAAAGTGCTGGCGGTCGCGGTGTACAACCACTACAAACGTCTGCGCAACGGCGATACCAGCAATGGCGTTGAGTTGGGCAAAAGTAACATTCTGCTGATTGGTCCGACTGGCTCTGGTAAAACGTTGCTGGCGGAAACGTTGGCGCGTCTGCTGGACGTTCCGTTCACTATGGCTGATGCCACCACCCTGACCGAAGCGGGTTATGTGGGTGAAGATGTTGAAAACATCATTCAGAAGCTGTTGCAGAAGTGCGACTACGACGTACAGAAAGCGCAGCGCGGGATTGTCTACATCGATGAAATCGACAAGATTTCGCGTAAGTCTGACAACCCGTCCATTACCCGTGACGTTTCCGGTGAAGGCGTACAGCAGGCACTGTTGAAACTGATCGAAGGTACGGTTGCCGCCGTTCCACCGCAGGGCGGACGTAAGCATCCGCAGCAGGAATTCTTGCAGGTTGATACCTCCAAGATCCTGTTTATCTGTGGCGGTGCATTTGCCGGTCTGGATAAAGTGATTTCCCATCGTGTCGAAACTGGCTCCGGCATTGGTTTTGGTGCGACGGTAAAAGCGAAATCTGACAAAGCAAGCGAAGGTGAGTTGCTGGCGCAGGTTGAACCGGAAGATTTGATCAAATTTGGTCTGATCCCTGAGTTCATCGGTCGTCTGCCAGTTGTGGCAACGCTGAATGAACTGAGCGAAGAAGCTTTGATTCAGATCCTCAAAGAGCCGAAAAACGCCCTGACCAAGCAGTATCAGGCGTTGTTTAACCTTGAGGGCGTAGATCTGGAATTCCGTGACGAAGCGCTGGATGCTATCGCCAAGAAAGCGATGGCGCGTAAAACCGGTGCCCGTGGTCTGCGTTCCATCGTAGAAGCTGCGCTGCTTGATACCATGTATGATCTGCCTTCTATGGAAGATGTGGAAAAAGTGGTTATTGACGAGTCGGTTATTGAAGGGCAAAGCAAGCCACTGCTGATTTATGGCAAGCCGGAAGCACAACAGGCGTCTGGTGAATAATTAACCATTCCCATACAATTAGTTAACCAAAAAGGGGGGATTTTATCTCCCCTTTCATTTTTCCTCTATTCCCGACGTTGAATGTGGGAGAAACATCCCCATATACTGACGTACATGTTAATAGATGGCGTGAAGCACAGTCATGTCATCTGATTACCTGGCGGACATTAAACTAAGAGAGAGCTCTATGAATCCTGAGCGTTCTGAACGCATTGAAATCCCCGTATTGCCGCTGCGCGATGTGGTGGTTTATCCGCACATGGTCATCCCCTTATTTGTCGGACGGGAAAAATCTATCCGTTGTCTGGAAGCGGCGATGGACCATGATAAAAAAATTATGCTGGTCGCGCAGAAAGAAGCTTCAACGGATGAGCCGGGTGTAAACGATCTTTTCACCGTCGGGACCGTGGCCTCTATATTGCAGATGCTGAAACTGCCTGACGGCACCGTCAAAGTGCTGGTCGAGGGGTTACAGCGCGCGCGTATTTCTGCGCTCTCTGACAATGGCGAACACTTTTCTGCGAAGGCGGAGTATCTGGAGTCCCCGACCATTGATGAGCGCGAACAGGAAGTGCTGGTGCGTACCGCAATCAGCCAGTTCGAAGGCTACATCAAGCTGAATAAGAAAATCCCACCAGAAGTGCTGACGTCGCTGAACAGCATCGACGATCCGGCGCGTCTGGCGGACACCATTGCCGCACATATGCCGCTAAAACTGGCTGACAAACAGTCCGTTCTTGAGATGTCCGACGTTAACGAACGTCTGGAATATCTGATGGCTATGATGGAGTCGGAAATCGATCTGCTGCAGGTTGAGAAACGTATTCGCAACCGTGTCAAAAAGCAGATGGAGAAATCCCAGCGTGAGTACTATCTGAACGAGCAAATGAAAGCTATTCAGAAAGAACTCGGTGAAATGGACGACGCGCCAGACGAAAATGAAGCGTTGAAGCGCAAAATCGACGCGGCGAAAATGCCAAAAGAGGCAAAAGAGAAAGCGGAAGCAGAATTGCAGAAGCTGAAAATGATGTCTCCAATGTCGGCAGAAGCGACCGTGGTGCGAGGTTATATCGACTGGATGGTGCAGGTGCCGTGGAATGCACGTAGCAAGGTCAAAAAAGACCTGCGTCAGGCGCAAGAAATCCTCGATACCGACCATTATGGTCTGGAACGTGTGAAAGATCGCATCCTTGAGTATCTCGCGGTTCAAAGCCGCGTAAATAAAATCAAGGGGCCGATCCTCTGCCTGGTTGGACCGCCGGGGGTAGGTAAAACTTCTCTGGGGCAGTCCATCGCTAAAGCTACCGGACGTAAATATGTCCGTATGGCGCTGGGCGGTGTGCGTGACGAAGCGGAAATCCGTGGTCACCGCCGTACTTACATCGGTTCTATGCCGGGTAAATTGATCCAGAAAATGGCGAAAGTGGGCGTGAAAAACCCGCTGTTCCTGCTCGATGAGATCGACAAAATGTCTTCTGACATGCGTGGCGATCCAGCTTCCGCACTGCTTGAAGTGCTGGATCCAGAGCAGAACGTGGCGTTCAGCGACCACTATCTGGAAGTGGATTACGACCTTAGCGACGTGATGTTTGTTGCGACGTCGAACTCCATGAATATTCCGGCGCCACTGCTGGATCGTATGGAAGTTATTCGTCTCTCTGGTTATACCGAAGATGAAAAACTGAACATCGCCAAACGTCACCTGCTGCCGAAGCAGATTGAACGTAATGCACTGAAAAAAGGTGAGCTGACCGTCGACGATAGCGCCATTATTGGCATTATTCGTTACTACACCCGTGAGGCGGGCGTGCGTGGTCTGGAGCGTGAAATCTCCAAACTATGCCGTAAAGCGGTTAAGCAGTTGTTGCTCGATAAGTCATTAAAACATATCGAAATTAACGGCGATAACCTGCATGACTACCTCGGTGTTCAGCGTTTCGACTATGGTCGCGCGGATAACGAAAACCGCGTTGGTCAGGTAACTGGTCTGGCGTGGACGGAAGTCGGCGGCGACTTGCTGACCATCGAGACAGCGTGTGTTCCAGGCAAAGGTAAACTCACTTACACTGGTTCGCTGGGCGAAGTGATGCAAGAGTCCATTCAGGCGGCGTTAACTGTGGTTCGCGCGCGTGCGGAAAAACTGGGGATCAATCCAGATTTTTACGAAAAACGCGACATCCACGTGCACGTACCGGAAGGTGCGACGCCGAAAGATGGTCCGAGCGCCGGTATTGCCATGTGCACCGCACTGGTTTCTTGCCTGACCGGTAACCCGGTTCGCGCCGATGTGGCGATGACTGGTGAGATTACTCTGCGTGGTCAGGTGTTGCCAATCGGCGGTTTGAAAGAAAAACTGCTGGCAGCGCACCGCGGCGGGATTAAAACAGTGTTAATTCCGTTTGAGAACAAACGCGATCTGGAAGAGATTCCGGACAACGTGATTGCCGATCTGGACATTCATCCTGTGAAGCGCATTGAGGAAGTTCTGACTCTGGCGCTGCAAAATGAACCGTCTGGAATGCAGGTTGTAACTGCAAAATAGTGACTTTGCGCAAATTGCACTAATAAAAAAAGGGCTGGTGGGTCAATTCGGGCTTGCCAGCCTTTTTTTGTCTCGTTAAGTTAGAGGGCGGATTAGGCTTGCCCTTATTAAGGGGTGTTGTAAGGGGATGGCTGGCCTGATATAACTGCTGCGCGTTCGCACCTTGAAGGATTCAAGTGCGGGATAAATTATAAAGAGGAAGAGAAGAGTGAATAAATCTCAATTGATTGACAAGATTGCTGCAGGGGCTGATATCTCTAAAGCTGCGGCTGGCCGTGCGTTAGATGCTATTATTGCTTCCGTAACTGAATCCCTGAAAGAAGGGGATGATGTAGCACTGGTTGGTTTTGGTACTTTTGCCGTTAAAGAGCGTGCTGCCCGTACTGGTCGCAACCCGCAGACCGGTAAAGAGATCACCATCGCTGCAGCTAAAGTACCGAGCTTCCGTGCAGGTAAAGCGCTGAAAGACGCGGTAAACTAAGTATTGTCCCCATTGGGGATGTGACGAAGTTCAAGGGCGCATCTACTGATGTGCCTTTTTTATTTGTATTCCGTGACTTTCTGCAAGTTGTGGGCTGACAATTGCCCCCGTTTCTTGTCACAATAGGCCTTTGCACGCAGCGATATGTTGCGTGAGGTATACAGTCACCTACAGCGGAGTGTTGTTACACCATGATGGACAGCTTACGCACGGCTGCAAACAGTCTCGTGCTCAAGATTATTTTCGGTATCATTATCGTGTCGTTCATATTGACCGGCGTGAGTGGTTACCTGATTGGCGGAGGCAATAACTACGCCGCAAAAGTGAATGACCTGGAAATCAGCCGCGGGCAGTTTGAGAACGCTTTCAACAGCGAGCGTAATCGGATGCAGCAACAGCTTGGCGATCAATACTCTGAGCTGGCTGCGAACGAAGGCTACATGAAAACCCTGCGTCAACAGGTGCTGAATCGTCTGATCGACGAGGCGCTGCTGGATCAGTACGCCCGCGAACTAAAACTGGGTGTCAGCGATGAGCAGGTTAAACAGGCTATTTTCGCAACCCCAGCCTTTCAGGTTGACGGCAAGTTTGATAACAGCCGCTATAACGGTATCCTCAACCAGATGGGGATGAGTGCCGATCAGTACGCACAGGCGCTGCGTAACCAGCTTATGACCCAACAACTGATTAACGGCGTTGCGGGCACTGACTTTATGCTAAAAGGTGAAACCGACGAGCTGGCAGCGCTGGTTGCTCAACAACGTGTAGTGCGTGAAGCGACTATCGACGTTAACGCTCTGGCGGCTAAGCAGGCAGTGACCGAACAGGAAATCGCCAGCTACTACGAGCAAAACAAAAACAGCTTCATGACTCCGGAACAATTCCGCGTGAGCTACATCAAACTGGATGCCGCAACGATGCAGCAACCGGTTAGTGATGCGGATATCCAGAGTTACTACGATCAGCATCAGGATCAATTCACCCAGCCGCAGCGTACCCGTTACAGCATCATCCAGACCAAAACTGAAGATGAAGCGAAAGCGGTACTTGATGAGCTGAACAAAGGTGGTGATTTTGCTGCGTTAGCAAAAGAAAAATCTGCCGATATTATCTCTGCCCGTAACGGCGGCGATATGGGTTGGTTAGAAGATGCCACTATCCCGGATGAACTGAAAAATGCTGGTCTGAAAGAAAAAGGCCAACTGTCCGGCGTCATCAAATCTTCTGTGGGTTTCTTGATCGTGCGTCTGGACGATATTCAGCCTGCGAAAGTGAAGTCGTTAGACGAAGTCCGTGACGACATCACGGCGAAAGTGAAACACGAAAAAGCCCTGGATGCGTACTACGCGCTGCAGCAGAAAGTGAGCGATGCGGCAAGCAACGACACCGAATCTCTGGCCGGTGCAGAGCAGGCCGCGGGTGTTAAAGCCACCCAGACTGGCTGGTTTAGTAAAGATAAACTGCCGGAAGAGTTAAACTTTAAGCCGGTTGCGGACGCTATCTTCAACGGCGGTCTGGTTGGTGAAAACGGTGCGCCGGGCATCAACTCTGACATCATCACCGTAGACGGCGATCGCGCATTCGTGCTGCGCATCAGCGAGCATAAACCAGAAGCGGTTAAACCATTGGCAGATGTTCAGGAACAGGTTAAAGCGCTGGTTCAGCACAACAAAGCTGAACAGCAGGCGAAAATCGATGCTGAAAAACTGCTGGTTGATCTGAAAGCGGGCAAGGGTGCGGAAGCTATGCAAGCTGCCGGTTTGAAATTTGGCGAGCCGAAAACCTTAAGTCGTTCCGGCCGTGACCCAATTAGCCAGGCCGCGTTTGCACTGCCTCTGCCAGCGAAAGACAAACCGAGCTACGGTATGGCGACCGATATGCAAGGTAATGTGGTTCTTCTGGCGCTGGACGAAGTGAAACAAGGCTCAATGCCGGAAGATCAGAAAAAAGCGATGGTGCAGGGTATCACCCAGAACAACGCACAAATCGTCTTTGAAGCGCTGATGAGTAACCTGCGTAAAGAGGCGAAAATCAAAATTGGCGACGCGCTGGAACAGCAATAATCCTGAAGCCGCTTCGCAAAAAAATGCTTTGTAGCTGTAACAAGAAAAGGTCGCTTTCGCGGCCTTTTCCATTTCTGAATATTGCCATTTGTTTACTGTTTTCGCTGCCGTTAAGGTGATTCCACTGTTAACAAACAAGGAGAAAACAGTATGAAACACGGAATCAAAGCACTTCTCATTACTCTGTCTCTGGCTTGTGCCGGAATGTCTCATAGCGCGCTGGCGGCTGCCTCTACGGCGAAACCGGCAGCGGTAGAAACCAAAGCGGAGGCACCCGCAGCACAAAGCAAAGCGGCAATACCGGCGAAAGCCAGTGACGAAGAAGGCACCAGAGTCAGTATTAACAATGCCAGTGCGGAAGAGTTAGCCCGCGTTATGAATGGTGTTGGCCTGAAGAAAGCGCAGGCGATTGTCAGTTATCGGGAAGAGTACGGTCCGTTTAAAACGGTGGAAGATTTAAAACAGGTGCCGGGGATGGGCAATTCGCTGGTGGAACGTAACCTTGCGGTATTAAGTCTGTAATTAATTTGCATAGTGGCAATTTTTTGCCAGACTGAAGAGGTCATACCAGTTATGACCTCTGTGCTTATAACTGTTCTTATAACAACAATGTAAGGCTATTGCGCTATGCAAACACAAATCAAAGTTCGTGGATACCATCTCGATGTTTACCAGCACGTTAACAACGCCCGCTACCTTGAGTTTCTCGAAGAAGCCCGCTGGGATGGACTGGAAAATAGCGACAGCTTTCAATGGATGACCGCCCATAACATCGCTTTTGTGGTAGTCAATATCAATATTAACTATCGCCGCCCGGCGGTGTTGAGCGACCTGCTGACCATTACCAGTCAGTTGCAGCAATTAAACGGTAAAAGCGGCATTTTAAGTCAACTAATCACCCTTGAGCCGGAAGGACAGGTGGTGGCGGATGCGCTCATCACCTTTGTTTGTATTGATCTCAAAACGCAGAAAGCATTAGCCCTGGAAGGGGAACTGCGCGAAAAGCTGGAGCAGATGGTTCAGTAAACGTTTTGTTGTGCCGGATGCGACGCGGGGTGCGTCTTATCCGGCCTCCAGGCGTGATACAATCGTAGATCGGATCAGGCGACACCCCGAATAATTACTTCAATCCGGTCTTCTGTTTCATCGCCGTCATCACCGCCGATTTATCGGCCAGATAATGATTCAACCCGTTGGCACGCAGATTACACGCAGCACAATGACCGCAACCGTCGCCTTTAATGCCGTTATAGCAGGTCAACGTTTCGTTACGGACTAAATCCAGCTTGCCGTAATAATCCGCCAGCGCCCAGGTTTCCGCTTTATCAATCCACATCAACGGTGTTTCAAAGCGAATATCTTTCGCCATGCCCAGACTGACGGCATGGTTCAGTGCTTTCACAAACTCATCGCGGCAATCCGGGTAACCGGAGAAATCCGTTTCGCAGACGCCGGTAATTACTGCTTCTGCTTTTACCTGATACGCATATATTGCCGCCAGCGTCAGGAACAAAATATTACGCCCTGGGACAAACGTATTCGGGATACCATCGGCTTCAGGTTCATAATCTGGCACTGGAATGCTGTCACGCGTCAGGCTGCTAACCGCCAGCTCGTTGAGCAGCGTCACATCCAGCACCTTATGCGCGCGTGCCCCTAGTTTTAGCGCCAGTTCGCGGGCCACGTCGATCTCTGCGCGATGGCGCTGGCCGTAATCAAATGTCACGCAATGGACTTCATCATATTGCTGCAATGCCTGTACCAGACAGGTGGTGGAATCCTGGCCTCCACTGAACACAACGACAGCACGTTTCATAAATCATCCTGCTAAATCGGTAAAAACCTTATGGTAACGCCTGTGGTTAACCCCGACCAGTGCTTCATTGCGACGGTGCGGGAAGCCAGGCTTCGGTAAATTCAAACCAGCCGCGCGGCGTCAGACGGACACCGTTAACACCGGGCGGCGCGCTAATGCGATAGTGATAGTTAAACAGTGGTGTCAGCGTGGCGTTATCCATTAATTGTGTGAAGACCGCTTTCAGGGCGTTATGTCGGTTTTCCTCATCAGGCATCAATTGCACGGCATCCAGTGTTGAGTGCAGATGTGCATATGTGCTGGCAGTGAAAACATGTGGCCAGAGCGGATCGCAACGCAGCCATTGCTCAAGGGTATATTCCGGTGCTTCGCCAATTAATCTATCGCCCATCATCAAATCTGCCTGAGCCAGTGGGGTTGTGTCATCCCAGTTTTTCGCATGATGAAAAATAATCTTTAATTCGCAACCTTCTGCTGCCAGCGTCGTCCGTAGCTGTTCTGCCATAGCATGAAGTTCCACTGGCAGGTGATAAGCCAGCGTCAATGTTTCCGGTAGTTTGACCTCATCTGGCACTTCCCATTGCGGAATAGCCCAGCCAGGCAGCAATGCATTACTGGCGGTGATCAGGTTTTCTCCGACTTCTAACGTTTGCAGTAAACCAGATTGATGAATAATGGAGATCACTTTTCGCGCCTGCCAGAGGGTTAGTCGGGAGCTTTTGCGCAACGTTAAATAGCAAAAACCTAAACTGATGCCGCTACTGACCTGGCTGACCAGAGGCAGATCCTCGGGTTTACCGATAGTGATTTGCACTGGATGCTGGCAACTGGTTCCCAAATCTTTTTCAAAAAGCGGTGGAGTTATCCAGTATTCAACCGCTTTTAGCAGTGGATGACGTAAATGGTAATAATCGTGACTTTCCAGACGCACCAGTTCCGCTGTGAATTGTGTTAAGCGAAAAGGACCGGTTCCCACCTGCGGGAATTGTGGATGCGCGAGATGACTGCAATAGCTTGCCAGCCGGTGGGCAAGCCAGTAATCGGGGCGATGTAAAAAGAAGGTCAGGCACTGCGGATGGGGGACTTCAATACGCTTCACGCTAATAAATAATTTACCCAATGCAGGTAGCTGGAGCAGCATCAACAACCGCTGATGCAGTTGCGTTGCTTTTACAGCATCGCCGTTATGCCAGTGCAGTGTTGAACGAAGATAAAAATCCCAGCGTAGCCCGTCAGTAGACGTTTCCCAGTGGTGCGCTAAATCGCCAATTGGGCGTTGCGTATTATTGTCGAAGCGGGTCAGGCCGGAAAAAACTTGCCCGGCGAGATGCTGCTCGGCACGGCCGGGCAAAAAGCCCGGTTGTAGCGGTTCGAGTGGGCGATAATAGGGGATACGCAACGTCGGTGTATCGTTATGCCATTGCCCGCCCATAAACGGTTGTAACAGGGTACGCAGCTCGCCAGGAGCCAGTTGCGCCAGCTCCAGCACATCCTGCTGTTTCCCGGTTTCCAGCGCCTGTTCCATCATCGTATTGCGCAGGAATTGCGGCGTCACCAGAAAGCGTAGTTGCCCGCGCTTTCCGCGTCCTGATTGCGCCTGCCACTCCAACCATCCAGCCTCCTGTGCCTGACGTAACAGTGTGCGCACATGCCGTTCGCTGCAAAAACAGCGTTCGGCCAGTTCGCTGACGGTCACGGACTGCGTCTCTCCCGCGGAAGGTTGCCACAGACGTTGATACTGGTTAAGACGGTTAAGCAGTCGCATATAAACCCGGAACAATATTATTTAACTATTCACTATTACTTCCGTATATATCAGGTGATACTCAATCACCATTAACCCTGTCACAGAGTGGAGAAAGAAATGGCTCGTCTGGCAGCATTTGATATGGACGGCACTTTATTGATGCCTGACCACCACTTAGGTGAGAAAACCCTCTCTACTCTGGCGCGCCTGCGTGAACGCGATATCACCCTTACTTTTGCTACGGGTCGCCATGCGTTGGAGATGCAGCACATTCTCGGGGCGCTATCGCTGGATGCGTATTTGATTACCGGCAACGGTACGCGCGTGCATTCTCTGGAAGGTGAATTGTTACATCGTGATGATTTACCTGCAGATGTAGCGGAACGGGTGCTCTATCAGAAGTGGGATACCCAGGCCAGCATGCATATCTTCAATGATGATGGCTGGTTTACCGAACGCGAAATTCCGGCGTTGTTGCAGGCATTTGTCTATAGCAAGTTTCGTTATCAGATTATCAATGTCAAAAAAATGCCTCTCGACCGCGTCACCAAGGTCTGTTTCTGTGGCGATCATGACGATCTTACGCGCTTGCAGATCCAACTACAGGAAGCATTAGGCGAGCGGGCACATTTGTGTTTTTCCGCGATTAATTGCCTGGAAGTACTGCCGGTGGGGTGCAATAAAGGCGCAGCGCTGGTGGTGCTGACCCAATATTTAGGTTTTTCGCTGCGCGACTGCATGGCCTTTGGCGATGCGATGAACGATCGTGAAATGTTAGGCAGCGTCGGCAGCGGCTTTATTATGGGCAATGCGATGCCGCAACTTCGCGCGGAACTCCCCCATTTACCGGTGATTGGACACTGCCGAAATCAGGCTGTCTCTCACTATTTGACGCACTGGCTGGACAATCCACATCTACCTTATTCCCCCGAATAACGAGATCCCTTCCAGCGCCGGGCAATAGCCCGGTTTTTTTTGCTTTGAATTTGTCATTTTGTGCAGTGGCGTTTAAACCGCACAGAATAAATTGTCGGTATTTGACCTTTAAAATAGAATGAAAAGAGAAAATAATTCTCTGTGGGTGGGCTATGTTAGATAAAATTGATCGTAAGCTGCTGGCCTTGCTACAGCAGGATTGTACCCTCTCTTTGCAGGCTCTGGCAGAAGCCGTTAATCTGACAACCACGCCTTGCTGGAAGCGTCTGAAACGGCTGGAGGATGACGGTATCCTTATCGGCAAAGTTGCCTTACTGGACCCGGAAAAAATTGGCCTCGGGCTGACCGCTTTTGTACTGATTAAAACGCAACATCACAGCAGCGAATGGTATTGCCGCTTTGTCACGGTGGTAACGGAAATGCCAGAAGTGCTGGGGTTCTGGCGCATGGCCGGTGAATACGATTATCTGATGCGTGTCCAGGTTGCCGACATGAAACGCTACGACGAGTTTTATAAGCGTCTGGTAAACAGCGTGCCAGGGCTGTCGGACGTTACTTCCAGTTTCGCGATGGAACAGATTAAATACACCACTTCTTTACCCATCGAATAAATATCCAAAATCAGGTCAGGACACAACGCGTGCGATTATTTGCTCAACTAAGCTGGTATTTCCGTCGGGAATGGCGTCGCTATCTCGGGGCTGTGGCCTTGCTTGTCATTATCGCGATGCTGCAACTGGTTCCGCCGAAAGTAGTCGGGATTGTGGTCGATGGCGTGACGGAACAACACTTTACGACCGGACAGATCCTGATGTGGATCGCCACTATGGTGCTGATTGCAGTCGTGGTTTATCTCCTGCGTTATGTCTGGCGTGTACTGTTGTTCGGTGCGTCTTATCAACTGGCTGTTGAACTGCGTGAAGATTATTACCGCCAGTTAAGCCGCCAGCATCCAGAATTTTACCTGCGTCACCGGACGGGGGACTTAATGGCCCGCGCGACGAATGACGTTGATCGCGTGGTATTTGCCGCCGGGGAAGGGGTGCTGACGCTGGTGGATTCGCTGGTGATGGGCTGCGCGGTGCTGATTATGATGTCAACGCAAATTAGCTGGCAGTTGACCTTAATAGCGCTGCTGCCGATGCCGGTGATGGCGATCATGATCAAACGTAATGGCGACGCTTTACATGAGCGTTTTAAGCTGGCGCAGGCGGCGTTTTCCAGCCTCAACGACCGCACCCAGGAGAGCCTCACCAGTATCCGTATGATTAAAGCCTTTGGTCTGGAAGATCGCCAGTCGGCGCTATTTGCCGCAGATGCCGAGGACACTGGCAAGAAAAACATGCTTGTGGCACGTATTGATGCCCGTTTCGATCCGACCATCTATATCGCTATTGGGATGGCGAATTTACTGGCGATTGGTGGGGGAAGCTGGATGGTTGTGCAGGGCAGTTTAACGCTGGGACAGCTCACCAGTTTTATGATGTATCTTGGCCTGATGATCTGGCCGATGCTGGCGCTGGCATGGATGTTTAACATTGTGGAACGCGGCAGCGCGGCGTACAGCCGTATTCGAACGATGCTGGCGGAAGCGCCGGTCGTCAAAGATGGTAGCGAAAGTGTGCCGGAAGGACGCGGTAAACTGGATGTGAATATTCGCCAGTTTACCTATCCGCAAACTCACCATCCTGCGCTGGAAAACGTCAGTTTCGTATTGAAGCCCGGTCAGATGCTGGGCATTTGCGGGCCGACCGGTTCCGGCAAAAGTACCGTGCTGTCACTCATTCAGCGTCATTTCGACGTCAGCGAGGGGGATATTCGCTTTCATGATATTCCTCTGACGCAGCTACAACTCGACAGTTGGCGTAGCCGCCTGGCAGTCGTCAGTCAGACGCCGTTCCTTTTTTCCGATACCGTGGCGAATAACATTGCGCTGGGTTGCCCGAATGCTACCCAGCAAGAGATTGAGCACGTAGCGCGTTTGGCCAGTGTGCATGACGATATTCTTCGTCTGCCGCAAGGTTACGACACAGAAGTGGGCGAACGTGGCGTGATGCTTTCCGGTGGCCAAAAACAGCGTATCTCCATTGCCCGGGCGTTACTGGTGAATGCGGAAATCCTCATTCTGGATGATGCGCTTTCTGCGGTGGACGGACGCACAGAGCACCAGATCCTGCATAACCTGCGCCAGTGGGGACAGGGGCGAACGGTCATCATCAGCGCCCATCGTCTTTCTGCACTGACAGAAGCCAGTGAAATAATTGTGATGCAGCACGGGCATATCGCTCAACGCGGCGATCATGATGTGCTGGCGCAACAAAGCGGCTGGTATCGCGATATGTATCGCTATCAACAACTGGAGGCGGCGCTTGACGATGCCCCTGAAATTCACGAGGAGGCCGTTGATGCGTAGTTTTAGCCAACTGTGGCCGACTCTGAAGCGCCTGTTAGCATACGGTTCGCCGTGGCGTAAGCCGCTGGGTATTGCGGTTCTGATGATGTGGGTTGCAGCAGCGGCAGAAGTGAGTGGGCCGCTGCTCATCAGCTATTTTATCGACAATATGGTGGCGAAAAATAATCTGCCGTTGAAGATGGTTGTTGGTCTGGCGGTGGCGTATGTTGGGCTGCAACTGCTTGCCGCCGGACTGCACTACGCGCAGTCGTTGTTGTTTAACCGGGCGGCGGTTGGCGTTGTACAACAGTTGCGTACCGATGTGATGGATGCTGCGCTACGCCAGCCATTAAGTGAGTTTGATACCCAGCCGGTCGGGCAGGTCATTTCCCGCGTCACCAATGACACAGAAGTGATCCGCGATCTCTACGTTACCGTGGTAGCAACCGTTTTGCGTAGCGCCGCACTTGTGGGGGCGATGCTGGTGGCGATGTTCAGTCTCGACTGGCGAATGGCGCTGGTGGCAATAATGATCTTCCCGGTCGTGCTGGTGGTGATGGTGATATACCAGCGTTACAGTACGCCGATTGTCCGCCGCGTGCGCGCCTATCTGGCGGATATCAACGACGGTTTTAACGAAATCATCAATGGCATGAGCGTTATCCAGCAGTTCCGTCAGCAGGCGCGATTTGGTGAACGTATGGGGGAGGCCAGCCGTTCGCACTATATGGCGCGAATGCAAACCCTGCGGCTCGACGGCTTTTTACTGCGACCACTGCTTAGTCTGTTTTCATCGCTCATTCTTTGCGGTTTGTTGATGCTGTTTGGTTTCTCTGCCAGTGGCACTATTGAAGTGGGCGTGTTGTATGCGTTTATCAGCTATCTGGGGCGACTTAACGAACCATTAATCGAACTGACCACGCAACAGGCAATGCTGCAACAGGCTGTTGTCGCAGGTGAGCGTGTATTTGAACTGATGGACGGGCCGCGCCAGCAATATGGCAATGATGATCGCCCGTTACAGAGCGGCACCATTGACGTCGATAATGTGTCGTTTGCCTATCGTGATGACAATCTGGTACTGAAAAACATTAATCTGTCTGTGCCTTCGCGCAACTTTGTGGCGCTGGTCGGGCATACCGGCAGTGGCAAAAGCACTTTGGCAAGTTTGCTGATGGGCTATTACCCGCTAACGGAAGGCGAGATTCGTCTCGACGGCCGTCCGTTAAGTTCGCTAAGTCACAGCGCGCTGCGCCAGGGCGTGGCAATGGTGCAGCAAGATCCGGTTGTGCTGGCGGATTCCTTCCTGGCGAACGTTACGCTGGGGCGTGATATCTCCGAAGAACGCGTCTGGCAAGCGCTGGAAACGGTGCAACTGGCAGAGCTGGCGCGCAGTATGAGCGATGGCATTTATACGCCGTTGGGCGAGCAGGGGAATAATCTCTCAGTCGGGCAAAAACAGTTGCTGGCGCTGGCGCGCGTGCTGGTAGAAACACCGCAAATCCTGATCCTTGATGAAGCAACCGCCAGTATTGATTCCGGTACTGAACAGGCGATTCAGCACGCCCTGGCGGCGGTGCGCGAACATACTACGCTGGTGGTGATCGCTCACCGCTTATCGACCATTGTTGATGCCGACACCATTCTGGTGCTTCATCGTGGACAAGCCGTGGAGCAGGGGACGCACCAGCAACTGCTTGCGGCTCAGGGACGTTACTGGCAGATGTACCAACTGCAACTTGCAGGAGAAGAACTGGCTGCCAGCGTACGTGAAGAGGAATCGTTGAGCGCCTGATTAGCGCAAAATTTCATCGTTGGTGCAAAAATGCAACGCACTGTGCACTGTCATAGTGCGTTTTTGTTTTCAATCACCTTTGCGTCCTGCTTTCCCTCTCGTTTTTCATTTCTGGCACACCGCTTGCAATACCTTCTTCGTGTAGCAGAACCATTACCGAATTCTGACCGGAGGGGATCTATGAAGCTGGTGACCGTGATAATCAAACCATTCAAGCTGGAAGACGTTCGTGAAGCGTTATCTTCCATTGGCATCCAGGGCCTGACCGTCACTGAAGTGAAAGGTTTCGGGCGTCAGAAAGGGCATGCTGAGCTGTACCGTGGCGCGGAATACAGCGTCAATTTCCTGCCAAAAGTAAAAATCGATGTGGCGATTGCCGATGATCAACTCGATGAAGTGATCGATATCGTCAGCAAGGCGGCTTACACCGGAAAAATTGGCGACGGCAAAATCTTTGTCGCTGAATTGCAACGCGTCATTCGTATCCGTACCGGCGAAGCCGACGAAGCGGCGCTGTAATCTCTGGCACACAGCAACAGGACTGAAAAATGAAGATAGCGACGATAAAAACTGGGCTTGCTTCACTGGCGATGCTGCCAGGACTGGTAATGGCTGCTCCTGCGGTGGCAGATAAAGCCGACAATGCGTTTATGATGATTTGTACTGCGCTGGTGCTGTTTATGACTGTTCCGGGTATCGCGCTGTTTTATGGTGGCCTGATTCGCGGTAAAAACGTGCTGTCGATGCTGACACAGGTGACCGTGACCTTTGCATTGGTTTGTATTCTCTGGGTGGTTTACGGCTACTCACTGGCGTTTGGCGAGGGCAACAACTTCTTTGGCAACATTAACTGGTTAATGTTGAAAAATATCGAATTGACCGCGGTAATGGGCAGTATCTATCAGTATATCCACGTGGCGTTTCAGGGATCGTTTGCCTGTATTACCGTTGGCTTGATCGTCGGGGCGCTGGCGGAGAGGATTCGCTTCTCGGCAGTGTTAATCTTCGTGGTGGTGTGGTTGACGCTCTCTTACATTCCGATTGCGCATATGGTCTGGGGAGGCGGTTTGCTGGCTTCCCACGGTGCGCTGGATTTTGCCGGTGGCACAGTGGTGCACATTAACGCCGCAATCGCCGGTCTGGTAGGCGCGTATCTGGTCGGTAAACGCGTGGGCTTTGGCAAAGAGGCGTTTAAACCGCACAACCTGCCGATGGTCTTTACCGGAACTGCCATTCTTTATATCGGGTGGTTTGGTTTTAACGCCGGGTCTGCGGGCACGGCAAACGAAATTGCGGCACTGGCGTTTGTTAACACCGTGGTAGCAACGGCGGCGGCAATTCTTGGCTGGATCTTCGGTGAATGGGCACTGCGCGGTAAACCTTCTCTGCTGGGGGCTTGCTCTGGTGCGATTGCCGGTCTGGTCGGCGTGACGCCTGCCTGTGGTTACATTGGTGTTGGCGGCGCGTTGATTATCGGCGTGGTAGCTGGTCTGGCAGGCTTGTGGGGCGTTACTATGTTGAAACGTCTGCTGCGGGTGGATGATCCCTGCGATGTCTTCGGTGTACACGGCGTTTGCGGTATTGTCGGCTGTATCATGACCGGAATTTTTGCCGCCAGTTCGCTGGGCGGTGTGGGCTTCGCGGAAGGTGTGACGATGGGCCATCAGGTGTTGGTACAACTGGAAAGTATCGCCATTACGATCGTCTGGTCTGGTGTGGTGGCGTTTATCGGCTACAAACTGGCGGATTTGACGGTTGGCCTGCGTGTACCGGAAGAACAGGAACGTGAAGGGCTGGACGTCAACAGCCACGGCGAAAATGCCTATAACGCGTAACCTGCAATCAAATACAAATTTGCCTGATGCGCTGTGCTTATCAGGCCGACAATAAAAATCACAATTTATTGAATTTACAAGAATTGGTAGGCCGGATAAGGCGTTTACGCCGCCACCGGCATCAACAAAAGCACGTTACCAACAATCTGACAGCCGGACGGTTTTCACCTCCGGCTGTTTTTTAATTGTGATTACGCATTACCCCTTCCTGAACGGTCGAGGCAATCAGCATGCCGTCCTGGGTATAAAACTCACCACGCACAAATCCGCGGGCACTGGACGCTGACGTGCTCTCCACGCTATACAGCAGCCATTCGTTTAAATTAAACGGTCGATGGAACCACATGGAATGGTCGATGGTAGCAATTTGAATCCCCGGTTCGAGAAAACCGATGCCGTGCGGCTGTAAAGCTACTGGCAAGAAATTGAGGTCAGAGGCATAACCGAGCAGGTATTGATGAACGCGCAGATCATCCGGCACGCTGCCGTTCGCGCGGATCCACACCTGACGATGGGGGGCTGCGACGTGGCCTTTCAGTGGGTTATGAAACTCCACCGGACGGACTTCCAGCGGACGATCACAGATAAATTTATCTTTCAGCACTGGCGGTAACAAGTGGGCCAGCGACTGGGCGATTTGCGTTTCCGAAGGCAGACCATCAGGCGCAGGGGCTGGAGGCATCTCTTTTTGGTGTTCGAAACCCGCTTCCGGTGCCTGGAAAGAGGCCGTCATATAAAAGATCGGTTTGCCGTTTTGAATAGCAGCCACACGACGGGCGCTGAAACTGTTGCCGTCGCGCAGCGTTTCGACATCGTAAATAATCGGCTTTTTACTGTCGCCAGGGCGAAGAAAGTAGCTGTGGAACGAATGCACCAGACGCTCTTCGGGAACTGTCTCTTTTGCAGCATACAGCGCCTGACCCACGACCTGGCCACCAAACACCTGGCGTAAACCTAAATCTTCACTCTGGCCGCGAAAGAGTCCTTCCTCAATTTTTTCCAGATTCAACAATGTCAGTAAATTTTTTAAGGCCTGACTCATATTAACTCTCCAGTAACAAAGCTGCCGCAGCAAGCCAAAGTGAGTTGAGTATAACGCAATTTTGTTACTGGTCCGATGGGTGCAATGGTCTGAATTACTGGCTAAATGCAGGCGTTAATACGTGACATGTGCCACACTTATTGACGTTACTATTTTGTTAACCACTCTTCCGGCGAGGAAAGTTAGCCCGCTGGTGCATTGATAATAAGGAGAAGTGAATGAAACTCGTGCACATGGCCAGTGGTTTAGCGGTTGCGATTGCGTTGGCGGCTTGCGCGGATAAAAGCGCGGATATCCAGACGCCAGCACCGGCTGCAAATACGTCTATTGCAGCGACACAGCAACCTGCTATACAACAACCGAATGTTTCCGGTACGGTCTGGATCCGTCAGAAAGTCGCACTGCCGCCTGACGCCGTGCTGACCGTGACACTTTCTGACGCGTCGTTAGCGGATGCGCCTTCTAAAGTTCTGGCGCAGAAAGCAGTACGTACCGAAGGTAAACAGTCACCGTTCAGTTTTGTTCTGCCATTTAACCCGGCAGACGTTCAGCCGAATGCGCGTATCCTGTTGAGTGCGGCGGTTACCGTCAACGACAAACTGGTGTTTATCACCGATACCGTTCAACCGGTGATCAATCAGGGCGGAACCAAAGCTGACCTGACATTAGTGCCGGTTCAGCAAACCGCCGTGCCGGTTCAGGCCAGCGGTGGCGCAACAACCACTGTACCGTCGACTTCCCCGACACAAGTGAATCCGTCTTCGGCAGTTCCAGCACCTACGCAATACTAAGCGCCATTAACCCTCTCCGTCCGGAGAGGGTTAATAAATCCAGCGATAACGCTGCAAGTCGATTTGCCCGCTTCCCGATACCATCACACCTTCTGCCAGCAACGCCTGCCGCTGACGCTGTAAATCTGGGCCGGTTAACGAAATTGTGCCATGGCGATTAACCACCCGGTGCCAGGGCAAGGTGCTGCCTTCGGGTAGGCGCTTTAACACAGCGCCTACCTGGCGCGCGGCGCGGGGTGATCCTGCCAGTTTTGCGACATCACCGTAGGTGGTGACATAGCCTTCGGGAATAGCGGCTACGATTTGCCAGACGCGTTGGGGAAATGAATCTTCTTTTTCCATCTTTTCTTCCTGAGGTAATTTTTCAGCATAATCTGGAAAAACGCCTGAGTGAAGCCGCATTGCGCAAGAAAGCAGCATCTGGCACGCAATGGGTTGCAATTAGCAGGGGCAGCAGTGATAATGCGCCTGCGCGTTGGTTCTCAACGCTCTCAATGGGGGCTCTGTTGGTTCTCCCGCAACGCTACTCTGTTTACCAGGTCAGGTCCGGAAGGAAGCAGCCAAGGCAGATGACGCGTGTGCCGGGATGTAGCTGGCAGGGCCCCCACCCATTTTTGTTTCCCCGCCGTTTCGTCAAAAAATCTCAATGTGGCTAAACTTTAATCACGACTGACGCTGCAGGAATTGCCTGACTGCGCAGTACGCTTCGGAGGAGTTTCTGATGAAGTATGTTGATGGGTTTGTTGTTGCTGTTCCTGCCGAAAATAAGGATGCCTACCGGGAAATGGCCGCAAAGGCCGCGCCACTGTTTAAAGAGTTTGGCGCGCTTCGCATTGTCGAATGTTGGGCCAGCGATGTGCCAAACGGCAAAGTGACCGATTTTCGCATGGCAGTGAAAGCGGAAGAGAATGAGGAAGTGGTGTTTAGCTGGATTGAATATCCTTCAAAAGAGGTCCGCGACGCTGCCAATCAAAAAATGATGTCTGACCCACGGATGAAAGAGTTCGGTGAATCAATGCCGTTTGATGGCAAACGGATGATTTACGGTGGGTTCGAGTCAATCATCGACGAGTAGCGTGACGGGCTGTGCGGCGTGCCGCCAGCCCCTAATTCAGAGATGCTGTTTTGCCCAGATAATGAAATCTTCTTTTGGCAAAGCTTTGCTGTACAACCAGCCCTGACCGTAGTGCACACCATGCTGGCGTAGCCACTCTTCCTGTTTGCTGGTTTCGATGCCTTCCGCCACCATTTTCAGCTTCAGCGTTTTTGCCATTTCGATGATATGCGGGGTGACATTTTTATATTCCAGTGCGTCAACGAAGGATTTATCTATTTTCAGAATATCGACATCCAGATCCTGCAAATAACTTAAGCTCGAATAACCAGTACCGAAATCATCCAGATAAATATCATGACCGGCTTCCCGGTAGCGAGAAATGATCGGAGCGCTGGTTTTCGGATCGGCAAACTCGCGCTCTGTGAGTTCAAGCGCGATCTGTTTAGGGTTAACCTGGTAGTGGTTGATCATTTTCCCCAGGAGTTGCGGAATTTTTTCCGATGTGAGCACAGTAGATTCCAGATTGATTGAAATATGCTGGTTCGGGTGTTGTCGCAGCCAGTCGCCCATATCTTCAAATACGTTTCTTATAATCAGCAGCGTCAGTGGTTCAGAAAGACCCGTTTGCTGTGCCAGCGGGATGAAACTATCCGGTGACAACCAGCTACCGTCCGTCTGTGGCCAACGTGCCAGTGCTTCGGCACCGACAATTTTGCCATTGGCTAAGGAGACAATCGGCTGATAATGTACGCAAATATCACGGTTTTCGATGGCATCTTGCAGTCGGTGATGCGGTGACTGGAGGCGGCGCAAAATACGAAGCACAAATATCGCTGCCAGCAGACCAATTAATAACCCAACAGGTAACCAAATAAAGACCTGCCGATACCAGCTTGTTTGCAACATTTTCGTTGGAGCCCAGGTGATGATGGAAATATTCATCTCCGGGAGGGGCTGGATGTCGTAAATAATTCCATTATTTTCGATATGCTCACCGGGCGTTTTTTGTAGTTGGGTAATAATGCCCCGGGCAATTTCATCGCTGCTGGTTATGACAGTATTATGGGCATTGCCAATAATGGCGGCATCAATTTGCCATGAGCTATAAGGAATTACGTCGATAAAGGAGGCAGGATCGATCATTACTACGTAATGTGCGGTTCCCATAGCAACCATGTAACGGGTGATACCTAAGTCGTTGTGCGAGGTTAACCAGACACGATAACCCTCTTTTGAAATCCTCCCCGGCTCCGGGAAGGTATCCGGTGGGCTTTCGTGTTCCAGAGAAGAGCACTGGGGAATGTTGTTATCGATATAGACCACTTCCTGAATATAGCGATAGCTGTATGAAACCCGGCGCATTTCCATGAGATGTTCTTCACTACAGGCTCCACCTTGCCATCTTTCCAGCTCTTGCAGCGCATCTTTTCCTTGCATCGCCACTTTATTGGCCCGAATAGCGACACGGGAAGAATAGGTATTCAACTCCTCAATAAATGACGCTTCTACCTGCTGATGGGCCAACCAGACGCTTAAGCCGACAGGCAGCAGTACTGAAAGTATAAGTACACCTGAAATCAGGCTGACCAGATGTCGTGTTCTCACCAGCATGTCCTTATTAACACAGTGTAGGGAAAGTATATCTGATCGTGAAAAAAGGCTGGCAAGAGATCAGTGGTTAGGACGGGGATTTCATGCAGTGACAGGTGGCAACGATCGTTGTCAATTGACCAGGCGTAGAGGTTTACGCCTGGTGGGAAAACCTAACTTAAGATGTTACTTCGGTGCGGGTGAGGGTGAATATATCGTAAAAAGACAGTTCACCTTTACGGGCGATCATTTTTTGCAGTTGTTCTTTGTGGATATTCGCGACACGCGGCGAGTTCAGTATGGCTTCAACCAGCGCAGCAGGGACAAATCGCGTGTTATACCATTCGCCGTTATAGCAAACCCGAAAATCGAGCACGTCGATATCTTCATAGCGGTAGCGTGGGTAGACATCGAAAAAGAAGAAACCGTTAAGCAGGATGAATAACACAACCAGTAGCCAGACTGAATCTGACAGCGTTTGGGACTGCAACATTACCGCCAGTGTGGCAAAAAAAGCAACATACATGCCGATAAACAGCCCCGGATGTTTGCGGATAAAACTGATACTAAAGCGGGGTTTGTTGTCGCGTTTTTCGCGCGTATTCAGAGAATCAATCGTTTCGGTTAGCAGGCGTTGTATTTCAGTCATCTTTTGCCTTCGTGGTATCTGCAACTTTCCAGTGAACACCCTATTTTAGCGTGGGAATGATATGAAGAAAGTAACAGGTTTGCCACAATTTTGCATAACAGTTGCAAATTGTAGTTACAACTTTTTAATGATTCTGGCTGGGTTGCCGCCCACGACGACGTTGTCCGGGATATCTTTTGTGACGACCGCACCTGATGCCACTACGACGTTATCGCCAATGGTAACGCCCGGGTTAATGATGGCACGCCCCCCAATCCAGACGTTATTACCGATAGTCACCGGTTTCCCCAGTTCACCACCAGCATTACGTTCTACAGGATCGACAGGGTGTGTAGCGGTATAAATATGAACGCCCGGAGCCAGAATGCAATTATCGCCAATACGAATAGGGCAGACATCAAGCATTACGCAATCGAAGTTTGCGTAAAACCCTTTACCGAGGAAAATGTTATAGCCATAGTCGCAACGAAAGGAAGGCTCAATATACGCATCCGCAACCTGGCCGAGTAAATCGGTGAGAATTTGTTGGCGTAGTGATTGATCTTCCGGCGCGGAATGGTTGTATTGGTGAATAAGCTGACGAGTGCGCAGGCGATCGCGAGATAAAGTCTCATCTGCCGAGCAATACAACTCACCAGCAATCATCTTTTCTTTTTCTGTGCTCATTACAAACATCCTGGTTGCTGAAAATGCGGCAACACAGTAATGCAAAAAGCCAATGAAGAGAACGTTCCCGTTACTTCTGTGTGATGGAGATCACATGAGGAATGCCTTCATGGAAAAAATAGAATATACTTAATAAACAGACTGTTATAGCCTGATTTTATACTAATTGAGTTATCGAATAAATTTCCACACCGAGGAAGGGATCTTGTCGTAAAGCTTATTCATGGTCAATTCTGCAAGGCGGTGATCTGCGGCTGAGTAAAATACCGCCAGTTCATTATCTGATAATTCGTATTTATTTTTCTCGATAACACGTTCCAGCGTGTCAATTGTCTGACAACGACGCAAACGCATCAAATAATCGGTTTTTGTTAAAGGTTTATCGGACATACTTCTACCCATGGTTGTAATAATTCGAACAAGATAAACTTGCAGGATTCTCTTTCGTGGCATTCACGAAACAACGGAACAGTCGGTTACCTGACTTCCGCCATTTCTGGAGATCCTGCATATTAATACCATAACTACTGAACAACATAAAGGTGTCGTCCAGATATTCATCTATCTGCTCAATGAGCTTATTGTCTTCATTATACTTAATTTTGTAATTAAGCGCGAAGGTTGCAATATGCTCAATGAGTTCATTAAGTTGCAGATTGATAGCCGAGGTAGGGTCGTTAACCCAACCATGATTGCTTTCTTCAAGGTTTGCAAGACAGTCATGATACAGGGTTTCGCAAAGAAACTTAAGCTGTGCAATATCATGTCTTTTTGGTGAGTATTCATCCATAACGCGTCCCCTTCTTAGCGATTGAACTAACGGACACCTTTCGGGATGGGAAAACTTACTGACCTGGACTTGCCCTCACATTTGTTAGATTAACTATAATCCACTCTTTGAAGGTTTTCATCGCATTATTACGAAAAATTACAATTAGGAGGAGGAGAGGGAAAAGGCTTACTTCTTCATCCTGGCACCAACCACGTAAAGCCTAAAGCAGTTAGTTTGATGCTATTCATAACGTAATCAGGATTCTCGCATCGCGGCTGATAAAATGGTATGGGAATTTGTCACACTAATACCCAGGATTGCTCTGATTATGATGTAATTGACATGAATAAATAAAGAATTGCCGCAAATAATTAAGAATAGCCTCTAGATGTCTATGGGTTATTATACCTATTAGCGCGACTTAATATAAATTAACTAACAATAGGCATTTTTTATGAATTTTATGCCGCGTTAAAACTACCCTCCGTTTGAAACCTTAGCTGTAAACATTGTGACTTTAAGATTATACGTATTAAAAAGGCCGCTTGCGCGGCCTTAGTGATTACGAGTTTTATCAATGATGATCGACAGTATGGTTGTGTTCGATATCTTCATTCTTGCGGCTAAAGCGGCGGCGAACCACCACAAAGAACACCGGAACGAAGAAGATCGCCAGTACCGTTGCGGTCACCATGCCGCCCATTACACCAGTACCAACTGCGTTCTGTGCGCCGGAACCAGCACCAGTACTGATAACCAGCGGCATAACACCGAGGATAAACGCCAGTGAAGTCATCAGGATCGGACGTAAACGCATTCGCACCGCATCCAGAGTAGCTTCAATCAGACCTTTACCTTCTTTATCCATCAAGTCTTTGGCGAATTCGACGATAAGTATCGCGTTCTTCGCTGACAACCCAATGGTTGTGAGCAGGCCCACCTGGAAGTAAACGTCGTTGGTTAAGCCACGGAAGGTGGCTGCCAGCAATGCACCGATAACCCCCAGCGGAACAACCAGCATAACGGAGAACGGAATTGACCAGCTCTCATACAGTGCCGCCAGACACAGGAACACGACAATCAACGAAATCGCGTACAGCGAAGGTGCCTGGTTACCGGAGAGGCGTTCCTGATAGGACATCCCCGTCCAGTCGTAGCCAACCCCCGTAGGCAGCTTACTCGCCAGTTGTTCCATCAGCGCCATCGCTTCACCGGTACTCTTACCCGGTGCCGCCTGACCTAAGATCTCCATGGATGGCAGACCGTTGTAACGTTCCAGACGCGGCGAACCGTATTCCCAATGTGAAGAGGAGAACGCTGAGAATGGCACCATCTGACCATCAGCAGCACGAACATACCAGTTACCGATATCTTCCGGCAGCATGCGGTATTTCGCTTCTGACATTACGTAAACTTTCTTCACACGACCGCGGTCGATAAAGTCGTTCACGTAGCTGCCGCCCCATGCAGCCCCCAGGGTGGTGTTAATGTCGTTAATAGAAACACCCAGTGCCTGAGCTTTTTCCTGGTCGATATCAATCTTAAACTGCGGCGTATCTTCCAGGCCGTTCGGACGCACGCTGGTCAGCAGATCAGGGTGCTTCGCTGCTTCGCCCAGCAACTGGTTACGTGCCTGGGTCAGTTTTTCGTGGCCGAGGCCCGCCTGGTCAATCAGCTCAAAGTCAAAGCCGGTTGCCGTACCCAGTTCCACAATCGCTGGCAGGTTAAAGGCGAACACCATCGCATCTTTAATTTGCGAGAAGGCACGCGTTGCACGCGTGGTAATCGCTTCAACTTTGTTCTCATCACCCGGACGGTCAGCCCAGTCCTTCAACGAAACGAACGCAATACCCGTGTTCTGACCACGTCCCGCAAAGCCGAAGCCGTTAACGGCGAACACCGATTCAACGTTGTTCTTTTCTTTGGTCAGGTAGTAATTCGTCACCTCGTTGAGCACTTTTTGCGTGCGTTCTTGTGTTGCACCTGCAGGCAGTTGGACCATGGTCATAAACACGCCCTGGTCTTCATCTGGCAAGAAGGAGCTTGGCAGACGCACGAACAGATAGGCCATGCCGACAACAATGATCAGATACAGCACCAGGTAACGCCCCGTACTGCGCAGAATACCGCCTACGCTGTCGGTATAGTGGTGCGTGCTCTTTTCGAACATGCGGTTAAACCAGCCGAAGAAGCCTTTTTTACCTTCCCCATGATCGCCTTTAGCGATAGGTTTTAGCATGGTCGCACAAAGCGCCGGAGTCAGGATCAACGCCACCAGTACTGACAATGCCATTGCGGAAACAATGGTAATGGAGAACTGACGATAGATTGCACCAGTTGAGCCGCCAAAGAAGGCCATCGGTATAAATACAGCCGACAGCACCATCGCGATACCAACCAGTGCGCCCTGAATCTGCCCCATTGACTTACGAGTGGCTTCTTTCGGCGGCAGACCTTCTTCTGCCATCACACGTTCAACGTTTTCTACCACAACGATGGCGTCATCCACCAACAGGCCGATAGCGAGCACCATCCCGAACATTGTTAGCGTGTTTATCGAGAAACCAAAGGCAGCAAGGACGGCAAATGTTCCCAGCAATACCACCGGTACAGCAATGGTCGGAATCAACGTCGCGCGGAAGTTCTGCAAGAACAGATACATTACCAGGAACACGAGGATGATTGCTTCGACCAGGGTTTTCACTACTTCGTGAATGGAGATTTTCACGAACGGCGTAGTGTCGTATGGATAAACGATTTTCAGACCCGACGGGAAAAACGGCTCCATCTTCGCCAGTTCAGCCCGGATTGCTGAGGCGGTATCCAGCGCGTTTGCACCGGTCGCCAGCTTGATACCCAGACCAGAAGCCGGTTGTCCGTTAAATTCCGCGATGATGTCGTAGTTTTCACCACCCAGCTCAATTTTCGCCACATCACGCAGCAGTACGCGGGAACCATCCTGATTCACTTTCAGCAGAATTTTGCCGAACTCTTCAGTGGAGGTCAGACGCGTCTGAGCAATAATAGAGGCGTTAAGCTGCTGGCCTTTAACCGGCGGCGTACCACCGAGCTGACCGGCAGCTACCTGGGCGTTCTGTGCTTTGATTGCGGTAATAACATCAACCGGCGTTAACTGGTATTTGTTCAGTTCATTCGGGTTCATCCAGATACGCATCGCGTACTGGGAACCGAACAACTGAACGTCACCGACGCCCGATGTACGGCTGATGGCATCTTTCATATTTGCCGCTACGTAGTCAGAGATATCCTCCTGCGTCATGGTGCCGTCGGTGTTGATAACGCCGACAACCATCAGGAAGCTACTGGAAGATTTCTCAACACTCACCCCTTGCTGCTGTACTTCCTGCGGCAGTAACGGCATTGCCAGTTGCAGTTTGTTCTGCACCTGAACCTGCGCGATATCCGCATCAGTACCAGACTCAAAGGTCAGAGTGATCTGCACAGTACCCGTGGAGTCACTATTGGATGACATGTACATCAGGTTATCGATACCGTTCATATTCTGTTCGATAACCTGTGTAACAGTATCCTGCACTGTTTTTGCATCAGCGCCAGGATAGGAAGCGGAGATCGTTACTGCCGGCGGTGCAATCGTAGGATATTGCGCCACCGGCAGTTTGAGGATCGCCAGCCCCCCTGCCAACATGATGATGATGGCGATCACCCACGCAAAAATCGGGCGATCAATAAAGAAATTAGGCATGTCTTAACGGCTCCTGTTTAAGTTAAGACTTGGACTGTTCAGGCTGAGCACCGCTTGCGTCTTGCTGGTTGTTATCAGCGGTTATCTCTTGTGCTTTCACCTGGACACCAGGACGCACTTTCTGCAGCCCACTTACTACTACGCGTTCGCCTGCTTTCAGACCCTCAGTCACCAGCCACTTATCGCCAATGGCCTGGCTGGCGACGATCGGACGAGTTTCCACTTTGTCATCCGCGCCAACCACCAGTACGGTAGCTTCGCCGCGTGGTGTACGAGTTACCCCTTGTTGCGGAACTAAAATGGCGTTTGGATTAAGCCCTTCTTCCAGACGTGCACGCACGAACATACCCGGTAGCAGGGTGTGATCCGGGTTCGGGAAAATGGCGCGTAACGTGATAGATCCGGTGGTCTGATCGACGGTAACGTCAGAGAACTCCAGCGTACCATCCTGCGGGAACTTAATACCGTCACTGGTGATCAGCGACACTTTAGCTTTGCCGTTCTCTTGCTTCAGTGTGCCGTTAGCGAGTTCCTGTTTCAGACGCAGGAAGTCGTTACTGGACTGAGTCACATCAACGTAGATCGGATCAAGTTGTTGCACGGTTGCCAGCGCAGTCGCCTGACCGTTTTGCACCAATGCGCCTTCCGTCACGTTCGATTTACCAATACGGCCGGTAATCGGAGAGGTGACTTTGGTATAAGCCAGATTGATTCGTGCGGTTTCAACCGCCGCTTTCGCCGCAGTGACAGCAGCATTTGCCTGTTGTGCATCTGCCAGTGCCTGATCGTACTCCTGCTTACTGATGTACTGAGTACCCAGCAGCTTCTGGTAACGATTAACAGTCAACTGCGCGATATTGGCTGCTGCTTGCGCTTTAGCCAGATCGCCTTTTGCACTATCGTAAGCTGCCTGGTAGGTAGCAGGATCAATCTGATAGAGAGATACCCCCGCTTCGATGTCGCTACCTTCTTTGAAATTACGCTTCAGGATGATCCCGCTAACTTGAGGACGAACTTCTGCGATCCGGAAAGCACTGGTGCGGCCCGGAAGCTCGGTTGTGATCTGCAGAGGTTCAGTTTTGACTGTTACTACCCCAACGGCGGGCATCTGCTGGCCACCTTGTTGGGCCTGTTTGTCGTCACATCCTGTAAGCGCTAAGCTGCCTGAGAGCATCAGAACGATCGCCAGAGGCGTAAACCCTCTGTTTTTGTTCATATGTAAACCTCGAGTGTCCGATTTCAAATTGGTCAATGGTCAAAAGTCGATAAACCCATTGCTGCGTTTATATTATCGTCGTGCTATGGTACATACATTCATAAATGTATGTAAATCTAACGCCTGTAAATTCACTAACATATGGCACGAAAAACCAAACAAGAAGCGCAAGAAACACGCCAACACATCCTCGATGTGGCTCTACGTCTTTTCTCACAGCAGGGGGTATCATCCACCTCACTGGGAGAGATTGCAAAAGCAGCAGGCGTTACGCGTGGTGCAATCTACTGGCATTTTAAAGATAAGTCGGATTTATTCAGTGAGATCTGGGAGCTGTCAGAATTCAATATTGGTGAACTAGAGCTTGAGTATCAAGCAAAATTCCCTGGCGATCCACTCTCTGTGTTAAGAGAAATACTAATTCATGTTCTTGAATCGACGGTGACAGAAGAGCGGCGGCGCTTATTGATGGAGATTATATTCCATAAATGCGAATTTGTCGGAGAAATGGCAGTCGTTCAGCAGGCACAACGTAATCTCTGTCTTGAAAGTTATGACCGTATAGAACAAACGTTAAGACATTGTATTGAAGCGAAAATGCTGCCCGCGGATTTAATGACGCGTCGCGCAGCAATTATTATGCGCGGCTATATTTCCGGTTTAATGGAAAATTGGCTGTTTGCCCCGCAATCTTTTGATCTCAAAAAAGAAGCCCGCGATTACGTTGCTATATTGCTGGAAATGTATCTCCTTTGTCCCACGCTTCGTGCACCTGCCGCCAACGAAAAATCCTGAATCAGACTCCAGGATTTATCCTGGACATTTTCGCTGTTGCTATTCTGGTTCTCCACGCCGTGCTATTCTAGCCGCTTGACTATTTCAGGTCGTTCTTCAGGTTCAGAAACCTTCACTCGTCATGACTATGTTCCAGTATTACAAACGATCACGACATTTTGTTTTTTCAGCATTTATTGCTTTTGTTTTGGTCTTGTTATGCCAGAACACGGCCTTTGCGCGGGCGTCATCGAATGGTGATCTACCGACGAAAGCGGATCTACAGGCACAACTTGACTCGCTTAATAAACAAAAAGATCTTTCTGCCCAGGATAAGCTGGTACAGCAAGATGTTACTGACACATTAGCCACTCTTGAGAAAATCGAGCGTGTAAAAGAAGAAACGGTGCAATTACGGCAAAAAGTTGCCGAAGCACCAGAGAAAATGCGCCAGGCGACTGCTGCGTTAACTGCGCTTGGCGATGTGGATAACGACGAAGAAACCCGTAAGACGTTGAGTACGCTGTCGTTACGTCAGTTGGAGTCTCGCGTTTCGCAGGCGCTGGACGAGTTGCAAAACGCACAAAACGATCTGGCTTCTTATAACAGCCAGTTGGTTTCATTACAGACGCAGCCCGAACGCGTGCAAAATGCGATGTATACCGCCTCGCAGCAGTTGCAACAAATTCGCAGCCGTCTGGATGGCACTGAGGTTGGTGAGGCGGCTTTACGTCCCAGCCAGAAAGTGTTGATGCAGGCGCAGCAGGTTTTGCTGAATGCCGAGATTGACCAGCAACGTAAAAGCCTGGAAGGGAACACCGTCTTACAGGATACCCTACAAAAGCAACGCGATTACGTGACGGCGAACAGCACGCGTCTGGAACATCAACTGCAACTGTTGCAGGAGGCGGTGAACAGCAAGCGCCTGACATTAACTGAAAAAACAGCGCAGGAAGCGGCAACGCCGGACGAAGCTGCGCGTATTCAGGCTAACCCGCTGGTGAAGCAGGAACTGGAAATTAACCAGCAATTAAGTCAGCGTCTGATTAGCGCCACAGAAAACGGCAATCAGTTGATGCAGCAAAACATCAAAGTTAAAAACTGGCTGGAGCGGGCGCTGCAATCGGAACGCAATATTAAAGAGCAGATTTCTGTCCTGAAGGGCAGCCTGCTGTTGTCCCGTATTCTTTACCAACAACAACAAACGCTGCCGTCGGCGGATGAACTGGAAAACATGACCAACCGCATCGCGGATTTGCGTCTCGAACAGTTCGAAGTCAACCAGCAACGTGATGCACTGTTCCAGAGCGATGCTTATGTGGCCAAACTGGAAGAGGGCCATGCTAACGAAGTCAACGATGAAGTCCGTGACGCACTGTTGCAAGTGGTAGATATGCGTCGTGAACTGCTGGATCAGCTAAACAAACAGTTGGGTAACCAACTGATGATGGCCATTAACCTGCAAATCAACCAGCAGCAGTTAATGAGCGTGTCGAAAAACCTGAAATCTATCCTGACCCAACAAATTTTCTGGGTGAACAGTAACCGTCCGATGGACTGGGACTGGATTAAGGCGTTCCCGCAAACGTTGCAGGATGAATTCAAGTCGATGAAAATTACGGTGAACTGGGAAAAAGCCTGGCCCGCCGTATTTATCGCTTTCCTTGCCGGTTTACCGCTGCTGTTAATTGCCGGGCTGATCCACTGGCGTCTGGGTTGGCTGAAAGCGTATCAGCAAAAACTGGCTTCCGCCGTAGGTTCCCTGCGTAACGATAGCCAGCTCAACACACCAAAAGCGATTCTTATCGACCTGATTCGCGCGCTGCCGGTATGTCTGATTATTCTCGCCGTTGGTCTGATTCTGCTGACCATGCAGCTCAACATCAGTGAATTACTGTGGGCGTTCAGCAAAAAACTGGCGATTTTCTGGCTGGTGTTTGGCCTGTGCTGGAAAGTGCTGGAGAAAAACGGCGTTGCGGTTCGTCACTTTGGTATGCCAGAGCAACAGACCAGCCACTGGCGTCGGCAGATTGTTCGCATCAGCCTCGCGTTGTTGCCAATCCATTTCTGGTCTGTGGTAGCAGAACTCTCCCCGCTGCATTTGATGGATGATGTGCTGGGGCAGGCGATGATTTTCTTTAACCTGCTGCTGATCGCCTTCCTGGTATGGCCAATGTGCCGTGAAAGCTGGCGTGATAAAGAATCCCACACCATGCGTCTGGTCACCATTACCGTGCTGTCGATCATCCCGATTGCGCTGATGGTGCTGACTGCAACAGGCTATTTCTACACTACGCTGCGCCTCTCCGGGCGTTGGATTGAAACGGTGTATCTGGTAATCGTCTGGAACTTGCTGTACCAGACAGTGCTGCGTGGGTTAAGCGTGGCGGCACGGCGTATCGCCTGGCGTCGTGCGCTGGCGCGTCGGCAGAATCTGGTGAAAGAAGGGGCCGAAGGTGCCGAGCCGCCGGAAGAGCCAACCATCGCGCTGGAGCAAGTCAACCAGCAGACGTTGCGTATTACGATGTTGCTGATGTTTGCGCTGTTTGGTTTGATGTTCTGGGCGATTTGGTCCGATTTAATCACCGTATTCAGCTATCTCGACAGCATCACCCTGTGGCATTACAACGGCACTGAAGCCGGGGCTGCGGTGGTGAAAAATGTGACGATGGGCAGCCTGCTGTTTGCGATTATCGCCTCAATGGTGGCCTGGGCGCTGATCCGCAACCTGCCAGGTTTGCTGGAAGTGCTGGTGCTGTCGCGGCTGAATATGCGTCAGGGCGCGTCGTATGCCATTACGACCATCCTTAACTACATCATCATAGCCGTTGGCGCGATGACCGTGTTTGGGTCGCTTGGCGTATCGTGGGATAAACTCCAGTGGCTGGCGGCGGCATTATCGGTAGGTCTGGGTTTTGGTTTACAAGAGATCTTCGGTAACTTTGTCTCGGGTTTGATCATCCTGTTCGAACGTCCGGTGCGCATTGGCGATACAGTAACCATCGGCACTTTCTCCGGGACGGTCAGTAAGATCCGTATTCGTGCTACCACCATTACAGATTTCGATCGCAAAGAAGTGATTATCCCGAACAAAGCGTTTGTTACCGAGCGTCTGATCAACTGGTCGTTAACCGACACCACCACCCGTCTGGTGATCCGCCTCGGTGTGGCTTACGGTTCTGATCTGGAAAAAGTACGCAGAGTACTGCTTCAGGCGGCGGCGGAGCATCCAAGGGTGATGCACGAACCCATGCCGGAAGTCTTCTTCACTGCGTTTGGTGCCAGCACGCTGGATCATGAGCTGCGTTTGTATGTTCGTGAACTGCGTGACCGCAGCCGCACTGTCGATGAACTGAACCGCACCATTGATCAGTTGTGCCGCGAAAACGACATCAACATTGCCTTTAACCAGCTTGAAGTGCATCTGCACAACGAGAAGGGCGATGAAGTGACTGAAGTGAAGCGCGACTACAAAGGCGATGATCCGACGCCTGCGGTAGGGTAATAACAAAAGGGGCAGCATTGAGTTGCCCCGAGATTACTGACAAAGTGCGCGTTGTTCATGCCGGATGCGGAGTGACCGCCTTATCCGGCCTACAAAACCGCGAAAATTCATTATATTGCAGGAGCGGTGTAGGCCTGATAAGCGTAGCGCATCAGGCAGTTTTGCGTTTACCAGCAATCTGCGGGGACATTTAGCGGCCCCATTTATTTATCACTTTTCGCCTCATCATCGTGCGTTAATTTCTTTTCATAATCGCGTTTTACAATATCCAGTGCGCGCAGCACGGTGCGGGCTGGGATCTGATTTTCTTCCAACAGAACAATCAAATCGACGGCCAGTTTCACATCGTCAGGGGCATTTTCCAGTGACATATTTTCTCCATTGTTAGCGAGTTAAACGCGCTAACCTGTTTTCGATTTTTTCCAGCGCATGGCGGCACCGAACCAGGCGTGCTTCATAGGCTTCAACCTCACGATGCAGCGTCTGCTGCTCGACTAAATCGGTCGCCTGTGCCAGACGTGCTTTACGCTCGGCAACCATCTCACGTAGCCGCCGCTCAAACTCCTGATGCTGAATGCGTTTACGCTGCCAGCGGGCGATTTTCGGCGGCGCGCTGTCCCATTCGCGCAGCGACCAGGACGCCGCTTCACGGGCAATTGCTTCCAGTTGAGCTGCCAGATGTTCCGCCAGCCAGGCCACTTGTGGCAGTTGTTGCCGTTCGACCGCGTGATGAAGCGCGGTCAGGTTGTCCCCAGCCTCAGCCAGACACGCCTGTAACGTCGTCGCGCGAGTCTGAAAAAGATGCCGGTCGAAACGGGCGCTTAGCGTGCCAAACTGCGCCACCGGGGCACAACGCTGGCGCAGCATGGCGAGCTGACCTTCCAGTTTTTCCAGCAGCAGGGTAGTTTTCACGATAAGACCTCAATGAAAATGATAATTGTTATGCTAAAGTAGCCACTCTGTAAGCTGACAACACTTAATATGCAACGAATCATTTTAATCATCATTGGCTGGCTGGCGGTAGTGCTGGGTACGCTGGGCGTGGTATTACCGGTATTACCGACGACGCCGTTTATCCTGCTGGCTGCCTGGTGTTTTGCTCGTTCTTCCCCGCGCTTTCACGCCTGGTTGCTGTACCGCTCATGGTTTGGTAGCTATTTACGCTTCTGGCAGAAATATCATGCAATGCCACGCGGTGCAAAGCCCAGAGCGATTTTACTGATCCTCGTAACCTTTGCGATTTCGTTGTGGTTTGTACATATGATGTGGGTACGCATCCTGCTATTGATCATCCTCGGTTGTTTGTTGATTTTTATGTGGCGAATCCCGGTGATTGATGAAAAGCAATAAAAACGGCGAAGCACAACAATCGCTGTTGCAATTATCGCCCACAGCCAGTACATTCTGGCGTTTTCGAGCACAGGCGCAGGCGGTCAAAGGTTAAACAAAAGTTACTTTTGATACGTTTAAAACGCGCCGTGAGTACCACCGTAACAAGCAGGCATACACTTATGACCGCGACTGCACAGCAGCTTGAGTATCTCAAAAATAGCATCAAAAGCATTCAGGACTACCCAAAACCCGGCATTCTGTTCCGTGATGTCACCAGCTTACTGGAAGACCCGAAAGCTTACGCTCTCAGCATCGACCTGCTGGTTGAGCGTTACAAAAATGCGGGTATTACCAAAGTTGTGGGCACCGAAGCACGTGGCTTCTTGTTTGGTGCTCCGGTAGCATTGGGCCTGGGCGTAGGTTTTGTACCGGTACGTAAACCGGGCAAATTGCCGCGCGAAACCATCAGTGAAACTTACGAACTGGAATATGGCACCGATAAACTGGAAATCCATGTTGATGCCATTAAACCAGGCGACAAAGTGTTGGTCGTAGACGATTTGCTGGCAACTGGCGGCACCATTGAGGCGACCGTGAAGCTGATCCGTCGTCTGGGTGGCGAAGTCACCGACGCTGCGTTCATCATTAATCTGTTCGATCTCGGCGGTGAACAGCGTCTCGAAAATCAAGGCATCACCTGTTATAGCCTTGTCCCGTTCCCGGGCCACTAATTTTTGCCAGCCCGCGTCGTGGGCAGTACAAGATGTACATTCAGCCTCGCCGTTCTGACGGGGCTGTGTTAGCATTACCCCTTCGTGAATCCACCTTCCAGCGTTTCAGAGCCTGCCAATGAGTTATCAGGTCTTAGCCCGAAAATGGCGCCCACAAACCTTTGCTGACGTCGTCGGCCAGGAACATGTGCTGACCGCACTGGCGAACGGCTTGTCGTTAGGGCGTATTCATCATGCTTATCTTTTTTCCGGCACCCGTGGCGTCGGAAAAACCTCTATCGCCCGACTGCTGGCGAAGGGGCTAAACTGCGAAACCGGCATTACCGCAACGCCGTGCGGCGTATGCGATAACTGCCGTGAAATCGAGCAGGGGCGCTTTGTCGATCTGATTGAGATCGATGCCGCCTCGCGCACCAAAGTCGAAGATACCCGCGACCTGCTGGATAACGTCCAGTACGCGCCAGCGCGTGGTCGTTTTAAAGTTTATCTGATCGACGAAGTGCATATGCTGTCGCGCCACAGCTTTAACGCACTGCTAAAAACCCTTGAAGAGCCACCGGAGCACGTCAAGTTCCTGCTGGCAACGACCGATCCGCAGAAATTGCCGGTGACGATTTTGTCACGCTGTCTGCAATTTCATCTCAAGGCGCTGGATGTCGAGCAAATTCGCCATCAGCTTGAGCACATCCTCAACGAAGAACATATCGCTTACGAGCCGCGGGCGTTGCAATTGCTGGCGCGCGCCGCTGAAGGCAGCTTGCGAGATGCCTTAAGTCTGACCGACCAGGCGATTGCCAGCGGTGACGGTCAGGTTTCAACCCAGGCGGTCAGTGCGATGCTGGGTACGCTTGACGACGATCAGGCGCTGTCGTTGGTTGAAGCGATGGTTGGGGCCAACGGCGAGCGTGTAATGACGCTGATTAACGATGCCGCAGCCCGTGGTATCGAGTGGGAAGCGTTGCTGGTGGAAATGCTCGGCCTGCTGCACCGCATTGCGATGGTCCAGCTTTCGCCTGCCGCGCTGGGTAACGACATGGCGGCCATCGAACTGCGGATGCGTGAACTGGCGCGCACCATACCGCCGACGGATATTCAGCTTTACTATCAGACGCTGTTGATTGGTCGCAAAGAATTACCGTATGCGCCGGACCGCCGCATGGGCGTTGAGATGACGTTGCTGCGCGCGCTGGCATTCCATCCGCGTATGCCGCTACCCGAACCGGAAGCGCCGCGCCAGTCCTTTGCGCCCGTCGCGCCAACGGCGGTAATGACGTCATCGCAAGTGCCGCCGCAGCCGCAATCAGCGCCGCAGCAGGTACCGACCGTACCGCTCTCAGAAACCACCAGCCAGGTGCTGGCGGCGCGTCAGCAACTGCAGCGCGCACAGGGAGCGACCAAAGCAAAAAAGAGTGAACCGGCAGCCGCTACCCGCGCGCGGCCGGTGAATAACGCTGCGCTGGAAAGACTGGCTTCGGTCACCGATCGCGTTCAGGCGCGTCCGGTGCCATCGGCACTGGAAAAAGCGCCAGTCAAAAAAGAAGCGTATCGCTGGAAGGCTACCACCCCGGTGATGCAGCAAAAAGAAGTGGTCGCCACACCGAAGGCGCTGAAAAAGGCGCTGGAGCATGAAAAAACGCCGGAACTGGCGGCAAAGCTGGCGGCAGAAGCCATTGAACGCGATCCGTGGGCCGCTCAGGTGAGCCAACTTTCGCTACCAAAACTGGTCGAACAGGTGGCATTAAATGCCTGGAAAGAGGAGAACGGCAACGCGGTATGTCTGCATTTGCGTTCCTCCCAGCGGCATCTGAATAACAACGGTGCACAGCAAAAACTGGCTGAAGCGTTGAGCACATTAAAGGGTTCAACGGTTGAACTGACTATCGTTGAAGATGATAATCCCGCGGTGCGCACGCCGCTGGAGTGGCGTCAGGCGATATACGAAGAAAAACTTGCGCAGGCGCGCGAGTCCATTATTGCGGATAATAATATTCAGACCCTGCGTCGATTCTTCGATGCGGAGCTGGATGAAGAAAGTATCCGCCCCATTTGATCGTAAGCACAGCTTATGATCGTCATCCTTAACGTGATTGAGAGAGAAACCTATGTTTGGTAAAGGCGGTCTGGGCAACCTGATGAAGCAGGCCCAGCAGATGCAAGAAAAAATGCAGCAGATGCAGGAAGAAATCGCGAAGCTGGAAGTGACCGGTGAATCCGGCGCAGGTCTGGTGAAAGTGACCATCAACGGCGCGCACAACTGCCGTCGTGTTGAGATCGATCCAAGCTTGCTGGAAGATGACAAAGAGATGTTGGAAGATCTGGTAGCTGCGGCATTCAACGACGCAGCACGTCGCATCGAAGAAACTCAGAAAGAAAAAATGGCCTCTGTTTCCTCCGGAATGCAGTTGCCACCAGGCTTTAAGATGCCGTTCTGATGCAAACCAGCCCGCTGTTAACACAGCTTATGGAAGCACTGCGCTGTCTGCCGGGCGTTGGCCCGAAGTCGGCGCAGCGTATGGCGTTCACGCTGCTTCAGCGCGATCGTAGCGGCGGGATGCGTCTGGCGCAGGCGCTCACCCGGGCGATGTCGGAAATCGGTCACTGCGCCGATTGTCGCACCTTTACCGAACAGGACGTGTGTAACATCTGTTCAAATCCGCGTCGTCAGGAAAATGGCCAAATCTGCGTGGTGGAGAGTCCGGCGGACATCTACGCCATTGAGCAGACCGGGCAGTTTTCAGGCCGCTATTTTGTGTTGATGGGGCACTTGTCACCGCTGGATGGCATTGGCCCGGACGATATCGGTCTCGATCGCCTGGAACAGCGTCTGGCAGAGGAAAAAATCACTGAAGTGATCCTCGCAACTAACCCGACGGTCGAAGGTGAAGCTACTGCTAACTATATTGCCGAGCTTTGCGCGCAATATGACGTTGAAGCCAGTCGAATTGCGCATGGCGTACCGGTTGGCGGCGAACTGGAAATGGTTGATGGCACCACGCTGTCACACTCCCTTGCCGGACGCCATAAGATTCGTTTTTAAGCAAACGAGAGCAGGATCACCTGCTCTCGCTTGAAATTATTCCCCCTTGTCCCCATCTCTCCCTCATCCCGTTTTTAACCTTAAAAATGGCATTATTGAGGTAGACCTACATGAAAGGACAAGAAACTCGTGGTTTTCAGTCAGAAGTGAAGCAGCTTCTGCATCTGATGATCCATTCTCTCTATTCCAATAAAGAAATTTTCCTGCGTGAGCTTATCTCTAACGCCTCCGATGCGGCGGACAAGTTGCGTTTCCGTGCGCTCTCTAATCCGGATCTGTACGAAGGTGATGGCGAACTGCGCGTTCGTGTCTCTTTCGATAAAGACAAGCGCACGCTGACCATCTCTGATAACGGCGTGGGGATGACCCGTGATGAAGTGATCGATCATCTGGGTACTATCGCTAAATCCGGCACCAAATCATTCCTCGAATCGCTGGGTTCCGACCAGGCAAAAGATAGCCAGTTGATCGGCCAGTTTGGTGTTGGTTTCTACTCTGCGTTTATCGTTGCCGATAAAGTGACCGTGCGCACCCGTGCGGCAGGCGAAAAACCAGAAAACGGCGTGTTCTGGGAATCTGCGGGCGAAGGTGAATACACCGTTGCCGACATCACCAAAGAAGATCGCGGTACTGAAATCACCCTGCATCTGCGTGAAGGTGAAGATGAGTTCCTTGATGACTGGCGCGTACGCTCCATTATCAGCAAATACTCTGACCATATCGCGCTGCCGGTAGAGATCGAAAAACGCGAAGAGAAAGACGGCGAAACCGTTATTTCCTGGGAGAAAATCAACAAAGCGCAGGCGCTGTGGACGCGTAACAAGTCGGAAATCACTGACGAAGAGTACAAAGAGTTCTACAAACATATCGCCCACGACTTTAACGATCCGCTGACCTGGAGCCACAACCGCGTCGAAGGTAAGCAGGAGTACACCAGCCTGCTGTACATCCCGTCGCAGGCACCGTGGGATATGTGGAACCGCGATCACAAACATGGCCTGAAACTGTACGTACAACGCGTGTTCATCATGGACGACGCAGAACAGTTTATGCCGAACTATCTGCGCTTCGTGCGTGGTCTGATTGACTCCAGCGATCTGCCGCTGAACGTTTCCCGTGAAATCCTTCAGGACAGCACGGTAACGCGTAACCTGCGCAATGCGCTGACCAAACGCGTTCTGCAAATGCTGGAAAAACTGGCGAAAGACGATGCGGAAAAATACCAGACCTTCTGGCAGCAGTTTGGCCTGGTGCTGAAAGAAGGTCCGGCAGAAGATTTCGCCAACCAGGAAGCGATTGCCAAACTGCTGCGTTTTGCTTCTACCCATACCGACTCTTCTGCGCAGACCGTGTCTCTGGAAGACTATGTTTCCCGCATGAAAGAAGGGCAGGAGAAAATCTACTACATCACCGCAGACAGCTATGCGGCAGCGAAAAGCAGCCCGCATCTGGAATTGCTGCGTAAGAAAGGCATCGAAGTCCTGCTGCTTTCCGACCGCATCGATGAGTGGATGATGAACTATCTGACTGAGTTCGACGGTAAACCGTTCCAGTCTGTGTCTAAAGTTGATGAGTCGCTGGAAAAATTGGCTGACGAAGTCGATGAAAGCACGAAAGAAGCAGAAAAAGCGCTGACGCCGTTTATCGATCGTGTGAAAGCACTGCTGGGCGATCGTGTGAAAGATGTGCGTCTGACTCACCGTCTGACCGATACGCCAGCGATCGTTTCGACCGACGCCGACGAAATGAGCACCCAGATGGCGAAACTGTTCGCCGCGGCGGGTCAGAAAGTGCCGGAGGTGAAATATATCTTCGAACTGAACCCGGATCACGTGCTGGTGAAACGTGCGGCAGATACTGAAGATGACGCGAAGTTCAGCGAATGGGTAGAACTGCTGCTGGATCAGGCGCTGCTGGCAGAACGCGGTACGCTGGAAGATCCGAACCTGTTTATTCGTCGTATGAACCAGCTTCTGGTTTCCTGATGTAATACCGGATGTAACGCGATTGCGTTTCTCCGGCCTGAACGTTGAATACGATGCCGGATGACCTTAACGTCATCCGGCATTTTTTATCACCTTTCCTTAAATTATCCCCCCCTTAACCGTTTCAGCCCAAGGTGCCTTTCTTGAGGCAATCGCCTGTTGGTGGTATCGTTTATCGCTTTTTCAAAAAATTCGACACATTTTAAGGGGATTTTCGCAATGCGTATCATTCTGCTTGGCGCTCCGGGCGCGGGGAAAGGGACTCAGGCTCAGTTCATCATGGAGAAATATGGTATTCCGCAAATCTCCACTGGCGATATGCTGCGTGCCGCGGTCAAATCTGGCTCCGAGCTGGGTAAACAAGCAAAAGACATTATGGACGCTGGCAAACTGGTCACCGACGAACTGGTGATCGCGCTGGTTAAAGAGCGCATTGCTCAGGAAGACTGCCGTAACGGTTTCCTGTTGGACGGCTTCCCGCGTACCATTCCGCAGGCAGATGCGATGAAAGAAGCGGGTATCAATGTTGATTACGTTCTGGAATTTGACGTACCGGACGAACTGATCGTTGATCGTATCGTAGGTCGCCGCGTTCACGCGCCGTCTGGCCGTGTTTATCACGTTAAATTCAATCCGCCGAAAGTAGAAGGCAAAGACGACGTTACCGGTGAAGAGCTGACCACCCGTAAAGACGATCAGGAAGAAACCGTGCGTAAACGTCTGGTTGAATACCATCAGATGACTGCACCGCTGATCGGCTACTACTCCAAAGAAGCAGAAGCGGGCAACACCAAATACGCGAAAGTTGACGGCACCAAACCGGTTGCTGAAGTTCGCGCGGCTCTGGAAAAAATCCTCGGCTAATCTAAGTCACCATTGATTTGCACTCTGCCTGATAAGGCGTTCACGCCGCATCAGGCATGGTACATGTCAGCAGATCTACTTTCGGGCAGGTCTGCTTATCCTCCTCAGGCAATACCTCTCACAGCAATTAGTTCTTATTCCTCACTTTTCCGCTACAATTATCAACAAGTTGAATCGATAAGAGGCGGTAATGCGTCAGACAAAAACCGGTATCCTGCTGGCAAACCTGGGGACACCCGATGCCCCCACTCCTGAAGCGGTAAAACGTTACCTGAAACAATTTTTAAGCGACAAACGCGTAGTTGATACCTCACGGCTGTTGTGGTGGCCATTGCTGCGCGGCGTGATATTACCGCTGCGTTCGCCGCGCGTGGCGAAACTGTACGCTTCTGTCTGGATGGAAGGTGGCTCGCCGCTAATGGTTTACAGCCGTCAGCAACAGCAGGCGCTGGCACAACGCTTACCGGAAATACCGGTGGCACTGGGAATGAGCTATGGTTCGCCATCACTGGAAAGCGCGGTGGATGAACTGCTGGCGGAGCATGTCGATCATATCGTGGTGCTGCCGCTCTACCCGCAATACTCCTGTTCTACGGTCGGCGCGGTATGGGATGAACTGGCGCGCATTCTGGCGCGTAAACGCAGTATTCCGGGCATTTCGTTTATTCGCGATTATGCCGACGCCCCCTCTTATATTAATGCTTTAGCGAATAGCGTTCGTGCATCATTCGCGCAACATGGCGAGCCGGATCTGCTATTGCTCTCCTATCACGGCATTCCGCAGCGTTATGCGGATGAAGGCGATGACTACCCGCAACGTTGCCGGACAACGACCCGTGAACTGGCTTCAGCACTGGGAATGGCACCGGAAAAAGTGATGATGACCTTTCAGTCACGCTTTGGTCGCGAACCCTGGCTAATGCCTTATACCGATGAAACGCTGAAAATGCTCGGAGAAAAAGGTGTAGGTCATATTCAGGTGATGTGTCCGGGCTTTGCTGCGGATTGTCTGGAGACGCTGGAAGAGATTGCTGAGCAAAACCGTGAAGTCTTTCTCGGTGCGGGCGGTAAAAAATATGAATATATTCCGGCGCTTAATGCTACACCGGAACATATCGAAATGATGGCTAATCTGGTTGCAACCTATTGCTAAAGAATCGAGCGCCGTCGCGTAGAGCATCGTCGGCGGTTTTCATCATCCGTGAATAATGCAAAAAGGCGTGCAGTGTACCGGAGTAGAGTTTGAACTCACAAGGTTGCTGGTGTGCCGCTAACGTCTGGTAAAGCAGGCGACTGTCATCCAGCAGCGGATCAAACTCTGCACCCGCGATAAAGCAGGGCGGCATATCGCGAGTGAGATCATTATTAAACAGGCAGTAATATGGCGACTCGCGGTCTGCTTTGTTACCTAAATAGGCCTCTTCATACATCAGCAAATCCTGTTGCGTTAAACCATCCCAGTCACCGCCCAACAGGCGGCGAGTTACGGAATCTCGTAATCCGTAAAGCCCATACCACAGCAAAACACCAACAACTTTACCGCAATCAATCTGCTTATCTCGTAGCCATAAAGCACTGGCGAGCGCCAGCATCGCGCCCGCGGAATCACCGGCAAAACCTATGCGTGACATATTGATTTGATAATCGCTTGCCTGTCGGTGGAAGTGACAACAGGACGCCACGATTTCCTCTATTGCTTGCGGAAAACGCGCTTCTGGTGAAAGGGTGTAATTGATACCAACCACCGTACACTGAGTGTAGTTCGCCAGCAGCCGCATAATGCGATCGTGGGTATCGAGATTGCCGAGAATAAAACCGCCGCCATGCAGATAAAACAGCGTCGCGGTGCTGTCTGCGTCCGGCGAGTAGAGCCGTGTTTCCACCTGGCCATAAGGCGTAGGGACTGCGTAAGCTCTGGTTGCCATTTCTGGAGCGTCAGCATTCCAGAATCGACGCTCAAGTGTGTAATGCTGCCGTTGCTCAGTAATCGTTCCCGCTGCGGGCCAGGGCGGTAAATCGGGCTGGAGAGTATTAACAACGGCCTTCATTTCAGGAGAAATAAGTTCCAGCACGGATAATTTGTTTTCCGTCTTCATTAAAAAACTCCTTTCAAATAACGCCATTGTAAGGAACCACTGCCATGAAAATGCGATCTCACCTGCTGATATTGAAACTGCCTGCGTCTCGCGCGTTCAGGCATGATTGTGTTAACATTCGCCGCTCAGTTAACCACCCGTAAAAACAACCATGAAATTTCCCGGTAAACGTAAATCCAAACATTACTTCCCTGTAAACGCACGCGATCCGCTGTTGCAGCAAATCCAACCAGAAAACGAAACCAGCGCCGCCTGGGTGGTGGGTATCGACCAGACGCTGGTGGATATTGAAGCGAAAGTGGATGATGAGTTCATTGAGCGTTATGGATTAAGCGCCGGGCATTCACTGGTGATTGAAGATGATGTTGCCGAAGTACTTTATCAGGAACTGAAACAGAACAACCTGATAACCCATCAGTTCGCGGGTGGCACCATTGGTAACACCATGCACAATTACTCCGTGCTGGCGGATGACCGTTCGGTGCTGCTGGGCGTAATGTGCAGCAATATTGAAATTGGCAGCTACGCCTACCGTTACTTGTGTAACACCTCCAGTCGAACCGATCTTAACTATCTGCAAGGGGTGGACGGCCCGATTGGTCGTTGCTTTACGCTGATTGGTGAGTCTGGCGAACGTACCTTTGCTATCAGCCCGGGTCATATGAACCAGCTACGTGCGGAAAGTATTCCGGAAGATGTCATTGCCGGAGCGTCGGCGCTGGTATTAACGTCCTATCTGGTGCGCTGCAAGCCGGGTGAACCGATGCCGGAAGCGACCATGAAAGCCATTGAATATGCCAAAAAATACAACGTGCCGGTGGTGCTGACGCTGGGAACCAAATTTGTTATTGCGGAGAACCCACAGTGGTGGCAGGCGTTCCTCAAAGAACACGTTTCTATTCTGGCGATGAACGAAGAGGAAGCGGAAGCGTTGACCGGAGAGAGCGATCCGCTGCTGGCATCTGATAAGGCACTGGACTGGGTAGATCTGGTGCTGTGCACCGCGGGGCCAATTGGTTTATATATGGCGGGCTTTACTGAAGACGAAGCGAAACGCAAAACCCAGCATCCGCTATTGCCGGGGGCCATACCCGAATTTAACCAGTATGAGTTTAGCCGCGCCATGCGGCACAAAGATTGCCAGAATCCGTTGCGTGTCTATTCGCACATTGCACCATATATGGGCGGGCCGGAAAAAATCATGAACACCAACGGAGCCGGAGATGGGGCGCTGGCAGCGTTGTTGCATGACATTACCGCCAATAGTTATCACCGCACCAACGTGCCAAATTCCAGTAAGCATAAATTCACCTGGCTAACCTATTCGTCGTTAGCGCAGGTGTGTAAATACGCTAACCGCGTCAGTTATCAGGTTTTGAACCAGCATTCACCACGCTTAACACGCGGGCTGCCGGAGCGTGAAGACAGTCTGGAAGAGTCTTACTGGGATCGTTAAACCAGCGAACTGATGACTGTCGGATGCGGCGTAAACGCCTTATCCAACCTACGGAAGATGGCACGCGTAGGCCGGATAAGATGCGTTAGCATCGCATCCGGCAATGATGTCAATATATTACCCCGTCACCACCTCACCAGCCGGTGGCGCTTCCAGCAGTTCCAGCATAGTACGGGCAATTTCGCGTTCACCCATCACCACCTGATTTGCTCCACGTTCGGAGATATACGCCACCTCATCGTCATAATGGGCACGGGCGATAATCTCAATATCCGGGTTTTGGGTGCGAGCAGAGGCCACAATCTCACCGGCTTCGTAACCGTTGGGAATGGTCAGAATCAGCCATTTCGCGCATTTCAGATGCGCCAGGTGCATTATCTCTTCGTTAGCAGCGTTGCCTAATACTGCGCGAACCCCGCGTTCACGCAACTCATCAACACGGGTTCGTGATGTTTCAATCACCACTAACGGAATATCAGACGCGAGCAATTTTTCCCCCAGCAGGCTGCCCACGCGACCATAGCCCACCAGTATCGCGTGGTTGCAAATATCCACCGGGATCTGTTTCTCTTCTTCGATAGCCTCTTCCAGCGTCTGCTCTTCCAGTGTTTCGGTCTTCGCCAGATATTTCTCCAGCAGCGCGAACAGCACCGGGTTGAGCATAATCGACAGGATCGCGCCTGCCAGCACCAGGTTTTGCCCTGCCTGCGGCAGCAGATTCAGCGCCATCCCCAGACCTGCCAGGATAAAGGCGAACTCACCAATCTGCGCCAGGCTGGCGGCAATGGTTAACGCTGTACGCTGGGAGTGACCAAACAGACGAACCAGGAAAAGCGCTGCCACTGATTTACCAAACAGAATAATCGCCAGCGTAGCCAGCACCGCCAGCGGTTGCTGAATCAGGATCAGTGGATCAAACAACATGCCTACAGAGACAAAGAACAGCACCGCAAACGCATCGCGCAACGGCAGCGTATCATGCGCTGCGCGGTGACTAAGTTCGGATTCGTTAAGCACCATTCCGGCAAAGAATGCGCCCAGCGCGAAGGAGACGTCAAACAGTTCTACTGCACCAAAAGCAATGCCTAATGCCAGCGCCAGCACCGATAAGGTAAACAATTCACGCGAACCGGTTGCTGCGCTCCGCGCCATAATCCACGGCACCAGACGGCGGCCCACCAGCATCATAATGGCGATAAATGCGACCACCTTGCCGATGGTGATCCCCATATCAACCGCCAGCGTGGCAAAGCCAACATCGCCTTGTTCCATCATCCCCGCTACCGCCGGCAACAATACCAGCGTAAGAACCATCACCAAATCTTCCACAATCAGCCAGCCAATGGCGATTTGCCCGCGCTGACTGTCTATCAATTGCCGTTCTTCAAGCGCGCGTAGCAGTACCACGGTACTGGCGGTGGAAAGGCACAGGCCGAACACGATGCCGGTCATCAACGACCAGCCGATCACGGCAGAGAGAGCCATGCCCAGCAACGTCGCCACGGCTATCTGGGCAATCGCGCCGGGAATGGCGATCGACTTTACCGCCATTAAATCCTTTAGCGAAAAATGCAGGCCGACGCCGAACATCAGCAGAATAACGCCCAGCTCCGCCAGTTCCGGTGCCAGTTTAGTATCAGCAACAAAACCTGGGGTAAAGGGGCCAGCCAGCACACCCGCTAACAGATATCCCACCAGAGGAGAAATACGCAGTTTATTGGCCAGCATGCCGAGGATAAAGGCAAGCACAAGGCCGCCAACAATTGTGGTGATAAGCGGGGTGGCGTGATGCATTCCGTCTCCTTTTCCTGGTGGTAGTTGTCCATATTTTGGCCGGGAAAACCAAAATTACAGGTAATAGTTTATGACAATTTCATTGATGATGTTTATGAATAATTGTTGAATTTTGCAGAAAAATGGAATTAGCCGCAAAAAAAGCACGGATCGGAAAAGTGATGAGGTGTATGAAGAGGAAAGGCTTATGGCTACTGCAAAATGAAGCAGCCAAAGTTTACCTTTGGCTGCCGGGAATTCAGGATTTATGCCGATTATCAGGTAAGAATATGGTCAACATTCCCAGAAGCGGCAGGAAAGCACAGATTTTATAAACTAACTCGATGCTGGTATGGTCAGCGAGAAGCCCCAGAACCGCTGCGCCAAGGCCTCCCATCCCGAAAGCAAAACCGAAAAAGAGTCCAGAAACCATGCCGATACGCCCCGGAAGTAGCTCCTGGGCGTAGACCAGAATGGCGGAAAACGCCGAGGCGAGGATAAATCCAATAATCACCGTTAAAATACCCGTCCAGTACAGGCTGGCGTAAGGTAAAATCAAGGTAAACGGCGCAACGCCGAGGATAGAACCCCAAATTACATATTTTCTACCAATTCTGTCCCCCACAGGCCCGCCAATGACGGTTCCCGCCGCGACGGCAAACAGGAAGGCAAACAGATGAAGTTGGGCATTCTGGATAGATAAACCGAACTTTTGCATCAAATAAAAGGTGTAATAGCTGCTGATGCTCGCCATATAGAAATATTTCGAGAAAATCAGGATTAACAAGATGCTGACTGCCAGTACCACTTTGTCGCGTGGCAGCGGGTTAACAATCACTTCTTTCGGTTTGCTTTTACTCATTTGGTGTTGCGCGGCGTACCAGCGGCTGATTTGCGCCAGTACTACGATAGCCAGCAGTGCTGCCAGTACAAACCATGCGACGTTGCCTTTGCCGTAAGGTGCGATGATCACCGCCGCCAGCAATGGCCCCAACGAACTACCAAAGTTACCGCCTACCTGGAAGATAGATTGTGCCAGGCCATGACGCCCCCCAGACGCCATACGCGCCACGCGGGAAGATTCCGGGTGAAAGACCGATGAACCTGTACCGACCAGCGCCGCCGCCAGCAGAACCGCACCAAAACTGTCCGCCAGCGCCAGAAGCACCAGGCCGCTCAGGGTAAAGCACATGCCAATCGGCAGCGACCACGGCATCGGGTATTTATCGGTCCAGTAGCCGACCACCGGTTGCAGCAGAGAGGAAGCGAGCTGGAACGTCAGGGTAATCATGCCAATCTGCATAAATGTCAGAGAAAATTCAGACTGAAGCAGAGGATAAATCGCCAGAATTAGCGATTGGATCATGTCGTTCAGCAGATGCGAGAGGCTGATTGCGCCTAAAATACCAAACGATGTGCGTGCCTTAGTGGTTGACGCAGCCGCGCCCGCCACAGGCTGGGTTTGTTCACTCATTGCCATAGGAAAGTCACTTTTTCAGGGTTGCGATGTAAAGAATTATCTTATTTGTGATTATTACCTGACTAACATACCTGCATGCGCTGTCTTAAGGAAGTCTCAATGCTTAATACAGAATTTCCATTTTTGTATGTAGATTTACCATCACCACACACAGATTTGTCTATTATGTCGCGTCATACTAATTTTCAACACGTTGATATCTGGTCAGGGAGAGAGAAATATGAAGTTTTTGCAGCGGGGTGTGGCATTAGCATTATTAGCCGCATTTACACTGGCGAGTGAAACCGCCCAGGCTTATGAGCAGGATAAAACCTACAAAATTACGGTGCTTCATACCAACGATCACCACGGTCATTTCTGGCGTAATGAATATGGCGAATATGGTCTGGCGGCGCAAAAAACGCTGGTGGATGGTATCCGCAAAGAAGTCGCTGCTGAAGGTGGTAGCGTGCTGTTACTTTCTGGTGGCGACATTAACACCGGTGTACCGGAATCCGACTTACAGGATGCTGAACCTGATTTTCGCGGCATGAATCTGGTGGGTTATGACGCGATGGCGATCGGTAATCATGAATTTGATAACCCGCTCGCCGTATTACGTCAGCAGGAAAAGTGGGCTAAGTTCCCGTTGCTGTCCGCCAATATCTATCAAAAAAGTACCGGCGAGCGCCTGTTTAAACCCTGGGCGTTGTTTAAGCGTCAGGATCTGAAAATCGCGGTTATTGGTCTGACGACTGATGACACGGCGAAAATTGGTAACCCGGAATATTTCACTGACATTGAGTTTCGTAAACCTGCCGACGAAGCGAAGCTGGTGATTCAGGAACTGCAACAGACAGAGAAGCCGGACATTATTATCGCCGCCACGCATATGGGGCATTACGACAATGGTGAGCACGGTTCAAATGCTCCGGGCGATGTAGAGATGGCGCGCAGCCTGCCTGCCGGATCGCTGGCGATGATCGTCGGTGGTCACTCGCAAGATCCGGTCTGTATGGCGGCGGAAAATAAAAAACAGGTCGATTATGTTCCTGGTACGCCTTGTAAACCGGATCAACAAAACGGCATCTGGATTGTGCAGGCGCATGAGTGGGGGAAATACGTGGGGCGGGCTGATTTTGAGTTCCGCAATGGCGAAATGAAAATGGTCAACTACCAGTTGATTCCGGTGAATCTGAAGAAGAAAGTGACCTGGGAAGACGGGAAAAGTGAACGTGTGCTTTACACCCCGGAAATCGCTGAGAACCAGCAAATGATCTCGCTGTTATCGCCGTTCCAGAACAAAGGCAAAGCGCAACTGGAAGTGAAAATTGGCGAAACCAATGGTCGCCTGGAAGGTGACCGCAGCAAAGTCCGTTTTGTGCAGACCAATATGGGACGATTAATTCTGGCGGCACAAATGGATCGCACAGGCGCTGACTTCGCGGTGATGAGCGGCGGCGGGGTTCGCGACTCCATTGAGGCTGGTAATATCAGCTACAAAAACGTGCTGAAAGTGCAGCCGTTCGGCAATGTGGTGGTGTATGTGGATATGACGGGTAAAGAGGTGATTGATTACCTGACCGCCGTCGCGCAAATGAAGCCGGATTCCGGTGCCTATCCGCAATTTGCCAACGTCAGCTTTGTGGCGAAAGACGGCAAACTGAACGACCTGAAAATCAAAGGCGAAGCAGTCGATCCGGCGAAAACTTACCGCATGGCGACATTAAACTTCAATGCCACCGGTGGTGATGGTTATCCGCGCCTTGATAACAAACCGGGTTATGTGAATACCGGCTTTATTGATGCTGAAGTGCTGAAAGGCTATATCCAGAAAAACTCGCCGCTGGATGCGAGCGCATATGAGCCGAAAGGTGAGGTAAGCTGGCAGTAATCTGAAAGTGCCGGATGTGCGCATCCGGCACAATGCTTAATCGCGGCGAGCAATATCGGCAAATTTCGCATCGAGGATCTTCGCCAGATCGCCTGCTGCCAGTTCGATATCTAACCCGCGTTTACCACCAGAAACATAAATGGTGGCAAATTCTTGCGCGGGGGCGTCGATGATCGTCGGCAGACGTTTTTTCTGCCCCAGTGGGCTAATTCCCCCAACCAGATACCCCGTGGTGCGTTGTGCCACCATCGGATCGGCCATCTCCACTTTCTTGGCACCCAGCGCCTTTGCCACCTTTTTAAGATCCAGTTGACCTGCGACTGGCGTAACGGCTACCGCCAGATGTTTCATATCGCCGTTCACCGCGACAAGCAGCGTTTTGTAGACCTGATCCGCATTTAAACCTAATTTTTTGACCACTTCATCGCCAAAATTAGTTTCAGCCGGATCGTGATCGTAGGTATGAATCTGGAAAGAAATCTTGTTTTTTTCGAGTAATTTAACTGCGGGTGTCATCGTAATTTTCCTGCCTCAAACAAAAAACGGAGAAAGCATACGCCTGATGGCGGCCCAAAAAAAAGAGTCATCTTGCCTAAGAGTATTGGCAGGATGGTGAGATTGAGCGACAATCGACTTACACCGTCGCTTAAAGTGACGGCATAATAATAAAAATATGAAATTCCTCTTTGACGGGCCAATAGCGATATTGGCCATTTTTTTAGCGCAGCATCTGCGGCAAATTCCCTTCTCCATATAAGTGCAGTGCGCCAACCGCGACCACATAGCACCCCGGCGGCATAGCGCGTAATTTATCCCGCCAGGCAAGATTGCGCTGGTGCATCAGCACATCGTACAGCGACTGACTGAATGTATTGGGCAGCGTTATTTCATTATCTTGCGGTGGCGCATTCAGCCACCAGCTCATCATTTGTTGCAACAACCGGGCGTTGGTATGCCAGTGGGTCAGAGTATCGTCCAGCAGTGCCAGTCCGTTGTCGGGAAGCTGGAGCAACATGGCAATCTGATTTTCTGCCCCTTCCAGTTCAATCACGGGCTTATGTTGTTGCTTCGCTACCTGCAATAACTGGTAATCGATACCATATTCTGCCCGCAGCCCCAGTTTTTGCGCCTGTGTCGCCTGAAGAACCATCGCAATTTGCCACAGCGGTTGAGTAGAAAACAGCGAGGGAGAAATGCCCATCTCCTGGCTAATGTGTTGCAGGTTTTGCATCTGTTCTTCGCTGATACGCTCTTCCAGCGCCTCGCAGGAAGGGAGATTGGCAAATGGGGTATCGCTGGTGGAAACATCCGCCTCGACGATAAGCGCATCGGCTTGTTTGAGTTTTTTGAGCAGCCGGGCGGGCAGGGGAGCCATATCGTGGCTACCCATATGAATACTGCCAATGAGATGAAAATGACGATTACCGGAAAGAGAGATATCGATAGCAGGCCAGGTGTAATGATTACCGCGCAGCGCAGCCCAAAGTGTTTTTACCCGGTACAACAGATCCATACGACCTCCCTTTGTGAAATATCATGCTAGCGCGCGGGGAGGAATGGCGCAAATGGAGTTGATTGTTGCACTTGTGCACAGTGCTTTGTCCAGTAAACCGGACAAGGCGTTCACGCCGCATCCGGCCCTGAGCACTATTGCCTGATGCGACGCTGACGCGTCTTATCAGGCCTACAAACTTGTGCCCGAACCGTAGGCCGGATAAGGCGTTCA
>NZ_KE138680.1:2359281-2397520 GCF_000408325.1 Escherichia sp. KTE52
GAACCGTAGGCCGGATAAGGCGTTCACGCCGCATCCGGCAGTCGTGCGTTAATGCCAAATGCGCCGCCCTGAAGCAGCGCATCCGGCAATGACGTACTTACTCTTTCGGTTTAAACCGCAGCAACCGGTTGGCGTTGCTCACCACGGTAATCGACGAGAGTGCCATGGCTGCCCCGGCAACCACCGGGTTAAGCAAGGTTCCGGTGAACGGCCATAAAATACCGGCGGCGACGGGGATCCCAATGCTGTTATAGATAAACGCACCAAGCAGATTCTGCTTCATATTACGCAGCGTTGCGCGGGAGATGGCGAGCGCATCGGCAACGCCCATCAGACTATGGCGCATCAGAGTAATCGCTGCGGTTTCAATCGCAACATCACTCCCACCGCCCATTGCAATACCGACATCCGCCTGGGCCAGTGCTGGCGCGTCGTTAATACCGTCACCCACCATTGCGACCTGACGCCCCTCGCTTTGCAGACGTTTAATCGCTTCGGCTTTACCATCCGGCAATACACCCGCAATCACTTCATCAATCCCCGCTTCTTTGGCGATCGCATTGGCGGTCGTTGGGTTATCCCCGGTCAACATCACCAGACGATATCCCGCTTTATGCAGCCGTTGCAGCGCCGCCACGCTATCACTACGTAATGGATCGCGTACTGCCAGCAGGGCTACCGCTTTACCGTCAACCGCCAGCAGCACTGGCGTTGATCCTTGCGATGCCTGGGCGGTAATCTCCGCTTCGATAGCTTTCGTATCTACTTGCTGATCATTTAACAGCGCCTGATTCCCCAACAGCAGCGCATGGCCTTCTGCTTCACCGCTCACGCCCAGCCCGCGCAATGTGCGGAAGCCGTTGACTTGTGGCAGTTGCATATCGCCTGCTTTATCGAGGATTGCCCGCGCCAGTGGGTGGCTGGAACCTTGTTCCAGTGCCGCCGCCAGACGCAGCGCCTGCGCTTCGTCAACATCAGCAAAGGTTTTCACAGTGACAACCTGCGGCTTCCCTTCGGTCAGCGTCCCGGTTTTATCGAAAACTACGGTATCCAGCGTACTGGCACGTTGCAGTGCGTCGGCGTCACGCACCAGCACACCGAACTCTGCCGCGCGGCCGACACCAGAAATAATCGACATCGGCGTTGCCAGCCCCAGCGCACACGGGCAGGCGATAATCAGCACCGTGGTGGCAATCACCAGGGTATAAACAATTTGCGGTGCCGGACCAAAGAAATACCAGATTGCCGCACTGATCAGCGCAATCACCACCACTACCGGCACAAACACGGCAGAGATTTTATCCGCCAGTTGGCCGATTTCCGGCTTACTGCTCTGGGCCTGGCGCACCATGCGAATAATCCGCGACAAGGTAGTATGGCTGCCAACCGCACTGGCGCGAAACAGCACGCTGCCGTCCTGCACCACCGTCCCGGCATGGACACTATCGCCTTCGCCTTTTTGCTGCGGAATAGGTTCACCCGTCAGCATTGCTTCATCCAGCCACGCTTCGCCCTGGGTAATCTCACCATCTACCGGCACACGATCACCGGTCGTCAGGCGCAGCAACATACCTGGCTGCACTTCAGCCAGCGGCACACTTTTTTCACCATCTTCGGTGACCAGTCGTGCCGTGGGCGGGGTTAAATCGAGTAATTTCTCCAGCGCTTTAGAAGAGCGCTGACGTGCGCGCGCTTCCAGCATATGGCCGAGATTAATCAGACCGATAATCATCGCGCTGGCTTCGTAATAAAGATGTCGCGCTTCCATCGGGAACCACTGCGGCCACAGGTTGACGCTCATCGAATAGAGCCACGCCACGCCTGTACCCAGCGCTACCAGCGTATCCATCGTCGCCGCGCCGTTCAGCAGGCTTTTCCATGCGCTGCGGTAAAAATGCCCACCCGCGAAAACCATCACCGCCAGCGTAATCAGGCCGATAACCAACCACAGGTTGCGGTTGTCGGCAGTGACCATCATGTTCTCGCCAATCATCCCCCAGACCATCACCGGGATACCCACCGCCAGGGCGACAATCGCCTGCCAGCGGAAGCGTTTCATAGTCGCGACGGCGGTTTCCTGCTGGCGCTCGCGGCGTTTAGCATCATCTTCAATCGCCTCTGCGCCGTAGCCCGCTTTTTCCACCGCCTGCACTAAATCTTGTGGGGAGGCACTGCCCATCACCAGCGCAGTGCGCTCCGCCAGGTTTACCCGTGCCTGGGTGACGCCCGGTACGCTTTGCAGCGCGTTCTGCACCCGGGTGACACAACTGGCGCAGCTCATGCCGCTCAGCAGCAACTGCTGACTATCGTCTTCGGCGGTCGCTGCCGGAAGCTCATCAGGAACCGCTGTCAGTGCTTCCGACGGGATTGATGACTCCGCCAGCGGTTTAGCCTTTGGGTGGCTTACTGATGCGTCATAACCCGCTTGCTTGATAGTTTCGATAAGCTGTTCTGCGCTGGCAGTACCGGTAACGTGCGCTTCAGTGATAGACACGTCCGCCTGCTCAACGTCCGGGCGCTGCTCAAGACTCTCTTTTACGCGTTTAACGCAGTGACCGCAGGACAAGCCGTCCAGGGTCAGGTCGATTGTTTGAGACATAATTCACTCCTTTAAGACAGTGTTGACTGACTGAGATAAAGGGTAAACCTTCCAGCAAGGGGAAGGTCAAGAAATTAATTAATCACCAGGATAAAAGTCAGTGAAGATTAAAAAATTGGCTCAATTTCCATCAGAATCAGACAATTATCTCTTTGTTTTCCTGTAGTTAATTTGCGGGTGCTAAGTTAAATCAGGATGCCTGAAAATTGGCATCGGGGTGAGGAATAACCTCCCGCATCTATAAAAAGGAGTTAACAAAAGATGTCAGATGCAAAAAATTTACAGCAGGCAGTGGACCAGGCATATACCCAATATCATTCACTGAGCGGCGGACAAAATGCCGATTACATTCCCTTTCTGGCGAATGTCCCCAGCCAACTGGCGGCAGTGGCTATTGTGACTTGCGATGGTAGCGTCTATCGCGCGGGTGACAGTGATTACCGCTTTGCGCTGGAATCCATCTCGAAAGTCTGTACGTTAGCCCTCGCGCTGGAAGATGTCGGCTCGCAGGCGGTTCAGGACAAAATTGGCGCTGACCCGACCGGATTGCCTTTTAATTCAGTCATCGCCTTAGAACTTCATGGCGGCAAACCGTTGTCGCCACTGGTGAATGCAGGTGCTATCGCCACTACCAGTCTGATCAAAGCCGACAATGCCGAGCAACGCTGGCAGCGGATTTTACACATCCAACAACAACTGGCTGGGGAGCAGGTGGCGCTCTCTGATGAAGTGAATCAGTCAGAGCAGACCACCAACTTCCACAATCGCGCAATTGCCTGGCTACTGTATTCCTCCGGATACCTCTATTGCGATGCGATGGAAGCCTGCGACGTGTACACCCGTCAGTGCTCCACGCTTATCAATACCGTTGAACTGGCGACGCTTGGCGCGACGCTGGCGGCGGGCGGTGTTAATCCGCTAAGCCAAAAACGTATTCTTCAGGCCGATAATGTACCGTACATCCTGGCCGAAATGATGATGGAAGGACTGTATGGTCGCTCCGGTGACTGGGCGTATCGCGTGGGGTTGCCCGGAAAAAGCGGCGTTGGCGGCGGTATTCTGGCGGTCGTACCTGGCGTGATGGGTATTGCCGCGTTCTCGCCACCGCTGGATGAAGAAGGCAACAGTGTTCGCGGACAAAAAATGGTGGCATCGGTCGCTAAACAACTCGGCTATAACGTGTTTAAGGGCTGATCATGATGAACACGGAAGGTGATAACGATAACAAACCCCTCGGGCTATGGAATGTCGTTTCCATCGGCATTGGGGCGATGGTGGGGGCGGGGATCTTTGCCCTGCTGGGGCAGGCCGCGTTGTTAATGGAAGCCTCGACCTGGGTCGCCTTTGCCTTTGGCGGTATTGTGGCGATGTTTTCCGGTTATGCCTACGCGCGGCTTGGGGCGAGTTACCCCAGTAACGGCGGGATTATTGACTTCTTTCGTCGGGGATTAGGTAATGGCGTCTTTTCGCTGGCTCTATCGTTACTGTACCTGATGACGCTGGCGGTGAGTATCGCGATGGTGGCTCGTGCCTTTGGCGCTTATGCCGTGCAGTTTTTGCATGAAGGCAGCCAGGATGAGCATCTTATTTTGCTGTACGCACTGGCGATCATTGCGCTGATGACACTATTTAACTCCTTAAGCAATCATGCGGTAGGGCGGCTGGAAGTGATCCTCGTCGGCATCAAAATGATGATCCTGTTGTTGTTGATCGTCGCAGGCGTCTGGTCGCTACAACCAGCGCACATTTCTGTCTCTGCACCACCCAGCTCCGGCGCGTTCTTCTCCTGTATTGGGATAACCTTCCTTGCTTATGCGGGCTTTGGCATGATGGCAAACGCAGCGGATAAAGTGAAAGATCCGGCGGTCATTATGCCACGGGCGTTTCTGGTGGCGATTGGCGTTACCACGCTACTCTACATTGCGCTGGCGCTGGTGCTACTTAGCGATGTTTCGGCATTAGAGTTAGAAAAATATGCCGATACCGCCGTAGCGCAAGCCGCTTCTCCGTTGCTCGGACATGTGGGTTATGTGATTGTGGTCATCGGCGCTTTACTGGCGACGGCCTCAGCCATCAACGCCAACCTGTTTGCCGTGTTTAATATCATGGACAATATGGGCAGCGAGCGCGAACTGCCGAAATTAATGAATAAATCCCTGTGGCGGCAGAGTACCTGGGGAAACATCATCGTAGTGGTGTTGATTATGCTGATGACGGCGGCGCTGAATTTAGGCTCGCTCGCCAGCGTCGCCAGTGCCACTTTTTTGATCTGCTACCTGGCGGTGTTTATGGTCGCTATCCGCCTGCGTCATGATATTCACGCCTCGTTACCGATCCTTGTTGTTGGCACGCTGGTTATGTTGTTGGTGATCATCGGGTTTATTTACAGTCTGTGGTCACAGGGCAGCAGTGCGCTGATGTGGATTATTGGCGCACTATTACTAAGCCTTATTGTGGCAATGGTAATGAAACGGAATAAAACGGTATAAACTTTTCTGTGCGCGGTGCTTTCTGTACTGCGCTTTTATTTTTATCCTTAAATTAATCTCCTTTCTTATGCCTTTAATAAATAATTCACAAAAAAAAGATATATAGACGATAAAACTGTGATTTCTATCACTTCCTGGCATGGATTATTCTTAACAAGGATGATGGTAATCTAAAAGTCGTAGTGTATTCATTAATAAATGACGTATAAGCTTTTCAACTGCATTTCTTTTAAAGGGGGAAGTAAAAACGAAAGAGATGCGCAAGTTATTACCCTTCTTAAATAAAATGATGCTGGTTATAAAGATCAGTTAAAATAATGACCTGGAAGGAAGTGACTTACCTATGGCGCGATTACAATTAAAAAACCGTAAAAATAAAGGTCTGATATTTTTAATAAGTTTTATTGTGATGGGAGGAGACGCGCTTGCTGCACCGTTACCACAATGGGCTAATGCCCCTGCGGTTACGCCGGTTGCCAGTTTATCCTTACAGGAAAGTATATTACGCGCATTTGCCCGCAATCCTGACGTCACCCAACAGGCGGCGCAGATAGGTATTGGCGAAGCGCAAATCGATGAAGCCAAAAGTGCCTGGTATCCGCACGTGGGTTTAACCGGCAACGCAGGCCCGTCGCGACAAACTGACTCCAGCGGCAGGCTGGATAACAACGTTTCTTATGGCATAACCCTGACGCAACTGGTGTATGACTTTGGTAAAACTAACAACAATATCAAACTGCAAACTGCCGCTCGTGATAGCTACCGCTTTAAATTAATGGCCACCCTGACCGATGTCGCAGAGAAAACGGCGACCGCCTATATGGAAGTTAGCCGTTATCAGGCTTTGTGTGACGCGGCGCAACGCAATATTCACTCGCTGGAAAATGTCTATAACATGGCGGCACTGCGCGCCAATGCCGGGCTGAACTCATCTTCTGATGAATTACAGGCCCAGACGCGTATTGCCGGAATGCGCTCGACGCTGGAGCAATATCAGGCACAGATGGCCAGCGCCAAAGCACAACTGGCGGTGCTGACCGGCGTACAGCCGGAGGCGATAGCCGCGCCGCCAGGCGAATTAGCCGAACAGCCAGTATCGCTAAAAAATATCGATTATCAGTCCATCCCACTGGTGCTGGCGGCAGAAAACTTACGCCAGTCGGCTCAGTACGGGGTAGAAAAAACCAAAGCGCAATACTGGCCCACGCTCAGTATTCAGGGGGGCAAAACGCGCTACCAGACCAGCGACCGTTCGTACTGGGACGACCAGTTACAGTTGAACGTCAATGCGCCGCTGTATCAGGGGGGCGCGGTTTCTGCTCAGGTGCAACAAGCCGAAGGGCAACAAAAAATCTCTGCCTCGCAGGTCGAACAGGCAAAACTGGATGTGCTGCAACGGGCGTCGGTGGCGTATGCCAACTGGACCGGTGCACGGGGTCGTGAAGAAGCAGGTTTAGCGCAATCCGAAAGCGCGCACAAAACGCGAGATGTGTACCAAAATGAATATAAATTAGGCAAACGCAGTCTGAATGATCTATTAACCGTCGAGCAAGATGTCTTTCAGGCGCAATCGGCTGAAATAAATGCCAATTATGATGGTTGGGTCGCAGCAGTTAATTATGCCGCTGCGGTTAATAACCTGATTCCATTAGCGGGAATTAAACAAGGTTTATACAACGACTTACCCGACTTGAAATAATCCTGCCATTATTAATAGTAGGGCTACATCGTTATTAAGTGATTTTACTCGTCATGCTTCAGGTTAGCATGAATTGCGGCTGCGTATCCTCTCGCTTGCCACCTTTCTGCAACTTGAATTATTTAGAGTAACCCTTTGTCTTATTAAGATAAATGGACTCGCTAAGGATGTGCGCCATTTATCAGGAATGCCATTATGAGCCTGATTATTGATGTTATTTCGCGTAAAACATCCGTCAAACAAACGCTGATTAATCCGGGCGACGTCACGGTTGTTATTTATGAGCCATCTGTGGTGCAGGTTCATGCTCAGGCATCTGCCGTCGCACGTTATGTTCGCGAAGGAAATGACCTGCTGATTTATATGCAGGATGGTACGGTTGTCCGCTGCAATGGCTATTTTTTGCAAGCGGCTAATTCAACTGAACAATCGGAGCTGGTCTTTGCCGATGGACAACAGCTTACACATGTCACTTTTGCTGATACTGCTGCGGGTGGTTTAGCCCCTGTGGAGCTGGTAGCCCATACTGCAGCCATTGAAAGTATTGCACCATTTCTTGATACCGTTGCTCAGACGAGCACCTTCCCGTGGGGATGGTTAGCGGGTGCAGCGGTAGGTGGCGGCGCGCTTGGCGCTTTGCTGGCAAGTGGTGGTGGTGATGATTCGAAAACTGAAGTGGTTAATAACCCACCGCCAGCCGAACCAGGCAATGCTACCCCGTCATTTTTAGTGACCGATAATCAGGGCGACCAGCGCGGCATTCTCGCTACCAATGACATCACCGATGACACCACGCCAACCTTTAGCGGCAGCGGACAGGCGGGGGCGACCATCCAGATCAAAGACAGCAACGGCAACACCATCGCCAGTACACAGGTAGACAGCAACGGGCACTGGAACGTTTCTTTACCTACACAAAGTGCCGGTGAACATACCTGGTCAGTCGTGCAAATTGTCGGCAACACCATCACCGATGCCGGTTCGATAACGTTAACTATCGACAACAGTCAGGCCGCCGTACAGGTTGCCACCACCGCAGGCGATAACATTATTAACGCCAGCGAGCAGGCTGGCGGATTTACACTTTCTGGCAGCAGTAGCCATCTGGCACAGGGAACAGAACTCACCGTCACGCTTAACGGCAAAACTTACACGACTACCGTCGGGGCTAACGGCGCGTGGAGCGTGCAGGTGCCGACTGCCGATGCGCAGGCGTTAGCTGAAGGGAACCAGGCAGTACTGGTTAGTGGTAAAGATGCCACGGGCAATACGGTCACTGGTGCGCAACTATTAACAGTCGATACCCAGCCGCCGACGCTTGCCATCAATGCTATCGCTCAGGACAACATTGTCAGCGCCGCGGAACATAACGCCGCGCTGGTGTTAAGTGGTACATCGAATGCTGAAGCGGGGCAAACCGTTACCCTGACAGTAAACGGTAAAAGCCATACAGCAATCGTCGGTAGCGACGGCACATGGCAGGTGACGCTGCCTGCCGCAGAAGTGCAGGCACTGACGGAGGGTAACTACGCCGTAAATGCCAGCGTCAGCGACCGGGCAGGAAACGCCACCAGCAACAGCGCAAATTTCACGGTAGACACCAGTGCGCCTGTGGTCAGCGTTAACACCGTTGCGGGTGACGATGTTCTTAACACCGCTGAACAGATTGTGGCACAGATTATTTCCGGGCGGGTCAGTGGGGCTTCACCTGGCGACACGGTCACCGTCAAATTAGGTGCCACGGTTCTGACCGGTGTGGTGCTGGCAGACGGCACCTGGAATGTCGCTCTGGATCCAGCGGTAACCCGCACGCTGGCGCGTGGGCCTAACGACCTTATTGTCACGGTTACCGATGCTGCCGGAAATACCGGTACAGCGACTCATAACATCACCCTGGCGGGCGTCGCGCCGCAGGTGGCGATAGATCCCATCAGCGGTGATAACGTACTGAATGCGCTGGAGTCTCAGCAGCCGCTAACGTTAAGCGGCACCAGCAATTTGCCCGATGGCGGCACGGTTAACGTGACGCTGAATAATGTCACTTATAGTGCGCAGGTTAACGGCGGCGTGTGGTCACTGAGCGTGCCAGTAAGCGATGTCCTGAACCTGGCAAACACCAACTATATTGTTACCGCCAGCGCCACGGATGTGACCGGCAATACGGGAACCGCGCAAAGCAACTTACTGGTCGATACGGTGCTGCCGCAGGTGATTATCAACACCTTTGCGGGCGACAACGTGGTGAACAATGCCGAAGCGGCAGCAGATCAAACCCTGAGCGGGCGCGTAGTGGGCGCAGTGCAGGGCGATACTGTAACCATTGAGCTGGGTGGCAATACGTACACGGCGACGGTGGGGAGCAACCTCACCTGGAGTGTGAACGTTCCGGCGGCTGATTTACAGGCGCTGGGCGATGGCGCATTAACAATCAACGCCTCTGTGACGAACGGACACGGCAACACCGGTAATGGTGAACGTGATATCACCATCAGCGCCACGCTGCCGGGTCTGCGTATCAATACTATTTCCGGCGATGACGTTATTAACGCCCTCGAACAGCAGCAAGATCTGGTTATTTCTGGTAGCAGTAGTCATCTCCCCGCGGGCACCACCGTGACGGTAACGCTCGGCAACGAAACGTATCAAGGCGTGACCGACAGCAACGGCAACTGGCAGGTGGGCGTTCCGGCTGTGAACTTGCAGGCGCTCAGTGCAGGCACGGTCGTCGTGACGGCCAGTGCAACAGACCCGGCAGGTAACCCGGTCTCTATCGACCACAACGTGCTTGTTGATGCGGGTGAAGTGGCGATCGCTATCAACATCGTTTCCGGCGATGACATTATCAACGCCGCAGAAAAAGGCTCGCCGCTGACGCTGACTGGCACCACCCTGGGCGTTGAGGCAGGGCAAACTGTGGTGGTGAAATTCGCCGGGCAAACCCTGACGACCACAGTACAGAACGACGGTTCCTGGAGCCTGACCGTACCCGCCAGTACAGTCAGTAGCCTGTCAGATGGCGCAACGGAAATCACCGCAACTGTCACTAATACCAGCGGTAACACCGGCGACACCTCCCGCACGATTACCGTCGATAGCCAGGCTCCGGCCTTAAGCATCGATTCGCTGACCGCCGATAACATCATTAATGCCACTGAAAGCGGACAAGATTTGTCTATCACCGGCACCACCGACGCCCAGCCAGGGCAGACGGTAACGGTCACGCTGAATGGGCAGACCTATCAGGGCACCGTGCAGTCAGACGGCACCTGGAGTGTGACCGTTCCCGCCGCTAACGTTGACGCGCTGGCTGACGGCAACGCCACGGTCACTGCCAGCGTGAACGATGTCGCCGGTAACCCGACCAGCGTTTCACGCGTGGCACTGGTGGATGCCACGCCGCCGGTGGTGACCATTAATCCGGTGGCGACCGACAACGTCATCAACACGCCGGAACACACCCAGGCGCAAATCATCAGCGGCACGGTCACTGGCGCACAGGCGGGCGATATCGTCACCGTGACGCTGAATAATGAGAATTACACCACGGTGGTGGATGCTTCCGGCAACTGGAGTCTGGGCGTTCCGGCCTCGGTGGTCAGTGGGCTGGCGGACGGCAGTTATCCTGTCAGCGTCTCGGTAACCGACAAAGCCGGAAACACGGGCAGCCAGTCACTGACCGTCACGGTCGATACCGCCGCGCCGGTGATTGGTATTAACACCATTGCTGGCGACGATGTGATTAACGCCAGCGAAAAAGGAGCCGATGTTCAAATTACCGGCACCAGCGATCAGCCTGTTAATACCGCCATCACCGTGACATTGAACGGGCAAAATTATACGGCGACGACCGACGCCTCCGGCAACTGGAGCGTGACGGTTCCGGCATCGGCGGTAACCGCATTAGGTCAGGCCAACTATACGGTGACAGCAGCGGTGACCAGCGGTATCGGCAATAGCGCCACCGCCAGCCATAACCTCCTGGTCGACAGCGCGCTGCCCGGCGTGACCATTAATCCGGTAGCAACCGACGATATCATTAACGCCGCCGAAGCGGGCGTAGCGCAAACCATCAGCGGGCAGGTGACTGGAGCTGCCGTTGGCGACACGGTAACCGTTACGCTGGGTGGCAATACCTACACCACCACCGTACAGCCTGGATTAAGCTGGAGCGTGAGCGTTCCGGCGGCGGATATCCAGGCGCTGGGTAATGGTGATTTGACGGTGAGCGCCTCAGTCACCAATGAAAACGGCAACACCGGCAGCGGTACGCGGGATATCACCGTTGACGCCAATCTGCCTGGTTTACGGGTCGATACGGTGGCGGGTGATGATGTGGTCAATATCATCGAACACGGGCAGGCGCTGGTCATCACCGGCAGCAGCTCGGGGCTGGCAGAAGGCACGCCGCTTACCGTCACGATTAATAATGTGGAATACACCACTGCGGTGCAGGCCGATGGTAGCTGGAGCGTGGGCGTCACGGCGGCGCAGGTTAGCGCCTGGCCTGCGGGGACGGTGACGGTTGCCGTGTCCGGGGAAAGTAGTGCCGGAAATCCGGTGAGCATCACTCATCCAGTGACGGTCGATCTCACTCCGGCGGCTATTTCTATCAACACCATCGCCACGGACGACGTGATTAATGCCGCAGAAAAAGGCGCTGATTTAACCCTTTCCGGCACCACCACTAACGTAGAAGCCGGACAAACGGTAACCGTCACTTTTGGCGGTAAAAATTACACAGCCACGGTTGCAGGCGATGGTAGTTGGACAACCACGGTGCCCGCTGCCGATTTAGCGTCATTAACCGATGGCAGTGCCACCGCTCAGGCCAATGTCATCAACGTCAACGGCAATAGCGCCTCGGCGGTGCATAACTACAGCGTCGACAGCAGCGCGCCAACCATCATTATCAATACCGTTGCCAGCGACAATATCGTCAACGCCAGCGAAGCCGATGCGGGCGTGACGGTGAGCGGCAGCACCACCGCCGAAGCGGGGCAGATTGTTACGATAACGCTTAATAGCCCGACCGTGCAGACGTATCAGGCAACGGTACAGGCCGACGGTACCTGGAGCATCAATATTCCGGCGGCAGATCTCGCGGCGTTGGCCGATGGCAGCCATACCCTGACGGCGACGGTCAATGACAAAGCGGGCAACCCGGCGAGCACCACGCATAATCTGGCGGTGGATCTCACCGTTCCGGTACTCACCATCAACACCATTGCGGGCGACGATATTATTAACGCCACCGAACACGGGCAGGCGCTAGTGATTTCTGGTTCCAGTACCGGCGGGGAAGCGGGGGATGTCGTCACCGTCACACTAAACAGTAAAACCTATACCACGACGCTGGACGCTTCCGGCAACTGGAGCGTCGGCGTTCCGGCGGCGGACGTCACCGCGCTTGGCAGCGGCCCGCAGACCGTCACCGCCACGATTATTGATACGGCAGGTAATAGCGATAACGAGACGCACACGGTTACCGTTAACCTTACCGCGCCGACCATTGGCATCAACACCATCGCCACCGATGACGTGATTAATGCCAGCGAAAAAGGCGCGGATCTGCAAATATCCGGCACCAGTAATCAGCCTGCGGGCACCACAATTACGCTGACGCTTAATGGGCAAAATTACACTGCGACGACAGACGCCGCAGGCAACTGGAGTACCACAGTGCCAGCCTCTGCTGTCGGCGCGCTGGGCGAAGCCAGCTACACGGTGACGGCGAACGTCACCGACAGCGCGGGTAACAGCAATTCCGCCAGTCATAATGTGCAGGTCAATACCGCGCTGCCTGGCGTCACCCTTAATCCGGTGGCGACCGACGATATTATTAACGCGGCGGAATCGGGTTCCGCCCAGACTATCAGCGGCCAGGTGACGGGCGCAGCGGCGGGCGATACCGTCACCGTAACGCTTGGCGGGAAAACCTATACCGCCACCGTGCAGGGCAATTTAAGCTGGAGCGTGGACGTTCCGGCAGCGGATATTCAGGCCATCGGTAATGGCGACCTGACGGTTAACGCCTCGGTGACCAACAGCGTGGGCAATACCGGCGGCGGTTCGCGAGATATTACTATCGACGCCAATTTGCCTGGTCTGCGCGTCGATACCGTGGCGGGCGATGATGTGGTCAATAGCATCGAGCACACTCAGGCGCTGGTGATAACCGGTAGCAGCAGCGGGCTGGCTGCGGGCGCGGCGCTGACGGTGGTGATTGACACGGTCACTTACGCTGCGACAGTATTAGCCGATGGCACGTGGAGTGTCGGTGTTCCGGCGGCAGATGTGGGCAACTGGCCTGCGGGGACGGTGAATATTACGGTTTCAGGCGCCAGTAGTGCCGGAAACCCGGTCACCATCACCCATCCGGTCACCGTCGATCTGGCGGCGGTGGCGATTTCCATTAACACCGTTTCCGGCGACGATGTGATTAACGCTGCTGAAAAAGGGGCAGATTTAACCCTTTCTGGCAGCACCTCCGGCGTGGAAGCGGGGCAAACCGTCACCGTCACCTTTGGCGGCAAAACTTATACCGCCACTGTAGCGGGCGATGGTAGCTGGACAACCAGCGTACCCGCCGCCGATCTCAACGCGTTACGCGACGGTGACGCTACGGTGCAGGCCAGCGTCAGCAACGTTAACGGCAACACGGCTTCGGCAACCCACGCCTACAGCGTCGATGCCACGGCACCCACGCTTTCCATCAATACCATTGCCACCGACGATATTCTTAACGCCGCTGAGGCGGGCAATCCGTTAACCATCAACGGCACCAGTAGCGCCGAAACGGGTCAGACGGTAACCGTCACGCTTAATGGCGTCAGCTATACCGGCACCGTTCAGGCGGACGGAAGCTGGAGCGTCAGCGTACCGACAACAGATCTCAGCAATCTGACCGCCAGCCCGTACACCGTCAGCGCCTCGGTAAACGACAAGGCGGGTAACCCGGCGACCGCAATTCACGGTCTGGCGGTGGATCTCACTGTTCCGGTATTAACGATCAACACCGTCTCCGGCGATGACATTATTAACGCCTCCGAACACGGACAGGCGCTGGTGATCTCCGGTTCCAGCACCGGCGGGGAAGCGGGCGATGTCATCACCGTCACGTTAAACAGTAAAACCTACACCACGACGCTGGACGCTTCCGGCAACTGGAGCGTCGGCGTTCCGGCGGCAGATGTCACTGCGCTGGGCAGCGGTGCGCAAACCATCACCGCGACCATTACCGACGCGGCAGGCAACATCGATGACGCCAGCCGCACGGTTACCGTAAATCTGACCTCGCCAACCATTGGCATCAACACCATTGCTACGGATGACGTGATTAACGCCACGGAAAAAGGCGCGGATCTGCAAATCACCGGCACCAGTAATCAGCCAGCGGGCACTACGGTTACAGTGACGCTGAACGGGCAAAATTACACCGCCACCACAGATGCTTCCGGCAACTGGAGCGCCACGGTGCCAGCTTCGGCGGTTAGCGCGCTGGGTGAAGCTAACTACACAGTAACCGCGAACGTCACAGACAGCGCGGGCAACAGCAACTCCGCCAGCCATAGCGTGCTGGTCAACAGCGCCTTGCCTGCTGTCACCATTAACGCGGTGGCGACCGACGATATTATTAACGCTGCTGAATCCGGTAACGCGCAAACCATCAGCGGTCAGGTGACGGGCGCAGCGGCGGGCAATACGGTCACCGTGACGCTGGGCGGCAACACCTACACCGCCACGGTGCAGGCTAACTTAAGCTGGAGCGTCAGCGTTCCGGCGGCAGATATTCAGGCCATCGGCAACGGCTCTCTCACCGTAAACGCCTCGGTGACTAACGGCGTCGGCAACACCGGCAGCGGTACGCGCGATATCACAATCGACGCCAATCTGCCTGGCTTACGGGTCGATACTGTGGCGGGCGACGATGTCATTAACAGCATTGAGCACAGTCAGGCACTGGTGGTAACCGGTAGCAGCACCGGGTTAACGGCAGGAACGGCGTTAACGGTCGTTATCAACAACGTCACTTATGGCGCGACGGTGTTAGCCGACGGCACATGGAACCTCGGTGTTCCGGCGGCGGATGTCAGCAACTGGCCTGCGGGTACGGTGGATATTACGGTAAGCGGCACCAACAGCGCCGGAACAACCTCCACCATTACCCATCCGGTCACCGTCGATCTGGCGGCGGTTGCCATCACCATTAACACCCTTTCCGGCGATGATGTGATCAACGCCGTCGAGAAAGGCGAAACGCTGGTGGTGAGCGGCAGCACCAGCGGCGTGGAAGCCGGGCAAACGGTGACCGTCACCTTTGGCGGCAAAAATTACACCACTACCGTGGAAGCCAACGGTAGCTGGACGGTGAACGTGTTACCTGCCGATCTCGCTGCGTTGCCGGACGGCGCGGGCAACGTGCAGGCGAGCGTCAGCAACATTAACGGCAACAGCGCCCAGGCGGATCGCGCGTACAGCGTCGATGCCACCGCGCCGCTTGTGACCATCAACACCATCGCTGGCGACGATATTCTCAACGTAAGCGAAGCTGGCGCGGGGATAACCATCAGCGGCACCACCACGGCGCAGGCCGGACAGACGCTGACCGTTACGCTGAATAACAACACTTACCAGACCACCGTTCAGGCGGATGGCACCTGGAGCGTGAACGTTCCGGCAACGGATTTAAGCGGATTAACCGCCAGCAGCTATACCGTGACTGCGACGGTGAGCGACAAAGCGGGTAACCCGACAAGTGCCGACCATGCGCTGGCGGTGGACGTTACCGCACCTGATCTCACCATTAACACCGTTGCGGGCGATGACATTATCAACGCCATCGAACACGGGCAGGCGCTGATCGTCAGCGGAACCAGCACGGGCGCGGCGGCGGGCGATGTGGTCACGGTTAACCTGAACGGTAAAAACTACACCACCACGCTGGACGCCTCCGGTAACTGGAGCGTCGGCATTCCGGCGGCGGATGTTACGGCGCTGGCCACCGGCAGCCAGACTATCACCGCCAGCCTGAGCGATCGCGCGGGCAACAGCGACAGCACGACTCACGATGTGACCGTTGATCTCAGTGGCCCGACGCTGACCATCAACACCGTCTCCGGCGATGACATCATTAACAATACCGAGAAAACCCAGAATCTGACCATCAGCGGCGGCTCCAGCGGTCTGGCGACCGGCACCACGGTCACTGTGATGTTGAACGGCCTGGCGTACAGCGCCACCACCGATGGTTCCGGTAACTGGAGCGTTACCGTGCCAGCTTCGGCGGTCGGTGCGCTGGGCGAGGCGGTTTATTCGATTAGCGCCACCGCCACCGACAGCGCGGGCAACAGCGGCAGCACAACGCATACGGTGAATGTCGAATCGCTGCTGCCTGGGGTGATCATTAATACCGTAGCAGGCGATGACATTATCAACGCCGCTGAAATCGCCGTTAACCAGACCATCAGCGGGCAGGTAACGGGAACGGCAGAAGCGGGGAATACGGTGACGGTCACGCTTGGTGGCAACCAATACACTGCCACCGTGCAGCCAGATTTAAGCTGGAGCGTCAGCGTACCGGCGGCAGATTTGCAGGCGCTGGGCAACGGTGAACTGACCATCAGCGCCTCGGTGACCAACACCACAGGCAATACCGGCACCGCAACGCACGACATTGTGATAGACGCTAACCTGCCTGGTCTGCGCGTAGATACCGTGGCAGGCGATGATGTGGTTAATATTATCGAACACGGTCAGGCACTGGTGGTCACCGGCAGCAGCACCGGACTGGCGGCGGGAACGCCACTGACAGTGGAAATCAACGGCGTCACCTACGGCGCAACGGTATTAGCCGACGGCACCTGGAGCGTGGGCGTTCCGGTTGGGGATGTCGCTAACTGGCCTGCGGGGACGGTCGATATTACGGTTACAGGCACCAACACCGCCGGAACGACAACCAGCATTAGCCATCCGGTCACCGTCGATCTCGCCGCCGTCGCTATCACCATCAATATACTTTCCGGCGACGATGTGATTAACGCCGCCGAAAAAGGCAGTGATTTGCAGCTCTCCGGCACCACCTCCGGCGTGGAAGCGGGGCAGACCATTACCGTTATTTTCGGCGGCAAAAGCTACACCACCACCGTGGCAACGGGCGGTAGCTGGGGCTTGACAGTTCCGGCGGCGGATCTCGCAACCTTGCCAGATGGCGCAGCAAACGTACAAGCCAGCGTCAGCAACGTAGCTGGTAACAACGCCCAGGCAACGCATGTTTATAGTGTCGATGCCACCGCGCCCTCTGTCACCATCAATACCATCGCCACGGACGATATTCTTAACGCCGCTGAAGCGGGATCGGCGCTGACTATCAGCGGCACCAGTACGGCAGAAGCCGGGCAGACGGTGACCGTGACGCTAAACGGCGTCGATTACAGCGGCAATGTACAGGCAGACGGTAGCTGGAGCGTCAGCGTACCGACTGGCGATTTAGTTAACCTCACCGCTAATTCGTATACGGTCAGTGCATCGGTCAGCGACAAAGCAGGCAACCCGGCCTCGGCAACGCATAACCTGACGGTGGATCTTGCCGCTCCGGTTGTCACCATCAACACGGTGGCGGGCGATGACGTGATTAATGCCACAGAACACGCCCAGGCACAGGTTATCAGCGGCTCGGCAACGGGCGCGACCACCGGTAACACGGTTTCCGTTACCATTGGCACGACCACCTATACCACCGTGCTGGACGCCAACGGCAACTGGAGCATCGGCGTGCCTGCCAGCGTGATTTCCGCACTGGCGCAGGGCGATGTAACCATTACCACCACGGTCACCGACTCCGCAGGCAACAGCGGCACGGCTTCGCACATCGTCAACGTGGCGCTTGGCACGCCGGTGCTCGGCATTAACACGATTGCCGTCGACGACATTATCAACGCCACGGAGAAAGGCGCGGATCTGGCGATTTCCGGCACCAGCAACCAGCCTGCGGGCACGCAGGTAACCGTCACGTTCAATGGGCAAAATTACACCACCACAGCCGATTCTTCCGGGAACTGGAGCGTGACCGTTCCGGCGTCTGCGGTGGGTTCGCTTGGTGAAGCGACTTATACGGTGACCGCCACCGCAACCGATGTTGATGGCAACAGCGGTTCCGCCAGCCATAACGTACAGGTCAATACCGCGCTGCCAGGCGTCACCATTAACGTTGTGGCAACGGACGATATTATTAACGCCGCCGAAGCCGGGGCAGATCAAACCATCAGCGGTCAGGTGACGGGCGCGGCGGCGGGCGACACAGTGACCGTCACGCTCGGCGGAGCGACTTACACCGCCACGGTGCAGGCGAATTTAAGCTGGAGTATTAATATTCCGGCAGCCGCTTTACAGGCATTGGGCAACGGCGAGCTGACCATTTCAGCCACGGTGACGAACAGCGTAGGCAATACCGGTAACGGCACGCGTGAAATCACCATAGATGCGAATCTCCCCGGTCTGCGGGTCGATACTGTCGCGGGCGATGATGTGGTTAATATCATCGAGCACGGGCAGGCGCTGGTGATTACCGGCAGCAGTTCCGGTCTGGCTGCGGGTGCGGTACTCACGGTTTCGATTAATAACCAGACCTATAGCGCAACGGTTTTAGCCGATGGTTCATGGAGCGTCGGTGTTCCGGCGGCGGATGTCAGCGCCTGGCCTGCGGGGACGGTCACGATTACGGCGAGCGGTAGCACCACTGCCGGAAATCCGGTCAGCGTCACGCATCCGGTCACCGTCGATCTCACGGCGATTGCCGTCAGCATCAACGCCATTACCGCCGATGATGTGATTAACGCCGCCGAAAAAGGCGCGGCGTTAACGCTCTCCGGCAGCACGTCCGGCGTGGAAGCCGGGCAAACGGTCACCGTCACCTTTGGCGGCAAAACCTACAGCGCCACGGTGGCTGCGAATGGTTCGTGGAGTACCACGGTTCCGGCGGCGGATATGGCCGCCCTGCGTGATGGCGATGCCAGCGCGCAGGCCAGCGTCAGCAACGTTAACGGCAACAGCGCCACCACTACCCACGCTTACAGCGTCGATGCCAGCGCGCCAACGGTGACCATCAACACTATTGCGGGCGACGATATTCTTAATGCCGCCGAAGCCGGTACGGCGCTGACCATCACCGGCAGCAGTACGGCGGAAGTGGGGCAAACGGTGACCGTCACGCTCAATGGCGCAAATTATACCGGCACGGTACAAACGGACGGTAGCTGGAGCGTCAGCGTGCCGCCAGCAGCGTTAAGCGCCCTGACCGCCAGTAACTACACCGTCAGCGCGGCGGTGAGCGACAAAGCCGGAAACCCGGCCTCCGTTAACCACAATCTGACCGTTGATACTTCCGTTCCGCTCGTCACCATCAACACGGTAGCGGGCGATGATGTCATCAATGCCACAGAACACGCCCAGGCGCAGATTATCAGCGGCTCCGCCACTGGCGCGGCAACCGGTAGCACCGTCACGGTGACTATCGGCACAAATACCTTTACCACGGTGCTGGATGCCAGCGGTAACTGGAGCGTCGGCGTACCGGCAAGCGTCGTCTCGGCGCTGGCGAACGGTACGGTCACCATTAACGCCAGTGTCACCGATGCCGCCGGAAACAGCGGCAGCGCCACGCATCAGGTGACGGTCAATACCGGTCTGCCATCAATTACCTTTAACGCCATCAGCGGCGATAACGTTTTGAACGCCGATGAAAAAGGCCAGCCGTTGACCATCAGCGGCAGCAGCTCCGGGCTGGCGACCGGCGCACAGGTGACCGTCACGCTTAACGGTCATAACTACAGTGCCACCACCGACGCAGCAGGCAACTGGACGTTAACCGTACCGGCGAGCGATCTGGCAGCCTTAGGTCAGGCCAACTATACCGTCAGCGCCAGCGCCACCAGTGCAGTGGGCAACACGGTCAGCAGCCAGGCAAATTTACTGGTCGACAGCGGCCTGCCGGGCGTCACCATCAACACCGTGGCGGGCGACGATATTATCAACGCCGCTGAAGCGGGCGCCGATCAAACCATCAGTGGGGCGGTGACCCGCGCCGCCGCAGGCGATACGGTTACTGTCACGCTGGGTGGCAATACTTATACTGCACAAGTTCAGGCCGATTTAAGCTGGAGCGTCAGCGTTCCGGCAGCCGATCTCCAGGCGCTGGGCAATGGCGATTTAACCATTAACGCCTCGGTCACCAACGCCAGTGGCAACACCGGCAGCGGCACGCGGGATATCACCATTGATGCCAATCTGCCGGGGCTGCGCGTCGATACCGTGGCGGGCGATGATATCGTCAACAGCATCGAACACGGGCAGGCGCTGGTGATCACCGGCGGCAGTAGCGGCCTGAATACCGGCGCAGCGCTGACGGTCACCATCAACGGCGTGGCCTATGTCGCCACGGTACAGGCGGACGGTAGCTGGAGCGTAGGCATTCCGGCGGCGAACGTCAGCACCTGGCCTGCGGGGCCGTTAACCGTTGAAGTCGTCGGCCAGAGCAGCGCCGGAAATCCGGTCAACGTCAGCCATCCGTTCACCGTCGATTTAACGGCGGTAGCTATCAGCATCAACACCGTTGCCAGCGATGATGTGATTAACGCCGCCGAAAAAGGCACCGACCTGACCCTTTCCGGCAGCACCAGCGGGATTGCAAGCGGGCAAACCGTTACCGTCACCTTTGGCGGCAAAACTTACACCGCAAGCGTCGCCGCCAACGGGAGCTGGAGCGTAACGGTTCCGGCGGCGGATCTGGCAACCCTGCCAGACGGCGCGGCGAACGTGCAGGCCAGCGTGAGCAGCGCGAGCGGCAATAACGCTTTGGCAACTCATGCGTACAGCGTCGATGCCAGCGCGCCGACGCTCACCATTAACACCATCGCCAGCGACGATATCCTTAACGCCACGGAGGCGGGAAGCCCGCTCACCCTCAGCGGCACCAGCACCGCCGAAACCGGGCAGACGGTCACCGTCACCCTCAACGGCGCAACCTACACCGGGAATGTACAGGCGGACGGTAGCTGGAGCGTCAGCGTCCCTACTTCAGCCTTAGGCGCGCTGACCGCAAGCAATTACACCGTCAGCGCCACGGTCAACGACAAAGCGGGCAACCCCGGTAACGCCAGCCATAATCTGGCGGTAGACACCACCGCGCCGGTTCTCACCATTAACACCGTGGCGGGCGATGACATCATCAACGATGCTGAACACGCGCAGGCGCTGGTGATTTCCGGCACCAGCACTGGCGGAGAAGCGGGCGACGTGGTGAGCGTTGTGCTCAACGGCAAAACCTACACCACCACGCTGGACGCCTCCGGTAACTGGAGCGTCGGTGTACCGGCAGCGGATGTGGCGGCGCTGGGTAGCGGTGCACAGACCATCACCGCCAGCGTCAGCGATCGGGCGGGCAACAGCGACGACGCCAGCCGCACCGTGACCGTCAGCCTCACCGCGCCAGTGATTGGCATCAACACCATCGCGGGCGATGACGTGATCAACGCCACTGAAAAAGGATCGAATCTGGCGCTTTCCGGCACCAGCGATCAACCTGCGGGCACGGCGATCACCGTTACGCTGAATGGACAAAACTACAGCGCCACCACCGATGCCTCCGGCAACTGGAGCGTTACCGTGCCCGCCTCGGCGGTCAGTGCGCTGGGCGAAGCCACCTACAGCGTGACGGCGAGCGTCACCAACGCCCAGGGCAACAGCAGCACCGCCAGCCATAACGTGCAGGTCAATACCGCGCTGCCGGGCGTAACCATTAATCCGGTGGCAACGGACGACATTATCAACGCCGCTGAAGCAGGCAGTGCACAAACTATCAGCGGCCAGGTAACCGGTGCGGCGGCGGGCAGCACCGTCACCGTTACGCTGGGCGGCAAAACCTACAGCGTCACCGTCCAGCCAGATTTAAGCTGGAACGTGAGCGTGCCTGCCGCCGACTGGCAGGCGCTGGGTAACGGTGAGTTAACCGTTAACGCCTCGGTCACCAACGCTGTTGGCAACACCGGCAGCGGCACGCGCGATATCACCATTGACGCCAGTCTGCCAGGTCTGCGAGTCGACACCGTTGCAGGCGATGATGTGGTCAATATCATCGAACATGGTCAGGCGCAGGTGATTTCCGGCAGCAGCTCCGGCTTTGCCGCAGGCACGGCGCTGACGGTGGTGATTAATAATCAAACTTACGCTGCAACGGTGCTGGCGAACGGCAACTGGAGCGTCGGCGTTCCGGCGGCGGATGTCAGCAACTGGCCTGCGGGAACGCTGAACATTAGCGTTAGCGGCGCGAACAGTGCCGGAACCCAGACCAGCATTACCCATCCGGTCACCGTTGATCTCACCGCCGTTGCCATCAGCATTAACGCCATCACCAGCGATGATGTGATTAACGCCGCCGAAAAAGGCGCGGCGTTAACGCTCTCCGGCAGCACCTCCGGCGTCGAAGCGGGGCAAATCGTTACCGTTACCTTTGGCGGCAAAACTTACAGCGCCACGGTGGCGGCAAACGGTAGCTGGAGCACCACCGTTCCGGCCGCGGATATGGCGGCTCTGCGTGATGGCGATGCCAGCGCCCTGGTGCGGGTGACTAACGTCAACGGCAACAGCGCCACGGCAACGCATGAATACAGCGTCGATAGCGCCGTGCCAATGGTGACCATCAACACCATTGCCAGCGATAACATCATCAATGCCAGCGAAGCGGCGGCGGGCGTAACGGTTTCCGGCACCAGTACGGCGGAAGCGGGGCAAACGTTGACCGTCACGCTTAACGGCACTACCTACCAGACCACGGTGCAGGCGGATGGTAGCTGGAGCTTAACGCTGCCTGCCAGCGCCTTAACCACGCTTGCTAATAATGGTTACACCCTGACTGCCACGGTCAGCGATCTGGCGGGTAATCCTGGCAGCGCCAGCAAAGGCGTAACCGTCGATACCACCGCGCCGGTGATTAGCTTTAATACCGTGGCGGGCGATGATGTGATTAACAACGTTGAACACACTCAGGCGCAGATTATCAGCGGCTCCGCTACGGGCGCGGTAGCGGGCGACCGCCTGGTGGTGACCATCGCCGGGCAGCAGTATGTCACCAGCACCGATGCCAGTGGCAACTGGAGCGTCGGCGTGCCTGCCAGCGTGATTTCCGGCCTTGCGGACGGCACGGTAACCATCAGCGCCACCATCACCGACAGCGCAGGCAACAGCAGCACCCAGACGCACAACGTGCAGGTGAATACGGCGGCGGTGTCACTTTCGGTCAGTACCATCAGCGGCGATAACCTCATTAACGCCGCCGAAGCAGGCAGTGCGCTGATCCTGAGTGGCACCGGAACGAACTTTGCCACTGGCACTGTAGTCACCGTGTTGCTTAACGGCAAAGGTTATAGCGCCACCATTCAAAGCAACGGGAGCTGGAGCGTGAATGTGCCTGCGGCAGACGTCGCCGCACTAGCCGATGGCACCAGCTACACGGTCAGCGCCTCCGCCCAGGACAGTGCCGGAAACAGCGCTACGGCTTCGCGCAGCGTGGCGGTAGATCTCACCGCGCCGGTGATCAGCATTAATACCGTTTCGACGGACGATCGACTCAACGCCGCTGAACAGCAGCAGCCGTTAACCCTTAACGGCTCGACCAGCGCGGAAGTGGGACAGACGGTCACCGTGACCTTTGGCGGTAAAACCTACACCGCCACGGTTGCCGCCAATGGCACCTGGGCGCTGAACGTGCCAGCGGCAGATCTGGCAACACTTGGGCAGGGCGCACAGACCATTACCGCCAGCGTGAACGACCGCGCCGGTAACCCCGGACAGACCACGCACGCACTGACTGTCGACACCGTTGCGCCGACGATCACCATCGCCACGGTGGCGGGCGACGATATTATCAACAACGCCGAGCAGCTTGCAGGACAAACCATCAGCGGCACCACCACCGCCGAAGTCGGTCAGACGGTGACTGTCACTTTTAACGGGCAAACCTGGACTGCAACGGTTGGTAGCGGAGGAAGCTGGTCGGTATTTATTCCGGCTCAGCAGTTTGTCGGATTAAGCGACGGCAGCTACACCGTCAGCGCGACGGTCAGCGATCAGGCCGGAAACTCCGGCAGCGCCAGCCGTGGCGTCACGTTGAACGGCGACGTCCCCACGGTCACCATCAACACCTTCGCGGGTGATGATGTGGTGAATGCGGCGGAACACGGCTCATCGCTGGTGATCAGCGGCACCACCACCGCGCCGGTCGGTCAGACGCTGACCCTGACTTTAAACGGCAAAACCTACACCACCACGGTGCAGACCGGTGGTAGCTGGAGCTACACCCTCGGCAGCGCCGATGTCACCGCGCTGGCAGATGGCAACGCCTACGTGATTAACGCCTCGGTGAGCAACGCCATTGGCAACACTGGCAGCAACAATCACACCATTACCGTTGATCTCAGCGCTCCGGCGATGGCCATTAATATCGATTCCCTGCAAGCCGACACCGGCCTTAGCGCCAGCGACTTTATCACCAGCGTCAGCCCGGTGGTGGTCAACGGCTCGCTGACCGCTGCGCTTGCCAGTAACGAGACGGCGCAAATCAGTATCGACGGCGGGGTAACCTGGAGCACGCTCACTGTGACCGGCACGACCTGGCGCTACAACGACAGCCGCACGCTGACCGATGGTAACTATCTCTATCAGGTGCGGGTCATTGATGCGGCGGGCAATGTCGGCGCGACCGACAGCCAGAACGTGGTGATCGATACCATCGCCCCAGATCCAGCGGTGAAAACCATCGCCATTAGCGCGATCACCACCGATACCGGCTTGATCACTAACGATTTTGTCACCAGCGACACGACGCTTGCGGTGAGCGGCACGCTGGGGGCGACGCTTTCTGCCGGTGAGTTCGCACAAATCAGCATCGACGGCGGCACCACCTGGCAGAACCTGTCGGTAAGCGGTTTGACCTAGACGTACCTTGACGGGCGCACGCTGACCGACGGCAACTACAACTACCAGGTGCGGGTTATCGACACCGCCGGAAATATCGGCGCGACCGCCAGCCAGATAGTCACCGTGGACACCAGCGCGCCGCTGGCGAGCAAAACCATCACCATTGCGGGCATTAGCGATGACACCGGTTTAAGCAGCAGCGATTTTGTTACCCGCGACACCACACTGACCGTGCGCGGGACGCTCGGCGCAACGCTTGCCGCCGATGAACGGGCGCAAATCAGCCTCGACGGCGGCGTCACCTGGACAACCTTAACCGTTATCGGCACCAGCTGGAGCTATGCCGATGGTCGCACGCTTACCGACGGCACCTGGAACTACACGGTGCGGGTGGTGGATCTGGCGGGGAATGTCGGGCAGACCGCGACGCAAAACGTGGTGGTAGATACCACCAGCCCGGAAGCGGCGAAAAGCATCACCATTACCGGTATCAGCGATGACACCGGAGCCAGCAGTAGCGACTTTATTACCAGCGATACCACGCTTACCGTGCGCGGCGTACTGGGCGCGGTGCTCGGCGCTAACGAGTTCGCGCAAATCAGTACCGACAACGGCGCAACCTGGGTGAACGTGACGCTGGCGGCAGACGGCCTGAACTGGACATACGCTGACGGGCGCACGTTGACTAACGGCACGACAACCTGGCAGGTGCGGGTGGTCGATCTGGCAGGCAACATTGGCGCAACGGGCAGCCAGTCGGCGCAGATCGACACCGTTAATCCGGCGCAGGTGTTGACCATCGCCAGCATCAGCACCGACACGGGGAGTTCGGCCACCGACTTTATCACCAGTGATACCACGCTCACGCTGACCGGTTCGCTGGGGGCGGGGCTTGCCAGCGGCGAAGTGGCGCAGATTAGCCTCGACGGCGGCGCGACCTGGACCACGCTCACCACCAACGGCACGCAGTGGACTTACACCGACAGCCGCACGCTGACCGATGGCAGCTACGTTTATCAGGTGCGGGTGCTGGATCTGGCGGGGAATACCGGCCCGGTGGTGTCGAAAACGGTGGTGGTCGATACGATTAACCCCACCGCCACGCCGACTATTGTGTCGTATACCGATGATGTCGGGCAGCGTCAGGGGACGTTAAGCAGTTCGCAGGCCACCGACGACACCACGCCGCTGCTGAACGGCGTGCTCTCCGGCCCGCTGGCCAGCGGCGAAGTGGTTTACCTCTACCGCAATGGCCTGCTGTTAGGCGCGGTGACGATGGTCGGCGCACTGAACTGGACTTACAGCGACAGCGGTCTGGTCAGTGGCGCGTACACCTACAGTGCGCGAGTGGTGGATCTGGCAGGGAATATCACCTCCTCCAGTGATTTTGTTCTGACGGTGGATACCTCTATTCCGACCACGCTGGCGCAAATCACCAACCAAACCACGCGTGACACCACGCCGATTATCAGCGGCGTAATCACCGCTGCGCTTGCCAGTGGGCAGTACGTCGAAGTGGTGATCAACGGCAAAACCTACACCTCGCAGCCGGGCGGCGCGGTGGTAGTCGACCCGGCACACAATACCTGGTATGTGCAACTGCCGGATACCGATGCACTGGCAGCGTCCGCAACCGCTTATAACGTCACCGCGCAGGTGAAAAGCTCGGCGGGCAACGGCAACACAGCTAACGTCAGCAACGGCACGGTGACGGTCAACGCGGCAATTGATTACACGCCAGCCTGGACGACCGCCAATAAAACAACGGCCTGGGGGCTGACCTACGGCCTCGACAACCACGGGATGTGGACGGTGCTGGCGAACCAGCAAATTATGCAATCAACCGATCCGCTCACCTGGTCGAAGACCGCACTGACGCTGGTGCAAAGCGGCAACAACTACGCCACCAGTTCCATTGCCGATTACGACCGCAACGGCACGGGCGATCTGTTTATTACCCGCGATGACTACGGTACGGGCTATATCAACGGCTTTACCAATAACGGCGACGGCACCTTTTCCAGCGCGATTCAGGTGAACGTTGGCACGCTGACGTGGTATGGCTCGATTGTGGTGTTTGATAAAGAGGGCGACGGCTATCTCGATTTCTGGATTGGCGACGCTGGCGGGCCGGACTCCAACACCTTCCTGTGGAATAACGCGGGCACCCTGGTAGGCAACTCCACCACCGCCAACAACGGCGGGAGCGCCACGGTCGGCGGGTTGGTAAACGGCTATCTTTCACTTAACGAAGGTTCCGGCGTCGATCTTAACAATGACGGCAGGGTAGATCTGGTTCAACACACCTTCAACCTGAATAACTTCTACACCCTTTCATCGCTCATCAGCCAGGGCAACGGCACGTTTGTCTGGGGGCAGAACACCATCAACACCTTCCTCAGCGTTGCAGGTAGCGGTGGTAACTCGACGTCTGTCTCCATGACCTGGGCAGATTTCGATGGTGACGGCGATATGGATCTCTTCCTGCCTGCCAGTCAGGGGAGGGCAAACTTCGGCTCGCTGTTATTCAACACCAACGGCGTACTGGGGAGTCCGGTTGCGGTGGGCGCAACGGGCACAACCTATGCCAGCCAGTTCAGCGTAGCGGTGGACTGGGATCATGACGGGTTAATGGATATCGCCCGTATTGCCCAGACCGGACAGTCGTATCTTTACACCAACGTTGGCGGTGCCAGCAACTGGACACAGTCGGTACTCGGCGGCAGCCAGAGTGGCACCACCAGCGGCGTGGCGGCAATGGACTACGACTGGGATGGCGCGGTGGATGTACTGGTGACCAAACAGTCGGGCAGCGTGTTCCTGATCCGTAACACCAACACGGTGAGCTACGGCACTTCGCTGCACCTGCGCATTACCGATCCCAACGGTATTAACGTCTATTACGGTAACACCGTGAAGCTGTACAACTCGGCGGGTGTGCTGGTCGCCACGCAAATCATCAACCCGCAGTCGGGGATGGGGGTTAACGACACCTCGGCGCTGGTCAATTTCTACGGGCTGAATGCCGGAGAAACCTACAACGCGGTGTTGATCAAATCCACCGGTGCCACCGCCAGCAATATCGACCAGACGGTAAACACCACCTGGGGCGGTTTACATGCCACTGATGCTACCCACGCTTACGATCTCAGCGCCGAAGCAGGCACTGCGAGCAACAACGGCAAATTTGTCGGCACCGGCTATAACGACACCTTCTTCGCCACCGCAGGCACCGACACTTACGACGGCTCCGGCGGCTGGGTGTACAGCTCCGGCACCGGAACCTGGCTGGCGAACGGCGGGATGGACGTGGTTGATTTCCGGCTTTCGACGGTGGGCGTGACCGCTAACTTAAGCAGCACCGCCGCGCAGGCCACCGGTTTTAACACCTCGACATTTACCAATATCGAAGGCATTTCTGGATCGAATTTTAACGACACCCTGACCGGCAGCACAGGCGATAACCAACTGGAAGGGCGCGGCGGTAACGACACGCTCAATATCGGCAACGGCGGTCACGACACCTTGCTCTATAAACTGCTCAACGCCAGCGACGCCACCGGCGGCAACGGTTCGGACGTGGTGAATGGCTTTACGGTAGGGACATGGGAAGGCACCGCCGACACCGATCGCATTGATATTCGTGAACTGTTACAGGGTAGCGGCTACACCGGAAACGGCAAAGCCAGCTACGTCAACGGTGTGGCGACGCTGGATGCACAGGCCGGAAACATCGGTGATTTTGTCAAAGTTACCCAGAGCGGCAGCGACACCATCGTGCAGATCGACCGCGACGGCACGGGCGGCGGCTTTGCGACAGCTAACGTGGTCACGCTGACGGGCGTGCATACCGACCTTGCCACTTTGCTGGCGAATCATCAATTGATGGTGGTGTAGATAATGAAAAAAAATGCCCAGTCCGTGGAAGCCTGGCTGGAGGCGATGATCGCCGTGGCGCGCTATTATCGACTTGATTTTTCTCAGGAGAACGTGCGCGCGACCGTCAACTGGGAGCGCGACAGTAAACGGGAGGAGTTACTCACCGACATGGCGCGGCAGTTGGGGATGGGGCTGCGGCTGGTCGAGTTTTCCGCCGATTCGCTTAACCCCTGGCGGCTGCCGTTGATTGTGGTGTTTGATAATCAGCAGGTCGGCGTGATCACCCGGCGCGACAACCACGACAATATCAGCATTCAGTTCAGCGGTGACGAAGGGCTGGAAACTACGCTTAACGTCGCGGATGTTGAAGACAAAATCGTCGAACTGGCGCTGCTGCGACCACTCAGCGCCATCCCTGATGCGCGGGTAGATGACTATATTCGCCCGTATCAGGCGAACTGGTTCTGGAATCTGTCGCTGAAAGACTGGCGGCGCTACGGCGATATTATGCTGGCGTCACTGGTGGCGAACGTGCTGGCGCTGGCGGCGATGATTTTCTCGATGCAGGTTTACGACCGCGTGGTTCCGGCGCAGTCGTACCCGACGCTATGGGTGCTGTTCGCCGGGGTGATGATGGCGATCCTGTTTGAGTTTTGTATGCGCATGGTGCGCACACATCTTTCCGATGTGATTGGCAAGCGGGCGGATCTGCGTATTTCGGATCGCGTTTTTGGCCACGCATTACGGCTGAAAAATAACGTGCGTTCGAAATCCACCGGATCGTTTATCTCGCAGATCCGTGAACTGGAATCGGTGCGGGAGCTTATTACTTCCACCACCATCGGCGCGGTGGCAGACCTGCCGTTCTTCCTGCTGTTTGTCTTTATTCTGTGGATGATTGGCGGCTGGCTGGTGCTGGTGGTTTTGTTGGCGCTGCCGTTGCTGGTGATCCCCGGCCTGCTGGTACAACGCCCGTTAGCGCGGCTGGCGAACGAAGGGATGCGCGAATCGGCGGTACGCAACGCGACGCTGGTGGAGGCCGTGCAGTCGATTGAAGATATTAAACTGTTGCGCGCCGAACAGCGTTTCCAGAATCAGTGGAACCACACCAACGACGTGGCCTCGTCCATCAGCATGAAGCAACGCTTTCTCACCGGGTTGCTGCTTACCTGGACTCAGGAAGTGCAGTCCATCGTTTACGTGGTGGTGCTGTTGGTGGGCTGCTTTATGGTGATGAACGGCGACATGACCACCGGCGCACTGGTCGGGACGACGATCCTGGCTTCGCGCACCATTGCGCCGCTGTCGCAGATTTCCGGCGTGCTGTCGCGCTGGCAGCAGGCGAAAGTGGCGCGTAATGGCCTCGATGAACTGATGAAGCGCCCGGTGGATCAGCCGGAACACGGCAAACTGGTGCATAAAGCGGTGCTGCACGGTAATTATCAGTTCAGCAACGCGGTGTTTTATTACGACGAAGAAGAGAAGATTGCCGATGTGGCAATCGGCAAACTCAACATTCAGGCCGGAGAGAAAATCGCCATTCTCGGGCGCAACGGCGCGGGTAAATCGACGCTGCTGCAAATGCTCGCCGGAATGCGTATCGCCCAGCAGGGGCAGGTGCTGCTGGATAACATCAGCATCGGGCAGCTTGATCCGGCGGATTTGCGTCGCGACATGGGGCTACTCAGCCAGACCGGGCGACTGTTCTTCGGCTCGCTGCGGGAAAACCTCACCATGGGGATGCCAGAGGCCAGCGATGAAGATATCGAACGCGCGTTAATCCTCAGCGGGGCGCTGCCTTTTGTGCAGAAGCAGAAAAACGGACTCAACTACATGATTCAGGAAGGGGGATTTGGCCTTTCTGGCGGTCAGCGGCAAACGCTGCTGCTGGCGCGGCTCCTCATCTCTCAACCCAATATTGTCCTGCTCGACGAACCCAGCGCCTCGCTGGATGAAATGGCGGAAGCGCACTTAATCGAACAACTGAAACAGTGGATTGGCCATCGCACGCTGGTCATCGCCACTCACCGCACGGCGATGCTGCAACTGGTGGACAGGATAATCGTGATGGATCAGGGGCGGATTGTCATGGACGGTGCGAAAGAGGCCATTTTGCGTGAGCAGGGCGAACCCACGGCGCGACGCGTGGTGTTACAGGAGAAGAATAAGGGGTCTGCCGCATGAACGGACAAATGCAATACAACCGTGGCCTTAATGAACCGCATCTGCCGCGATCGGCGCTGGCAGTTCGCGTTACCGCAGTGATGCTGCTCTGTTTTCTCGGCTGGGCGTGGTATTTCCAGCTTGATGAAGTGACTACCGGCAGCGGCACCGTAGAACCTTCCGGGCGCGAACAGGTGGTGCAGTCGCTGGAAGGCGGCATTTTGTATCATCTCGACGTGAAGGTGGGCGATATTGTCGAACAGGGTCAGCCACTGGCGCAGCTTAACCGCACCAAAACTGAATCCGACGTACAGGAAGCGATGTCGCGGCTGTACGCAGCGCTGGCAACCTCGGCGCGGTTGCGGGCGGAAGTCAGCAATAAACCGCTGGTGTTCCCTGACGAACTGAATAAATTTCCCGAACTTATCGAATCAGAAACGGCGTTATACAACACCCGCCGTGAAGGGTTAAGCAAAGCCACCACCGGACTGACGCAAGGGATTAGTCTGGTCAATCGTGAACTGGCAATGACCCAGCCGCTGGTGAAACAAGGGGCGGCGAGCAACGTGGAAGTGCTGCGTTTACAGCGCCAGGCTAATGAACTGGAAAACAAACTTAACGACGTGCGTACACAGTATTACGTTCAGGCGCGGGAAGAGTTAGCAAAAGCCAATGCGGAAGTGGAAACCCAGCGCTCGGTGATCCGTGGGCGGGAAGATTCTCTCACCAGGCTCAATTTTACCGCGCCGGTACGTGGCATTGTCCAGGACATTGACGTTACCACAGTTGGCGGCGTCATCGCCCCCGGTGGTAAACTGATGACTATCGTGCCGCTGGATGAGCAACTGCTGATTGAGGCAAAAATCTCCCCGCGCGATGTGGCATTTATCCATCCGGGGCAAAAATCGCTGGTGAAAATAACCGCTTACGATTACTCCATCTACGGCGGCTTGCCAGGAGAAGTGGCGGTGATCTCACCGGACACCATTCAGGATGAAGTGCGGCGCGATGTTTATTACTATCGGGTGTACATTCGCACCTTCAGCAACCATCTGGAAAATAAACATAAACAACAGTTTCCGATATTCCCAGGTATGGTCGCGACAGTAGATATCCGCACGGGCAAAAAGAGCGTGCTGGATTATCTGTTGAAACCCTTTAACAAAGCACAGGAGGCGTTGCGCGAACGATGAACATTAGCGATGTGGCAAAAATTACCGGCCTGACCAGCAAAGCCATCCGCTTCTATGAAGAGAAGGGATTGGTGACACCGCCAATGCGCAGCGAAAACGGCTATCGCACCTACACGCAGCAACATCTCAACGAACTGACGTTACTGCGCCAGGCGCGCCAGGTGGGCTTTAACCTGGAAGAGAGCGGAGAGCTGGTGAACCTGTTTAACGATCCGCAGCGACACAGCGCCGACGTAAAACGGCGCACGCTGGAGAAAGTGGCGGAGATCGAACGGCATATTGAGGAATTGCAAGCCATGCGCGACCAGTTGCTGGCGCTGGCAAACGCCTGCCCCGGCGATGACAGCGCCGACTGCCCGATTATCGAAAATCTCTCCGGCTGCTGCCATCATCGGGCGGGGTGAAAAATCAGTTAATCCCCGTTTGCACAGAAAGAATATGCTGCAAACTTTCTACCATAATGCGTCCCGACTGAAATAAACCTTCCTGGATTGCGTTGCTGGCATTAACAGCGTGAACCAGGGAGGCTAATAAAACAACTTGTAAGAACGCAAAGATAAATGCACCAATAATCATAATATGCATCAGAGTTGGTTTTTTTCATTCTTCATTTTAAATAGCCCACAAACTGGCCTTCCTTCATTAATGCGACTTTCCCTGTATGGTGATAAACAATCACGTTATAAAGACCAGACTGGTATACGGTGGCATCTTTATTATCTTCATCAATCGCGCATAATGAATCATTGAGATAAGCAAAGTTTTTACTGCTCATTCTAAAGGTGAGACCAAAACCTTTATAAATGGATTTTTTAGCGGCCTGGGCGTGTTGTGCGGCTTCTGCGTTCTTATAAGCCTGCGCCTCGGATGCACTTAAAATAGCCGCCTGGCGCTGCTGTTCTGCAAGATAACAGGTGTCATGGCTGACGCCCTGCGCCTGGCAATCTGCGATACGGGAAGTGGGGGAGCTACAGCCAGCCAGTAAGATAATAGTCAGCAGGGAAAACGATTTAATGGTGCTATTCATCATTATTAACCTTAAAGAATTGAGAAATATTGCGAATAAGAAATCGCTATAAAATTTAGAAAGAATATCCCACGCCGACACCCGCGCCGAAATCAGATTGTGTGTCTGCAGAGACACCCGCTTTAATTACTGTATGAATTCCAGCGTTAAACGAAGCACCGACAGATACCGCAGATTCATTATTAAATGTACCCGCTCCGGCAGACACCATCATAAAATCACCTGTCTTAACCTGAGGCTGTGAAGCAATAGCGACGGCTGACGCGATACCTGCATTAGCTTCTTTACGGTTATCTTCCACCTCATGTTTCAACGAACTGAAATTGTTATTGAGTGAATTGATTTGTTGGCTGTTATCTGCGACACGTTTTTGGGTATTTGTTAACTGCTGATGCGTTTGGGTTACGTCTTGTGTCAGGCTGTCAATTTGTTCATGTGTTTGGGTTGAATCTTGTGCCAGACGCTGAATTTGCTCCCCGTATTGCACGCTGTCGATATGCTGCTGCGTTGCCTGGTTGGTTGTGAGGGTATCTATTCTTTGTTTTTGTTCTGCTGTGGTACGTGTATTAGCGTCATTTTGTGTGGCCAGCCTGGCGTTAACCATCTCCTGATAATGTGCGCTGGTGCGGGCATCGCCAAGTGCGGAAACCGTTTTTTGTGTAGTGTCGAGTTGTTGCTGCTGTGCATCGGTAGCGGCTGTCTGTCTGGCGTCGATCATGCTCTGATAACGGGCGGCAGTCTGTACATCGCCAGTGTCGGCAACGGTTTTCTGGGTTTCGTCGAGTTGTTGCTGCTGAACGGCAATATCGTTACGGTTCTGCTCAATATTGTTTTTGTTTTCAGTCACGGCACCAGAAAGTTTGACGCCGTTCATCAGTGCGGTGTTGGCGTTAATGTTGGCATGGTCAGCCGCTGACTGAGCATGTACGACATCGCCTTTCAAGGTGCTGACATCTGACTGCACGACCGAGACATCATTGCGGGTGTCGGCAATGGCGACTTTATTAGCATCAATATCCGTCTGCGCCACCATAATGGCATGATGCGCGTCATCGGCTTTCAGCGATGCCCAGTTGGCTGTGTGCTGCGCGTTCTGAATGGCGGTATCCTGCCCGTTGTCGCGGTCGAGCTGCGCTTGATTGGTTATCGGGTTCAGCGTACTGGTGGGCTGGACGGGAGAGGCGGCTGTATCATCGGCTTTCTGAGGCGTTGTAGTTTTGTAATTATGTGCAATTAGATAATTTTGTGTAGCAGCACTGTTCCCTGTCCTTTCTAAAAATCGACCAATTTTCTGATCAATTTCCATTTGCGACATTCCTGGCTGGATTGCCGCTAATTCTGTCGCTGCTGCCTCAACAGTATCACCCGCAAACGCAGATGGACTTACCGCGGTAGCAACAACAACAGCCAGTAAAGACAACTTTACAGATTTCATGCATTTTTTCTCGATCAAAGTAAGTCACGTTTATTGTTCTAAAGAAAACAAATATTGTTTCTATAAGAAATAATATGCGTTGCAATTTGAACGAAATCTACGCCGCCATTTGTGTGATGTAAAGCGCATTTTTATGCGATGTAAGCGTAAACACTAGCCAAAAGAAACATTGGTTGTTTCTTATATAAATAATTATGAAGTTCATTTCGTGCTATTTCCTTGTAAAAAAGAGTAACGACTTGTTTTTATAAGCGAAATAAATTCCGTTTCTGGGCTAAACGTGAAGAGGTTCCTGATGTGTGCTAGAATGCGTTTCTTTGATAAATCTCAATTTTTAAGAGGTTTACGCCAGGCAGGGAAATTAAATGAATGAATTTGAGAAGATTTTTAATGAAATGAATCTGGACAGGGCGCTACTCCCCATCCTTTTTCGTTCGAATCGTTCCACGGTGTGGAAGTATTTAAGCGGCGATAGTACGGCTCCTGCCTCTGCTATGTCGCTGATCATGCTGTTGCAGTTGATCCAGAAGCGAAACCCCGATCTGTTAGCCGAATGGTTAACGCTTTCTGATTTTACCATTCCGCCAGAAGTGTACCTGGACCAGCCTGATTACTGGAAAGGGTGGGTGTATACCCAACATAAGGTCAATAAAAACGTCCTGGAATATCTAAAAAAACACTATCCGGATGAAGACCAAAAAAGTATGAGTAAAGGCCGAGAAGAGTAATTTTGCCTCTACTCGGCTATATGCCGGATGCGGCGTAAACGCCTTATCCGGCCTACGATTCGGGCATATTTTTGTAGGCCTGATAAGACGCGTCAGCGTCGCATCAGGCGATGACCGCACGGATGATCAATGTTATCCCTTCAATCGCAATCACCTCAACATGCGTGCCTGCACCTAAATCTTCGCTGGCGCTGACCGGCCATGAACTGTCGCCAACGCGCATATGGCCACGCCCGTTGACCAGCGGCGTTTCCAGCACAAAACGACGACCAATTAACTGTTGTCCGCGTTGGTTTAGATGACTATCGCTGTGCTTTTGTTCGCGTACCCGCTGCGACAGCCATTTCCACCACAGCCAGGCGGCGAGTAACGTCAGAACAGCAAACATCACCCCTTGCCATTCCCAACCCAGCGGCAGTAGCCAGACCACCAGACCAGTAATCACCGCCGCGACACCGCTCCACAGCAGATAACCATTGCCGCCCAGCATCTCGGCCGCCAGCAGCAAACCACCGAGACTCAGCCAGAAAATATGCGGGTGGACTACCAGCAACGCGATCATGATTTAGCCCGCTCGCTGGCGCTGTCTTTCACCAGTTCGGCAATCCCGGCAATCGACCCCATCAGACTACTGGCGTCTAATGGCATCATTACCACTTTGCTGTTACTGGACGACCCGATCTGCTGTAACGCTTCGGTGTATTTCTGCGCCACGAAGTAGTTCACCGCCTGAATATCGCCAGAGGCAATGGCTTCAGACACCATTTGGGTGGCGCGGGCTTCCGCTTCGGCGGAACGTTCACGCGCTTCGGCCTGTAAAAAAGCCGACTGACGTTCGCCTTCCGCTTTCAGGATTTGCGATTGTTTTTCACCTTCCGCTTTGAGAATTTCCGCCTGGCGTATCCCTTCCGCTTCAAGGATGTAAGCGCGTTTGGTACGTTCCGCTTTCATCTGCGCGTTCATCGAAGAGATCAGCTCTGCCGGTGGGCGTACATCACGAATTTCGATGCGGGTGACTTTTATCCCCCACGGGTTAGTGGCTTCATCGACAATATGCAGCAGGCGCGAGTTAATGCTATCGCGCTGGGAGAGCATTTCATCCAGTTCCATCGAACCCAGTACGGTACGGATGTTGGTCATGGTCAGGTTAATGATTGCCAGCTCCAGATTGCTGACCTCATAAGCTGCGCGTGGGGCATCAATCACCTGAATAAAACAGACTGCGTCGATAGTCACGTTGGCGTTATCTTTCGAGATAACTTCCTGGGAAGGAATGTCGAGTACTTGTTCCATCATATTGATCTTGCGACCAATGCGATCCATAAACGGCACCACCAGGCTTAGCCCCGGTTGCAATGTTTTGGTATAGCGGCCAAAACGTTCCACCGTCCACTGATAGCCCTGCGGCACGATTTTGACGCCTGCGCCAACAATCACCAGCGCGACAAAAATAAGAATCGGGATAAAGATAAGCATCGGAAAAACCTCCTGTTGTACCGTCCATAATGAGCAAAGTTGCTGCTTGATTAAACAAATTATACCTGATTACTGAAAGGGAGTTCCCCCTTATTACTGTGGAGGATAAACTGTTTTTAGTAAAAATCAGAAAAAGGGATGGGTAATGCCGGAAAATAGTCTTTTGCTTCAGTTACACAACGTCGGATATCTGGCGGGTGATACGAAGATTCTTAATAACATTAATTTTTCGCTGCGAGCTGGCGAATTTAAGTTAATTACCGGCCCTTCCGGTTGCGGCAAAAGTACGCTGCTAAAAATAGTTGCTTCATTAATCAGTCCGACCAGCGGAACGTTACTGTTTGAAGGCGAGGATGTCAGCACACTAAAGCCGGAAATCTACCGCCAACAAGTTTCTTACTGTGCCCAGACGCCAACTCTGTTTGGCGACACAGTATACGATAACCTGATTTTTCCCTGGCAGATCCGTAACCAGCAGCCTGATCCGGCCATTTTTCTCGATTTTTTCGAACGCTTTGCTTTGCCGGATACCATCCTGACTAAAAATGTCTCCGAGCTTTCCGGTGGTGAAAAACAGCGCATCTCGTTGATTCGCAATCTGCAATTTATGCCGAAGGTATTATTACTCGACGAAATTACCAGCGCGCTGGACGAAAGCAACAAACGTAACGTCAATGAGATGATCCACCGTTATGTACGCGAGCAAAATATTGCTGTGCTGTGGGTGACACACGACAAAGATGAAATTAATCATGCGGATAAGGTAATTATGCTGCAACCGAATGCCGGAGAAATGCAGGAAGAACGCTATGAACACGCATAATATTACTAACGAGTCGTTGGCGCTGGCATTAATGCTGGTGGTGGTGGCAATCTTAATTAGCCATAAAGAAAAACTGGCGCTGGAGAAAGATATTCTCTGGAGCGTCGGGCGGGCGATAATCCAACTGTTCATCGTTGGTTATGTACTGAAATATATATTCAGTGTTGATGATGCCAGCCTGACATTATTGATGGTGTTATTTATCTGCTTTAATGCGGCGTGGAATGCGCAAAAACGGAGCAAATATATTACTAAAGCCTTTGTTTCGTCGTTTATTGCCATTACGGTGGGGGCGGGAATTACTCTGGCGGTGCTGATTTTATCGGGTTCGATTGAGTTTATCCCGATGCAGGTGATCCCTATCGCCGGGATGATTGCTGGTAATGCGATGGTTGCTGTGGGGCTGTGTTATAACAATCTCGGGCAGCGGTTTATCAGCGAACAGCAGCAAATCCAGGAAAAATTGAGTCTTGGTGCGACACCGAAGCAGGCGTCTGCAATATTAATACGCGACAGTATTCGCGCGGCTTTAATTCCGACGGTCGATTCAGCAAAAACGGTTGGCTTAGTGAGTTTGCCGGGAATGATGTCCGGGTTGATATTTGCCGGGATTGATCCGGTGAAGGCGATTAAATATCAGATTATGGTGACTTTTATGTTGCTCTCGACCGCCAGTCTGTCGACCATTATTGCCTGCTATTTAACTTATCGTAAGTTTTATAATTCGCGCCACCAGTTGGTGGTGGCGCAATTGAAGAATA
>NZ_KE138680.1:2398510-2403951 GCF_000408325.1 Escherichia sp. KTE52
GCATCTCAACGAAATATCAATACAACAACGCATACAACTGACGGCGATATTTCGACGCCAGCGCATCACCTGTACCCAGTGCGGCGAGGATCTCCTGGAACGTCTTACGTGTCTGACCGTCTGCGGCGGTTAAATCTTTACGCAGATGTCCAAACAGTAACTCCAGCGCCTCTTCATTGCGCCCAACCTGATGCAGTTGCAGCGCCAGTTGCGTCGCCAGTGCAGCATCTTCTGGATTCTCTGCCACCTGTTGTTGCAACTGTTGAATTTCCGGCGTATCAGCCGCCTGCTTCAGCAGTTCGATTTGCGCCACCAGCCCCTGGTAGCGGGTGTCCTGATCCTGCAACGGGATGGTTTTCAGCACCGCTTCTGCATCTTCTGAACGGTTCAGTGCAATCAGCGTTTCTGCCAGTAGCAGACCGATTTCCCCGTTCTGATTCGACAACTGCCAGGCGTCTTTCAGCAGCGGCAGTGCGTCGGTGTAATTTCCTTCCTGCATCAGTTGCATCGCCTGCTGCGCTTTCAGTTCTTCTTCGCGCGGCAGCACTTTATCCAGCAGGGCGCGGATCGCTTCTTCCGGCTGCGGCCCCTGAAAGCCGTCTACCGGCTGACCGTTCTGGAACAGATACACGGTCGGAATAGCGCGCAGACCAAACTGGGAAGCAATCATCTGCTCCGCGTCACAATCCAGCTTCGCCAGAATAAATTGCCCGTTGTACTGCGCCGCGAGGCTTTCCAGAATCGGGGTTAACTGCAAACAGTGCTGGCTACGTTCAGACCAAAAATAGAACAGTACCGGCGTGGTCATCGACTGTTCAAGAACCTGTTGCAGGTTAGATTCGTTAATGTTGACAATATTTTGTACGGACATGGAGTCACTCTCTGTTGTCGATATTTTCTTTGACATGGGGGCTTAAGCGCGCGCTTCAACTCACCCCTGCAATATTTTGTCCATCACGCGCCCCGGCAGCAGGCGTTTAAGCACCATTACCGCCCAGGTAACCAGCGTCACCGGATAGCGCATTTTGGGCTTCTCGCTGATAAAAGCATGGCGCACTTTAGCCACAACTGCTTCCGGCCCCAATGTAAAACGGGCGGCAATGCCGGGGTTTTCGACCGGTTGATCGCTTTGCGTCTGGTTGACGTTGTCGGTGAAACGAGTACGAATAGGGCCTGGCTCAATCAGGCTGACCTTGATTCCGCTGTGGCGCAGTTCCATGCGCAGCGCGTCTGACCACGCCTCCAGCGCATATTTGCTGGCCGCATAAGCGCCGCGACCCGGCGTGGAGATTAATCCCATCACCGATGAGGTCATGACAATACGCCCTTCACCATGCGGCAACATGGCGGGTAACAGACGCATGGTGAGCTGATGTGCGCCGAAAAAGTTGGCGGAAAACTGCTGTTCCATCTGCGTGCGGCTGATGGTGGAAAGGGGGCCATACACGCCGAATCCGGCATTGTTAAAGATCCCATACAGACAATTATCGGTCAGGGCGATCACTTCGTCGGCTGCGCGATCAACACTTTCCGGTGAATCCAGATCGATCAACACGCCGGTTAATCCCATATTGTTCATGCGCTCAACATCATCCGGTTTCCGGCAACCTGCCAGTACATGAACACCCTGGCGTTTTAATTCGAGCGCGCTTTCCAGGCCAATTCCACTGGAACATCCGGTAATTAAGACCGATTTTTGCATAACTTTACCTGTCAGGATCTCCGTTGCTTTATGAGTCATGATTTACTAAAGGCTGCAACTGCTTCGCCATCCAGTCGGCAATAAACGGCTGGGCGTCGCGGTTGGGATGAATACCGTCATCCTGCATCCATTGTGGTTTGAGGTAGACCTCTTCCATAAAAAAGGGCAGCAGCGGGACATCGAACTCTTTGGCGAGTTTGGGATAAATGGCGCTAAAGGCTTCATTATAACGGCGACCATAGTTTGCAGGCAGACGTATTTGCATTAACAATGGTTCAGCGTTGGCGGTTTTGACATCCTGCAAAATCTGGCGCAGCGTCTGCTCCGTTTGCTGCGGCTGAAAACCACGCAAACCGTCATTGCCGCCCAGTTCAACCAGCACCCAGCGCGGCTGATGCTGTTTCAGCAGAGCCGGAAGGCGCGCCAGCCCTTGTTGCGAGGTGTCGCCGCTGATGCTGGCGTTGACTACCGACGTTTTACTCTGCCACTTATCATTCAACAAGGCAGGCCAGGCCGCGCTGGCAGACATTCGATACCCGGCGCTCAGGCTATCACCCAGAATTAATAACGTGTCCGCTGCGGCGGCACGGAAAGTTAACAGGACCAGGAACAGGAAGGGCAAATGCCAGCGGAAAACATTGTTGAAGTTCATCATCTTAAGAAGTCCGTCGGTCAGGGGGAGCATGAACTCTCCATCCTCACCGGAGTTGAGCTGGTTGTCAAACGTGGCGAAACCATCGCGCTGGTGGGCGAGTCAGGGTCGGGTAAGTCAACCTTACTGGCGATCCTCGCCGGGCTGGATGACGGTAGTAGTGGTGAAGTGAATCTGGTGGGGCAACCGCTACATACTATGGATGAAGAAGCGCGGGCAACGTTACGCGCGAAGCATGTCGGCTTTGTTTTTCAGTCATTTATGTTAATTCCTACCCTTAATGCACTGGAAAATGTCGAACTTCCGGCGCTGCTGCGCGGTGAGAGTAGCGCGGAAAGTCGTAACGGTGCGAAAGCGTTGCTCGAACAGTTGGGGCTGGGTAAACGTCTTGATCATCTTCCGGCACAGCTTTCCGGTGGAGAACAGCAACGGGTGGCGCTGGCGCGAGCTTTTAACGGTCGGCCTGATGTGCTGTTTGCCGATGAACCCACCGGCAACCTTGACCGCCAGACGGGCGATAAAATTGCCGACCTGCTGTTTTCCCTCAACCGTGAGCATGGCACCACCCTGATTATGGTGACCCACGACCTGCAACTGGCGGCACGCTGCGACCGCTGCTTACGGCTGGTGAACGGACAGTTGCAGGAGGAAGCATGATTGCACGTTGGTTCTGGCGCGAATGGCGCTCGCCGTCGCTGTTGATTGTCTGGCTGGCGTTAAGCCTGGCGGTGGCCTGCGTGCTGGCGCTGGGCAATATCAGCGATCGGATGGAGAAAGGTTTAAGCCAGCAAAGCCGTGAGTTTATGGCGGGCGATCGGGCGTTGCGCAGTTCGCGCGAAGTACCGCCAGCGTGGCTGGAAGAGGCGCAAAAGCGCGGCCTGAAAGTCGGCAAGCAGCTTACCTTTGCCACCATGACCTTTGCGGGCGACACGCCGCAACTGGCGAACGTCAAAGCGGTTGATGATATCTACCCGATGTATGGCGAGCTACAGACCAATCCTTCTGGACTAAAACCGCAACCGGGCAGCGTATTGCTGGCTCCACGGCTGATGGCGCTCCTGAATTTGAAAACGGGCGATACCATCGACGTGGGTGATGCCACGTTGCGCATTGCCGGAGAAGTGATTCAGGAGCCGGATTCCGGTTTTAATCCCTTCCAGATAGCCCCACGCCTGATGATGAATCTGGCAGATGTCGATAAAACAGGAGCCATACAGCCGGGAAGTCGGGTCACCTGGCGTTATAAATTCGGCGGCAACGAGAACCAGCTCGACGGCTATGAGAAATGGTTGTTACCACAGCTTAAACCCGAACAACGCTGGTACGGTCTGGAACAAGACGAAGGTGCGCTGGGGCGTTCGATGGAACGCTCGCAACAGTTCCTGCTGCTTTCGGCGTTGCTGACCTTGCTGCTGGCGGTGGCGGCGGTCGCGGTGGCGATGAATCATTATTGCCGCAGCCGCTACGATCTGGTGGCGATCCTCAAAACGCTGGGGGCTGGGCGGGCGCAACTGCGTAAGTTAATCGTCGGTCAGTGGCTGATGGTACTGATACTTTCAGCCGTTACCGGCGGAGCGATTGGCCTGTTGTTCGAAAGCGTGTTGATGGTTTTGCTCAAGCCTGTTCTGCCCGCCGCGCTACCGCCTGCCAGCTTCTGGCCGTGGTTGTGGGCGCTCGGCACCATGACGGTTATCTCGTTGCTGGTGGGGCTGCGACCGTACCGACTGTTGCTGGCAACGCAGCCTTTACGCGTATTACGTAATGATGTGGTCGCCAACGTCTGGCCGCTGAAGTTTTATCTGCCGATTGTCAGTGTGGTGGTTGTGCTGCTGCTCGCCGGATTAATGGGTGGCAGTATGCTGCTGTGGGCGGTGCTGGCGGGCGCGATAGTGCTGGCTTTGCTGTGCGGTGTGCTGGGCTGGATGCTGCTCAATGTATTACGCAGTATGACGCTGAAATCGCTGCCTCTGCGCCTGGCGGTTAGCCGCCTGTTACGTCAGCCGTGGTCAACGTTAAGCCAGCTTTCGGCCTTTTCGCTCTCCTTTATGCTGCTGGCACTGCTGCTGGTGTTGCGTGGCGATCTGCTTGACCGCTGGCAGCAGCAGTTGCCGCCAGAAAGCCCGAACTACTTTTTAATCAACATCGCCACGGAACAGGTAACGCCGCTGAAAGCGTTCCTCGCGGAATATCAGATAGTCCCGGAATCGTTTTATCCGGTGGTGCGGGCGCGGCTGACGGCAATCAATGGCAAAGCGACAGAAGGCAATGAGGATGAAGCGCTTAATCGCGAGCTGAATCTCACCTGGCAAAATACGCGGCCGGATCATAACCCGATTGTCGCCGGTAGCTGGCCGCCAAAAGCCGATGAAGTGTCGATGGAAGAGGGGCTGGCAAAACGCCTGAACGTTGGTCTGGGCGATACCGTCACCTTTATGGGTGACACCCAGGAGTTTCGCGCCAAAGTCACCAGCCTGCGCAAAGTGGACTGGGAAAGTCTGCGTCCGAATTTCTATTTTATTTTCCCTGAAGGGGCACTGGACGGGCAACCGCAGAGCTGGCTCACCAGTTTCCGTTGGGAGAACGGCAACGGCATGTTGACGCAACTCAACCGCCAGTTCCCGACCATTAGCCTGTTGGACATTGGTGCGATCTTAAAACAGGTCGGCCAGGTGCTGGAGCAGGTAAGTCGGGCGCTGGAAGTGATGGTGGTGCTGGTCACTGCCTGCGGTATGTTGCTGTTGCTGGCACAGGTGCAGGTGGGAATGCGTCAGCGGCATCAGGAATTGGTGGTATGGCGCACACTCGGCGCGGGCAAAAAGCTGCTGCGCACAACATTGTGGTGTGAGTTTGCCATGCTCGGGTTTGTTTCCGGCCTGGTAGCCGCAATCGGCGCGGAAACGGCGCTGGCGGTGTTGCAGGCGAAAGTGTTTGATTTCCCGTGGGAGCCAGACTGGCGATTGTGGATTGTGCTGCCGTGCAGCGGTGCGTTGCTTCTTTCCCTGTGCGGCGGCTGGCTGGGTGCGCGACTGGTTAAGGGGAAGGCACTGTTCAGGCAGTTTACGGGGTGATGAGAGGCGTTAGATTGCC
>NZ_KE138680.1:2404415-2568223 GCF_000408325.1 Escherichia sp. KTE52
TAGGCCGGATGAGGCGCTTGTGCTGCATCCGGTAGCCGTGCACTGATGCCTGATGCGACGCTTTGCGCGTCTTATCAGGCCTACGGTCTACGGGCGAAATGTAGGCCGGATAAGGCGTTTACGCCGCATCCGGCATGAACAACGCGCACAGAATGCCGCCCATCACTGCGCCTTCACCCACTCCATCACTTCCGCCCACTCACCGCGAAAGACAACTTTTTCCGCTTTTTTCTCAAGCTGATAGCGATACATCGGGTCGTAATACTCTTCAAGCAGCGGCACCAGCCAGGCCATATGACCGTCGGTGCTGCCGGTTGCGCGTTGCGTTGTCAGCGCCGCATCCAGCCGTGCCGCCAGTTCGTTATAGCGCTGTAATCCCAGCCGACGTTTAATTGCTGAAAGCCCATGATGCAGGTACTCGCAATACTCTTGCCAGCCCTGTTCTTTACCATATGCATGGGTAAAATCATGATGCATACGCAAGAAATACTCTTCGTTCAGGCGTTCAAGACGGATCTCAAACGGATCTTCTACCACCGCAATCGCCGCCTGAGTCATTCGCTCGCGCAGGCATTCCGGCAGGTGATTCGAACCGATCATCCGGCTTTCATCTTCCAGCACCCACAGGCGCAGCTCCTGACGGGCGTCGGTTTTTAGCATTTCGGCGGCCAGCAGGTTTTCAAAACTCGCCTGGCTAAGTTGTGGTTGTAACGTGCGACCAAAAGCAGAACCACGATGGCGCGCCAGCCCTTCCAGATCAACACCGTTCGGTTGCTGTTGCACTAACAGCGTTTTGCCGCTGCCGGTACAACCGCCAATCAGCACTATCGGTTTTTTTGACAGTTCAATGGTCGCCTGAATCGCGGTCTGGCGCAGTGCCTTATAACCGCCTTCCACCAGCGGATAATCAATCCCTGCGTCATGCAGCCAGCGTTGCACAATATGTGAACGTTGACCGCCGCGGGCGCAGCAGAGAATACCTTGTGGATTTTGCAGGCACGCTGCCCGCCAGGCGTCCATGCGATGCTGACGAATTTCACCCGCCACCAGTTTATGCCCCAACGCCAGCGCCGCCTCTGATCCTTGCTGTTTATAGCAGGTGCCAACGGCGGCGCGTTCATCGTTATTCATTAACGGCAGGTTGATAGCGGCGGGCATTGCGCCTTGCTCAAACTCGATGGGGGCACGAACATCAATAATGGGCGTATCAGCAATCAGCAGGGCACGATAGTCCTGTTCCGTGTATCTCTCTTGCATAGTAAAAAGTGAACCTCAAATCAGCTTGCGCGCTATTTTACGCGCCAACGCGCAAGGAAACTTGATTTTTAACTACGTGGGTTGCCGAAAATTTCTAAAAAACCGCTGATTTCCGGCCTGCGCTGGGTAAACAAGGTCACAATATCTTCCACCGCTTTGCCGCTGCCAAACTTGCGCCATGCCAGACTTAATGGCGAAGGAGGGCGCATCGTCGGGATGACCCGGCTGACCAGTTGTTGATTATCAATCATCGACTGGCAAAGTGATTTTGGCAAAAAACCAATGCCAACGCCCGCCAGATGGGCGGCGATTTTCGTTTCCATATCAGGAACAATAATTTCCTTTTGTCCCGGCAAACGCCAGGCGACGCGTTTGGTTAAGGTTCGGGCGCTGTCTTCAATATTGACCGCCGGAAAGCGCCGTAACTGCGCTTCTGTTAGCGGCTCTTCAACGTTCGCCAGCGGATGATCCGCCGCGATAACAAAGCGCCATTGCACCGAACCTAAAGGATCAAGGCTAAAAGTATTTGCCAGTGCTTCGGTCCCCGTGACGCCGATAGCCAGGGAAAAGCCTTCGTACAATAGCGAATCCCAGACACCCATATAGATTTGTCGGGAGATGTGAAACTGGGTAAAGGGATAACGTTCATTCAGCCACGCCAGCAGTTGGGCGACGGCCTGGGGATTGTAGAGCAGGTTGTTGATGACGATATTCACCTGGCGTTCCACGCCATCATTCACCTGTTGCAGCTCGCTGGGCATACTTTCCAGCCAGCTCAGCCAGTCTCTGGCCTGACAAAGCAGATGCTCGCCTGCCGCTGTCAACGTCACGCTGCGAGTCGTGCGGAAAAACAACGCCACCCCGGTATTCTCTTCCAGAAGTTTAATGCGATAACTGATAGTCGCCGTGGTTTTACATAATCGTTCAGCCGCTTTTGAAAAACTTCCTGTTTCAGCAACAGCAATAAAAGTTCGCAAGGTTTCTGGATCAAACATCTTCAGGTATCCCAATTTAAATCAGCAAGTTGCGTGATTTTCCTGTCCTTTGATTTACCTGTATTTTCACATGATAACCCTGCGTGATTTGTGGACTAAATCTGGTTTTGGAAAAATATTCCAACTTTTGTATTGATGTTGTTCTCTTAAGGTTTTAGATTGCCTGTTATTGAAACCTGGCTGACCGGTCGGCGGTGGTTGAACGGAATTATGTTACAAGGACAAAAAGATGAAACTTCAGGTATTACCGTTAAGTCAGGAAGCCTTCAGTGCTTATGGCGACGTTATCGAAACGCAGCAACGGGATTTTTTCCATATAAACAATGGACTGGTGGAGCGTTATCACGATTTGGCGCTCGTTGAGATTCTTGAGCAAGACCGGACGCTTATCAGCATTAACCGCGCGCAACCGGCGAATCTGCCGCTGACCATCCACGAACTCGAACGCCATCCGTTGGGCACCCAGGCATTTATTCCGTTGAAAGGGGAAGCGTTTGTGGTGGTCGTGGCGTCAGGTGATGAAACCCCAGATCTGTCAACGCTGCGGGCGTTTATCACCAACGGTGAGCAGGGGGTGAATTACCATCGTAATGTCTGGCACCATCCGCTTTTCGCCTGGCAGCAGGTTACCGATTTTCTGACCATCGATCGCGGCGGCAGTGACAACTGTGATGTCGAAAGTATTCCTGAACAGGAACTCTGTTTTGCGTGACGCCTGGAACCGACTTGCATAAGATAAACTAATTGTTCATTGTTTATGCTCACTTGTAGGTCGGAGTTAACGTAGGTATGACGGAAGTTAGACGGCGCGGCAGGCCAGGACAGGCAGAGCCTGTGGCACAGAAGGGCGCACAGGCGTTAGAACGGGGAATTGCGATCCTGCAATATCTGGAAAAAAGTGGGGGAAGTTCATCGGTTAGCGATATTTCTCTCAATCTGGATTTGCCGCTCTCAACGACCTTTCGCTTGCTGAAGGTTTTACAGGCAGCGGATTTTGTCTATCAGGACAGTCAGTTAGGCTGGTGGCATATAGGATTAGGTGTCTTTAACGTCGGCGCGGCGTATATCCATAACCGCGATGTCCTCTCCGTTGCCGGGCCGTTTATGCGCCGCCTGATGTTGCTTTCCGGCGAGACGGTCAATGTCGCAATTCGTAACGGCAATGAAGCGGTTTTAATTGGTCAGTTAGAGTGTAAATCGATGGTCAGGATGTGCGCGCCGCTGGGCAGTCGTCTGCCGTTACATGCTTCCGGCGCAGGCAAGGCGCTGCTTTATCCGCTGGCGGAAGAGGAGCTGATGAGCATCATCCTGCAAACCGGTTTGCAGCAGTTTACGCCAACGACGCTTGTGGATATGCCCACCTTGCTGAAGGACCTGGAACAAGCGCGTGAACTGGGCTATACCGTAGATAAAGAAGAGCATGTTGTAGGCCTGAATTGCATAGCTTCAGCAATTTACGACGATGTAGGTAGTGTTGTTGCCGCTATCTCTATCTCCGGGCCTTCATCACGACTGACAGAAGATCGTTTTGTCAGCCAGGGTGAGCTGGTCAGAGACACCGCCCGCGATATTAGTACGGCGTTGGGACTGAAAGCACATCCATAGTGTCTGTCGCATCCCGCTCTGCGGAGCGGGTTTTTTTGACAAAAAATGAAAGTTGGAAAATTTTTCCAATTAATAGAGGTAGGAATAAAATGGCAAAAATGAGAGCCGTTGACGCGGCAATGTATGTGCTGGAGAAAGAAGGTATCACCACCGCCTTCGGCGTTCCGGGAGCAGCAATCAACCCTTTCTATTCAGCGATGCGTAAGCACGGCGGTATTCGTCACATCCTGGCGCGTCACGTAGAAGGTGCGTCGCACATGGCGGAAGGCTATACCCGCGCAACGGCAGGGAATATCGGCGTTTGTTTGGGGACTTCCGGGCCTGCGGGCACGGACATGATCACCGCGCTCTATTCTGCTTCTGCTGATTCCATTCCTATTTTGTGTATTACCGGTCAGGCTCCGCGCGCTCGTCTGCATAAAGAAGATTTCCAGGCGGTGGATATCGAAGCTATCGCCAAACCGGTCAGTAAAATGGCGGTTACTGTACGTGAAGCGGCGCTGGTGCCTCGTGTGCTGCAACAGGCATTTCACCTGATGCGTTCTGGTCGTCCGGGTCCGGTACTGGTGGATTTACCGTTCGACGTTCAGGTTGCGGAAATCGAGTTTGATCCTGACATGTACGAACCGCTGCCGGCCTACAAACCTGCTGCCAGCCGTATGCAGATCGAAAAAGCGGTAGAAATGTTAATTCAGGCCGAACGTCCGGTGATTGTTGCCGGGGGCGGGGTAATCAACGCCGATGCCGCGGCGCTGTTACAACAGTTTGCTGAACTGACCAGTGTTCCGGTGATCCCAACGCTGATGGGCTGGGGCTGTATTCCGGACGATCACGAACTGATGGCCGGGATGGTGGGGCTGCAAACCGCGCATCGCTACGGTAACGCAACGTTGCTGGCGTCCGACATGGTGTTTGGTATTGGTAACCGTTTTGCCAACCGTCATACCGGTTCGGTAGAGAAATACACCGAAGGGCGCAAAATCGTCCACATCGATATTGAGCCGACACAAATTGGCCGCGTGCTGTGTCCGGATCTGGGTATTGTCTCTGACGCTAAAGCGGCGCTGATGCTGCTGGTTGAAGTGGCGCAGGAGATGCAAAAAGCCGGGCGTCTGCCTTGTCGTAAAGAGTGGGTTGCAGAGTGCCAGCAGCGCAAACGCACTCTGCTGCGCAAAACCCACTTCGACAACGTGCCGGTGAAACCGCAGCGCGTGTATGAAGAGATGAACAAAGCCTTTGGACGCGATGTTTGCTATGTCACCACTATTGGTCTGTCGCAAATTGCCGCTGCACAAATGCTGCATGTCTTTAAAGACCGTCACTGGATCAACTGTGGTCAGGCAGGCCCGCTGGGCTGGACCATTCCGGCGGCGCTGGGCGTGTGTGCGGCTGATCCAGAGCGTAATGTGGTGGCGATTTCCGGTGACTTCGACTTCCAGTTCCTGATTGAAGAGTTAGCCGTTGGCGCACAGTTCAACATTCCGTACATCCATGTGCTGGTCAATAACGCCTATCTCGGTCTGATTCGCCAGTCGCAGCGTGCATTTGATATGGATTACTGCGTACAGCTCGCGTTCGAAAATATTAACTCCAGTGATGTAAACGGTTATGGCGTTGACCACGTGAAAGTAGCGGAAGGTTTAGGTTGTAAAGCCATTCGCGTCTTCAAACCGGAAGATATTGCTCCGGCCTTTGAACAGGCGAAAGCCTTAATGAATCAGTACCGTGTTCCGGTGGTAGTGGAAATTATGCTGGAGCGTGTGACTAATATTTCGATGGGCAGTGAACTGGATAACGTCATGGAATTTGAAGATATTGCGGATAACGCAGTGGACGCGCCGACGGAAACCTGTTTCATGCACTATGAATAAGGGAGATAAATAATGTTACGTTTCTCTGCTAATTTATCGATGTTATTTGGCGAATATGATTTTCTCAGCCGTTTTGAGAAAGCCGCTCAGTGTGGTTTTCGCGGTGTTGAATTTATGTTTCCTTATGACTACGACATTGAAGAATTAAAACAGGTACTGGTGAGTAATAAACTTGAACATACGCTGCATAATTTACCGGCGGGTGACTGGGCGGCAGGCGAGCGGGGTATTGCCTGTATTCCAGGGCGTGAAGAAGAGTTTCGTGATGGCGTAGCAGCAGCGATTCGTTATGCCCGTGCGCTGGGTAATAAAAAAGTTAACTGTCTGGTCGGGAAAACACCAGCAGGCTTCAGCAGTGAACAGATTCACGCAACGCTTGTGGAAAATCTGCGTTATGCCGCGAATATGCTGATGAAAGAAGATATTTTATTATTGATTGAGCCAATCAACCATTTCGATATTCCTGGTTTTCATCTCACCGGAACTCAGCAGGCACTGGAACTGATTGAAGATGTTGGCTGCTGCAATGTAAAAATCCAGTATGACATTTATCATATGCAACGGATGGAAGGTGAATTAACCAATACCATAACCCAATGGGCCGATAAAATTGGTCATCTGCAAATCGCTGATAATCCACATCGCGGCGAACCAGGAACCGGAGAAATTAATTACGATTATCTCTTTACGGTAATTGAAAATTCTGACTACAACGGTTGGGTTGGGTGTGAATATAAACCCAAAACCACTACGGAAGCCGGTTTACGCTGGATGGAACCGTACCGTTAAAACGTAACGCTGTTCAGACAATGCTTTTTTAGGCCGCAACATCGGCAGGGGATCGTGTTGTCTGAATTCAGGAATGGCGACATTTAAAAGAGGTTAATTATGAAACTGGGATTTATTGGCTTAGGCATTATGGGCACCCCGATGGCCATTAATCTGGCGCGTGCCGGTCATCAATTACATGTCACAACCATTGGACCGGTTGCTGATGAATTACTGTCACTCGGTGCCGTTAATGTCGAAACCGCGCGCCAGGTAACGGACGCTGTCGACATCATTTTTATTATGGTGCCGGATACGCCGCACGTTGAAGAGGTTCTGTTTGGTGACAATGGCTGTACTAAAGCTGCGCTGAAGGGCAAAACCATTGTTGATATGAGTTCTATTTCACCGATTGAAACTAAACGTTTTGCTCGTCAGGTAAATGAACTGGGTGGTGATTATCTCGATGCGCCCGTTTCCGGCGGTGAAATTGGCGCGCGTGAAGGGACGTTGTCAATTATGGTTGGCGGTGACGAAGCGGTATTTGAACGCGTGAAACCGCTGTTTGAACTGCTCGGTAAAAATATCACCCTCGTGGGCGGTAACGGCGACGGTCAAACCTGCAAAGTGGCGAACCAGATTATCGTGGCGCTCAATATTGAAGCGGTTTCTGAAGCCCTGTTGTTTGCTTCGAAAGCCGGTGCTGATCCTGTGCGTGTGCGTCAGGCGTTGATGGGCGGCTTTGCCTCCTCGCGCATTCTGGAAGTTCACGGAGAGCGTATGATTAAACGCACCTTTAATCCGGGCTTCAAAATCGCTCTGCACCAGAAAGATCTCAACCTGGCGCTACAAAGTGCGAAAGCGCTGGCGCTGAATCTGCCAAACACCGCGACCTGCCAGGAATTATTTAATACCTGTGCAGCAAACGGCGGCAGCCAGTTGGATCACTCTGCGTTAGTGCAGGCGCTGGAATTAATGGCGAATCATAAACTGGCCTGATAAATGAGCATCATGGCTGATGAAGCTACGATGCCCGCAATAAATAATGGCCGATATCAAATAATTGATTCGGCCTGCAGTAAAAAAGAAAGCAGCCAACGATGTTGCTTCAGTATTAAATCTATTTTTTATTTTATTAGTTCCTCATAGCTAGATTAAAACAGCGTTATTCAATACGTGAAATTAAGAGGGATTTATGGAACATCAGAGAAAACTATTCCAGCAACGTGGCTATAGCGAAGATCTATTACCGAAAACGCAAAACCAGCGGACCTGGAAAACATTTAACTATTTTACCTTATGGATGGGGTCGGTACATAACGTTCCCAACTACGTAATGGTAGGTGGCTTTTTTATTCTCGGCTTGTCTACCTTTAGTATTATGCTGGCAATTATCCTTAGTGCCTTTTTTATTGCAGCGGTAATGGTATTAAACGGTGCGGCGGGCAGTAAATACGGCGTACCATTTGCCATGATCCTGCGTGCTTCTTACGGTGTACGTGGCGCACTGTTTCCCGGATTATTAAGAGGTGGTATTGCCGCTATCATGTGGTTTGGCCTGCAATGCTACGCGGGGTCACTGGCCTGCTTGATCCTGATTGGCAAAATCTGGCCGGGGTTTTTAACTCTCGGTGGTGATTTCACTCTGTTAGGACTTTCTCTACCCGGCCTGATTACCTTCTTGTTTTTTTGGCTGGTTAACGTTGGAATTGGCTTCGGTGGCGGCAAAGTTTTAAATAAATTCACCGCCATTCTTAACCCGTGCATCTATATCGTTTTCGGTGGCATGGCGATTTGGGCGATTTCGTTGGTTGGGATCGGTCCAATCCTCGACTACATCCCCAGTGGTGTACAAAAAGCAGAAAACAGTGGTTTCCTGTTCCTGGTGGTGATAAACGCGGTGGTTGCGGTCTGGGCAGCACCGGCGGTAAGCGCATCCGACTTTACGCAAAACGCCCACTCGTTTCGTGAGCAGGCGCTGGGGCAAACGCTGGGTCTGGTCGTGGCCTATATTCTGTTTGCGGTTGCTGGGGTAAGTATTATTGCCGGAGCCAGTATTCATTACGGCGCTGATACCTGGAACGTGCTGGATATTGTTCAACGTTGGGACAGCCTGTTCGCCTCATTCTTTGCGGTACTGGTTATTCTGATGACGACCATTTCGACTAACGCCACCGGTAATATTATTCCGGCCGGTTATCAGATTGCTGCTATTGCACCGACGAAACTGACCTATAAAAACGGCGTACTGATTGCCAGTATTATCAGCCTGCTGATCTGCCCGTGGAAATTAATGGAAAATCAGGACAGTATTTATCTGTTCCTCGATATTATCGGCGGAATGCTGGGGCCGGTAATTGGTGTGATGATGGCTCACTATTTCGTGGTCATGCGTGGGCAAATTAATCTTGATGAATTGTATACCGCATCCGGTGATTTTAAATACTACGATAACGGCTTTAACCTTACCGCGTTCTCAGTAACTCTGGTGGCGGTTATTTTATCTCTCGGCGGTAAATTTATTCCGCTCATGGAACCATTATCTCGAATTTCATGGTTTGTCGGCGTTATCGTCGCCTTTGCGGCTTACGCTTTATTAAAAAAACGCACAGCAATAGAAAAAACAGGAGAACAAAAAGTCACAGGTTAATTAATCCCGATATTGAACATTGAGTTAAAAAACCAATCTGTATTTTACAAGGAGTTTGTTATGTCTTTTGATTTAATTATTAAAAACGGCACTGTCATTTTAGAAAATGAAGCTCGCGTTGTAGATATCGCCGTTAAAGGCGGAAAAATTGCCGCTATCGGTCAGGAGCTGGGCGATGCAAAAGAAATTATGGATGCGTCTGGTCTGGTGGTCTCTCCGGGCATGGTTGATGCGCACACCCATATTTCTGAGCCAGGTCGCAGCCACTGGGAAGGTTATGAAACCGGCACTCGCGCAGCGGCAAAAGGCGGTATTACCACCATGATCGAAATGCCGCTCAACCAGTTGCCAGCTACCGTTGACCGCGCTTCTATTGAACTGAAGTTTGATGCCGCTAAAGGCAAGCTGACTATCGATGCGGCACAACTCGGTGGCCTGGTGTCTTACAACATCGACCGTCTGCATGAGCTGGATGAAGTGGGCGTTGTCGGCTTCAAATGCTTCGTCGCAACCTGTGGCGATCGCGGTATCGACAATGACTTCCGTGACGTCAATGACTGGCAGTTCTTCAAAGGCGCGCAGAAGCTGGGCGAGCTGGGTCAGCCGGTGCTGGTGCACTGCGAAAACGCGCTGATCTGTGACGAACTGGGCGAAGAAGCGAAGCGTGAAGGCCGCGTAACCGCGCATGACTATGTCGCTTCGCGCCCGGTATTTACGGAAGTGGAAGCGATTCGCCGCGTACTGTATCTGGCAAAAGTTGCCGGTTGCCGTCTGCACGTTTGCCACATCAGCAGCCCGGAAGGTGTTGAAGAAGTGACTCGTGCGCGTCAGGAAGGTCAGGACGTTACCTGTGAATCCTGCCCGCATTACTTTGTGCTGGATACCGATCAGTTTGAAGAAATAGGCACTCTGGCGAAGTGTTCACCGCCGATCCGCGATTTGGAAAACCAGAACGGCATGTGGGAAAAACTGTTCAACGGTGAAATCGACTGCCTGGTTTCTGACCACTCTCCATGCCCTCCTGAAATGAAAGCCGGTAACATCATGAAAGCATGGGGCGGTATCGCTGGTCTGCAAAGCTGCATGGACGTGATGTTCGATGAAGCGGTACAGAAACGTGGTATGTCTCTGGCCATGTTCGGCAAATTAATGGCCACCAATGCGGCGGATATTTTCGGTTTGCAGCAAAAAGGTCGTATCGCCCCAGGAAAAGATGCCGACTTCGTCTTCATTCAGCCGAATAGCAGCTATGTTCTTACCAATGACGATTTGGAATATCGCCACAAAGTCAGCCCGTATGTTGGCCGTACCATTGGCGCGCGTATCACGAAAACCATCTTACGTGGTGATGTGATTTACGACATCGAACAGGGCTTCCCTGTTGCGCCTAAAGGTCAATTTATCCTTAAACATCAGCAGTAATCTGGCCCCTGCAATGCCCGCCGCGTGCGGGCATTCTCCGGTTAAGGTGTGTTTATGTTCAATTTTGTAGTCAGCCGCGAAAGCCTGTTATCAGGGTTTCAGTGGTTTTTCTTTATTTTTTGCAACACCGTTGTGGTTCCTCCTACGTTGCTTTCGGCTTTTCAGTTGCCGCAAAGTAGCCTGCTTACGCTCACCCAATATGCTTTTCTCTCTACCGCGCTGGCCTGCTTTGCTCAGGCATTCTGCGGTCATCGTCGCGCAATTATGGAAGGGCCGGGGGGCCTGTGGTGGGGAACCATCCTCACCATCACCCTCGGAGAAGCGTCGCGCGGTACACCGATCAACGATATCGCCACCAGTCTGGCGGTGGGAATTGCGCTCTCCGGCGTACTGACAATAATGATTGGTGTTAGTGGCTTAGGTCATCGCCTGGCGCGGTTATTTACCCCGACGGTGATGGTGCTGTTTATGCTGATGCTTGGCGCACAACTGACCAGCATCTTTTTTAAAGGTATGCTCGGGCTGCCGTTTGGCATAGCCGATCCTGATTTTAAAATTCAGTTACCGCCGTTCGCGCTCTCGGTGGCGGTAATGTGCCTGGTGCTGGCGATGATTATCTTTCTGCCGCAACGTTTTGCCCGTTACGGCTTGCTGGTCGGCACGATAACCGGGTGGTTGTTATGGCATTTTTGCTTTTCGTCCTCGCATTCGCTTTCCGGTGAGTTGCACTGGCAGTGGTTCCCGCTCGGCAGTGGTGGCACGTTGTCACCGGGAATTATTCTGACGGCGGTGATTACCGGTCTGGTTAATATCAGTAATACCTACGGTGCGATTCGCGGTACAGATGTTTTTTATCCGCAACAGGGCGCGGGGAATGCGCGTTATCGTCGCAGCTTTGTGGTGACCGGATTTATGACCTTGATAACCGTACCGTTGTCGGTAATTCCATTCTCGCCGTTTGTTTCATCAATTGGTTTATTAACCCAGACCGGCGATTACTCGCGACGCTCGTTTATTTATGGCAGCGTTATTTGTCTGCTGGTGGCGCTGATTCCTGCACTTACACGACTGTTCTGTAGTATTCCATTACCGGTGAGTAGCGCGGTTATGCTGGTTTCTTATCTACCGCTGCTCTTTTCTGCTCTGGTATTTAGCCAGCAAATAACTTTTACCTCTCGCAATATTTATCGCCTCGCATTGCCGTTATTTGTCGGCATATTTTTAATGGCATTACCGCCTGTGTATCTGCAAGATCTTCCATTAACGCTTCGTCCTCTACTCAGTAACGGCCTACTGGTCGGAATTTTACTGGCTGTTCTTATGGATAATCTAATTCCGTGGGAACGCATCGAATAATTTGTTGAAAAAGGATTAATAATGAAAATTGTCATTGCGCCAGACTCTTTTAAAGAGAGCTTAAGTGCAGAAAAATGTTGTCAGGCAATTAAAGCTGGATTTTCGACCCTCTTTCCCGATGCGCACTATATCTGTTTGCCGATAGCGGATGGTGGAGAGGGGACGGTTGATGCGATGGTTGCTGCGACGGGCGGCAAAATCGTGACGCATGAAGTCTGTGGACCGATGGGCGAAAAAGTGAATGCTTTTTATGGCATTACTGGGGATGGGAAAACGGCGGTGATCGAGATGGCGGCGGCAAGTGGCCTGATGCTGGTCGCACCTGAAAAGCGTAATCCGCTACTGGCGTCAAGTTATGGCACCGGTGAGTTAATTCGCCATGCGCTTGATAACAGCATTCGTCATATTATTCTCGGCATTGGCGGCAGCGCGACGGTAGACGGCGGCATGGGCATGGCGCAGGCACTCGGTGTGCGTTTTCTCGATGCTGATGGTCTGGTGCTGGCGGCAAATGGCGGTAATTTAGCCCGTGTGGCAAGCATTGAGATAGAGGAGCGCGATCCGCGTCTGGTGAGCTGCCATATCGAAGTCGCGTGCGATGTCGATAACCCGCTGGTAGGGGCACGCGGTGCGGCTACGGTGTTTGGCCCACAAAAGGGGGCAACGCCGGAAATGGTCGAAGAGCTGGAGCAGGGGCTGCAAAATTACGCCCGTGTTTTACAACAGCAAACTGAAATTAACGTCTGCCAGATGGCAGGTGGCGGCGCAGCGGGCGGAATGGGCATTGCGGCGGCAGTGTTTCTCAATGCGGATATCAAACCGGGTATTGATATTGTGTTAAATGCGGTCAATCTTGCGCAGGCGGTGCAAGGTGCGGCGCTGGTGATCACCGGTGAGGGGCGCATTGACTCACAAACGGCAGGCGGTAAAGCGCCGCTGGGTGTGGCGTCAGTGGCGAAGAAATTAAATGTCCCGGTGATTGGGATTGCTGGCGTATTGGGTGATGGCGTGGAAGTGGTGCATCAATATGGTATCGACGCTGTTTTCAGTATACTGCCGCGGCTGGCACCTTTAGCCGAAGTGCTTGCCAGTGGTGAAACCAATCTCTTTAACAGCGCGCGGAATATTGCCTGTGCCATTAAAATAGGTCAGGGAATTAAACTCTGATTCTTACCTTAATAAAGTGGATGCGGTTCATATCGCATCCGTTCAGATTACTGACAACGTGCGTGTTGTGTATGCCGGTTCCGTCCTGGAAATCGCGAAAATTATCATGTAGGCCTGATAAGTGAAGCGCATCAGGTAATGTTGCGAAAAAAAAGCCACGGTATAAACCGTGGCGAAATCCAACATAGCTAAAATAAAAATCTCAGCGAGAGTGGTATTAATTAAATCTCAACGTCGCGGTTGCAATCTTTCGAATAAATATAACTAAACGCTTCACCGCGCCCTACGCCATAACCGGCTTGCAAGGAATATGCGCCCATAAAGATGTAATCGCCTTTTTTCACTGGGATCCAGTTATTGTCGAGGTTATAAACCCCCTGACCGGAAAGAATATAGGCACCGTGTTCCTGAACGTGGGTTTCGATATAACCGTGGCTGGCACCTGGCGCAAAAGAGAGGATATGCATGTTCATATCAAAGCCTAACTCTTTTGGCAGGAAGTCCAGCAGGATCACATCGTCCATACCTTCATAGTGAATACGTTCCAGTTCATTTGCATTGCCAGAAACCAGCCACGGCGCATGGCCTTCTACCGGAATATAACGGCGCTTATATAAGAAGATTTGGCTGTCTTCGGTCTGGGAATTAACAAACGTCATTAAGGAACCTGGCGGGCAATACAGATACCCACCTTCGCTTAAGTCAAATTTTTTCCCTTCAGCTTCGGCAGTGATATTTCCAGAAATCACATACAGGAAAGTTTCTATCCCATCGCCGCCGAAACCCTGCTGATTACCGCCGTTTTGATGCAGCGTGACCAGATAATCGACAAACGTAGCGCCCAGCTTTGGTGTAGACAGGATCGTCGAGTCACAATTTTCAAAGCCCGGAATAATATTTTTCACCAGGCCGTCTGGGGTTAACAGTGCGAAATTACCGTGTTTCACAATCGCGCGGTTAGCCAGTAAATCATCGCGGTAACCCGTGACGTTATTTAAATATCCCATTTATGACTCCTTATTTCTGCCAGGCAAGTTGATAAAGTATGAGTGCCAACGTTTTGACCCCTTCGGCAAGGTCGTTAATATTGGTGCGTTCCGCCGGGTTATGGCTGATCCCGTTAATGCTGGGAATGAAAATCATGCAGGTCGGCACGCGAGGCGCGAAAATTTGCGCGTCGTGTCCGGCACCGCTGTGCATTACCCGATAGTTCAGGGCTTCCTTCTTGCACAGCTCCGTCAGGGTGGCGACCAGTTCTTTGTTCATTGGCACGGGTTCTTCATCCATCCATAAATCGATATCAATACCGATATCCATTTCATCGCAAATCGCCCGCATGTCGTTTTCTAACCGTTGGGTGAAATCACGCAACACGGCGGCGTCAGTATGGCGACAATCAATAGTGAAAGTGGTTTTCCCCGGCACCACATTCACCGTATTCGGGCGCGGCTCCACCTTGCCAAAGGTGAGCACCAGCGGATCGCCCATCTTTTTCGCTTTTTTAACCGCTTGATTGCAAATGCGACTGAACGCGTAGACCGTATCACGACGATAGCCCATCGGCGTGGTGCCTGCATGGTTTGATTCGCCGTTCAGCGTCACCGTGTAGCGACGTTGCCCGACAATTGCATTCACGATGCCAATTGATTGACCATTACTTTCCAGCACACAGCCTTGTTCAATATGCAGTTCGACAAAGGCTTTGATGTCCTCGCGTGGTGGTAGCGGCGCGTTCGGCAGGACAAATCCGCAGGCGAGCATCGCATCAAGGAAGCTGTTGCCTTTGGCATCACAGATATTCCGCACATCGTCAGGATTCGCCAGACCGAAAATGTTTTTACTGCCCCAGAAGACATATGGGAAGCGGCTGCCTTCTTCTTCTGCCATCGCCACCACTTCGACTGTACGCAGCGGCGCGCCGTATTGCGTTTTCAGCCAGTCAATTGCCAGCCACGCCGCCAGTGCGCCGAATTGCCCGTCAAGGTTACCGCCGTTAACAACGGTATCGATATGCGAACCGCTCAGAACCACTTCCTGTGGGTATTCGGTGCCGCTCAGGCGGCCGTATAAATTCCCCACTTTGTCGAAATGTGTTTCCAGCCCGCTGACGGCCATTCTTTTTTTGAATTGTTGCTGGGTTTCCAGCCATTCCGGCGAATAAAGTAAACGGGTCATTCCACCCGTTGGGTCTGCGCCAAAAGAGGAAAGCCAGGGCAGCGTTTCTTCTATGGCCTGGCGAAAATGTGTGATCATAGGAAAGTCCTGTCTCAATTATTATTGTGCAAAGGGATTTTTCGTTTCATATGACGTGTTATAAAGCGCGTCGGAAATTAAATACTGGTAAATATCATCAACAATCTCGATACCTTCGACGGCGGCTTTGCGTTGTTTAATATCTTGATCCTGTCCGGGATAATAAACCTGGCTAAAACCGGGCGCGGGGGTAATGGCATTTAATTCGCACATGGTCTGGCTAAGATGTTGTCGGAATAATTCGCTGGAGGAGAAAAAGTCAGGATTAATTACCAGATGTAATTGCCCCAAATTACGTCCGGCGTGTAAATCGTCATACATTGAACTGACCTGACGCCCGAACGGTAAACCGAGTAACACGCCTGAAAGCAGATCAATCATCATCATCAGGCCATAACCTTTCGGTCCGGCAGCGGGCAGCAGGGCGTTAACCGAGAATGGATCGGCTGTTGGTGCTCCGTTTTTATCGACCGCCCAGGTCTCCGGAATAGACATATTGCGCGAGCGCGCGTCGAGTACTTTCCCCCATGCCTGTACGGTAGTCGCCATATCAAAGGTAAGGATCTCGTCACTTTCTCCCGGCGCGGCAAAGGCCAGCGGGTTAGTACCGTAGTAAATTTCCGCCCCACCAAATGGCACCACCATGGGATCGGACTGACACATCGAAATGCCAATTAATCCGGCGTGAGCTGCCTGCTGCACAAAATAAGAGATTGCACCGCTGTGCCCCATCCGACTAATGCCGACCACGGCAACGCCATTTTGTTGGGCGGTTTTGATGGCATGTTCCATAGCCATTTTTGCGGCAACCTGCCCGGCGGCGTTGTCGGCATGTAAAATTGCCGAGCACGGCCCTGTCTCCTCAAGACGGAATGCCGGTTCGCGGTTAGTGCCGCCTTTTGAAATGCGTTCTGCGTAGTATTCCACGCGTACCGCGCCATGAGAGTGGATCCCTCTGGCATCGGCGTAAACCAATACTTCAGCAACGGTTGCAGCGTGCTCACGTTTTAACCCAGCCAGGCAGAGTTTATTCTCAATTAGCTGGTGGAGTGTTTCCCGACTGATTTTCATCTGTCTTCCTTTTTAACGACGGTGTGAAGCATGACTGCAATTAACATACAGGGAAAATATCTGGATTATGTGATCCAGACAGGCAAAAAAATATAGTTAGAATTTATTTGATAATCCGCCTGTTTTTAATCTGATTTTTAAAATTACGTCGCTTGTTAAAAAATAACACGTAATGCTCTGGCGGTTATTTGATTTATTTTACTAATAATCTCTGTGTGATGTTTATCACCTTATTTACCATCGACCGACGATACCGTAATTGACACATTAATACTGCTCGTGCAATTGCCATGGGTGCAATTTTTAAGGAGTTGTTATGAACCACGCCTTTATTAAAAAAGGGTGTTTTCAGGATTCGGTCAGTTTAATGATTATTTCACGAAAACTCAGCGAATCAGAAAATGTTGATGATGTTTCCGTAATGATGGGTACGCCCGCTAATAAAGCGTTATTAGAGACTACAGGTTTCTGGCATGACGATTTTAATAACGCCACGCCGAACGATATTTGCGTGGCAATTCGTAGCGAAGCGGCGGATGCGGGGATCGCGCAGGCGATTATGCAGCAGCTTGAAGAGGCGTTAAAGCAACTGGCGCAGGGGACGGTCAGCAGCCAGGCGTTAACGCAGGTGCGCCGCTGGGATAGCGCCTGTCAGAAATTACCCGACGCTAATCTGGCGCTGATTTCAGTGGCGGGTGAGTACGCGGCGGAACTGGCTAATCAGGCGCTGGATCGCAACCTCAACGTGATGATGTTCTCCGATAACGTCACGCTGGAAGACGAAATCCAACTCAAAACTCATGCGCGGGAAAAAGGCTTGCTGGTGATGGGGCCGGATTGCGGTACGTCGATGATTGCCTCTACGCCGCTGGCTTTCGCTAATGTGATGCCGGAAGGCAATATTGGTGTCATTGGCGCTTCTGGTACAGGGATCCAGGAATTGTGCTCGCAGATTGCGCTGGCAGGGGAGGGGATCTCCCACGCAATTGGTCTGGGCGGGCGCGATCTCAGCCGTGAAGTGGGCGGCATCAGTGCGCTGACGGCGCTGGAAATGCTCAGTGCAGACGAGAAAAGCGAAGTGCTGGCGTTTGTCTCAAAACCGCCAGCCGAAGCCGTGCGCCTGAAAATTGTTAATGCCATGAAAGTAACCGGCAAACCGACGGTGGCGCTGTTTTTAGGTTATACCCCGACGGCGACTCGTGACGAGAATGTGTGGTTTTCCTCCTCGCTGGATGATGCCGCGCGTCTGGCTTGCCTGCTTTCACGCGTTACAGCGCGACGTAACGCGATAGCTCCGGCCAGCAGTGGATTTATTTGCGGCTTGTATACCGGCGGTACGCTGGCAGCCGAAGCGGCGGGATTACTCGCCGGACATCTGGGCGTGCCAGCCGACGATGCCCATCATCACGGCATGATGCTGGACGCTGATGGTCACCAGATCCTCGATCTGGGCGATGATTTCTACACCGTCGGGCGTCCCCATCCGATGATCGACCCGACGTTACGTAATCTGTTGATTGCCGATCTCGGTGCTAAACCACAAGTGCGTGTATTGCTACTCGATGTGGTGATTGGTTTTGGTGCGACTGCCGATCCTGCCGCATCGCTGGTAAGCGCATGGCAACAAGCCTGTGACGCCCGTCCAGATAGTCAACCTCTGTATGCCATTGCCACGGTGACGGGTACTGAACGTGACCCGCAATGCCGTTCGCAACAAATTGCCACACTGGAAGATGCGGGGATCGCGGTGGTCAGTTCACTGCCTGAAGCCACGTTGCTGGCGGCGGCGCTGATTCATCCGCTTTCGCCAGCCACGCATAAATACACTCCATCATTACTGAAAAACGTCGCTGTGATTAACGCCGGGTTACGCAGTTTTGCGCTGGATCTTCAAAGTGCCAGCAAACCGGTAGTGCATTACCAATGGGTGCCAGTCGCTGGCGGCAATAAAAAACTGGCTCGTTTATTAGAACGTTTGCAATAAGGGGTTCCCATGTTTACATCAGTGGCGCAAGCCAATACTGCGGTTATCGAACAAATTCGTCGCGCTCGTCCACACTGGCTGGATGTGCAACCGGCTTCTTCACTCATTAGCGCGTTAAATCAGGGTAAAACACTGCTTCACGCCGGGCCACCGATGCGCTGGCAGGAGATGACCGGGCCAATGAAAGGAGCGTGCGTGGGCGCATGTCTGTTCGAAGGCTGGGCAAAAGATGAAGCGCAGGCTTTGGCGATGCTGGAGCAGGGGGAAGTGAACTTCATTCCTTGCCACCATGTGAATGCTGTCGGACCAATGGGCGGTATTACCTCTGCCAGTATGCCGATGCTGGTGGTTGAGAATGTGACCGACGGTAACCGGGCGTATTGCAACCTCAACGAAGGTATCGGCAAAGTGATGCGTTTCGGTGCCTATGGCGAAGATGTTCTGACTCGCCATCGCTGGATGCGCGATGTGTTGATGCCAGTATTAAGCGCCGCGCTGGGGCGCATGGAGCATGGTATCGATCTCACCGCGATGATGGCGCAGGGCATTACGATGGGCGATGAGTTCCATCAACGCAACATTGCTTCCTCAGCACTGTTGATGCGTGCGCTGGCACCGCAAATCGCCCGTCTCGATCACGATAAACAGCAAATCGCGGAGGTGATGGACTTCCTTAGCGTGACCGATCAGTTCTTCCTCAATCTCGCGATGGCCTATTGCAAGGCGGCGATGGATGCAGGCGCGATGATCCGCGCGGGCAGCATCGTTACGGCAATGACCCGCAACGGCAATATGTTTGGGATTCGGGTAAGCGGTCTGGGCGATCGCTGGTTTACTGCGCCAGTTAACACTCCACAAGGTCTGTTTTTCTCCGGCTTCTCGCAGGAGCAGGCGAATCCGGATATGGGCGATAGCGCGATTACCGAAACCTTTGGTATCGGTGGAGCGGCAATGATCGCCGCCCCAGGCGTAACGCGCTTTGTCGGTGCGGGTGGCGTGGAGGCTGCAAGAACGGTATCTGAAGAGATGGCGGAAATCTTCCTTGAACGCAATATGCAGTTGCCGATCCCCGGCTGGGATTTCCAGGGCGCATGTCTGGGGCTGGATATTCGTCGCGTTGTGGAAACCGGCATTACGCCGCTCATCAATACTGGTATCGCCCATAAAGAAGCGGGGATCGGGCAGATAGGGGCAGGCACTGTACGGGCACCGCTGGCCTGCTTTGAACAGGCGCTGGAAGCCCTGGCTGAAAGTATGGGTATTGGTTGAGGAACGCGCGATGACGATCATCCATCCTCTGCTTGCCAGTCGTAGCGCACCAGACTATCGCCAGTCCTGGCGGTTAGCGGGCGTCTGGCGGCGGGCGATTAATCTGCTGACGGAAAGCGGCGAACTGTTAACGCTGCATCGTCAGGGAAGTGGTTTCGGCCCCGGAGGATGGGTGCTTCGCCGCGCGCAATTCGATGCGTTATGCGGTGGATTACGTGGCAATGAACGACCGCAAGTTGTGGCTCAAGGGATTTGCCTCGGGCGTTTTACGGTTAAACAGCCACAGCGTTATTGTTTGCTACGTATTACGCCGCCTGCGCATCCTCAACCGCTTGCCGCTGCATGGATGCAACGCGCGGAGGAAACCGGGCTTTTTGGGCCACTGGTGTTGGCGCTAAGCGATCCGCTACCCGCTGAATTGCGCCAGTTTCGTCACTGTTTTCAGACCGCACTCAATGGCGTTAAGACCGACTGGCGGCACTGGCTGGGCAAAGGTCCGGGATTAACGCCAAGTCATGATGACACGCTGAGCGGAATGCTGCTGGCGGCCTGGTATTATGGCGCTTTAGATGCGCGCTCCGGTCGCCCGTTTTTTGCCTGTTCCGACAATCTTCAACACGTTACCACGGCGGTGAGCGTTAGTTATTTGCGTTACGCCGCCCAAGGCTATTTCGCCTCGCCACTCCTGCACTTTGTTCATGCTCTGAGTTGCCCGAAACGTATCGAAGCAGCGATTGATTCGCTGTTGGCGCTGGGGCATACGTCAGGGGCAGATACGCTGCTGGGGTTCTGGCTTGGTCAACAATTATTACAAGGAACACCATGAAAACACTGGTTGTAGCTCTTGGGGGCAACGCCTTACTCCAGCGCGGTGAGGCGCTGACGGCAGAAAATCAATATCGCAATATTGCCAGTGCTGTACCCGCGCTGGCACGTCTGGCGCGTTCTTATCGGCTGGCGATTGTTCACGGCAACGGGCCGCAGGTGGGGCTGCTGGCGTTACAGAATCTGGCGTGGAAAGAGGTGGAACCGTATCCGCTGGATGTGCTGGTGGCGGAAAGCCAGGGGATGATTGGCTATATGCTGGCGCAGAGTTTGAGCGCACAGCCGCAGATGCCACCGGTGACGACGGTGCTGACGCGCATTGAAGTTTCACCTGATGATCCGGCATTTTCGCAGCCAGAGAAGTTTATCGGTCCGGTTTATCAGCCGGAAGAGCAAGAGTCGCTGGAAACGGCATATGGCTGGCAGATGAAACGCGACGGTAAATACTTGCGCCGGGTGGTGGCATCTCCACAACCGCGTAAAATTCTCGACAGCGAAGCCATTGAGTTGTTGCTCAAAGAGGGGCATGTGGTGATTTGTAGTGGCGGCGGCGGTGTTCCGGTGACGGATGACGGAGCTGGGAGTGAAGCGGTGATTGATAAAGATCTCGCCGCTGCGTTGCTCGCCAGGCAGATTAATGCCGATGGGCTGGTGATTCTCACCGATGCTGATGCGGTATATGAAAACTGGGGAACGCCACAGCAACGCGCCATTCGCCATGCCACACCGGATGAGTTAGCGCCATTTGCCAAAGCCGATGGTTCGATGGGGCCGAAGGTGACGGCGGTGAGTGGTTATGTCAGAAGCCGTGGTAAACCCGCGTGGATTGGTGCGTTATCGCGAATTGAAGAGACGCTGGCGGGCGAGGCGGGAACCTGTATTTCGTTGTCGTCGTAGGCATTTGTGCCTGATGCGATGCTTGACGCATCTTATCAGGCCTACAACCGGTGCCGGATCGGTAGGCCGGATAAGGCGTTCCCGCCGCATCCGGCAAGAATATGAGCACCAGGTTAACTGAACTTACTCTGCGCCCAAATCACGCCGCTGGCATACTCCGGCGGCAGCAGTGGGATTAATGCTTCCAGCGTCGCGGTCAGACGCGATGTGTCGCTGTCGGTCAAATTCAGATGCCCCACTTTACGACCTGGGCGTACTTCTTTGTCGTACCAGTGCAGATGCACCAGCGGCAGTTTCAGCCAGTCATAGTTCACATCGCTACCAATCAGGTTGATCATCACCGACGGGCTATTAACCACCGGTTGCGGTAACGGCAGATCGGTAATCGCCCGCAGGTGCAGCTCAAACTGGCTGATGCTGGCACCGTTTTGCGTCCAGTGACCGCTGTTATGCACACGCGGAGCCAGTTCGTTGATCAACAGACCTTGCGGGGTGACAAAACACTCCATCGCCATCACACCGACATAACCCAGTTCCTGCATAATCGCTGACAGCATTTCTTCGGCCTGCGCCTGCTGCGGTGCATTAGCCTGCGGGAAAGCCACGCTGGTGCGTAAAATACCGTCCTGATGCAGGTTGTGCGTCAGCGGATAAAACACTGTGCTGCCATCAAAGCCGCGCGCGCCAACCAGTGACACTTCGCCAGAGAAGTTAATGCCCTGCTCGACAATACATTCGCCGTAGCATTCAGCCGGTAACTGTTCGGTTTCATCGGTGCGTAAACGCCATTGACCGCGACCGTCATAGCCACCAATACGACGCTTAACAATCGCCAGCTCACCTAAACGATCAAACACCGCAGGCCACTCGCTGCGATCGGCAAGTAACTGCCACGGCGCGGTCGGTAGGTGAAGTTTGTCGAAAAGCTGCTTCTGAGTCAGGCGATCGGCAATAATCGGGAATACATCGCGGTTCACAAAGGCCGGATGGCGCGCCAGCTCGCGAGTTAATGCAGTTTCTGGCCAGCGTTCGATCTCAGCGGTAATCACGCTTTGTTGAAAGGGCACCGCCGCCGGTTCAGCGTCCAGCCCGACCGGCCAGACAGCAATGCCTAACGGTTCGCCTGCCTGGCGCAACATACGGCCTAACTGCCCGTTACCGAGGACGCAAACCTGTTTCATGCCGCACCTCGCGGGTCCGGGTTTTCCAGTACTTCGTCGGTCTGGGCTTTGCGCCAGTCATTCAGACGCTGGTGCAGTTCTTTATCATGAGTAGCAAGAATTTGTGCTGCCAGTAACGCCGCGTTTGCCGCGCCCGCTTTACCAATCGCCAGCGTACCCACCGGAATGCCGCGCGGCATTTGCACGATGGAGTAGAGGCTATCGACACCGCTCAGTGCGGCGCTCTGTACTGGTACGCCCAGCACCGGCACCAGCGTTTTTGCGGCAATCATGCCTGGCAGGTGCGCTGCGCCGCCAGCGCCCGCAATAATCACCTGATAACCGTTCTCTTCGGCGCTTTCAGCGAAGCTGAACAGTTTATCAGGGGTGCGGTGAGCAGATACCACTTCTACGTGGTGCGGGACATTCAGGATTTCGAAGATTTCGGCGGCGAACTGCATGGTAGCCCAGTCGCTTTTGGACCCCATCACGATGGCGACACGCGCCGGATTATTGCGGGAAGACATGCGTCTTAAAACTCCTGTGGTGCACAACTCTCGGCTTTAGAGGGCACAGAGAATAGCACGGAAAGAGAGCAAGGAAAACGGTTGCGTAGGCGAGATTAACCGTCATTTGTTGAGTTTTCAATCTGATCTGCGTGTTGATTATGCGCTCTGGATGAACTGGCAAAGAATGCCCATATCAGCACAATGCTCCACGGAAAAAAGCAAATACCGACAATCAATACAAATCTTTCGACAAAACGTTGGTTATGGGGGCGGGTGAGTACTAAGTAAATGAGCCAGAAATAGACTATCCACGAAATGACCGCCGCAGCTACCAGTGACAATACGCCAAAATAGAAGCCGACAAGGCCAAACCAGCTAATACACAGAGGCGCTCCTGCCGTAAGGGCGATGCCAGAAATCAAAAATCCGTTGCAGCGTCGCATAATAATATTCCCTGTTGTTATTTCACTCAGGGACTTATTACCTTGCTGACTCAGAAAAAGATATACAGGTTGCGGTAGTCTGGCGCTTTTTCAGAATCTGTTCATTCGCGGTCAGAAAGGAAAATGGATTAGCTCAACGTCATCTGCCGTGACTTTCACCATCGAACCTTCGGTATGCCAGGCTCCCAGCACGACGCGGAAAGCAGGTTGCGCATTGGCGATGAGTTCATGCACCGCCGGGCGATGCGTATGCCCGTGGATCAGCCATTGCACCTGATGCTTTTCCATCGCACTGACCACCGCGTTTTGGTTAACGTCCATGATCGCCAGCGATTTACTGCTGTTGGCTTCTTTACTGTTTGCGCGCATTCGCGCAGCAATACGTTTACGTAAAAACAGCGGCAGGGCGAGGAATAGCGTTTGCAACCAGGGCTTGTGGACTTTGGCGCGAAAAGCCTGATAACCGACGTCATCGGTGCACAGCGTGTCGCCATGCATAATCAGCACCCGACGACCATAAAGTTCGAGCACTTTTTCTTCTGGCAATAACGTCATACCGCTTTCACGGGCAAAGCGTTTGCCGAGCAGAAAATCACGGTTGCCATGAATGAAATAACAGGGAACGCCGGAGTCGGATACCGCTTTGATCGCCGCCGCCATCTGGCGATGAAACGGGCTGGGATCATCGTCGCCAATCCATGCTTCAAACAGATCGCCAAGAATATACAGCGCGTCGGCCTTGCGGGCTTCTCCCGCTAAAAAACGCAGAAAACCGGCGGTGATCGCCGGTTCTTCCACGCAGAGATGAAGATCTGCAATAAAGAGTGTCGCCACGATTACTCGCTAACGGTCACGCTTTCAATGATAACGTCTTCTTTTGGCACGTCCTGGTGCATACCGCTACGACCGGTTGCGACACCTTTGATTTTGTCGACTACGTCCATGCCTTCAACCACTTCGGCAAATACGCAGTAACCCCAACCTTGCAGGCTCTCGCCGGAGAAGTTCAGGAAGTCGTTATCAACCACGTTGATGAAGAACTGGGCAGTTGCAGAGTGCGGAGCCTGAGTACGAGCCATTGCCAGCGTACCACGGGTGTTTTTCAGACCGTTGTTGGCTTCGTTTTTGATTGGCTCTTTGGTGGCTTTTTGCTTCATGCCCGGTTCAAAACCGCCGCCCTGAATCATAAAGCCGTTGATAACACGGTGGAAAATGGTGTTGTTGTAAAAACCTTCGCGGCAGTAGTCCAGGAAGTTTTTAACTGTTTCAGGTGCTTTATCGTCAAAAGTTTTGATGACAATATCGCCGTGATTGGTGTGGAAAGTAACCATTTTTGCATCCTGTTCCGTTTGATTGGTGCTTCAACCCGGTTCGGGTCATATATAGGGTGGTGTTATAGCATAACCGCACGATCGGATCATCTCGCAATGTATGCTGATTCGCGCGGGAAATATGGGTATTATACGCAACTCAATTACCCACACATGTCTAAACGGAATCTTCGATGCTAAAAATCTTCAATACTCTGACACGCCAAAAAGAGGAATTTAAGCCTATTCACGCCGGGGAAGTCGGCATGTACGTGTGTGGAATCACCGTTTACGATCTCTGTCATATTGGTCATGGGCGTACTTTTGTCGCCTTTGACGTAGTTGCGCGTTACCTGCGTTTCCTCGGTTATAAGCTGAAGTATGTGCGCAACATTACCGATATCGACGACAAAATCATCAAACGCGCCAATGAAAACGGCGAAAGCTTTGTGGCACTGGTGGATCGCATGATCGCTGAAATGCACAAAGATTTCGATGCTTTGAATATCCTGCGCCCGGACATGGAGCCGCGTGCAACGCACCATATCGCAGAAATTATTGAACTCACTGAACAACTGATTGCTAAAGGTCACGCCTATGTGGCGGACAACGGCGACGTGATGTTCGACGTACCGACCGATCCAACTTACGGCGTGCTCTCGCGTCAGGATCTCGACCAGTTGCAGGCAGGCGCGCGCGTTGACGTGGTCGATGACAAACGCAACCCGATGGACTTCGTGCTGTGGAAGATGTCGAAAGAGGGCGAACCGAGCTGGCCTTCTCCGTGGGGCGCGGGTCGTCCTGGCTGGCACATTGAATGTTCGGCAATGAACTGCAAACAGTTGGGTAATCACTTTGATATCCACGGCGGCGGTTCTGATCTGATGTTCCCGCACCACGAGAACGAAATTGCCCAGTCCACCTGTGCGCACGATGGTCAATACGTCAACTACTGGATGCACTCCGGCATGGTGATGGTTGACCGCGAGAAGATGTCCAAATCGCTGGGTAACTTCTTCACCGTGCGCGATGTGCTGAAATACTACGACGCCGAAACCGTGCGTTACTTCCTGATGTCGGGTCACTATCGCAGCCAGTTGAACTACAGTGAAGAGAACCTGAAACAGGCGCGTGCGGCGCTGGAACGTCTCTACACTGCGCTGCGTGGCACAGACAAAACCGTTGCTCCTGCGGGTGGCGAAGCGTTTGAAGCGCGCTTTATCGAGGCGATGAATGACGACTTCAACACGCCGGAAGCCTATTCCGTGTTGTTTGATATGGCGCGTGAAGTGAACCGTCTGAAAGCAGAAGATATGGCAGCGGCGAACGCAATGGCGTCTCACCTGCGTAAACTCTCTGCCGTGCTGGGTCTGCTGGAGCAAGAACCGGAGGCGTTCCTGCAAAGCGGCGCACAGGCAGACGACAGCGAAGTGGCTGAGATTGAAGCGTTAATTCAACAGCGTCTGGATGCTCGTAAAGCCAAAGACTGGGCGGCAGCGGATGCGGCGCGTGATCGTCTTAACGAGATGGGGATCGTGCTGGAAGATGGTCCGCAAGGAACCACCTGGCGTCGTAAGTAACACCCTCACTCTTATCCTCTCCCGCAAGGGAGAGGATACGCTCAGCGCAATTTACGCCTGCGCCACCACAATATTCCCATCACTATTATTCCTGGTAGCCATACCCACATTAGCTCTGAAATAATCACCTGATGCCCATATGGCGTGGTGTAACGCGATAACGCAAACGGCGCGACTTTAATCACCTGCCAGGGGGCGAAAAATCGTTCCTCTGACCACGGCCACAACCAGCCAACACCTTTGCCGCCAGTGGTTACCGAATCCAGCAAGCTGTGTGATAACAGCGATACGGTTAAAAATAGCCAGCAGCGAATCAGCCCCGTCCTGAACCATCGATGCCCAATAAGCACGCATAACAGCGGGACAACAAACGCAAATACCAGCGAATGAGTAAAACCGCGATGGCCAAAAACATTGCCGTAGGCAACGCCAAATTTAAACGACAATACGTCGGCGTCTGGCAGCATCGCCAGGATGATTCCGGCAAATAACAGACGCGGCGGGATGATTTTCGACCCCAACCCTAAACCAATACAAAGGGGGACGGCGGCGTGGGTAATAACGGTTGGCATGATGATTGCTTCGGCAAAATGTTGATGCTAACAGCATGAATGAAAGCAACGAAGAGGGCAAAGGTCTGAAAAGAGAATCGGCCTGCATACAGGCAGGCCGGAATGGGGTCAGGCAACAACCTGTACGCTGTGACCTGCAAAACTCACTGTCTGACCGGCGACGATTTTGCAACGTTTGCGCGTTTCAACTGCGCCGTCGACTTTCACCTGGCCTTCAGCAATCGCGATTTTCGCCTGCGCGCCGCTTTCGCTCCAGCCTTCCAGTTTCAGCAAGTCGCACAGCTCAACGTGCGGATGTTTACCTAAAGAAAATGTCGCCATGTTACTCACCCTGTGGATCATGATATTCAACGCACGCCTGTAGCGTGTTTTCAATCAGCGTGGCAACCGTCATTGGGCCAACGCCGCCAGGAACAGGCGTAATGTATGAGGCGCGCTTAGCCGCTTCTTCAAACACGACGTCGCCCACAACTTTGCCATTTTCCAGACGGTTGATACCGACATCAATCACAATTGCGCCTTCTTTGATCCAGTCACCGGGAATAAAGCCTGGCTTGCCGACGGCGACGATCAACAAATCGGCGTTTTCCACATGATGACGCAGATTTTTGGTGAAGCGGTGAGTCACGGTGGTGGTGCAACCTGCCAGTAGCAGTTCCATGCTCATCGGGCGACCGACGATATTCGATGCACCAATCACCACAGCATTAAGGCCAAAGGTATCAATGTTGTAACGCTCAAGCAGCGTGACGATACCGCGCGGGGTGCAAGGACGCAGGCGCGGCGCACGCTGGCACAGACGACCAACGTTATAAGGATGGAAACCGTCTACGTCTTTGTCCGGGTGAATACGTTCCAGTACTTTGACGTAGTCAATTCCCGCCGGAAGCGGCAACTGCACCAGAATACCATCGATGGTATTGTCGGCATTCAGCGCATCGATAAGCTCAAGCAGTTCTGCTTCGCTGGTGGTTTCAGGAAGGTCATAGGAGCGGGAGACGAACCCGACTTCTTCGCAAGCTTTGCGTTTGCTTGCGACATAAATTTGCGATGCAGGGTTGCTGCCGACCAGCACAACGGCCAGTCCTGGCGCCCGCAGTCCGGCCGCAACGCGTGCCTGAACTTTTTGAGCAACTTCAGAGCGCACCTGCTGCGCAATCGTTTTACCGTCAATAATCTTTGCTGCCATCAGAGAGAGGATTCCATCTGTTACGTAGGTCGAAGGGGATGCGTCTATTTTGTCAGAAGCGTAGCGCGCTGTCAGTTTTCGTTTTCTGAAAAGTAAAACCTTCTGTACCAGGCAGATTAACGCCGATAATGATAACCGCCGTTGGTTTGCCGTCGTAGTGAGATAAATCAGACACGACCGTACACTTGTTCAGCAACCAGTTCAAAAGCCATTGACTCAGCAAGGGTTGACCGTATAATTCACGCGATTACAGCACATCGTGGTATCAATGCGCCCTTAGCTCAGTTGGATAGAGCAACGACCTTCTAAGTCGTGGGCCGCAGGTTCGAATCCTGCAGGGCGCGCCATTACAATTCCACCAGTTACACCTTCTTTACCACCTTCATAATTTCAGAGTGGACGTATTTGGGGCATCATTACCAAAAATATCGTCTATTTTCCTCGCGTGCTCTGTCAAATGATTAGACGTAAGGTGAGCATATCTACGCACCATTTCTATGGATCCCCATCCGCCCATTCCCTGAAGCACTGATGAAGAGCATCAATGAATGCACCAGGGGGAACCAGTGAGTTAAGTTCGAACTGTAGTACAATTCCCTCCGGTATTAACAGGAATGAATATGCTATGAACCCTTATATTTATCTTGGTGGTGCAATACTTGCAGAGGTTATTGGTACAACCTTAATGAAGTTTTCAGAGGGTTTTACACGGTTATGGCCCTCTGTTGGTACAATTATTTGTTACTGTACATCATTCTGGTTATTAGCTCAGACGCTGGCTTATATTCCTACAGGGATTGCTTATGCTATCTGGTCAGGAGTCGGTATCGTCCTGATTAGCTTACTGTCCTGGGGATTTTTCGGCCAACGGCTGGATCTTCCAGCCATTATAGGCATGATGTTGATTTGTGCCGGAGTGTTGGTAATTAACTTATTGTCACGAAGCGCACCACATTAAAAATAGTTTCGTTCGAGTTTAATGAAATACGTCAGCTCGTATGTTTATACGGGCTGCTTTTTTATACTGCAGGTAAATGTTTTTTGGCAAGTGGAGCAGGGGATTGCCATATTTGTGTTTTGAATAGCAATAACAAAGTTGTAGGCAAGAAATACTGTCGGCATTTTGTGATTAAATGGTTTATAGCAATATAACAAGAAACTCTTAAGTCTGTTTGTTTTTTAAACTTCATCCACATCGTGGATAAATATGAGAACCACCCGCTGAACGGGTGGTTTTACGTAAGTTAAATTTTATAATTTCAGTGAATGTTTACGCTACAATAATACAAATGATAGTGGACAAAAACACAATCAGGCGATGGATTCACCGTAGGATGCAACTGCCTGAGCGGTGAAACCCACGCTCAATTCCTGTCTGACCCCATCATTTTTAAGCCAATAATAAATATTATCTTCTTTATTAAAAGCGTAAATTCTACAAATGCCCGCACATTCACTATTTGTTTTCCATCCACTATTAGCTACATCGCCCCATTCCTGGTAAAGTCCTGCGTTAACTTCTCGCTTAATAATATGCCCTGAATCATGATTATTATAATCGTAACTATCGATATCCTGCGCTTCGGGAAATTCTCCGTTCATTTTTTTAACCCACGGTAAAATATCTTTAACTGAATCATAGGCTTCAATGCTGTATTTGAAAAAACGCTTCACGGTAAAAATATAAATACCGGCAGATTTGTTCGTTGATTTATCAGTAGCGAAAATGGCAAAAATATTCCCGATGCACTTTTCGTCAACGTCAGGAAAAGTTACTGTGCCATCCTGACTGATCGCCAGAACATTATTGTCTGCATCAGTGCTACAGCTCCATTTTACCTTGCCATTATTAACCGGGTCATTATCAATGACCATCTTAAAGGTGGCACCTGGAAACAAGCAGTTAGGGAAATGGTAACCATTCGTCATATCATTTTTAATATCATAGATATAGTTGTCAACTAAAACGCCTGTAATTTTACTCATCATTGACTCTCTTTGTTTATTAAATAAAAGGTTTTATTCCTGTGTAAAGGAATATGCTGATATTAATGCGCTTGATGAATAATTGTTCTTATTTAAAAGTCATATAGTGGTATAAATATGATTATATAATCCCTCTGAGAAGTGGTTACGCCGCTTATTTGTGTTATATACGGGAATATCTGGAAAGTGCCAAATCGTCGCAAGCGTAATCCTGAGCCGAAGAATTGCAAGATCTGATGGCAACTATCATGTGGTGACAAATGGTAAAGCGGGTAATGATGTTTATTGTGAATATAATGGTGTAACCGCTGATAAGAATATTTGATTGGAGGGCAGATAATTAAAAGATAACGTATGAAAGAATGAGCTTTGAAGTTTCATGACAAACAGCAGTTTAAAACCTTCCGGTTATCTATTGACCGGTAGGAGAATGAAGACCTCCAGAACAAACAGTTAGTCGATGAAATTAGTTTCACCTATATTCTTCCTTTAACGCCTCCTCTTTCGCAAATTACACTATCACTTTTTGATCGCGGTTTGGTTAAATAATTGAAAAACGTCAGACGCATAAAATGCGTTGAAAACTGAGAATTAATACAGACAGGATTCTGATCAGGCAAGTGAAAAGGAAGGGAGCAAGCAAAGTTGCTCCCTTAAACAATTAATACTCGAGGATGCCACGCGCGACGGGCAAATAGCGCAGAGAGAAATAGAGTGCGTCTTTGCCACAGGCGGAACGTTTTGCTAGTAGCGAGGCGATCTCCGCATTCGGTTTTGGTTTAGCTGCAAACGTTTTACCTTTGCCCGCGACAAACAACTCATAAACAATGCCGCTGGCGGGTGAGGCAGTTTGGCAATCTGCGCTGGCTTGCAGATAACGGTCACGCTGTTCGGCGGTGAGTTTATCAACGCCGCCGCCATCCTGTACCCAGACATTAACGCCTGTCGCTCTAACTTGTTCCAGCAGTTGCCGATAGCCATCGGGCGACATATTGCCAGCGAAAAAGCTACTGATATAAACTGGTTTTGCTGAAGCATTGCTAATCAGTCGCTGCGTATTGTTTAACCATTTTAGTAAAGGTTGTCGGGCGGCTTCACTGCGCCAGTTCAGATCGTCAATTTCCGCACTGATGTACCAGCCATCCGGCGTTACGCCAGGCGCGGCACGCCATAATCTGGCTTGCTGGAGATCGGCGGCCAGCAGGCGATTAAGGTAGCTTTCCAGCGCTGCAGATGACTGCTTCTGATGCAGAAAAAATTCCGGATCGGCGTTCAGACCAACAATCAGCTTCAGACCAGCCTGTTGCGCTGCTGCGGCACGCTTAAACAATAACGCGCGCTGTTCTGGCTGGGTGAATGCATCGCCATAACGAGTCCATTGCAGAATCAGGGTGTCGAAGCCCTGGAGACGCAACTGACTCATCAGTCCCTGCCACTGGGCGTCGGTGACCTGACTGTCACGGTTTTGCGGTTGCCAGATAATACCTTTCATTGCAAAGGAAAAAGGGCTGACCAGGAGCAGTGTCAGCAATACGAAAATGAACTTACGCATTTACCAGTGCACTCCAATGGTGAGAAACGCGTTGTTGCGCTCCCCGCTACGTTGATTAATCACCTTAAAGGTATGCTGATATTCGACGCCGAGACTGACTTTGTGCGGCCAGGCATCGTAATGCGTCTCGCCGGTCCAGATATTCCAGCGCACGCCGACGCCACCAAGCTGTGCGCCCTGAGTGTCTTTATCACGATAGCCGTTATCCTGTATGTGAGCGTAAGGTTCGATTGTCTGCCCGTTCGCGACTTTCTGATGCCAGCTCACACGGTAATCAGCCGTCCACGCCTGAATATCCTGGCGGACATATTGCGCCGCATCGAGATACAGGTTTTGGGCAAACCAGCCTGAACCGTTCGGGTGCCACTCATCGCTGTATTTGCCGCCGTTAAAGAACGAGGCGCTGGCACGCAGCATGGTGTCGGAGGTGCCATTTTGCCCATTCAGCGGGAACTGCTGTTCAACGGCAAGGAAAAAGATCTGATCGCGCAGCGGCTTCCAGCGCAGGCCGGTGCCGGACATCGGATTTTTCACCGGCATCACCACACCGTTTTCTCCGGTATCGGCAAACACACGGCTGTAAACCGAAAGCAGGTCGCCTTCCAGCAGTATATTGCGCCCGATGCGGTATTCGGCTTCCAGTTGTCCGTAGCTACGATAGCTTTTACCTGGCGCAGCGCCACCGACGTTATTGCTAGCTGAACTCATCGCGCCGGAACGCAAGCCGATGGAGGAATCGAAACTGAACGTCCAGCGGCGACCTACGTCCTCATGCAGACGACGGAAATTGAAGCGTTGCTGATTTTGTTCCGGTGTCAGCGGTGTAATCAGCGCCTGGTTATCAATGTCATCAATCACCAGCCGGGCGTAGTGTTGCGTCGCAGGCATATCATCCAGACGCTGATTCACGTAAGCCAGTTGTCTGATGAGTGCCGGATCGTCCGGTAGCCCTTTATGCGCCTGTTCCAGCATCTCCCGCGACTGCGCGATATCGCCGCTATCCCACAAGGCGTAACCGAGCGCCGCCTGGGTATTGCTGTTATTCGGTTCCAGTTCCAGAGCGGCGCGCAAATCGCTCACTGCCGCTGAGACATTATGACGTTGCCGATAAATCGTCGCCCGCGCAACGTAAGCGTTAGCTGAAGGCGCAATGTTAATTGAGCGAGTGAGATCGTTCAGTGCAAGTTCTGGCTGAGCAGGAATATAACGTTGTGCATGTAGCCACCAATACTGAGCATTGTTGCCCAGCCCGCGTTGTTCTGCCTGCTGAAGCCAGCGATCGCGAGCCGTGCCATTTCCAGCCGCCTGAGCGGTATTGGCGGCAGCGAGCAGATCTTCATTGCTCATGTCGTGAAGACTGATTTTCTGCCAGGCCGCCAGTGCGGCGGCGTAGTCTTCAACCTGATACGCCTGATAGGCCACCGCGCGATGTTGCCACGCGTTCGGTTGCCGTTTTTCTGCCTGAAGCCATGCATACAACGCCACACCAGGTAGCGTCTCCCGATAACACTTCGCCAGACGGTTCCAGGCGGCTGCATCGTAAGTCGGTGACATATCGCCCAGTAAACGGACGATTGCCGGGCAATTGTCAGCAATACCCGGCAACTGGCTTTGCCACTGGCGTTGCGCCGCCAGCGGCAACGGTTTCGATAAAATCGCCACTTTCGCTGGCGTTGCCAGGTAAGGATGACTTTCCAACAGAGACGCCAGCCGCGTCATTAACGTATGGCTGGCGCTTGCATCGCCCTGGAAAGGGTAGCGTTGCAGTAACAAATCGGCAGCTTCACGTGACTGTCCGTTCTGCATCAGTTGCCAGGTCAGTTGATCCAGGCGCGTAAGATTTGCTGGTTCTCGCTGATACAGCAACCGCGCCAGACGTAGTGCTTCAACTCTGTTGTGGGTTGCCACACTGACGGCATAACGCTCTTCAAGCATTTCATTGGCGGGGAGGGTGGCGAGCAGTTTTTGCGCCGCGTCGTACTGACCCTCTTTTAACAGCTCCGGAAGCGTTGCGCCAATAACGTACTGGCGGTTATCGGCAAACTGTACCGTGTAATTCGCCAACGCTTGCACCGGAGTGTCACTGTATTTTGATAACAGATAGAGCCAGCTTTTCTCTTGTAAGTCCGTAGTGAACAGAGGTTTGTTTTCAGCGAGATAACGCTGGAGGCGTGCTTTTTCGCCACGATAAGCCAGTGCGGTCGCGTAAGTAATATACGACTGTGGATCGGTGAAGATCCCCACTGATTGCAGCGCCAGGATCCGATCATCCAGATGCCCGGCAAGAAGCACGTCAAACCACTGACGGCGCTCTGCTGCGCTTAATGTATTCTGCTGGCGTGCTTCATTGTATAGCGTATCCGCCTGGGACCATTGTTTCAGGTAGATTGCGCGTTGCAGCAGATCGGTACGTAACGTTTTTCCTTCCGGCGATGCGGCAAACGTCGCATCGTTCAGTTGCGCTTTGGCAACAGATAACTGTGCCAGCCGCAGCGCATTCTGCCCAACTTCACTGCGGCAACGCAGAGTCGGCGCAGCATCGCACGCTTTTTGCTGGGCCAGCAGCTCCTCGACGGTATTCACTGTTTTGACTTCCACAGGAATTGCCGCAAGGCTACGTTGAAGTCGGGCATCGCCGGGAGTTCGTTTAAGCTGATCCTCAAGCAACAGCCGCGCGCGGTCATCATGACCAAAATGGCGATAGGCTTCTGCCAGATATAAAGTCAGCGGAATATTATCCGGCACCTGCTGATGAATATATTCAAATTCACGGATGGCGGTTGCTTCGTCGTTATTTTTCTGTGCTTTCAGCGCCTTATCGAGGCGGGGATAAATAACAAAATGGCGATAGTCGCTAAGCCCCAGCTCTTTGGCGCTGGTGCCAATATTGTCTGCGAGTGCGCCAGTACTCAATAAAGACGTCAGCAGTAAACCAGACCATCCGATGATGCGATTAAGGTTATTTTCCTTCATTTTCGGACCCCAGTTGCGCAACCTGTTCTGTGGTTAAACCTGCTTTGAGTAATAGAGATTGCATCGAAACTTGTAATTCGCGTTGAATTGTCAGTACGCGATCCAGCGTTTCCTGGCTGATGACACCTTCAGTAACCAAAAATTTGCCGAGCGGCAGAGAGCTGCGTTCATGACGCAGTAGCAGCACATTAATCGCTGAACGATTAATATGGCCGAGTGTGGTCAGTATTTCGGCAAACAGGAACTGATGCGGCACATATTGCTGCCAAATATCGCTGGCCTGTTGTTCTGTGAGCCACTGATGCTGAACCGCATTGTACAACATTGCCCGCGGATCGTGACCGCGGCGGCGTGCATACCAGTGGCGTAATCCGGTGACAATTTGCCCGCGCAGAACAATGACGTAGCGCACTTTACGTCCAACCTTGCGCGTCAGTGCCGCCAGTGACACCGGATCAATGCCGTCTTCACTACCGACAATTAACTCATCATTTTCCAGACGCAGCGGCAGCACCGCATAATGCAGCGCTACGGAAGCTGGCATTTCGGCAATCAACGAGGAAGGGATCTGCCAGGCATCGATCGATTCCCATGCCACGCCGTTTTGCTCAGCCAGCGCCTGCGCCAGTTGTTCGGCGCTGATCAACCCCTGCATCAGCATCGAACCGCCGAGACGCAGACCTTCGACACGATTACGCAGTGCTGTATCGAGTTGTTCTTCGGTGATGACCTGATTTTCCAACAAAATTTGACCTAACGGGCGCAACGAACGGGTATCGCCAGTCACGCTGGGGAAATCGTGCGTCGTTTTATCCCACGCTACGCGACGCGGATCGCCATGTTGAAGCACCTGTTTCAACGCGCGCCAGTTAGCCATAAAGTTAATCAGGTTGCCCCAGAATAGCCGCAGGACGGATAGCAGGCCCTGCGTCAGGCCGTAGTAACCAGTGACAAAAATCACCCGTTGCACAATACGGTTAACCATCAAGCCAAAGTTTAGCCATAGCAGGGTCATTAACCATGCGCTGCCGCTGAAAATAGAAAGAAAATGCCAGGCATCAGGCCATAAACTTTCATACGCCAGTAACAGCAAAAGCTGGATCATCACCAGCATCGCGAGGAAACTAACAAAGTTGCTGATTGCCCCTTTGCGGTCACGCCAGAGAAAGTAGTTGAGTGTCAGGCTGGAAGTCCATTTATGGGTTTTAAATCCCTGGAAAACAATGCCGATGATCCAGCGAGACTTTTGCCGCACTGCGGTGGAAAAGGTATCGGGGAAATATTCGCGCACGCAGATCATGTTTGACGTCCGCGCGTGCTGTAAAAATTTACGCTGCTCGCGTTCTTTAGCTTCGTCCACCACCGGAAAACGGACAAAAATCTCCGTCATTCCTTTCTCTTTCAGGCGGAAACCAATGTCGTAATCTTCGGTGAGACTTTGCACGTCAAAAGCAATGCCGTCACCGTCAGCCAACAGCGCGGTCACGGCGCGGCGGCTGAAACAGGTGCCAACACCTGCGCTGGGCACCTGTCCGGCGAGGGCTTCACGCACCGGAACATCTTTGCCATGCAGTTCGGAAAACTCATCGATATAGGTCATGCTGGTGAAGTGCGTCCATTCGCGTTCGAACGGATACACCGGGATCTGAATCAGATCCTTACGCTCGACAAGGTAGTTGAACAGACGCAGTTCCATTGGCGAAATCACATCTTCGGCGTCATGCAGAATAAAACCCGCAAAGGCGAAATTGGCGCTTCGCTCAAACTGGGTGATGGCGTCCAGCACATTGTTCAGACAATCTGCTTTGCTGGTGGGGCCAGGACGTGCGCAGACCACCTTATGCACGTTCGGGAAGCGAGCACACACTTCGTCAACATCACGCTGAGTATCGGGGTCGTTCGGGTAAGTGCCGACAAAGATATGATAGTTTTCATAGTCGAGCGTGGTTGCCGCCAGCTCGGCCATATTGCCGATGACGCCAGTTTCATTCCACGCCGGAACCATAATCGCTAACGGTTTTTCATCTGGTTTGTACAGTTCGCGGTAACTCATTCGTGGGTAGCGCCGATAAACACTCAACTTGCGCTTAATGCGACGAACCCAGTAGACGACATCAATGAAAAAATCGTCCAGTCCGCTGATGAACATTACGACCGCTAACGTTATCGCGATTACTTTTAAGCCATAAAGCCAGGTAGCAAAAACATCAAGAAGCCAGTCCACGCCAAAACCTTACATTAACGCTGCTTATGTTTAGGGTGGCGTATATTAAGGTTTTTTATGAATTGTGACAGCTTTTTACCATTAATAGGTATGACTATTGCGGCACGTTATTTTTACACTGGTGATAAAAGTTGCTGTTTGCTGAATGATTAAGCGGGTAATGAGATCACAAACCTTGTCCCACGCGCATCTGACGTTACCGCAACCGTGCCTTTATGCGCGACAACAATCGATTTCACAATCGCCAGGCCAATGCCGCTACCTTCACCTTTTCGTTGGCGGGAGGGGTCAACGCGGTAGAAGCGGTCGAACAATCGCGGTAAGTGTTCGGGCGGAATGGGCGTACCGGGGTTTTCGACGGTAACCTGTACCTGGCGATCGGTAGTCTGGCAACGCACTACAATTGCCTCTCCGGGCGGCGTATAACGCAGGGCGTTAGAAAGCAGGTTGCTTAACGCCCGACGCAACATCAGCGGATCGCCCGCGACCTGACACTTGTCGCCAACAAATCGCAGTTCCACGCCGCGATCTTCCGCTAACGCCTCGAAAAAATCGAAAACTTTGCTGACTTCATCTGCCAGGTTGAGCATTTTCTTTTCCGGGATTAGCTGGTTGTTATCGGCCTGGGCGAGAAACAGCATATCGCTGACCATTTTCGCCATTCGCGTCAACTCTTCCAGATTAGAGTAGAGCACATCTTCCAGTTCCTTCTGGCTGCGCGACTGACTCAGGGCAATTTCCGTTTGCGTCACCAGATTCGTAATTGGCGTGCGAATTTCGTGGGCGATATCTGCCGAGAAGTTGGACTGGCGGGTAAAGACATCTTCAATACGTTCAATCATATGATTAAACGACAGCACCAGTTGTTCCAGCTCAATCGGCACGGTCTGCGGGGCCAGGCGAACGTCGAGATCTTTCGAAGTGATATTCTGGATCTGGCGGCTGACGCTGCGGATCGGCGCGTGACCTTTATGTACCGCCAGCAGCACGATAAAGACGATCAGGATGCTGATGATCGATGCGGTCATTACGAGTTTATTCATCAAATCATTTATGTAATGAAGATGAAAATCGATCGACAGCGCAATGTAGAGCGTATAAGCCGGTTTGCCGTCCACCAGCGGGCCAACCGACAAGTTAATCATCCGCCAGTTGCTGTGTTCCCTATGCCCGTGACCGTGGCCCGGCATCATAATCGTCGGGCCGGAGAGGAGATACACCTCACCACCACGTGCGTCTTTATCGGGTATGGCATCGCGTGCAAACTCGCGGATATCCGGCGCGCCTGGGGAGTGATATACCGTTTTACCGTGGCTATCTGCCAGGGAAATCAAGACGTTGGAATAACCACTGACGATATCTTCCAGCGTCATTAAGCGTCGGGTTTGTGTCTCGTCAGGGTGATTAAGTACCCGTTCAAGGGTGGTGCTAATCTCTTTTAAATCATTAATATCCTGCTCAGCAAAATGGACTTTTACCGAGTGGATCATGATCCATGCAAAGGCGAAAAATGCCGCGATGGTGGCAAGGCTGATAAAAAAGGTCAGGCGGGTTGCCAGCGAAAACGGGCGCTGAAATGGCTTATTGGCCATCCGGCACCTCAAGCATGTAACCCACGCCACGCACGGTTTGAATCAGCTTTGGCTCAAAATCATTGTCGATTTTGCCGCGCAGTCGCTTCACCGCCACATCAATGGCGTTGGTGTCGCTGTCAAAATTCATGTCCCATACCTGTGAAGCGATAAGCGAGCGGGGCAGTACTTCGCCCTGATGACGGAGGAAAAACTCCAGCAGGGTAAATTCTTTACTGGTCAAAGTGATACGCGTGCCGCTACGGGTGACTTTGCGGCTGACAAGATCGACCATCAGGTCGGCAACCTGAAACTGGCTTTCGATAATCACCGCCGCTCCGCGCCGCAGTAAGGTGCGCACCCGCGCCAGCAGTTCAGCAAAAGCGAATGGCTTCACCAGATAATCATCCGCTCCCAGCTCCAGCCCCTTGACGCGATGTTCAATCGTACCCAGCGCGCTGAGCAGCAGAATCGGCATCCCTTTGTTGGCAGAACGCAACATGCGCACGATATCCCAGCCGTTCACGTCTGGCAGCATAATATCGAGGATTATCAGGTCGTAATCTCCAGTCATCGCCAGATGGTAGCCGTTAAGTCCGTTATCGGCCAAATCGACCACAAAACCGGCTTCGGTTAACCCTTTGGTCAGATATTCGCCGGTTTTCTTTTCATCTTCGACAATCAACAGTTTCATGTTTCCTCCGCATACTGCCCGGCCAATTCTAGAGGAGCGCGATCAGATGGCAATCGCTTATTGGCAAAATGACAATTTTGTCATTTTCCTGTCACCGGAAAATCAGAGCCTGGCGGGTAAAGTTGGCGGCATAAAATCACCAGAAATTATGCGCCTATGTCTCATTGTAAACTCCTGACACTTTGTGTGGCCCTCGCGCTAAGTGGTTGCTCACTGGCACCGGATTATCAGCGCCCGGCAATGCCCGTGCCGCAGCAGTTTTCGTTAAGTCAGAACAGCCTGATCAACCCGGTCGATAATTACCAGAGTGCGGGCTGGCGCACCTTTTTTGTTGATAATCAGGTGAAGACGCTGATTAGCGAGGCGCTGGCGAATAACCGGGATTTGCGTATGGCGGCGCTAAAAGTGCAGGAGGCGCGGGCGCAATATCGACTGACCGATGCCGATCGCTACCCGCAACTCAACGGCGAGGGTAGCGGCAACTGGAGCGGTAATCTTAAAGGCAATACCGCCACGACACGGGAGTTCTCGACTGGCCTTAACGCCAGTTTTGACCTCGATTTTTTCGGTCGCTTAAAGAACATGAGCGAAGCCGAGCGACAAAATTATTTAGCTACTGAGGAAGCCCGGCGCGCGGTGCATATTCTGCTGGTTTCGAATGTCGCGCAAAGCTATTACAACCAGCAACTGGCTTATGCGCAATTGCAAATAGCCGAAGAAACGCTGCGTAATTATCAACAGTCATATGCGTTTGTCGAAAAACAACTGTTAACCGGTAGCAGCAATGTTCTGGCGCTGGAACAGGCTCGTGGGGTGATTGAAAGTACCCGTAGCGATATTGCTAAACGTCAGGGGGAACTGGCGCAGGCGAATAATGCGTTGCAACTGTTATTGGGACGCTACGGCAAGCTGCCGCAAGCGCAGGCAGCAAACAGCGACAGCTTGCAAAGCGTTAAATTACCGGCGGGTTTGTCATCGCAAATCTTATTGCAACGCCCGGATATTATGGAAGCCGAACATGCATTAATGGCGGCCAATGCCAGTATTGGTGCTGCACGCGCGGCATTTTTTCCGTCTATAAGCCTGACCAGCGGAATATCAACCGCCAGCAGCGATCTGTCGTCATTATTTAACGCCAGCAGCGGGATGTGGAATTTTATCCCCAAAATTGAGATCCCCATTTTTAATGCCGGACGTAACCAGGCCAATCTGGATATCGCTGAAATTCGCCAGCAGCAGTCGGTGGTGAATTATGAACAGAAAATCCAGAACGCCTTTAAAGAAGTGGCCGATGCGCTGGCGTTACGCCAAAGTCTGAATGATCAAATCAGCGCTCAGCAGCGTTATCTGGCGTCGTTGCAAATTACCCTGCAACGGGCGCAGACGTTATATCAGCACGGCGCGGTAAGTTATCTGGAAGTGCTGGATGCCGAACGTTCTTTATTTGCTACCCGACAAACCTTACTCGACCTGAATTATGCCCGTCAGGTTAACGAAGTTTCCTTATATACCGCTCTGGGTGGCGGTTGGCAGCAATAATTTTTTAACTCCAGGAGATATAAAATGAAAAAGACACTGCAAGTCGCAATGTTCAGTCTGTTTACCGTTATTGGCTTTAATGCGCAGGCTAACGAACATCATCATGAAACTATGAGCGAAGCACAACCGCAGGTAATTAGCGCCACCGGTGTGGTAAAAGGTGTTGATCTGGAAAGCAAAAAAATCACTATCCATCACGATCCGATTGCTGCCGTGAACTGGCCGGAGATGACCATGCGTTTTACCATCACCCCGCAGACGAAAATGAGCGAAATTAAAACCGGCGACAAAGTGGCGTTTAATTTTGTCCAGCAGGGCAACCTTTCTTTATTACAGGATATTAAAGTCAGCCAGTAACCCAGGTTTAATGAAATGAAAAAAATCGCGCTTATTATCGGCAGCATGATCGCGGGCGGTATTATTTCCGCGGCAGGTTTTACCTGGTTTTCCCAGGCGGAACAGCCAGCAGAAAAAACACCAACCGCAGAACGTAAAATTTTATTCTGGTATGACCCGATGTATCCCAATACGCGGTTCGATAAACCGGGTAAATCGCCGTTTATGGATATGGATCTGGTGCCGAAATATGCCGATGAAGAGAATTCTGCGTCTGGTGTGCGTATTGACCCGACCCAGACGCAGAATCTGGGGGTGAAAACGGCCACCGTCACGCGCGGGTCGTTGACGTTTGCCCAGAGTTTCCCGGCAAACGTCAGTTACAACGAGTATCAGTTTGCTATTGTGCAGGCCCGCGCCGCCGGGTTTATCGACAAGGTTTATCCGCTTACCGTGGGCGATAAAGTGAAAAAGGGCGCGCCGCTTCTCGAGCTGACTATTCCCGACTGGGTGGAAGCGCAGAGTGAGTATTTACTGCTACGTGAAACCGGCGGTACGGCGACCCAGATCGAAGGCATTCTTGAGCGGCTGCGACTGGCGGGAATGCCGGAGGCCGATATTCGCCGCTTGAGCGCCACGCAAAAAATCCAGACTCGCTTTACGCTCAAAGCGCCCATTGATGGCGTGATCACCGCGTTTGATCTGCGCGCGGGAATGAATATCGCCAAAGATAACGTGGTAGCGAAAATTCAGGGTATGAACCCGGTGTGGGTCACTGCCGCGATCCCGGAGTCCATCGCCTGGCTGGTGAAAGATGCCTCGCAGTTTACGCTCACCGTTCCGGCGCGACCCGATAAAACGCTCACCATTCGCAAATGGACGCTGCTACCCGGCGTGGATGCCGCGACCCGCACGCTGCAACTGCGTCTGGAAGTCGACAACGCCGAAGAGGCGCTAAAACCGGGAATGAACGCCTGGTTGCAACTCAATACCGCCAGCGAACCGATGCTGCTGATTCCGTCACAGGCGCTGATCGACACCGGCAGCGAACAGCGGGTGATTACCGTTGATGCCGACGGGCGTTTTGTTCCGAAACGTGTTTCCGTTTTCCAGGCATCACAAGGTATCACCGCGCTACGCTCTGGTCTGGCGGAAGGTGAAAAGGTGGTTTCCAGCGGGCTGTTTCTGATTGATTCCGAAGCCAATATTTCTGGTGCGCTGGAGCGGATGCGCTCTGAAAGCGCTACCCATGCGCATTGAGGGAATAACCAATGATTGAATGGATTATTCGTCGCTCGGTGGCGAACCGTTTTCTGGTGCTGATGGGCGCATTGTTTCTGAGTATCTGGGGCACCTGGACCATTATTAACACGCCAGTGGATGCACTGCCGGATCTCTCCGATGTGCAGGTGATTATTAAAACCAGTTACCCCGGTCAGGCACCACAAATCGTTGAAAATCAGGTCACTTATCCGCTAACCACTACCATGCTGTCGGTGCCGGGCGCGAAGACAGTGCGCGGTTTCTCGCAGTTTGGCGACTCTTATGTGTATGTCATTTTCGAAGATGGCACCGATCCGTACTGGGCGCGCTCGCGGGTGCTGGAGTACCTCAACCAGGTGCAGGGTAAGCTGCCTGCGGGTGTCAGTGCCGAGTTGGGGCCAGATGCCACGGGCGTTGGCTGGATTTATGAATACGCGCTGGTGGATCGCAGCGGGAAGCACGATCTGGCTGATTTACGCTCATTGCAGGACTGGTTTCTTAAATATGAGCTAAAAACCATCCCCAATGTTGCGGAAGTGGCATCGGTGGGCGGTGTGGTAAAAGAGTATCAGGTAGTTATCGATCCTCAGCGCCTGGCGCAATATGGCATCAGTCTCGCAGAAGTGAAAAGTGCGCTGGATGCCTCAAACCAGGAAGCAGGCGGTTCGTCGATTGAACTGGCGGAAGCAGAGTATATGGTACGTGCCAGTGGCTATCTGCAAACGCTCGACGACTTTAATCACATCGTTTTAAAAGCCAGTGAAAATGGTGTTCCCGTTTATCTGCGTGATGTAGCGAAGGTTCAGGTTGGGCCGGAAATGCGCCGGGGTATTGCGGAGCTGAACGGCGAAGGCGAAGTGGCGGGTGGGGTCGTTATCCTGCGCTCCGGCAAAAACGCCCGTGAAGTTATTGCCGCCGTGAAGGACAAACTGGAAGCGCTGAAAAGCAGCCTGCCGGAAGGCGTGGAGATAGTTACAACATACGATCGCAGCCAGCTTATTGACCGCGCTATCGACAATCTCAGCGGCAAGCTGCTGGAAGAGTTTATTGTGGTGGCGGTAGTCTGTGCGCTGTTCCTCTGGCATGTGCGTTCGGCGCTGGTGGCGATTATTTCGTTGCCGCTGGGGTTGTGTATTGCTTTTATTGTCATGCACTTTCAGGGGCTGAACGCCAATATTATGTCGCTGGGCGGTATTGCGATTGCCGTCGGGGCGATGGTCGATGCCGCTATCGTCATGATCGAGAATGCCCATAAACGGCTGGAAGAGTGGCAGCATCAGCATCCTGACGCCCCGCTGGATAATAAAACACGCTGGCAGGTGATCACCGATGCTTCTGTTGAAGTAGGGCCAGCGCTGTTTATCAGTTTGCTGATTATTACGTTGTCGTTTATCCCGATCTTCACCCTTGAAGGACAGGAAGGGCGTTTGTTTGGTCCACTGGCGTTCACTAAAACCTATGCGATGGCGGGGGCTGCGCTGCTGGCGATCGTGGTGATCCCGATCCTGATGGGTTACTGGATCCGTGGCAAAATTCCGCCAGAAAGTAGTAATCCGCTCAACCGCTTTTTGATTCGGATTTACCATCCGCTGTTGCTGAAAGTATTGCACTGGCCAAAAACCACGCTGCTGGTGGCGGCGCTTTCGGTGCTGACGGTAATCTGGCCGCTCAATAAAGTTGGCGGCGAATTTTTACCGCAGATCAATGAAGGGGACTTGCTGTATATGCCTTCGACGCTACCGGGGATTTCCGCGGCGGAAGCGGCGAGTATGCTGCAAAAAACTGACAAGCTGATCATGAGCGTGCCGGAAGTGGCGCGGGTATTTGGCAAGACCGGGAAAGCGGAAACGGCAACTGATTCTGCTCCGCTGGAGATGGTAGAAACGACCATTCAACTTAAGCCGCAGGATCAGTGGCGGCCAGGTATGACGATGGACAAAATCATCGAAGAGCTGGATAACACAGTGCGGCTGCCGGGGCTGGCAAATCTGTGGGTGCCGCCAATCCGTAACCGTATCGATATGCTCTCGACCGGCATTAAAAGTCCCATCGGGATTAAGGTTTCCGGCAACGTGCTGGCGGATATCGACGCGATGGCGGAACAAATCGAAGAAGTGGCGCGAACGGTGCCTGGCGTGGCTTCTGCGCTTGCCGAACGCCTGGAAGGTGGGCGCTATATCAACGTTGAGATTAACCGCGAAAAAGCCGCGCGTTACGGTATGACGGTGGCGGATGTGCAGTTGTTTGTGACATCCGCAGTGGGCGGAGCGATGGTTGGCGAAACGGTGGAAGGGATTGCTCGTTACCCGATTAATCTGCGTTATCCACAAAGCTGGCGCGACAGCCCGCAGGCGCTGCGACAGCTACCGATTCTGACGCCGATGAAACAGCAAATCACCCTTGCTGACGTTGCTGACGTCAAAGTCTCTGGCGGACCGTCAATGCTGAAAACCGAGAATGCGCGACCGACGAGCTGGATTTATATCGACGCTCGCGACCGTGACATGGTGTCGGTGGTTCACGATCTGCAAAAAGCGATTGCCGAGAAAGTGCAGTTGAAACCGGGCACTAGTGTGGCGTTCTCCGGGCAGTTCGAGTTACTGGAGCGCGCGAACCATAAGCTGAAACTCATGGTGCCGATGACGTTGATGATCATTTTCGTGCTGTTATATCTGGCGTTCCGTCGCGTAGGCGAAGCGTTGTTGATTATCAGCAGTGTACCGTTTGCGCTGGTGGGCGGTATCTGGTTCCTGTGGTGGATGGGCTTTCATCTTTCCGTGGCAACGGGCACCGGTTTTATCGCTCTCGCCGGAGTCGCTGCCGAGTTTGGTGTGGTGATGTTGATGTATTTACGTCACGCCATAGAGGCAGAGCCGTCGCTGGATAATCCGCAAACCTTTAGTGAACAGAAGCTGGATGAGGCGTTGTATCACGGCGCGGTACTGCGCGTGCGGCCGAAAGCGATGACGGTGGCGGTGATTATCGCTGGTCTGCTGCCGATTCTGTGGGGAACAGGGGCGGGTTCCGAAGTGATGAGTCGCATCGCTGCGCCGATGATTGGCGGTATGATCACCGCACCGTTGCTGTCGCTGTTTATTATCCCGGCGGCGTATAAGTTGATGTGGCTGCACCGTCATCGAGTTTAGGCAAAATTGCCTGATGCGCTATGCCTTATCAGGCCTACAGCGTGAATTATAATTTATTGAATTTGCACGTTTCTGTAGGCCAAATAAGGCGTTAACACCTTATTTGGCAATAACAGAGTACTTTTTGTCGGCAATTTGCATAAGAAAAGGATACCCGGTTTAACTGTGTGGATTGTGTCTTGCGACGACCAGCACTAAATGTTAAAAGATGCCCCTCATTAAAAAAGACACACAGGGGAAAGGCGTGAAAAACGCGTCAACCGTATCGGAAGATACCGCGTCGAATCAAGAGCCGACGCTTCATCGGGGATTACATAACCGTCATATTCAACTGATTGCGCTGGGCGGTGCAATTGGTACTGGTCTGTTTCTTGGCATTGGCCCGGCGATTCAGATGGCGGGGCCGGCCGTGTTGCTGGGCTACGGCGTCGCCGGGATCATCGCTTTCCTGATTATGCGCCAGCTTGGCGAGATGGTGGTTGAGGAGCCGGTTTCCGGTTCGTTTGCCCACTTTGCTTATAAATACTGGGGACCGTTTGCAGGCTTCCTTTCCGGCTGGAACTATTGGGTAATGTTCGTGCTGGTGGGAATGGCAGAGCTGACCGCTGCGGGCATCTATATGCAGTACTGGTTCCCGGATGTTCCTACGTGGGTCTGGGCCGCCGCCTTCTTTATTATCATCAACGCCGTTAACCTGGTGAACGTGCGCTTGTATGGCGAAACCGAGTTCTGGTTTGCGCTGATTAAAGTGCTGGCGATTATCGGCATGATCGGTTTTGGTCTGTGGCTGCTGTTTTCTGGTCACGGTGGCGAGAAAGCCAGTATCGATAACCTCTGGCGCTTTGGTGGTTTCTTTGCCACTGGCTGGAACGGGCTGATTTTGTCGCTGGCGGTGATCATGTTCTCCTTCGGCGGCCTGGAGCTGATTGGGATCACTGCCGCTGAAGCGCGCGATCCGGAAAAAAGCATCCCGAAGGCGGTAAATCAGGTGGTTTATCGTATCTTGCTGTTTTATATCGGTTCGCTGGTGGTATTACTGGCGCTCTACCCGTGGGTGGAAGTGAAATCTAACAGTAGCCCGTTTGTGATGATTTTCCATAACCTCGACAGCAACGTGGTGGCTTCTGCGCTGAACTTCGTCATTCTGGTGGCATCGCTGTCAGTGTATAACAGCGGGGTTTACTCTAACAGCCGGATGCTGTTTGGCCTTTCCGTCCAGGGTAACGCACCGAAGTTCCTTACCCGTGTTAGCCGTCGCGGCGTGCCGATCAACTCGCTGATGCTTTCCGGGGCGATCACCTCACTGGTGGTGTTGATCAACTATCTGTTGCCGCAAAAAGCGTTTGGTTTGCTGATGGCACTGGTGGTGGCAACCTTGCTGTTGAACTGGATTATGATCTGCCTGGCGCATCTGCGTTTTCGTGCAGCGATGCGACGTCAGGGGCGTGAAACACAGTTTAAGGCGCTGCTCTATCCGTTTGGCAACTATCTTTGCATTGCCTTCCTCGGCATGATTTTGCTGTTGATGTGCACGATGGATGATATGCGCTTGTCGGCAATTTTGCTGCCGGTGTGGATTGTGTTCCTGTTTGTGGCGTTTAAAACACTGCGCCGGAAAGCGAAATAATAGTGTAGGTCGGATAAGGCGTTCACGCCGCATCCGACAAAATGATGTCAACAATTTGAAGCCGCTCTCATCCATTCGATGAGAGCGGTTTTTTAATTACTGCTTAAATGCTTCTGCCAGGGAGCGAATATCATTGCTGGTTGGTGACTGATGAAGTCGCAGACCAAACTCTTCGACGATGGCAAATATGTGGTCGAATATATCAGCCTGAATGCTTTCATATTCCAGCCACACCACAGTATTAGTAAACGCATAGATCTCAAGCGGTAAACCATTATCGCCGGGAGCTAACTGGCGCACCATTAAGGTCATATCTTTACGAATCCGCGGATGATTGCGTAGATATTCGTTCAGATAGGCGCGAAACGTTCCAATATTGGTCATTCGGCGCAGGTTTAATACTGACTCCGTAGAACCTTGCTGGCGATTCCACTCGTTAATTTCCTGATGGCGGCTGGTTAAATAGGGTTTCAACAAATGCGCTTTATTCAGCCGCTGCATTTCGGTTTCATCAAGAAAACGAATACTGGTGACATCAATACTGATGCTGCGTTTAATACGTCGACCGCCAGAGGCTGACATCCCGCTCCAGTTTTTAAAGGAGTCGGATACTAACGACCAGGTGGGAATAGTGGTAATGGTATTATCCCAGTTACGCACTTTGACGGTAGTTAAGCCGATATCGATCACTGAGCCATCCGCGCCGTATTTTGGCATCTCCAGCCAGTCGCCCAGTTTCAACATATCGTTCGCGGAAAGCTGAATCCCTGCAACCAGACCAAGAATCGGATCTTTAAACACCAACATCAGTACGGCAGCCATCGCGCCAAGACCACTGATCAGAATTGCCGGTGACTGACCAATCAGCAGTGAGATCATTAATATGCCGACCAGAATCGCGCCGATCAGTTTGATCCCCTGAAATATCCCTTTTAACGGCAACTGTTTTGCCGCCGGGAATTTCTGAGCCAGATTTAAAATAACATCCAGCAGGGAGAAGACTGAAAGCAGCGCATACATCATGATCCACAACTGCGCACAGGTGGTCAGGATATCAGCCGCTTCGGTGCCTTTTTGCAGCCAGAATACCGCCTGAATATTGACGATAATCCCCTGCAGGGTAAAAGCTAAACGGTGGAAGAGTTTATTCTGGGTAATGATTTGCAACCACAGCCGTGAGCTGGCGATGGCGCGTTTTTCGAAGGTACGCAGTACCACCCAGTGCAAAATAATATGCACTATTACGGCGGTCAGAAAAATAATACCGAAAATCATCACCATTGAGGTGGTGTGATCGATCTCAATACCCGCTAAATCTTCAACCTGGGATATTAAATCCTGCATAACGTCTCCTTTATACAACAGCGGCCTATGATGACGGGTGAAAGGGGGTTATGCAAATAAGTAAAATCTGAGGATAAATAGCCGGGCGGATGCCCGGCAAGGGAGAATTACACTTCGGTTAAAGTGATACTTTGTGGCAGACGAGATTTCGGCAGGGTAGCGTTAAAATCTTCGACGCTATGATGACCCACCGGAACGATCACCAGACTGGTGTAGCCTTTCTCTTTCAGACCAAATTCTTCATCGAGGATCGCGGCGTCAAAACCTTCGATTGGCACCGCGTCCAGACCCAGTGCCGCAACGCCCAGCAGGAAATTACCGACGTTGAGATATACCTGTTTTGCCATCCACTCTGCATCATCTTGCAGATCTTTACGGTGCATATCCGCGAAGAATTTGCGGCCTTTATCGTTCGCGGCTTTCGCTTCCGGCGTGGCAAAGCGGCCATCAGCATCTTCCTGGTCAACAACCAGCTTCAGCCAGGCATCGTCCATTGCGGTTTTCGCGCAGAACACCACGACGTGCGAGGCATCAAGTATTTTACGTTCGTTGAACACGTAATTATCGGCAGCGGATTTGGCGACACGCGCTTTGCCTTCTTCAGTGCTGGCAACGATAAAATGCCACGGCTGGGAGTTGGTGCTGGAAGGGCTGTATTGCAGCAGGGTTTTGATCTGCTCCGCCTGTTCTGGGGTAAGTTTTTTGTTGGCATCGAATGCCTTAGTGGAATGACGCTTTAAGGCGACAGAAATAATATCCATAAAGACTCCTTGTGAAAGACATTTGTGTGCCAGCAGATTACAAGGATCGAAGTAAAATGGTAAGCGAGAAAAATGCTCTATAGATTTACGTTTTAGCCTGGGCGCAGTCTTTTTTGATCGCGTTTGGCTAAGCCATCAACCACTAAATTCCATGAATCGTTGATCAGATCGCGAAGTAACGCTTCGGAGATTTCCTTGCCGGGATACACCGAAATCCAGTGCTTTTTATTCATGTGATATCCAGGCTTAATGTTCGGATATATCTGCTGATTTAACAGGGATTTTTGTGGATCGGACTTCAGATTTATGAAGGGGACGCCGCGCAGTTCTGACGACAGCATAAAAATCTTGCCGCCAATTTTAAAAACATCAAACTCCGGGCCAAACGGCCAGCAAAGCTCGACGAAAGGCAGCTCAAGCGCCAGGCGTTTCGCCGTTTCAAGCAGTGATTGCTTATCCATAAACTTTCCTTAAGGCGAAGGAGAATAAGCAAAGTATGCCGCGAACCGCGGCGATAATCGATGTTTAATCCGCCAGCGAGAACCAGCGTCGCCAGATAAATCTAAGAATAAAATATTCAATAGCGCCCAGCACTAAAAACCACAGACAAAATAACAAAGTGTAAAGCTGACTCAGATCCATCAGATGGAACGTGGCCATCAGTTTCTGTGCCAGCGTCAGCCCCAGCGCGGGGGCGGGCAGCAGCAGGCAAGAGAGGAAAGCCATCAACAAAATGCCTGCTGCGGCGGTCAAGGTTTCTAAAGGATGTTTCATAACATTGTTAAATGTAAGTTAAAACACCATTGTCAGGGATATTCTTCTGTAAGGCAATTCCCGACTTAGTCTCCGGCCCAAATCTCACAATGCTTTTTCACCAGCCCAATCAGCGAGCCGCCATCGGCAACGAAATCACGCATCAACTGTGCTTCATTCAGACCGCTGGCGACCTGGCGATGTAGGGCCTCAACCGCACTCGACGCACCAATTTTATGCGCAGAAGGGGCGATTTTTTCCAGCAATCGTAAGGTGTCTTCTGTTAGTGGCCGACGATCGCCGGTGTGTGGATCGGTAACAACGCCTTCCAGACCATAGCGGCAGGCCTGGAAACGGTTGAACTTATACAGCAGATAATCCTTTTCCTGATGCTTAAAAGGGCGTTCCGTCAGCAGCCAGTGAGCGGTGGACTGAATCAATCCCGCCATATTTATCGCATGGCTAAGGGTTAACGGGGTATCCATCACCCGAACTTCTACTGTGCCAAAATGAGGGCTGGGGCGAATATCCCAGTGCAAATCTTTAATGCTGTCGATCATCGTGGTGTAGCTCAGGCAGCGAAACAGGGCTTCGAATTGCTGCCAGTTACTGACCCACGGCATCGGACCATTATCGGGAAAGGCGGAAAAGATATTTGGCCGTGAGGAGACAAAATGGGTATCTGTTCCCTGCATATACGGCGACGCGGCAGAAAGGGCGATAAAGTGCGGCACAAAGCGCGATAAGCCGTGTAGCAAATAAATGGCGTCATCGCCACTGGCGCAGCCAACGTGAACATGCTGACCAAAAACAGTCGCCTGCTGAATGAGATAACCAAAGTGTTCCAGCGTCCGCTGATAGCGTGCGTTATCGCACACCTCCTGACGCTGCCATTTCTGAAATGGGTGCGTACCGCCACCGCAAATTTCCAGATGATTCTCCGCCGCAGCTTGCAGAACGACTTTCTGCATCGCTGAAAATTGCCCGGCAGCCTGGTTGATATCACGGCAAACACCAGTTGCCAGTTCCAGCATACTTTCGGTGATATCGTGCTTCACTTCCCCGGCGCTAATCTCACTTTTTACCGCATCAATTAGCGTTGAAGAGTCCTGACTAAGATCGTAGCCCGGCGGATTAACCACCTGCATTTCCAGCTCAATACCGAGGGTAAAAGGTTCAGAAATATGAAAATCGGGTAATGACATAGGTTTCTCTTATGTGGGCGTTTTCGTTTCAGTATAGAAGTGGGCGCGGCTGGGCGAGACGCGGAAGTTCTGGAATGTTTCTTTTTTTGGTGATGATGAACCGATTGCTACTGAAGCAATTTGGCTACTTTTGCAATGTGACAAGTTATGGCTGAGCTGGCTGGTGGCGAAGAATTTTGACGGTTGGGGCGTACAGAAAAACTGGCTCAGCTTCAGTTGATCTGATGAATTGTGGAAAGCCCGAAACAGGATTTACTGTATAAACAAACAGTTATTTTACTAAGGAAGGGTAAGATAACCGCGGGTGCCTGAAGCTTTCCGGTTTCAGGTTTACTCTGAGGTCTGGAAAGATGAAGCCCAGGAGATATTTCTATCAACCCTGGGGCTACCTACCCAAACCTGAACAATTTGGATGCTAGTCCCTTCTTCGCATGGAGGCAATATAAACACGCTGACGAAATATGCCCTTGTGGCAGTCATAGTACTGTGTTTGACGGTACTGGGATTTACGCTTCTGGTCGGAGACTCGCTGTGTGAGTTCACCGTAAAGGAACGTAATATTGAGTTTAAGGCTGTTCTCGCTTACGAACCGAAGAAATCGCCGCTGTGCGGGGAGAAATCCCTGCATATCCGGTTGTCAGGTCAGGAATGGTAGGGCACCTGCTTTACACTTTCGCCCGCGCTCAGTGATGGCTGCGGGCGAGCCACAGCAAGAGTTATCCATTAATCGTGTTGGCACAGCGTTATGATGTGTTTTCCTCTTATCTGCCAGTGCACAGCAAACATCTCGTCCTCCCAACGAATAATGATTCGCTGTTTATTCCAGTTAACCACCTGATAATTTAGAAATCCTGCGTCGGTCTGTATCTTGCTTGCCTTAAATGCACTCTCTTTTGCTGAAAATGCCAGTGTAAGTGCCACAGGGAAAGGTAAATTGCAGCCTGTAATAAACTCGCGTTCAGTGGGGGTAATGATGTTATCTGTCAATTCTCTGGCTGTGTGTGCAGAAAAAATTTCTTCGATATCCACACCAATCGGTTGGTGAGAGACGATTGCTATAGCCGTATCCCCGCAGTGACTAATACTGCCGTATAAGCCCGTAGGCCAAAGTGGTTGGCGATGTTCACCGATTGCGGGCACACATTTATAGCCATATCCCCGCAACGCATGAACAGCAGCAATCCGTCCGGCTAAATGTTCGGCTTTGCGTTTACGTCCGGCATGTTGCAGTTGTGCGTAATGCGGCAGCCAGAACAAATCCTGCTCGTGAAAACTTGCAGGATCGAACTCAACAATGTGCAGCGTATGTCCGGCAAAGGGAAGGGAGGTATGCGTGGTTTTCATTTCGCCCATATTAGAGACTGATGACAAACGCAAAACTGCTTGATGCGCTACGCTTATCAGGCCTACGTGGTTCTGCAATATATTTGAATTGGCAAGATTTTGTAGGCCGGATAAGTCGTTCACGCCGCATCCGGCATGAACGACACGCCCTTTGTCAACAATCTGACGTTAGTATCAGAAGTGAGTATTAATGCTCATATACCATGTCCGTCCTGGTTCGTTATAGGTATACGCGCCAGCACCTGCGATATAGTTCGCACCGGCAAGATCACCCGTGGTCTGGGCATTCCCTTCACGCCACAAACGCTTGTCGAACAGGTTATCCACGCCGCCAGTCAGACTGACGTTCTTCGTCACGTCCCAGGTCGCACTCAGGCCAACAATACTGTACGGGCTAATCTCTTTGGTTTCCGGGCCAACCGCTGGCTGGCCTTTGTAGTTATATTTCTTCGGCTGCTGTTTGCCATACCAGGTGAAGGTGGTTTGCATCGACAAATCTTCCCGCGCCTGCCAGCTCAGCGTTGAGTTCAACGTATACTCCGGGATGATCGACAAACGGTCTCCCGTGGTTTTGTTTTCACTCTTCAGCATATAAGTGATGTTGTTGGTCCACATCACCGTCTCGCTAACCGGCACGTTTAACGATCCTTCCAGACCTTCAACCACCGCTTTCGGCACGTTATCCCACTGATAGAGATCGGTGCCTGCCGCATTTTTCCCTACAGCCACATAGCCCGCTTCAATCTTGTTGCGATAGTCGTTACGGAACCAGGTCACGCCCGCCAGCCAGCCGTCGCGTTTGAATTCCAGACCAATCTCTTTGTTGATGCTGGTTTCTGCTTTCAGGTCATCGTTACCTTGTAGATAGCAGCCGCCTGCGCTGGCATAGCAGCCCTGACCTTTACTGTAGAGAATGTAGTTCGGGTTAGTCTGATACAGGCTCGGCGCTTTATAGGCGCGTGCGATACCCATTTTCAGCGTGAAGTCATCGCCTAAGCCTTGCGATACGTTTAACGCCGGGCTCCAGTTATTACCGACAATGCTGTGATGATCGAAACGCAGCCCCGGCGTTACGATGGTGCTGTCGGTCAGTTCTATATTGTCTTCTGCAAACAGCGAGAAAATTTCTGCTTTTGAATATGGGCTACGGTCGGTGGCACTCACACCATCAATAGCACCGCCGGTATTCGTTCCGGTCAGCGCCTGGGTGTTGGAACTCAAGTCCTTCATCCGCTGCTGATTCCACTCCGTACCCAGCGTCAGCGTCTGGTTAACGAAGAAATCAATCGGCAGGTTAACTTCGCTATGCAGCATCACGTCATCGAGATCGATATCGACGAAATCCTGCGTCGCTTTTTCGTTAAATTTTCCTTCGGTGCCGCCCGCCAGACCTTCCGGGATACGCGAGTTACGGGTGTGTTCATACTGCACCCAGTTGCTGGTGGTCACGCCGTTATCCCAGCCGCCGTTCCAGGTCAGCGAGTAGTTCTGGCGATAGAGACGGTTGGTTTCATCGCCGTATTTAGAGCGAGTGTAAGCATCAGAGTTGGTGTTCTGGGTATCGCCCGCATACAGGTTGCCCTGGCGGCTGTAACCTGCTTCCAGTTCCAGCGATTGCAGCGGTGCGAAGTCCCAGCGAACTACGCCGTTAATGTCTTTGTTGATCACCCCTTCGCGCCCGGCTGGTAGGGTAGTTGCATAGGTTCCTGCACGTGCGGACTGATGACCTTTGTTAATATCCCACGCGTCGGCCTGCGTTTTGTCGAGGTTGCCGTACAAACGGAAGCTGAACGCGTCGCCCAGTGGACCGGTGAGGCTGAAGTTGGTGCGTTTGGTGGCACCTTCCTCTTTATGTTCAGGGGCATTGAAATAAGCATCCCAGGAACCGTGCCACTCGCCACTGCCTTTTTTGGTGATGATGTTAACCACGCCACCTGCCGCACCGTTACCGTAACGGGCCGCCGCCGGACCACGCAAAACTTCAATACGTTCGATCATCTCAGGTGGCACCCAGGAGGTATCGCCACGGGTATCACGCTCACCGCGCCAGCCCTGACGCACCGAGTTGCGGCTGCTGACCGGTTTACCGTCAATCAAAATCAGGGTGTTTTCCGGACCCATGCCGCGAATATCAATCTGGCGGTTATTACCGCGCTGACCGCTGGTGGAGTTACCCGTCAGGTTTACGCCTGGCATGGTACGGATGATTTCCGATACATCGCGGGCCACCGGGTTTTTGCGGATTTCATCTGCGGTGATGGTCGAAACGCCGGGAGCCTGCAAGTTCTGCTCGGCGGCGGTCACGACAATGGTATCGTCCTGTGAAACAGGGGTATCGGTTGGCTCTTGTGCCTGCGCTACTCCATAAATCCCCAGATTGACCAACAAGGCCAGGGAATGAATCTTCTTGTTCATTGTTTTTTTTCCTGCATTTTTGCCACGAATTCCAACGGTCTAAAGAGACGTAAGCTGGATTGATGTCGCCCGTCACTGCGAAAACCTTTGATTCCTGAAAGACACGCAGTGCAGTTGGTTAATTAATGCCCGCGCTTGACATAGCGCGCCAATACGCTATTGCAAATGCAAATAGTTATCAATAATATTATCAATATATTTCTGTAATCAATGAAAAAATTCACAATAAACATAAGGTTATGATGTGACGGCGTTAAAGGTGGGAAGTGATAGCTGGTGGCAGTCGAAACATGGCCCGCAATGGCAGCGTCTTAATGACGAAATGTATCAGGTCACTTTCTGGTGGCGTGACCCACAAGGTTCTGAAGAACGCTCAGCGATAAAGCGCGTATGGGTCTATATCACTGGTGTTACCGATCATCATCAGAACAGCCAGCCCCAGTCGATGCAACGCATAGCAGGCACCGATGTCTGGCAGTGGACGACACAACTTAATGCCAACTGGCGCGGCAGCTACTGTTTTATTCCCACCGAACGTGCTGACATTTTTTCTACATCATCACCAGATCGCCTCGAATTACGCGAGGGATGGCAAAAATTACTCCCTCAGGCGATAGCCGATCCGCTGAATCCGCAAAGCTGGAAAGGAGGGCGAGGGCACGCTGTTTCCGCACTCGAAATGCCGCAAGCGCCCCTGCAACCTGGTTGGGATTGCCGGCAAACGCCAGAAAATTCAGCCAGGGAAATTACCTGGAGAAGTGAACGGCTGGGAAATTCACGCCGTGTATGGATTTTTACCACCGGCGATGTACCAGCCGAAGAGCGTCCGTTAGCCATTCTGCTCGATGGTGAATTTTGGGCGCAAAGCATGCCCGTCTGGTCGCCGCTGACTTCGTTGACCCGCCGTCAGCAACTTCCACCTGCTGTGTATGTGTTGATCGATGCCATCGACACCGCGCATCGTGCACGCGAACTTCCGTGTAATGCTGATTTCTGGCTGGCAGTACAGCAAGAGTTATTACCCCTGGTGAAAGCCATTACCCCTTTCAGCGATCGTGCTGATCGTACCGTGGTCGCCGGGCAAAGTTTTGGCGGCCTTTCAGCACTGTATGCCGGACTGCACTGGCCTGAACGTTTTGGCTGTGTATTAAGCCAGTCGGGATCGTACTGGTGGCCGCATCGGAGTGGGCAGCCGGAGGGGCAACTGATCGAACAGCTTAAATCAGGCGATGTTAGTGCTGAAGGCTTGCACATAGTGCTGGAGGCCGGGATTCGCGAACCGGTGATTATGCGAGCTAACCAGGCGCTGTATGCACAATTACAGACCACACAACAATCCATTTTCTGGCGTCAGGTTGACGGCGGACATGATGCGCTTTGTTGGCGCGGCGGTTTGATGCAGGGGCTAATCGACCTCTGGCAACCGCTTTTCCATGACAGGAGTTGAATATGGCATTCAGTAATCCCTTCGATGATCCACAGGGAGCGTTTTACGTTTTGCGCAATGCGCAGGGGCAATTCAGTCTGTGGCCGCAACCGTGCGCGTTACCGGCGGGTTGGGACGTTGTTTGTGAACCGCAGTCGCAGCAAGCTTGCCAGCAGTGGCTGGAAGCTAACTGGCATACTCTGACACCCGCGAATTTCACCCAGCCGCAGGAGGCGCAATGAGTCAGCATTTACCTTTGGTTGCAGCGCAATCTGGCATCTGGATGGCAGAAAAACTGTCTGATTTACCTTCCGCCTGGAGCGTGGCGCATTACGTTGAATTAACCGGAGATATTGATGCGCCATTACTGGCCCGCGCGGTGGTTGCCGGGGTAGCACAGGCTGATACGCTGCGGATGCGTTTTACGGAAGATAACGGCGAAGTCTGGCAATGGGTCGATGACGCGATGACGTTCGAACAACCAGAAATTATCGACCTGCGTACCAACATTGATCCTCACGGCACTGCGCTGGCATTGATGCAGGCTGATTTACACCAAAACCTGCGCGTCGATAGCGGTAAACCGCTGGTGTTTCATCAGCTCATTCAGATTGCGGATAACCGCTGGTACTGGTATCAACGTTATCACCATTTGCTGGTTGATGGCTTCAGTTTCCCGGCGATTACCCGCCAAATTGCCAACATTTACTGCACATGGCTGCGGGGCGAACCAACGCCTGTTTCGCCGTTTACTCCTTTTGCTGAAGTGGTGGAAGAGTACCAGCAGTACCGCGAAAGCGACGCCTGGCAGCGTGATGCAGCATTCTGGGCAGAACAGCGCTGTCAGTTGCCGCCGCCAGCTTCACTCTCTTCCGCACCTTTGCCTGGGCGTAACGCTTCGGCGGATATTCTGCGCCTGAAACTGGAATTTACTGACGGTGAATTCCGCCAACTGGCTACGCAATTACCAGATGTACAACGTACCGATCTGGCTCTTGCACTGGCAGCCTTGTGGCTGGGGCGATTATGCAACCGCATGGACTATGCCGCCGGATTTATTTTTATGCGCCGCCTGGGATCGGCGGCGTTGACGGCAACCGGACCTGTGCTCAACGTTTTGCCATTGGGTATTCACATTGCAGCGCAAGAAACGCTGCCGCAACTGGCAATCCGGCTGGCAGGGCAGTTGAAAAAGATGCGCCGCCATCAACGTTATGATGCGGAACAAATTGTGCGTGACAGCGGACGTGCGGCGGGAGAGGAACCGCTTTTCGGCCCGGTACTCAATATCAAGGTATTTGATTATCAACTGGATATTCCGGGCGTGCAGTCGCAAACTCACACCCTGGCAACCGGTCCGGTTAATGACCTTGAACTGGCGCTGTTCCCGGATGAGCACGGTGATTTGAGTATTGAAATCCTCGCCAATAAACAACGTTACGATGAGTCAACGTTAATCCAGCACGCTGAACGCCTGAAAATGCTGATTGCGCAATTTGCCGCGGATCCGACGCTGTTGTGTGGCGATGTCGATATTATGCTGCTAGACGAATATGCTCAGTTGGCGCAGATCAACGCCACCCAGGTCGATATTCCTGAAACCACACTGAGCGCGCTGGTGGCAGAACAGGCAGCGAAAATGCCGGATGCTCCGGCTCTGGCAGATGCACATTACCAGTTCAGCTATCGGGAAATGCGCGAGCAGGTGGTAGCGCTGGCTAATCTGCTGCGTGAGCGCGGCGTTAAACCCGGCGACAGCGTAGCGGTGGCATTGCCGCGCTCGGTCTTTTTGACCCTGGCATTACATGCGATTGTTGAAGCAGGCGCGGCCTGGTTACCGCTGGATACGGGCTATCCGGACGATCGTCTGAAGATGATGCTGGAAGATGCACGCCCGTCGTTGTTAATCACCAGCGACGATCAACTGCCGCGCTTTAGCGATGTAGCAAATTTAACCCGCCTTTGCTATAACGCCCCACTTACCCCTCACGACAGTGCGCCACTGCAACTTTCGCAGCCGCACCACACCGCTTATATCATCTTTACTTCCGGTTCTACCGGCAGGCCGAAAGGGGTGATGGTCGGGCAGAAGGCTATCGTTAATCGCCTGTTATGGATGCAAAACCATTACCCGCTGACAGGTGAAGATGTCGTTGCTCAAAAAACGCCGTGCAGTTTTGATGTCTCAGTATGGGAATTTTTCTGGCCGTTTATCGCTGGGGCAAAACTGGTAATGGCAGAGCCGGAAGCGCACCGCGATCCGCTCGCTATGCAACGGTTTTTTGCCGAATACGGCGTGACGACCACACACTTTGTACCGTCGATGCTGGCGGCGTTTGTTGCTTCGCTGACAGCGGAAACCGCTCGCCAAAGTTGCGCGACGTTGAAACAGGTGTTCTGTAGTGGCGAAGCATTACCGACCGATTTATGCCGTGAGTGGCAGCAATTAACCGGCACGCCGTTACATAATCTCTATGGCCCTACAGAAGCGGCGGTGGATGTGAGCTGGTATCCGGCCTTTGGCGATGAACTGGCGGCGGTGAGTGGTAGCAGCGTACCGATTGGCTATCCGGTCTGGAACACGGGGCTGCGCATTCTTGATGCGATGATGCATCCAGTACCGCCGGGTGTTGCGGGAGATCTCTATCTCACCGGCATCCAACTGGCGCAGGGTTATCTTGGACGACCCGATCTCACAGCCAGCCGTTTTATTGCCGATCCGTTCGCTCCTGGTGAACGCATGTATCGTACTGGCGATGTGGCTCGCTGGCTGGAAAATGGCGCGGTGGAGTATCTCGGGCGCTGTGATGATCAGCTAAAAATCCGTGGTCAGCGTATTGAACTGGGTGAAATCGATCGCGTGATGCAGGCGCTGCCAGATGTCGAGCAGGCCGTTACCCACGCTTGTGTCATTAACCAGGCGGCAGCAACCGGCGGTGATGCGCGTCAGTTGGTGGGGTATCTGGTGTCGCAATCAGGTTTGCCGCTGGATACCACTGCACTGCAGGCGCAATTGCGCGAAACATTGCCGCCGCATATGGTGCCTGTAGTTCTGCTGCAACTTGCGCAGTTGCCGCTCAGTGCCAATGGCAAGCTGGATCGCAAAGCTCTGCCGTTGCCGGAACTAAAAGCCCATACGTCGGGACGTGCGCTGAAAACGGGCAGTGAATCGATTATTGCTGAAGCGTTTTCGTCATTACTGGGTTGTGACGTGCAGGATGCCGACGCTGATTTCTTCGCTCTTGGCGGTCATTCGCTACTGGCGATGAAACTGGCAGCGCAGTTAAGTCGACAGTTTGCTCGCCAGGTCACACCGGGGCAGGTGATGGTGGCATCAACCGTCGCTAAACTGGCAATGATTATTGATGGCGGAGCAGAAAACGCCCAGCGTCTGGGATTTGAAACCGTTCTTCCACTGCGTGAAAGCAATGGCCCGACGCTGTTCTGTTTCCATCCGGCGTCCGGTTTTGCCTGGCAGTTTAGCGTGCTCTCGCGTTATCTCGACCCACAATGGTCGATTATCGGTATTCAGTCACCGCGCCCCAATGGCCCCATGCAGACGGCGACAAACCTGGATGAAGTATGCGAAGCGCATCTGGCAACATTACTGGCACAACAACCTCGTGGCCCTTATTACTTGCTGGGTTATTCGCTGGGCGGTACGCTGGCGCAGGGTATCGCGGCGCGACTGCGTGCTCGTGGCGAACAGGTAGCATTTCTTGGTTTGCTGGATACCTGGCCACCAGAAACGCAAAACTGGCAGGAAAAAGAAGCCAACGGTCTGGATCCGGAAGTGCTGGCGGAGATTAACCGCGAGCGCGAGGCGTTCCTGGCGGCACAGCAGGGAAGTACTTCAACGGAGCTGTTTACCTCCATTGAAGGCAACTATGCTGATGCGGTGCGATTGTTGACCACTGCTTATAGTGTGCCATTTGATGGTAAAGCCACGCTGTTTGTTGCTGAGCGTACATTACCGGAAGGTGTCAGCCCGGAGCGCGCCTGGTCACCGTGGATTGCAGATCTGGATATTTATCGCCAGGATTGCGCGCACGTGGATATTATTTCTCCGGAGTATTTTAAAGAAATAGGGCCATTAATAAATACACTAATTAATAACTAACCGTACGTTATTAACGAATCTGCCATAACCTCATGCAAAACCATAATCCGACTAAATGATTATGGTTTTTTTATTCTTAAAAATTATTTATTTCTCTGAGAACGGCATCATTGCTGGGATTGCTGAGTTTGCTATTCACTTTTGGATAATAATAGTGAAAGAGTTCTTTCGGATAATTCTCAGATCCTGTTAGAATGTTATAAACATTGTTGTGCTTTTATGGACTAAAATCTCAGGTTCAACCACATGTCATCACTGAATATTAAGCAGGGAAGCGACTCTCATTTTCCCGATTATCACCTGGCGTCGCCCAGTAATAATGAAATTGATTTACTTAATCTAATCGACGTTTTATGGCGGGCAAAAAAAACGATCATGGCAGTCGTTTTTGCGTTTGCCTGCGCAGGTTTACTTATCTCTTTCATCCTGCCGCAAAAATGGACCAGTTCGGCTGTCATCACCCCCGCAGAGGCTGTTCAGTGGCAAGACCTGGAGAAAACTTTCACTAAACTCCACGTGCTGGATCTCGATCTCAATATCGACCGCGGTAGTGTTTTTAATCTTTTTATCAAAAAGTTTCAGTCGGTTAGCTTGCTGGAAGAGTATCTGCGTTCATCACCTTATGTTATGGACCAACTAAAAGAGGCGAAAATCGACGAACTGGATTTGCATCGCGCTATTGTCGCATTGAGCGAAAAAATGAAAGCGATTGATGACAATGCCAGTAAGAAAAAAGATGAGCCGACACTTTATACTTCCTGGACGCTAAGTTTTACCGCGCCCACCAGTGAAGAAGCCCAGACCGTTCTGGCAGGGTATATCGATTATATCTCTACGTTGGTGGTGAAAGAGTCGCTAGAAAATGTGCGTAATAAACTGGAAATTAAAACCCAGTTCGAAAAAGAAAAACTGGCCCAGGATCGGATTAAAACCAGAAACCATCTTGATGCAAACATTCAGCGCCTCAATTACTCACTCGATATTGCTAATGCGGCAGGAATTAAAAAACCCGTTTACAGTAATGGTCAGGCAGTAAAAGACGACCCTGAGTTCTCTATTTCTCTCGGCGCAGACGGTATTGAGCGTAAACTGGAAATTGAAAAAGCGGTCACTGATGTTGCCGAACTGAACGGTGATTTACGTAATCGCCAGTATCTTGTTGAGCAATTAACAAAAGCAAATGTCAGCGATGTCAATTTTACGCCGTTTAAATATCAGTTGCGTCCGAGTTTGCCGGTGAAAAAAGACGGTCCTGGCAAAGCGATTATTGTGATCCTTGCCGCGTTGGTCGGCGGTATGGTTGCGTGTGGCAGCGTGCTTTTGCGCCATGCAATGGCATCCAGAAAACAGGATGCCATGATGGAAGGTCACTTAGTTTAAATCTTCGCGGTTGAAGGTGCCGTTCGTCCGAGCGGCACCACCAATGGTGTTCCTGCCACGGGATCATCAATAATCATGCAGCGCAAACCATAGATACGCTCAATTAATTCGGCAGTGACAATCTCCTTAGGTGCACCCTGGGCGATAATTTTTCCTTCTCGCAGCGCAATCAAATGGCTGGCGTAACGACAGGCCTGGTTGAGATCGTGCAGCACCGCAGCCAGCGTATAGCCTTTCTCGCGGTTTAGTTCACTGAGCAACTCCAGCAAATCAATCTGATGACTGATATCCAGCCAGGTCGTTGGCTCATCGAGCAACATAATCGCCGTTTCCTGGGCCAGCACCATCGCGATCCACGCTCGCTGTCGTTGCCCGCCGGAGAGGGTATCCACGCTTTGATTCGCCAGATGAGTAATTCCCGTGGCCTGCATCGCTTTTGTAACCGCCTCTTCGTCTTCTTTCCGCCAGCGGGTAAACAACGGCTGATGCGGATAGCGCCCACGCGCTACCAGCTCCTGAACGGTGATGTCGCCCGGCGTGGTAGCGTTTTGCGCCAGCAGACCAATCCGGCGTGCGACCTCTTTACTGGCGAAACGCTGAATCTGTTCGCCATCCAGCCAGACATGCCCGTGAGCGGGTGTCATCAGACGACTTAACGTGCGCAGCAACGTGGATTTACCGCAGCCGTTTGGCCCGATAATCGCCGTGAAATGACCGTCAGGGATCTCTACGGTCAGATTTTCCGCAACGGTATATTTGCCATATCCCAGGGTTAACTGCTCGCCGCGCAAACGGGCTACTGATTCGGTCATTTTTTGCGAGACTCCTGAATTAACAAGACGATAAGGTAAATACCGCCGAGGCTGACGGTGACGACGCCAACCGGAAGTTGATACGGCATAAACAGTTGCTGAGCGCAGAGGTCTGCTGCCAGCAGTAACAGCGCGCCACATAGCGCCGCCTGGGTCAGCCCCCAGCGAGCGGTGCCGCTAATGCGTCGGGCAATATGCGGCGCGACCAGCGCAATAAAGGAGATCGGCCCCGCCAGTGCAGTTGCAGCAGCGGTAAGCACCACCGCCACCAGCATCATTAACAGACGCGAGCGTTCGACGCTGACGCCCAGCGCGCAGGCGGTATCATCGCCCATCTCCAGCAAGCGCATCCGCCTTACCAGCAAGGCTGCGGCAATTAACATCAAAATAATGATTGGTGCGGAAGGCCAGGTTTTCGCCCATGTCAGGCCGTTGAGCGAGCCGGCATTCCACAAACCCGCCGTTAGCGCCGTCTCTAATGAGGCTTTAAGCAATAGCCAGGTATTAAAGGCCACCAGCATGGCGCGAACGCCGATACCGATAATAATCAGGCGAAAGGTGTCGATACCGTTACGCCAGGCGAGCAGCCAGACCAGTAGTGAAGTGACAATGCCACCCGCCATTGCTGCCAGGGCGATAGCCGTCAGGTCCTGACCAAACAGTACCATCGCCACCAGCACGCCGCTCCACGCCCCGGTGTTAAAGCCCATCACGTCAGGGCTGCCGAGTGGGTTACGCATCAGCGACTGAAAAATAGCGCCGCTGACGCCCAGCGCCGCGCCAATTAACAGCGCCATCAGCACGCGCGGTAAGCGCCATTCGGTGACGACCATTGTCATACTGCGGGGAGCATCACCCATCAGCGCGGCGAATACCTGCGATGTTTCCAGTGTCACAGCACCACTGCGTAATCCCCAGATGCCCGCCACGATACAGGCGGTAATCAGCAACAAACAGGTTATGAGTAATCTGCGAGAGACGTAAATCATGCGCCACCTCGCGTTTTACGTCGGACGAGGAAGATTAATACCGGTGCGCCAATAAAGGCGCTGACCACGGAAACGCGCAGCTCGCCGGGCACAATCACACGCCCGATGATATCGGCAAACAGCAGCAGGACAGGCGTGGCGAGTAGTGTAACGGGGAGTGACCAGCGATGATCTGCTCCTACCAACCAGCGTGCCATATGCGGCATCATCAGGCCAATAAAGGCAATCGGACCCACCACTGCCGTCGCACTACCGCAAAGCACAGTAATCGCCAGCAGACCAATCAACTGTGTGCGCGCTACGCGGCTACCCAGCGCCGTCGCGGTGTCGTTTCCCAGACTTAAACTATTCAACGCACGACTCAGTAAGAGTGCGGTTGCTCCGGCGATCAGCACCGGGATCAGCACCACTTTTAAGGTATGGAGGTTGCGAATATCCAGTGAACCGGCTTGCCAGAAACGCAACTGATCGTAGACGTCAGGATTAAGCAGGGCGATGCCGCTGGTCAGCCCTTCCAGTACCGCCGCCAGCGCCACGCCCGCCAGGGTTAAACGCACCGGACTTAACTGCCCGCCGCCCTGGCTGCCGGTAAAGGCAACAATCAACGAGGCCACCAGCGCGCCAGCGAAAGCCATCGCCAGTTGTTCCTGGGCGGAAGAGTAACCAAACAGCGCTGCGCCGAGCACAATGGCAAAGCTGGCTCCGGCGTTCACGCCAAGCAAACCGGGATCGGCAAGCGGGTTTCGGGTGAGGGTTTGCATTAACGCCCCGGCAAGGCCAAGCGCTCCGCCCGCCAGCAATCCGGCAAGGGTGCGCGGCAGTCGGGCGTCGAGCACGATGGTGCAGTCGGCGCTCTGGCAGGTGCCGGAGAGTGCCTCCAGTACCACGGAGGCGGGGAGTGATTTTGCCCCAATGAGCAGGCTTAATGCCGTCGCGATAATCAGTAATAACAGCAATCCGGGCACGGCAATGGCGCGTGTCACGGCAACAGAACCAGACATACGAACTTCCATGATAATGAAATTAATTATCGTTATCGATCTTATTTGGATATGTTAGCATGTGCAGCCTAAGAATAGGTATTTAAAATATTTGATGGCAAGGCATTGTAATGAATAAACAATCCTGGCTGCTTAACCTCAGCCTGTTGAAAACGCACCCGGCGTTTCGCGCAGTATTCCTCGCTCGTTTTATCTCAATTGTTTCTCTGGGGTTGCTCGGCGTCGCGGTGCCGGTGCAGATCCAGATGATGACGAATTCCACCTGGCAGGTTGGGCTTTCAGTGATGCTGACCGGCGGCGCGATGTTTGTCGGTCTGATGGTCGGTGGTGTGCTGGCGGATCGTTATGAGCGCAAAAAAGTGATTTTGCTGGCGCGCGGCACCTGTGGCATTGGCTTTATTGGTCTGTGTCTGAACGCGCTGTTGCCGGAGTCATCACTATTGGCAATCTATTTACTCGGTTTATGGGATGGTTTTTTTGCCTCGCTGGGCGTTACGGCGCTGCTGGCGGCAACGCCTGCGCTAGTTGGGCGGGAAAACTTAATGCAGGCCGGGGCGATTACCATGTTGACCGTGCGCCTGGGATCGGTAATTTCGCCCATGATGGGTGGCTTACTGCTGGCGACTGGCGGCGTCGCCTGGAACTACGGGCTGGCGGCGGCAGGAACGTTCATCACTTTACTGCCTCTGTTAAGCCTTCCGGCACTGCCGCCGCCACCGCAGCCGCGTGAGCATCCGCTGAAATCGCTTCTGGCAGCCTTTCGTTTTCTGCTCGCCAGCCCGCTGGTGGGCGGCATAGCGCTGTTGGGTGGGTTGTTGACGATGGCGAGTGCGGTGCGGGTACTGTATCCGGCGCTGGCAATCAACTGGCAGATGTCGGCGGCGCAGATTGGCTTTCTCTATGCGGCAATTCCGCTCGGTGCGGCAATCGGGGCGTTGACTAGCGGGAAACTGGCGCATAGCGTGCGGCCAGGATTGTTAATGCTGCTTTCCACATTAGGTTCATTTCTCGCCATTGGTTTGTTTGGCCTGATGCCAATGTGGATTCCGGGCGTGGTTTGTCTGGCGCTGTTCGGCTGGCTGAGCGCGGTCAGTTCGTTGCTGCAATATACAATGCTGCAAACGCAAACTCCGGAAGCGATGTTAGGGCGGATTAACGGTTTGTGGACGGCGCAGAACGTGACAGGCGATGCGATTGGTGCGGCGTTGCTGGGCGGTCTGGGGGCGATGATGACACCGGTTACATCCGCCAGTGTCAGTGGCTTTGGCTTGTTGATTATCGGTGTATTGTTGTTGCTGGTGCTGGTGGAGTTGCGCCGTTTTCGCCAGACGCCACCACAAGCGGCAGCGTCCGACAGTTAATGCTTAGAACAGCGCCTTAAGTCGTTCCAGCACTTGCATGGCGCTGTAGTAATCCAGACGGAACGTCTCGGTTCCCAGTGCATAAACCTGCTTGTTCTGTACTGCAGGCAGGTGCGCGAGCAGCGGATTAGCATAAATTGCATCGGCATCTTTCTGATCGCCGGCGAACAGGAACAGCGACTCACCGTTTAACCCGGCAGCCAGATTTTCTCCACCAAGCTGAATGATGTCATGGCGTTTGCCCTGACTTTGACTGGCGTTTAAGCCCGCTGGCAGTTTTGCCAGCGTAAAGCCGAGTTGTTCCAGCATCTGCCCTTGTGCTGATTCCGGCGTCCAGAGATTGGCACTGTGTGCAGCGGCGGTATAGACAATGGCAGTGACCGGCTGCGGCGGTAATTTGATTTGCTCTTTCGCTGCCGCCAGTTGCTTATCAAACTGCGCAATCCGCTCTGCCGCTTGTTTCTCATGCCCGGTAATTTCGCCAAGTTGCGTTAACAGCGACTGCCAGCTTTTGTCGTCGTAATTGATAATTAAGGTCGGCGCGATGGTGGAAAGCTGATCGTACAGTGGCATTGCAGAATCGCCGCCGGTTGCGCTAATCAAAATCAGATCCGGCATTTGTGCGGCTACCGCTTCGGCGTTCGGTTCTCCGATATAGAGGCGCTGCAGTTTGCGTTCCTTCGCAACATCGCTCCACTGGCGCAAGAATCCCTGGTCGTCCGCGACGCGGTTATTCGGCGTAGTTGCACCACTGGCAATCACCGGAGCGTCTATCGCCAGCAGCGACCCCGTCAGCGTGACGCTGGTTGAGACGATGCGCTGTGGCTGGCTTTCCAGCGTATGGCTGCCGCGGCTGTCAGTCACCTGACGCGGCCAGTCGGCGGCCTGCACTGCGGATATTCCTGAAAGCAAAAGTCCTGCTAAGAAAAGGGTCTTACGGTAGAGCGGGGCGAGTCTCACGAATCAGCGTCCTGTTATTAGTGAAGTTAATGCTTCTCATTTTCATTGTAACGACAAGCAGATGCAAGCCCGAGTCGTAGATTGTGTTGCGGCAAGAGTTGACATAGTGGCTGTTTGCTTTTAGGTTAGCGACCGAAAATATAAATGATAATCATTATTAAAGCCTTTATCATTTTGTGGAGGATGATATGGATACGTCACTGGCTGAGGAAGTACAGCAGACCATGGCAACACTTGCGCCCAATCGCTTTTTCTTTATGTCGCCGTACCGCAGTTTTACGACGTCAGGATGTTTCGCCCGCTTTGATGAACCGGCTGTGAACGGGGATTCGCCAGACAGTCCCTTCCAGCAAAGACTCACCGCCCTGTTTGCTAATGCCAAATCGCAGGGCATTAAAAATCCAGTGATGGTCGGGGCAATCCCCTTCGATCCACGTCAACCTTCATCGCTGTATATTCCCGAATCCTGGCAGCCATTCTCCCGCCAGGAAAAACAAGCTTCTGCGCGCCGTTTTACCCGCAGCCAGTCGCTGAATGTGGTTGAACGGCAGGCAATTCCGGAACAAGCCACGTTTGAACAGATGGTTGCCCGTGCCGCCGCACTTACCGCCACACCGCAAGTCGACAAAGTGGTGTTGTCACGGTTGATTGATATCACCACCGATGCCGCCATCGACAGCGGCGTACTGCTGGAACGGTTGATCGCGCAAAACCCGGTTAGTTACAACTTCCATGTGCCGCTGGCCGATGGTGGCGTCCTGCTCGGAGCCAGCCCGGAACTGCTGTTGCGTAAAGATGGCGAGCGTTTTAGCTCGATTCCGTTAGCCGGTTCCGCGCGTCGTCAGCCGGATGAAGTGCTCGATCGCGAAGCGGGTAATCGTCTGCTGGCGTCGGAAAAAGATCGCCATGAACATGAACTGGTGACCCAGGCGATGAAAGAGGTACTGCGCGAGCGCAGCAGTGAGTTACACGTTCCCTCCTCTCCACAATTGATCACCACGCCGACGCTGTGGCATCTCGCAACGCCCTTTGAAGGTAAAGCGAATTCGCAAGAAAACGCACTGACGCTGGCCTGTCTGCTGCATCCAACCCCCGCGCTGAGCGGTTTCCCGCATCAGGCCGCGACCCAGGTTATTGCTGAACTGGAGCCGTTCGACCGCGAACTGTTTGGCGGCATTGTTGGCTGGTGCGACAGCGAAGGTAACGGCGAGTGGGTAGTGACCATCCGCTGCGCGAAGCTGCGGGAAAATCAGGTGCGTCTGTTTGCCGGTGCGGGGATTGTGCCTGCGTCGTCACCGCTGGGGGAGTGGCGCGAAACGGGCGTCAAACTTTCTACCATGTTGAATGTTTTTGGATTGCATTAAGGAGTGAGGATGAGCATTCCATTCACCCGCTGGCCGGAAGAATTTGCCCGTCGCTATCGGGAAAAAGGCTACTGGCAGGATTTGCCACTAACTGACATTCTGACGCGACATGCTGAGAGTGACAGCGTCGCGGTTATTGACGGCGAGCGGCAGTTGAGTTATCGCCAGTTGAATCAAGCGGCTGATAACCTCGCGTGTAGTTTGCGCCGTCAGGGCATTAAACCTGGTGAAACCGCGCTGGTACACTTAGGTAACGTCGCTGAACTTTACATTACCTTTTTCGCGTTGCTGAAACTGGGCGTTGCGCCGGTGCTGGCGCTGTTCAGCCATCAGCGTAGCGAACTGAACGCCTATGCCAGCCAGATTGAACCGGCATTACTGATTGCCGATCGCCAACATGCGCTGTTTAGCGGGGATGATTTCCTCAATACATTTGTTGCAGAGCATTCCTCCATTCGCGTGGTGCAACTGCTGAACGACAGCGGCGAGCACAATTTGCAGGATGCGATTAACCACCCGGCAGACGGTTTTACTGCCACGCCGTCGCCTGCCGATGAAGTGGCGTATTTCCAGCTTTCCGGCGGCACGACCGGCACGCCGAAGTTGATCCCGCGTACCCATAATGACTATTGCTACAGTGTGCGCCGTAGCGTCGAGATTTGTCAGTTCACGCAACAGACACGCTACCTGTGCGCGATTCCGGCGGCTCACAATTACGCCATGAGTTCGCCTGGATCGCTGGGGGTTTTTCTCGCAGGCGGCACTGTGGTTCTGGCGGACGATCCCAGCGCCACGCTCTGTTTCCCATTGATTGCCAAACATCAGGTTAACGTTACCGCACTGGTGCCACCGGCAGTCAGCCTGTGGTTACAGGCATTGAGCGAGGGCGAAAGCCGGGCGCAACTCGCCTCGTTAAAACTGTTACAGGTCGGCGGCGCGCGTCTTTCTGCCACGTTGGCGGCGCGTATTCCCGCAGAGATTGGCTGCCAGTTGCAGCAGGTGTTTGGCATGGCGGAAGGGCTGGTGAACTACACCCGTCTTGATGATAGCGCGGAGAAAATTATCCATACCCAGGGCTACCCAATGTGTCTGGACGATGAAGTGTGGGTTGCCGATGCCGACGGAAATCCATTGCCACAAGGGGAAGTCGGGCGTCTGATGACGCGTGGGCCGTACACCTTCCGCGGTTATTACAAAAGCCCGCAGCACAATGCCAGTGCCTTTGACGCCAACGGTTTTTACTGTTCCGGTGATCTGATCTCCATAGATCCAGACGGTTACATCACTGTGCAGGGGCGCGAGAAAGATCAGATCAACCGTGGCGGTGAGAAGATCGCTGCCGAAGAGATCGAAAACCTGTTACTGCGCCATCCGGCGGTGATCTATGCCGCGCTGGTGAGCATGGAAGATGAGCTGATGGGCGAAAAAAGCTGCGCTTATCTGGTGGTAAAAGAGCCGCTGCGTGCGGTGCAGGTGCGTCGTTTCCTGCGTGAACAGGGTATTGCCGAATTTAAATTACCGGATCGCGTGGAGTGTGTGGATTCACTTCCGCTGACGGCGGTCGGGAAAGTCGATAAAAAACAATTACGTCAGTGGCTGGCGTCACGCGCATCAGCCTGAAGGAGAGAACACGATGGCTATTCCAAAATTACAGGCTTACGCACTGCCGGAGTCTCACGATATTCCGCAAAATAAAGTCGACTGGGCCTTTGAACCGCAACGTGCTGCGCTATTAATCCATGATATGCAAGACTATTTTGTCAGCTTCTGGGGCGATAACTGCCCGATGATGGAGCAGGTGATCGCTAATATTGCCGCCCTGCGTGACTACTGTAAGCAACACAATATTCCGGTTTATTACACTGCCCAGCCAAAAGAGCAGAGCGATGAAGATCGGGCGCTGCTGAATGATATGTGGGGGCCGGGCCTGACGCGTTCGCCGGAACAACAAAAGGTGGTGGATCGCCTGACGCCAGATGCTGACGATACAGTGCTGGTGAAGTGGCGCTACAGCGCGTTTCATCGTTCCCCGCTGGAGCAAATGCTTAAAGAGAGCGGACGTAACCAACTGATTATTACCGGAGTGTATGCGCACATCGGTTGTATGACCACTGCGACCGACGCGTTTATGCGCGATATTAAACCGTTTATGGTGGCTGATGCGTTGGCCGATTTCAGCCGTGACGAGCATTTGATGTCGCTGAAATATGTTGCCGGGCGTTCCGGTCGGGTGGTGATGACTGAAGAGTTACTGCCAGCACCGATCCCTGCCAGTAAAGCGGAGCTGCGCGAGGTGGTTCTGCCGTTGCTGGATGAATCTGATGAACCGTTTGATGACGACAACCTGATCGACTACGGTCTGGATTCGGTGCGCATGATGGCGCTGGCGGCGCGCTGGCGCAAAGTGCATGGCGATATCGATTTTGTCATGCTGGCGAAAAATCCGACCATCGACGCCTGGTGGAAGCTACTCTCTCGCGAGGTGAAATAATGAATTTCAGCGGCAAAAATGTCTGGGTAACCGGCGCGGGGAAAGGCATCGGCTATGCCACGGCGCTGGCGTTTGTTGACGCGGGAGCAAAAGTCACAGGCTTTGATCGGGCATTCACGCTGGAGCATTATCCCTTTGCGACTGAAGTGCTGGATGTTGCTGATGCCGGGCAGGTGGCGCAAGTCTGCCAGCGGCTGTTAGGCGAAACGCAGCGCCTGGACGTGCTGGTCAATGCGGCAGGAATTTTGCGCATGGGCGCGACAGACCAACTGAGTAAAGAGGACTGGCAGCAGACTTTTGCGGTCAACGTCGGCGGTGCGTTTAACCTGTTTCAACAGACCATGAATCAGTTTCGCCGTCAGCGGGGTGGAGCGATTGTTACGGTAGCGTCCGATGCCGCACACACGCCGCGTATTGGTATGAGTGCTTATGGCGCGTCGAAAGCGGCGCTGAAAAGTCTGGCGTTGAGCGTCGGGCTGGAACTGGCAGGTAGTGGAGTACGTTGCAACGTGGTTTCGCCGGGTTCCACCGACACCGACATGCAACGCACGCTGTGGGTGAGCGATGACGCGGAAGAGCAGCGTATTCGCGGCTTTGGTGAGCAGTTTAAGCTTGGCATTCCACTGGGGAAAATCGCCCGTCCGCAGGAGATCGCCAACACGATTTTGTTCCTCGCCTCCGATCTCGCCAGCCATATCACGCTACAGGATATCGTGGTGGATGGCGGCTCAACGCTGGGAGCATAACTGTGATCTGGAAACGTCATTTGACCCTGGATGAACTGAACGCTACCAGCGATAACACGATGGTGGCGCATCTGGGAATTGTTTACACCCGTCTGGGGGATGATGTGCTGGAAGCCGAAATGCCGGTCGATACCCGTACTCATCAGCCGTTTGGTCTGCTGCACGGCGGCGCGTCGGCGGCGCTGGCAGAAACGTTGGGATCGATGGCTGGATTTATGATGACTCGCGACGGGCAGTGCGTGGTGGGGACGGAACTTAATGCCACCCATCATCGCCCTGTCTCGCAGGGAAAGGTGCGTGGCGTCTGTCAGCCGCTGTATCTTGGGCGACAAAATCAGAGCTGGGAGATTGTCGTTTTCGATGAACAGGGACGGCGTTGCTGCACCTGTCGGCTGGGTACGGCGGTTTTGGGATGAACCCGACAGAATAAAATGAGATTGCAGGAAAACTCGGTTAATGGAGTGATCGAGTTAACATTGTGAAGTTAATTATTGGTTTTAACTCTTATTTGTTTAGTTATCGCGTTGTTAAATTTTGCAAAGGTGTTATAGAAACAAAATGTAACATCTCTATGGATACGTACACGGATAACAATTATGAACAAGTCAGGGAAATACCTCGTCTGGACAGTGCTCTCTGTGATGGGAGCATTCGCTCTGGGATACATTGCTTTAAATCGTGGGGAACAGATTAACGCGCTGTGGATTGTGGTGGCGTCGGTCTGTATCTATCTCATCGCTTATCGTTTTTACGGTCTGTTTATCGCCAAAAAAGTGCTGGCGGTTGACCCGACACGTATGACGCCAGCCGTGCGCCATAACGACGGTCTGGACTATGTGCCGACGGACAAAAAAGTGCTGTTCGGTCACCATTTTGCGGCCATTGCCGGCGCAGGCCCACTGGTCGGGCCGGTGCTGGCGGCGCAGATGGGCTACCTGCCGGGGATGATCTGGCTGCTTGCCGGGGTGGTTCTCGCCGGTGCGGTGCAGGACTTCATGGTGCTGTTTGTTTCCACGCGCCGCGATGGTCGCTCGTTGGGTGAACTGGTCAAAGAAGAAATGGGACCAACCGCCGGGGTGATTGCGCTGGTGGCCTGCTTTATGATCATGGTGATCATTCTGGCGGTGCTGGCGATGATCGTGGTGAAAGCCCTGACCCATAGTCCGTGGGGAACGTACACCGTTGCGTTCACTATTCCGCTGGCGCTTTTTATGGGGATCTACCTGCGCTACCTGCGTCCAGGTCGCATTGGTGAAGTGTCGATCATCGGTCTGGTGTTCCTGATTTTCGCCATCATTTCTGGCGGCTGGGTGGCAGAAAGTCCGACCTGGGCACCGTACTTTGACTTTACGGGCGTGCAGTTGACCTGGATGCTGGTGGGCTACGGTTTTGTGGCGGCAGTGCTGCCGGTATGGCTGCTGTTGGCTCCGCGTGACTACCTCTCTACCTTCCTGAAAATCGGGACTATCGTTGGTCTGGCGGTGGGAATTCTGATTATGCGCCCCACGCTGACCATGCCGGCGCTGACCAAATTTATCGATGGTACTGGCCCGGTATGGACCGGTAACCTGTTCCCGTTCCTGTTTATCACCATCGCCTGTGGTGCAGTGTCTGGCTTCCATGCGCTGATCTCTTCCGGCACCACGCCAAAGATGCTGGCGAACGAAGGTCAGGCGTGCTTTATCGGTTACGGCGGGATGTTGATGGAATCCTTCGTGGCGATTATGGCGCTGGTTTCCGCCTGTATCATCGATCCGGGCGTGTACTTCGCCATGAATAGCCCGATGGCGGTGCTGGCTCCGGCAGGTACGGCAGATGTGGTGGCTTCTGCAGCGCAAGTGGTGAGTAGCTGGGGCTTTGCAATTACCCCGGATACGTTAAACCAGATTGCCAGTGAAGTCGGTGAACAGTCGATCATTTCTCGTGCGGGCGGTGCGCCAACGCTGGCGGTAGGGATGGCCTACATCCTGCACGGCGCGCTGGGCGGCATGATGGATGTGGCGTTCTGGTATCATTTTGCCATTCTGTTTGAAGCGCTGTTTATTCTGACGGCGGTAGATGCGGGTACGCGTGCTGCGCGCTTTATGTTGCAGGATCTGCTGGGCGTGGTTTCTCCTGGTCTGAAACGGACGGATTCACTGCCTGCTAACCTGCTGGCGACGGCGCTGTGCGTACTGGCCTGGGGTTACTTCCTGCATCAGGGCGTGGTCGATCCGCTGGGCGGCATTAATACCCTGTGGCCGCTGTTTGGTATTGCTAACCAGATGCTGGCGGGGATGGCGCTGATGCTTTGTGCCGTGGTGCTGTTCAAGATGAAACGTCAACGTTATGCCTGGGTGGCACTGGTGCCAACGGCCTGGTTGCTGATTTGTACCCTGACCGCAGGCTGGCAGAAAGCGTTTAGCCCGGATGCGAAGGTCGGCTTCCTGGCAATTGCGAACAAGTTCCAGGCAATGATCGACAGCGGTAATATTCCGTCGCAGTATACCGAGTCACAACTGGCGCAACTGGTGTTCAACAACCGTCTGGATGCCGGACTGACCATCTTCTTTATGGTGGTTGTGGTGGTCCTGGCGCTGTTCTCGATTAAGACGGCACTGGCGGCATTGAAAGAGTCGAAGCCGACGGCGAAAGAAACGCCGTATGAGCCGATGCCGGAAAATGTTGAGGAGATCGTGGCGCAGGCGAAAGGCGCGCACTAAATTATCACTATTACGCTCTCTCTTTTGGGAGAGCGTAAGGCTGATGACAAACGCAAAATTGCCTGATGCGCTGCAACATTTGTAGACAGGATAAGGTGTTCACGCCGCATCCGGCAATATCTCAGCAATCTGATTACCGGAGGTATTGATGTTTGATTCACTGGCAAAAGCCGGAAAATATTTAGGTCAGGCGGCGAAGCTGATGATTGGCATGCCCGATTACGATAACTATGTCGAACATATGCGGGTCAATCATCCTGATCAGACGCCGATGACTTATGAAGAGTTTTTCCGCGAGCGGCAGGACGCGCGCTACGGTGGCAAAGGCGGCGCGCGCTGTTGCTAAATCTGCATGTCAGACGGTAAATGATTCCACTTTTTCGAACGCTGCACGCAACGTATCAGGTGTCAGCGTGACCGGCAGATAATGAATGGACTCCACCGGACGCAAAGTATGGGCAATCACTTTGTCGATTTCCGCCTGATTATTGATATCCACTTCCAGTTCCGCCAGCGTGGTCGGTAGATGAAAACGCTTATATGCCCCGGTTAATTGCGCCAGCACGTCATCCTGTCCCAGCAAGGCGCTTTGTACCAGAATGCCGTAAGCAACTTTGGTGCCGTGGAGAAATTTCTCGGTTTGCGGCAGCACGGTCAGACCGTTATGCACGGCATGAGCTGCCGCCACACGCGTAAAACGATCGCCCAGACCTCCTACCATACCTCCACCGGCGATAATCGCATCCACCACATCGCAAAATGACTGCGTTAACTGCTTGTTTTGCTGATCGGCAAGAGCCTGTTCGCTACTGCTTAACAATACGTCGCGGATGGCCTGTGCGCTATTGAGCCCCAGACGCACAGTCAGCGGCAATGTTTCCGGTTGCGGTGCCAGCACCACCGCTTCATACCATTTCGCCAGCGTGTCACCGATACCCGCCAGCAGATATTCTTGCGGTGCATTGAGGATAATCTCTGGTTCCACCAGCACCATAAAATTGGTGTCGTCGAAAATCTCATAATGTAGCGCCTGTCCGGCGTCGTTATACCAGACGGAGAGCGGTGTCCAGGCAGCGCAGGTAGCGGCGATCGTCGGAACGGCAACAAACGGCAGACCCAGACGGCGGGCGAGGGTTTTCGCGGTGTCGAGCAGTGCGCCGCCGCCGACGCCAATCACGACGCTGCGATTGTCACCAGACTCAGCCGCCAGTTGTTGCACATCGTTTTCGCTGCAATGACCACGAAACAAAATATGTTTTGCGCCGGGCAGCTCAAACGCTGGTGGAAGTTTTGTTTCTGCCGCAGCAATGGCACGTTCGCCATAAATCCACACGGCACGAGCAAGCTGTTCGTTGGTGAAAAAATCATGCAGGTGATTCAGGCTTCCGGGATGAGAAAAGTAGTTAGCAGGGCCGACGACGACGCGGATAGGATTGTGAGGCATGTTGTGTTGTCCTTATTGTTTTATTTAGACATCTAAACGTCTTGATTGCCAAATACTAACATCGTGTTATAGTGCCTTCAACACGCAACTTCGTCAGGCATGATAAAAATGACAAATAACCCTCTGATTCCACAAAGTAAACTTCCACAACTAGGCACGACTATTTTTACCCGGATGAGCGCGTTGGCGCAGCAGCACCAGGCGATTAATCTGTCGCAAGGTTTTCCTGATTTTGATGGCCCGCGCTATTTGCAGGAGCGGCTGGCGTATCACGTTGCTCAGGGCGCAAATCAATACGCGCCAATGACCGGCGTGCAGGCATTGCGCGAGGCGATTGCTGAGAAAACCGCACGGCTGTATGGCTATCAACCGGATGCTGAACATGACATCACCGTAACAGCAGGAGCGACGGAGGCGTTATATGCGGCGATTACCGCGTTGGTACGTAGTGGCGATGAGGTTATCTGTTTTGATCCCAGCTATGACAGTTACGCACCCGCCATCGCGCTAGCGGGTGGGGTAGTGAAACGCATCGCGCTGCAACCGCCGTATTTTCGCGTTGACTGGCAAGAGTTTGCTGCGTTACTGAGCGAGCGTACCCGGTTGGTGATCCTCAATACGCCGCATAATCCCAGCGCCACTGTCTGGCAGCAGGCTGATTTTGCAGCCTTGTGGCAGGCGATTGCCGAGCGCGAGATTTTTGTCATTAGCGATGAGGTCTACGAGCACATCAATTTTTCACAGCAGGGCCATGCCAGTGTACTGGCGCATCCGCAACTGCGTGAGCGGGCGGTGGCGGTGTCATCGTTTGGCAAGACCTATCATATGACTGGCTGGAAAGTGGGGTATTGCGTTGCGCCAGCGCCCATCAGCGCCGAGATCCGCAAGGTGCATCAGTATTTGACTTTTTCGGTCAATACTCCCACACAACTGGCGCTTGCCGATATGCTGCGGGAGGAACCTGAACATTATCTTGCGTTACCGGACTTTTATCGCCAGAAGCGCGATATTCTTGTGAATGCATTACGAGAGAGCAGACTGGAGATCTTACCCTGTGAAGGCACTTACTTTTTGCTGGTGGATTACAGCGCCGTTTCTACGTTAAATGATGTCGAGTTCTGTCAGTGGTTAACGCAGGAGCATGGTGTAGCGGCGATCCCTCTGTCGGTGTTTTGTGCCGATCCCTTCCCGCATAAACTGATTCGTCTCTGTTTTGCCAAGAAGGAATCGACGCTGCTGGCGGCGGCTGAACGCCTGCGCCAGTTGTAATTATTTCACCGTCCAGGCACGGGAATATCTACGGTCGGCAAACAACTCTTGCAGGCCGTTTATTTGCTTGAGGCGTAGCACTTCGTCGCTGTCCATACCCAGTTCTATACTGATTTTATTATCGTCCCATCCCAACTGGCTGAGTTCACGAACGATTTCTGACATTGCTGTGATTTGGTGGCGGCCACGCGCGCGGTTGTGGCGAATCGTTGCAGCGATGCGTTCGTTACGATCCCTTTCCAGACAGGTAACCGGTAAATACCCTTTTAAGCGCGTTTTTAACGTGTTAGAGCCTTTACCAATTTCATGGCGGTGGAAACCATCAACAATTTCAAGCGTATTAGCTCTGGTGTTGGTTACTACAATCGGTTGGGTAAAACCATCAATTTCAATGGATTTTTTTAATAGCTTCTTCTCTGGCGGTGCCACATTATTGGGATTGTAATCGTTTGGCACGAGTTGGCTATTTTTAACCCATAACACACAATCCACCGGCTCGTCGCGAAATGGACTCACTTGATGTATCGCCATCCGGATCTCATTGATCGCCTTAATGCGATCTTCTTCCGCTAAACTGGCGAGAAATTGCGTTAAATCCTGAGTTAATCGCTGTTGCATAATATTCCCCACTCCTGACGTTTTTCTTTCATCCGTTCGTTATAACGTTGATAATTTTTAGCTTTTGTAGGGCTGAATGATAACGCCCGGCACCAATAATCATTGTTGAGTAATACCTTGCAGATACGTCGCCAGGAGGGGACGTCTTTTGAGCCAATATCTCCTTGTTGAGTCTGAGGAATTTCGATTCCTTTTTTTTGATACCAGTGCAAATAAACAGCAATTTTATTGCGATAATGGTCAGCCGTTTTTTCTGGCATGCTGTTAAGCAGTAATAAGGCATATTCCTGCCAGTCTAAATGGTCAGGTTTTAGGATCTTCCTGTGGCCATAGAATTGATTATTGTGACCAGCGTAAATTCCACCGCTTTTTACGCCACTGACCCGGGCGCACATTGCGGCCCATCGATCAGGTTCAAGAACATGATATAGCCACAAACCTTGCCGTTGCTCTGGACCAAAAGGTTCGCAAATTCGCATTTGACGCAGAGGGACGCCAGCCTGGTACATCAGGTTATACAGCGGATTACAGAGGTTTTGGCCTTTAGCGTACCAGGTCCAGATATCAGCGACTTTCCAGTCGTAAATGGGGTAAATGTACCAACAATGACCGCCTGGCGCGGCGGTGGTCCACGGCTTATCGTCAGCAAAACGTTGTTTATTTAAACTGGCAATGGCGACGAAACGATTATAAGACTCGTCGGCACGGATCCCGACCATCATTGCGGCTGGTCGTTGTTGTGAAAACCATTCGGCAAATTCACGCACGAAATGTTCAAACGTCATACCCGATTGATAAAACGAGAAAAATGCCGGGTCGGTTATCGCATCTTCTGGTGGCTGTCGAACCCATTCAGTATCAGGTTGCCAGCACTGCCATTCAGGTTGATATTGGGATAATGAATTTTGTGTTGTTAACGGTAGAGCCACCCAATAAAACGTTTCGATGACATCCGCATATTGTTCCCGTAGCGATTGAACATAGTCAATAGTACAAGAAAACTGTGCTTCCCAGTCGATAAACAGGACGTGTATTTTTTTTCCTATTTTCCTGGCCAGACCGGCGGTCAAATGAAGCATTAAGCCAGAATCTTTACCACCAGAAAAAGAGACGCATACGCGGGGCAGTGTATTAAGTGTCCAGGTGATACGGTCTTGTGCTGCTTCCAGAATATTGAGAGGAAGCGGAATTTTATAAATGGACATCTGTAAACGCTCTCTTAACATGACCGGGAGAAAGTGCAATAGTTTGCTGATTATAATATTAATAAACTTAAATGAAATATCTTATTTTATATTCACTAGGTGAATTTTTTTATGATGAATATTGTTCTTATTGATAGGTTTTCAGGATAAGCTGTCATTTAAGCGATCAATAAATCGAGAGAACGCCAGATTGTTTAATGATGATTTATTATAGGAAATATAAAGTGTATTAGAGGGGAGGTTATGTTTTAGTTTTATTTGTTTTAATTGCAGGTTTTTCTGATGACAACGATATAGTTCAAAGGGAACAATACCCAGTAAATCGGTTACCGCAATAGTATTGATAATAGTAAACAGAGAAGAACTACGGAATGCTATTTTTCGGTTTGCCAGAATCGCTTCTATTTCCATCTGAAAATCTTCAAGGCCAGATGCTTTTGATGTCAGAAAAGTAAACTCTTCATCAAGAATGTCTTCGCGGCTACTGTATTCCGTTATTCTCGGATGAGATGCACTACAGATAAGCGTGTTGCGTATCGATTGAAAAGGTACACAGCTCACCGAGCGACTGATGACTGGTATTAATGTAATAACCAGATCTGCTTTGCGATAAGCCAATAAATTTTCGGCGCTTTCTGCTGACATCATAATGTCATGATGTTCAATTTCTACCGATGTGTCTTGTCGTAGGCATCCGATCAAAAGACTACTGTTGGTTGACGAGATAAGTTGCGGACCATAAATAATAAATTTTTTCTTCAGCTCGGATTTATTGACAATGTTGATGGTTTGCTCAAGGTTTTTGAGATTTTTCTCAAGATGATGATGCAGATTTAATCCTGTCGTTGTTGGTGCAATTCCTTTACCGGAGCGAATAAATAAGGGGTCATTAAATTGCGCCCGTAGACGTTGTAAAGACTGGCTTACCGCAGAAGGCGTTATATATAATGATTCTGCGGCCTTGCTAATACTAAGATGTTGGTAGATGCACTCAAAAATGACAAGCAAGTTTAAATCAAATTTTTTTAAGTCGTAAAGATTAGCCATGATGCACTCCATTCATATGCTTGTTCTCATAATATTCACCAAGTCAATGATATGGCTTTATGTATTTTTATATATTATGTTATTTTACTTAATTCACGATTAAGTTTTTCTAAAATAGCATAGCTGATATGAGAGGGGTGAACAATACTTGCGATTTTTTGGATAACTGAAAAGAGATAAATATTCCAGTTATCCATAGAATGAAGGTTATTTATTTCCCATAATGATATTAAATGTTTTTTGATCTGGTAATCCGACAGCCTGCTGTAATGTGTTTTCTGGGCTCATGTAATAAATAGCAGGGGTAACATTTGCGCCCAGTTCGTCCATCAACGTCTCGTTGGCACTGAGAATCTTCATCTGTTCAGGTGTGATGCTCCCTGAGAGGTTCAGCTTTAACTTGCCGCCAGATGCCTCATACTCTTGCCACGTTTTTGCCGGATCTTTAGACGCGAGGATTGCCGCCGCGGTGGCCGGGCTTTCTGGTTTTATCACGCCAACCAGCAGAGTACGAATCTGAACTTTACCGGCATCAACCCATGGGCGTGCTTGTTGCCAGAATTGTTTGCAATACGGGCAGAAAGGATCGGCAAAAACATAAACCACGACCGGCGCGTCTTTTTTACCGTCAAGTAACCAGTTTGATTGTTCCATACGCTGCCACATTTCGCGTCCGGCAGGTGCGTAAATCTCTTTTTCAATAAGAGCGTTACTGAGGTTTTCTCCCTTTTCGTTGTACATATAGCCAGAGATGGCATGCTTACCGTCTGGCGTAAGGTAGATAGTGACCCCCATATCCTGATATTTCCCCAGATAACCTTTCATACCGCCTGGCGCATCGAACGATTTAATAATCGTAATTCCCTGTTTTTCAATCGCTTTAACGGGCGCAGGAAGCTCTTCGGCGTAAGCAATTCCTGGGAGCAGGGTAAAAAAAATTATCTTTTTTAACATTGTCTTGTCCTTTTCGTTCAGTGCAAATACACAATAAAAGGCTTAACCTATCACTGTCATAGTTAAGACCTTATCTCAGGTGATTGCCCTTTGTTTATGAGGGTGTTGTAATCCCTCTCGTCGTTGCGATTATCATCGCAACACCCTAGCCTGTTGAACAGGCGCTGAAGATACCAAAGGGTAGTTCAGGTTATGCGGTCACCTGGAAAGGGGACCCATTTTACTTTTTATCGCCACTGGCGATGCAAAGTTCACAAAGTTGTCTTACGAAGGTTGTAAGGTAAAACTTATCGATTTGATAATGGAAACGCATTAGCCGAATCGGCAAAAATTGGTTACCTTACATCTCATCGAAAACACGGAGGAAGTATAGATGTCCTTGATTAACACCAAAATTAAACCTTTTAAAAACCAGGCATTCAAAAACGGCGAATTCATCGAAATCACCGAGAAAGACACCGAAGGCCGCTGGAGCGTCTTCTTCTTCTACCCGGCTGACTTTACTTTCGTATGCCCGACCGAACTGGGCGACGTTGCTGACCACTACGAAGAACTGCAGAAACTGGGTGTAGATGTATACGCAGTATCTACCGATACTCACTTCACCCACAAAGCATGGCACAGCAGCTCTGAAACCATCGCTAAAATTAAATATGCAATGATCGGTGACCCGACTGGCGCCCTGACCCGTAACTTCGACAACATGCGTGAAGATGAAGGTCTGGCTGACCGTGCTACCTTCGTTGTTGACCCGCAGGGTATCATCCAGGCTATCGAAGTTACCGCTGAAGGCATTGGCCGTGACGCATCTGACCTGCTGCGTAAAATCAAAGCAGCACAGTACGTGGCTTCTCACCCAGGTGAAGTTTGCCCGGCTAAATGGAAAGAAGGTGAAGCAACTCTGGCTCCATCCCTGGACCTGGTTGGTAAAATCTAAATTTTCTTCGTCTTTCACGCCATAGCAGTGTTGGCGTCGCCCGCTCACCCCGGTCACTTACTTGTGTAAACTCCGGGGGTTCACAGGCTAGCCGCCTTGCTCTGACGCGAAATACTTCGGAAATTCACCTAATTAATCGGGTGCTGCGGCACCCGATTTTCTTCCCCGCACCATGATGCAAGCTGCATCCAGGTAGCCGCAGAGGCCGCTTGCATGATGATGTTTAAAGCCCAGGAGATAAACATGCTCGACACAAATATGAAAACTCAACTCAAGGCTTACCTTGAGAAATTGACCAAGCCTGTTGAGTTAATTGCCACGCTGGATGACAGCGCTAAATCGGCAGAAATCAAGGAACTGTTGGCTGAGATCGCAGAACTGTCAGACAAAGTCACCTTTAAAGAAGATAACAGCTTGCCGGTGCGTAAGCCGTCTTTCCTGATCACCAACCCAGGTTCTAACCAGGGGCCGCGTTTTGCAGGCTCTCCGCTGGGCCATGAATTTACCTCGCTGGTACTGGCTCTGCTGTGGACCGGTGGTCATCCGTCGAAAGAAGCGCAGTCTCTGCTGGAGCAGATCCGCGACATTGACGGTGATTTTGAATTTGAAACTTATTATTCGCTTTCCTGCCATAACTGTCCGGACGTGGTGCAGGCGCTGAACCTGATGAGCGTACTGAACCCGCGCATTAAACACACGGCAATTGACGGTGGTACGTTCCAGAACGAAATCACCGATCGTAACGTGATGGGCGTTCCGGCCGTATTCGTGAATGGTAAAGAGTTTGGTCAGGGGCGTATGACGCTGACTGAAATCGTTGCGAAGATTGATACTGGCGCTGAAAAACGTGCGGCAGAAGAGCTGAACAAGCGTGACGCTTATGATGTGCTGATCGTTGGTTCTGGCCCGGCGGGTGCTGCGGCGGCAATTTACTCCGCACGTAAGGGTATCCGTACTGGTCTGATGGGCGAACGTTTCGGTGGTCAGATCCTCGATACCGTTGACATTGAAAACTACATCTCCGTGCCGAAAACCGAAGGCCAGAAACTGGCTGGTGCGCTGAAAGTTCACGTTGATGAATACGATGTTGATGTGATCGACAGCCAGAGCGCGAGCAAGCTGATCCCGGCCGCGGTTGAAGGCGGTCTGCATCAGATTGAAACAGCTTCCGGCGCGGTACTGAAAGCCCGCAGCATTATCGTGGCGACCGGCGCAAAATGGCGCAACATGAACGTTCCGGGTGAAGATCAGTATCGCACCAAAGGCGTAACCTACTGCCCGCACTGCGACGGCCCGCTGTTTAAAGGCAAACGTGTAGCGGTGATTGGCGGCGGCAACTCCGGCGTGGAAGCCGCGATTGATCTGGCGGGTATTGTTGAACACGTTACCCTGCTTGAGTTTGCGCCAGAAATGAAAGCCGACCAGGTTCTGCAGGACAAACTGCGCAGTCTGAAAAACGTCGACATCATTCTGAATGCGCAAACCACTGAAGTAAAAGGCGACGGTAGCAAAGTTGTTGGTCTGGAATACCGTGATCGCGTGAGCGGCGATATTCACAATATCGAACTGGCCGGTATTTTCGTTCAGATTGGTCTGCTGCCGAACACCAACTGGCTGGAAGGCGCAGTAGAACGTAACCGCATGGGTGAAATCATCATCGATGCGAAATGCGAAACCAACGTCAAAGGCGTGTTTGCAGCCGGTGACTGTACGACGGTTCCGTACAAACAGATCATCATCGCCACTGGCGAAGGTGCCAAAGCCTCTCTGAGTGCCTTTGACTACCTGATTCGCACCAAAACTGCATAAGAAGAAGTAAGATTCACCTGCAATTGTTTAGCCGCCGGGGTCAAACCTGGCGGCTTTTTTTCGTTATAGAAAACCCTGCCGGGATGGCTCCGGGCAGGGCACCATAAATACGTTAATTTGTTAACGAACGACTAATACAGGCAGATGGGCGTGGCGGATCACGCTGGAAGCGTTAGAACCTAACAGATGGGTTGAAATTGATGGATTACGCGAACCGATAACCACAACATCCGCATTCAGTTCTTTGGCTAATTCATTCACCTCATCTCTCACGCTACCAAAACGGACATGTGGTTTGATACGGGAGGGATCAATAGTGAAATGACCCACCATTGTCTGCAGGCGCTCTTCCGCCTCATGTTGCAAATGCTCTTCGAAACGACGCACATCGGCAGCAAAACGGTGCAGACTAAGGCTTGCAGCGCCTGGTAATACATGGAGTAAATGAATTACACCATCATCCTGGGCGAGAAATTCAGCGTGACGAACGGCTTTGTCGCTTAATTCCATTTCAAATACGTCTACTGGCATAATGATTGTTTTGTACATAAGCATTCTCTCCTTGCTGTTGCATGCATGCATACATAACATCATATTATTGATTTTAGATCTGTGATTTGCGACGTTGATTTTATATCTATTAAATATTGATGCTTAAAATGTATTCGTGTTGGCACTACCAGTGTTGCTCAAGGTATAGCACCGCTACAACAATTATTGCTGCGATGAAAATATAAAACGCTGTAATACCAAGAGCTTCACTCATAATGGAGTCCGCAGGTTGATAACCTGTTCAGATTAGAACGTAGCGGGGAAGAGCAAAATGATAAATCTGGTTGATATTTGAGCGGAAAGAGGATGCGGACGCATCCTCTGAGCAAAGCGATTTAACGCTTGTGCAGATGGGATTAAAGCAGGTATTCGCCAGCGGCTTCTGGCTGGTATTCGAGTTCCAGCACTTCAAGGTGGGTGGTAACGCCGCCCGGAAGTTCCCAGTGAATGGTGTCGCCAACGCGCAGCCCCAGCAGTGCGGCTCCAACCGGAGCCATAACGGAAAGCTGAGTATTGCTGTCGGTCATTTTGGCCGGATACACCAGCGTGCGCACACGCACTTCGCCATCGCTAAGATTGCGGAATTTAACCCGGCTGTTCATCGTCACCACATCGTGTGGCATATCTTCTGGCGAACACATTTGGGCGCGATCCAACTCTGCGTTTAACGCGTCAGCGACTGGCAAACCGGCGTAGGCGGGTTGCTCCAGCAGAATATCGATGCGTTCGGCATCCAGGTCGTTAATGATGATAGTTGGTCTGGACATTTTTACTCCATGTCGTCGGTACTGCGAGTGTCGCAGATAAACATACCCAAAAGAAAACCCTCACCGTCAGGCGGCGAGGGTTTAACTCATATGATGATACTGGCTGTTGCTCACACTTTGAAGTGATTTACGTCACATTCAGGGAATTCCTCAATGCAGCGCATTATTGTAGAAATCTTAATCGCCATGTTTCATGAAAAACGTACCACAGCGTTTTGCCTGTCAGATTATTGATAGCCCGCTTTATCAATCACAAAGGCTTTGCCACAGTTACCGGGATGTGGTTGTGGCAAGAATGAGTTTGCGGAAAGCGGTGCGTTGATGGCGTCAGCTTTGAGCGAAATCTGGATTTCAGTCAAATATGCCGGATTACCCTGACACGTTAACTTGACCGCTTTGACGTTCTCTTTCCCCCAGCTTTTGGCGAAGGCGGCGTCAAAGTCATTTCGACTCACGGTTTTACCATAGTTTTCAGCGAGAAATTTTCCAGCGTCGCTTTCTTTGATTTCTTGATTCAGACGCACCATCGTGCCGAAGTAAGCGTCCGGATCAAAACCAAAACAGGCGCCGTGTTTCGCATATTCGTAACGTTCCAGGCAGGAACGCCCACCCGCGCCGGGCATCACTTCACTTAGTTTAGCTGCCGTTTCCAGCGACAACCCCGTTTCCGGTGACGAACACATTCGGCTGGCGCGTGCCTCTGGCAAGTTTGGGATTGGGCGGGTGGCGCAGCCAAAGCGCATCCAGCGGCGTTCATCAACACCGCGTGCCGCAACCGACTTTGGCAACCCAGGCCACAGGCCGTGTACGGTCAAGAAATCAGCTTTGTTGGTCGTTTCGGTTTGCAGACGACATTCATCGCGTTCGTTACGATTGCGATCGTGCTGGCTTTGGCAAAATCCGGTTTGCCAGGAAAGAGCCAGCACATAGCGATCAAAATCGCCGTACTGTTTTGCCTGTAACGCCACGGCGTTAGCTGAAGAGAAGGGGAGCAGAGAAGCCGTCAGTAAAGCGGCGTTACGCCAGAATGCTTTCATAATGGGTGTGGGACTCATACATACACTGAATACTATCTATTAAATCATAAAAAAGCCCGCCGGGTGGGCTTACCTGGCGGGCGTGATGATTTATTCAGCGTTTGGCGAACGTATTAGTTCCACATTGCCAGAATTGGCCAGCCAACCAACAGCAACATGGCGATGTAAATGACCCCGAAGATGGCACCCAGACGCCAGTAATCTTTCGATTTCACATAGCCGCAGCCGTAAATAATAACTCCTGGGCCAGTTGCATATGGAGTCAGGCAGCCCATGATACCGATAGACAGAACCAGCAGGATACACAGTTGTTCCATCGGTACGCCCGGAATACCTTTACCGACGGCCAGAATCACCGGCAGCATGGTTGCGGTATGCGCAGACAGGCTGGCAAACAGGTAGTGCGCAAAGTAGAACACCAGAACCAGTACAATCACTGTCGCGTTTGGTGAGAAACCTTCCAGGTGCGTACTCATGGTGTTGGCAAACCAGTCGATAAAGCCAGAACGGGTCAGGCCATTAGCCATGACAACCAGTGTTGCCAGGTTAACCAGCGTGTTCCATGCGCTGTTATAGCGGGTAATGTCTTTCCACGGCACAACGTGCAGCGCCAGCATCAGCGAAACCGCCAGCAGGCCAACAGCAGTGGCGTTAATGACTTCACTACCAAATACCCATAAACCCAAACTAAGCAGAACAAGACCAATCAGCGTCCACTCTCTGCGAGTCAGGCGACCCATTGTTTTCAGTTCGTCACCCGCCCAGGTTGCCACTTCTTCACTATGAGTGACTTCCGGTTTGTACAGTACATAGGAAAGCCACGGCGCAATGATAAGTAAGATAACGCCAACTGGCAGGAAGCAGAGGAACCACTGCAACCAGCTAATCTGGATACCGGCAATTTTGCTGACAAACTCCAGACCCAGCACGTTCGGTGCAGCACCGGTGACAAACATGGAGGAACTCAGACTGGTACTGATGACCATCATCCACATTAAATAACCGCCAATACGACGTGCAGACGGATCGTTCGGGAATGATTTAAACAGTGGCGGCAGGTTTTTAATGACCGGGAAAACGGTCCCACCTGTACGTGCGGTGTTAGACGGTGTAAATGGTGCCAGCAGAATATCGATGATGACAATCGCATAACCCAACGTCAGTGTGCGTTTCCCCATGAATTTCACCAGGAAAAGGGCGATACGACGACCTAATCCGGAAACTTCATACCCTAATGCAAAGATAAATGCGCCAAATACCAACCAGACAGTGGTACTGGAAAAACCAGCCAGTCCCCATTTCAGCGCCTGTTTTTGGGCATTAAAAGCGGGGTTAGCTAATTCTTTGGCGTCAAAGAGCAGATAATTACTGCCAATAACGCAAATAGTTACTGCAATAAAACTGATTGCTGTTGCCGGAATTGGCTCGAGGATCATACCGACAATCATTGCCACAAACACGGCGAAGTAATGCCATGCCTGCGGCGGCATACCGTCGGGTACAGGGATAAGAAACATGACGCCCATCACCACCAGTGGGGCCAATAATTTCCATATCTTATCTTTTGCTAAAGACATACGGGTTCTCCGAAAATTAATATTTCCAAATTTATCAAGTACTTAAATTTTTAAATCTGTGCTAAAAACCAGGTAAGAATCAGCAGGTCGGCGCTGCCGCCTGGGCTGAGATTTCGTTCGATACACTCCCTGTCGAACTGCCGGAGATAATCGAGATCGGCGGGGGTTCGGATGCCCCCTTTTTGCAATAGTGTTTGCGCCTGGCGTTGTAGCCAGCGCAGCCCCCCTTCGCCACCGCGTGATGCAACGTTGGTATCGCCGTTCATCGCCATCAGCAGCAGTAAGGTATCGAGCAATGCCAGTTCAGGATCTAACCCCTGATCCAGCAGAGTGAGGTAGTGCGGCAGGGCGTGGTTGATCACCAGCGGATAACCCGCTTCGGCTTCGCCGCGCGCGCCGGTTAGGCCAAGTTGTTGATACAACCGTTGACCTGCCGTCAGTTGTTGATTATTGGTACGTAGTTCGCGATCGGTCAGACCGCGGCAGAAACTTGCCGCCGTCGCACAAACGGTTTTGGGCGTTACCGGCTGGTTGAGCTGATGCAAACGACCAATCGCCGCACACAGTAGCCCTAAAGAAAAAATGCTGCCTTTATGGGTGTTTACGCCCGCAGTGGCGCGGAACATATCGCCTTCGCAGGCCATACCAATTGGGCGTAATCCGTTGAGTACCGCTTCCGGTGTCATTTCTGCGCTACAGGCACCAAATTCAATGAAACGCGGTAACCAGCCCTGAATTGCCAGTGCGCTACGGTGGAAATCTTCCAGCGCCATATCTTTGTGCGCACCGCAGTTAATGCGATCCACCAGGCCAGGTTTTGGTGACAGATTGACTTCAGTCAGCATGGCGCGCCAGCCCAGCAGGGCGTAGTCATCGATTAATGACGCAGCAAGCTTTGTGGTTTTAGTTGACGTTGCAGGCATCGACATCGTTCAGCAGCGCCTCCATGCGGTTGAGTAAATCGGTCAGTTGATGGGTTTTCCCACGCGCGCAAACAGCCGCGCTTTGTTCGCACAACAGGCAGCGGCGAGGCGGTAGTGAATAATTGCGGCGGGAGAGAATTTCGCCTTCGGGCGTCAGCACATCGATATCCCACAAACGCCCGAGAGGATGACTATGCTCAAGCTCAATGGTCACGAGCTTGAGGTCGCGAGCCGGGGCGGCAATGCTCAACATGCCCTCCGGCCCGCTGGCAGAAACCAGTGCAGCCTGCTCCTGAATTTGCCAGCCCTGTTTTGCGGCTAAGGCATGCAGGGCAGTTACGCCATGATTAAAAATACGGCGTGTGACCTCGCTGTCTTTAATCGGCCCAGGCGCAACCACGGTAAAGGAGACCAGTGGAACAGGATGGCGCTTGAGCCAGGCGTGTTGCCGTGCTTGCCTTTCATCCCGGCTGATGAGCAACTCGGGAATCGAAACCGCATGGTGGCTGGCGAGTTCAGGGAGCAGGTGCATGGCTTATTCCTTCACCTGATGTACAACATCAATCACCGATCCATCGCGGTAACGCACGACGGCAACGACGCGGTCGGTGAATTCAATCGGCTGTGGTTCACCGGTCAGCAGACGCGCACGTTCACGCAGCCACTCAATGGAAACCACTTTAATTCCCGCTTCCTGCAGACGTTCTGCCAGTTCCGGACGTGCCGGGTTAACAGCGATACCGTGGTCGGTGACCAGAATATCGACGCTGGAGCCAGGGGTAATGCAGGTCAGCACGTTATCCACCAGAGTTGGAATACGACCGCGAACCAGTGGCGCGACGATGATGGAAAGCGCAGAGGCAATTGCGGTATCGCAGTGACCGCCGGAAGCACCGCGCAGTACGCCGTCAGAACCAGTCAGCACGTTAACGTTGAACTGGGTGTCAATTTCCAGCGCGCTCAGTACCACTACATCGAGACGATCAACTGATGCACCTTTAGAACCCCAGTTGGCATACTGGTTGGCGCTGATTTCGATGTGATTCGGGTTACGGGCCAGTGATTGTGCGGCGTGGCTGTCAAAGCTCTGTACGTCCAACAGTTTGCGGATCAGACCTTTTTCATGCAGATCAACCATCGTGGCGGTGATGCCGCCGAGGGCGAAATCGGCGCGAATGTCACGGCTACGCATTTTGTCTTCCAGGAAACGCGTTACCGCCAGCGATGCGCCGCCGGTGCCGGTTTGCATGGAGAAACCTTCTTTGAAGTAGCCGGAGTTGACAATCACGTCCGCGGCGCTGCGGGCAATCAGCAGTTCGCGCGGGTTCGTGGTCATACGGGTCGCGCCAGCGCCGATTTTCGCGGCATCACCAACACGATCAACTTTGACGATCAGATCAACCTGATCCTGTTCAATGCTTGCCGGGTTATGCGGATAAGGCAGCAGCTCTTCGGTGAGCATCACGACCTGTTTTGCATTGTCGGCATCGACCATCGCATAGCCGAGGGAGCCGCAGCAGGCTTTGCCAGTGTAGCCGTTGGCATTACCGAACTCATCACAGGATGGGACGCCGAGGAAGGCCACATCGATGTTCAGTTCACCGCTCTGCACCAAATGCACACGACCGCCGTGGGAGTGGATTTGCACTGGTTCAGCCAGCAGACCACGGGAGATTTCTTCTGCCAGTGGGCCGCGCAGACCGGAAGTATAAATACGGGTTACCACGCCCTGACGAATATGTTCTACCAGTGGCGCGTGGCAATCACTCAGGGAACTGGATGCCAGGGTCAGGTTTTTAAAGCCCATTTTCGCGATGACGTCCATCACCATGTTGACGGTCAGGTCACCACCGCGGAAAGCGTGGTGGAAAGAGACGGTCATGCCATCTTGCAAACCAGAACGACGAATTGCTTCTTCCAGGTTGGCGCACAGTTTGCGATCGCGCGCTTTTTCTGCCTGATAAGTTTGTTTCGGTGAGTTCTGGAAAGCGGCAAGATCGCATTCAGCGTGACGATTCCAGGCCGCTACCCGTTCTTGTCGTTGAGATTGTTCAATTTTATGCGTCATTTTGATTGCCTTATTCTTCGCGGATGCCGGAAAGTTCTGCGCGGGAGAGCACCAGACGGGCGCGATCGATAACCGGACCGTCAACCATCTTGCCGTTCAGAGAAACCACACCGAGGCCTTCGCGAGCAGCGGCTTCAGCGGCTTCTACGACGCGGCGTGCGTGATCCACTTCTTTCTGGGTTGGTGCGTAGAGGTTGTGCAGCAGATCAATCTGACGCGGGTTGATCAGCGATTTGCCATCAAAGCCCAGTTGCTTGATGTGGGCAGCTTCTTGCAGGAATCCGGCTTCGTTGTTGGCGTCGGAATAGACGGTGTCAAACGCCTGAATACCGGCAGAGCGCGCGGCCTGCAAAATGGAGCAGCGAGCAAACAACAGCTCAGTTCCTTCCGGGGAGCGTTCTGTACGCAGGTTGCGCACATAGTCCTCTGCGCCCAGCGCGATACCGATTAAGCGCTCGGAAGCGTGAGCGATTTCTACCGCGCGGGTAATGCCCAGCGGAGATTCAATCGCTGCCAGCAGACCGGTACTACCCGGTTCACGACCGCAGGCTTTTTCAATGCGCAGGATTTCTTTCTCGATATCCAGAACGTCCTGAGCGGTATCGGTTTTCGGCAGACGTACAACGTCTGCGCCGCCGCGAACGACAGCTTCCAGGTCGTTAACGCCCCATTCAGAATCCAGCGCGTTAACACGCACGATGGTTTCGATATCGCGATACAGTGGGTGTTGCAGCGCGTGGTAGACCATGCGGCGAGCGGTGTCTTTTTCGCGCAGTGCCACGGAGTCTTCGAGATCGAACATCAGGGCATCAGCCGGGTAGATGAAAGAGTTGCTGACCATCGCGGCATTAGCGCCAGGTACGAACAACATGCTGCGGCGGGTGCGGGTTTTACGTTGTTGCAACGAAGCGGAAATCATTGGCAATCCTCCCATGGCAGAGCCGGGATACCGCTGGCGCGCGCCAGCAGAGCTTCCAGTCGTGCACGTAAAATGCAGTCCAGTGCGCCTTTGTCATCGACATTTAGCTGTACGCCGCGCACGTTATAGCGGGCAAGAACGTCCAGAATGGTGCTACGAATTGCATCGCCAAACTGTTTCTCAACGCTGCTGTTGATTTGCAGGTCGATATCCTGCGTATCGAGTGGGGCGATGCGTATCATCACATCCCCAGACTCTAGGGTGCCTGCAACGGCGGGCTGGTTTATTTTCATTTTTCACCTGTTTTTTATGCGGGGGTCTTTTGACGAACTGCCGCGTCGTGGCGGGAGTGTTCAAGCAGATTCTGCAAGTAATGCAGCGTGGCTGCCGGGACCAGCGGCGCGATAGCCGTGAGATCGTTTTTCACCAGTAGTTGGCGCACCCGTGAAGCGGATATCGGCATCTCCTGGTAACGCAGTCGCTCAATTTCAACCAGTTCGATGGGCGGTGCTGAGATAGTCGGTGTTTCCAGCCAGTAGCGCATATCCTGGTTGTACTGGGCGGTCACGCGACAATACGGTTCAGTACCGACAAAGCGGTGGGTTACGCCAAGCGCAGGAGCGAGGTACTGACGGAAAATCTTCAGATCAATTTCGGTGTAACAATGGTTAATGACGCTCTGTTCTTTAATGAAGTAGCAAGGGAACGTGGCGCGGGAAATGATGTACTCGGAACCGCGATGCACTGTCAGGCGCGGAATATCAGCGGTGCCTTTCAACACCAAATCCAGCCGGTCTTCATAGGGAAAGCGCGAAGAATCTTCTTTGACTAAAAATAGATGCAGCCAGTCGCACTGTGCTGCGGCTTGTTGAATCAGATAACGGTGGCCGTTGGTAAAGGGATTGGCGTTCATCACTATGCAGCCAATCTTCTTCCCTTCATGACGAAATTTTTTCAGCGATTCAGCATAGCGTTTCAGCCGCGTGGCACTGTTTTCCATCAGTACCATCACGCCTGGTACGCTGGTCAGCGTGGAGAAACCGCACTGGCGGAACAGCGCTTCGTATTCGGTTTTGGTATAAATAAACAGATGTGTGCAGTGCCGTTCATAGGCGAGGTTTATTAGTTCGGTGGCTAATGTCAGCGCCAGTCCTTCACCGCGAACAGATTCACTGATAGCCACGCACTTAATAATATTTCCGGCAATTCCACCGCAAGCGATAAGTTTTTCATTGCGGGTTACGGTAATAAATACTTCGACTGTTGTGTCAACGCTCAAATCATTTTCATGTAGAAATTGCGCGATTTCCGCCATTTTTTTATTTTCTGAACGTTTTACCCGGGTGAAAATATCATTGCCGAACATAATAAGTCGTATCCTGAAGGTATGTGTTGTTATCAATTTGCAATAAATGTTGCAAGTTGGTAATCATTTATTTTCAGTTGGGAGAAAGGGCTGCGAGTGAGGTATATCTGTTTCTCCTTTTGCTATACATCCTAAGGAGTATTGCAGTGAGAAATTTTGATTTATTTCACATAGAGTTAGTGGTTTTTTATTTATTTAATGGTTTTAAGTTTTTTAATTAATGTAATTGCGAATTGGCGCGTGGTTTTAAGTTGTTTAATTGATTTAATGAATGAATTTTGCCACGATTATATTTTATTTTTATCTGTCAAGATTCAACATTTTAATTACATTCACCAAAAACAGGGTTTACCCCGCAAGGAAAACAATGTTGCAGTTTAATGAGAATAAACAGTTTGCTTTTTTCCAACGACTGGCATTTCCGCTGCGTATCTTCCTGCTGATTCTGGTGTTCTCAATATTTGTCATCGCAGCACTGGCGCAATATTTTACGGCCAGTTTCGAGGACTATTTAACGCTCCATGTGCGTGACATGGCAATGAATCAGGCAAAAATTATTGCCTCCAATGACAGCATCATCACGGCGGTTAAAACGCGTGACTACAAACGACTGGCGACCATTGCCAACAAATTACAAAGAGATACTGATTTCGATTATGTGGTGATTGGCGACCGCGACTCGATCCGCCTTTACCATCCTAATCCGGAGAAAATTGGTCATCCTATGCAATTCACCAAACCCGGCGCACTGGAGAAAGGAGAGAGTTACTTCATTACGGGTAAAGGGTCGATAGGTATGGCGATGCGCGCCAAAACACCGATCTTTGATGATGATGACAACGTCATCGGCGTGGTGTCGGTGGGTTATCTGGTCAGTAAAATCGATAGCTGGCGCGCCGAATTTTTATTACCGATGGCAGGCGTGTTTGTCGTGCTGTTGGGCATTCTGATGCTGTTGTCGTGGTTCTTAGCCGCGCATATTCGCCGCCAGATGATGGGGATGGAACCGAAGCAAATTGCGCGCGTGGTTCGTCAGCAAGAGGCGCTATTTAGTTCTGTTTATGAAGGACTGATTGCGGTGGATCCACACGGTTACATTACCGCCATCAACCGTAATGCAAGAAAGATGCTGGGGCTGAGTTCCCCCGGACGGCAGTGGCTGGGCAGACCCATTGCTGAAGTGGTCAGGCCCGCCGATTTCTTCATCGAGCAGATTGATGAAAAACGCCAGGATGTGGTGACAAATTTTAACGGCCTGAGCGTCATTGCTAATCGGGAAGCTATTCGTTCTGGTGATGATTTGCTGGGGGCAATAATCAGCTTTCGTAGTAAAGACGAAATATCCACCCTTAATGCGCAACTGACGCAAATTAAACAATACGTCGAAAGCCTGCGCACATTGCGTCATGAACATCTAAATTGGATGTCTACGCTCAATGGTCTGTTGCAAATGAAAGAGTATGATCGCGTGCTGGCGATGGTTCAGGGAGAGTCTCAGGCCCAGCAACAGCTTATTGACAGCCTGCGCGAGGCATTTGTCGATCGCCAGGTGGCGGGGTTGCTGTTTGGTAAAGTGCAGCGCGCTCGTGAACTGGGGCTAAAAATGACAATCGTCCCCGGCAGCCAGCTTTCCCAACTGCCGCCAGGGCTGGACAGCACTGAGTTTGCGGCGATTGTGGGCAACTTACTCGACAATGCCTTCGAAGCCAGTCTGCGCAACGATAAAGGGAATAAGATCGTCGAATTATATCTGAGCGACGAAGGCGATGATGTGGTGATTGAAGTGGCCGATCAGGGTTGCGGCGTCCCAGAGTCTCTGCGTGACAAAATATTTGAGCAGGGCGTCAGTACGCGTGCTGATGAACCCGGTGAGCATGGCATTGGGTTGTATCTTATTGCCAGCTATGTAACGCGCTGCGGGGGAGTTATCACTCTCGAAGATAATGATCCCTGCGGTACTTTATTTTCAATCTATATTCCGAAAGTGAAACCTAATGACAGCTCCATTAACTCTATTGATCGTTGAGGACGAGACGCCGCTGGCAGAGATGCATGCGGAATATATTCGTCACATCCCTGGATTCAGTCAGATATTGCTGGCGGGAAACCTGGCGCAGGCCCGAATGATGATCGAGCGTTTTAAGCCGGGGCTTATCTTGCTGGATAACTATCTCCCTGACGGTAGAGGTATTAATTTGCTGCATGAGCTGGTGCAGGCGCATTATCCCGGCGATGTGGTGTTTACTACTGCTGCCAGCGATATGGAAACGGTGTCTGAAGCAGTACGCTGCGGTGTGTTTGATTATCTGATCAAGCCAATTGCTTATGAGCGTCTGGGGCAGACATTGACCCGCTTTCGCCAGCGTAAACATATGCTGGAAAGTATTGATAGTGCCAGTCAAAAGCAAATTGATGAGATGTTTAATGCTTATGCTCGCGGGGAACCGAAGGACGATCTTCCGACCGGTATTGATGCGTTGACACTGAATGCAGTGCGGAAACTTTTCAAAGAGCCGGATGTGCAACATACGGCGGAGACGGTAGCACAGGCATTGACCATCAGCCGCACTACCGCCAGACGTTATCTCGAATATTGTGCCAGCCGCCATCTGGTTATTGCCGAGATTGTTCACGGCAAAGTCGGCAGACCGCAGCGTATTTACCACAGTGGGTGAAGAGAGTGCCGGAGGAAGCACGCCTCCGGCCAGAGAATTACTTACCAGTAACGGCGGCGGTTGTACCGGGGACCATCAACTCCGTGGCCACGATGACAATTACCAGCCCAACAAGCACCGGCACCGAGGTGCGTTTTACCACTTCAAAAGGTGAAATTTTCGCCATTCCGGCAACCGCAACCACCACGCCAGAGACTGGCGAAAGTGTACGACCCAGGTTTGATGCTTGTAGCATCGGAATTGTCAGGTATGCCGGGTTAATTCCGGAAGAGTGCGCCAGTTTCGGGATCATCTCAACGAATGCATAGAACGGCGCATTGCCGGAACCAGTAGTCACCGCCGCCAGCATCGTCAGGATAACCAGCACCAGCATGAGGATAATGCTCGCTGAACCGAATGAGGTAGCGATTGAGATCAGGCTCTGGATAAAGCCAATGGTGCTAAGGCCCTGGGCAAAAACACCGGCGGCAACTAATAGCATTACCACGTTAGCGAAGGCATCAGCCATGCCACGATAAGCCACTTCCAGGCCAGAAAAGACTTTTTGCGTATTAAAGCTGCGAATAAATTCCAGAATGGAGGCAATTAGCATACATATCACCAGAATGGTGATGATGTGCAATTGCGGCCCCCATTTGCCGTCAAAAAACAGCACGCCAATGATTGGGGTGAACGGCAGAATGGCGTAAAACGCAGGAGCGGTGGTCGTGATTTCGCTGACATCTAACATTTCATGGGAAATGTGCTCTTTGTTGTCCAGATAGCGCTGCCAGAAAAAGTGGGCAATCGCCATGCCGATAATTGCAGCAATTGAGATTGGCAGTGTCGTTTTGAAGGCGAAGTCAATTAACGGCATTTCGGAAGCCTGCGCCGCCAGTACCACATCACCTGAAGTCGGCGCGAGAATAATCGCCGCAGGTGAGGCACAAATGGCAGCCGCCGCGCCGCGACTGATACCAACGTTCACCATGACCGGGAACAGCGTTGCCATCAGTAAAACGCCCAGGCCGGTTGCGGAGGAAACTGCCAGTGACATCAGACAGGCAACAAAATAGGCGGCAATCATCAGCAGGTAAGGGGAGTTAATGTACTGCAATGGTTTTGACGCCAGTTTGACGACCATATCGTTTGCGCCGATATGGGTCATGTAAGCGGCAAAGCCACACAGCATCATGATCATCATGCCGAGGTCGCCACCGCGACTCATCAGTAATATTTTAATGTATTCAACGATATCCGTGGCGCTATAGCCCGTTGAAGTCTGGCTGGATGGTAAAACTTTGTGCCCCATAATGGCACTGATTATCAGTAATAACAGACCGCCTGCAAATAACACCCCGGTGGCGGAATACCCTTTAATGATGTAGCGAGCTACACCCACAATAACTACAACTCCAATAAGGAGCTCAATAACTGTCAGCATAATTTTTCCTGTTTCCAGACTCCAAGATAAATAATAACAAATTCCTAAAACTAGTGAAAAATATGCCGAACAAATGGGTGGTGAATGCTGATTAAAATCAAGAAAAGCGACCATTAATACATTGATGTTGTTGTTTTTTATACATGAATAACAAAATGAATTTTTATAGTTGGTAATTACCAGTGTGATAATGTGTATTAATTGATAAGTTAATGATGTGATTTTGTTAAATTGCGCGATAGTGGTTTCTTTACTTGTTTAAAAAATATGCGCTCATGTGTGCGCGCTGGTAGTGTTAGTGATATTTATTTGTTAGCTTGTCATTGCATCTGATTAAAAAGCAAGAGATTTTTTCTTTTGTTTATTGCTGTCTATGTCGGGGAAGATTTTTTTTGCTTAAGTTGTCATTTGGAAGGAAATATTGCTTAAGTCTCCAGAATAATTTGGTGATATTTATTTGTGTAAGCCTATAAAATATTAATAGTATTCTTTATGTAGGTGTTAATACGGTTATGTTCATTTTAGTCCAGCTATGCTGGAAGTGAATTTTTGATAAATATTTTATAGTCACTAATGGATATAAGTGAATGTATTACCGTAATTCCCTTTGTTTTTATTAAGTTAATCAGCGTGATGAGATTTCTGTCTGTACAGAACAATGGATTACGGCATTTAGAGAGAATGTCGCAGCAACCTGACGGCAGCCAGAACATATGATTTGTATATTCCTGCCATCACCAGGCATGCACGTTTCGCTTACGATAAAGAAAAAGCTGATCGCTATAACTAAAAACGTGGGGCGGCGGTTTCGGTTAGTCGCGTTGGGATGAGAAAGGCAACTGGCACGGTTTGTACGTGATGACATTTGAGGATTCGTGGAATAAATGGGAGCCTGTTGCTGGATAGGGCCGTGAAAGCCGCTGGCTATCTTTCAGATGACTTACATCCCTGGTATCTACAACAATGGCAATGTTTACTTTGCCTGGATGCGGTTTCAGTTTTAGACAAGTTGCGGTTTTATAAAAGCCTTAAAAAACATAATGTAAGGCAAGGAGCATCAAAAATAACGCGACTTTTATCACTTTTTAGCAAAGTTGCACTGGACAAAGCGTACCACAATTGGTGTACTGGTAACCGACACAGCATTTGTGTCTATTTTTCATGTAAAGGTAATTTTGATGTCTAAGATTAAAGGTAACGTTAAGTGGTTTAATGAGTCCAAAGGATTCGGTTTCATTACTCCGGAAGACGGCAGCAAAGACGTGTTTGTACACTTCTCTGCAATCCAGACTAATGGTTTTAAAACTCTTGCTGAAGGTCAGCGCGTAGAGTTCGAAATCACTAACGGTGCCAAAGGCCCTTCTGCTGCAAACGTAATCGCTCTGTAAGATACGTCAGCAAGAATTCAAAACCCGCTTAATCAGCGGTTTTTTTTTGCCTTTAATGTGCTGTTGACGCCAAAAAAAGCCAGAAAGCCAGCGCGGTCATGGCAAATGAACCTAACAGGTTAACGAAGACGTTCAGTAACGCCCAGCCAAAGCGTCCTTCTTGCAACAAAAACACCACTTCTGCTGAAAATGTAGAGAAAGTCGTCAGCCCGCCACAAAACCCGGTAGTGATTAGCACTTTCCACACGGGATCAATGTTCGTCATCCGGCTAAACCAGGCAAATCCCATTCCAATGATGAATGCCCCAATCAGGTTTGCTGCCAGCGTCCCCAACGGAATAGCCTGATGCAGCGGGTTAAACCGCATACTTAACAGCCATCTCGCCACGCTTCCCGTACCACCGCCAATAAAAACTGCTAAAAGGAGTTGTAACACTGCAAAATCCTGCTATTTGATTTGTATGAGTGATAAGTGTAACGCCGAATAATCGTCGTTGGCGAATTTTACGACTCTGACAGGAGGTAGTAATGCTGGTTGCCGCAGGACAGTTTGCTGTTACATCTGTATGGGAAAAGAACGCTGAAATTTGCGCCTCGTTGATGGCGCAGGCGGCGGAAAGCGATGTCTCTTTGTTTGTCCTGCCGGAAGCCCTGCTGGCACGAGACGATCATGATCCCGATCTGTCTGTTAAATCAGCACAGTTGCTGGAAGGTGAATTTCTCGGACGTTTACTGCGAGAAAGTAAACGTAACATGATGACGACGATTCTGACGATTCATGTTCCTTCAACGCCGGGGCGCGCGTGGAATATGCTGGTGGCCCTCCAGGCGGGAAAAATCATCGCACGTTATGCCAAACTGCATCTTTATGATGCGTTCTCCATTCAGGAATCGCGTCACGTGGATGCCGGGGATATGGTTGCTCCACTGCTGGACATGGAGGGGATGAAAGTCGGTCTGATGACTTGCTATGATTTGCGTTTCCCGGAGCTGGCGTTGGCACAGGCTTTACAGGGAGCAGAAATCCTTGTACTTCCCGCTGCCTGGGTTCGCGGACCGCTGAAAGAGCATCACTGGTCAACCTTACTCACCGCTCGTGCTCTGGATACCACCTGTTATATGGTGGCGGCGGGGGAGTGTGGTAACAAAAACATCGGGCAAAGCCGTATCATTGATCCTTTTGGTGTCACTATTGCCGCAGCGGCTGAAATGCCTGCACTCATTATGGCGGAAGTGACGCCCGAACGTGTGCGTCAGGTGCGCGCGCAACTCCCCGTCTTAAACAACCGACGGTTTGCGCCGCCGCAATTATTATGATGTTTTTTTACTCGGTGCTTGATTCACCTTGTTACAGATTGCTATTGTGTGCGCGCGTCGAATGACCGTTAATATTCTCTGGTTTTTAAGGCGCGTTCTGCTGCCTGTTTTATGTCAAGAAGGTATCTATGGGTGAGATTAGTATTACCAAACTGCTGGTAGTTGCGGCACTGGTCGTTCTGCTGTTTGGGACTAAGAAGTTACGTACGCTGGGCGGAGACCTTGGAGCGGCCATTAAGGGATTCAAGAAAGCGATGAATGACGACGATGCTGCGGCGAAGAAAAGCGCAGATGTTGATCTTCAGGCTGAAAAGCTCTCTCATAAAGAGTGACGTGGCGAGCAGGACGCTCCCTCAATATCTTGTTCGATAAAAAAACCCGCTTCAGATAGCGGGTTTTTTATCAGACAGATGTAAGTAATTATTACAGAATTACTTAACTTCCATCCCTTTCGCCTGCAAGTCGGCGTGGTAAGAAGAGCGGACAAACGGACCGCATGCAGCATGGGTAAAGCCCATCGCCAGCGCTTCGGCTTTCATTTCGTCGAACTCATCCGGGCTAACGTAACGTTGAACCGGCAGGTGATGGCGGCTTGGCTGCAAATATTGCCCCAGCGTTAACATGGTCACGCCATGACGACGCAGATCGCGCATTACTTCAATAATTTCTTCATTGGTTTCACCCAGACCGACCATCAGACCAGATTTGGTCGGGATTTCCGGATGCGCTTCTTTAAAGCGTTCCAGCAGTTTCAGCGACCAGTTGTAATCTGCACCCGGGCGTACCTGACGGTAAATACGTGGTACGTTTTCCAGGTTATGGTTGAACACGTCTGGCGGTGTGGCGGTCAGAATATCCAGCGCGCGATCCATACGACCACGGAAATCCGGCACCAGAGTTTCAATTTTGATTTCCGGGCTTTTTTCCCGGATGGCAGTAATGCAATCTGCAAAATGCTGAGCACCGCCATCGCGCAGGTCATCGCGGTCAACGGAAGTGATAACCACATAGCGCAGTGCCATATCGGCAATGGTCTGCGCCAGTTTCACCGGCTCATTGGCATCCGGAGCTACCGGGCGACCGTGGGCAACGTCACAGAAAGGGCAACGGCGGGTACAAATAGCGCCGAGGATCATAAACGTTGCTGTACCGTGGTTGAAGCATTCCGCCAGGTTAGGGCAGGAGGCTTCCTCGCAGACAGAATGCAGGCCATTTTTGCGCATTGCGGCTTTGATGCCCTGGATACGTGTAGAGTCCGCTGGAAGCTTGATTTTCATCCATTCCGGCTTGCGCAGCAGGGCTTCGCGCTCTGTTGCCACGTTTTTAACCGGGATAAGGGCCATCTTATCGGCATCGCGGTATTTAACACCGCGTTCCATCACAATGGGTTTACTCATAGCGTGCGTGTTCCAGTTGCGAATTACGAAGGAAAGCGTTTCAATTCAATAGATTGTTGTAATTATCAACTATTTTTGAATTAACGACTGGCAGTATATCATTGAAACGAACCTGAAAGCAGCCAAAGCGGTCGCGAAAATGTAAAATTGTTGTTGGATTGTGCCATTTTATCGTTCTACGCTGTGAACTGGCTGTAACAATACTTTTTTCAAAATGCGTTATCGGTAACATCAATCATTCACCGTGAAGTAGGGGGGTGGCGGATGAATCGTTTGTAATGAACAGCAAAATCAATTTGCTCTTCATTTAATGTTGGAAAGGGCTATCTCTCCAGAGGCCAGCAACGGCTAAAGAGGACATAAACGTGGGCGGGAAAGCAATGACCCAGTGTAAGTTGGGCCATTTATGAGAGCCATTAAACAGGGATGTATTCTACGACAGGGTTGTTTAGCAGCATTAAAATATTTGCCAGCAAACGCGGTGCTACATTATCGGTTGTCGCATCAGGTTTCCATTGCGATATTTTAGCCATTTCCATTCCCGCATAGCCACAAGGGTTAATGCGTAAAAATGGAGAAAGATCCATATTGACGTTTAATGCCAGACCGTGAAATGAACAACCGCGACGAATACGTAAGCCGAGTGAGCAAATTTTCTTTTCCCCGACATAGACCCCAGGGGCATCAGCACGAGGATGCGCTTCAATATCCAGTTCAGCCAGGGTATTAACGACCGTTTGTTCGAGTAAGGTCACCAGCTCACGCACGCCCAGTTTGCGGCGTTTAAGATTGAACAGAACGTACATCACCTGCTGACCTGGGCCGTGATAAGTCACCTGACCGCCACGGTCGCTTTGGATCACCGGAATATCGCCCGGCATTAAGATATGTTCTGCTTTCCCCGCCTGCCCCTGAGTAAATACAGGGGGATGTTCTACCAACCAGATCTCATCCAGGGTGTTTTCATCGCGGGTATCGGTGAATTCATGCATAGCCTGTGAAATAGGCTCATAGGGCTGAAGGCCGAGCTGGCGGACAAGAATTTTATCCTGATACAAAACGGCATCTCCGTGGAGAATGAGTAAAAGAGGAGAAAAAGTATATCACAGCGGGGGGAGGGGAGTTACCCGACCAGGGCCGGGTAACGGAGAAACGAATTACAGTACCATGCGGACAATATCGATTTTGCCCAGCTCTTCATACAGAGTTTCAACCTGCTCGATATGAGTGGCGTTGATAGTGATAGATACCGAGTGGTAGTTGCCTTTGCTGCTTGGTTTTACCGTTGGGGTGTAGTCACCTGGCGCATGGCGCTGTACCACTTCAACCACCTGATCAACCAGCTCAGGTAACGCCTGCCCCATTACTTTGTAGGTAAACGGAGTAGGGAATTCAAGCAGTTCGTTAAGTTTGGTTTTCATGTCAGCTCCGGCGTAACGTAATTAAATAGCAACTCCCGCCAGAAGGCGGGAGTTTTTACTGATGTTTAGTATATGGGGGCGGAAATTACACTTTCAAGTGTTCAATTTTTAGCCAAACCAGTGATGGAACATTAATTTAATGTAATCAATGATTTTACCGAAGAAGTTACCTTCCGGAATTTCCTGTAACACTACCAGCGGACGCTGTTCAATGGTTTTGCCGTCAAGCTGGAAGTTAATTGTGCCGACCACCTGATTCTTCTGCAGCGGCGCATGCAGTTCGCTGTTGTTCAGCACGTAACTGGCTTTCAGATCTTTCATGCGGCCACGCGGAATAGTCAGGTAAACATCTTTATCGACACCTAACGAAGCGCGGTCAGTATTACCAAACCATACCGGTTCAGAGGCAAATTCTTTGCCGACTTTCAGCGGGTTAACGGTTTCGAAGAAACGGAATCCCCAGGTCAGCAGTTTTTTACTTTCGGCTTCACGGCCTTTGAAAGTGCGCCCGCCCATGACTGCGGAGATCAGACGCATCTGACCTTCTGTCGCGGAAGCGACAAGATTGTAACCTGCTTTGTCAGTGTGACCGGTTTTGATACCGTCAACATTCAGGCTGTTATCCCACAGCAGGCCGTTACGGTTGAGCTGACGAATACCGTTAAAGGTGAACTCTTTCTCTTTATAGATAGAGTATTCATTTGGCACATCACGAATCAACGCCTGTCCGATCAGCGCCATATCACGTGCGGAGCTGTACTGACCGTCAGCGTCCAGACCATGTACAGTCTGGAAGTGGGTATTTTTCAGACCCAGCGCGTTAACGTAGCTGTTCATCAGGCCAACAAAAGCATCCTGACTACCGGCGGCAAAGTCTGCCATCGCCACACAAGCATCGTTACCGGATTGCAGGTTGATACCGCGGATCAGCTGTGAAACCGGCACCTGCATACCAGGTTTGAGGAACATCAGTGAAGAACCTTTGAACACCGGGTTACCGGTAGCCCAGGCGTCGTTACCGATGGTCACTAAATCCGTTTCTTTAAATTTACCTGCTTTCATCGCCTGACCGATAACGTAGCTGGTCATCATTTTTGTCAGGCTGGCAGGGTCGCGGCGGACATCTGCATTTTGCTCAGCGAGCACTTTGCCAGAGTTATAGTCGATCAGGATGTAGGACTCCGCGTCGATCTGCGGTACACCCGGGATCATAGTTTTGATATTCAGGTCATCGGCATGTGCAGCAGAGATAAAGGCTGTGCAAAGAGCCGTGGTGAGCGCCAGGCGCTGCATGAAACGAGCGGAAAAAATGGTATTCATGGTCTGAACTACGACATCCGTGATGGAATTAAAAAAGTGCCCTACTATAGCAAATGCACTACCGCCAGGCATCTGACTTTCCGCGTGACTTTGTTAATGTCATTTACAGAAATTGACATTTCAGATGCCTGCTTTACGCTACTGCGCGGTGGTAATAAATGACTGTAATTGGGCTTCGGTTTGTAAACGTTGCTGCAAAGCACTGGCTTCGGCTTTGCTGGCAAATGGGCCAAGTTGAATACGCCAGACTGCGCCGTTTTGCGTCACACGCCCGGGTACTCCGAACTTCTGTCCTAACTGCTGCTGATACTGTTGCGCGCGCGCCTGATCGCTAACGGCGCCAACTTGCACCATAAAGTTACCGCTGGAGGCTGGCGACGCGGCTTGTGGTGTCACCATTGCTGACGTTGTAGCCGGTGCTGTGACCACGGGCTGTGGTGCAGGCGTCGGTTCACTGCCTTCCAGCACGCCAGGTGCCAGGGTGGTTGGCGCGCCGAGGAAGCCGCTGCTGGTTACCGGGGCTCCGGTTGGATCTTCGCTTTTCAGCGTCGAATTGCTGACGGGAAGAATATCGCCCTGCGGGCCAGATACTGAACTTGTTCCCGCTCCGCCGCTTAAATCAGGTGGTGCGGGCAGGGCGTAAGTTTGCTTGGCGACGGTGGTGCAGGCCATACCGGGACCAGACAGCGAACCATCTTGCGCCACAATAATGGGATCGATGCGAACTTTGGTGTTGTTCGACGTGTTAAGACGGTCGGCTGCTGCGCGAGAAAGCGAAATTACGCGATCATTGCCATAAGGACCACGATCGTTAATGCGCACCACAATCATCCGACCGTTAGCCAGGTTAGTGATTCGCGCATAGCTGGGGATCGGCAACGTCGGGTGCGCCGCTGTTAGCTGCATCGGATCGAATGCTTCACCTGAGGCCGTCAGATTGCTGCCAGGTTCGGCATCATAAATAGCAGCCAGGCCCGCCTGACTAAAGCGAGAAGGATCCTGCACGATTTTGTAGCTTTTGCCATCGCGCTGGTAATCCTGATTCGCCGTCGCGTTCAGTGGTTCGAAACGCGGTTCTGCCCCGCCAATCTCAACTATTGGGCCGTTACATACCGCAGGCTGCGGCACACTTACCGTCTGTTGCTGACCATCATCGCTTGTACATGCCGCGAGCATTCCTGCCGCGATGCAGATCCCGAGCCACTGCTTACGCATTGCACACCTCTTACACGCTTTTCGACAACATTTTCCTGTGGGTGTGGATTGACATAACAATCCCGAACCCAGCCATCAGCACTATGAGCGCCGATCCTCCATAACTGACCAGTGGGAGCGGAACCCCTACAACCGGCAGAATACCGCTTACCATACCAATATTTACGAAGACATAAACGAATAATATCAGCATTAAACCGCCAGCCATGACGCGACCAAAGGTGGTTTGCGCTCTGGCGGCTATCCACAGTCCGCGCATGATCAACAGAATGTAGAGGGCGAGCAGAATCAAAATGCCTACTAACCCCAGTTCTTCCGCCAGTACCGCGAAGATAAAGTCGGTATGGCGTTCGGGCAGAAATTCAAGCTGTGACTGAGTGCCGTGCAGCCAGCCTTTGCCGCGTAATCCACCGGAGCCAATAGCAATTTTAGACTGAATAATGTGATAGCCCGCGCCGAGTGGGTCTGATTCCGGGTCAAGGAGCATCATTACGCGCTGGCGCTGGTAATCATGCATCAGGAAGAACCACAGAATTGGAATGAATGCTGCTACCAGCACCACCGCAACGCCAATCAAGCGCCAGCTAAGGCCAGAGAGGAAAAGCACAAACAACCCGGAAAGCGCAACGAGGATTGATGTCCCCAGGTCTGGCTGCGCTGCCACCAGCAGTGTTGGCATAAAAATCAGCACCAGCGCGATGGCGGTATTTTTTAACGATGGCGGACAAACGTCACGGTTGATAAAACGAGCTACCATCAACGGTACGGCTATTTTGGCGATTTCCGATGGCTGGAAACGGACGATACCGAGATCCAGCCAGCGTTGAGCGCCTTTGGATATGGCACCAAAGGCATCTACTGCCACCAGTAAAATAATACAGATGATATAGAGATAGGGTGCCCAGCCTTCATAGACGCGCGGAGGGATTTGCGCCATGACCACCATAATGACCAGACCCATTGCGATTTGGCCAATTTTACGCTCCATCATGCCGATATCCTGGCCGCTGGCGCTCCAGATTACCAGAGCACTGTAGACCAGCAATGCCAGTAAGATCAGCAGCATTGTGGGATCAAGATGGACTTTATCCCAGAATGTTTTTTTATTCGGATTATCCGTCATGATTAATGGTCCTCCGCTGCGGTAACCGCTGGATTTTCCGCAGGCAGATCGGTGTTGTTATCGCCAAGCATAATGTGGTCGAGGATCTGGCGCATTAGCGTACCGACCGCCGGGCCCGCGCCGCCGTTTTCCAGAATCATAGCGACAGCCACTTGCGGATTGTTATACGGTGCAAATGCGGTCATCAGTTTGTGGTCACGCAGACGTTCGGCAATTTTGTGCGCATTATAAGTTTCGTTCGCTTTCAGACCGAAGACCTGCGCCGTACCAGATTTCGCCGCAATTTTGTACGGTGCGCTGGCAAAGTATTTATGCGCCGTGCCATTAGGGCGGTTGGCAACCCCGAACATGCCATCTTTTGCCAGCTCCCAGTAACCTGAATGAATATCGCCAACTGGTGGTTCATGTGGCGGCACCCACGGCACCTGTTTGCCATCTTCGGCGGTGCTCATCAGCAAATGTGGAACCTTCACGATACCGTCGTTAATCAGGATCATCAGTGCTTTACTCATCTGGATAGGGGTTGCAGTCCAATAACCCTGACCGATACCGACCGGAATGGTGTCACCCTGATACCACGGTTTTTTAAAGCGTTTCTGTTTCCATTCGCGGGTAGGCATGTTACCGGAACGTTCTTCAGCAAGATCGATACCGGTGTAATGACCGTAACCGAATTTACCCATCCATTCGGAAAGGCGATCGATCCCCATATCGTAGGCAACCTGATAGAAGAAGGTATCCGCAGATTCCTCCAGCGATCTCGTGACATTCAGGCGGCCATGCCCCCATTTTTTCCAGTCACGGTAACGTTTTTCCGAACCCGGTAGTTGCCACCAGCCGGGGTCGAACAAGCTGGTATTGCGGGTAATGACGCCCGCGCTAAGCGCAGAAACAGCCACATACGGCTTAACAGTCGAGGCTGGCGGATAAACCCCCTGCGTGGCGCGGTTCACCAGCGGTGTGTTCGGGTCGTTCAGCAACGCGGAATAATCTTTGCTGGAGATGCCGTCAACAAACAGGTTCGGGTCATAGCTTGGCGTGGAAACCAGCGCCAGAACGCCACCTGTACGCGGATCGGTGACCACGACAGCCGCACGACTGCCTGCCAGCAGTGTCTCAATATACTGCTGGAGTTTGAGATCAATCGTCAGGTAAATATCGTGCCCGGCTTGCGGTGGGACTTCTTTTAACTGGCGGATAACGCGACCACGGTTGTTAACTTCAACTTCTTCATAACCCGTCTGACCGTGCAGCACGTCTTCGTAATAACGCTCAATTCCCAACTTACCAATGTCATGCGTCGCGGCATAGTTGGCCAGTTTGCCGTCATTATTCAGGCGTTCGACATCTTTATCGTTGATTTTCGAGACGTAACCGATGACATGCGTCAGTGCTGAGCCGTAGGGATAGTAACGGCGTTTATAGCCTTTCACTTCCACCCCCGGAAAACGGTACTGATTGACGGCAAAGCGTGCAACTTGTACTTCGGTCAGATTAGTTTTCACCGGAATGGAGGTAAAACGGTGTGAACGTGCGCGCTCTTTTCTGAAGGCTGCAATATCGTCATCGGTCAGATCGACCACGTTGCGCAGGGCATCCAGCGTTTGCTGCACGTTATCGACTTTCTCTGGCATCATCTCTATCTGATAGATAGTGCGATTGAGTGCCAGAGGGATGCCGTTACGGTCGTATATAATGCCGCGGCTGGGGGCGATAGGCACCAGCTTGATGCGGTTTTCATTAGAACGGGTCTGATAATCGGTAAAACGAACAATTTGCAGATTATACAGGTTGGCGATAAGCACGCCGGTCAGCAGCAAAATCCCCAAAAAGGCGACCAGCGCCCGGCGCACAAACAGCGCGGACTCTGCCGTATAGTCGCGAAAAGAGTTCTGTAGTTTCATCCGCTGCGTTTTCTACTCAAAGCTTTCTTATCACTCACGATGATAAGGATGGTTGGTGGTGATGCTCCACGCCCGGTACAGACTTTCTGCGACCAGTACGCGAACCAGCGGATGGGGGAGTGTCAGCGCGGAAAGCGACCAGCTTTGTTCTGCTGCTGCTTTACAGGCAGGCGATAACCCTTCCGGCCCGCCAATAAGCAGGCTGACGTCGCGGCCATCGAGTTTCCAGCGTTCCAGTTCAGCGGCTAACTGCGGCGTGTCCCAGGGCTTGCCTGGAATATCGAGGGTGACAATGCGGTTTTTACCTGCGGCTGCCAGCATTTGCTCACCCTCTTTGTCGAGTATGCGCTTGATGTCCGCGTTCTTGCCGCGTTTTCCGGCCGGTATTTCAATCAGCTCAAAAGGCATATCTTTTGGAAAACGACGCAGGTACTCGGTAAAACCGGTTTGTACCCAGTCCGGCATTTTCGTTCCTACGGCGACAAGTTGCAGCTTCACACATTAACTCCAGAGTTTTTCCAGCTCATACAGGCGACGGCTCTCTTCCTGCATAACATGGACAATCACATCGCCCAGATCGACGACGATCCAGTCAGCGCTGTTTTCACCTTCAACGCCGAGCGGCAACAGACCCGCTGCACGGGACTCCTGCACCACATGGTCGGCAATAGACATGACATGACGGCTGGATGTACCCGTACAGATGATCATGCAGTCGGTGATGCTGGATTTGCCCTGAACGTCTAAGGCGATGATGTCCTGACCTTTGAGGTCATCAATTTTGTCGATAACAAAATCCTGGAGTGCTTTACCCTGCAAGTTTTCCCCCTGGGTGAATCAAAAAAGATAAAAATGGTCTGTCAGTATACCTGAACCAGAGGCGATTTCGGGACAATTGTCTCCGAATCGGCTTCGAAAGTGGGCTATCATCCCACCCCGCGCCGCAGATTGCATCGCCATTTTTGTAAAACAATTTCTACAAAGTCGTGTTTAGCGGAAAAAGTCTGGCTGCGGAGAATATCAGCCTGCCCGGGGCTGTCAATGGTCGTTGCGGCTTACCCGTAAAAAAACAGAAAAGTCATGCGCTCTCGAACCCGATGGCACGGCTATTGAGGACACGCAAGGTTACAAATGTTTCGTTGATATCAATGGCGCTCCAGCATCCCTGGTCGATGCGGAAATGCCACATTGCCCCGGCGGGCATGCCAATTAAACGGGCAATTAACAGGCTCAACACGCCCTGATGGCTGACGACTAATATATTTTTATATTGCTGATATTCCTTAAGCCCGGCGATAAAGCGCTCTACGCGTTGCGAAAACGCCTGAAACCCTTCACCGTTAGTCGGGATGGTATGCTGCCAGTCATCGCACCACGCGCTGTAATTTTCAGCATCTTCTTGCATCAAATCGCGATGGTGCCGCATCTCCCAGTCACCAAAAAACATTTCGTTGAGTTCAGGGACGGTGTGTAGGGAGAGCTGACGATCGCTGAGAACCAGCCGCGCGGTATGCTGCGCACGTTCCAGTTCACTGCATAAAACTATATCGAAGGGAACATCACGCAGCAGGGTATGCAGGCTTTGCGCTTGCTCGACACCGCGCGCGGTCAGTGGCGTTGGCGCATGACCACTATATAAACCATCGACATTCGCTTGCGTTTCTCCATGACGAATTAACCATAGTCGCATCATTCCCTCCGTGATGACAGGTATCAGCGATACAAGCCTTGTTGGTTAATGTAGGTCAATACTGATTCCGGCAACAAATCCTCACACGATTCACCGTTTTGCAAACGTTCGCGGATAATGGTCGCAGAAATGTTAAACCACGGCGTTTCAGCAAGATAAATTTTACCGGCAGACTGAAGATGCAGATCTTCCGGGTTATGCGTCAAATGATCTTCCAACCACTGTTGATACTGTGGTTGCGCCATTTCAAGCGGATAACCGGGACGCCGACAGACAATCAAGTGTGCATTGTCGAGAATAGTTTCGTATTCGTACCAGGTCGGAAAGGTCAGCAATGAATCCTGACCGATAATAAACGCCAGCGGCGCATCTGGTCCTTGCTCTTGCCGCCACTCTTTTAGTGTTTGTGCAGTGTAAGAGGGGGCATTGCGCTTTAACTCGCGTTCATCCAGGGTAAACAGAGGCTTGTCGGCAATCGCCAGTTCAAGCATGTGTTTTCGCTGTGCGCTGTTCGCTTCCGGCTGCGGACGATGCGGAGGAACATTGTTAGGGATGATAGTAACCCGCGTCAGACCAATCAAATTCGCCAGTGTTTCCACGGGTTTAAGATGACCATAGTGCACCGGATCAAAGGTGCCGCCAAACAGAGCCTGTAAAGATTTCATATCAACCATCGATAAATACGTCCGCCAGTGGTTTATGGCTTAACAGAAGAGATAACCCCTCCAGCTCTGCCCACACCGACTGACCGTAATCTTGTTTGAGGGTGAGTTCCGTTCGTGCCAGAAGTTGCACGGCCTGACGTAACTGCGGCTGGCTTAGGCGATTTAACGCCTCACCCATCATGCCCCGGCGGTTCTGCCAAACGCGATGCTTATCAAACAACACGCGTAATGGCGTATGGGCAGACTGGCGTTTCAGGTTAACCAGTAACAACAGTTCACGTTGTAACGTGCGCAACAAAATAACCGGCTCGCTGCCTTCCAGACGCAGTTGCTGAAGAATATGCAACGCGCGCTTGCTTTTGCCCATTAACAAAGCATCAACCCAATGAAAAGGGGTGAAATGCGCGGCATCATTCACCGCTTGCTCAACGCGTGGCAGCGTCAGTTTGCCGTCAGGCCAGAGTAACGACAATCGCTCCAGTGCCTGTGCCAGCGCCAACAGGTTACCTTCATAACAATAGCAGAGTACCTGATTTGCGGCGTCATCCAGTTCCAGGTTGAGCTGTTTGGCTCGCGTGGCAACCCAGCGAGGGAGCTGGGCCTGTTCCGGCGTCTGACAGGTTACCTGCACACTTCGATTGGCAAGTGCGGTAAACCAGGCGGCATTTTCCTGCGCTTTACTTAACTTATTGCCGCGTATGATCAACAGCAGATCGTCATGCAGAAGTCCGGTGAGCGTGAATAGTTGTTCATTGATCGCTGCATTTGGCCCATTTTCTGGTAATAACAGCAACAGCGTTTGTCGACTGGCGAACAGGCTCATGGCCTGGCATAACGAAAAAATCGCATTCCAGTCCGTGTTGGGATCAATGGAGAAAGTGTGGTGTTCTTCGAATCCTTGTGCTGCAGCCACCTGACGAACAGCGTCCTGGCTTTCCTGCAACAACAGGGGATCGTTACCAAGTAAAAGATACGCCGCGCGCAGCCCTTCATTGAGCTGCGCGCGGAGTTGTTCTGGGTACAACCGAATCATCAGTTACCCAGTGTGGTGGAGACGCGTGCAGGCGTTGCTGTAGTATCCGTTGTTGTCGACGTATCTTCGTCGGAACGGATATCCGCAGCGCGAATGCTTGGCAGCTTACGAATAAGCTGTTCGGCGGCACGGTCGTACATCTCTTGAATGATCATGCTCTGCTCATTATCTTTCGCTAACGCCATTTGCGGGTTATCGAAGAACGAACGGAAGACTTTGGCGCTAATCGGGTAGATGTCACGGCCAGGGATCAATACGGTCGCATTCACCGTCATGATCATCTGATACTCTGCTGTTTGACCGTTACGGAATACCGAGGCGGTATCTTTCGCGATGCTCACTTTGCCCAGACGCAGAGATGGGACATCCTTGCGTGTAGTTTCTTTATCAAGTAGCTCAACACCGTTCAGACGCAACTGATTACGCACCGCACGGCTTAACGGCCCGTTCGGGTCGCCAGAGTCCAGGATCATGACTTTCATGGTGGAAGGAATCTGCGTGGTGTTACGCAGATGCCAGCCACACCCGGCGGTGATTAACACCGCCAGAGATAACAACAATGTTGCCAGATATCGCACGCTTCCTCCCGCGCTTAGCCAACGACCAGATTGAGGAGTTTACCCGGTACGTAAATCACTTTACGTACGGTAACGCCATCAAGATATTTTGCCACCAGATGTTCCTGGCCAGCACGTTCGCGAACCTGCTCTTCCGTTGCATCCACCGGAACGGTGATTTTGGCACGGACTTTACCGTTAACCTGCACAACCACCAGCGTGGAATCTTCCACCATCGCTTTTTCGTCAGCAACCGGCCACGGCGCGTTGTCGATATCGCCTTCGCCTTTCAGCTCCTGCCACAAGGTGAAGCAGATGTGCGGCGTGAACGGGTTAAGCATACGCACAACGGCCAGCAGAGCTTCCTGCATCAGCGCGCGATCCTGCTCGCTATCGGTCGGCGCTTTCGCCAGCTTGTTCATCAGCTCCATAATCGCCGCAATTGCGGTGTTGAAGGTCTGACGACGGCCGATATCATCGGTTACTTTAGCGATAGTTTTATGAACATCGCGACGCAGAGCTTTCTGATCTTCAGTCAGTGCATCGACGTTCAGTGCCGCAACATCACCTTTTGCAGTGTGCTCGTAAACCAGTTTCCAGACACGTTTCAGGAAGCGGTTAGCCCCTTCAACGCCGGACTCCTGCCATTCGAGCGTCATATCTGCCGGAGATGCGAACATCATAAACAGACGAACGGTGTCCGCACCATAACGTTCAACCATTACCTGTGGGTCGATACCGTTATTCTTCGATTTGGACATTTTGCTCATGCCGGTATACACCAGCTCATGACCTGCCGCGTCTTTCGCTTTCACGATACGGCCTTTCTCGTCACGCTCAACGATGGCATCAACCGGAGAAACCCAGTTACGCTCGCCGTTTTCGCCAACGTAGTAGAAAGCATCTGCCAGCACCATGCCCTGACACAACAACTGTTTCGCTGGTTCGTCAGAGTTCACCATACCTGCATCACGCATTAGTTTATGGAAGAAGCGGAAGTAGAGCAGGTGCATGATGGCGTGTTCGATACCACCAATGTAGATATCTACCGGCAGCCAGTAGTTAGCCGCTTTGGAATCCAGCATACCTTCTTTGTACTCCGGGCAAGTGTAGCGCGCATAGTACCAGGAGGACTCCATAAAGGTGTCGAAGGTGTCGGTTTCACGCAGTGCTGGCATACCGTTAACAGTGGTTTTCGCCCACTCAGGATCTGCTTTGATTGGGCTGGTAATGCCGTCCATCACCACATCTTCCGGTAGGATCACCGGCAGTTGGTCATCCGGAGTTGGCATTACAGTACCGTCTTCCAGCGTAACCATTGGGATTGGCGCACCCCAGTAACGTTGACGGGAAACACCCCAGTCACGCAGGCGATAGTTAACTTTACGCTCGCCAACGCCCATTGCCGTCAGTTTGTCGGCAATGGCGTTAAAGGCCGCTTCATGGTCAAGACCGTTGAACTCGCCAGAGTTGAACAGCACGCCTTTTTCCGTCAGCGCCTGCTGGGAGAGATCCGGTTCAGAACCGTCAGCCGCCAGGATAACCGGCTTGATGTTCAGACCATATTTAGAGGCAAATTCGTAATCGCGCTGGTCGTGACCCGGAACGGCCATGACTGCGCCAGTGCCGTACTCCATCAATACGAAGTTTGCCGCCCAAACCGGAATTTCTTCGCCAGTTAATGGATGAACAGCTTTAAAGCCGGTATCGACGCCTTTTTTCTCCATTGTCGCCATTTCAGCTTCGGCAACTTTGGTGTTACGGCATTCATCAATAAAGGCCGCCAGTTCAGGATTATTTTCCGCTGCCTTCTGTGCCAGCGGGTGACCTGCCGCTACCGCCAGGTAGGTACAACCCATAAAGGTGTCAGGGCGGGTAGTGTAAACGGTCAGTGTGTTGTCATAGTCGTTAACGTTGAAGGTGATTTCCACGCCTTCGGAACGACCGATCCAGTTACGCTGCATGGTTTTAACAGTGTCTGGCCAGTGATCCAGTTTATCCAGATCGTTAAGCAGCTCGTCAGCGTAAGCGGTGATTTTGATAAACCACTGCGGGATCTCTTTACGTTCAACTTTGGTATCACAACGCCAGCAGCAGCCGTCGATAACCTGCTCGTTCGCCAGTACGGTCTGGTCGTTCGGGCACCAGTTGACCGCAGAAGTCTTCTTATATACCAGGCCTTTTTTATACAGCTCGGTGAAGAATTTCTGTTCCCAACGGTAGTATTCTGGCGTACAGGTCGCCAGCTCGCGGCTCCAGTCATAACCAAAGCCCAGCATTTTGAGCTGGTTTTTCATGTACGCGATGTTGTCATACGTCCACGGTGCTGGCGCGGTGTTGTTTTTCACCGCTGCGCCTTCCGCAGGCAGACCAAACGCATCCCAGCCGATCGGCTGAAGAACGTTTTTGCCCAGCATACGCTGGTAGCGGGCGATCACGTCACCAATGGTGTAGTTACGAACGTGGCCCATGTGTAGTCGACCAGAAGGATAGGGAAGCATAGACAGGCAGTAATACTTCTCTTTGCTCTCGTCTTCGGTTACTTCAAATGTGCGCTTCTCATCCCAGTGAAGCTGTACTTTGGATTCTATCTCTTCCGGGCGGTATTGCTCTTGCATGGCAGCCAGTGGTCCTGTTTTCAATACGGCTACAAATGTAGCGTTGAGGTGGTTTTTCAGATCCGCATAGCATAGCCCAAACGTCCGCGTCAAAACAGCCTTTCGCGCACTCGACGTTGAAATGATGCCCGGATTATTCATACATTAATTTACAGAGTTTGTGGGCGTATTAGCAAAGTAAGGAACAAAGAACGTCTATTATTATAGTCAGTTAACGACCCGGGAGATGAAACGATGAACAAGGTTGCTCAATATTACCGTGAACTGGTCGCGTCACTGAGCGAACGCCTGCGCAATGGCGAGCGTGATATCGACGCGCTGGTAGAACAGGCGCGCGAGCGCGTAATAAAAACAGGGGAGTTAACGCGAACCGAGGTCGATGAACTGACACGCGCCGTCAGACGTGACCTGGAAGAGTTCGCTATGAGCTATGAAGAGAGTCTGAAAGAAGAATCTGACAGTGTTTTTATGCGGGTGATTAAAGAAAGCTTGTGGCAGGAGCTGGCGGATATCACCGATAAAACGCAGCTTGAGTGGCGCGAAGTTTTCCAGGATCTCAACCATCACGGGGTTTACCACAGCGGAGAAGTGGTAGGGCTGGGGAATCTGGTCTGCGAGAAATGTCATTTTCATCTCCCAATCTACACGCCGGAAGTGCTGACGCTATGCCCGAAATGCGGTCACGACCAGTTCCAGAGACGCCCGTTCGAGCCGTAATAGTCTGATTTCGCACAGTAATAAAGATAATTTGGGTCGAATGAAAATCGTCCGACCCTTATCTGTTTTTATCTCTACAGTAAATTTTCAATCTCACGGATTTCTTTACTGACATCTCTTGTAGCGGATGACTGAACTTTACGGTACAAGTTGAGAGCTTGTCGGAGATCGACAGCCTTTACCAGTCAACCGCTTCTTCATATTTAGGGGGGGCTGTATCGTCGAGAATGCGCCCCGGCAAATTGGCTGCTAATGCATGTTCTTAATACACTGAAATTGCAGAACATGAAATTTTGCTGGCATTTCGCGCATTATTATCCTCGGATGAGGAACGATTTAAGCAGTCCACCTGGCAGCGATTCATTCATCAATTAAATCATTGCTCAATGGAATAGATTGATAAGTTACGCTGGTTGCTGTGCAGGATAACCATGAATGCTGCCTATTTATCTTTCGAGTATGTCGTGTTATTAGCAGAAAGAGTGCGGTGGTTGCAGGAGGAAAATGCCGGGATAATAGACGAAAAAGAACTGGAATCCTTTTTATATGCCATTGACAGGGGTAATGTTTTTAACTTCCAGACCATCCTGTATTTACCCGTTGCATTCTCCATTTAGTTGGCTGATAAAAATCTTAATGTGCGGGAAGCTCTGCAAGTAATTCTTCCGCATTTTTATAATGTTGTTCCGCTGCCAGTTTCAACCATTTGCGGGCTTCATAATTATTGACGTTTATGCCTGTGCCGTTTCTGTAGATCAAACCCAATGTGTATTGTGCATGAACATACCCTTGTTTAGCGGCTTCTTTATACCAGAGAATTGCTTTACGGGTATCGGGTTTGACTCCCAGCCCTTTCAGGTAGATCCACCCTAGTTTGCTCTGCGCGCGCGGATTTTCCTGTTCCGCCGATTGCTCATACCAGTACCTCGCCATTGCATAATCCAGCGGTTTACCATTACTACCATGAAGATAAAATTCGCCAAGGCGATATTGCGATGTTGAGTGACCATGAATGGCGGAAAGTTCCGTTGCTGCCGTGGTAAACGGAAGGCTGCCCGGTGCGCTTAAATAATCAAAGACATAATTCGCCATAGCTTTATCGCGCAAGGTCGTTTTCTTAGGTTGGCTAATACAAGTGATTGCCGCAACTATAAATATTGTGAATATAAAATATATTTTTTTGTTCATTTATCAATGCTTCGATTTTCTTTTTATTTTGAAAGCGTCAAGTTTATACTCATCATTAATAAAAAAGTAGTCAGTTAATGTACTTAAAGGATTGTTAATAAATGGATAAGGATGAACAACACCTTCTATTTGCGCTTTCTACGCCAATGGAAATTCTTAATCAGGGATGCAAGCCTGCACACGACTCGCCAAAAATGTATACCGGAATAAAAGAATTTGATCTCTCATCATCCTGGGGAATAAATAATCGTGATGATTTAATTCAGACTATTTACCAAATGACTGATGATGGCCACGCGAATAATTTAGCTGGTTTATATCTGGCATGGCATCGCTCTTCCCCTGATGAGTGGAAAGCATTAATTGCTGGTGGCTCCGAACGCGGGTTGATTTATACCCAATTCGTTGCCCAAACCGCTATGTGCTGTGGGGAAGGGGGAATCAAAGCCTGGGATTATGTTCGGATGGGGTTTTTGTCGCGCGTCGGTGTACTCAATAATTGGCTGACAGAAGACGAAAGTTTATGGCTGCAATCGCGCGTTTATGTTCGGGCACACTATTACTATCACAGTTGGATGCACTATTTTTCCGCCTATTCGTTAGGGCGTCTCTACTGGCAATCCTCCCAGTGTGAAGACAACGCTTCGCTACACGAGGCGCTAACCCTGTACAAATACGATAGTGCCGGAAGCCGAATGTTTGAAGAATTGGTGGCAGGAAGCGATCGTTTCTATGCCACGCTTCCCTGGCGGCCATTAACTGTTCAGCCTGAATGCCCGGCAACGCTTAAGGATGTGAGCGACCTATGAAAACATGTTGGCAAATTCTCGAAATCGAAAGCACAACGCAAATTGATATTATCCGTCAGGCTTATCTTGCTCGCTTACCGTTGTGTCATCCCGAAACCGATCCGCAAGGGTTTAAAGCATTACGTCAGGCCTATGAAGAGGCGCTGCGACTGGCGGTAAATTCTGTAGAAGAATCAGTTGATGAAAAGAGCAGCACCGCAGTTGAACATGAAGCACTGAGCGCATTCAGGGCATTACTGAATTCAGAAAGTGAACGTTTTCAGCCCTCCGCCTGGCAGAAATTTATTCAGCAATTAAATAACTACAATATGGAAGAGGTGGATCAATTACGCTGGTCGCTGTGCGCAATCGCCATAGAAGCGCGATACCTTTCATTAAATTGCGCTTCTTTGCTGGCCGGGCGTTTGAACTGGCATTCATTTAGTGACAGCGAAGGAATGGATGAAGAAGAGCGGGAGGCTTTTCTTGAGGCTATTCAGGCTGGGGATTGTTTCGATTTTCTTAGCCTTCTGGAATACCCCGTCGCGTTACAAAACCAGACGATTGAGTATTACTTCGCGCTGGAACGCTGCTGTCGTTACCATCCTGACTATGTTACTGCGTTTTTAGCGATGGAGGGTCCGTGGTTCATTCCTGATGATGCGAAGTTACATCGCAAACTGTTGCGCTGGTACAGCTCGGTGCAAACAGGTATGGCGGAACTCATTCCTGTGGCTCAACAGTGGCAAGCGGCAGAACCAGAAAGCGAAGATGCCCGTTATTACCAGTGTGCACAACGGTTGTACTGCGGCGAGGGGGAAAGCCTGCTTGCCGATCTCTGTGCATACTGGGAGAGTCATTCATCGACGCAAGCGGATAATTTGTTGTTGCAGTGGAGTGCGCAACATTGCCCGGATTATTTCGCGCTGTTAGTGATGGTTATCGAAGCGCAGAGCATGGTTGATGCACAAGGTAAGCCGCTGAAATATGTTCCAGGCGAGAGCGCCCGAACACGGCTTTTGTGGGCGCAAATATTACATAGCGGTAAATTATCGTCTTTAGGGCAATCATTTATTGAATCGCTGTTTTATAAGCGCAAAGCATGGGCGTGGTGGAAATCAAAAGTCGGTAGCGAGACAGAGCAAGATTCACCGTTACTGAATCTGTATCAGGTAGCGGAACAGGTTGTGCTGGAAGCGTTTCCGAAACAAGAGAAGCTGGCCCGCCTGAAGGCGCGGCTGGAATGCGGAGAAGCACATCCGTTAGAAGCGATTATCACTCGTATGCTGTTGACGAAAGTGAAGCTGGAGCCGGTGGATGAAGATGTCGATGAGCCAATACCTGAAAAACATGAAGAGAAGAATGATGAGATTGAAAAACCACAGAGCATTATCAGCATTATCAAAATCAGCTTAACGGTGCTGGTGATAGGTTATGCACTCGGCAAAATTGCGATGTTGTTCAGTTAGATGTGAGGCTAACGCATCCTATCCTTCAATGTCGGATGCGATGCTAACGCATCTTATTCGACCTACGGGTAGGCCGGATAAGGCGTTTACGCCGCATCCGGCAGCCGTGCTTAAGGGATCTCAATGGCCAGATAATCGCTCGCCCGCCGACGAACTTCATCGACGCGCGCTATGTCGTTTGACTGCAATGCCGCATCAAAATCGGCAATCACCCGGCCAATCTCTTCTCTTTCATCGCCCAGCGCTCGTGCCCATAACTCTTCCAGTTTGGCTTTAAAAGTTCGGTTAATAAGCATATCGCGCGGATAAATTTTTAATGCCGATAACCGCGCCCGACTCTCTTCTATTTGCTGCGCATTTAACGTCACCGGGCTGTGATTAATCACTCTGGACTTAACGTTACCATCTTCCAGAAGCACGTCAACTTCAAGCAATCCGTTGATATCATAGCTAAAACGAATATCGATAGACTGGTAAGCGCCGGTTTTTTTCAGCGGCACATCGAAGGACTCCACCAGAATATTGTTCTTAACTTTGTGGTTTTCCCCCTGGTAGACATTAACCGTAATTGAATCCTGCTCCGGGTGCATGGTCGAGTAAGTTTCTACACGCGATACAGGTACAGTCGTGTTTCGTTCAATAATCGGTGAGAAAATGCCGGAAACCCCCTGACGGTTTACTTCTACGCCCAAAGAGTAAGGGCAGATATCGGTGAGGATCACTTCTTCAATATCTTCACTGCGTAAGCGGCAGGCGGCCTGGATTGCTGCGCCCAATGCGACAATGGTGCTCGGATCGTAGCTTTGATACGGCAACTTGCCAAACAGACGTACCGCAATTCGCTGTACTAATGGCATTTGCGAAGCGCCACCAACCAGCACCAGACTGTCGATTTGACTCGGTTTCAAACGTGCATCGCGCAATGCCTGTTCGATAGGCACACGCAAGCGGTTGAGTAGCGGTAACCACAAATCTTCCAGTTCGTTCTCGTAAAATTCGCACTCCCGCGTTTCTTCCTGGTACTGCCAGTGAATGTGCAGCGGTAATTGATTGCCACATTTTGCCGCTTCTACACAGACATACAGCGCCGCCAGTTCACTTTCGTTGAGCGTGTTTTTAGCCACTGCGGCGCGTTTTAACACTTCATCCACCAGCATATGAGTAAAATCTTCGCCACCAAGGAAGTTGTCGCCAGCGGAGGCGTGAACTTCAATCACCGGCGTGGCGTATTCGAGCACCGTGACGTCAAACGTGCCGCCTCCGAGATCAAAAACCAGCGAGCGGGTGTTTTGTTGCGTATGCAGGCCATACGCCATCGCGGCTGCTGTGGGTTCATTAATTAAGCGTACTGCATTTAACCCGGCTAACTCCGCTGCTAAACGGGTATGCTTGCGTTGTTCATCGCTGAAATAAGCCGGAACGGAGATCACCACATCTTTAATCGGACGTTGCAGAAATTCTTCGGCATCTTCTTTTAATGAGCGTAATACCAAAGAGGATAGTTCTGGCGCGTTAAATGTGTCGCTGCCTAACCGCCAGTTGGTATTACTGCCCATTGCGCGTTTAAATAACGCTGCGGTTTTATCCGGATGCGAAGTGCGCCGTGATACAGCCGGTTTTCCGACCAGAATATGATTATTTTCATCCATGCTAATTATGGATGGTGTTAAATATTCACCGAATTTATTTGGAATTAATTGTGCGGCACCGCCTTTCCAGACGGCAATTAAACTATTGGTAGTACCGAGATCGATACCAATGGCGAGTTCTGCATTATCCATTGCATTTATATCTTGAAGGAAAAAGAGAGAGTCAGAGTAAGATCACCCCATTTTCACGTGGTGATCTTAATCAATGACGTGTATTAAGCGTAAAATTTCAGACGATCGGCCAGTAAATCAACAAAGCCCTGACGATCCACATCGACCATTATGGTGGTATTTGGTTTATTACCAGTGAGATAGTAATAATCAACAACCGTCATACCCTGAGTATATTTCCCTTGTGTTTCGACACCAACCCAGCGTTCAACGGTGGTAAACAGTTCAGGTTTTAGCAGCCAGGCGATGGTGCATGGATCATGCAACGGTGCGCCGACAAAGCCCCATTTTTCGTCTTTGTGATATTCGAGGAAGAAATCCAGCAGTTCGGCAACGATGGTTGAAACAGGGTTACCAATAGCGCGGAAACGCTCGGTATCCTCAACGTGAATTTGCGCTTTGTGGGTGACATCCAGACCAGCCATCACCACCGGAATCCCTGACTGGAAGACAATTTCCGCCGCTTCCGGGTCAACGTAAATATTAAATTCTGCCGCTGGCGTCCAGTTACCGAGTCCCATCGCGCCGCCCATAATCACAATTTGAGCGATTTTGTTATGCAGCTCCGGGTGGCTGTTGAGCAACAACGCAACGTTAGTTTGTGGTCCGGTGGAAACTATCGTGACGGGTTCAGCACTTTCGCGCAGCGTTTTCGCCATCAGCTCCACCGCCGTGCAATTTTGCGGCGCAAACGCCGGTTCCGGCAATGCCGGGCCGTCCAGGCCGCTTTCGCCGTGCACATTGTCCGCGATAATCAAGTCACGCATTAACGGTTTTACTGCGCCACCAGCCACCGGAATATCGGTGCGATTAAGTAGGGTCAGCATACGCAGAACATTACGTAATGTTTTATCGGGCGTCTGGTTTCCGGCGGAGGATGTGATGGCTTTGACATCAAGCTCTGGTGAGGCGAGGGCGAGAACTATTGCGATAGCGTCATCATGACCTGGGTCGCAATCTAACAGAATTGGCAGTGCCATTGTTGCTCCTTGTTGTGTGCTTCTTTGCGACAAGGGTAACGCCGGGATGTAACAGATACGAGAGGCGAAACGATAAAGCGTGAGATGGCGCGCACTTGAGTATGCGCGCCTGACTTATTAGTGCAGTATTTTCGCGAGGAAGTCTTTTGCGCGGTCTGATTTCGGATCATCAAAGAACGCGTCTTTTGGCGAGTCTTCGACAATTTTACCTTCATCCATAAAGATCACCCGATTTGCTACTTTACGGGCAAAGCCCATTTCGTGGGTGACCACCATCATAGTCATTCCTTCATTCGCCAGCTCCACCATCACATCCAGCACTTCGTTGATCATCTCCGGATCCAGTGCCGATGTCGGTTCGTCGAACAGCATCGCAATAGGATCCATACATAATGCGCGGGCAATCGCTACACGCTGCTGCTGACCACCGGAAAGCTGCGCCGGAAACTTATTGGCATGCGCAGAAAGTCCCACGCGTTCCAGCAGTTTCAGGGCCTTTTCGCGGGCGGGCGCTTTATCGCGTTTAAGCACTTTTACCTGCGCCAGGGTCAGGTTTTCGATAATCGACAGATGGGGAAACAACTCAAAATGCTGGAACACCATTCCGACGCGGGAACGCAGTTTTGCCAGATCGGTTTTCTTATCGTTAACCACGATGCCATCAACGGTGATTTCACCTTGCTGCACCGGTTCGAGGCCGTTGACGGTTTTAATCAGTGTCGATTTACCGGAGCCGGACGGGCCGCAAACCACCACCACTTCGCCTTTTTTTACTTCGGTTGAGCAGTCGGTCAGCACCTGAAAGTGACCATACCATTTTGAAACATTTTTCAGGGTAATCATTATGCTGTCCTTCTTTTCAAGTAGCTGACCAACAACGATGCGCTAAGGCTAATGATGAAATAAACAAATCCGGCAAACAGGATCATCTCCACCTGCGTACCATCACGTTCACCAATGGTTGAGGCGGTACGGAAGAAATCGGCCAGAGATAACACATACACCAGCGAGGTATCCTGAAACAGGACGATGCCCTGAGTGAGCAGCAGCGGCACCATCGCACGGAACGCCTGCGGCAGAATAATCAGTTTCATCGACTGCCAGTGGGTCATTCCTAACGCCAGCGCAGCGCTCGACTGACCACGAGAAATACTTTGAATACCGGCGCGGATAATCTCGGAATAGTAGGCCGCTTCAAACATCGAAAATGCCACCATTGCAGAAATTAAGCGGATATCGGTTTTGGGTGATAATCCCAGCACGTTTTGCAGAAAACCCGGCACGATCAGGTAAAACCACAACAGAACCATCACTAACGGTATTGAACGGAACACGTTGACGTAGGCTTTGGCAAACCACGCCACGGGTGCAAAGCTGGACAGGCGCATTACCGCCAGCATCGTGCCCCACAAAATACCAATCACGACTGCCGTGATGGTGATTTTCAGGGTGATCACCAGCCCATCCAGCAGATACGGCAGGGAAGGAACGATTGAACTCCAGTCAAACTCGTACATTATTTGCCTCCCATGTTGCCGGGCAGGCGAACTTTACGTTCGACCAGCGTCATCACCAGCATAATAACGGCGTTAATCAGCACATACGCCAGCGTGATGGCGGTAAACGATTCCCAGGCGTGGGCGGAGTAATCGAGCAATTTTCCGGCCTGTGCTGCCATATCTACCAGACCAATGGTTGAGGCGATGGCGGAGTTTTTCACCAGGTTCATCATCTCAGAGGTCATCGGTGGGACGATAACACGATAGGCGTTAGGTAACAGAACATAGCGGTAGGCTTGCGGCAGCGTCAGCCCCATCGCCAGTGCGGCATTCTTCTGCCCTCGTGGCAGCGACTGGATCGCGGCGCGTACCTGTTCGCAAACACGAGCGGCAGTAAACAGCCCCAGGCAGAGCATGGAAGAAAGGAAAAACTGAATATTGGGATCCAGCTCCGCCTTAAACCACATGCCGATTTTTTCCGGCAGTAGTTCTGGGATCACCAGATACCAGGTAAAGAATTGCACAATCAGTGGCACGTTGCGGAACAGTTCGACATACAACGTGCCCAGACCGGAGAGAAAACGGTTTGGAACGGTACGTAAAATGCCGAATAACGAGCCGACGAGGAAAGCGATAATCCAGGCGCAGATCGACAGAGCGATAGTGACCTGAAAGCCGCTCCAGATCCAGCCGAGATAGGTGGTGTTGCCGAACGGGGCTTGTTGTAAAAAAATACCCCAGTTCCAGTCTATAGACATAAATCTACTCCAGAAAAAAAAGGGTAGCAGCGTTAACTGCTACCCTCGAAGATTGTTACCCAGCGTATTGCGGTTTTCAGGCCCGATGGGGAACGACCATCAGGCGTATAGTCTGTCCGTGCTACGTAACAATCGAGAGGGCTGAACTTTCCGCCCCTGGTTCTTGTAATTAGTTCAGTGCTTTGTCATTAGGTTCTTTGAACAGTGCTTTCATTTCGTCCGACAACTCGAAATTCATGTTCAGGTTTTTCGGTGGAATGGGGTTTTTGAACCACTTATCAAACCATTTTTCCGCTTCACCGGAGGTCTGCACCTGGGCGATGGTGTCATCCATCAGCTTTTTGAATTGCGGATCATCTTTGCGCAGCATGCAGCCGTAAGCTTCCTGAGACTGCGGTTTGCCGACGATTTCCCAGTTATCAGGCTTCTTCGCTTTCGCACGTTCACCGGCCAGCAGGGCGTCATCCATCATAAAGGCAACGGCACGACCGCTTTCCAGCGTGCGGAAAGAGTCACCATGGTCTTTGGCGCTGATGATGCGCATATTCATCTTCTGATCTTCATTCAGTTTGTTGAGCAGAACTTCAGAAGTGGTGCCGGAAGTGACTACTACGGCTTTGTCTTTCAGATCAGCAAAATCTTTAACATCGCCGTCTTTTTTGGTCAGCAGGCGCGTACCGACCACGAAAATGGTGTCAGAGAAAGCCGCCTGTTTCTGGCGTTCGAGGTTGTTGGTGGTAGAACCACATTCAAAATCGAAAGTGCCGTTTTGCAGCAGCGGAATACGGTTTTGTGAGGTGATCGGGATCAGTTTCACCTGCAGATCCGGTTTGTTGAGTTTCTTTTTCACTGCCTCGACAATGGCGTTGGAATAATCCTGAGAGTAACCCACCACTTTTTGCTGGTTGTCGTAATAAGAGAAAGGCACCGAAGATTCGCGGTGACCGACGACAATCACGCCGTTTTTGGCGATTTTGTCCAGCGTACTGCCTGCAGTCGGGGCAGTGTCTTCTGCCTGTGCCAGACCTGCGGAAAGCGCCAGGGCCAGGATTGCTGTGGCAGATTTACGTAATTGCATATCCAACTCCTTTATCTTCTGCGTTAAGAACGCATGGATACCCGTTGTGAGTGTTTGTGTTGTTATCATCTGCAACTTTATTGTGCAGTGTTGTGCTTGTTAGGTAACATTTAGTTTGTATAAATGTAAAGATATTGATGTTTTATTGTTTGTTTTTGCGAGATGCACCGCACCATTCCGAAGCAAAATTCTCAAGATGCACTCTTTTGGTGCTATCGGTGGATTGCTATGGTGCAACCTGGTTGTACCGACACCGGTTCAAGGTTTGCCTTGTATAACAAAGCAATAGATGTGCCAAAGTTGGATAGGGGAATTTTGTCATCCGGATAACGCATTGACGCCGCATCCGGTGAGCGTGCCGAAATACGTAATGTATTCCGGCACAATTAGAAGGGATTATTTACGTCGCTGACGGAGACTCATCAACACAGAGGCAAAACCAAACAGTGCTGTCAGCACCCACAGCGGCCAGTTGCCGGTACGTGCGTACGGTGTGAGTCCGGTAGTCGGCGTCACGTTAGTGGTTAATACTTCGCGGGTGAATTGCGGGATCATCGCCTGAACCTCACCCTGTGGGCCAATCACCGCCGTAATGCCGTTGTTGGTGCTACGCAGCAGCGGGCGCGCCAGTTCCAGCGCACGCATTCGCGCCATCTGGAAGTGCTGCCACGGGCCAATAGACTTACCAAACCATGCATCGTTGGAGATAGTCAGCAGATAGTCGGTATCCGGGCGGAAGTTATCGCGCACTTGCTCGCCAAGGATGATCTCGTAGCAAATGGCTGCGGTAAGCTGAATACCATTCACTGACAGCGGCGGCTGGATATAAGGCCCGCGGCTGAATGACGACATCGGCAGATCAAAGAACGGCGCTAACGGACGCAGAATCGACTCCAGCGGGACAAACTCGCCAAACGGCACCAGATGGTTTTTGTTATAGCGATTGGTCGATTCATAGCTGTAAGGTGCACCTTTACCCAGCGTGATGATGGTGTTGTAGGTATCGTAGCGGTTCTGCTTATTGAGGCGCGCGTCGACAATCCCGGTGATCAGCGAGCTACCTTTTTCACGCAGCACGCCATCCAGCTCTTTGAGGAACGGTTGCTGATTCATTTCCAGATCGGTAATTGCTGACTCTGGCCAGATAATCAATGACGATTTACCCATCAGCGGTGCTGTCGCGTTGTAGTAAATCTTCAGCGTATTAAGAAGCTGGCTTTCATCCCACTTCAGTGATTGTGGAATATCACCCTGAACCATTGAAACCTGAATGGTTTTCTCCGGTTGCGGGGTAAACCACTGGATGTAACGCAGAGGGAAGGGGAGTGCAAACAGCACAACGGCCACCACCAGCGGACGCCAGTTGCGTTTGACCAGCGCCAGCGCCAGCAGGCCACTAACCATCATCAGCAGGAAGTTAATGGCTTCCACGCCCATTATCGGTGCCAGCCCTTTTAACGGCCCGTCAATCTGGCTATAGCCGAACTGCAACCACGGAAAGCCAGTTAGCACCCAACCGCGCAGAAACTCGGTGACTTGCCAGAGGGCAGGGGCGGCAATCGTCACGCGCAGCCAGGTGGTTTTCGGCCACAGCCGCGCCAGAACACCAGCAAACAGCCCGGTATACAGCGAAAGATACGCCGCCAGCAGCACCACCAGGAAGATGTTTACCGGGCCAGGCATCCCGCCAAAGGTCGCGATGCTGACATATACCCAGTTAATACCGGTGCCAAACAGGCCAAATCCCCAGCAGAAGCCGATAGCGGCAGACTGAAGTGGGCGGCGGTTAAAGGTCAGAGCCTGAAGCCCCATCAGCGAAACAATCGCCGCAGGCCAGACGTCATAAGGGGAGAAGGCCAGCGTTCCGCAGGCACCGAATAATAACGCCAGCAGCAGGCGAATGCGCTGGCGTTCAAGTAATGAGGCAAAAGCCATGTAGTTATCTATCCAGTTTCGGTTTTATTCATCCAGCTTCGGCTGGGGTGAGTCATCCGGGATTTTGACATGAACCTGAATAATACGCCGACTGTCGGCCATCGCCACTTTGAACTGGTAACCGTCGATGTCGATGGTTTCGCCACGCGCCGGAAGATGCCCAAACGCCTGCATCACCAGACCACCGATGGTATCGACCTCTTCATCGCTAAAGTGGGTGCCGAACGCTTCGTTGAAATCTTCGATGGAAGCCAGCGCACGCACGGTCCAGGTGTGACGGCTAAGTTGACGGAAGTCGATATCATCTTCTTCGTCATACTCGTCTTCAATCTCACCAACAATCAGTTCCAGGATGTCTTCAATGGTCACCAGACCGGAAACACCGCCGAATTCGTCAATGACGATCGCCATGTGGTATCGCTGAGAGCGAAACTCTTTCAGCATCCGGTCTACGCGCTTACTTTCAGGAACGACAACCGCCTGACGTAACACTTTGTCCATGCTGAAGGCTTCAGCATCGCTGCGCATAAACGGCAGCAAGTCTTTCGCCATCAGAATCCCTTCAATGTGATCTTTATCCTCGCTGATCACCGGGAAACGCGAGTGGGCAGACTCGATGATGACATCAAGGCATTCATCCAGCGTCTGGTTGCGTTTCAGAGTAATCATCTGGGAGCGCGGGATCATGATGTCGCGAACGCGTTGGTCTGCGATGTCCATTACCCCTTCGAGCATATCGCGCGTATCTTCGTCGATAAGGTCGTTCTGCCCGGAATCACGGATCAGCGCCAGCAGTTCGTCACGGTTTTTCGGTTCACCGTGGAAAAGTTGGCTGAGTAACAGGGAGAAAAATCCCTTCTTGTTGCTTATCGTGTCACTACTGTGTGAATTGTCGTCGCTCATGGCGTCGTATGGGTTCTCATGTTAGTTAATCAAAACACCGTCGTTACTTACCAACGGCGGGGACGTCTGCCAGTCAAATGCCCGGCAAATTATTCTTTCTCGGCAATGTACGGATCCTCATAGCCCAGAGCAAGCATAATCTCTGTTTCGAGGGCTTCCATCTCTTCTGCTTCGTCATCTTCGATGTGATCGTAACCTAACAAATGCAGACTGCCGTGCACCACCATATGCGCCCAGTGCGCCTCCAGTGGTTTACCTTGTTCCTGCGCTTCTTTCTCAACCACCTGACGGCAGATAACCAGATCGCCCAGCAGCGACATCTCCATGCCAGGCGGCACTTCAAATGGGAAGGAAAGCACGTTGGTCGGCTTATCTTTACCGCGATAGGTCAGATTCAGACTGTGGCTTTCGGCGGTATCGACCAGGCGAATAGTCACTTCTGATTCTTCCTGAAACTGCGGGATCACCGCATTCAGCCATGTCTGAAACTGGCTCTCTTCCGGTAGCCCGGAATTATCTTCACAGGCCAGTTGTAAATCGAGGATCACCTGACTCATTTTTGTTCCTGTTCTTCACGCTTGCGCTCTGCCGCCAGCGCCGCTTTACGTTTTTGTTCGGCTTCTTCCCAGGCTTCATAGGCGTTAACGATACGCGCCACTACCGGGTGACGAACAACGTCTTCGCTGTGGAAGAAGTTAAAGCTGATCTCTTCGACATCGGCCAGCACTTCGATGGCGTGGCGTAGACCCGATTTGGTATTACGCGGCAGGTCGATCTGCGTGACGTCGCCGGTGATAACCGCTTTTGAGTTAAAACCGATACGGGTCAGGAACATCTTCATCTGTTCGATGGTGGTGTTCTGGCTCTCATCAAGAATGATAAATGCGTCGTTCAGTGTTCGACCACGCATATAGGCCAGCGGCGCGACTTCAATAACGTTGCGCTCAATCAGTTTCTCGACTTTTTCAAAGCCAAGCATTTCGAACAGCGCGTCGTATAGCGGGCGCAGATACGGGTCTACTTTCTGGCTTAAATCGCCGGGCAGAAAACCTAATTTTTCACCAGCTTCTACTGCCGGACGGGTCAGCAGAATACGACGGATTTCCTGACGTTCCAGCGCATCAACCGCCGCAGCCACTGCCAGGTAGGTTTTACCCGTACCCGCCGGACCCACGCCGAAGGTGATGTCATGGTCAAGAATATGGGCGATGTACTGCGCCTGGTTCGGTGTGCGTGGTTTAATGACCCCGCGTTTGGTCTTGATATTGACCGCTTTGCCGTACTCCGGCACGCTTTCCGCACTTTGTTCCAGCACTCGCGCTTCTTTAATCGCAAGGTGGATCTGCTCCGGTTCGATATCCTGGATCTGACCGCGCATTGGGGCAGTATCGACATACAGGCTGCGCAGAATGTCTGCCGCGGCAGTGACGCAAATCGGACGACCGGTCAGTTTAAAGTGGTTATCGCGGCGATTGATTTCGATGCCGAGACGGCGTTCGAGTTGCTTGATGTTGTCATCAAACGGGCCGCACAGGCTCAACAGACGCGCGTTGTCTGCTGGCTCCAGGGTGATTTCGCGAGTGTCTATGTTCAAACCGTTCCTCTTATTTGTATGCCGCCGGAAGCTGAACATTCACCGGCCTATAAGGAAATTATTCACGCCACAGGAAAAAGGCGCAAGCATTGCGATAAAAATGGGGATAAAGAGAGAAAAAACAAGGCCCACCGGAACGGCGGGCCTGAGAATTACGGCTGATAATAACCCACGCCAAGGTCGTTTTCTTTGCGGGTACGGGCAATCACCGATTCCGGAGCCTCTGCCACGCGCAGACCCATTTCCTCTTCGGTACGTACCACTTTACCGCGCAGGGAGTTCGGGTAAACGTCGGTAATTTCCACATCGACGAATTTACCGATCATATCCGGCGTGCCTTCGAAATTGACCACGCGGTTATTTTCGGTACGCCCGGAAAGTTCCATGATGTTCTTACGCGAAGTACCTTCCACCAGAATACGCTGGGTGGTGCCGAGCATCCGGCGGCTCCATGCCATCGCTTGCTGATTGATACGTTCTTGCAGAATATACAGACGCTGCTTCTTCTCTTCTTCCGGAACATCATCAACCATATCGGCGGCTGGTGTACCCGGACGTGCGGAGAAGATGAAGCTATAGCTCATGTCGAAATTGACGTCGGCAATCAGCTTCATGGTTTTCTCAAAGTCTTCGGTGGTTTCGCCAGGGAAGCCAACGATGAAGTCAGAACTGATCTGAATATCCGGACGCGCCGCACGCAATTTACGGATGATCGCCTTGTATTCCAGCGCCGTGTGGGTACGGCCCATCAGGTTGAGGATGCGATCGGAACCGCTCTGTACCGGCAGGTGCAGGAAACTCACCAGTTCTGGCGTATCGCGATAAACCTCGATGATATCGTCGGTAAATTCGATCGGATGGCTGGTGGTAAAGCGAATACGATCGATCCCGTCGATAGCGGCAACCAGACGCAGCAGATCGGCAAACGAGCCGGTGGTGCCGTCGTAGTTCTCACCGCGCCAGGCGTTCACGTTCTGACCGAGCAGATTGACTTCACGCACGCCCTGAGCGGCAAGCTGGGCAATCTCAAACAGAATATCGTCGGATGGACGGCTTACCTCTTCACCACGGGTGTAAGGCACCACGCAGTAGGTGCAATATTTATTGCAACCTTCCATGATGGAGACAAACGCGGTTGGTCCTTCGGCGCGCGGTTCTGGCAGACGGTCAAACTTCTCGATTTCCGGGAAGCTGATATCTACGACCGGGCTGCGGTTTCCGCGCACGGAGTTGATCATCTCCGGCAGACGGTGCAGCGTTTGCGGCCCAAAAATAATATCGACGTAGTGGGCGCGTTGACGAATGTGGTCGCCTTCCTGCGAAGCCACGCAGCCGCCAACACCGATAATCAGGTCCGGATTCTTCTCTTTTAACAGTTTCCAGCGACCCAACTGATGGAAGACTTTTTCCTGAGCCTTCTCGCGGATTGAGCAGGTGTTCAGCAGCAGCACATCCGCTTCTTCCGCCACGTCGGTCAGTTGATAGCCGTGGGTGGCATCCAGCAGATCGGCCATCTTCGATGAATCGTACTCGTTCATCTGACAGCCCCAGGTTTTAATATGGAGTTTTTTGGTCATCGACTTGCTCTTGCGAAATAGTAGCCAGGAATGCAGGGCGCATAGTGTAATGCTTTGCTGCCGTTGTGACCAGTATGAGCGTTATCAGCCCTTGGGGGTAAAAATCCTGTAAACTTAAAGCATATTGCTAACAGGATGATTGACCATGACAAATCAACCAACGGAAATTGCCATTGTCGGCGGAGGAATGGTCGGCGGCGCACTGGCGCTGGGACTGGCGCAGCACGGATTTTCGGTAACGGTTATTGAACACGCTGAACCTGCGCCGTTTGTAGAGGACAGCCAGCCTGACGTGCGTATTTCAGCGATTAGCGCTGCGTCGGTATCATTGCTTAAAGGTTCAGGTGTCTGGGATGCGGTACAGGCTATGCGTTGCCATCCTTATCGCAGACTGGAAACGTGGGAGTGGGAAACGGCGCATGTGGTGTTTGACGCCGCTGAACTTAAGCTACCGTTGCTTGGCTATATGGTGGAAAACACCGTTCTGCAACAGGCGTTGTGGCAGGCACTGGAGACGCATCCGAACGTGACGCTACGTGTACCGGCCTCGCTGATTGCGTTGCATCGCGATAATGATCTTCAGGAGCTGGAGCTGAAGGGCGGAGAAGTGATCCGCGCGAAGCTGGTGATTGGTGCCGATGGGGCAAATTCACAGGTGCGGCAGATGGCGGGAATTGGCGTTCATGCCTGGCAGTATGCGCAGTCGTGTATGTTGATTAGCGTGCGGTGCGAGAATGATCCTGGCGACAGCACCTGGCAGCAGTTTACACCTGACGGGCCGCGTGCTTTCCTGCCGTTGTTTGATCACTGGGCGTCGCTGGTGTGGTATGACTCTCCGGCGCGCATTCGCCAGTTACAGAATATGAATATGGCGCAGTTACAGGCGGAAATCGCGAAACATTTCCCGTCGCGTCTCGGTTATGTGACGCCGCTTGCTGCGGGGGCGTTTCCACTGACGCGTCGTCATGCATTGCAATATGTTCAGCCAGGTCTGGCACTGGTGGGCGATGCGGCGCACACCATTCATCCGCTGGCGGGGCAGGGCGTGAATCTTGGTTATCGCGATGTTGATGCTCTGATTGACGTTCTGGTGAGCGCGCGCAGTCATGGCGAAGCGTGGGCCAGTTATCCAATCCTCAAGCGTTACCAGATGCGTCGCATGGCGGATAACTTCATTATGCAAAGCGGTATGGATCTGTTTTATGCCGGATTCAGCAATAATCTGCCGCCACTGCGTTTTGTACGTAATCTTGGTTTGATGGCGGCGGAACGTGCTGGCGTCTTGAAACGTCAGGCGCTGAAATATGCGTTAGGGTTGTAGCCTCACAACATTGCCGGATGCATGCCAACCGTAGGTCGGATAAGACGCGGCAGCGTCGCATCCGACTTCGTAGGGTAAGGCGTGCCAACATCGCATTCGATATTGAATAAACGCAGAAAAGCAAAAAGCCCGCTGTAGCGTTCTTTTTTAATTTGGCTGGGGTACGAGGATTCGAACCTCGGAATGCCGGAATCAGAATCCGGTGCCTTACCGCTTGGCGATACCCCAACAAATTTTTTTGAACTTGCCGAACCTGTTCGACACATTCAGAATTTGGTGGCTACGACGGGATTCGAACCTGTGACCCCATCATTATGAGTGATGTGCTCTAACCAACTGAGCTACGTAGCCAGATTATTTCTTCGATGGCTGGGGTACCTGGATTCGAACCAGGGAATGCCGGTATCAAAAACCGGTGCCTTACCGCTTGGCGATACCCCATCCGTACAACGCTTTCTGGTGAATGGTGCGGGAGGCGAGACTTGAACTCGCACACCTTGCGGCGCCAGAACCTAAATCTGGTGCGTCTACCAATTTCGCCACTCCCGCAAAAAAGATGGTGGCTACGACGGGATTCGAACCTGTGACCCCATCATTATGAGTGATGTGCTCTAACCAACTGAGCTACGTAGCCATCTTTTTTTCGCGATACCTTATCGGCGTTGCGGGGCGCATTATGCGTATAGAGCCATGCAGCGTCAACCTCTTTTTCAAGGAAAATTGCTTGGAATTGACTGTTTGGTTAGGTTGCGAACAGCGTGGCGCTATATTCGTCAATTATTGTTTACTTTGTGTTTTTTCTACAGCCTGCAGCCATTCTTTTGTCATACGGGGTGAAATTCAGAATTCAACAATAGCGGCGGGAAATTAATCTATGAAATACTGACCCGTTGCAACAGGACAGAACAGGGATCGCTACGCCTGCATCTCTGCTACCACTTCAGGCGATTTATTGAGGGAATAATATGTTGCGTTTTATGACGGTGCTGGTCAGTGCTTTATTACTTATGCAATCGGCGTTTGCCGATACAGCCCGACCGGAAATTGGTAAGTATGTCTTTGGTTATCGTGGTCAGGAAGGAGCAGTGGTCTGGATGATGCGAATTGGGCCGAAAGCGGAAAATGAAGCCCTTGTTCAGGTATCTCATGTTGATAATGACATCGATGGTCAGATTTTTCGCTGCAAAGTAAAAGCATTACAGGAAGGTGAGAAATCGTATACCGCTGTAATCAAGGGCGAATCTTTTGAGTTATTACGCCTGAAAGAGGGAAATGGAAGCCTGCATATCCCGGATGAATCGGCAGCCTGGTCAGTCGCCTACAGTAATGAGTTATCTGACAGCGATGTAGCAAATCCGGAACATTTCCTCACAGCCTATCAGAATCAACAAGTTCCCCAGTAACTGAAATTGCCCCGGATTTCTCCGGGGCATTATTACACGTCTTATTTATACGCCGACTGGTGAACACCGACTGCACGACCCGATGGATCGTCCATTTTCTTGAACGCTTCATCCCACTCAATCGCTTTGGCAGAAGAACAGGCAACGGACGGCCCCCCTGGTACGCACTCTGCGGCACTTGGGAGCGGGAACAGTTCTTCAAAGATTTCGCGATACAGATACGCTTCTTTTGAGGTCGGCGTATTGTATGGGAAGCGGAAGCGGGCCGTTTCCAACTGTTGATCAGAAACCTGCTGCGCCGCCACTTCTTTCAGAGTGTCGATCCAGCTATAACCGACGCCATCTGAGAACTGCTCTTTCTGCCGCCAGGCCACACTTGCGGGCAGATACGCTTCAAAACATTCACGCAGGATGTGTTTTTCCATCTTGCCGTTGCCGCACATTTTGTCCTGCGGATTAATGCGCATCGCTACATCAAGGAATTTCTTGTCAAGGAACGGCACGCGTGCTTCCACGCCCCAGGCCGACATCGCTTTGTTGGCGCGTGCGCAGTCATACATATGCAGGGCCAGCAGCTTACGCACCGTCTCTTCATGCAACTCTTTGGCGTTCGGCGCTTTGTGGAAATAGAGATAACCGCCAAACACTTCGTCAGAACCTTCACCGGACAGTACCATCTTAATGCCCATCGCCTTGATCTTACGCGACATTAAATACATCGGCGTTGAAGCGCGAATCGTGGTCACATCATACGTTTCAATGTGATAAATCACGTCGCGGATGGCATCGAGACCTTCCTGTACGGTGAAGTGAATTTCGTGATGCACAGTGCCCAGATGATTTGCCACTTCCTGGGCCGCTTTCAGATCCGGTGAACCAGGCAGACCCACGGCAAAAGAGTGCAATTGCGGCCACCAGGCTTCTGAACGTTCCTGATCTTCCACGCGGCGGGCGGCGTATTTTTTGGTGATAGCCGAAATAATTGAGGAATCCAGACCACCGGAGAGCAGCACGCCGTAAGGCACGTCAGACATCAGGTGGCTTTTAACGGAATCTTCCAGTGCCTGACGCAGCTCGTTTTTGTCGGTCACGTTATCTTTCACCGCATCGTAGTCGAACCAGTCGCGGTGATAATAAGAACGGATTTCGCCGTCCTGACTCCACAGATAGCTCCCTGCCGGGAACTCTTTAATGGTGCGGCAAACCGGCACCAGGGCTTTCATTTCTGAGGCCACATATAGCTGGCCGTGTTCGTCATAACCCATATACAGAGGGATGATCCCCAGATGGTCGCGACCAATCAGATATGCATCTTTTTCGCTGTCGTACAGGGCAAAGGCAAACATGCCCTGCAAATCGTCGAGAAATTCCGCCCCTTTTTCCTGATACAACGCGAGGATCACTTCGCAGTCAGATCCAGTCTGGAACTGGTAACGATCGCCATACTCAGCACGCAGCGCCTGGTGGTTGTAGATTTCCCCGTTCACTGCCAGTACGTGGGTTTTTGATTGATTGTAGAGAGGCTGCGCGCCCGCGTTAACATCAACAATTGACAGACGTTCGTGGGCGAGAATTGCATTATCGCTGGCATAAATACCGGACCAGTCCGGGCCACGATGACGCATCAGGCGTGACAGCTCGAGTGCTTTCTTCCGCAGCTCAACTGCGTCTGTTTTGATATCGAATACGCCAAAAATTGAACACATAACCTTCTCCGTTAACCTGGTGTTTGCTGCTTGTTGTGTTTGCTTGTTTAAAAAAATGCCGCAAAGCAGCAATGTGCGCAAGAGATTTGGCGGTGAAAAAATAAAAAACGTAATGGTGATTGATGAATGGTGAAAAAGAGTGGGGTGTAGTGACCTGTTTATTGATGAATCGATAATTTTTAGCGGGTTTTATTGAATGGATATATTTTGCAGGGGGATCAGAAACCAAATCGCTTACAAAGTGAGATTTGTTCATGCCGGATGTGGCGTGAACGCCTTATCCGGCCTACAAAATTATGAAAATTCAATATATTGCAGGAGCTGCGTAGGCCTGATAAGCGTAGCGCATCAGGCAGTTTGGCGTTTGTCATCAATATCAACCACGTCCTGAGACGTGGTTGATTTTCAGATAACGTCGATTTCAGCGACTGATGGGTAAATCCAGCTAGGGCGGAACGGCATACTGTCGATATCGTCGAGCGACGAAACACCAGAGAGTACCAGAATCGTCTCCAGACCCGCCTGGAAGCCAGCCAGAATGTCGGTACGCAGGTTATCGCCAACAATCACCGTTTCTTCCGAGTGCGCCTGCATTTTGTTTAATGCTGCACGGATGATCCACGGGCTGGGTTTACCAACATAGAACGGTTTACGTCCGGAGATTTTCTCGATCCCCGCGCACAATGCGCCACAGGCCGGATAGAAACCACGTCCGTGAGTATCCGGGTTGGTGGCGATAAAACGTGCGCCGTTGGCGACGAAATATGCCGCTTTATGCATCATGTCCCAGTTGTATGAGCGCGTTTCGCCAACAATCACAAAGTCAGGATTAACATCGGTAATGGTAAAACCGGCTTTGTACAGTTCATGGATCAGCGCGCCTTCGCCCACTACATACGCTTTTTTGCCTTCCTGTCGACGCAGGAAATCGGCAGTTGCCATCGCGGAGGTATAAAACACACTGTCTGGCACATCGACACCGGCAGTGGCAAAGCGGTTTGCCAGGTCTTGCCCGGTCTGCGAAGGATAGTTGGTCAGCAACACCAGCGGCAGGCCTTTATCCATAATCCCGTGCAAAAACTCCGCTGCACCCGGTACGGCGACGTTATCGTGCATCAGCACGCCGTCGATATCGCAAATTACATTTTTAATGGTCATGGACTACCCAGAATATTGACAACAATAAGCGCCACTATAAAAGCACATTAATTTTCCAGCAAATGCTGGAGCAAAATACCGTTGAGCATGGCGCGTTTTACCAGTGCAAAAGCACCGATTGCTGAGCGGTGATCCAGTTCGGAACGCACTACCGGCAGATTAGTGCGAAACGCCTTCAACGCCTGGGTATTAATGCAGCTTTCAATGGCGGGCAGCAGCACTTTATCGGCTTCGGTGATCTCACCGGCAATAACAATTTTTTGCGGGTTAAATAAGTTGATGGCAATGGCGATGGTTTTACCCAGATGGCGACCGACATACTCAATCACTTCCGACGCCAGACTGTCGCCTTTGTTTGCGGCTTTACAGATAGTTTTGATGGTGCAGTCATCCAGCGGCACGCGGCTCTGATAGCCCTGCTTTAACAGATTCAACACTCGTTGTTCAATGGCGGCGTTGGCAGCGATAGTTTCCAGACAACCGAAATTTCCGCAGTGGCAGCGTTCACCCAGCGGTTCAACCTGAATATGGCCAATTTCACCAACGTTGCCGTTGCGGCCGATAAAAATGCGCCCGTTAGAGATGATTCCGGCACCCGTTCCGCGGTGCACGCGCACCAGAATGGAGTCTTCGCAATCCTGACTTGCACCGAAGTAGTGCTCTGCCAGCGCCAGACTGCGGATATCGTGACCGACAAAACAGGTCACTTTAAAACGTTCTTCCAGAGCCTCTACCAGCCCCCAGTTTTCCACCTGGATATGCGGCATGTAATGAATTTTGCCGCTGTCCGGGTCGACAAGCCCTGGCAGAATAACCGAAATGGCGATTAACTCTCGCAGTTTGCGCTGGTAGCCATCAATAAACTGGGCGATGGCGTTTAAGAGCGCATGTTCCAGCGTTTGCTGGGTACGCTCTGGCAGCGGGTAATGTTCTTCTGCCAGCACTTTGCTGCTGAGATCAAACAGGGTGATGGTAGCGTCGTGACGACCAAGTCGTACGCCGATAGCCTGGAAATTGCGGGTTTCGGTGACAATAGAGATTGCGCGGCGGCCTCCGGTGGAGGCCTGCTGATCAACTTCTTTGATCAACCCGCGTTCGATAAGCTGACGCGTAATTTTAGTTACGCTGGCGGGGGCAAGCTGGCTTTGTTCGGCAATCTGAATTCGCGAGATTGGCCCATGTTGGTCAATCAGGCGATAAACCGCCGCGCTGTTAAGCTGTTTTACGAGATCAACATTACCTATCTGAGCTTGTCCGCCTGGTGTCATACTTTCTCTTATTGAGTTACGACCTCGTTACCGTTAACGATGGTCCTGGTGATTTTAAAATCAGGTGTGAATGCGGTCAGGTTGGCCACTTTACCTGCGGCGAGAGTGCCGAGACGTTTCTCAACGCCAATTGCACGCGCCGGATAGAGCGACGCCATACGCAGCACTTCATCCAGTGCGATACCACAATGTTCGACCAGATTACGCACGCCTTCAATCATGGTTAAGGATGAACCACTTAACGTACCGTTCTCATCCACACAAAGTCCGTTGCGGTAGTATATTGTTTTACCCGCAAAAATGAACTGTTCAATATTGGCACCTGCTGGCGCAGTCGCATCGGTAACCAGACACAGTTTGTCGCCTTTCAGACGTTTGGCGTTGCGAATGTTAGCGTAATCAACGTGCAGGCCATCGGCAATAATACCGCAATAAATGTCAGCTTCGTCGAGGATCGCGCCCGCCAGACCCGGCTCACGCCCCGTAATATACGGCATCGCATTGTACAGATGGGTGGCAAAGGTAATCCCCGCGCGGAAACCGGCTTTCGCTTCTTTCAATGTGGCGTTGGAGTGACCGGCTGAAACCACAATACCAGCATTTGCCAGTTTACTGATCACTTCCGTTGGCACCATTTCCGGCGCTAGTGTGACTTTGGTAATAACATCGGCATTTTCACAAAGGAAATCGACCAGCGCGGCATCGGGCTTACGCACGAAATTCGGATTATGAGTGCCTTTTTTTACCAGATTCAGCCACGGACCTTCCAGATGCAGACCTAATGCCTGATTCGGATGTTTTGCCAGGTATTCGCGCATTACGCGCACACCCTGTTTCATCAGCTCATCGCTGGTGGTGATAAGCGTCGGCAGGTAGTTAGTACAGCCTGATTTCTCATTGGCTTTCTGCATGATTTCCAGCGTTTCCACGCTGACCGCTTCAGCAGTATCGTTGAACTGTACGCCACCGCAGCCGTTTAACTGCACATCGATAAAACCGGGGGAGAGAATGGCCCCGTTCAGTGAACGTTGTTCAATCTCTGGCGGCAGTTCCGCTACTGGACAGACGCTTTTAATCAGGCCATCAGCGATAACAACCGCATGGTCATCAAGAAATTCGTGGCCGGTAAAGATCCGGCCCTGGGTTAATGCATACATTCCGACCCCCGATATCAAAAATAATACAGCCCTGAACGAAACGTCAGGGCAGGGATAACAATTACAGACCTTTGATGTTTTCTGCTTCTAATTCATTGAAATATCTTAAAGTCTTAACTTTCAGCTCCATGGTCGAAGGTTCATCACACACCATGATCGCTTTCGGATGCAGTTGCAGACAGCTAATAGTCCACATGTGGTTAACGCAACCTTCAACGGCCGCCTGCAGTGCCAGTGCTTTCTGGCTACCCAGCACCAGAATCATCACTTCTTCGGCATCCAGCAGTGTACCCACACCGACGGTCAGCGCATATTTTGGCACCTGATTAACATCATTATCAAAGAAACGAGAGTTTGCGACGCGAGTGTCATGTGTCAGGGTTTTGATACGGGTGCGAGAGGCGAGAGAAGAGGCTGGTTCGTTAAATGCAATATGACCGTCGTTACCTACACCGCCCATAAACAGATGAATTTTACCGTAAGAGCGGATTTTTTCTTCATACTGGCGGCATTCGGCGTCGATATCCGGGGCGTTGCCATTGAGAAGGTTGATATTTTCTGCTGGAATATCAACGTGATCGAAGAAATTACGGTGCATAAAGCTGTAGTAGCTTTCCGGATGCTCTTTCGGCAGACCGACATACTCGTCCATGTTGAAGGTGACAACGTGCTTAAAGCTGACCTGGCCTGCTTTATGCATTTCGACTAACGCTTTATAGGTGGTCATCGGTGTGCCACCGGTCGGCAAGCCAAGCACGAACGGGCGATCGGCAGTCGGTTTGAACGCATTGATGCGATTGACGATATGGCGCGCAGCCCATTTGCCGACCTGTTCAGCAGTAGTCAGGGGGATCAGTCTCATTATTCACCTCGATAAGAAAAATTAAGCCGTTGGCGGATTTGGCATCTTTAAGCGTAACCTGGATTTGCGCAGACAGGCGTCAATCCGACCTGATTTTTTGAATGATAAAATAAGTTTTCTGGTTTAGCCAGTAAAAGGGAGTGATGATAACGATATTTGGTGACAAAACTCACAAAAGACACGCGTTTAATTTGCGGTACGAATTAATTTTTTACACACTCTGTAGCAGATGATCTAACAACCTGATTACAGAACATCGGCAGTACAGTTTGCAGCAAAATAAAAATACGGCTTTAAACAAGCCAAATAGGGTTCTCGTAGGGGGAATAAGATGAATATTTTAGGGTTTTTCCAGCGACTCGGTAGGGCGTTACAGCTCCCTATCGCGGTGCTGCCGGTGGCGGCACTGTTGCTGCGATTCGGCCAGCCAGATTTACTTAACGTTGCGTTTATTGCCCAGGCGGGCGGTGCGATTTTTGACAACCTTGCGCTTATCTTCGCGATCGGTGTGGCATCCAGTTGGTCAAAAGACAGCGCGGGCGCGGCGGCGCTGGCGGGGGCGGTCGGGTATTTTGTACTGACCAAAGCGATGGTAACCATCAACCCGGAAATTAACATGGGTGTTCTGGCGGGTATCATTACCGGTCTGGTCGGTGGTGCAGCCTATAACCGTTGGTCCGCGATTAAACTGCCTGACTTCCTGAGCTTCTTCGGCGGTAAACGCTTTGTGCCGATTGCCACTGGCTTCTTCTGTCTGGTGCTGGCAGCCATTTTTGGTTATGTCTGGCCGCCGGTGCAGCACGCTATTCATGCAGGTGGCGAATGGATCGTTTCTGCAGGCGCGCTGGGTTCCGGTATCTTTGGTTTCATCAACCGTCTGCTGATCCCAACGGGTCTGCATCAGGTGCTGAACACTATCGCCTGGTTCCAGATTGGTGAATTCACCAACGCGGCGGGTGCTGTATTCCACGGCGATATCAACCGCTTCTATGCGGGTGACGGCACGGCGGGGATGTTCATGTCCGGCTTCTTCCCGATCATGATGTTCGGTTTGCCGGGTGCAGCGCTGGCGATGTATTTTGCCGCGCCGAAAGAGCGTCGTCCGATGGTTGGTGGGATGCTGCTTTCCGTGGCTATCACCGCGTTCCTGACCGGTGTGACTGAGCCGCTGGAATTCCTGTTCATGTTCCTCGCTCCGCTGCTGTACCTCCTGCACGCACTGCTGACCGGCATCAGCCTGTTTGTCGCAACGTTGCTGGGTATCCACGCGGGCTTCTCCTTCTCTGCGGGTGCCATCGACTATGCGTTGATGTATAACCTGCCGGCCGCCAGCCAGAACGTCTGGATGCTGTTGGTGATGGGCGTTGTTTTCTTCGCTATCTACTTCGTGGTGTTCAGTGTGGTTATCCGCCTGTTCAACCTGAAAACGCCAGGTCGTGAAGATAAAGAAGACGAAATTGTTACTGAAGAAGCCAACAGCAACACTGAAGAAGGTCTGACTCAACTGGCGACCAACTATATTGCTGCGGTTGGCGGTAGTGACAACCTGAAAGCGATTGACGCCTGTATTACCCGTCTGCGCCTGACGGTGGCTGACTCAGCTCTCGTCAACGATGCGATGTGTAAACGTCTGGGTGCTTCTGGTGTGGTGAAACTGAACAAGCAGACTATTCAGGTGATTGTCGGTGCGAAAGCCGAATCTATCGGTGATGCAATGAAGAAAGTCGTTGCCCGTGGGCCGGTAGCAGCAGCGTCTGCTGAAGCCGCTCCGGCAACCGCTGCTCCGGCAGCAAAACCACAGGCTGTACCAAACGCAGTGTCTATCGTTGAACTGGTATCACCGATTACTGGTGATGTTGTGGCGCTGGATCAGGTGCCAGACGAAGCATTCGCCAGCAAAGCGGTGGGTGACGGTGTGGCGGTGAAACCGACGGATAAAATCGTTGTATCACCAGCCGCAGGGACTATTGTGAAAATCTTCAACACCAACCATGCGTTCTGCCTGGAAACCGAAAAAGGCGCGGAAATCGTAGTCCACATGGGTATCGATACTGTGGCGCTGGAAGGTAAAGGTTTTAAACGTCTGGTGGAAGAGGGCGCGCAGGTAAGCGCAGGGCAACCGATTCTGGAAATGGATCTGGATTACCTGAACGCTAACGCTCGCTCGATGATCAGTCCGGTTGTTTGCAGCAATATCGACGATTTCAGCGGCCTGGTTATTAAAGCCCAGGGGCACGTCGTAGCGGGTCAAACACCGCTGTTTGAAATCAAAAAGTAATCGGCTTTATGCCTGATGCGACGCTTGACGCGTCTTATCAGGCCCGTAGGTTGGATAAGACGCGTCAAGCGTCGCATCCAACAATGACAAGCGGTGGGGATCTTCTCTACCGCTTTTTTTTTCATCAATCATCCCCATAATCTTTGTTAGATTTTTCGATTTTCTCTAACTAACAGTTGTCAGCCTGTCTCGCTTATAAGATCATACGCCGTTATACGTTGTTTACGCTTTGAGGAATCCACGATGAGTGAGGCTGAAGCCCGCCCGACTAACTTTATTCGTCAGATCATCGATGAAGATCTGGCCAGTGGTAAGCACACCACAGTACACACCCGTTTCCCGCCGGAGCCGAATGGCTATCTGCATATTGGCCATGCGAAATCTATCTGCCTGAACTTCGGGATCGCCCAGGACTATAAAGGCCAGTGCAACCTGCGTTTCGACGACACCAACCCGGTAAAAGAAGATATCGAGTACGTCGAGTCGATCAAAAACGACGTTGAGTGGTTAGGTTTTCACTGGTCAGGTAACGTCCGTTACTCCTCCGATTATTTTGATCAACTCCACGCCTATGCTGTTGAACTGATCAATAAAGGCCTGGCATATGTTGATGAACTGACGCCAGAGCAAATCCGCGAATATCGTGGCACTCTGACGCAGCCGGGTAGAAACAGCCCATACCGCGACCGTAGCGTTGAAGAGAACCTGGCGCTGTTCGAGAAGATGCGTACCGGCGGTTTTGAAGAAGGTAAAGCCTGCCTGCGTGCGAAAATCGACATGGCATCGCCGTTTATCGTGATGCGCGATCCGGTGCTGTATCGCATTAAGTTTGCTGAACATCATCAGACCGGCAACAAGTGGTGCATCTACCCGATGTACGACTTCACCCACTGCATCAGCGATGCGTTGGAAGGTATTACCCACTCTCTGTGTACGCTGGAGTTCCAGGACAACCGTCGTCTGTACGACTGGGTTCTGGACAACATCACTATTCCTGTTCATCCGCGCCAGTACGAATTCTCGCGTCTGAATCTGGAATACACCGTGATGTCCAAGCGTAAACTGAACCAGTTGGTGACCGACAAGCACGTAGAAGGCTGGGACGATCCGCGTATGCCGACCATTTCCGGTCTGCGTCGTCGTGGTTATACCGCGGCTTCTATTCGTGAGTTCTGCAAACGCATTGGCGTGACCAAGCAGGACAACACTATTGAGATGGCGTCGCTGGAATCCTGCATCCGTGAAGATCTTAACGAAAACGCCCCTCGCGCAATGGCAGTTATCGATCCAGTAAAACTGGTTATCGAAAACTATCAGGGCGAAGGCGAAATGGTTACCATGCCGAACCATCCGAACAAACCGGAAATGGGTAGCCGCCAGGTGCCGTTTAGTGCTGAGATTTGGATCGATCGCGCCGATTTCCGCGAAGAAGCCAACAAACAGTACAAACGTCTGGTGCTGGGTAAAGAAGTGCGTCTGCGTAATGCTTACGTGATTAAAGCGGAACGCGTGGAGAAAGATGCCGAAGGCAATATCACCACTATCTTCTGTACTTACGATGCTGACACCCTGAGCAAAGATCCGGCTGATGGTCGTAAGGTCAAAGGCGTTATCCACTGGGTAAGTGCGGCACATGCGCTACCGGTTGAAATCCGTCTGTATGACCGTCTGTTTAGCGTGCCGAATCCAGGCGCTGCGGATGATTTCCTGTCGGTGATTAACCCGGAATCGCTGGTGATCAAACAGGGCTTTGCTGAACCGTCGCTGAAAGATGCGGTAGCAGGTAAAGCGTTCCAGTTTGAGCGTGAAGGCTATTTCTGTCTCGACAGTCGCCATTCCACTGCGGAAAAACCAGTATTTAACCGCACCGTTGGGCTGCGTGATACCTGGGCGAAGGTTGGCGAGTAACGTTAAGTTCCACTTTGCCGGATAAGGCGTCCACGCCGCATCCGGCATGAACAAAGTGCACTTCGTCAACAATCCCAAACGCCGCACTCTGCGGCGTTTTTTCTGCTTTTCTTCGCGAATTAATTCCGCTTTGTAATTTATCCATAAAACAAATTTAAAATCACCAGCCATAATTTAATCGAATGCGACTGCCTTCATCCCACTGGAAAGCCGCATATTTTTCTTCTACGCGCTCTCCTGGTACAAATTTAAACCTTGTAACAAAAATCATCAAAATATGTGCGGTTGCTCATGTTCTTACATTCTCGTTACAGAAAGAGATTGATAATTCGCGGCGCGAAAAATAGTCTGTTCCTGTAGTCAGCGAGACTTTTCTCAACGCTACTTTTTTAATTTTTTATTTTTTCGCTGTTCACCCTTGGTGCAGCAATTTATACGTCAAAGAGGATTAACCCATGCGTACGTTTAGTGGTAAACGTAGTACGCTGGCGCTGGCTATCGCCGGTGTTACAGCAATGTCGGGCTTTATGGCAATGCCGGAGGCTCACGCCGAAGGATTTATCGACGATTCAACCTTAACCGGCGGTATCTATTACTGGCAGCGTGAACGTGACCGTAAAGATGTTACCGACGGCGACAAATACAAAACCAACCTTTCTCACTCCACCTGGAACGCCAACCTCGATTTTCAGTCTGGTTATGCCGCGGATATGTTCGGCCTTGATATTGCTGCGTTTACGGCGATTGAAATGGCGGAAAATGGCGACAGTTCACACCCGAACGAAATCGCTTTTTCGAAAAGTAATAAAGCCTATGACGAAGACTGGTCAGGCGATAAAAGCGGTATAAGCCTGTATAAAGCAGCGGCCAAATTTAAATACGGTCCGGCGTGGGCGAGAGCAGGTTATATTCAGCCAACCGGTCAGACGCTGTTAGCGCCGCACTGGAGCTTTATGCCGGGTACTTATCAGGGCGCGGAAGCCGGGGCTAATTTTGATTACGGTGATGCTGGTGCGTTGAGCTTCTCCTACATGTGGAGCAACGAATATAAAGCGCCGTGGCATCTGGAAATGGATGAGTTTTATCAGAACGATAAAACCACCAAAGTTGATTACCTTCACTCCCTCGGGGCGAAGTACGATTTCAAAAATAACCTCGTGCTGGAAGCGGCATTTGGTCAGGCTGAAGGGTATATCGATCAGTATTTTGCTAAAGCCAGCTACAAATTTGATATCGCCGGTAGCCCGCTAACTACCAGCTACCAGTTCTACGGTACGCGCGATAAAGTTGACGATCGCAGCGTCAACGATCTTTACGACGGCACCGCCTGGCTACAGGCGTTGACCTTTGGCTACCGGGCGGCTGACGTAGTGGATTTGCGCCTGGAAGGCACCTGGGTGAAAGCTGACGGTCAGCAGGGGTACTTCTTACAGCGTATGACCCCAACCTACGCTTCCTCTAACGGCCGCCTGGATATCTGGTGGGATAACCGTTCTGATTTTAACGCCAACGGCGAAAAAGCGGTCTTCTTCGGCGCGATGTATGATCTGAAAAACTGGAATCTTCCAGGTTTCGCCATCGGCGCTTCTTACGTTTACGCCTGGGATGCCAAACCCGCTACCTGGCAGAGCAACCCGGATGCGTACTACGACAAGAACCGGACTATTGAAGAGTCTGCATACAGCCTGGATGCGGTCTACACCCTTCAGGATGGTCGCGCCAAAGGTACGATGTTCAAGCTGCACTTCACCGAATACGATAACCACTCCGATATCCCGAGCTGGGGCGGCGGTTACGGCAACATCTTCCAGGATGAGCGTGACGTGAAGTTTATGGTTATCGCGCCATTCACTATCTTCTGATGTCCGACGCGGCAGGTTTTTCGCCTGCCGCACGTTTGAGGAATTTGCTATGAAGAAACTGATTCTCATCGCCATGATGGCATCGGGGTTGGTGGCCTGTGCGCAATCAACCGCGCCACAGGAAGATAGTCGTCTGAAAGAGGCGTACAGCGCCTGTATTAATACCGCACAAGGCTCGCCGGAAAAAATTGAAGCCTGCCAGAGCGTGTTAAACGTGCTGAAGAAAGAGAAACAACATCAGCAGTTTGCCGAGCAGGAAAGTGTGCGCGTGCTGGATTATCAGCAGTGTATTCAGGCAACGCAAACCGGTAATGATCAGGCGGTGAAAGCCGATTGTGATAAGGTCTGGCAGGAAATTCGCAGTAATAACGCTACGCAGTAAAAAACAAAAAGCGAGAGCTGTAACTCTCGCTTTTCTTATTTCTCTTTATAAAAAAGCCAACCCGCAGGTTGGCTTTTTCTCGTTCAGGCTGACTTAATTGCCTTCGTGCGCATGCTCATCTTCGCGGCAATCGCCTTCGGCGCAGTGACCGTAAAGATAGAGACTATGGTTAGTCAGGCGAATGCCGTGTTTTGCGGCAATTTCACGCTGACGCGCTTCGATAGATTCATCACTAAATTCGATAACCTTGCCGCAATCGAGGCAGATCAGGTGATCGTGGTGATGTTGCTGGGTCAGTTCAAATACGGATTTACCGCCTTCAAAATTGTGGCGGGTGACGATACCGGCGTCGTCAAACTGGTTCAGTACGCGATATACGGTAGCCAGACCAATTTCTTCACCCATATCGATCAGACGTTTGTACAAATCTTCCGCACTGACGTGATGGTTGTCCGGCTCCTGAAGAACTTCCAGGATTTTTAAGCGTGGAAGCGTTACTTTCAGGCCAGCTTTCTTTAGGGCGGTATTGTTATCAGTCATGCGGAATCTGTCCTGTTACTAAGCGATTCACTTCATTAAAAGAAGTGACAGAATTTGCTCTTGAGATAATGCGTATCATTATAGAATTGCCATGCCTAAATGAAAACTACAAGTCCCTGGCAAATATTGTTAATAAAAACGTGGCTTAGCTTACATTTACATCGGTAAGGCCACTTCAACACTGGAACATTGTACAGGTACAACGGCAAAAGTTACAAATTTGTAGCAATTATTTTGATTGGCATTATCTATTAATACGGCGTAGACATGAGTCTACGCCGCATCACATCAGGCGTTGATAATTTCGTCGAGATGCAGCTCTTCAGAAATTTGTTTCACCCATTTTTCCACGCGTTCGGCGGTCAGTTCCGGCTGACGGTCTTCGTCGATAGCCAGACCGACAAAGTGGTTGTCATCCGCCAGACCTTTTGAGGCTTCGAAATGGTAGCCCGCAGTTGGCCAGTGACCAACGATGGTAGCACCACGCGGTTCGATGATGTCACGGATAGTGCCTAACGCGTCGCAGAAATATTCTGCGTAATCTTCCTGGTCGCCACAGCCAAACAGTGCAACCAGTTTACCATTGAAATCAATCTCTTCGAGAGTCGGGAAGAAGTCGTCCCAGTCACACTGCGCTTCGCCGTAGTACCAGGTTGGGATGCCCAGCAGCAGAATGTCATAAGCTTCCAGATCTTCTTTGCTGCTTTTTGCAATGTCATGGACATCGGCAACGTCTTTACCAAGCTGTTTTTGAATCATTTTTGCGATATTTTCGGTATTACCGGTGTCGCTGCCGAAAAAGATGCCAGTGATAGCCATGAGTGAAATAACCTCTTGAAACTTATTGAAATGGGGGTGGCAAATTGCCCACGGATAAAGGCAATCATAGCAGAACAGGCAGTCTTGCGGAATCAGCAAACTCGCAGGACTGCACACTGTGCTACACGATTTTTTTGTCCAACTTCAAGTTACATGGGCTGTAACCCGAATTATTTGAGTAAAGGATGGGATCAGACGATGCCCTGACTACGCAGCGCCGCGAGTTGTTGCATCAACATCTCTTCGATCAGTTCGCTACGGCTCATATTACGCGACTCTGCCAGCTCGTTCAGCGCCTCGACAGCTTCTGCATTCAGCTTCAGTTCGACACGCTTAAGACCACGTACTTTGTCGCGTTTTAGCTGGTTGCGTTTATTAATACGCAGCTGTTCATCGCGCGAAAGCGGATTGGTTTTCGGTCGTCCCGGTCGACGCTCGTGCGCGAACAGATCTAATGTCGTACGGTCCGTTTGTTCTTTGGCCATGATCTTGGTGACTTCGGGGGAAACAATCAGCCAGGCGTCTGCCCGGATGGATAGCGCGCCATAATACATCAGCGCGATGAGTCACGCCAACGCCCACGCGCGGAAAGCGACGCAGACGCTGGGTTTTTAATCAGTTGCATTAATCATTGAGATAGCGGCGGATGGCGCGCAGCACTGCATCAGGTTTTTCTGCGTGTACCCAGTGACCCGCACCTGCAATCACATGCGCCCGTGCCTGCGGAAATTGCGCCAGTAAATCATCACGATATTGTTCAGTAACATACGGCGAATTACCACCGGGGATAAATAGGGCGGGGTGATCCCACGCCGGGATTTTCTCCCAACCCACAATATGCGGATACTGATCCCACAACACCGGCACGTTAAAACGCCATTCGCCGTCAACGTAGGATTTCAACAGAAACTGAATCACCCCTTCTTCATTCAGATGCTGACGCATCACCGTCGCCGCCTGTTGACGTGTTTGTGCGTCAGATTCGCTGACCGCGTTGATGGCCGCGAAAATCTCATCATGACGGCGCACGTGATAATCGACGGGCGCAATATCGATTGCCACCAGTTTATCGATGCGATCAGGGGCCAGCGCGGTGAGCGCCATTACTGCTTTGCCGCCCATTGAGTGGCCAATAAATGTCGCCTTATCGATCTGCTGAGCATCCAGCGTATCCAGCAGATCCTGCGCCATCGCCGGATAATTCATCACAGGATCGCGCGGTGAAAGTCCGTGGTTACGCATATCCACCTGGATGATATCGTGGTCGCTCACCAGGTCGCGTGCCAGCACGCCGAGGTTGTCGAGACTACCAAACAGACCATGAACAAGGACGATGGGAGAATTATTGTGCTGATTTTGTGTAGATTGCGCGCGGATATTCAATTTCATGGCAAAGTTCTTTTTTTCGCGAAGTCGGGTTAGGGTATTATGTTGACCATTGTGCCACAGGGCTGCAACAAATAAGGTTTAATCCGAGTTTTTCTGCAAGCCAGGCTTGACGCTATCCGCTGCCGGGATTTATTCATATACTCCTGGCGACTTGTATTCAGCTAAGACACCGCACTGGATTAAGATGAAAACGATTGAAGTTGATGATGAACTCTACAGCTATATTGCCAGCCACACTAAGCATATCGGCGAGAGCGCATCCGACATTTTACGGCGTATGTTGAAGTTTTCCGCCGCATCACAGCCTGCTGCTCCGGTGACGAAAGAGGTTCGCATTGCGTCGCCTGCTATCGTCGAAGCGAAGCCGATCAAAACGATTAAAGACAAAGTACGCGCAATGCGTGAACTTCTGCTTTCCGATGAATACGCAGAGCAGAAGCGTGCGGTCAACCGCTTTATGCTGCTGTTGTCTACACTATATTCTCTTGACGCCCAGGCGTTTGCCGAAGCAACGGAATCGTTGCACGGTCGCACGCGCGTTTACTTTGCGGCAGATGAACAGACGCTGCTGAAAAATGGTAATCAGACCAAGCCGAAACACGTGCCAGGCACGCCGTATTGGGTGATCACCAACACTAACACTGGCCGTAAATGCAGCATGATTGAACACATCATGCAGTCGATGCAATTCCCGGCGGAATTGATTGAGAAGGTTTGCGGGACAATTTAAAACAACGTTGCAGATAAAGGACAAAGCAATGGCAATCCACAATCGTGCAGGCCAGCCTGCACAACAGAGTGATTTGATTAATGTCGCCCAACTGACGGCGCAATATTATGTACTGAAACCAGAAGCAGGGAATGCGGAGCACGCGGTGAAATTCGGTACTTCCGGTCACCGTGGCAGTGCAGCGCGCCACAGCTTTAACGAGCCGCACATTCTGGCGATCGCTCAAGCGATTGCCGAAGAACGTGCGAAAAACGGCATCACTGGCCCTTGCTATGTGGGTAAAGATACTCACGCCTTGTCCGAACCTGCATTCATTTCCGTGCTGGAAGTGCTGGCAGCAAACGGGGTTGATGTCATTGTGCAGGAAAATAATGGCTTCACTCCGACACCTGCCGTTTCCAATGCCATTCTGGTTCACAACAAAAAAGGTGGCCCGCTGGCAGATGGTATCGTGATTACGCCGTCCCATAACCCGCCGGAAGATGGTGGTATCAAATACAATCCGCCAAATGGTGGCCCGGCTGATACCAACGTCACCAAAGTGGTGGAAGACAGGGCCAACGCACTGCTGGCCGATGGCCTGAAAGATGTGAAGCGTATCTCCCTTGACGAAGCGATGGCATCCGGTCATGTGAAAGAACAAGATCTGGTGCAACCGTTCGTGGAAGGCCTGGCCGATATCGTCGATATGGCGGCGATTCAGAAGGCTGGCCTGACGCTGGGTGTCGATCCGTTGGGTGGTTCCGGTATCGAATACTGGAAGCGCATTGGCGAGTATTACAATCTCAACCTGACCATCGTTAACGATCAGGTCGATCAGACTTTCCGCTTTATGCACCTCGACAAAGACGGCGCGATCCGTATGGACTGCTCCTCTGAGTGTGCGATGGCGGGTCTGCTGGCACTGCGTGATAAGTTCGATCTGGCGTTTGCTAACGATCCGGATTATGACCGTCACGGCATCGTTACTCCGGCAGGTTTGATGAATCCGAACCACTACCTGGCAGTAGCGATCAATTACTTGTTCCAGCATCGTCCGCAGTGGGGCAAAGATGTTGCCGTCGGTAAAACGCTGGTTTCTTCTGCGATGATCGACCGTGTGGTCAATGACCTGGGTCGCAAGCTGGTAGAAGTACCGGTAGGTTTCAAATGGTTTGTGGATGGTCTGTTTGACGGCAGCTTCGGCTTTGGCGGCGAAGAGAGCGCGGGCGCTTCGTTCCTGCGTTTCGACGGTACGCCGTGGTCAACTGATAAAGACGGCATCATTATGTGTCTGCTGGCGGCGGAAATTACTGCCGTCACCGGCAAAAACCCGCAGGAACACTACAACGAGCTGGCAAAACGCTTTGGTGCGCCGAGCTACAACCGTTTGCAGGCAGCAGCAACTTCCGCACAGAAAGCGGCGCTGTCTAAGCTGTCTCCGGAAATGGTGAGCGCCAGCACTCTGGCAGGCGACCCAATCACCGCGCGTCTGACCGCTGCGCCGGGCAACGGTGCTTCTATCGGTGGTTTGAAAGTGATGACCGACAACGGCTGGTTCGCCGCGCGTCCGTCAGGCACGGAAGACGCATACAAGATCTACTGCGAAAGCTTCCTTGGCGAAGCACATCGTAAGCAGATCGAGAAAGAGGCGGTTGAGATTGTTAGCGAAGTTCTGAAAAACGCGTAATCATATAAAGTAAAAAAAAGGGCGGTCGGAAGATCGCCCTTTTTTACTTATGACCGCCTGATGCGCTACGCTTATCAGGCCTACGAGAATGGTGCAATATATTGAATTTTCACTATTTTGTAGGCCGGATAAGGCGTTTTCGCCGCATCAGACAAATAACACCCTAAAGCATAAACCGATACCCAATACCGGTTTCAGTAATAAAATGGCGAGGTCGGGCCGGGTCTTGTTCCAGTTTTTGTCGCAGATGCCCCATATAAATCCGCAAATAGTGACTGTGTTCGACCGCATTTGGCCCCCATACCTGGTTGAGTAACTGGCGCTGGGTAAGCACTTTCCCGGCGTTGTTGAGCAACACAGCCAGCAGGCGGAACTCTATCGGCGTCAAATGCACTTCTTCCTCGCCGCGATGGATCACGCGGGCGGCCAAATCAACGGCCACATCGGAAAATGTCACCACCGGATCGGGCGCGGCGGTGGCGGAGTGGCGGCGTAACGCGACGCGTAGACGAGCCTGCAATTCACCAATGCCAAACGGTTTACTCAGGTAATCATCAGCTCCGGCATCCAGCGCGGCGATTTTGTCGCTCTCTTCGCTACGTGCGGAAAGCACAATTACCGGCACCGCGCTCCACTGGCGCAGGTCGCGGATAAACTCAATTCCATCGCCATCGGGCAGGCCGAGATCGAGAATAATCAAATCCGGCTTACGGGTTGCCGCCTCCAGCAGCCCACGTTGCAGTGTTTCGGCCTCAAAGACGCGCATACCGTCGCCCTCCAGCGCTGTGCGCAGAAAGCGACGAATAGCCTGTTCATCTTCAACAATCAGAACGTTTGTCACATATCCTCATGAAATTCTTCAAGTTCAGGAGCGGTTTGCTGAGGAAGTGTAACACGAAAACAAGCGCCACCTTCCGGTCGGTTGAATGCGATGATCGTACCACCGTGTATTTCTACAATCGCCCGACAAATTGCCAACCCAAGCCCGACGCCCGGCACTGCTGACTCTTTATTCCCACGGGCAAATTTATCAAAAATCGTCCGTTCCTGACCTTGTGGAATACCGGAGCCGTTATCCCAGACATCCAGTTGTAGTTGCTCTCCCTCGACATGGGCATCAATACCAATTTCAGCCTGCGTTCCCGCGTACTTCACCGCATTCTCCAGCAGATTAATCAGCACCCGCTCAAACAGTGGCCCGTCGACGTGGATCAAGGTCAGCGGTTCAGGCAGAGAGAGGTTGATGGGTGACGATAAACCTGGCTCCAGCATTTGCAGCGCACTGCCGACGACTTCTTCCAGCGTTAACCACTCTTTCTTCAAATTAAAGCTGCCGGACTGAATTCGCGCCATATCCAGCAAGTTATTTACCAGTCGGGTCGTGTTCAGCACATGCTGGCGAATTTCGCTGGCCTGGCGAGCGTGCGGAGAACCTTCGCTTGCCAGATCAAGCGTTAAGATTTCTGCCTGACCAAACAGCACCGTAAGCGGGGTGCGTAAATCGTGAGACAGCGCCGCCAGCAGCGCGTTGCGGATCTGTTCACGCTCGCTGGCCATCCGCGCCTGTTCTTCGCTGGCGGTCAGCATCAGGCGCTCAAGAGCATTGGCCACTAACAGCGTAAACGTTTCCAGCAGGCGCTGTTGTTCCGGGATCATCAACTGGCGCAAATTTCCCGGTTCCACCACCACCAGTCCGTAGGTTTTCTCGCCGCTTTTTAACGGCAAAATCTGGTACGGCACGCCGGGTAAAGTGTCGGTGCCCGCACCCGCAGGCAGACCTTTATCAAAGCTCCAGCGGGCGATAGCATCGTCCCACGGCGTCATCCCCTGCGGATGTGTTAGCGGCAGTAATATACCGTTGTCATCAGGTAACAACACCTGACTGCGGGCATGAAAAGTAGAAGCAATAAACTGCTCGCTGGTGGCGGCGATGTCCTGGGGACTGCGGCCTACCGCCAGCGTTTTTGACATTTCATATAAGTGTCGCGTGCGTTGCTCGCGGTAACGGGCTACCCGCGCCTGGTAACGCACGCCAGCGGTAAGGTTCCCGATCACCAGCCCGACGGTTAACATCACCGTGAAGGTCAGCAGATACTGCACATCAGAGACGGCGAGCGTGCCGCGTGGGGCGATAAAAAAGAGATCGAAACTCACCACGTTAATGACGGTGGCAACCACCGAAGGCCAGCGACCATAAAAAAGTGCCACCACCACCACGCCCAACAGATACAGCATCACCAGGTTAGCGGCATCGAAGGCCATCAGCCACTGCATGGCAATTAAAGTGATAACGGCGCATAACGCGGCGGCAACCACGCAGCCCTGAATTTGCACCCGCCATTTGTCTTTAAAAGAGCGGCTATCCGGCGCGTTATTAATTGTGCGCGCAGGTGGTTCATCAAGCGCGACCAGTACCTGATCGAGGTCGGGGGCGATGCGCGCCAGTCGGTCGGCAAAGGTTTCCCGACGCCACCAGCGGCGCGAGGCCGGGCGACCGAGAATTATCTTGCCGAGATTATGCTCCCGGGCATAACGCACTACGGCTTTTTCTTCTGCCGGATCAGAAAGTGTTGCTGTCTCTGCGCCTAACTCCTGCGCCAGACGCAAGGCGCTGAGAATGGCTCGACGTTTTTTCTCCGGTAAGCGGTGCAGGGCAGGGGTTTCAACATATACAGCGTGCCAGACGCTCCCCAGCCTTGACGCCAGCCGCGCCGCCGCCCGAACCAGTTTTTCGCTGCCCGTATTATGCCCAATACATAAAAGGATCGCGTCGCGCGTGTGCCAGACTTTCTCTTCGCCAGGACTCCCCCGCCAGGCGCGCATTTGCTCATCTACGCGATCGGCAGTACGGCGCAGCGCCAGTTCGCGCAGGGCAATCAAATTGCCTTTGCGGAAAAAATGTTCAATGGCGCGCTCAGCCTGCCCGGCAATATAGACTTTGCCTTCTTTCAGGCGCTGGCGCAGATCGTCCGGAGGCAGGTCCACCAGCACCACGTCGTCGGCGGCATCGAAAAAAGGATCGGGCACGGTTTCCCGTACCTGAATTCCGGTGACGCCACTGACCACATCGTTCAGACTTTCCAGATGCTGAACGTTGACGGTAGTGAAAACATCAATGCCTGCTTCCAGTAGCTCTTCGATATCCTGCCAGCGTTTAGGATGACGGGAACCTGGCGCATTACTGTGCGCCAGTTCATCCATTAATATCAGCGCCGGACGGCGGGCGAGGGCGGCATCGAGATCAAACTCGCTGATATGCCGCCCACGGTACGCCTGGCGTTTCAGTGGCAGAACAGCCAGACCTTCCAGCATTGCGGCGGTATCTTTCCGCCCGTGGGTTTCTACCACGCCAACCACAATATCCAGCCCTTGCGCCCGCAGTCGCTGGGCTTCCGCCAGCATCGCCCAGGTTTTCCCGACGCCCGCACAGGCACCGAAGAAAACTTTTAGCTTTCCGCGATGCGGCGCGGCAGTTTGTTCCAGCAGACGGTCGGGGTCGGGACGTAAAGGTTCGTTATTCATCAAGCTTATCCAGCGCCAGATTGAGTTCGACAATGTTGACGACCGGCTGGCCGATATATTTCACCAGCGGTTGTTGGCTGTATTTTGCGACCAGTTGTGTGAGCTGTTCAACGCTGAGATTACGCGCTTTCGCCACCCGTGGGATCTGCCAGGTCGCCGCTTGCGGGGTAATGTTATTGTCCAGCCCGCTTGCCGAAGCCGTGACCAGTTCAACCGGAACGCTCGCGCTGGCATCCGGGTTAGCGGCTCGTAAAGCAGCAACGCGTGCTGCTATTTGTTTATTCAGCGCCGGATTACTGACCGCCAGATTGCTCCCGCCAGAAGCCTGTGGATTATAGGGCATTTCTGCCGTTGCCGACGGACGGCCATGAAAATAGCCGTTATCGGTAAAATTCTGCCCGATTAATGCCGAACCGCGCACTGTATCACCTTCACGGATCAACGAACCGTTGGCCTGCCAGGGAAACCACCATTGCCCAAGCAGGGTGGTTAGCAGCGGGTAAACGCCGCCAGTAATCAATAACAGAAAGAGAAAAGTCGAGAATGCCGGACGTAATCCACGCATGGTAAACCTCACACCAGACCGCAAACGGTCAGCAGTAAATCAATGACTTTGATACCGATAAACGGCACCAGCAGCCCACCCATACCGTAAATCCATAAGTTACGGCGCAACATGGCAGAAGCGGTAAGCGGTTTATAACTCACGCCTTTTAATGCCAGGGGAATCAAAAAGACGATAATCAAGGCATTGAAAATAACTGCACTGAGAATGGCGGAGTCGGGCGAATGCAGGCGCATGATGTTCAGCGCATTCAACTGCGGATACGTTGCCGCGAACGCCGCCGGAATAATGGCGAAGTATTTCGCCACATCGTTGGCAATGCTGAAGGTCGTAAGCGAACCACGGGTCATCAGCATCTGTTTGCCAATATGCACCACCTCGATCAACTTGGTCGGATTGGAGTCGAGATCCACCATATTGCCCGCTTCTTTCGCCGCCTGAGTGCCGGAGTTCATCGCCACCGCGACGTCGGCTTGCGCCAGCGCTGGGGCATCGTTGGTGCCGTCGCCAGTCATTGCCACCAAACGGCCTTCCGCCTGGTACTGACGAATCAACGCCAGCTTGGCCTCTGGTGTCGCTTCGGCAAGGAAATCGTCGACGCCCGCTTCCGCTGCAATGGCGGCGGCGGTCAGACGGTTATCGCCGGTAATCATCACCGTTTTAATGCCCATTTGGCGCAGTTGGGCGAAACGCTCTTTAATGCCACCTTTGATGATATCTTTCAGCGCAATAACGCCCAGCACGCGAGAACCTTCCACCACTACCAGCGGCGTGGCACCCTGACGCGCAACCTGATCGACTTTTTGGTCGACATCGGCAGGGAAGTGGCTACCGTTAGCCTCGACATGACGGCGAATGGCATCGACAGAACCTTTACGGATCATGCGGTTATCAATGTTGATCCCACTCATCCGGCTTTGCGCAGTAAAGGGTACAAAGGTGGCATGGAGCGACTGCACATCGCGCTCGCGCAGGTTAAAACGCTGCTTGGCGAGGATCACAATACTGCGGCCTTCCGGCGTTTCATCGGCCAGCGAAGCCAGTTGTGCGGCGTCGGCCAGCGTTTTTTCCTCCACGCCCTGCGCGGGGATAAACTCTGATGCCTGGCGGTTACCGAGGGTGATGGTGCCGGTTTTATCCAGCAGCAGGACGTCCACGTCGCCCGCAGCTTCAACTGCACGTCCGCTGGTGGCGATCACATTCGCGCCCAGCATCCGGCTCATCCCGGCGACGCCGATAGCTGACAGCAAGCCGCCGATAGTCGTTGGGATCAGACAGACCAGCAGCGCTACCAGTACCGTCACGCTGACTGCGTTACCGCCCCAGGCGGTAAATGGCCATAGCGTTGCGGTTGCCAGTAAAAAGACGATGGTCAGGGCAATCAGGAGAATGGTCAGGGCAATCTCGTTCGGCGTTTTGCGTCGTTGTGCGCCTTCCACCATCGCGATCATCCGATCCAGAAACGTCTCGCCGGGGTTAACGCTGCACTCAATTACCAGCCAGTCAGAAAGAATACGCGTGCCGCCAGTGACGGAGGCAAAATCGCCGCCGGACTCACGGATCACCGGTGCCGATTCCCCGGTGATGGCGCTCTCATCGACCGATGCGCCACCTTCAATAACTTCACCATCGCAAGGGATAATATCGCCCGCTTCTACCAGCACGATGTCGCCTTTACGCAGTTGATCGGCCGGAACTTTGTCTGCCACAGCACCATATTTCGGCTCGCGCAGCTTGCGAGCAAAGGCGGTTTTTTTCACCCCTTTCAGACTGTTGGCCTGCGCTTTACTGCGGCCTTCCGCCAGCGCCTCTGCGAAATTGGCGAACAGCACGGTGACCCAAAGCCAGCCACTAATTGCCGCGCTAAATAGCGCATTGCCGGGCATCGCACCGCTCACCATCGCGATACTAATAAAGGTGGTCAGCAGACTGCCGATCCAGACGATAAACATCACCGGATTGCGCCATTGCGCCTGCGGACTTAATTTTTTCACCGCTTCTTTCAGCGCCTGGGCGACAAGTGTGGGTTCGAATAGCGCCAGTTGTTTACGACTCATATTCAGTGCTCACTCAATATCATCAGGAGAGATATTCCGCCACCGGACCAAGCGCCAGGGCAGGGATAAAGGTCAGTGCGCCAACCAGCAACACGGTGCCGATTAACAGGCCAATAAACAGCGGGCCGTGCGTTGGCAGTGTACCGGAGCTGGCGGGTTGGCTCTTTTTACTCACCAGCGAACCGGCAATCGCCATCACCGGGATAATCACCCCGAAGCGCCCGACAAACATGCAGAACGCCAGTAAGCAGTTCCAGAACGGTGAGTTGGCGCTTAATCCGGCAAAGGCACTGCCGTTGTTGTTGGCGGCGGACGACACGGCGTACAGCACTTCGCTAAAACCATGCGGGCCAGGGTTGAGCATGGCGCTACGACCGGCATCGGTCATCATCGCCAGCGCCGCGCCCATCAGCACCAGCGTTGGGGTAACCAGAATCGCCAGCGCAGTCAGTTTCATCTCGCGCACGTCGATTTTTTTACCCAGATATTCCGGCGTGCGACCAATCATCAGCCCGGCAATAAACACCGCCAGCAGGACGAACAGCATCATGCCGTAAAGGCCAGAACCCACGCCGCCGAATACCACTTCACCAATTTGCATCAACCACATCGGCACCATGCCGCCGAGAGCGGTAAACGAATCATGCATCGCAATCACTGCGCCGCAGGAAGCCGCCGTAGTCACGACCGCAAACAGGCTACTGACCAGTACGCCAAAACGGCTCTCTTTACCTTCCATATTGATGCTGCTGTCTGCGCCCAGCGCCAACAGATGAGGATTACCCTGAATTTCTGCCCACATCACCACGGCCACGCAGATGACAAAAATCACCGACATTGCCCACAGCAACATGCGCCCCTGACGACGATCGCCCGCCACTTCGCCAAAGGCAAAGCAAAGCGCCGTTGGGATCAAGAAGATCGCCAGCATTTGCACGAAGTTGGTCAGTGCGGTCGGGTTTTCAAACGGATGCGACGAGTTGGCATTAAAGAAACCACCGCCATTAGTACCGAGCATCTTGATCGCTTCCTGAGAAGCCACCGGCCCCATCGGTAACAATTGCTGTGCCCCTTCAACGGTTGTCACAGCCTGATAAGGCAGAAAGTTTTGCAGCGCACCTTGTTGAATAAAAAACAGGGCGATCAACAACGCCACTGGGGCTAACACCCATAACGTGATGCGTAACAGATCGACCCAGGCATTGCCCAGTGTGCTCATGCTCTGGCGGGTAAACGCGCGGATGAGGGCGAAAATCACCGTAATCCCGCTGGCGGCAGAAAGAAAGTTTTGTACCGTTAAGCCCGTCATCTGACTGAAATAGCTCAACGTTGTTTCGCCGCTGTAAGACTGCCAGTTGGTGTTGGTGACAAAGCTGACAGCAGTATTCAGCGCCAGATCCCACGACAAACCCGGCAGTTGCTGCGGATTAAGCGGCAGATAGTGCTGACCGACCAGCATGAAAAACAGCACCGCCAGTCCCAGCAGGTTCAGGCAGAGAATGGCAGACAGATACTGCTTCCAGTTCATCTCACGGTCAGAGACGCCAAGTGCGCGAAAGAGTACGCGTTCAACGCCTGCCGTTCCGGGAAGAGGAATATCATTAATCAGCCGTGCCAGCCCGCTGCCTAAAGGGCGCGCCAGCACCATCAGCACCAGTAAAAACGTGGCGATCAGTAAGAACCCTTGCGCAGCCATCAGAACGCCTCCGCATTGATCAGGGCATAAACCAGATAACCCAGTAATAAAAACACCAGCAACACGCCGGTTATCACGCCTGCACTCACAGTGCACCTCCAGTGGCCTAAAAGTGATACCGGAAGGGTAGAATTGTGGCTGCAAAGATTTCGCAAAAATCTGCGGGCGGGGTGTAAAAAAAGTATAAAAATGGCAAAAGCCATGATTTAACTAATGGTTAGTATCATTTTAACTTTTATGTAACTTAATTACACGGTGAATGTAAATAAACCATCAATAAGCAAAAATAAGTGGTCGGATGAGTAGTAAAATTACACAAAAGGCGGTACTATTTTCATCAGATAAACGAATTCATTTTTCCGGTGTCATTCACCGGGTAGATACAAAAAAGGGGGAGAAAAGTATGGAACTCTATAAAGAATATCCTGCATGGCTTATCTTTTTACGCCGTACTTATGCGGTTGCAGCGGGCGTTCTGGCGCTGCCTTTCATGCTTTTCTGGAAAGACCGCGCCCGCTTTTACAGCTACCTGCACCGCGTCTGGTCGAAAACCAGCGATAAACCGGTGTGGATGGATCAAGCCGAAAAGGCAACCGGTGATTTTTACTGATTGCTAGCACATTTAAGCCAGCCTTGTATACGGGGCTGGCTTAGGCGTTCTGTATCAACGGATCTCATGACGCCTTCATTTCATCACTGTTTTATCTTCAAGTTTCGCTAGTACCCTTTTAAAAGGGTAACTCAGAATGCGGTTATCCTCATTGTCTCTCTAAGCGGCTCTATCGTCAGAAATCTCTGGTTAGGTTGGATACCCCATTACACTCTTTCCTGTAACTTCAGTGTAAAGTGAGAAAGTCGCTATCACTTTTGCTCACTCCAGCATCTAAATAAATTCCGAATTTTGCTATTAATATCGCTACTTCAATAAAAGTAGATAGTAAAGAGAGTAATATATACTTTATTGATATATTAAGAATAATTCATTGTTAATGAATCTAATGCGATAAGGTGTATTGGTGTTAATAAAAAGATATTGTATTTTTAGTTGATAATTAAAAACACACAATATTTCAGCCTTTTCTATGTAAGAACTCAATTTTATAAGGCATCCATTTTTATATGGAGGCGGTAGCGTGTCTGTTGTTGGTGGTTTTATTTACACGCTGAATATAATTGAATTATCGAATATATAACTATGTATCCGTTCCAGTCGTCGTAACTATTGATAATTATTTGATATTCTTAGTGATTGTTGCTGGAAAGATAAAAATGAGCGACAAAGCAGCAATAGACGTCACCTTCATGACTAAAAAATAAATAAAAACCCATCAAAAAATAATTCGTTTATTAAAAAGGACTCATGCCATTATGACGGAATATTACCTCAATGAGACAGTTATAACTTTCACCGGGAATATTATTCAGGACAGTACCATTAATATGTTGCGGCTCAGCAATCCCGACGCTGCACTCATTATCAGCCGGGGTCAGATGCAGGAAGGAGACGAATTAGCCTCTCAGGTTGAACAGCAAATGAAAAAGCTGGAAAAGCAGGTCAGGGAACTGCACCACACGCCCGTGCAGGTGACCCGCGTGGGGATTAATGACGCTGAGGAAGGGCTGGAGATACAGAGCCAGTTTCTCCGGGGTAACGAGCAGGTGTATCAGTGTCAGGTGGCATTTGTATTGCCGGGTGAGCGGGTCATGATGGCCTTCACTTACGCCAGAACCACACCGCTGACCCCGGCAGACATGACGCGCTGGGCTGAAATTAAAAAGAATCTGCGCTTCAGGATACGGCAGGAAACCAGGACGCATTAATCACACAGGGAACGGGACATGGAAGATGCATTCTGGGCGGCAAGGCAGGGTGATGCCCTGCTGCATACGTCGTTTATGGCAGATGTGCTGGGGGCGGTGCTGGAAGTGGCCGCAAATGTCGTTATTGATGCCCTCATTGTCGGCGCAACCTCGTTACTGGCGGCGTCAGTAGGGATCACGATGGGGTGCACGGCTGTCTTGCTGACCGGTTTTGTGGCGGGTGTGGCGATGGTGTACACCGGCGTGACAGAAACGGTCAGCGAAGCCTGTTCAGACCTCGCAGATATGCTTTTCCCGCCTCAGATTGAAGGTTACATCCTCACCGGCTCTGGTGACACATTGATCAACAGCAAACCTGCCGCGCGGGCAGCGGCCACAGCGGCATCGCGGCAGGAGATTGAGGCGCAGGAAGCGCAGGCGAAGGCGGAACAGGAAGAAGCGCAGCGTCAGGAGGACGCCAGAACGTTCCGGGATGTGGCCGGGGAATATCTGGAAATGGCGGGGGCAATAGCCCTGGCGGTTCATCCGGTGACTGGACCTGTTCTGATGTCCCGGGCGCTGCACGACCAGCTCAGTACAGAAGAAGGGCGTTCTGAGATGGTGGATGGCGTGACACATTTTGTGTCGGAACTATGGCAGCCCACCGTGGCCAGTGCGGCACCTGGCTCCACCCCGACCCCTGACGATAAAATCGACTGCCATAAACATCCTTCCTCACTGACTCAGTTACTCGCACAAAAAAAAGCCGCCTTTCTGGATGACCCTCTGGGAACGGCCCTTAACCTGTTGAGTCCGGACGGTCTGCTGGAAACCGCCTTTCAGGGAGTGAATGCGGTTATTGGTAGTATCAGTAATCTGTTCAAAGGTGATGACGAACCGCCCGCGGCGGAATATATCGCGGAAGGTGCGCGGGATGTGCGTGTCAACAGTCAGCCAGCGGCACGCAGCGGGGCACGCTGTACCTGCGAGGCCAGGGTGGTGAATGCGCCGGGGGACGGGGCGTTTGTGTCACCGGATGTCCGCATTGGCGGTCCGTTACTGGTGGTCAGGGATATCAGAAGCGGCAGGTCGCAGATAACCCTGGTGGCAACCGTGGCGCTGATGTTTCTTCGCCCGGGCAAAATGCTTTCTAAAATCGCCTGTTTTGCTGCCGGTATCGGGATGAGCATGATGACGCAGAAGGCCATCAGCGCCCTCCCGCATCCGGTCAACGCCGCCACCGGGGCCAAATACCTGGCTGATGATGATGACTTCGATTTCAGCCTGCCGGGCCACTTTCCGCTGGACTGGCAGCGTGTGTACAGCAGTCGTGACGAACGCACGGATGGGATGTTCGGTCAGGGCTGGAGCGTGATGTATGAAGTCAGCCTCGTGCGCACACCGGGTAACGCGGACGAAAACTGCATGACCTTTGTGTCGGGTATGGGGCGACGGCTGGATATGGAAGCCGTGCTGCCGGGGAGCGGTTTTTACAGCCCCGGTGAAGGACTGGCAGTACGGCGTGGTGAGCAGGGGCACTGGCTTATCAGCAGCGATGATGGACATTTTTTTCTGTTTGAAGCCGACCCGCATCACCCGCAGCGCCAGCGGCTGAAAATGCTGGGCGACCGTAACAGCAACTGTCTGAATCTGTACTACGACGACCGGGGGCGCATCACTGAAATCCGCGGCGAACAGCAGCGTCCGTGCATCCGTCTGTATTACGAACTGGCGGCGCATCCCCGGCGGGTGACACAGATTTATCAGCATTTCCCTGATACTGCACCTTTACTGCTGCGTCGTTACAACTATGACGAGGCTGGCCACCTGAACGGCGTGCACGACAGCACGGGGCACCTGTTGCGTGAGTTTGCTTACGACGAAAACAACTGCATGACGCTGCACCGGCAGCCCGGCGGCGAAGGATATTATTACCAGTGGGGCTGGTATGAAGGGCCGGATGATGCAGGCTGGCGCGTGACGGGCCACCATACCGACAGTGGCGCACGATACCGTCTGGACTGGCGGATGGCTGAACGTGTGGTATGTGTGACAGACGGGGCGGGCCGGACACGCTTTCATCAGTGGGATGCGCAGAATCAGGTGACGGCGTACCAGGACGAAGCCGGGCAGGTGATGACGTTCCGCTGGAGCGACGAAGAACGACTGCTGCTGGGGATGACCGACGCTCAGGGCGGCAAATGGCGCTATGTGTATGACCGCCTGGGGCATATCACGGAGACGCACGACCCGCTGGGGCGGGTGGCACAGACACAGTGGCACCCGGTATGGCACGAACCGGAAACGGAAGTGGATGCAGCGGGGAACAGTTGGCGCTGTGAGTACGATGAACGCGGCAATCTTCTTGCCGTGACCGACCCGCTGCAACAGAACACCCGGTATCAGTATGACCGCCACGGCCAGGTGGTACAGATAACCGATGCCCGTGGGGGGAATAAATACCTTCAGTGGAACGAAGACGGGCAGCTCACGCGGCATACGGATTGTTCCGGCTCGCAGACGACCTGGTTCTACGACGAACGCACGCGGCTGATACGGGTGACAGACGCGCAGAGCCACAGTACGCGCTACGGGTATGACGACAGCGGTCACCTGGTGGAGGTGATACTGGCGGACGGCCGCACGGCGCATTACCAGCCGGATGCGGCGGGCAGGCTGGTGAAGTATACCAGCCCGATGGGGAGGATAACGCGCTGGCAACGAGACGGGCAGGGGCGGGTGCGCAGCCGGACGGACGCGATGGGGCGCAGGACGGCATTCGGGTACGACGCCTACGGACGGCTGACCACCCTCACAAACGAGAACGGGGAGTGCTACCGGTTCCGCCATGATGTGCTGGACCGTCTGGCGGAGCAGATAAACCCGGATGGCTGTCGCCAGGCGTACCGTTACAACGCGCTGAACGCGGTCACG
>NZ_KE138681.1:0-1295 GCF_000408325.1 Escherichia sp. KTE52
CGTTACCAGGGACAGTACCTCGACAGGGAAACGGGGCTGCACTACAATCTGCACCGTTACTATGATCCGGATGTCGGGCGGTTCATAGTAACGGACCCGATAGGTTTAAGGGGCGGATTAAATTTATATGCTTATGCGCCGAATCCACTGTCATGGATCGACCCATTAGGTCTGTCCTGTAAATCATCTTATAGTGGCAAACTTTCCGGTAAAGCGTCGGAAATGACTCCACTAGTCCGTGGTTCTAAAGCGTGGAATCAAGCTATTAAGGATATGCAAGCTGCTTTATCTAGGGGCGAGAAATTCCAGGTAAAAGTCCAATCTAGCACTGATGCAAAAGCTTTCTTACAAGAAGCACAGGGTAATATGAATCGTTATAAAGCACATACGCAAAGTGCTCGTCCTGATGGCGTTCCAAAATATCCTAAAGGATACGAGCAACATATGGGGCCGGAAGGTGGTTTTGGCGATTCACCTCATATAAAATGGTACAATAATGGGACGGATGGTCATATATTCTATGACATCCCTAATTAATCATGAAAAATAAATATTCGTTCGATTTGCTTACAAAACAAAAGTTTCCGTCAAATGAGGCAGAGGAGTTTATTTTTTGGAAAATGTTAAATATTCTTGAGAAAGGAACAATTAAACATTCATTTGACAATCTGAATGAATTATATAGTGAACTTTCTTTTGATGATTATTATATTGCACATAACCTCATCGCCAGTAAAGGGAAACGTAAGATATTTAAAGGTCGTGTGTTTATATCAAAAAAGAACGATTTAATTTCTTTTTTAAATGAATCTTTCACTATAAATGATGTAAGATGTTTTTTGATATCACCTGTTTCTCCTAATGAATCAGAATATGTTATTTATATAGATGAGGAACAAATTCATTTGTATTGTTCTTGAATAATAAAAAACCGGGTAAGAAATTAAATCTTCCCGGCTTTTTATTTTTTAACTCTCGTTCAGCACACTAAACATCCCGTCCCGCATCCCCTTAACAGCCTGTTTAACCTGATAAAGTTCCTGCCGCAGTTCCTGTACTTCGTTGTTATCCGCAAGCAGGATCAGGCAACCCTCCGAGATCTTCACGGTAACGCCCGTGCCGATCTCAAATCCCGCTTCTCTCAGCCATTTGGCGCTGATTTTGATCACCGGCGTGTCGCTGTGGTTGGGTAGATAACGCGCTGGCAGTACGACGCGGCGGGAAACCTGCTGGGGAGGCGTGCGGGGGAAAGGGCCACGGCAGAAAACAGCGTGGTGCCGTTCAACCGGCTGCTG
>NZ_KE138682.1:0-4270 GCF_000408325.1 Escherichia sp. KTE52
CCTGCCATTCCAGGTGGAACGGATTTTTGCAAATCAGTCCGCTGTAGTTCACATCAGCACAAAGTTTCTCACACAGCGAACGTTCAACCGCTGCGGCATATTTCAGCGCCTTAACCGACGCATCAGGCGCGGTTCTCACGGCGATATTGAGTGCATAGAGCAGGTGAGCGTGTCCGTTCACAGGATTTTTAACGGTGATGTTCGGCGCGGGGGCGTTCCGGTCGCTCCAGTCAATCGCTGCCCCCTCGCGGTCAACGTCAAAAACCATCCAGAACTGCGCATGAGGCTGGTTCTGCTGGATGTACCGCGCAAGCAGCGCACGCCCTTTGCCGGAGATGCGAAGACCAAAAGCGAGATCATCCGTGTGATAGGGACGGCGGGGTAAATTTTCTTCGAAGTATTGAAGCGCGGCGCTCATGTGTTACGATTCCTTCCAGGTTATCGACCGACATCGCCCCTGTATTTTCGTGACAGTCTTGGCGGATAGACACGAATTTCAGGGGCGTTTGTTTTTCAGTCGCTTACACTACCCCCAACGACAAAACCTGTCGAGTCTTCCCGCAAACCCGATCCATTTACCATAACTCCTGTTGTACGTACCCCGTAAAACGCTCTCAGATGCTCTGTAACGCAAAGAACGCAAAAAAACATGTTTTCCCCTGACCAAAACAGAAAAACGCGTCAGAAACGTTTTTAGGGGCCTGCATAACTATTCACGAAAGCGATGCGCGATCGGTTTCGACCGTTCACAGCTTTGAACGGGTCAAAAAGACAAACTTTCTCATCCAGAAAAAGGTGAACTGGTGCGAAATCTTTTCGAACTGCGTGAGACGTTGCTCACAAACATAGTAAGTCGGTTTATCGGTATGTATGGATTCCATTAACATATCGCCTGTATTAATATTTCCTCGTTATTGTTAGAAATAAAAATGGGAAAAATGAATATTAACTTTAAACATATCTTTCCTTTATTGTCGTCATTTTTTATTTCAGGATGCGACTCTGATGGAATAAGCAAGGTAAAGTCTTTCGTATATTACGACATTGACGACTCAATGACTGTTGGTAAAGCCTTCGATACAAGGAGTGATTGCATCAATGGCACATGGAGTGAAAAAGAGGATGATCGAGGCAGAATCATCGTTACATATACCTGTGATATTAGTGAAAGTGGCCTAAAAATAATAAATTCAGCCATTATGCAAGAACCTGAAAATAATGCTGAACATTCTATAACACAAAATAACAACAGCATAAAATCAACCAATGAATCATTAGAGGAATACAAACAGAAAACGCCTCTTGTTGAAAAAACAAAAGAGGTCGTAATAGATCACATAAGAAAGCTAAACAGTGCCTTTAATGAAGATCCAATCATATATAGCAAACTCACAATTAGACCTTATCTAGACAGCATGCTATATCTAAGGGATCATAATGACAATGCGCTAAATGCAATTTGTGATGGATACACATACATTCAATATGCCAACACTTACAGTTGGCGTGATGTAAGTGAAGATTATGTAAAAGAATCATGCAAAAAGCACATATATCAGGTATATCAATCATTTAAGAAAAATGCATCACCATTAATAACTAAAAACTTCCCCGGTTTCTACGAACGGGTCCCCCCCTGTGAGAACGCAGATGAATGCATAAAAAAAACAAATACTTACTTTGATGATAACTTTCTCAACATCTATAAAAGAAGCCAAGATAGAGCACCTCAAACAATATCTGATTTAAAAAAGCACAATATAGAAATAAGTGAAAAGTTAAATGATTGCAGAAAAAAATTAAATGTCTCAGATGTCAAACTAACCTACTACTGGTTTGTAACAGACACCGGAGGAGTTGATTATTTAGATGGGGCATTGACATATAACTTTCAGGGAAAGAATAGAGTCGAAAGTTTTCACAAACAACTATTGCAATATGCATACATTAACTACAACGAAAATCAAATACCTCGAGACTTTGTAACATCAATAAAAAATAGCATTTATTATAAGGGGTTCTACACCTATAAAATCGAAGATTGCACCAAGTTTTAATCCTTCACTTACAGGTGGTTGCACATATAACCACCTGTAAGTATTTAACACCTGTTAACTTCATTGACCTGAACTGTGAGTAAATCAAAACGACAAATTTTCTCATTCAGAAAACGCTTCACGGGACGCGGAATTTTTTCGCGTCCCGTGAAGCGTTGGCGGGGGTCGGGGCGCAGTCCTGATATTGCTACATTTTCAACGTTCCATATCTTGATCACGTTCGTTACTACGGGATGCATCCCTGGCCCAAGATCGCTGTATACGCAGTGCTTTTTCCTCCTGTTGCTGCCGTTCCTGCGCCATTTCTGCCAGTAACTCATGTCGCATTTGAGCTTTTTCATCTCCAGACATACTGAGTTCTGGCTCCAGAGATAACATCTGGCTACGGGCAACGGATACTTCTTCGGCAACCTTTTGCCTAGTATTCTCTAAAGATGCCGCGGCCAGAATCTCACGTTCTCTGTACCTGTCCAGCTCCCCAACGTACTTATATCCCTCGGTACGCTTAAAAGCAGCGTTTTCTTTGTCCCACTCGGATTCGGCGTGCTGTAGCTTGTTCCTGAATTCATTCCTTTCATGTTCAGCGGTTTCCAGCACACTTTTTTGCTCCAGAATACGCGCATCAATCTCCCTTTTGTCAGCCCCACGAAACAGGCCACGAATCCCATTCAAAGCATTGCGTTGTTCCTGTAGCTCCCGCAGCTCCCTTTGTGCGGAAACGACATTACGCCCAAGTTTGTCTAAATACCGTGCCCCTTCATATATTCGCCTGCTCCATTCGGAAAGAGAGTCTTTTTTAGCTTTCGCATTCTGAAGCAGCTTATGTTCTTTGAGCGCATTGGGATTGGCATCCCCTAAACGAGCAAGCCTTGCTTCTCCCTGAATGACCGTTTTCATAACCTTGCGGTACTGAAGCAATAACTCCGGTGAACGGGCTGAACGAACAGGCTCAACTGCCCTGATTTTTTGCTTTTGCTCCTGTTCCTGCTGAATGGCATTTGCGGCATCTCTGGCGGTCTTGAGTTCCCGCTCAGCATTCCTCCGTTCCTGGATTGCAACAATCTGCTCACCATTGAGACTGGCGGCCTGAACGGGGCCAAGATGAACTTCCGGCGTGCGATTGATACCCTGTTCTTTCAGAGAACGATGATCTACGCGCGACTCGTGACCGTGTCGCGCAAGGTGCTCATTCTGCACATCAGCCCAGCGGGAACGCAGCGCAACAAGGGCGGCTTTTCGCTCTCCGGCTGTCTGGGGAATACTCGCTTTTTTTGCGCCTCCCTGCTCTGGTGATTTGCTGTTGGCACGTTTAAAAAATTGCTGCGGATCGCGTTCAATACCATCATTAATCCGCTCACAAAACATGATATGCGCGTGTGGCTGTTCCTTTCCGTCGATTGCACCAGGCGGATTGTGGATCGCATACTGGTAGGCATGGCGATCGCCAAGTTCCTTTTGCACGAAATCTTCAACAAGTTCTATCCGTTGTTCGCGTGTCAGTTCACGCGGTAATGCGATCTCAATTTCACGGTATGCTGTCCCGTTTTTTCGTTCAAATTCATCTGCGGCTTTCCATAGCTCTGCTGGATTTCTCTTCGCCCATGATGGCATGTTACCGGATGACGAAAATTCCAGATCCTCCCGCGATTTGTAGCTCTTATATTCGCCAGATCTGGAAATGTAATCAGCATGTTTTAAGGCACTGCCTTTTGCTCCAGCTTTGACGGTGCAATGGTAGCTTGCCATCTGCCTTTTAGCCCTCCGCAGGAGCGCACAGTTTCTCGACGAAGTAGAGAAACTACTAAGTGCGCATCCCTGAATAAATCAGGGATGATTTTACGTTCTCACACGCAGGCAGACAAGGTGATATTATGCACAATAACAACTCACATTAACGGCAAAAGTGCAGAGGTAAGGATGACAAATCGTGAAGACTGGTTAAGTGCAAAAATTGCCTACATCAACGGACTGAAATCACCGTCAGAGCAGCAGAGATTACTTGTGTTACTGGCAGAGAAAAAAAACCGAACAACGACGGATGAAAAAACGTTGTCCGCACTGATACGAGCAGAAAAAACCGCAGAGAAAGCAGCCGCAGCAAAAGCCAGAGTAACGGCAATCATAGCGGCAGAACGGAAGGCAGCCGCAAGGGCGGAACGAAAGGCACGAGATCATGAACTCTACAAGGCCGCAGGCCTCATGATTGTGGCAGG